>CAVWKN010000017.1:0-184387 GCA_963755585.1 uncultured Alphaproteobacteria bacterium
GCAAGGCTTTGCAGGAGGCGGGCGTGGAAGTCGTGGAAGTCGCTGCTGGCGGGGACGGGCGGGTAGATGTCGCGGCGGCGGCGCAGGCGCTCGGTGCCCGCGGTCTCACGCGCGTGCTGGTCGAAGGCGGGGGCCAGGTCGCGGCGGCCTTCCTGAAAGCCGGGTTGGTCGACCGTATCAGCAGCTATCGGGCGGGGCTCGTGCTGGGCGGCGACGGCCGCTCTGCGGTCGGGGAACTGGGCTTCAATCGGCTCGATTTCGCGCCCCGGTTCAACCTGGTTTCGGCGCGCTCGCTGGCCGGCGACACGCTGGAAACCTGGGCAAGACGGACTTAAGTACGAGCATGTTCACCGGCATCGTGACCGACATCGGCGAGATCACCTCCGTCACCCCGGGCGGCAACGCCGACGATCGCCGCTTCGTCGTGCGCACCCGGCACGACATGGAGCCGATCGCCATCGGCGCCTCGATCGCCTGCTCGGGCTGCTGCCTCACCGTGCTCGAAAAGGGCGGCGACTGGTTCGCGGTCGAAGTGTCGGCCGAGAGCCTGGACAAGACCCATCTCGGCGAGTGGAAGCTGGGCAGCCGCCTCAACCTCGAACTGTCGCTCAAGCTGGGCGACGAGCTGGGCGGCCATCTGGTCTATGGCCACGTCGACGGCATGGGGAAGATCGTGTCGATGACGCCGGAAGGCGGCAGCGTGCGCTTCGTGTTCGAGGCGCCGGCCGAGCTGGCGCGCTTCGTCGCCTCGAAGGGCTCGGTCGCGGTCGACGGCATCTCGCTCACGGTCAACGAAGTGGACGGCAATCGCTTCGGCGTGAACATCATTTCACATACCCAGGCGGTCACGACCCTGGGACAGGCCAAAGTCGGCCAGCGGGTCAACCTTGAGGTCGATATGCTCGCGCGTTACGTTGCGCGACTGTTGGAGCACGAAAAATCATGAGCGCGCTCGAAAAAGACGCCTGGAAGATCACCTTTTCCGAGGTGAAGGCCGCGGCCGAGGACATCATCGAAGAGGCCCGCAAGGGCCGGATGTTCATCCTGGTCGACGACGAGGACCGCGAGAACGAGGGCGATCTCGTGATCCCGGCCCAGTGCGCCACGCCCGAGGCCATCAACTTCATGGCCAAGCACGCGCGCGGCCTGATCTGCCTGGCGCTGACCCGCGAACGGGTCGAGCAGCTCGGCCTGGCGCTGATGTCGCAGAACAACGGCACCCGCCACCAGACCGCCTTCACCGTCTCGATCGAGGCGCGCGAGGGCGTCACCACCGGCATTTCGGCGGCCGACCGCGCGCGCACCGTGGCGGTGGCGATCGATCCGTCGTGCGGGCCGCAGGACATCGTCACGCCCGGCCACGTCTTTCCGCTGGTGGCGCGTGACGGCGGCACGCTCGAGCGCACCGGCCACACCGAGGCCGCGGTCGACCTGGCGCGTCTGGCGGGCCTCACTCCGGCCGGCGTGATTTGCGAGATCATGAACGACGACGGCACGATGGCCCGTCGCAACGACCTCATCAGCTTCGCCCAGCGCCATGGTCTCAAGATCGGCACCATCTCCGACCTGATCGCCTACCGCCGGCGCTACGATTCGATCGTCAAGCGCCTGAGCGAAACCACCTTCGAGAGCATCTATGGCGGCGACTTCCGCTGCGTCATCTACGTCAACAAGGTGACGATGGCCCAGCACATCGCCCTGGTGAAGGGCGATCCGGCGACCGGTGGCCCGGTCACCGTGCGCATGCACGCCGTCAACATCTTCACCGACGCACTCGGCCAGCGCGACACCGGCCGCGGCGGCGAGATCGAGGCGTCGATGCGCGAGATCGCCAAGGAAGGCCGCGGCGTCATCGTGCTGATCCGCGAGCCGGTCACCGTCATGCTCTCCGAGCAGCGCCGCCGCGCCGGCGAGAAGCTCGAGCCGGCCGGCGGCGAGCTGCGCGATTACGGCGTCGGCGCCCAGATCCTGATCGACATCGGCGTGAAGGAAATGGTGCTGCTGTCCAACAGCAAGAAGAGCGTGGTCGGCCTGGAAGGCTTCGGCCTCAAGATCGTCGACCAGAAGCCGGTTCCCGGCCGCCCCACTCGGCGTCCAGAGACGCGCTGATCCATGTCGACACGGACGGAAACCCCGACGACCCGGCCGGCGGTCGACGGCGTCAAGGGCGCGCGCATCCTGATCGTGGAATCGCGCTACTACGAGGATATCGCCGATGCGCTGATCGCCGGCGCCGAGCGCGAGATCGGCAAGAACGGCGCGCTGTCGGAACGCGTCGTTGTGCCCGGCGCCTTCGAGATCCCCGGCGCCATCGCGCTCGCCGCCGGCCGCTACGACGGTTTCGTCGCGCTGGGCTGCGTCATCCGCGGCGAGACCACGCATTACGACTATGTCTGCGGCGAGAGTGCGCGCGGCCTGATGGATCTCTCGGTGCAAAAAAAGCTGGCGATCGGCTACGGCATCGTCACCGTCAACAACGTCGACCAGGCTTGGGCGCGCGCCGCCACCGACCGCGGCGACAAAGGCGGTGATGCGGCACACGCCTGCCTCGCCATGGTGGCGCTCGGCCGCCGCTGGCGGAATTCGTGAGCGACCAGCCGGCGCCCAAGCCCAAGCCCACGCCAAGCCGTCGTCAGGCGGCGCGGCTGGCGGCGGTGCAGGCGCTCTACCAATGGCAGGAGGGCGAGCACGCGCCGGCGGAGATCATCGAGCAGTTCCTGAACGTGCGTACCGGCGAGGCGGGCGAGGGCGGCATGCGCCGCGACGCCGACCGGCCGCTGTTCAAGGACGTCGTCGAAGGCACCGTGGCGCACAAGGACGAGCTCGAGCAGACCGTGTCGGCGGCGTTGGCCGAGGACTGGACCTGGAAACGCATCGACCGGCTGGTGCGCGCGATCCTGCTCGCCGGCGCCTACGAACTCCTGCATCGCCGGGACGTGCCGCCCAGGGTGGCAATCAACGAATATGTCGAGATCGCCCACGCCTTCTACGACCAGGGCGAGCCGAACTTCATCAATTCGGTGCTCGACCGCGTGGCGCGCCAGGCGCGGTCTGCCGAGCTCGTGCGGTAGTCAATCGATGGCGCGCATCGGGCGCATGGGCGAATTCGAGCTGATCGCCCGCTACTTCGCGCCATTGGCGCGCGGCTTCAAGGGCGCCGGCGGACTCAAGAGCGACAACGCCTTCCTTTCGGCCGATCCGAAGCATGACCTCGTGGTCAAGACCGACACGATCGTGTCGGGTGTCCATTTCCTTGCCGACGAGAGACCCGAATTCGTGGCAGCCAAGGCCCTGCGCGTCTGCCTCTCCGACCTGGCGGCCGGCGGCGGCACGCCGTTCACTTATCAACTTTCGCTGTCGCTTTCGAAGGGATGGAAGGAGAGTTGGGTCGCGGGATTTGCCCGTGGCCTGGCCGCCGATCAGCGCCGCTACGGCATCGTGCTCTGCGGCGGCGACACGGTGGTGTCGCCGGGGCCGCTCACCGTCACCATCACTGCTTTCGGTCGCGTGCCACGCGGCCGCGGGCTGACGCGCGCCGGCGCACGGGCGGGCGATCAGCTGTGGGTGAGCGGCACGATCGGCGACGGCGCGCTTGGCCTGCTTGCCGCACGTGGTCGGCTCGACAGTCCGGCCCTCGAGAAACGTTTCAGGCAACCGCAACCCCGCACGACACTGGGGCCGCGCCTGGTCGGCATCGCATCGGCGACGGCCGATGTGTCCGATGGTTTGCTGGCCGATGCCGGCCACATCGGCGAAGCGTCGCGGCTCGGCGTGGTGATCGAACGCGAGCGCGTGCCGCTGTCGGCTGGAGCGCGACGTGCGCTCGCGACGACTCCAAAGCTGTGGGCCAACATACTGGGCGGTGGAGACGACTACGAGCTCGTGATCGCCGTGCCGCCACGCAGGCAGAGTGTGCTGGTTGCGGCGGCGCGTTCGGCCGGTGTCCAGGTGACTCAAATTGGCCGCTTCATGCGCGGGCGCGGCGTGCAGCTCACGCTCGCCGGCCGGCCGATAGCGGCGCCGCGCAAAGGTTACGTTCACTTCTGAGGTCATAGCTGCACTGCAAACCGCCCCCGGCTAATCGCTTGGGGCAGCGCGGCCGGGCGACTAGAGTGCGCGCCCAATGGATGGTTCGATAAAGGTGGAGGAAGCGGCGGCAACGTCCGGCAGCGCCATGCCGCGACGCGCGATGCGCAACATCACGCTGCTGGCGATCTGTCAGGCGCTGACCCAGAGCAGCAACACGCTGATGTTCGCCTCCTCGGCGCTGGCGGTGCTGACCATCGTGTCGCCCGACATGCGCATGTGGGCGAACCTGCCGATCACCATGCAGCATTTCGGCGTCATGCTGTCGGTGTTCCCGGCCTCGCTGCTGATGATGCGCCGCGGCCGCAAGTTCGGCTTCCGCTCCGGTTCGTTAATGGGCATGGTCGGCGCGTCATTTGCCGCCATCGGGCTCGGCATGGGCAGCTTCCCGGTGATGTGCGTGGGCGGCCTGTTCCTGGGCTACGGCATCGCCAACATGCAGCTCTACCGCTTCGCCGCCGTCGAGCTGGCGCCCGGCCACTTCCGCGCCCAGGCGATCTCTTACGTGACCGCGGGCGGCGTGCTGGCGGGCATCGTCGGCCCCGGCCTGGCGCGCTTCACGCCCGATCTCTGGCTGCCGACTTTCCAGGCGAGCTTCTGCGCCGTCATCGTGGTCCATGCGATCGTCTTTGTCGTGCTGGGCTTCATCGAGTTTCCGGCGGTGAAGGCCGAGGACGCCAGCGGCCCGCAGCGGCCGTTGCTCGAGATCGTCACCCAGCCGGCCTACATGGTCGCCTGCGCCGGCGCCATCATCGCCTTCGGCGTGATGTCGTTCGTGATGGCGGCCTCACCACTGGCCATCGTCATGTGCGGCTTGAGCAAGACCGAGGCGCCGATCACGATCTTCGTGCACGTCATGGGCATGTTCATCCCGGCCTTCTTCACCGGACACCTGATCGCCCGTCACGGCGTGTTCAAGATGATGATGACGGGCATCGCCCTCCTGGTGGCGGGCGTGGCGGTCGCCCTGATGGGCGTCACCGAGTGGCACTTCCGCATCGCCCTTTGCCTCAACGGGGTGGGCTGGAACTTCCTGTTCGTCGGCGCCACCACCCTGCTCACCACCACCTACCGGCCGGCCGAGCGCGGCAAGGCCCAGGCCTTCAACGATTTCATGGTGTTCGGCGTCACCACCACCGCCAGCCTGATGGCCAGCGTCGTGCTGGAGCTCAAGGGCTGGGCCACGCTGAACTACGTGGCGCTGGCCCTGGTGTTCGTGGCGTTCCTGGTGATCGGCCTGTTCCAGCTGCGCCATCCTTCGCGCGCGTGAGGCCAAGCCTTTGAGGCGATGGGGCTTTTCCCGACCACGATTGAGGCGACGGGTTGCGCATGTGGGGGCGTTCTGCCATTTTCCGCCCGCCTCGCGCCGGGGGAGGTCCAGTACTTCGGCGAGCGCCAGGCTGAGAATGCCGTTAAAACAATAGGTTAGAAAAAATGTCTAACGTTCTTTGGGCCGTCATGGGCTGCGGCGTGATCGCCGTGCTCTATGGCGTCGTTACCGCATCGCGGGTCATGGCCGCCGACGCTGGCACTCCGCGCATGCAGGAGATCGCGCAGGCCATTCAGGAGGGTGCCGCAGCCTATCTGCGCCGCCAGTACACCACGATCGCCATCGTCGGCGTCATCGTGCTGGTCGTGCTCGCCATCCTGCTCGGCAAATATGCCGCCGTCGGATTCCTGATCGGGGCCGTGCTGTCCGGCGCCACCGGCTTCATCGGCATGAACGTCTCGGTGCGTGCCAACGTGCGCACCGCCGTGGCGGCGCAGAAGAGCCTGGCGCAGGGCCTCGACCTCGCTTTCAAGGCGGGCGCGGTCACCGGCATGCTGGTGGCGGGTCTCGCGCTCCTGGGCGTGGTCGGCTACTTCGCCGTGCTGCTCAACATGGGCATCGGCGTCGGCAGCCGCGAGATGATCGACGCGCTGGTCTCGCTGGGCTTCGGCGCCTCGCTGATCTCGATCTTTGCCCGTCTCGGCGGCGGCATCTTCACCAAGGGTGCGGATGTCGGCGGCGACATGGTGGGCAAGGTCGAAGCCGGCATCCCCGAGGATGACCCGCGCAACCCGGCCACCATCGCCGACAACGTGGGCGACAACGTCGGCGATTGCGCCGGCATGGCCGCCGACCTGTTCGAGACCTATGCGGTGACCACCGTCGCCACGATGGTGCTGGCCTCGATCTTCTTCGTGGCCGATCCGGCGCTGGTCTCCAAGCTGATGACCTATCCGCTGGCCATCGGCGGCGCCTGCATCATCACCTCGATCATCGGCACCTTCGCGGTCCGTCTGGGCTCCGACGGCAACATCATGTGGGCGATGTACAAGGGCGTGATCACCGCGGCCGTGCTGTCGATCCCGGCGATCTGGTTCGTCACCAACTGGGTCGTCGGCATGGACACCGTGCTCAAGGTGGGCGACCGCACGTTCACCGGCATGACGCTGTTCTGGTGTTCGCTGGTCGGCCTCGTCATCACCGGCCTGATCGTGTGGATCACCGAATACTACACCGGCACCGACTACCGTCCGGTCAAGGCGGTGGCGCAGGCCTCGGTCACCGGCCACGGCACCAACGTCATCGCCGGCCTCGCGATGTCGATGGAAGCCACGGCGCTCCCGGCGCTGCTGATCTGCGCCGGCATCGTGACCTGCTACATCCTGGCCGGTCTGTTCGGCATCGCCATCGCCACGACCGCCATGCTGGCGCTCGCCGGCATGGTGGTGGCGCTCGACGCCTACGGGCCGGTGACCGACAATGCCGGCGGCATTGCCGAGATGGCGGGACTTCCGAAGGAAGTGCGCAAGAACACCGACGCGCTCGACGCCGTCGGCAACACCACCAAGGCCGTCACCAAGGGCTACGCCATCGCGTCGGCCGGCTTGGGCGCCCTGGTGCTGTTCGCGGCCTATACTTCGGACCTCGCCTACTTCATCGCCCAGGGCAAGCTGGGCGTGAAGGCGATCAGCTTCTCGCTGGAGAACCCCTACGTCGTGGTCGGCCTGCTGATCGGCGGCGGCCTGCCGTATCTGTTCGGCGGCATGTCGATGCTGGCCGTCGGCCGCGCCGCGCAGTCGGTGGTCGAAGAGGTCCGCCGGCAGTTCAGGGAGAAGCCCGGCATCATGGCGGGCACCGATCGTCCGGATTACGGCCGTGCCGTCGACATGCTCACCAAGGCAGCGATCAAGGAGATGATGATCCCCTCGCTGCTGCCGGTGCTGTCGCCGGTCGTGCTGTATTTCGTCATCGCGGCGATCGCCAACAAGGCCGACGCCTTCGCGGCCGTCGGCGGCATGCTTCTGGGCGTGATCGTCACCGGCCTGTTCGTCGCCATCTCGATGACGGCGGGCGGCGGCGCCTGGGACAACGCCAAGAAGTACATCGAAGAGGGCCATTTCGGCGGCAAGGGATCGGAGGCCCACAAGGCCGCCGTGACCGGCGACACCGTCGGCGATCCCTACAAGGACACGTCGGGCCCCGCCGTGAACCCGATGATCAAGATCACCAACATCGTGGCCTTGCTGCTCCTCGCCGTGCTCGCGCACTGAGACCGCAGCCGAAACCAACGCAAAAGCCCCGGTCGCAGGACCGGGGCTTTTTTGTTCGGGCTGTCGTTCTTTGCCCGCTTGGAGAGCCGTATCAGATGCCGCCGCTGGTCGGCGCGCCCGGATTGGTCTGCTGCCTTCCGCCGCTGAACTTGCCGACGTTGCCCAGGATCTGCTCGAGCACCGTCAGCTCCTTGCCCGAGGTCGGCGTGACGCGCGCCACCATGGTGATGTTCTGCGCATCGCTCAGGTCGTAGTATTTGATGGTCTGCACGCGGCCCAATTCGTCGAACGTGATCTGGATCACGCTCTGCTCGGTGAGCCACGGCCTGGAAGGCCCCCAGTATTCCTGCCTCGCGCTGATGTAGTACCAGACGTTCGGATTGAAGGTCGCCACGGAGGAGGGCGTGCCGATCAGGCGCTGGACGTCCTCGCGGCTCTGGGTCTTGACCTCGAGCTTGTCGACCGCGCCCGGCGACGGCGAGAAGCCGCGGAGATCGGTGATGTTGTCGCAAGCCGCGAGCAGGAGGGCGGCGAGCGCGAGCGGGACTGTGCGACGCATGGACTGGTTCTTGGGTTCGTCGGAAAGAGGGTGCACAAGATGTCGTGACGGTCGTCCTGGGTCAACCGGGGCGCTCGCCAAGAGGAAGCAGAGCCCGTGTTCCACCGCAAGAAGCCCCATGAGGCGTTTGCCGCCGCGCTTTATGCACGCACCGCCGCGGAAGCGCGGGCGCCCGACCTGTTCGAGGCCTGCGCCATTCCCGATACGCTCGACGGCCGTTTCGATTCGCTGGCCCTGCATGCCGCGTTGGTGATCGATCGGCTGCGGCGCGAGCCCGATGGCGAGGAACTGGCCCAGGCGTTCTTCGACGCCATGTTCCGCCATCTCGACCTCACCCTGCGCGAAATCGGCGTTCAGGACCTGGGCGTCGGCCGGCGCATCAAGATCATGGCCGAAGGGCTGCATGGCCGCGCCCTGGCCTACCGCGACGCCTTGGCCGGCGGTCCGACCGGGCTCGGCGAGGTCTTGCGTCGCAACGCCTATGGCGGTAGGCCGCCGGCCGACGATCAGGCGGTGGCGCGTCTCGAAGCCCATGTTCGCCAGTACGCGGCTCGGTTGGCGGCGACACTCCGCAATGACTTGATAAAGTAGTGTAGGAAAATGTCTCAACTAACTGATAAAAAACAGAATTCTGAAATAGAACGGATCGTCGATCTCGATCGCATGGGCAACAACGGGACCGCCCTGGATATCGTCGCCAGCGATGGCGAGCGGGCGGCGCTGGCCAAGCGCTTCGGTTTTCTGGGCCTGCCGGCCTTTGCCGCCCGCGTCACGGTCGATCGCCGCATTGGCGGCCAGGTCGTGGTCGAGGGCCGGCTGCGCGGAAAGATCGTCCAGGCCTGCGTTTTGACCTTGGACCCGGTGACGCAGGACCTCGATGACGCCTTCCGCCTCGTCTTCAAGAAGGACCTTGCGGATGAGCGCGACCCCGAAAGCGGCGAGGCGGTATTGAGCGCCCACGCCAATTCGCCCGAGCCGCTGTCGGGAAATCTGCTCGATGTCGGCGAGATTGTTGCCGAACAGCTCTCCCTGTTGGCCGATCCCTATCCGCGACGGCCCGGCGCCAAGCTGGAAGACGTCCTGCCGAGGCCTCGCGGCGGCGGCCGGAAGGGCCCGTCCGAGCAGCGCCGGCACCCTTTCGCCGGGCTGGCGGCGCTCAGAGACAAGCCGCGCCGCGGGCGCTAAATTGTTGCGGCGGTGAGACGTTTTGGCTAGAGAAGGCGCCCTGCCGCGCCTATAGAGCGCGGCCGCAGTTTTTTGGGGCAGGCGAGAAGCGCCGCCCCGTCGTGGAGATCGTCATGGCAGTTCCCAAGAAGAAGGTTTCGAAGTCCCGCCGCAACATGCGCCGGTCCCATCACGCAATACCCTCGATGGCTTATGTCGAGTGCAAGAATTGCGGCGAGCTGAAGCGGCCGCATATGGTGTGCTCGCATTGCGGTTATTACCGCGAGGACATGCCGGTCCTGGCCGACAGCGCGTCGGCCGAGAAGTAATCCAGCACGCCGCCGGCGATGCGCTGGCACTCGACAGGCGGGGCATCCCAATGAGCGCGGGCAAGATTGTCCTGGCGCTCGACGGCATGGGCGGCGATCAGGCGCCGGCTGTCGTCGTGAACGGGGCCGATATCGCGCGCGAGCGTTATCCCGGCACGTCGTTCCTGCTGTTCGGTGACCCGGCGCGGCTGAAGCCGCTGGTCGACAAGCGCAAGGGCTTGTCCCAGGCGCTCGAGATCGTGCCGGCCGAGGATGCGGTGCTGGCCGAGGACAAGCCGTCTTTTGCGCTGCGCCGGCGCCGCAAGTCGAGCATGTGGCTGGCCGTCGAAGCGGCGGCGCAGGGTCGCGCCGACACCGTCGTGTCGGCCGGCAACACCGGCGCGCTGCTCGCCATCTCGATGTTTGCCATGCGCATGCTGGAAGGCGCGGACCGCCCGGCGCTTGCTTCGTTACTGCCGACCTCACGCGGCGAGACGGTGATGCTCGACCTCGGCGCCAACCTCGAATGCGATGCCGGCAACCTCGCCGAATTCGCCGTCATGGGCAGCGTCTTCGCCCAGGTGCTGCTCGGCCTCGACCGGCCCAAGGTCGGCCTGCTCAATGTCGGGTCCGAAGAGCTCAAGGGCCATGAGGAGCTGCGCCAGGCCGCTGCCTGGCTGCGCCGCGAGGGCTCGCCCGTCGACTTCCACGGCTTCGTCGAAGGCAACGACATCGGTGCGGGCGTGGTCGATGTCGTCGTGGCCGATGGCTTTACCGGCAACGTCGCGCTGAAGGCGATCGAAGGCACCGCCAAGCTCTATACCCAGTTCGTGCGCGACGCCTTCAGGACCTCGACCTTCGCCAAGATCGGCTACCTGTTCGCTGCCGGCGCCTTGATCAAGATGAGCAAGCGTGTCGACCCGCGGCGCCGTAACGGCGGCGTCTTCCTGGGCCTCGACGGCGTCTGCGTGAAAAGCCACGGCGGCACGGACACGCTGGGCTTCGCCTATGCCATCGGCGTGGCGGTCGACATGGTCCGCTACGAATACAAGAACAAGCTTGTCGAGGGGCTGGCCAAGCTGCGCCAGGTGACCTCGGCCGCCGAGGCGCCGGCGCCGCCGGCGCTGCAGGCCACCGGAGGAGCCGAGTGATTCGTTCCGTCGTTCAGGGATGCGGCGCCTATCTGCCGGACAGGATCGTTACCAACGACGAGCTAGCCAAGAAGGTGGATACCTCGGACGAGTGGATCCAGCAGCGCACCGGCATCAAGCAGCGCCACATCGCGGCCGACGGCGAGTTCACCTCGCATCTTGCCATCAAGGCCTCCGAACGCGCCCTCGCTCATGCCGGACTGAAGGCGTCCGATCTCGACCTCATCGTCCTGGCGACGGCCACGCCCGACGAGACGTTTCCGGCCACGGCGACGCGCGTGCAGGCCGCCCTCGGCATGACCAAGGGGGCCGCCTTCGACGTGCAGGCGGTGTGCGCCGGCTTCGTCTACGCCGTGTCGGTGGCCGACAGCATGATCAAGAGCGGCGTCGCCTCGACGGCGCTGGTGATCGGCGCGGAGACCTTCTCGCGCATCCTCGACTGGAACGACCGCGGTACCTGCGTGCTGTTCGGCGACGGTGCCGGCGCCATCGTGATGCGTGGCGAGGAAGGCAAGGGCACCTCGGCCGATCGCGGCGTGCTGGCCAATGCGCTGCATTCCGACGGCCGCCAGCACGACATCCTCTATGTCGATGGCGGGCCGTCCTCGACCAGGACCACGGGCTTCCTGCGCATGGAGGGCAAGGAAGTCTTCAAGCAGGCGGTGGTCAACATGGCGGCCGTGGTCGGCGAAGTCCTCGACAAGGTCGGCCTCGCGGCCAAGGACATCGACTGGCTCGTCCCGCATCAGGCCAACAAGCGCATCATCGACGGCACCGGCCGCAAGCTCGGCCTGCCGCCGGAGCGCGTCGTGGTCACGGTCGACCGTCACGCCAACACGTCCGCCGCCTCGATCCCGCTGGCGCTCGACACCGCCGTCAAGGACGGCCGCATCAAGCGGGGCGACCTGCTGCTGCTCGAGGGCATCGGCGGCGGCCTGGCCTGGGGAGCCTCACTCGTCCGTTGGTAGTAACGAATGATTGAAACAAACCCGTCCGCAACGGAACGGGAACAGACGGCGATTCAAGGCCAGCCTCTATCCTACTGATATTGACCGCTTTCCAACCTTAGAGTAAGGATTAACTGGGGGAAGGAAGGGTACCGGATGGAAGGCCGGACTATCACGCGTGCCGATCTGAGCGAGTCGGTGTTCCAGGAAGTGGGACTGTCTCGCAATGAATCGAGCGATCTTGTGGAGACGATTCTCTCCGAAGTCGTCGAGGCATTGGCGCGTGGCGAATCGGTAAAGATCTCGTCGTTCGGGAGCTTCACGGTTCGCGACAAGGGCCAACGCGTGGGCCGCAATCCGAAGACGGGGCAGGAGGTTCCAATCCTGCCGCGCCGGGTACTCGTCTTCCGAGCGTCGAACGTCCTGAAATCTCTGATCAACGGGGCGCCCGGCGAAAGCTAAAGGGGTTTGTGGGAAAAGGTGGGGGTCTAGTCATGGCCGTATCGGTTCAGACCGCGGAAAGGCGGATTGAAAAGTCGGCGCAGGCGTTTCGCACGATCAGCGAGGTCGCGACCGAACTCGATGTTCCGCAGCATGTGCTGCGGTTCTGGGAAAGCAAGTTCAGCCAGGTTCGCCCGCTCAAGCGGGGCGGCGGCCGGCGTTACTACCGGCCGGAGGACATCGACCTTCTCCGCCGCATCCGCACGCTGCTCTACGAGGACGGCTACACCATCAAGGGCGTGCAGCGCCTGCTGAAGGAAGGCCGCGGACGCCTGCCGCAGCAGCAGCGGCTCGACCTGGCGGCGGAAAGCGCGCTCGAGAGCCTGCGCATCGTGTCGGCCCGTGCCGAGGCGATGACCGGCACGGCGCCGCGCCAGCCGCTGCCGCGCACCGGACCGCAGCCGTCGACCACGACGCCGCGCGCCACCATGCTCGACCTGCACAAGCGCCGGGAGATCGAATCGGTGCTGGAAGACCTCGAACAGGCGCTGACGCAGTTGCGCAGCACCTTGAAGGCGAACAACTAGCCAAATCGGTGAAGTGCCGCCGGGGGGCGGCAATTCAAGGACTTGGCGCGTTGGGTTCAGAGAACCACCAGATCGGGTGGGCGTCGCAGGAAACGGCGGCAACCACCTGATTTTCCCTGGTTTTTTACCGAGCGAGGGGTATCGTATTCGGTGAGGGACCGTTAACCGGCATCGTCAGAGGGGGACGCCGCCGTGTTTGCTGATCGCGATGTCGTGCGCCATGGAGCGCATTCATTCGACGTTTTTGCGTTGAATGATAATGAGTTGGAAGGAAATCTTCCGACTCTGCCTGAACTTCTTTACCTGCGCCGCGGGCTCGCCCAGGCGGGTGGCAAGCTGCCGCTGTTCGACCTCGACGGACAAGACGTCAGCGCGGCTGTCGTGCGTCGTTGTCTGGAGCGCGGCTGGTCCGAGCCGTGGTTCAACAATCCGCTCAAGCCCGACTGGCTGGTCTGCAAGCTCACCGAGGCCGGTCGTCGCCTGGCGGCGGCGCTGTAACGATCCAGGCGACCCAGGCGGCCGTGACCAGCAGCAGCCCGGCCACCAGGAAGGGCGCGCCGGGCAAATCGTGAATCAGCCAGGCGAAGGTGCCATTGAAGATCCCGGGCCCGACCAGGGCCGCGATGCTGCGCGACGAGCTATTGGCGCCCTGCAGCTGACCCTGTTCGGATGGGCTGACGCGGCGGCTCATCATGTCCTGGAGGTTGGGTCCGACCACGCCCCACAATGACATCACCGGCACGCCCAGCCAGAACCAGGGGCCGGTGGGCGCGAGAGCATAGATCGCCATGCCCACGCTGCCGGCCAGCAATCCGCCGAGCAGCGCGCGTCGTGCCCCGAAATGCGTCATCGTCGGGCCGACCAGCAGGCCCTGCACGAGAGCGGCGCAAACACCGACGAAAGCCAGGGTAAGGCCGACCGTCGTCTCGCCCCAGCCGTAACGATAGGCGGCATAGAGCACGAATATCGAAGGCAGCACCTGATGGGCGACGTTGGCGAGGAAGTCGATCGTCGCCAGACCCAGCAACTGGCGGTGCGAGCGCAGCAGGTTGAGCGAGCCCACGGGATTGGCGCGTTTCCAGGCGAAGGCCATGCGCCGCTCCGGCGGCAGCGATTCGGGCAATACGAACCAGCCGAACGCTGCGTTGACGAGGCACGCGGCGGCGGACACCCAGAACGGCAGGCGCGGATCGAGGCCGCCCAAAAGGCCGCCGAGCGCCGGCCCGACCACGAAGCCCAGACCGAACGCCATGCCGACGATGCCGAACGACTTGGCTCTTTCGTCCGGCGTCGTTACGTCCGCGATGTAGGCGAAGGCGGTGCTGATCGTGGCCGCCGTGATGCCGGAAATGATCCGGCCGATCAGCAGGAGCGTGAGCGAGGGCGCGATCGCCATGAAAACATAGTCGAGGCCGAGGCCAAGACAGGAGATCAGGATCACCGGCCGGCGCCCGTAGCGGTCCGACAGCGCGCCCAGGAGCGGCGAGCAGAGGAACTGCATCAGCGCCCACACGGTGGTGAACAGGCCGAACACCGTGGCGGCGCCCGCCGTGTCGCCGCCCATGAAGCCCAGCACGATCGTCGGCAGCACGGGGAGCATCACCCCCAGCGCCAGCACGTCGAGCGACACCGTGCAGAAGATGAAGGCAAGCGCACGCCGGGCATTCATGGCGACGTCGTCGATGGGAGGGGAGGAATTGGTCGGGGCGACAGGATTTGAACCTGCGACCCCCAGTCCCCCAGACTGATGCGCTACCAGGCTGCGCTACGCCCCGACCGGATGCCGCGACACGCCGCGGCAGGGGGGCTTTAGCGCGAATGGCAGCGATGCCGCAAGCAGGCTTGCGGGGTGACCGGACGGGGCTGATACAGGCCCCATGACAATAAGTGCTGCGAACCAGCTCCAAATCGCCATGGGCAAGCGCGTGCTGGTCTTCTCCTCGATCGGCCACGCGCTGATGCACATGATGACCGCCTTCTACGCGGTGATCGTGCTGACCCTGGCCATCGCCTGGAACCAGCCGCCCGAGGGCCTGCTCGAGCTCTATGCGCCGGCCGCCATCCTGCTCGGCGTCATGTCGCTGCCGGCCGGCTGGGCGGCGGACCGCTTCGGCGCGCCGCTCATGATGGTGGTGATGTTCGTGGGCCTCGGCCTGTCGTCGATCGCCTGCGGCCTGGTGGCCGAGGGCGACACGCTGGCGCTTGCGGTGGCGCTCTGCGGCCTCGGCGTCTTCGGCGCCATCTACCACTCGGCCGGCATCGGCTGGATCATCCGCACGGCCCGCGAGCAGGGCCATGCCATGGGCGTGAACGGCCTGTGGGGCAGCGCCGGTCTCGCCCTCTACGGCATCGTGCCCGGCGTGCTGATCACGCTGGCCTCCTGGCGCGCCGCCTTCATCGTGCCCGGCATCGTCTGTCTCGCGGTCGGCGCCGTGCTCGCCTGGCAGATCAGGCGGGGCAGGGTCGGCGATCGGCCGATGCCGCCGACGTCCGGCGTGCAGCCCGGCCGCCGCGAATTCTGGCGGGTCTTCTCCGTGCTCTCCGTCACCATGGCGCTCGAAGGCGTCATCTGGTCGGCCGTGATGTTCGGCGCCGCTTTGGTGCTCGAAACCAGGCTGGCCGACGACATCGAGCGCCTGCGCACCGGACTCGCCTCGTGGGGCATGGTGACCCAGGCCGTGCTGTGGGTCGGGCTCGCGACCTCTCTGATCTATGTCGTTTCGGGCATCGCCCAGTACGCCATGGGAAGGCGCATCATCGACCGCTATCCGCTGAAGTCGATCTACGTCACGGCCTCGGCGCTGCAGTTCTTCGCCATGCTGGCGCTGGCCTTGGGCGGCGGCTACGTGGCGCTGTTGGGCGCCATCGGCTCGGCGGTGCTGAGTTCGGCGGCGGGGCCGGTCGAGAACATCCTGATCGCGCGCTACACGCCCAGCCGCTACCACGGGCTGGGCTTCGGCGCGAAGTTCGTCGTGGCGCTGGGCGCCAGCCCGATCGCCATCGTGCTGATCGCCTGGGTGCGCAAGACCACCGGCAGCCTGGACGTCCTGTTCCTCGGGCTGGCGGCCCTCGCCGTCGCGATCACCCTTGTCGCGCTCTTGCTGCCGGGCGGCCGGCAGCGCGAAGACGCGCGCGCGCCGCTGGCGCAGCCGGCCGAATAGCGCTTCTACTTGGTGCCGCGCGCCGCCTTGTAGGCCGGCCGCGCGAGGCAGCGGTCGAGCCACTTGCCGGCATTGGGGAACGGTCCGAAGTCGAACTTGATCGGCTTCGACCAGCTGCAGATCGAGGCGAGGTTGAGGTCGGCCACCGTGAAAGTCGAGCCCAGCAGATAGTCGCGGCCCTGCAGCGCGCCGTTCAACACGCCGAACGGCTTGGGCAGCGCCTTGTGCGCGTCGGCCACGGCCTCGGGCTTGCGCTTGTCCGGCGCGGTCATGAACATGTCGATCAGGATGGTGAGCAGGGGCTTCTCGACCTCGGTCATGCCCCAGAAGCTCCACTGGTTGCAGAGCGCTTGCTCCTCGGGGCTCGACGGAAAGAAGCCGTCCTTGCCGTGCTTGGCGGCGAGATAGAGGTTGATCGCCATCGATTCGAAGAGCTTGAAGTCGCCATCGACCAGCGTCGGCACCTTGCCGTTGGGATTGACCTTCAGATACTCCGCGCCCTTGAGGTCCTTCATCTCCATGGCGACGTGCTCGAACGGTATGTCGAGCTCGTGCACGATCCACAGCGCGCGGGCCGCGCGCGAGGCCGTCGGCCCATAGATTTTGATGGTCACGGTGAAGTCCCCTCAACCCAATCAGCGGCGACGATAGTGCAGGCTGCCGCCGCGGTCTAACTATTCTCCAAGCCCATATTCGTTGCCAACATAGCCGTGCCGGTGGCCGAAACGCTCGGTCATCACATCGGCGATGTCCTTGTCCGGCCCGGCGACCCAGGCGCCCGAACGCACGGCATATTTCTTCGCGGCCTGTGTAGCTTTCGGCGCCTCGCCCTGCTGCAGCGCCCGTGCCGCGCCCATGACGAGCTTGCGGAACTCGACGATGCCGAGATCGGTCGGGCCGAGATGCTCCTTGGTGCGGTCCTGGATCGGGCCCTGGCTGTCCTGGATCGCCGAGTCCTGCTCGCTGACGCCGGTGATGCCAGTGAAGCTCTGGCTCTTCTGCTGCGCACGGTCGATCAGGTAGTCGTTGCGGGCATTGCGCAGCGGCATGTAGTCGTCGTCGACGCAGGAGTGCACGCCGAAGCCGCCGTCGAACTGCGTGCGTTCGGAGTTGGTGAAGGCGCGATCGGGCCGCCAGCTGTAGGTGTAGATCCAGCAGCTCGTGTCGCTCACCGGCACCCAGGCCTGGCCGTAATAGACCTCGCCTGGCATCGCCGCCGGCGCGAAGGCGTGGTTGGGCATCAGGAACTGCGCGATGCGCCAGTAGAGGTCGGCGGTATCGGTCTTGCGCGCGCCGCCGATCACCAGCCCCGCCTCGTGACCCAGGATGCTGAACCTGGGCCTGGGATCGTTGCGGATCCAGCGCACGCGATCGTCGGGCTTCGACTGATCGCCGAGCGCCGCCGAGCGGCTGTAGATGGCGAGCGCCTCCTTCTCGTCCTTGGTCAGCACGGCGTGCAGGAACGAGAAGTGCGCGGTATCGATGCCGCCCTCCAGGCTCTGCACCCAGTTGCAGTCCTGCCATTTCTTGGAGACGTAGCGCTGCGCGGCCGGCACCAGGCCCATCTCGAGCTGCGGCAGCTCGGGCATCGTCTCGCGCGGGCCCATATAGACCCAGATCATGTCGCCCCATTCGCGCGTCGGGTAGGCGAGGAGCTTGATCGTGTCCTTGTACGAGGACTCGGGCGGCGAGGTCGGCAGGTCGACGCAGTTGCCGTCAGTATCGAACTTCCAGCCGTGAAAGGCGCAGCGCAAGCCGCACTCCTCGTTGCGGCCGTAGTAGAGACCGGCGCCGCGATGCGGACAGTGCGGCTCGACGATGCCGACCTTGCCGTCGGTCGCGCGGAAGGCGAGCAGGTCCTCGCCCAGGATCTTGATCTTCTTCGGCGGACCGTCGCGCTCCGGCAATTCCTCGGAGAGCAGCGCCGGCATCCAGAACCGACGCAACAGCTCGCCCATCGGCGTGCCGGGGCCGCTCCGGGTCAGGAATTCGTTGTCCGCCTGGCTCAGCATCAGTCGTCCAGCCCGTAGTGGTTGCCGATATAGCCGTGGCGATGGCCGAAGCGTTCGGTCATCACCTGGGCGAGGTCCTTGTCCGGTGCCGCGACCCAGCCGCCGGAACGCACGGCATATTTCTTTGCCGCCTGCGCCGCCTTGGGCTCCTCGCCCTTCTGCAGCGCCCGCGCGGCACCCATCATCAGCTTTCGGAACTCGACGACGCCGATGTCGGTCGGCCCGAGATGTTCGCGCGTGCGATCCTGCACCGGCCCCTGGCTGTCCTGGATCGCGGCGTCCTGTTCGGACACGCCGGTGATGCCGGTGAAGGTATCGTGCTTCTGCACCTTGCGGTCGATCAGGTAGTCGTTGCGGAGGTTGCGCAGGGGCATGTAGTCCGCGTCGACCTCGGAATGGACGTTGAAGCCGCCCTGGAACTTGGTGCGCTCGGAGTTGGAAAGAGGCCGCTCGGGCTGCCAGCAATAGCTGTAGATCCAGCAGCTCGTGTCGCTCACCGGCACCCAGCATTGGCCGTAATAGATCTCGCCCGGAAAAGCCGCGGGGGTATAGGCGTGATTGGGCATCAGGAACTGGGCGATGCGCCAGTAGAGATCGGCCGTGTCGGTCTTGCGCCCGCCGGCAATCACGAGGCCGACCTCGTGGCCGAGCACGGCGAATTTCGGCCGCGGATCGTTCTGCACCCAGCGGATGCGGTCGTCGGGCTTGGATTGGTCGGAGAGCGCCGCCTTGGCCATCGCCGCACGCGCCGTGGCGTCGTCGCTCGCCAGCACCTTGTGCAGGAAGGAGAAGTGCGCGGTGTCGATGCCGCCCTCCAGGCTCTGCACCCAGTTGCAGTCCTGCCATTTCTTCGAGACGTAACGGCTCGAGGCCGGCACCAGGCCGAGTTCGATCTGCGGCAGCTCGGGCATGCGCTCCCTGGGTCCCATGTAGACCCAGATCATGTCGCCCCATTCGCGCGTCGGATAAGCGAGCAGCTTGATCGTGTCCTTGTAGGAGGACTCGGGCGGCGAAGTCGGCAGGTCGACGCAGTTGCCGTCGACGTCGAATTTCCAGCCATGGAAGGCGCAGCGCAGGCCACACTCCTCGTTGCGGCCGTAATAGAGACCGGCGCCGCGATGCGGACAGTGCGGCTCGACGATACCGACCCTGCCGTCGGTCGCGCGAAAGGCGAGCAGGTCCTCGCCCAGGATCTTGATCTTCTTCGGCGGACCGTCGCGCTCCGGCAGTTCCTCGGAGAGCAGCGCCGGCATCCAGAAGCGGCGCAGCAGCTCGCCCATCGGGGTGGCCGGGCCGGTCTCAGTCAGGAACTGGTTGTCTGCCTTGCTCAGCATCAGGAGGTCGCCTTGGCCAAAGCTTGCTCCAGATCGGCGATGATGTCGTCCACGGTTTCGATCCCTATCGACAGGCGAAGCACATCGGGGCCGGCGCCGGCGGCGACCCGCTGCTCGTCGGTGAGCTGACGGTGCGTCGTCGAGGCGGGATGGATGATCAGGCTCTTGGCGTCGCCGATATTGGCGAGGTGCGAGAACAGCTCGACGCTGTCGACGACCTTGACGCCCACGTCGTAGCCGCCCTTGACGCCGAAGGTGAAGATCGAGCCTGCGCCCTTGGGCAGGTATTTTTTGGCCAGCGAATGGTACTTGTTCGAGGGCAGGCCGGCGTAGTTCACCCACGCCACGGCCGGATGCCTGGCAAGATACTCGGCGACCTTCTGGGCATTGGCGCAGTGGCGCTCCATGCGCAGCCCCAAGGTCTCGATGCCCAGCATGGTGAGCCAGGCGTTGAACGGCGCCTGGCTGGGGCCGAGGTCGCGCAGGCCGACGGCGTGGCTGTGGAAGGTGTAGGCCATGTCGCCGAAGGTCTCGAAGAAGTTCAGCCCGTGATAGGCCGGTTCCGGGCCGGCGAGGCTCGGAAACTTGCCGCCCTTCGCCCAGTCGAACTTGCCCGAATCGACCACCGCGCCGCCCATCGAGGTGCCGTTGCCGCTCAGGAACTTGGTGGTCGAGTGCACGATCAGGGTGGCGCCGTAGTCGATCGGCTTGCACAGCCAGGGCGTGGCCAGCGTGTTGTCGACCAGCAACGGCACGCCGGCCGACTCGGCGATGCGCGCGATCGCCTCGATGTCGCTGAATCACGCCGCCGGGATTGGCCAGGCTCTCGATGAAGAACGCCTTGGTGTTTTCCGTGACGGCGCGCTTGAAATTCTCCGGCTCGTCGGCATCGACGATTTGCGCCTTCCAGCCGAACTTCGGATAGGTGTTGCGCATCTGTTGCAGCGAGCCGCCGTAGAGCCGCGAGGAGGCGACGATCTCCGCGCCCGGCGACATGAGCGGGAAGAGCGCGAGCACCTGCGCGGCATGGCCGGAGGAGGCCACGGTGCAGCCGCGGCCGCCTTCCAGGGTGGCGAGCCGCGTTTCGAGCGCCGCATTGGTCGGATTGGTCAGCCGCGAATAGATGAAGCCCACGGTCTGCAGGTTGAACAGTGCCGCGGCGTGATCGGCATCGTCGAACACGTAAGCGGTGGTCTGGTAGATCGGCTGGGCACGGGCGCCCGTCGTCGGATCGGGAGCGGCGCCGGCATGCACCGACAGGGTCTCGAAGCCATAGGTCTTGTCGCTCACGGATTTCTCCACGGCTAAGGGGAAAACACGATGCAGGCCGGACTGCCGACCTTGACGCGGAGTGCGCGTCGGCACCAGGCGGCCGTCGCGCGCGACCCGGTAGCCGACGATCGACCGTCCATCCTGGTTGGCGACGTAGAGGAAGCGCTCGGCCGGATCGAAGGTGAAGAAACGCGGCGTGCTGCCCAAGGTCGGCACCCACTGGCGCGGCGAGAGCGTGCCCTTGGCCGGATCGATGGCGAACACGCCGATACTGTCGTGGCCGCGGTTGGAGACGTAGAGGTTGCGGCCGGCGCGATCGACCGCGATCTCGGCGCCGGTGCTGTAGCCGGTGAACTCGGCCGGCGTCGACGGGATGGTCTGCAGCGGCGTCAGGGCGCCGGTTCGCCGGTCCTGGCGGTAGGTGGTGAGGGTCGAGTCGAGTTCATTGGTGACGTAAGCCAGCGCCTTCTTCGGATGGAAATCGATGTGACGCGGCGCGGCGCCGGGACGGGCCGTCACGCGCGCGGCTTCGACCAGCACGCGGCGCTTGGGGTCGAGGCGATAGGCGATGACGACGTCGGAGCCCTTGCACGGCACGTAGAAGAAGCGGCCCTGGCGATCGAGCGGGATGTGATGCACGCACATGGTGCGCTGCTGGACGCGGTGCGGCCCCAGTGTCCCCGTTACGGTGGTGAGAGTCCGGTAGGGCATCAGGCTGCCGTCGGCGGCGACCGGCAGCACGGCGAGCGAATCGGTGCCGTAGTTGCAGACCGCGAGGAAGCGGCCCGTCGCGTCGAAGGCGAGATGCACCGGATTGTAGCCGCCGGTCGATTGCCGGTTGAGCGGCGCGATATGGCCCGTGCGCTGGTCGATGGTGAAGGCGTTGGCTTCGGTGCGATCGCCGTGCACCGAATAGAGATGCGTGCCCGCGCTGTTGAGGGCGAGGAACGACGGGTTCTCCAGCCCACCGAGATGCTGGACGTGCGTGAAGGCGCCGGTGCGGCGGTCGACGCGATAGACGTTGATGCCGTTGCCCTGGCCGTGACGCTCGGGCGTCGTGTAGCTGCCGACATAGGCGAAGAGGGGGCGGTTGCTGCGAGTGGCGCTTTTCATTTGCCTCCGATCGTTCCGCGTTGCGCGGCGGCTCATTTGACCGTGTGAACAATTGTTCATAAGATCGCGCCAACCGGTCGATGACCGCAAGAATTAATCAGCAAAGACCAACGGGAGTGTGACGCCATGAAGTCGATCGTTTCGCGGGCGACGGGCCGTCGCCATTTGCTCAAGGGCGCGACGCGC
This sequence comes from uncultured Alphaproteobacteria bacterium, assembly GCA_963755585.1. Taxonomy (GTDB): domain Bacteria; phylum Pseudomonadota; class Alphaproteobacteria; order Reyranellales; family Reyranellaceae; genus Reyranella. The sequence goes on from CAVWKN010000017.1 coordinate 21,862, forward strand.
GCTGGCGGGCGTCGTCGCCATGCCGGCCATCGTCAAGGGCCAGAGCGGGACCATCAAGGTCGGCGTGCCGACCATCCTGTCGGGCAGGGTCGCGGTCCTGGGCCAGACCACGGTCGGCGGTCTCAAGATGACCTTCGACAAGTTCAACGAGGCGGGCGGCATCAACGGCCGCAAGATCGAGCTGGTGGTGCGCGATTCCAAGGGCGCGCCGCAGGAGGCCGCCAAGGTCACGCGCGACCTCATCAACAACGACGGCTGCCAGCTCATCATCGATGGCGAAGCGTCGAGCGGCGCCTTCGCCGTGCAGGAGGTGATCCGCGAGATCGGCGTGCTGTGCATCCACAGCAATTCCGAGACCTCCTCGCTCACCGCCGATCCCAAGCTGCACGTGCCGACGGCGTTCCGCACCGCCCGCATGGGCATCCACGACGCGATCGGCGGCGGCGACTACGCCGCCAAGGTCGCCAAGGCCAAGGGGCTGAAGAAGTGGGCGACCTGCTCGCCCGACTATGCCTACGGCCGCTCCAACACCGCCGAGTTCATGGAATACGCCAAGTACTTCGACGGCACGATCCAGGTGACGGAAGAGGCGTGGCCCAAGCTGTTCCAGCCCGACTACACCGAGGTCGTGACCAAGATCCTGAACGCCAAGCCCGACGCGATGTACTCGGCGCTTGTGGGGCGGCGATCTCGTGGCCTTCATCGACCAGGCCAACCTCTACGGCCTGTTCGACAAGCAGGCCTCGTTCATGGTCAATCTCGGCGACTACGGCATCGTCGACGAGGTCAAGCAGTTCCCGCAGGGCGTCTATTCGGGCGGCCGCTACAATCGCACCGTGCCGCCGACGCCGGCGAACGAGGCGTGGTACCAGGAATACGTCAAGACCCAGAAGCACAAGCCGACCAACTGGTCGTGGGAGAACGCCGTCGCCGCCGACCTGGTGATCGAGGCGCTGAAGAAGACCAACGGCGACACCGACGGCAAGAAGCTCGCCGCGGCGATCAAGGGCATGACGATCAAGTCGCCGTTCGGCGTCGACGGCACGCTCACCATGCGCGCCGAGGACAACACCCTGATCAACTATCCGGTGGGTTACGGCCTGTCGCTGTCGAAGGAACCCTATATCAGCGACTTCAAGAGCACGCCGTGGGACCAGATCCTCGAGCTCGAGAAGGCGTGGAAGAAGAAGATGGGATACACCACCTGATCGCAGCCGCCCGGGTGGTCAGCCAAGTGGTCACGATAGCGTGGATATCGATGCCTTGATGCGGTGCCTGGGGACGGGGTCGTGCGTGGTGACCCAGCTCACCAGCGGCTTGATCATCGGCATGCTGCTGTTCCTGATCGCCTCGGGCGTGACCCTGATCTTCGGCGTGCTGAACGTCATCAACTTCGCGCACGGCTCGCTCTACATGCTGGGCGCCTACACCGCCTGGACGCTCTACCAGGTGACCGGCAGCTACTTCGTGTCGGCCATCGGGGCGGCGATCGCGATCGGCCTGCTCGGCATCGTCTTCGAGCGCCTGCTGATGAGCAAGGTCTATGGCTCCGACGTGCTGATGCAGCTCCTGGTCTGCTACGCCGTCGTGCTGATCGCCGACGACATGGTGAAGATCCTGTGGGGACCGCGCGTGCTGTCGATGGGCATGCCGGCCGAGTTCCGCCTGCCGCCGCTCCGCTTCATGGGCGGCGTGGTGCCGCCGTTCTACCTCTTCATGATCGGCACGGCGGCGGCGATCGGCCTGCTGCTCGGGCTGCTGATCACGCGCTCGCGCTTCGGCAAGGTGGTGCGGGCGGCGGCGGTCAACGGACCGATGCTGCAGGCGCTGGGCATCCGCGTGAACCTCTACTACGCCGCCGTGTTCGGCCTCGGCAGCCTGCTGGCGGGCGCCGCCGGCGCGCTCGCGGCGCCGGTGCGCTCGCTCACGCCCGGCATGGGTTTCTCGATCCTGATCGAATCCTTCATCGTCACCGTGATCGGCGGCATGGGCTCGATCCTGGGCGCCTTCGTGGCCTCGCTGCTGATCGGCTTCACGCGCTCGTTCGGCAGCGTCGGCTTTCCGCTGTTCGTCGACGGCGTCATGTTCCTGATCATGGCCCTGGTGCTGATCTTCAAGCCGAGCGGCCTGTTCGGCCGCCCGCAGCGCTAGCCGCATGAGCAGGATCCAGCGCGACCTCGGCTGGGCCGCGCTGGGACTTGTGGCCTTGCTCATCGTGCCGCTGGTCGGCGCGCCGCCGGCGATCCGCGACTTCATCATGTTCGCCATGGCCTACGGTCTGCTCGCGATGTCGCTCAACCTGCTGATCGGCTACACCGGCCTGGTCTCGTTCGGGCACGCGATGTTCTTCGCCTCCGGCGCCTACGCCTTCGGCCTGGCGATGCAATCCGGCAAGTTCTCGATCCCCGCCGCCTTCGTCCTGGCCGTCGCCTTCACCGCGGTCCTGGCGCTGATCATCGGCGCCATCTGCGTGCGGCTGAACGAGATCTATTTCGCCTTCCTCACGCTCGCCTTCCAGATGCTGCTCTACAACGTCATCCTGGGCTGGGTGTCGTTCACCGGCGGCGACCAGGGCCTGATGGGCGGCATCCCGCGGCCGAAGTTCCTGGGCATCGATCTCGCCGACCGCACGCAGCTCTACGTCTTCTGCGCCGTGATGTTCATGCTGTGCATCGCCCTGATGCGCCAGCTCGTGATGTCGCCGTTCGGCTACACCCTGCGGCTGATCCGCGACAATCAGGAGCGCGCGGCCTTCCTGGGCATCGATGTCGTGCGCGTAAAGCTCACCTGCTTCGTCATCTCGGCCTGCATCGCCTCGGTAGGCGGCATCCTGATCGCGCTGTTCGTGTCGGGCGCCTATCCCAACTTCGCCTTCTGGACGACCTCGGGCGAGGCGATCTTCATGATCCTGCTGGGCGGCGCCAACGTCTTCGTCGGGCCATTGGTCGGCACTGTCATCCTGCGGCTCCTGAACGACGTCACCATTGCCTACACCACGCACACCGACCTCGTGCTGGGCATCGTCATCCTCGTGCTGGTGCTGGGGCTGCGCAAAGGCCCGCTCGACGTCCTGGCCGAGCGGCTGGAGAATCGCCGCCAGGCGGCCGCGCAGAAGATCCGCGACGCCGCGGACGCCGAAGCGCGCGACAAGGGCCGCGTGATGCTGAAGCTCGAGGGCGTCAAGAAATCCTTCGGCGGCGTGGTGGCCACGCGCGACGTCTCGCTCGATTTCGCCGCCGGCTCGCTCAGCGCCATCATCGGGCCCAACGGCGCCGGCAAGACGACGCTGTTCAACCTCATCACCGGCCGCTTCCCACCGGACGCCGGGCGCATCCTGCTGGACGGCGAGGACATCGCCGGCGCGAGCCGGCGTGCGATCGTGCGGCGCGGCATCGGCCGGGCGTTCCAGGTGGCGAGCCTGTTTCCGAGCCTGACGGTCGAGCAGGCGCTTGCCGCGGCCGTCCAGGCCCATCGCCGGCAGGAGAGCCGGCCTGCTGCGGTCGTTTCCACGCATCGACGCGCGCGACGGCGCGCGCGAGATCATGGAACTGCTGCGTCTCACGCGGGTCGCCGGCATCACGAGCCGCAACCTGAGCCATGGCGACCAGAAGCTGCTCGATATCGGACTCGCCCTGGCGCTCGAGCCCAAGGTCCTGCTGCTCGACGAGCCGACGGCCGGCATGGGGCCGGAGGAACGCTGGCAGATGATCGAGACCGTGCAGCTGATGTGGCGCGCGCGCGCCATGACGCTGGTCTTCATCGAGCACGACATGGATATCGTGTTCAAGGTCGCGCAGACTGTGCGCGTGCTGTCCTACGGCGCGGTGCTGGCCGAGGGCACGCCGGAGGAGATCCGGCGCAATCCGCAGGTGATCGAGGCCTATCTCGGCAAGGCGGCAGCGGCATGAGCGCCGCCGCGATCCTCCGCGTCGACGGCATCGACGTCTTCTACGGCGCCAGCCAGATCCTGTTCGGCGTCTCGCTCGATGTCGAGCGCGGCCAGGCGCTGGCGCTGCTGGGGCGGAACGGCGCCGGCAAGAGCACGACCATGAAGGCGATCATCGGCCTCGCCGCTCCGCGCCGCGGCACGATCTCGCTGCACGGTGCGGCGATGCAGCGGCGGCCGGCCGACCGCATCGCCCGTGCCGGCATCGGCTTCGTGCCGGAAGACCGCCAGATATTCCCCGAGCATTCGGTGCAGGACAATCTCCTGATCGGCGCCAAGCCCGGGCCGGATGGACGCGTCGAATGGACCCTCGACAAGATCTACGACGTCTTCCCGATCCTGGCGTCGATGCGCGGGCGGATGGGCGGCCGGCTGTCGGGCGGCGAGCAGCAGATGCTCACCATCGCGCGCACGCTGATGGGCAATCCCGACGTCCTGCTGCTCGACGAGCCCAGCGAGGGCCTGGCGCCGATCATCGTCGAGAAGATCGGCGAGCTGATCCGCCGGCTCTGCGCCATGGGCATCACGCTGCTGATCGCCGAGCAGAACATGCATTTCTGCCTGGATATCGCGAGCCACGTCGCGGTGATCGACAAGGGCCACATTGTCTATCGCGATTCGATCGACGGCCTGAAAGTCAACGACGACGTCAAGCGGCGCTATCTGGCGGTCTAGTCTGGATCAGCCGACGAGAACGACGCCGAGCCCGGGCTTGCGATCCTCGAGCCTGATCGTGAGGCCATGCAGCCCGGCGATCGCCTTCACGAGCGCCAGGCCAAGGCCGCTGCCCGAGGTCGAGCGGCTGCGGTCGAGGCGGTAGAAGCGGTCGAACACCCGTTCGTGTTCGGTCTCGGGAATGCCGGGCCCGTTGTCGGCGACCTCGATCTCGAAGCCGGGCCCCGCCTTGCGCAGCGCCAGCGACACGGTCGAGCCGGCCTGCGTGTGGCGGAGCGCATTCTCCACCAGGTTCGAGATCATCTGCGCCAGCAGCTGGCGGTCGCCGGTGAGGCTGATGCCGTCCTCGATCTGGTAGTCGAGCGTGTGCTCGGAATCCTCGGCGGCGGGCTGGTAGGCCTCGCCGACGCTCTTCACCAGGTCGGAAAGATCGACGTCGGCGAAGCCGCGCTTCTGCGCACCGGCCTCGACCTGGGCGATGCGCAGCAGGGCGGAGAAGGTTTCCAGAAGCTCGTCGGCTTCTTCGATGGCGGCGTCGGTCGCGGCGTCGTAATCGGCGGTGGTGGTCGCCCGCTCGCGCGCATCCTCGAGATGCTGGCGCAGGCGGCCGAGCGGCGTGCGCAGGTCGTGGGCGATGTCGCTCGACACCTGGCGCAGGCCGTCCATCAGCTGCTGGATGCGGCTCAGCATGGCGTTGAGGCTCGATATCAGCTGGTCGATCTCGTCGTAGGTGCCGCGCACGGGAATACGCGCCGACAGGTCGCCCTCCATGATGGCGAGGCTGGTGCGCGTGATGGTGTCGATGCGGCGCAGGAAGCTCGTGCCGATCAGCGCGCCGCCGGCGATCGCGAGCAGCAGCGCCAGGCCGCTCGCCCACACGAAGGCGCGCGCGATGGCATGCTGCATCTCGATCAGGCGGTCGGCGTCCTGCGCCACCAGCAGGAACGAGCCGTCCGGCAAGGTGAGGCCGAAGCCGGTGAGCTTGGACGGTCTGGGCGTCGGGCTCGGGTGTGTCGGGCTGGGGCACGAAGTCGACGACGCCCTCGATCGGCGGCATGCCGGGCAGATTGCCGACCACGACCCGGCGGTTGGGCGCCTGCAGCAGGTAGAAGATCGGACCGCGCGTACGGAAGTCGAGGCGCCGCCTGATCTGCTGGGCCAGGCCGGCCAGGCCGCTCTGGCGATGTATCTCGGCCAGCTGGTAGGCCTCGGTGCGCAGCACGGCCGCCATGTCGGCCTGCATCGCCGCCGTCGCCGTCCAGTAGACGGTGACGAAGAGCGCGCCGGCCGACAGCACGAACAGCACGGCATAGATCAGCGGCAGCCGGAAGCTCGCCGAGCGCAGGATCCTGGCGAGGTTTCCGGTCAGGCTGCTAGTCGGGCGCGCGGATGACATAGCCTGCCCCCCTGACCGTATGGAGCAGCGGCTTGTCGAAGCCCTTGTCGATCTTGGAGCGCAGGCGGCTGATGTGGGTCTCGACGATGTTGGTCTTGGGGTCGAAATGGAAATCCCAGACCTTCTCCAGCAGCATGGTGCGCGTCACCACCTGGCCGGCATGGCGCAGCAGATATTCCAGGATCTTGAATTCCTGGGCCAGAAGCTCGATGCGCTTGCCGGCGCGTGTCACGGTGCGCGCCAGAAGGTCCATCTCGAGATCGCCCGCGGCGAGCGACGTCGCCGCCACGATCGGCGGCCGGCGCGCGAGCGCGCCGACGCGGGCCAGAAGTTCGGCGAAGGCGAAGGGCTTCACCAGATAGTCGTCGCCGCCCGCCTCGAAGCCGGTCACGCGATCGTCGATGCCGCCCATCGTCGTCAGGAACAGCACCGGCGTGCGCACATTGGAGGCGCGCGCCGCCTTGACCAGCGACAGCCCGTCCATCGCCGGCAGCATGCGATCGACGATCATCACGTCGTATTTCTCGCCGGTCGCGAGATAGAGCCCGTCGCGGCCGTTGCCGGCATGGTCGACGACATGGCTGTGCTCGCGCAGCCCCTTGGCGATGTAGTCGGCGGTCTGCTTGTCGTCTTCGACGAGGAGGATTTTCACGTGAGCCCTGGTTCGGTGACGGCGCGTGTTGGCCTGTTTCCGGGCCAAAAGCAACGATCCCCAACTATACAAACATTCAATGAAGCGGCCATCCGGTCGCCATGGGGCAAGTCCCATATTTCCTTCTGCCAAGCCCCCCGAAGGAGGACTTTCATGACGAAGACCAAGACCATTCTCACCGCCCTGGCGCTCACGACGGCGCTCACGGCGCCGGTGCTCGTTGTTCCGCTGCTGTCCGCGCCCCCGGCGATCGCCGGCCAGGCCGCTCCGCAGGATCTTTCCGATCTCGCCGCCAAGGTGAGCCCGGCGGTCGTCAACGTTGCCGTGACCATGAAGGCCGGCGCCGCGGACGCCGACGAGACCCAGATGTCTGACCGCTCGCAGCAGCAGGATCAGATGGAAGAGTTCATGCAGCGCTTCGCCGAGCGCTTTGGCCAGCAGGGCAAGCCCGGCATGCCGCAGATGAAGCCGCAGCAGCGCCAGGCCCAGAAGGCCCAGGCGGTCGGCACGGGCTTCATCGTCGACGCCAACGGCTGGATCGTCACCAACTTCCATGTCGCCGGCAAGGCCGACTCGATCACCGTCACCCTGACCGACGGCCGCAAGCTGCCGGCCAAGCTGATGGGCGGCGACGAGAAGACCGATCTCGCCTTGCTCAAGGTCGAGAGCGACAAGCCGCTGCCGTTCGTCACCTTCGCCGACGCCACCAAGGTGCGTGTCGGCCAGCCGGTGATGGCGGTCGGCAACCCGTTCGGCCTGGGCGGCACCGTGACGACCGGCATCGTGTCGGCGCGCGGCCGCGACATCCACTCCGGTCCGTTCGACGACTACATCCAGACCGACGCCGCCATCAACCGCGGCAACTCGGGTGGCCCGCTGTTCGACATGGACGGCAAGGTGATCGGCATCAACACCGCCATCTTCTCGCCGAGCGGCGGCAGCGTGGGCCTCGGCTTCGCCATCCCGTCGAGCCTGGCCGAGCCGGTGGTGGCTCAGCTCAAGGCCAACGGCAAGGTCGAGCGTGGTCTGCTGGGCGTGCAGATCCAGCCGGTGACCGAGGAGCTGGCGCAGAGCATGTCGCTCGGCAGCGAGAAGGGCGCCCTGGTGGCCCAGGTCCAGCCGGACAGCCCGGCGCTCGCCGCCGGCATCAAGTCGGGTGACGTGATCAAGAGCGTCGACGGCAAGAACGTCGAGACCATCCGGGACCTCACCCGCATGATCTCGGCCGTGAAGCCCGGCACCTCGGTCAAGCTCGACCTGTGGCGCGACGGCAAGGACATGTCGCTGACCGCCAAGATCGGCGACCAGAAGGAAGAGGGCGCGGTGGTCAAGGCCAAGGCCGACCAGCCGGATGCCAAGAAGGCCGAGCCGATGTCCTACGGCGTCTCGCTGGCGCCGATCTCCCCCGAGGCGCGCCAGGAGCTGAAGCTGGACGACTCGATCAAGGGCGTGGTCGTGGCGGCCGTCGAGCCGGGCAGCCCGGCCGATGACCAGGGCCTGAAGGCGGGCGACGTCCTGCAGCAGGTCGGCAAGGACTCGGTCGACAGCCCGAAGATGGCTGCCGACAAGCTCAAGGAAGCCAAGAAGACCGGCAAACCGGTCCTGATGAAAATCTATCGGGAGGGGATGACCAGGTTCGTCGCTATCTCTCCCCGGGCGGCGTAGCTGATCCTCTCGACGAGCCGGCGGTGGCCCCACCACCGCCGGCTTTGTTTTACCTGACAGTCTTTACTGTCTTCGACAGGGGGGCCCGCCACCCGGCCTCTTCCACACGGTGGAGGAGGTGGCCCGAAGGGCCGCAGGGGGCGCGTTCACGGAGGGGGCGGAGGTCCGCGGTTCACGCGTACGTGGAACCGCGGGCCTCTTCTGATTCGCGGTCAGCGGAACAGGAAGCCGACCTCTGACAGGTCCTCGTCGCCCAGCCAGCGCAGGCCGCGCGCCAGCGTGCCGGTGGCGGCGCGGACGGGGCCCTTGTCGTCCTTCGGCACGAGCGCCGGCATCACTTCACGCGCGAACAGGCGGACCGAGCGCGCCAATTCCTCGAACGACAGATCTCCGCAGGCGAAGCGGCAGATGCTGTAGTTGATGCCCGAGATCGACTGGTCGCGCAGCATGCGCTCGCGCACCGTGGCGGGCGAACCGGCGACGATGTAGCCCTGCTCGACCGTCTCGTCGAAGTCGGGCGAGGAGACCTGGCGCGGCAGCTCGACGCCGTTGGCCCGCCAGAGATGGATCATCGAATCGTACCAGACATGGAAGGCGCGGCGCGCCGCCGAGACGGCGTCGGCGTCGCTGTCGAGCACCACCACATTGCGCGTGTTGCCGACGAACGGCATCTCCGCCGGCGCACGGCCGAGCGCTGCCCAGGCGGCGCGGTAGCGCTTGGTGAACTTGCCGGCCTCGCGTGTCGGCATGGCGAGCGCCACGTTGCAGCCCAGCGCGGCCAGGCGATCGGCGCTCTCGAGCGAGCGGGTGACGTGCCACAGCGGCGGGTGCGGGCGCTGCACCGGCTGCATCACCATCGGAATGTCATTCAGGGTGAAGAATTTGCCCGCGTGGTCCAGACGCTGCGCGCCCAGCCCCTTGATCACGATCTCCAGCGTTTCGTCGAAGCGCTCCTGGGCGGTGGCCGGATCGATGCCGAAGAACGCCGCTTCGTAGGGCGAGGCGCCGCGGCCGACGCCGAGCTCGAGTCGGCCGCGGCTCATGATGTCGAGCATGCAGATCTCTTCGATCAGCCGCAGCGGATGATAGAGGCCGAGCGGATAGGCGAGCGGGCCGAAGCGGAGCTTGGTCGTGCGCTGGGCGACGGCGGCCAGGAACAGGCCGGGCGAGGGCGCCGACCCGAGCGGCGTGCCGTGATGCTCGGCCACGTGATAGGCGTGAAAACCCGCCCATTCATAGATCTCGGTCAGCCTCAGCCGTTCTTCATATTGGCGCTCCAGGTCGGGACCGGACCTGTCCAAGTGATCGAAGACGGCGAACTTCATATTATCTTTTTAATACAGTTTCTTCTGACCTCATTTTACCAGCAGACATGAACGAAGTCGCCGCCGAGCCGCGCATAGCTCGACACGTCTAAAGGGCGGGCATCACTTCCTTGGCGAGCAGCTCGACCGAGCGCTTCGATTCCTCGAACGACAGGTCGCCGAAGGCCAGCCGGCAGATGCAGTAGTTGATGCCGGCCACGTCGTTGTCGCGCCTCAGCCGATCGCGCACCGTCGCGGCCGATCCCGCGATGATGTAGCCGCCCTCCAGCGCCGGCTCGAACTCGGCGGGGATCATCTGGCGCGGCAGGCCGACGCCATGGGCGCGCCACAGATGGATCAGGGCGTCATACCACAGCGCGAAGGCCCGCTTGGCGGCGCTCTGCGCTTCCTTGTCGGTGTCGCCCACGACGACGTGGCGGCTCAGGCCGATCAGCGGCAGTTGCTTCTCGTCGCGGCCCAGCGCCTGCCACGCGGCGCGGTAGCGGGCGGCAAACTGGCCGACGCCTTCGGCCTTCATGCCGACCACGGTGTTGCAGGCCTGCTTCGCCAATCGATCGGCGCTCTCCAGCGAATTGGCGCCGTACCACAGCGGCGGATGCGGCCGCTGCACCGGCTGCATCTCCATCGGCACGTCCTTGAAGGTGAAATACTTGCCGTGATGGCTCAGCCGCTTTTCGGTGAGGCCTTTCAGGATGACGTCGAGCGCCTCGGCGAAGCGCTCCGGGCCGGTGGCCGGATCGACGCCGTAGTAGCCCACCTCATAGGGCGAGATGCCGCGGCCGATGCCGAGCTCGAGTCGGCCGCCGCTCATCTGGTCGAGCATGCAGATCTCGTCGATCAGCCGCAGCGGATGATAGAGGTTCACGGTGTAGACCAGCGGCCCGAAGCGCAGCGTCTTCGTGCGCTGCGCCACCGCGGCCAGGAACACGCTGGGCGAGGGCGCCATGCCGAGCGGCGTCGCATGATGCTCGGCCAGGTGATAGGCGTGGAAGCCCGCCTGCTCGTAGAGCTCGATCAGCCGCAGCCGTTCGTCGAACTGCCGCCCGAGATCGGACCCTGCGCGATCCATATGGTCGAAGACGCCGAACTTCATCCGTTTCCCCCGTTTTGTCCGATGCTACAGTTTCCGCATGAAGAAGTATCTCTGCCTCGGCTGCGGCTTCTCCTACGACGAGGCGCGCGGCCTGCCCGAGCATGGTATCGCACCGGGCACGCGCTGGGCCGACATTCCCGACGACTGGGTCTGTCCGGATTGCGGAACCCCGAAGTCCGGCTTCGAGATGGTCGAGATCCCCTATTATCAGGAGGCTCGGCCGGCATGAGCGTACGTTTCATCCTGCGTGCAGGCGAGCGCGGCTATTCGTACCTGCCGTCGGCCGGCCTCAACGCCAGCTATGTCGCCGGCCATCCCGACGGCGCCATCACGCGCCATTCGAGCTTCAACTTCCATGAATACCAGTCCGGCATCCCGGGCCTGGGCGTCATGAAGGTGTTCGGCGACGAGACCTTCACGCCCAACGGCACGGGCTACAACATGCACCCGCACCACAACTTCATCATCATGGCCTTCGTGCTGGCCGGCACGCTCACCCACATCAACACCATCGGCAAGATCGATGAGCTCAAGGCCAACGACTATTACGTCTTCTCGGCCGGTTCTGGCGGCAAGCACAGCGAGCTCAACATCGGCGAAGGGGAGATGCAGGCGATCTACGTCTGGGTGTTGCCGGACCAGCTCCTGGCGCCGCCGTCCTACCGCCGCAGCCGCTTCGATCCCACGGCCGGCGCCAACCGCATCACCTGCCTGGTGGGCGACGAGCCGGGCGCGCTGCCGATCGGCCAGACCTTCAAGGTCTCGCGCCTGTTGAGCGGTGCCGACAGGACACATGTCTATCGTCCCGCAAGGACGAACGGCTTCTACGCCTTCATGCTGGAAGGGGATGCAGAGATCGCCGACGCGATCCTGACCCGTCGCGACAGCATTGCGCTCGACGGCGAGGACAAGGTCGAGATCAAAGTCCAAACGAGTGGCACGGACATGCTGCTGGTCGAGACGAGGCTTTAAAAAATCGTCATCCGGATGACGATTGGCTCAGAGTCCTCGGATGCTGATCCTGGCGAACGCATGCCATTTGGAATTCTGGACGAAGACCCGCAGGTAGATTTGCTCCGGCTTCGTTCCCGACTGATGTTCCAGCACGATCTGCGCCGTCTTGTCGGTTTCGAAGAAGGTTTCGAACAGGCTCGGCACGAGGTTGGCGGAACTCGGACTGCCGATGCAGATCACGGAGGGATCTTCGTTCTCGATCCCGCGAAGGTTCGCCGCAGCGACGCTGGCCTTGGGATCGAAGGTCCGCAGCCTGCAATAGCCCGCCGAAGCGGGGGAGCGGATGGTAGTCGTTTCCGGAGGCTCGTCGCCGGTCAGGTAAGTGACCATCGACAGCCCGGAGATATGGTACGCGCCGGGCGCCAGCGTCACGATGCCGGTGGTGAAATCGCACTGGATGGCGCTGCCCTTTCGGACATCGGTGTCGGTGAAAACGCGCCTGTTCCAGCCGCTCTTCATCGGCTTGGTCTCGGGCGAGAGCTCGGTGAAGACGGCGTAGTCCGAATTCATCTAGAGCGCGCGCTTCTTGCTGCTGATCACGCCGCTCGCAATGCCGTGCCATTCGATCGTGCCGGCCAGGCGTGAATGCTCGATCTTGGGGCAGCGGTTCATCACCACCTTCAGCCCGGCCGCCTCGGCGCGCAGCGCGGCCTCCTCGTTGCGCACGCCCAGTTGCATCCACACCACCTTGGCGCCATGCTTGATGGCCTCGTCGGTGATCGGTCCCGCTGCCTCGCTGTTGCGGAAGATGTCCACCATGTCGGCCTTCTGCGGCAGCTCGGCCAGCGAGGTGTAGACCTTCTGGCCCATGATCTCCTGGCCGGCGGCCGCGGGATTGACCGGAATGACCTTGTAGCCGCGGTCCAGCAGATACTTCATCGCAAAATAGCTGGGACGATTCCAGTTGGCCGAGGCGCCGACCATGGCGATAGTCTTGCTGTCGCGCAGGATCTTGCGCAGGTAGGCGTCGTCGTAGCGGTCGTGGTTCACGGCGGACATGACGGGATTATACGAGAGGAATGTGCATGGCGCAGCCGCTGCTGTTTCAACCGATTTCCCTGCGTGACGTGACGTTGAAGAACCGCGTCGTCGTGGCGCCCATGCACCAGTATTCGGCGGTAAAGGGCTTCGCCACCGACTGGCATCTGATGAATGCCGGCCGCTATGCCGCCGGCGGGGCGGGGCTGGTGATCATGGAATCGACCAAGGTCGAGCGCCGCGGCTGCGGCACGGTGGGCGACCTTGGCATCTGGGACGACGCCTTCGTGCCCGGCCTGAAACGCTGCGTCGAGTTCATCCGCCAGCACAATGCCGTGCCCGGCATCCAGCTCGGCCATTCCGGCCGCAAGGCGCGGCGCTTCCGGCCGTGGGAAGGGGGTGCGCCGCTGAAGCCGTCGCCCGAGGTCGACGACTGGGATCGATGGGAGCTGGTGTCCTCGAGCGGCATCAATGCGCCGCCGACCGATCCGACGCCGCGCGCGCTGACCCTCGGCGAAATCCCCGAAGTGGTCGAGCGCTGGGGCCAGGCGGCACGGCGTGCCAACGAAGCGGGCTTCGACGTGCTCGATATCCATGCCGCGCACGGCTACCTGATCCACCAGTTCCTGTCGCCGTTCTCCAACGTGCGCAACGACGAGTATGGCGGCAGCGAGCTCAATCGCATGCGCTTCTGCATCGAGGTGGTGGAAAGCGTGCGCGCCCACTGGCCAGCCAGCAAGCCGCTGTTCGTGCGCTTCTCGGTCGAGGACGATTCCGGCTGGGGCCCCGACCAGAGCGTGGCGTTGGCGAAGATCCTGAAGCCCAAAGGCGTCGACGTGATCGACTGCAGTTCGGGCGGCATGCGCGGCTCGCCGGTGGTGAGCGCCGGGCCGGTGACCTACGGCTACCAGGTGCCCTACGCCGAGCGTCTGCGGAAGGATGCCGACATCATGAGCATGGCGGTCGGGCTGATCGTCCATGCGGATCAAGCGGAGCAGATCCTGCAGGAAGGCCGCGCTGACCTGATCGCGCTGGCGCGAGAGTTGCTTTATAATCCCAACTGGCCGATGGACGCCGCCCAGAAATTGGGCGTCGACCAGCAGTTCGGCTCGGTGCCGCCGCCGCAGGCCTACTGGCTCGCCAAGCGTGCGCAATCGGTGAAGAGCGTGGTGCCGTCGACCTTCATGAAGGGCATGAATGTCGGCTAGGCTGATGGATAGGCTGACCGCAGGAGGAGTGTTCGATGGATAGCGTCATTGCACAGGATCGCGTCAACATGACCGAGGCGGAGTGGCAGGCGCGCTGCGACCTCGCCGCGCTCTACCGGATCACCGACCTCTACGGCTGGACCGACACGATCAACACCCACATGTCGGTGCGCATCCCGGACGAGCCGACGTGCTTCCTGATCAACAATTACGGCGACCTGTTCCACGAGATCACGGCGTCGAGCCTGGTCAAGATGGATCTCGACGGCAAGGTCTACAGCAAGGACGGCAGCTTCAATGCCGCCGGCTTCACCATCCATAGCGGCGTCTACAAGGCGCGACCCGACGGCAACTGCGTGATGCACACCCATACGCGGGCCGGCACCGGCATTTCGGTCCTGAAGAAGGGCCTGCGCCCGATCAGCCAGGATGCGCTCGCCGTTCTCGACGAGGTGGTCTACCACGAGTACGGCATGCCGACCTCGCAGGAAGAGTGCGATGCGCTGGGCGTGACCTGCCAGAGCGGCATGTCCGTCGTGCTGCGCAACCACGGGCTTCTGTCGGTCGGCGCCACCGTTCCCGCCGCGCTGCGCCGGCTCTACATGCTGGAGCGTGCCTGCGAGGTCGAGATCATCGCCCGCGGACTCGACGAAGAGCCCGCGCCGATCGACGATGCTGTCGTCCAGCAATACGCCGCGCGCGCCAAGGCCTATCGTGCCTCGCCCGAATTTGGCGTGTCCGACTGGAAGGCCGCTCTTCGCCTGATCGAGGGCAAGGGCAGCGACTGGCGGCAGTAGAAGCCGTTCACGGGATCGCGAGCGGGCAGTCATGGCGCCCGCGATCCTGCCTTCCGGCGTAATAGTCACGCGAAGATAACGTTGACGGCCATTCGGCCGGCGAGCACTGTCGCCATGGCTGGACCCATGCTTTCCGAGCGATCGGCCTGACGCATCCGGCAACCAGCCGTCGCGCATCCTCGTTATGCGCTTCAGTCGGCGGGAGAAGCCATGGGTGACTTCGTCAAGAAAATCGCCGTGATACAGGGCGCTCCCGGTTCGCTGATCCAGCAACTTTTCCAGACGCTGGCCGATCGCTGGCGGTCGTCCGTGCGCCTGGCCGGTGTCATCGCCGAAGACCACGGCCTTCCCGACCGCGCCTGCACCGCCGGCTACTTGCGCAGCCTGGCCAGCGGCGAGCGGTTTCAGATCTTCCAGGATCTCGGGCCGGGCTCGCAGACCTGCCATCTCGAGGGCGGGGGCGCGCTTGCGGCCGCCGTCGCCGTGCAACGCGATATCGCGGCCGGCTGCGATCTCGTCCTGTTGAACAAGTTCGGCAAGCTCGAGGCGGATGGCGGCGGGCTTCGCGATGCTTTCAGCGAGGCGATCGAAGCCGGCGTCCCCGTTCTGACCTCGGTCGCGCCGGTCTTTGCCGCCGCGTGGGAAGAATTTGCCGAACTCCTTGTATGTCGTTCTTCCCGCCGACGCTGATCGGATCGAGGCATGGCGGCAGGCGACCATGCTCGCGCGGCCGGCGCACGACCACATGTCATATCAAGGGAGCCTGCGATGATGCGTTGCCTTTCCCGCCATGCCTGGGCGACCGCTTCGGTCCTGTTGTCCGCCAGTCTGGTCGCCATGCCGATGGGCTTCGGGTTCGCCCCCCACGCGCAGCAGGCGCAGCAGACGCAGCAGGCGGCGGTCACCGATCCGGCGTCGTTGCCCGACCAGGAGATCGGCCGTCGCTTCACGGTCAAGCCGGAAGACCTGCCGCCGCCGCACACGGGCCCTGTCGTCGCCAGCCGATCGCTCATCGTTCCCTATGCGGGCCAGACGCTGCGCGTGCCCGAGGGCTTTACCGCGACGCCCTTCGCGACCGGACTGATGAATCCCCGGCGGCTTCTCGTCCTGCCCAACGGCGACGTCATCGTCGCCGAGCAGAGGCCGGGCTACCTCACCTTGCTGCGCGACCAGGACGGCGACGGCAAGGCCGACTGGGTCGAGCGCCACGCAGAAGGCTTCAACGCACCCTACGGTCTCGCCTGGCGCGATCCCGATGTGCTCGTCGTCGATCAGGACGGCATCTGGCGCGTGCCGCATCGGGTGGGTGCCTTGCGCCCGGGCCGCAACGCCGAGCAGCGCGCGGCCGACGTGCCGCCGGACAAGCGCGTGCCGACGCCGCACGTGGTGGGCGAGGACCTGATCACGAAGAAGGGCGTCTTCGGCATCGTCCAGGGCCACGCCAACCGCCACCTCGCCATCGATCCCAAGACCGGCGCACTGTTCGTCGGCGTGGGCTCGTCGGGCAACATCGGCGTCGAGCCCGAGGTCAAGGCGACCATCCAGCGGTTCGAGGCCGACGGCTCCGGACAGACGACCTACGCGTCGGGGATGCGCAATCCCACGGCCCTGGCGTTCCATCCCGATACCGGCGAGCTCTATGCGCTGGTGCAGGAGCGCGACGGTCTCGGCGACAGGCTGGTTCCCGATTTCATGACGCGGGTGGAGAAGGGCGCTTTCTATGGCTGGCCCTATTCCTATATCGGCAAGAATCCCCAGCCGGGCTTCGCCTCGATGCGCCCCGACAAGGTGGCGGCCGCCGTCGTGCCCGACCTCCTGTTCGAGGCGCATTCCTCGCTGCTCGATATCGTCTTCTATACCGGCGACCAGTTTCCGCCGGAGTATCGCGGCGATGCGTTCGTGGCGCTCAAGGGCTCGTGGAACCGGTCGGAGCCGACCGGCTACAAGATCGTGCGCGTGCCCTTCAAGGACGGCCGCCCGCAGGGTTATTACGAGAACTTCGCCACCGGCTTCTGGGTCGGCGGAATCAATCGCGCCGAGGTCTGGGGCCGCCCGGCGGCGCTGGCCGTCGCCAAGGATGGCGCGCTGCTGGTCGCCGACGATACCGGCGGCACGATCTGGCGCATTTCCTACACCGGCGCCAGGAAGCAGGCGGCGGAGCCTGCCAAGACGCGGTAATCGGAATCATCGGACCGCGGGCCTCCAGGCCCGCCTCTTCACCACATGAGCGGGTCTGGAGACCCGCGGTCCGCGCGGTCACGGCTTCAGGATTGTCCGCGCGCGATGGTGCAAGGCGATCCAGAACGCGGTCTGGCCGATCACACCGGCGCTCACCAGGATGATCGCGGCCGTGAGCGCGGGATTGCTGCCGACGCCGACGAGCGCCGTGCAGATCGCGCCCACGCCCATTTGCGAGAAGCCGTAGAGGCCGGAAGCCGAGCCGATCACCTCCGGATTGACGCTGATGGCCTGGGTGAGCGCCGCCGGCGAGGCGACGCCCGCGCCCATGCCGAAGACGAACATCGGCGCGATCACGAGCAGCACCGTCAGATGGCCCGAGAGCACGACGCCCAGGAGAGTGAACGACGCCAGCACGCTCAGGAGATTCGCCCATACGGCCAGGCGGTCGATCGGCAGGCGAGGGATCAGCCGGGTGGCCGCGACGCTGCCGATCCAGACGCCCGCCAGCACGATGGCCGGATAGATGCCGACCTCGTAGTCGGGCCGATGCAATTGATGGGCGAAGATGAACGGCGAGGCGCCGATGAAAGCGTACATCGAGGTCGTGGCGCAGCCGCCGCCCACCGCGTAGCCCAGGAAGGACGGCGACACGAGCAGACGACCGTAGTTGCGCGCCAGGCCGGAGACCTGGGCGGTCGACGCGGGCGCCTTGCTTTCGGGGAGCAGGCGCCAGCTGAACAGCAGGTTGACGATGCCGAGCAGCGCCAGCGCGAAGAAGATCGAGCGCCATCCCAGGCTGGAGGCCAGCGCGCCGCCGATCAGCGGCGCCGCGCCCGGTCCGACGGCAACCATGAGGTTCATCATCGCCATGCGCCGCGCGGCCTCCTGCGCCAGGGCCGTGTCGCGCACGATGGCGCGGCCGATCACCAGCCCGGCGCATCCGCCCAGCGCCTGCAGCAGGCGGGCGACGATCAGGCTGTGGACGTCGGGCACCAGCGCCGCGGCGAGTCCGGCCATGGCGTAGAGCGTGAGCCCCGCCATCAGCACCGGCCGGCGTCCGAAGCGATCGGACAATGGACCGTAAGCGAGCTGGCCGACCGCGAGGCCCAGGATATAGACGCTCATGGTGAGCTGCATGCTGCCCATGCTGGCGCCGAGGTCGTGCGCGGCCTCGGGCAGGGCCGGCACGAAGATGTGCATGGCCAGCGTGCCGCTGAAGGTGATCAGCGTGAGCAGCCAGAGGGGAGCGTTCACGTCCGGGTCTCGGCGTTGGTGTCGAGGGCGCGGCAGACGTGTTGCAAAACCCGGACCGTTGTCTCGATGTCCTTGTCCGACAGGCCAGCCAGGGCGTCGCCCCTGATGCGACGAGCGACCGTCTCGACCTTGTCGGCGATGGCGCGACCGCGCGGCGTCAGGAGGATGATCTTTGCCCGACGGTCGTGCTTGCCTTCCTTGCGTTGAATCAGGCCGGCGGCCTCGAGATTGTCGAGCAGGCGCACCACCGACGAGCCGTCGAGCGACATCGACGCCGCCAGGTCCTTCTGGCGGGGCGATTCGGGCGCGCGGGCGATATGGACGAGCGGCAGCCAGGTTGCCTCCGTCAGCTCGAATGGCTCCAGGCGAAGATCGGCAGCCCGCCGCCATTGCCGCGCGGCGCGTGACAAAAGGGAGCCGAAGGCGGCGTGGCCGGACGGCTTTGCGGGACGGCATGCATTCTAATTAGATGACGTACAAATAGATGACAAGTCATCTAATTGCACATTCCGTCGTCTCGACCGGAGCGCGAAGCGCGAAGTGGAGAGACCTTCTCTCAACGATAAGCGGCCTATCGTTGAGAGAAGGTCTCTCCGCGCGGCCCGTCGGGCCTGGTCGAGACGACGGCATTTGTGCATGGGCCTGCGACGACGGGGCGCGCTGAAGAGTGAAGGGCTACCGCCCCGTCCAGTCGGGCTTGGGCTTCTTGTTCACGAACGCGTCGATGCCCGCCTGGGCATCCTCGCGCTGCACGGCGCCGGCCATGAACTCGGTCGCGAAGGCGTAGGCCTGCGCCAGGTCCATCTCCATGTGCTTGTGGAACATCGCCTTGCCCGAGGCGATCTGCTGCGGCGGCTGGGCCGCGATGTGATCGGCGAGCGCCATCGTCTCCTGGTCGAGTCGATCGGGCGGCGCGACGCGGCTCACCAGACCGTCGCGCAGCGCCGTCGCCGCATCGATCGACTGGCCGGTGAACAGCATGTCGAGCGCGCGCTTGGCGCCGACATTGCGGCCGACCGGCACCGAGGGCGTGCCGCAGAAAAGCCCGTTGTTGATGCCCGAGGTGGCGAAGCTCGCCTCGCTCGACGCCACGGCGAGGTCGCAGGCGGCGACGAGCTGGCAGCCGGCCGCCGTGGCGATCGCCTGGACCTTGGCGATGACGGGCTGCGGCAGGTTGCGGATCGCCATCATCATCGCCGAGCAGCGCGTCAGCAGGTCGTGGTGGAAGCCGTAGTCGCGGCGCGAGGCGACCTCGCGCAGATCGTGGCCGGTCGAGAAGGCGCGTCCCTTGGCCTCGATGATGACGCAGCGGACGTCCTTGTCCTTCGCCAGCCTGTCGAATTCCGCCTGCAGCGCGTCTATAAGCTCACCGGAGAGCGCGTTCAGCGCATGCGGTCGGTTGA
Source organism: uncultured Alphaproteobacteria bacterium (assembly GCA_963755585.1). GTDB lineage: Bacteria > Pseudomonadota > Alphaproteobacteria > Reyranellales > Reyranellaceae > Reyranella. Next base: position 41,449 of record CAVWKN010000017.1, read on the forward strand.
GCGTCAGGATGGCGACCCGGCCTTCGTCGCGGCGCAGCAGGACCGGTTCGTTGGGGGCGTTGGTCATGGGTTCATTCTACGGGGTTGCGGGAGGTCCGTCATGCCGGCGATGACGCCCGCCGACCTGATCAGGTTCCTCGACGAGCATTTCCCGCAGGCGGGCCACGAGGGCCTCTCGATCGAGCATCTCGACGACACCACCATTCGCGTGCGCTTCGCCGCGAATGCGCGGCACCTCCGTCCTGGCGGCACCATCTCGGGCCCGACCCTGATGTGGCTGACGGATCTGAGCTTCTTTCTCCTGATCATGGGGCGGCTCGGGCCGGTGGCGCAGGCGGTCACGACCAACCTCAACATCAATTTCATGCGCAAGCCCGAGCCCGCCGATTTGTTGGGCGAGGGCAGGCTGATGAAGCTCGGCCGCGTGCTCGCCGTGGGTGATTTCACGATCCGGAGCGAGGGCATGACGGAGCCGGTCGCGCATGCCACGGTGACTTATTCAATCCCGCCAAGGACGAAGCGCGAGGTAAAATAATACCGTGCTCTTAACATTTTGATTTAGAACGATAATTTATGCCGATTTGACAATCGGTGGTCTGCTCTCCATAAGCGCCCGCTCACGGAAGAAAGACCCATGAAAACCTTCTCTATCAAGACTGCCGACGTGCAGAAGAAGTGGCTGCTGATCGACGCCGACGGGCTGGTGCTGGGCCGCCTCGCCTCGATCATCGCCATGCGCCTGCGCGGCAAGCACAAGCCGACCTTCACCCCCCACATCGATTGCGGCGACAACGTCGTCGTCATCAACGCCGAGAAGGTGCGCCTGACCGGCCGCAAGGCCGAGCGCGAAGTCTTCTACTGGCATACCGGCCATCCCGGCGGCATCAAGGGCGAGACCCTGGGCAAGCGGCTGGAAGGCCGCTTCCCGGAGCGCGTCCTCATCAAGGCCGTCGAGCGCATGATCACCCGCGGACCGCTCGGCCGCGCGCAGATGAAGAACCTGCGCGTCTACGCCGGTCCCAAGCACGAGCAAGAGGCGCAGCAGCCAGAGAAGCTCGACGTCGCCGCGATGAACCCCAAGAATTCGAGGATCGGCTGATATGGCAACCGAACTGTCGTCCTTTGCCGAACTGAAGAAGGCCGCTCCGAGCGGAGGGCCCGGCACACAGATCGCCGCGGCCCATCGCGAGAAGGAAATCGACGCGCAGGGCCGCGCCTACGCCACCGGCCGGCGCAAGAACGCCGTCGCCCGCGTCTGGGTGAAGCCCGGCACCGGCAAGATCACCATCAATGGCCGCGACCAGAAGGTCTACTTCGCGCGGCCGACCCAGCAGATGGTCATCCAGCAGCCGTTCGACGTCACGCAGCGTCGCGAGCAGTTCGACGTGATCGCCACCGTGTCGGGCGGCGGTCTGTCGGGCCAGGCCGGCGCGGTGCGCCACGGCATCTCGCAGGCGCTCGCCAAGTACGAGCCGGATCTGCGCAGCGCCATGAAGCAGAGCGGCTTCCTGACGCGCGACAGCCGCGTCGTCGAGCGCAAGAAGTACGGCCGCGCCGGTGCGCGTCGTCGCTTCCAGTTCTCGAAGCGCTAGAGACTCTCCTATCCTCCCCTCGCGAGCCGAGGGGAGGCGTGATGATCAGCGAAGGGCGCCGCGAGGCGCCCTTCTTTTTGTTTATTGTCCGTAGCTGTGCCGCAGCTCGCCGTGAGGCTTCAGCGGCGCCGGGCTCTCGGCGACGCCCGTGGTCGCCGGTGGCACATCGAAGTGCTTCCGCTTCAGCAGGTCTTCCATGGCGGCGACGCCCTCCGCGGCGTGACCGTTCTTGCAATCCATCTCCGCGCCGATGCGCGTGTGATTGCGGGCGCCGTCGGAATTCTCGCCGCGGCTGGCGCCGTAGCGATCGAAGTAAGAGATCAGTTGGTCGCAGCGCGCCTTGAGATCGCCGGTTGAGGAAGAGGCAGTGGCAGAATTCTGCGCGGAGGCGGAAGTCGCCATGCCTGCCGACAGGATGACGGCCAGCACGAGGGTCGAACGATGAAGGACTGATTGCATTTCAGGGACTCACAACGAAACATGATCTCACGGCGCCGGATCATGGTCGGCCCGCTCGTCTTGGAAGTTTCATTTCGATCGCGTTGAAGGATCGCGACTGCGATCCTCGACTTGCCCGCAGCAGCGAGCGCTCGAGTCGACAGATGGGGATGCGGTTGCGCTCTGCCGCCCATGTCTTTGAAAGTTCATCTGCTCGGGTGCGTCGCTCGCCTGAACGCGCCTTGATCACCGCCGCGGATACCGAACGAGGCGCGCGCTGCGTGCAGCCATTCGTTCGTCATCGGCGTTCGATTATTTTTCGCGATCGCTTTCTGCTCTGCCGATGCACAAGTGACAGCAACGTCACGCATCGCCTTTGGGGTGCCGTCTTTTGTTGCTCAGGAAAACGCCGCCTTCGGAGTCGACATCCTCGACTGTTCGTCGCGTGATGGAACTGATCGAGGTCGACCCCGTTTGACGTTATGGCCGCGACAGTGCGTGGCGATCAGCCGCTTCACGATGAGGTCGTCATGCCTGTGAAGGAGAGCCGACTGAGCGAGGTTTCCGGCGGCGGTCATTCCAAAGTGCCGGAAGTCACGCTCGCCTTCTGGATCATCAAGATCGCGGCGACCACCCTGGGCGAAACCGGCGGCGATGCGGTCTCGATGTCGCTCAACATGGGCTACGCCGTCAGCAGCGTCCTCTTCATCGGCCTGTTCGTGGTGGCCGTTGCCGCGCAGATCGCGGTGAGGTCGTTTCATCCCTTTCTCTATTGGCTGGTCGTTGTCGCCACGACGACGGCCGGCACCACGATGGCCGACTTCGCCGATCGCTCGCTCGGCATCGGCTATGCGGGCGGCACGACGATCCTCTTCGCGCTCCTGATGGCCGCGCTCGGCACCTGGTATTGGTCGGCGGGCTCGATCTCGGTCGATACCGTCAAGTCTCCCAGGATCGAGATGTTCTACTGGGTCGCCATCCTGTTCTCGCAAACCCTGGGAACGGCGCTCGGCGACTGGATGGCCGATACGGGACTGGGCTACGAGGGCGGCGCGCTGGTCTTCGGCGCCGGACTGGCGGTCATCGCAGCGGCATACTTCTTTTCGAATGTCTCGCGCACGCTGTTGTTCTGGAGCGCCTTCATCCTCACGCGACCCTTGGGCGCGACGGTCGGCGATTTTCTCGACAAGCCGGTCGCCGACGGCGGTCTCGCCATCAGCCGCTTCTCCGTCTCGGCGCTGCTCGCCGTCTTCATGATCGCCTGCATCTTCATCTTCCGGCAAAGGGCGGAAAGGCCCTCGGACACGCCGGCTTCCTAGCCTGCGGCGAATGTCAAAACATCCGCGATTGGTCTATGGTCGATGGGCGCCGCAAGGCGCCCTTGTTTTTTGTGGAGAGAGCGTTTCGATGTCCGGACTCATCGTACCCTTCAAGGGTTTCGTGCCTCGTATTGCCGCGTCGGCCTTCATCGCGCCGAACGCCGCGTTGATCGGCGAGGTCGAGGTCGGTGCCAATTGCAGCATCTGGTTCTCGACGGTGCTGCGCGGCGACGGGCCCGGCATCAGCATCGGCGAGAATTCCAACCTGCAGGACGGCACGGTGGTCCACGTCGCCGCACGCGGCCTGCGCGCCACGATCGGCCGCAACGTCACCGTGGGACATATGGCGCTGCTGCATGCCTGCGAGATCCAGGACGATTCCTTCATCGGCATGAAGGCGGCGATCCTCGATGGCGCAGTGGTGGAAAGCGGTGCCATGGTGGCGGCCGGGGCCGTGGTCACGCCGGGCAAGGTCGTGCGGCGCGGCGAGCTGTGGGCCGGCAATCCGGCGCAGAAGCTGCGCGATCTGACGGAGAAGGACTACAAGACCTTCCGGTGGGTCATCGCGCATTACGTCGAACTGGCCAGGGCGTACAGGGGTGAGCCGACCGTCGTCGAAGATACCGAACCGGCGCCGACGATCGAGCTGTTGGCCGCCAAATGAGAAGTCGGCGTGAATAAAGCATCGCCCGGTCCGGCCTCGTTCGCGGCGCTCCGCGACGCTGTCCTGAAGGGTCGCGAGCCGCCGCCGGTGCAGAGCGCGGCGCGTCTTGGGGCCTATCCGTGGCTGGTCGTCGGCGCCGTATGCATCGGCGCCGTCATGGGACAGGTCGATTCCAGCATTGCGCAGATGGTCCTGCCGACGCTCGAACATGAATTCGGGGCGAGGCTCAGCACCGTGAGCTGGGTCGCGGTTGCCTATCTGCTCACCATGGCGGCTTTCATGCCGATCTTCGGCCGCCTCGCCGACACGGTCGGGCGCAAGCTCCTCTATACGTCCGGCTTCCTCATCTTCGTGCTGGGTTCGGCGCTCTGCGGCACGGCCACGAGCCTGCCGGTGCTCATCGCCTACCGCGTCCTGCAGGCGATCGGTGCGTCGCTCCTGTCGTCGAACAGCTTCGCCATCGTCGTCACCGCCGCCGGCCCCGACCGGCGCGGACGCGCCGTCGGTATCCTGTCGGCGGCGCAAGCGGTCGGCCTGGGCGCCGGGCCGACGATCGGCGGCCTGGTGATGGACACGCTGGGCTGGCAGTGGGTGTTCTGGATCAACGTGCCGGTGGGCCTGATCGGTGCGGTCGTCGGCTGGTTCGTCCTGCCGCAGACCACGAACCTGTCGGATGACGGCCGTTTCGACTGGAAGGGTGCGTTCCTGATCGTGCCCGGGCTCACGGCTCTCATGATGGTGCTGAACGAAGTGCACGCCTGGGGTGTGACGTCACCGGCCCTTCTCGGATGTGCGCTGCTGGCGGTGATCCTGTTGACGCTGTTCGTTCGCACCGAGCAGCGGGCCGCGCCGCCGCTGGTGGACCTCGCTCTGTTCCGTCAAAGCGCCTTCTCGATCGGCAATGCCGCGAGCTTCATGTCCTACGCCGCGCTGTTCGGGATCTTCTTCCTGATGCCCTTCGTCTTCGTGCGCGTCTACCAGGATTCGGCCCTCGCGGCAGGACTGCGGCTGTCGATCGTTCCGGTGATGCTCGGTGTGATCTCGCCGATCGGCGGCTTGCTTTACGACCGGCTCGGCGCCCGCATCGTGACCGTATCGGGCATGCTCTTCTGCGTCGCCGGTTTGGTGCTGTTGTTCACCACGGCCGATGGGACGCCCGGCAGCCTGCCGCTCGTCATGCTCGCTCTCGCGGCCTTCGGCGTCGGCCAGGGATTGTTCACCCCGCCCAACAACAGCGCGATCATGGCCGCCGCGCCGACGAATCAGACCGGCGAGGCCGGAAGCCTTTTGAACGTGACGCGTTTTTTCGGCATCGGCTTCGGCATCGCGACCGCATCGTCGCTGCTCTCATGGCGTCTGGAGGTACTGACGGGGCAGGGCGGCGACACGATCCACGTCGCCGGGCTGGACCTGTTGTCGGCAAGCCGCGACGTGATGCTGCTGCTCGTCGGCTTCGCCGCCCTGGCGGGGGCAGCGTCGCTGATACGACCTCGCCAGCGCCCCTCCGACGGCGCCAAGGAAGCATTGACCTAGTCTGTTCGCTTCGCCTTGACAGGCCTGAGCAATGTTGTGGCGTATGCCTGTCAGGGGACAGGTTGGCCAAGTGATGCCAGCGCCGTCGTGCATACACCGAGCACTTCTTGTCGTTGACGTTGCTGAGCAATGTTGTGGCGTATGCCTGTCGACACGGACGTGCAGAAGATCGACAGATGGCCACCCCCGGACAAGCCACCCGGCCCGACTTCGCCAAAGCGGTGCGCCGCGGCCGGGCCGTCGACGATGCTCGCCGGCGAGAGCATGCGGTGTGTCGGCGATTGAGTGGAGGCGCATCCCTTGGGTGAGAGGCAAAAAACGATGGGCGGAAAGGGCGGAAAGGGCGGAAACCCCTGGCACCCACCCGGCGCGTCGGATTCGTCAACGATTTCAATCATCGAACCGCGCCGGTTTCCGCCGCTCGGCGTGGCCGGAAAGTGTCGGAAAGGGCCGGAAAGTCCCTGCAAGAACTTTGCGCGAGAAACTGTCCGCTATTTTCCTGTCTCACTTTTGGGGTGCACTCCAAAAGCGCTTGCGGGAATTGCGGAAACTCACGCTACGCGGGCTGAATTCCTCGCCGCCACGCCGGACGCGAATTTTCGCTCTTTCCCCTGGTGGGAAAGAGTTGCTCGTCGCGGCCTATTCGACCGTGCGCACCTTCACGTAGCTGCCGGGCGCGTCCTCGATCGCGGGCAGGCCGCCGGCGCCGGGCACGCGCGCCGCCACCTTGGGGCCGGACTTCGCCGACAGCCACTTGTCCCAGTCGGGCCACCACGAGCCGGGGAATTCCTGCGCGCCGGCCTTCCATTCGTCGAGCGTCGGCGGGTTCTTCGCCGTCTCGTTCAGCCAGTGCTGGTATTTCTTGTTGCGCGGCGGATTGACGACGCCCGCGATGTGGCCCGAGCCCGCCAGCATGAAGCGCACCGGCCCGGCGTAGATCTGCGTCGCCTTGTAGACCGACTTGGCGGGCGCGATGTGGTCTTCCTTGCCGGCCTGCAGGTAGACCGGGGTCGTGATCTTGCCGAGGTCGATCGGCACGCCGTTGATCACCAGGCCGCCCGGCTGCACCAGCAGGTTCTTCTGGTACATGTTGCGCAGGTAGTAGCTGTGCATCGCCGCCGGCATGCGCGTGGCGTCGGCGTTCCAGAACAGCAGGTCGAACGGGAAGGGGTCCTTGCCCATCAGGTAGTTGTTGACCACGAACGACCAGATGAGGTCGTTGGCGCGCAGCATGTTGAAGGTCGTCGCCATCTCGGCTGCCTTCGAGATAGCCCTTCTTGCTCATCGCCTCCTCGACGCTGGCGAGCTGGTCCTCGTCGATGAACACGCCGAGCTCGCCCGGCTCGGTGAAGTCGACCTGCGCGGTGAAGAAGGTGCAGGCAACGATCCGGTCGTCGCCGCGCGCCGCCATGTAGGCCAGCGTCGCCGCCATCAAGGTGCCGCCGATGCAGTAGCCGATCGCCGAGACCTGGCGCTGGCCGGTCGCCTTCTCGATGGCGTCGAGGGCGGCGAGCGGGCCCAGTCTCATGTAGTCGTCGAAGGCGAGCTTGGTCAGATGCTCGTCGGGATTGACCCACGAGACCACGAACACCGTGTAGCCCTGCTCGGTCGCCCACTTGATGAACGAGTTCTCGGGCTTGAGGTCGAGAATGTAGAACTTGTTGATCCACGGCGGCACGATCAGCAGCGGCGCGGTGTAGACCTCCGCCGTTGTCGGCGCGTACTGGATGAGCTGTATGAGCTCGTTCTGGTAGACGACCTTGCCGGGCGAGGTGGCGACGTTCTCGCCGACCTTGAAGGCCTTCATGTCGGTCTGGCGGATGGCGAGCCGGCCCTTGCCGCGCTCGAGGTCGGTCAGCAGGTTCTGCAGGCCCTTCACCAGGTTCTCGCCCTTGGAGTCGACCGTCGCCTTCACGACCTGCGGATTGGTCAGCGCGAAATTGGACGGCGACAACGCGTCGATGAACTGGCGGGTGTAGAAGTCGACCTTCTTGGCGGTCTTGTCGTCGACGCCTTCGACCTGGTTGACGGTGTGCTGCAGCCAGCGTGCGGTGAGCAGGTAGGACTGCTTGAGATAGTCGAAGACGACCTCGTCCTTCCAGGCCGGATCGTTGAAGCGCTTGTCGCCCTTGGCGGGCTCGGCCACCGGCTCGACCTGCTGGCCCATCATGCGCTGGGCGGTGACCTGCCACAGCTTCATGTATTGCTGCCACAGCTCCATCTGCGCCTGCAGCAGCCGGTTGGGGTCGGCCATCATCTTGGCCGTGAGGTCCATGAAGGTCTGGGTGAGGTGCAGCGGGTCGGCGGGCTGTTGACCGTCGGCCTTGTAGCGTTCGGCGAAATCCTGCAGCAGTTTCTGGCTGCGCTCGGCGATGTCCTTGATGGCGATCTGCATCCGTTCGGACTCGGCCGTCGACAGTCCCGGGATGGCCGTTGGGGGCGGCGTCTCCGACATGCGTTTCCCCTTCCGAATCATTGCCTTTGAGGCGTTTCTTGCGATATTTCCAGCGGCCCGGTACCATACCTTGTGCCCGTTGTCCCAGGCTGCCGATTTCCCTTTCTTAGGTAGGCTGCGATAACAGACGGGTCAAACTTCCTCTCGAGCCAGGGACAGCGAAGGGACAGCGCGTGACGACGATGCGGCGACAACGGGACATGATCGGCAGCTTCCGCCTGTGGCGAAGCCTGCTTGGCGTGTCCGCTCTTGTCCTCCTGTCCGGCTGCGGCTGGTTCGGCGGCGGCTCCAACGTCACGACCAACAAGGCGCGGCCGGGCGCCGATCGCAATGTCGTTGGCGTCGGCGCCCTGCCGTCGGCCAATCCGGGCCGTCAATACGAGCCCGGCTATGCCGCGACCGACGAAACGCGGCTGCCAAAGGTCGGCTCGATCGTCGCGGCCAAGGGCGGCCAGAAGGCCCAGAAGGAAGCAGCCGACAAGGAGGCCGCGGAGCGCGACGCCAAGGATCGCGAGGCGCGCGAGAAGCGCGAGGCCGCCGACCGCGAGGCGAAGGAGAGAGAGAAAGAAAAGGAGACGCCAGCGGCCGCGCGCCCGGTGTCCAGCGGCGTTCCCGGCATGCCGGCAGCGGCCGAGCGGGGCAACGCCAACTCAAGCAAGGTCAAACCGGCCGCGACCACGCCGGCGGTGGAGCCTGCGACGACCGCGCCGGCGACGGCTGCGCCCGTGACGGCTCCGCCCGTGACGACGGCGCCGCCGCCCGCGCCTGTCACCTCGACTCCCGTGCCGCCGCCTCCCGAGGCCGCGCCGCCCGCGCCCGAGACTCCGGCGCCATCCCGCACGTCGCTGCCGTCGCCTGCGGGCGCTCCTGCCGCCGCCTCGGCGTCGCCGTCACGTTGGGCGCCGCCCGGCGGTGTCACGCCAGCCGTCGCCACGGCCGATGCGCGGGCAAGCTTCACGCCGGCGAGCGTGGCGCCCGGAAGCCCTGCACCCGCCGCGTCGGCACCGCCGCAGGCTGCCACGCCTGTTCCGGAAGCGGCGCCTGCCGTGGCCTCGCCCCCGCCGCAAGCCGCCGTGCCGGCGCGTCGCGCCGATCCGAACAAGGCCTTCGATCCGCCGGCCGGTTGGACACCGCCGGCCCAGGCAGCGGTGCCGCGCCGCGCCTCCAACACCAGCGCCGATGCCGCCACCCGCGCCGAGCGAGGCAATGGCGCCGCCTGCTGCGCCTGTTGTCGCGCCGCCGCGTCGCGCCGATCCGAACAAGGCCTTCGATCCGCCGCCCAATTGGACACCACCGGCTCAGGCGGCGGCGCCCGCGCCACCGACACCAGCGCCGATGCCGCCACCTGCGCCGAGTTCAGGCGATGACGACGCCTGCTGCGCCTGTTGTCGCGCCGCCGCGTCGCGCCGATCCGAACAAGGCTTTCGATCCGCCGCCCAATTGGGCGCCACCGGCTCAGGCAGCGGCGACCCCGCCACCGGCTCCGATGCCGGCGCCCGCGCCGAGTCAGGCGATGGCGCCGCCGCCTGCGCCTGCAGCCGGGCCGGCACACCCCGCGGATCCCAACAAGGCCTTCGTTCCGCCGCCGGGATGGGCGCCGCCGGGCCGAAGCGCGGCGCCATCGGTTGCGTCTGTCGACGCGCCGAAGTCCGCGCCATCGCCGATGCCGGCACCGATCGCCACGCCCGCGCCAAGTCAGGCGATGGCGCCGCCGTCTGTCGCTGCGCCGGCGCAGTCGGCCGATCCCAACAAGGCGTTCGTTCCGCCGCCAGGGTGGATGCCGCCGGGCCAGGCTGCGGCGGCAGCCCCTGCACCCCGTCAGGCGATGGCGGCGACGCCCGCAACGCCGTCGCCGGCCGCGCCGGTGCAGGTCGCGGTGATCCAGTTCAGCCCCATGTCGGTCGAACTCAATGGCAAGGACCAGGCCGTTCTGGCGCGCGTGGCGCTGGTCCAGCGGTCCAACGGCGGCAAGGTGCGCATCGTGGCCCATTCGGCCCAGGACGCCGCCGGTTCTTCGCCCGAAGGTTTGGCGCGCGACAATTTCGAGGTGTCGCGCCAGCGCGCGCTTGCGGTCGCCAACACGCTCCTGCGGCTCGGCGTGCCGGCTGACCGGATCGCCGCGGAAGCGGCGTCCGACGAGGAGCCGGCCTACGAGACCAACACCGCCCGCGGCATCGCCGCCAATCGACGCGCCGAGATCTTCGTCGAATTCTAGCGCGCAAGGAAAAGAACCAATGGACGATTCGGAATTCCATCGCCTGAAGCGCCTGCCGCCCTATGTGTTCGCGGAAGTGAACGCCATGAAGGCGCGCGCCCGCGCCGCCGGCCAGGACGTGATCGATCTCGGCATGGGCAACCCCGACCTGCCGACCGCCCCGCACATCGTGGCCAAGCTCGCCGAAGCCGCCGGCAACCCGCGCGCCCACGGCTACTCGGCGTCGCGCGGCATTCCCGGCCTGCGCAAGGCGCAGGCGGCCTACTATGCGCGCCGCTTCGGCGTCGAACTCGATCCCGAAAACGAGATCATCGTCACGCTGGGCTCGAAGGAAGGTCTCGCCAATCTCGCGCAGGCCATCACCTCGCCGGGCGACATCGTGCTGGTGCCCAACCCGAGCTATCCGATCCATCCCTACGGCTTCATCATCGCCGGCGGCTCGGTGCGCCACATTCCGGTGCCGGGCAGCACCTCGCTCGAGGAGTTTCTGCCGGCGCTCGAGCGCGCGGTGCGCCACACCGTGCCCAAGCCGATCGCCCTGGTGCTGAACTATCCGTCCAATCCGACGGCGCAGGTCGTCGATCTCGACTTCTATGCGGCGATCGTCGATTTCTGCAAACGCCACGACATCTGGATCCTGAGCGATCTCGCCTATGCCGAGATCTATTTCGACGGCGTGCCGCCGCCGTCGGTGCTGCAGGTGCCGGGCGCGCGCGACATCGCCGTCGAGTTCACCTCGATGAGCAAGACCTATTCGATGGCCGGCTGGCGCATCGGCTTCGCCGCCGGCAACAAGACGCTGATCCAGGCGCTGACCCGCATCAAGTCCTACCTCGACTACGGCGCCTTCACGCCCATCCAGGTGGCCGCCACCGCAGCGCTGAACGGCCCGCAGGATTGCATCGTCGAGGCGCGCAACACCTACAAGGAACGGCGCGATGTGCTGATCGAAGGGCTGGCGTCGGCCGGCTGGGCGTTGCCGGCGCCACAGGCCAGCATGTTCGCCTGGGCGCCGCTGCCCAAGGAGTTCGCCGAGCTGGGCTCGCTTGCCTTCTCCAAGGTCCTGCTCACCCAGGCCAATGTCGCGGTCTCGCCGGGCATCGGCTTCGGCGAGCACGGCGACGCGCATGTCCGCATCGCCCTGGTCGAGAACAAGCACCGGATTCGCCAGGCCATCCGCAACATCCGCCAGGTGATGGCCGACCCCGGCCGCGCCATCGACCTCTATCTGCGCGGCGTGGGCGATAATATAACGCCGATCAAGGCTCGCGCCTGACCGCATCCTGTCGTATCAGCCCGTCATGAAATCACCCCTCAGAATCGGCATCGCCGGCCTCGGCACCGTGGGCGCAGGCGTCGTCAAGCTTTTGGCCGAGCACGGCAGGCTGCTGGCGCTGCGCGGCGGCCGGCCGCTCCGGCTGGTCGCGGTCAGTGCGCGCAGCAAGGCCAAGAAACGCGACATCGACGTCTCCGGCGTGCGCTGGGAGAGGGATCCGCTGGCGCTCGCCGCCGCGCCCGACATCGACGTCGTGGTCGAGCTCATCGGCGGCTCGGGCGGCGTGGCGCGCCGTCTGGTGCAGACCGCCTTGCGCTCGGGCAAGCACGTGGTCACCGCCAACAAGGCGCTGCTGGCGATGCATGGCGCCGAGATCGCAGCCCTCGCCGAGAAGCGCGGCGGCATCCTCGCCTTCGAGGCGGCGGTGGCGGGCGGCATCCCGATCATCAAGGCGCTGCGCGAGGGCCTGGTCGGCAATCGGGTGCGCCGCCTCTATGGAATTCTCAACGGCACCTGCAACTACATCCTGACGACCATGCGCGAGACCGGCCGCGACTTCGATGTCGTGCTGGCCGAGGCGCAGGCGGCGGGCTATGCCGAGGCCGATCCCAGCTTCGACGTCGACGGCATCGATGCCGCGCACAAGCTCGCCGTGCTCACGGGTGCGGCGTTCGGCGCCCGGGTCAACTTCCCCGGCGTGCATGTCGAAGGCATCCGCCACGTGACCTCGATGGACATCCAGTTCGCCGAGGAGCTCGGCTATCGCATCAAGCTCCTGGGACTGGCGCGCGAGACCAAATACGGCATCGAGCAGAGGGTGCATCCCTGCATGGTGCCGCTGGCCGCGCCGATCGCCCATATCGAGGGCGTGTTCAACGCCGTCGTGGTCGAGGGCGACTTCGTCGGCACCACGATGTTCCAGGGCCGCGGCGCGGGGCAGGGGCCGACCGCTTCGGCGGTCGTCGCCGACCTCGTGGACGTGGCGCGCGGGCGCCACATGCCGGCCTTCGTCGTGCCGGCGGCGCGTCTGGCGACCAAGAAGATCTCGCCGATGGATCGCCATGTCGGCGCCTACTACATGCGCCTGATGGTGCAGGATCGGCCGGGCGTGATCTCGGCGGTGTCCGGCGCATTGGCCAAGGAGCGCATCTCGCTCGAATCGATGCTGCAGCGCGGACGCTCGCAGTCCGGCGAGGTGCCGGTCGTGCTGACGACGCACGAGACGGAAGAGGCGGCGATGCGGCGCGCGCTGGCGCGGATCGCCAAGTTGAAGGCGGTGGCCGAGCAGCCCTGCCTGATCAGGATCGAAGCGTTTTAGCACGGCGCATTTCAGACGCCGACGGAGGAAGCGATGGCTGACACGGGGAAGATGGACCGCAACCTGGCACTCGAGGCGGTGCGGGTGACGGAGGCGGCCGCACTTGCCGCCTCCAAGCTGATGGGCCGCGGCGACGAGAAGATGGCCGACCAGGCCGCCGTCGACGCCATGCGCACGACGCTCAATTCGCTCGCCATCGAGGGCACCGTGGTGATCGGCGAAGGCGAGCGCGACGAGGCGCCGATGCTCTATATCGGCGAGAAGGTCGGCGGCGGCGGCCCCAAGATCGACATCGCGCTCGATCCGCTGGAAGGCACCACCATCACCGCCAAAGGCCTGCCCAATGCGCTGGCCGTCATGGCGATGGCCGAGCATGGCGGCTTCCTCAATGCGCCCGACGTCTACATGGACAAGATCGCCGTCGGCGGCGGCCTGCCCGAGGGCATCGTCGATCTCGACAAGACGCCCAAGCAGAACCTCGCCGACCTTGCCAAGGCCAAGAAGATCGACGTCGCCGACCTCGTGGTCTGCATCCTCGACCGGCCGCGCCATTCCGAGCTCATCGCCAAGGTGCGCGAGGCGGGTGCGCGCATCATGCTGATCGGCGACGGCGACGTGTCGGGCGTGATCGCCACCTCGACCGGCAATTCGGGCATCGACATCTACATGGGCTCGGGCGGCGCGCCGGAGGGCGTGCTGGCGGCGGCGGCGCTGCGCGCCATCGGCGGCCAGATCCAGGGCCGCCTGCTGTTCCGCAACGACGACGAGAAGGCGCGGGCGCGCAAGTGGGGCATCACCGACCTCAACCGCAAATACTCGATGACCGACATGGCCAAGGGCGACGTGATGTTCGCGGCGACCGGCGTGACCTCGGGTTCGATGCTGAAAGGCGTGCGCCGCTTCCACAACGGTGCCGAGACGCATTCGATCGTCATGCGCTCGAAGACCGGCACGGTGCGCTGGGTCTCCGCGCATCACAATTTCACGATCAAGACTGGCCTGCCGAGCTGGGCGTGATCATGATGGCCGGATGCGCACGCTTCTGATCGCCTGCGTCCTGGCCCTCTTTGCCGTGCAGGCAGCGGCTGCCGCAGATGGCTGCCGCCAGTTCGCCTGGTCGGTCGACCGTGAGCAGGAGCTTTTCTCCGATGGTTTCGTGGCCGACGTGGAAAGTGACTCGGCACTGCCCAAGGACGGCGTGTTCTCGTTGCTGCTGCAGCCGGTAGCCTCCGTGCTGTACGTCGTTGCGCCGGAACGCGGCCGCGACGACGGGTTGGGCGGCACGGTCACGCTCGAATGGATCTCGGCCGGACGCTACCAGGTGACGCTGTCGGGCGATGCCTGGATCGATGCGGTCCAGAACGAGCGGCGCTTGCCGATGCTGGGGTCGACCAGCCGCGACGACTGCCCGGGGATCCGCAAGAGCGTGCAGATCGAGGTCGACAGCGTGCCGCTCACCCTGCAGTTCGGCGGCGCCTCGATCCGACGTCTCAACATCGCGGTGCTGCGGACGCGATGATGGATGGCACGCCCTCCGCATCCCGCGCCGAAAGAGCGGCCTTCCTCGGCATCGAGCATTCGCTGACCGGGCGGCGCTGGGCGGCGCGCCTCGGCGACGAGCGGCTGGCGCTGGCCATCGCCCAGCGCCATGGCCTGCCCGACGCCGTGTCCCGGCTCCTGGCGGCGCGCGAGGTCGATCTCGAGGGCGTGCCGGATTTCCTCGAGCCGACGCTGCGCAAGTTCCTGCCCGATCCATCGCATCTCAAGGACATGGACGCGGCCATCGCGCGGCTGGTGCGGGCGGTTCGGCAAAGCGAGCGCATCGTCGTGTTCGGCGACTACGACGTCGACGGCGCCACCTCGTCGGCGTTGCTGCTGCGCTTCTTTCGCGCCGTCGGCGGCAATATCGGCGTCTACATCCCGGATCGCCGCAAGGAAGGTTATGGCCCCAACGCGCCCGCCCTGCTGAAGCTCAGGCAGGAGGGTACGGCCGTGGTGGTCACGGTCGATTGCGGCGTGACGGCGTTCGAGCCGTTGGCCGAGGCCAGGCGCGTCGGTCTCGACCTGATCGTGATCGACCACCACCAGGCCGAGGTCGCTCTGCCCGAGGCCATCGCCGTCGTCGACCCCAACCGGATCGACGATGCGAGCCCGCACAAGCAGATGGCGGCGGTCGGCGTGGCGTTCCTGCTGTGCGTCGGCGTGAACCGCGCGCTGCGCGAGGCGGGCTGGTACACGGGAGAGCGGTCCGAACCCGACCTCCGGCAATGGCTCGACCTCGTGGCGCTGGGCACGGTGTGCGATGTCGTGCCGCTCACCGGCGTCAATCGTGCGCTGGTGCGCCACGGCCTGCTGGTGATGGCGCAGCGGCGCAATGCCGGGCTGGCCGCACTTGCCGACGTCGCGCGCCTGAAAGAGACGCCCGGCGCCTATCACCTGGGCTTCATGCTGGGACCGCGGGTCAATGCCGGCGGACGAGTGGGGCAGGCCGATCTCGGCGCGCGGCTGCTGTCGAGCGACGATCCGCACGAGGTCGGCGCGCTCGCCGTGCGCCTCGACGAGTTGAACGCCGAGCGCCGGGCCATCGAGCGCGACGTGCTCGACCAGGCGATCGGCCGCATCGAGGGGCTCTACGGGCCCGACCGCAAGGGCCTGCCCGCGGCGCTGGTGGTCGAGAGCGAGGGCTGGCATGTCGGCGTGATCGGCATCGTGGCCAGCCGGCTGGTCGAGCGCTACGGCCGGCCGACCTTCGTGATCGGCATGGATGGCGAATTGGGAAAGGGCTCGGGTCGCTCGGTGCGCGGCGTCGACCTCGGCGCGGCGGTGATCGCGGCCCGCCAGTCCGGCCTGCTGGTGAACGGCGGCGGCCATGCCATGGCGGCGGGCCTCACCGTGGCACGGAGCGCGCTGCCCGATCTCGCGAAGATTTCTTGACGAGCGCATCGCGCCGCAGCTTGGCGCGGCGCCGGCGGTGCGCGAGCTCGGCATCGACGCAGCGCTTGCACCGGCGGCGGCGACGCAGGAGCTGGTCGGCATGATCGAACGCGCCGGCCCGTTCGGCGCCGGCAACGCGCTGCCGCGCTTTGCGCTCACCAGCGTGCGCGTGAACTACGCGCAGCCGGTGGGCGAGGGCCATGTCCGCTGCACCCTGGTCGGCGCCGAGCGTGGCCGGATCGACGCCATCGCCTTCCGCGCCAGCCAGACCGCGCTGGGGCCTGCGCTGCTCGACCCGGCACGGCCGGTCCTACATGTCGCAGGCGCGCTGCGCATCGACCGCTACGGCGGCCGCGAAAGCGTGCGCCTGCAGATCGACGACGCCGCCGCGGCGACCGGCTCGGTTTTGCCGTGATTCCGGCTTGCTTGATTTCAGGGGCGGCAGCCCCTAAAAGCAGCCGCGCCGGAAGCTCTGCTTCGGCGGCCTCGTCCCCTTCGTCTAGAGGCCTAGGACACCGCCCTTTCACGGCGGCGACACGGGTTCGAATCCCGTAGGGGACGCCAAGGCCGGGGGGAAACCATGACTACCGAAGAGAGACCGGGTTTCCTCAAGCTGGAAAAGCTCAGCCCGGTCGCCGAGCAGGTCGCCAAGTACGGCACGGCCATTGTCCTGGTCGCCCTCGGGGCGGCATTCTTCTACGATTTCGTCTTCTGGCAGTTCCTCGATGCCAGGATGCTGACCTATTTCGTGCTGGCCGATCACATTGAGACAGCGGGCTTCATTTTTGTCGGTCTGGTCATCGCTCTCGCTGCGGCCACGACCGTGGGCGCCCTCGTTCAGTACGCGTTCGCCCATTGGACGGCGAATAGCGAAGAGGAGAAGCGCAAGATCCTCGCTCGTGTCGTGGCCTTTTATTGGCGATTGCGTTTCTGGCTTTTGCCGCTCGCCGTCGTGGGCCTGGTCGCCGCCGCCTGGCTGAGTTCGTCCCGGGGTTACAACCGCCACCCCGACAGCATCGACATCGTGGCGCTCGAGAAGGAAGCCGAGCTGCGTGGAAAAGTGATCCGCTTCGTGGACAGGGGACTGTTCCTCCGCGATCAACGGGATGGACGAATCATCTTCATTCCCAAGGAACGCATCAGCCGGATCGAGCACGACGTCCCCAAAGGCGAACGCCAATAGCCGGCTCAGTCTTCGCTGCGCCACACTCCCAGCAGGAAGAGCGTGCGCTTCCTGCGATTTGTTCCGGCCTGCTTCTGGACGTCGGACAGCTCGACGCCCGCTCGGCGCATCCACCACCTGGCCGCCAGCCCTATCGCGATGAAGGACCCAAAGTAGATGAAACCTACGATGAGCGCCCTCATCGGACGCTCCTAGCCTGCCTTCTGATGCGGCGTGCCGAGGTAGGGGAATTCCTTGAGGACATCGGTGTGCGGCTTGAGGCCGCTCGGCGGGATATCGCCCTTGGACAGGAAAGCCAGGCGATGATTGATGACATCGTCGGTGAAGACCCGGCCGTTGGGGTATTTTGCGGGCTTCGTCGGATCGAAGCTCATCACGTCGGGCAGAAGGCCTTCGGCGTCGATCGCCGCGACCGCTTCGTCATCGGTGTAGCCGCCGGTATGGCCCATCAAGTGGACGAACATGGGCGTCCAGCGCTTGCGATCGTTGATCGGCTCGCTGGCGTTGTATTCCAGCTTGGTCTCGTCGGTGTTGAAGAAGCTGCTGACCGACGGGTGGCCGGCGCGATCGACATGGAGGAGCTTGCCGTTTTCGCGCACGCTGCATCGTCCCCAAACGCGGATCGGATACTTGGTGCCGAGCTCGCTGGTCGGCAGTTCGAACACCGTGGAGAACACGTTGGCCTCGGTGTTGGAATCGACGCCGGTCCAGGGATGCTTGACGCCGACCTGCAGCGAGGTGAAGTTTCTGTCGCCCAGTGGACTGTATAGATTCTTGATCCCGTCGTAGTCGAAGAAGAATGCGTCGCTGCGACTGCCGGTGAAGACGGTGTAGTTGCCGGCCTTCATGATGTTGGGTTTGGGGCCGAACGAGACCTCGCCATCGGCGATGATCTTGGTGCCGACGGCTTCGACCGACTGGGCCTCCTTCCCCTTGGCGACGAAGACGTTGACGGTCTGCTTGCCGTTCTGGGGTGTCGAGAACACGTAGCTGACCGCGATATCCGCCAGCAGATCCCCATCGGTGTCGATATTGAGCCGATAGATGGCGCCGGGATGGAGCGCGTCGGCATTGGGATTGGCATTGAGGATGATCGCGGTCCTTGCCGGGTCCGAGGGCGACTGGAAGACGTAGAGATCGCAAAGGTCGAGCCTTTGGTCTCCGAGCGGCGGGCCGAGGCTCAGTCCGGTGAAATGGTTCGACATTTTAAGCTCCCCTTGCGATCAAAGAGGTGAACAGCGGTTCGACCAGGTCGCAGAGACCCATCAACCTCGGCCCGGAGTCTCATCCGCCGAAGCGGCCGGGATCAAGTCTTTAAATTGACACTCACACGGCCTCGCGGGGCCGGTCCACGCCCGTCACTTCGGCGCTGCAGCGGACGGATGGAACAGCTGCTCGCCGCGGACGGCATAGGCGCCGATGGCCGACTGTCCGGTGGGTGAGATCAGCCAATCCCGGAGGCGGCGGGCGGCCTCGTGCCTGGCCTGGGGGTGCTTCGCCGGATCGAGCAGGATCACGTCGTATCGATTGAGCAGGCCGGGATCGCCCTCGATCATGATCTTGAGGTCCGCCTTGTTGGCGAAATTCAACCACGTCCCGCGGTCGGTCAGCGTATAGGCGCTCATGCCGGCAGCGGCGTTGAGCGCGGCTCCCATGCCGCCACCGATGTCGCGGTACCATTTGTCGCCGTCGGCGGTCGATGGTTTCAGGCCGACGGCATGCCACAAGCGCTTTTCCAGGGCATCCGTGCCGCTCTTGTCGCCGCGCGATACGAATGGCGCATGGGCGGCGGCGATCGCTTTCAGCGCGGTCTGCGCGTCGTGCCCGCCGCCAATATGGGCGGGATCGCCAGCCGGGCCGACGATCACGAAGTCGTTCCAGGCGACCTGGCGGCGGTCGGTCCCGTGACCTTCTTTGACGAAGCGGTCTTCGGCCTCGGGGTCGTGGACCAGCACCAGGTCGGCGTCGCCGCGCGCCGCCGTGGCGAGCGCCTGGCCGCTGCCCTGGGCCAGAACCCGCACGTCGATGCCGGTTGCCGCCGTGAAGGCCGGCAGGATGTGCTCGAGGAGGCCAGAGTCCTGCACCGACGTCGTCGAAGCCAGAACAATCGATTCGGCCCGTGCGCCGCCCGCGACCGTCGCCAGCCATCCGACGATCAGCAAGGCGACAAGTCGTCGAGGCGTTGTCACGACCTTCTCCCTGAACCGAGGGCGAACGCGGTTGCGCTCACCGCCATGCTGATTCCAATCAGGACGAACCCCAGCCCGAGGGCGAGCGCCAGGTTGCCCTTGCTGGTCTCCAACGCGATCGTCGTCGTCATGGTGCGGGTATAGCCGGCAATATTGCCACCGACCACCAGGATGGCGCCGACCTCGGAGATGGTGCGGCCGAAGCCGGCAAGGGCCGCCGTGAGCACGTGCCTTTGTCCCATGGCGAGTAGCGTCGGAATGGCGCGCAGCGGAGTTGCACCGTCGATCCGCAGCGCGCCGCCATAGTCTGTCCAAAGATCGGCCACTGCGCGATGAACGAGGGCAGCGACGATCGGCGTTGCAAGGACGGCCTGGGCGAGCACCATGGCGCCCGGCGTGAACAGCAAGCGCAGTTCGCCGAGCGGCCCCGACCGCGAGAGGACCAGGTAGAGCGCCAGACCGACCACGACGGGCGGCAGACCGAGCAACGCATTGATGATGACGATCAATGGGCGCCGGCCCGGGAAGCGAAACACCGCGAGGCTGGCGCCAAGCGGCAACCCGAGCACGATCGCGAGTCCCGTCGCCGACAGGCTGACGCCGAGGGAAAGAGCGACGATGCGGGCGAAATCGGCTGATCCGACGGTAATCCAGAAGTCCGCCATCTCTCCCCTTGGCAGGATGCCGGCGCTGCGCGCCGAGCGCATCCGATCTTGCCATCATCGAACGGCCGAGTGTAATGCGCCACCACATGGCCATGCCAGGAGAGAGCGCGATGCCGAGATTGGGATACCTGCTGCCGACCCGCGAGCGGATCATGGGAGGACAGCCCGAAACCGGCTCGCTGCTGGCTTTGGCCGAGCGCGCCGAAGCGCTGGGTTACGATTCCATATGGGTCGGCGATTCGCTGTTGGCCCGGCCTCGGCACGATGCGCTGACCCTGCTCACGGCGGTGGCGGCGCGCACGCGCAAGGTCGAACTCGGCACTGCGGTGTTGCTGCCTGCCTTGCGCAATCCCGTCCTGCTGGCCCACCAGGTCGCAACGCTCGACCGCATTTCCGAGGGTCGGCTGATCCTGGGCGTCGGCATCGCCTCGGACTGGCCGAATATCCGCGCCGAGTTCGAGGCGGCAGGGGTGCCGTTCGACAAGCGCGTCGGCCGGATGATCGAGGGCTTGGCCCTCTGCCGCGCGCTGTGGACCGGCAAGCCGGTCGACTGGAATGGACGCTGGAAGGTCGAAGCCGGCGTGCTCGGGCCGACGCCGCACCGGCCGGGCGGACCGCCGATCTGGGTTGCCGGCGCGGTCGCCGCGTCGCGCGAAAGGACGGGCCGGCTCTACGACGGCTGGTTCCCCAACTCGCCGAGCGTCGCGGAATATCCGGTGCAATGGGCGGAAGTGCAGGCGGCGGCGCGCGCCGCCGGGCGCGATCCGGCCGCGCTGACCGGCGCCATGTATCTCACCCTGGCGATCGACGACGACACGGCCCGCGCCGACGCCAGGCTCAATGCCTATCTCGAACAGTACTACGCCATGCCCGCCGATGTGACGCGCAAGCGGCAGATGTCGTATGCCGGCCCCGCCGCCGGCGCGGCCGCGTGGCTCAAGTCGTATGCCGACGGCGGCGCCAGTCACCTGGTGCTGCGCTTCGCCGGAGACCACGAGCGCCAGCTCGAGACGGCGGCGGAAATGCGGCAAAAGCTCGGATGGTAGCGGCTTGGCTTTTGGACGAAGGCGTGTAGGCTTCCCGAACAGGAACCAGAGAGTTCCGGTTCGGGAGGAAAGATGAAGACCAGCAGGCGTACATTCCTGGGTGGCGCGTCGGCCGCTGCGATCGTGTCGTCGTCGCGGGTGTCGTTCGGTCAGAAGAAATACGACGACGGCGCCAGCGATACCGAGATCAAGATCGGCCACACCTGTCCGTATAGCGGGCCGGCCTCGGCCTATGGCGTGAACGGCAAGGCAATCGTGGCCTTCTGGGACATGATCAACGACACCGGCGGCATCAACGGCCGCAAGATCAAGTTCATCAGCCTCGACGATGGCTACTCGCCGCCCAAGACGGTCGAATGCATCCGCCAGCTCGTCGAGCAGGACAAGGTGCTGTGCACCCACAATACGCTGGGCACGGCCTGCAACACGGCGATCCACAAATACATGAACCAGAAGAAGGTGCCGCAGCTCTTCGTCGCGACCGGCGCCTCGAAGTGGGGCAACCCCAAGGACTTTCCCTGGACCATGGGCTACCAGCCCGACTATCACACCGAGGCGGTGATCTACGCCAAGCACGTCCTGGCGAACGTGAAGGACGCCAGGATCGCCGTGCTGATGCAGAACGACGACTACGGCAAGGACTACTGGGACGGCTTCAAGGAGGGCCTTGGCAAGGAAGTCGGCAGGGTCGTCAAGCACGTCACCTTCGAGATCACCGATCCGACGGTCGATTCGCAGATCATCCAGCTCAAGGCGAGCGGCGCCAACGTGTTCTTCAACATCGCGACGCCCAAGTTCGCCGCCCAGGCGATGCGCAAGGCGGCGGACATCGGCTGGCAGCCGGTGCACTACGTCAACAATGTCTCCGCCAGCGTCGGCACGGTGATGAAGCCGGCCGGCTTCGACAACGTGCAGGGCATCCTCACCGCCGCCTACGCCATGGATCCGACCGATCCGACCTGGGCCGACCATGAGGACATGAAGGCCTTCAAGGCGTGGATGGCCAAGTACCATCCGACCGCGCACCTGGCCGATCTCGGCAACGTCAACGGCTACACCGTGTCGTTCCTGATGGCCGAGACCCTGCGGCGCTGCGGCGACGAGCTGACACGCGCCAACGTCATGAAGCAGGCGGCGTCCTTCCAGAAGTTCCGTGTGCCCATGATCCTGCCCGGCATCACGGTCTCGACCAGCCCGACCGACTACTATCCCGATCCAGGCCGTGCAGCTGCAGCGCTTCAAGGGCCAGACGTGGGAACTGTTCGGCGAGATCATGCACGCCGAGGGTTCGTGACGGCGAATATCTAGCGCGCCCTCGCGCGGCGGCCGACGAACAGGATGAGCGGGATCGCGAGCGCCGAGGCGAGCGTGTAGAAGCCGAAGGCGTTGATGTAGCCCAGCATCGCCGCCTGCCGGCCGATCTCCTTCGACAGCTTGGCGAGCCCGCCGACCGATTCCACATCCCAGCCGCCGGTGACCCAGGGCAGGGCGAGCGAGCGGTTGTAGGGGCTCACCATTTCGACCAGGCGGCTGTAGTTGGCGCTGGTCGCGCGCACGATCTCGGCGACGCAGATCGAGATGAAGAAGCTCGAGCCGATGTTGCGCAGCAGGTGATAGACCGCCGTGCCTTCGGCAAGGTTGGCCGAGCCGATGGTCGAGAAGGTGACCAGCGTGAGCGGCACCCAGATCACGCCGATGGCGATGCCCTGCACCAGGCTGTTGAGCATCAGCGTGGCGGTGTCGACATTGAGGTCGAAGCCCATCAGCCACAGCCCGGACAGGGCCTGCAGGGCGAAGCCGCCGATCAGTCCGATGCGCGGGTCCATGCGGCCGACGAAGATCGCCAGGAAGAAGCCGATGGTGGCGCCGACGCCGCGCGCGGCGATGATCTCGCCGATCAGCGCGTCGGGGAAGCCGGCATGCTGCTGCAGGAGCGGCGGCAGCAGCACCATCGGCGTGAAGTTCAACATGCCGTAGATCGTCACCAGCACCAGGCCCAGCGCATAGTTGCGGTCGAGCAGCAGGCGAAGATTGAGGAACGGCCGCGTGGCGGTGAGGCTGTGGGCGATGAAGATCCAGAAGGCGAGGGCGGCCACGAACGCCTCGACGATGATCTCGCCCGAGTCGAACCAGTCGAGCCGCTGGCCGCGCGACAGCACGAGCTGCACGCAGGCGATCGCCACCGAGAGCGACAGGAATCCGGTCCAGTCGAGCGCTACCTTTCCGGTCGGTCGGTCGTGCGGCAGGGTGAGCCGCAGGCCGATGAACGATATCAGCCCGACCGGCACGATCATGTAGAAGGCCCAGCGCCAGCTGTAGATCTCCGACAGCATGCCGCCCACGGTCGGGCCGATCACCGGGCCGATGACGACGGCCATGCCGAAGATCGAGGTCACCAGCCCCTGCTGCCGCTTGGGAAAGGCGTCGAGCAGGATGGTCTGCGACAGCGGAATGACCGGCGCGCCCAGCGCACCCTGCAGGACCCGCCACAGGATCAGGGTCTCGAGCGAATCGGCCGAACCGCACAGGAAGGTGGTGACGGTAAAAGCCAGGACCGACCAGGTCATGGTCTCGCGTCGCCCGAAGCGCGCCGCCAGCCAGCCCGTCATCGGCGTCGCCACGGCGGTCGCCAGGATGTTGAAGGTCATCGCCCAGGCGATCTCGTCCTGGGTCGCCGACATGGTGCCCTGCATCTGCGGCAGCAGGGTCGAGGCGATCAGCAGGGTGGTGGCATAGAGGGTCGAGCCCATCACCACCATGACGAGAATCAGGACCCGTCGGCCGAGCGAGAAGGCTTCGGCCGGCGGGGCATGCACCGAAACATCGGCGGCGGCACTTGAACTCATAGCCGAGGCTACTGTAGCCTAGACAACAATAATGAGCCAGCCTGCGGGACCCGAGGACGACGGATATATCGGCTACATGCTGTCGGACGTGGCGCGCCTGATGCGAACCGTGTTCGACCGGCGCATGCGCGAGCTCGGCCTCACGCGCGGCCAGTGGCTGGTGCTGACGAGGTTGTATCGGCGGCCCGGGTCGAGCCAGACCGAGCTGGCCGACATGCTGGAGATCGACCGGGCCAGCGCCGGCCGCATGATCGACCGCATGGAAAAAAATGGCTGGGTGGAGCGCCGCGCCGACGCGGGCGACCGCCGCATCAATCGACTCCATCTGACGGGCGACGCGCGCCAGGTGCATGCCGACATGTGGTCCGTCGCCGAGGCCACGGTCGACGATGCGCTCTCGCCGCTGTCGGCCGTGGAGCGCGCGCAGTACACCGAATTGACGGCCAAGGTGAAGGGCCAGCTGCAGAGCCTCGCCGGCGGTGTCGCATGAGCCGCCGCGGACAGGTGAAAGTTCGCTTCGTCCTCCTGGTCGCGATTCCCCTGGTGGCGATCGCGGGCGGTCTCTTCTGGTGGTTGTCCGGCGGCCGCTATGTCAGCACCGACAATGCCTACGTGAAGGCGCACATCGTCCAGATCGCGCCCGAGGTGTCCGGCCAGGTCCGCCGCGTGCCGGTGCTGGACCATGCCACCGTTGCCGCGGGCGAGACGCTGTTCACCATCGAATCGCGGCCGTTCCGGCTGGCGCTCGACAGCGCCGAGGCCGAACTGGACACCGCGCGCACGCAGGTCGAAACCCTGCGCGGCGTCTGGCGCGAGGCGGTGGCCGAGCTGGCCGACGCCGAAGCGCGCGCCGCCTACTTCCTGCGCCAGTCGCAGCGCCAGGAGGAGCTGGCCGTCAGAGGCGTGGCGTCGGTGAGCAAGCGCGAGGAATCGCAGAACGACGCGCGCGCCGCCGCCGATCACGTCACCACGGCGCGCGAGAAGCTGCAGCGCGTGCTGACGGCGCTGAACGGCGATCCGCAGCTTCCGGCCGACCAGCATCCCATGGTGCGCGACAAGACCGCCGCGCGCGAGCGCGCCGCGCTCGACCTGGCGCGGACCACGGTGCGCGCGCCGGTCGACGGCGTGGTGGTGAACCTGCGCGTGCAGCAGGGCGAGCAGGTCAAGGCCGCGACACCGCTGTTCGCGCTGGTCGTGGTGAGCCGTCCCTGGGTCGAGGCCAATTTCAAGGAGACCGAGCTCACGCACGTGCGCGTCGGCCAGAAGGCCACCGTGGTGCTCGACACCTATCCCGACACGACCTGGGAAGCGGTGGTCGAGAGCCTCAGTCCGGCGACCGGCGCGGAGTTCGCCATCCTGCCGCCGCAGAACGCCAGCGGGAACTGGGTCAAGGTCGTGCAGCGGCTGCCGGTCAAGCTCCGGCTGCTGCCGCAGGTCGGCGAGCCGGCGATTCGCGCCGGCATGACCGCGACGGTGAAAATCGACACCGGCCGGCAGCGCCGCGTCGGCGACGTGGCGCTGCTCATGGGCGGCCACGGCGCCGAAGCGAAGACGGAGACGGAATAACGTCAGCCTTGCGAGTTCGTGCGAAGATGGCCGCCGTGAGGAGACACCCTTGAAGAAACTGGTCAACGATCCACGGCATGTCGTGCGCGAGATGCTGGAGGGCGTTTGCGACCTCCAGCCCGGCCTGGCGCTGCTGGCCGATTTCGACGTCGTCGTGCGGGCCGACCTGCCGCCGCCGCAGCAGCGCGCCGTGGCGGTGATCTCGGGCGGCGGCTCGGGCCACGAGCCGGCGCACGCGGGCTATGTCGGACCGGGCCTGCTCGCGGCGGCGATCGCGGGCGATGTCTTCACCTCGCCCAGCGTCGATGCCGTGGCGGCCGGCATCCGCGCCGCCGCCGGCCCGGCCGGCGCGGTGCTGGTGGTCAAGAACTATACCGGCGACCGCTTGAATTTCGGCCTCGCCGCCGAGCTGGCGCGGGCAGAGGGCATTCCGGTCGAGATCGTCGTCGTGGCCGATGACGTGGCACTGCGCAACACCGTGGCGCGCGATCGGCGCCGCGGCATCGCCGGCACGGTGCTGATCCACAAAATTGCCGGCGCGGCCGCGGCCCAAGGTCTTGGTCTTACCGAAGTAGCCGCGCTCGCGCGTGCCGCTGCCGATGATCTCGGCACCATGGGCGTGGCGCTGGGCGCCTGCACGGTGCCC
This sequence comes from uncultured Alphaproteobacteria bacterium, assembly GCA_963755585.1. Lineage (GTDB taxonomy): Bacteria > Pseudomonadota > Alphaproteobacteria > Reyranellales > Reyranellaceae > Reyranella. The sequence continues at coordinate 67,334 of CAVWKN010000017.1, forward strand.
GCGGTCGGTCGGCCGGGGTTCGAACTGGGGCCGACGGAAATGGAGCTCGGCCTCGGCATCCATGGCGAGCAGGGAGTCGAACGCACGGCGCTGCTGCCGGCCGATGCCGTGGTCGAGCGGTTGCTCGGAACCATCCTCGCCGATCTCGAGCTGCCGCGCGGCGCGAGCGTGGCGCTGCTGGTGAACGGGCTCGGCGGCACCACCGGCATGGAACTGGCCGTCGTCGCCCGCCACGCCCTCGCTGTGTTGCGCGAGCGTGGACTGCAGGTCGAGCGTGGCTGGATGGGCGATTTCCTGACGGCGCTCGAGATGCCTGGATGCTCTGTCTCGATCCTGAAGGTGGATCCTGCGCGCCTGGCGCTTCTCGATGCGCCGGCCGAATCGTCGGCTTGGCGAGCGGGCAGCCGCATCGCGCGGGCGCGCAAGGTCGTGCCGGCGGTGATCGTCCCGTCTCCGCCCGCGAAGCCGCCCGGGCCTTACGCAGAGCGCCTGAAGAGCGCGGCGCTCGCCGTGGCGTCGGCGCTGGAGGCGGCCGAGCCGCTGCTCACCGATCTCGACAGCAAGGCCGGCGACGGCGACCTCGGCCTCAGCATGACGCGCGGGGCCGAAGCCATCCGTGCCCTGCCGGAGGGCGCCTGGGCCGATCCACCGACGGCGCTCACCCGGATCGGCGATGCCCTGCGCCGGGCGATCGGCGGCAGTTCCGGTCCATTCTATGCGACGGCGCTGTTGCGGGCGGCGAGGACCTTGCCGGCGGCGCCGACGGCCGCCGATTGGGCGAAAAGTTTCCGGGCGGGCACTGAAGCGCTCGCCGAGCTGGGCGGGGCCAGGCAGGGCGACCGCACCATGCTCGATGCCTTGCTTCCGGCGACCGATGCCTTGGAGGCGAGCCTGGGGCGGGGCGAGGGCGCACCAGCGGCGTTGGCGGCTGCGGCGGCCGCCGCCGAAGCGGGGGCTGCGGCGACGGCCGCGATGCGGCCGCGCCTTGGCCGTGCGAGCTACCTGGGCGACCGGGTGATCGGCGTACCGGACGGCGGCGCGACGGCGGTCGCGATCTGGTTGCGCGCGCTCAGTCGGGCTTTGGGATAGCCGTCAGAGGTTGGCGCTGGCCGGCCCGGCCTTGCTCCAGTCGATCCAGTCCTTGAGCGGCAGGAAGCTGCCGTCATCGACGCCGATCTCGTTGGCGATGAGCGTGTTGAGCTTGGCGTTCATCGAGGCGATCAGGTCGCGGTTGGCATCGAAGTTGTAGGCGAGGTTCACGGCTTCGTCCGGATCGGCGCGCAGATCGTACAGTTCGAGGTCGTTGTTGGCGCGCAGCGCGTCGAGCGTGGTGGGCGTGTTGAAGCCGTGGAAGGAGAAATAGCGGGTGAAACGGTAGCGGTCGTCGGTGATGCTGCGGATCGCCACCCGCAGCGACCAGTCGATGGGAAACGATTCGATCGTCTGGAGCTGCGCGGTCTTGGCGATCGATTTGTTATGCACGGTCTCGTAGAAGAACTTCGTGAACTTCGGATCGTGCACCATGAGCTGGCTGTAGCAGAACAGCACACCGCCGCGCGTGCGGCTGAACTCCGGGTTGACCGGTTGGCGCAGCAGCGGAGTCAGATCCTTGCCCTTCATGCGGGCCATGGTGTCGGCCACCGGCGTGGTGGCCTTGCCGGTCAGGGCGACGATGGTGGGCACGAAGTCGAGATGCGACGTCGTCTCGCGGCAACGCTGGCCGCCCGGGAACTGGGGATGGACGATCAGCATCGGCACGTGATTCTGCTGGCTGTAGGCCGTCGTGCCCTTGCCGGAGAGGCCGCCATGCGAGCCCAGGAGCTCGCCATGGTCGGAGGTGAAGATGACGATGGTCTTGTCGGTGAGGCCGAGACGATCGAGCTGGTCGAGGACCTGCACGACCTGCTGGTCGACGTCGCGGATGGCGTTGAAGTAGTAGTTCTGCCGCTTGCGCACGCGCCATTCGTCGTTCGGGATGAGGCCCGTCAGGTAGCCGTTGGCCTCGTGATAGATGCGATGGGCCGGCACGCGGTCCGGCGCGTCGAGCGATTGCTGCCAGGTGTTCTGCAGCGGAAGATTGTTCCATTCCTGCTGGTAGAGCGTGTCCTCGGGCGCGAAGGCGATCTTGAGCTGGGCGTCCTTGGCCTGGACGGGCTGGCCGGGAAGATCGGTGTTGAGCCACATCACGTCGTGCGGATTGACGAGATTGACCGCGAGATACCAGGGCTGTTTGCGGTCGGTCATCGGCCGGCCCTTGGCCTTCAGCCACTGCGCCGCCTGGGCCGAGGTGATCTGGTCGTACTGGTAGCCGCCCAGCGCGCCTTCGATGTAGTCGCCGGTGCCGGTGTAGTCGTAGAAGCCGTAATCCTTGTCCATCACCGATTCGAACAGCGCCTTGATGTCGCTGGGCTGGTTCTCGACCGCCATGGCGCTGTTCAGGTGGAACTTGCCCTTGTAGGCGGGGTAGTAGCCGAGCTTGCGCAGGATCTTGCCGATGGTCGGCAGCTTGGGATCGAGGCTCTTCATGTAGGGCACGCCGGCATTGTCGAAGATGCCGTTCAGCGGCATGTGCAGGCCGGTATAGATCACCGCGCGCGACGCCGAGCACATGTCGGCCGCGATGTGATGGTTCTCGAAGAACGTGCCGGTGCGGCGCAGCCGTTCGTGACCGGGCAGCGGTATGGGCCAGTTGGGACCCATGTACTGCTCCTGGTCGGTCAGGATGAACAGGATGTTGTAGCCGCCGTCGTTCGAGCCGGGAGCATCAGCCGAGGGGAACGACGATTCGGTGCCGCCGGTGATGGCGGGCGCCTGGGCGATCGCGGTGTCGGAGACGGCGCTCGTTGCGCCAGCCGCGGCGAGCGCGGCGCCGGCCTTGAGGATCTGTCGGCGAGAAGAAGAGCCGGGCTTACTCACAATATAACCTCATGCTGAGGAGCGGCCCACCGGGCCGCGTCTCGAAGCATGGGCCACACACTCCGTCCGTTGTCCATCTTTCGAGACGCCACGCTCCACGTGGCTCCTCAGGGTGAGGCGTGCGCTAGCCGCAAGCCACCGAATAGATATGCTGGACCTCGCCGGGCAGCGGCATCGCCTGCCAGGTCTTGCCGGCATCCTGCGTGCCGAACACCTCGCCGTCGTAGCGCGCGCCGATATAGACCTGCTTCGGATCGCTCTGGTGCAGGCCGATCGACATGATGGTGCCGTGGACCTGCACCTTGTCGAAGCGCTTCCAGCTCTGGCCGCCGTCGTCGCTGCGGTAGAGCCCGCCGTCGTGGCTGGCGGCCGCGACCGACAGCGCCGCATAGAGCGTGTTGGGCTCGGTCGGCGAGGCCTTGACGTCGCGGCCGTAGGTGGTGGGCGAGAAGCGGCCGACCTCCATGTCCTTCCAGCTCTTGCCGCCGTCGGCGGTACGGAACAGGCCCATGCGCAGCGCCACGATCGCGGCATCGGGATCGGCTGCGTTGATGGTGACGGCATGGCCGTCGAGCATGCCCTCGGCCGTGGTGTCGCTCACGATCTTGCTCTTGAGGTGCGGCAGCTCGGAGAGCTTGATCAGCCCCTCGCTGCAATCCTGCCAGGTCTCGCCGCCGTCGGTGCTGCGCATCACGCCGTTGATCTCGAGCGCGGCGTAGATCTCGTCCGGCTTCCTGGGGTGCTGGGCGAAGCGCATCACGCGGGAGGCGAAGGGCCCCTTGCAGTGGGTGCCGATGACCGGCGTGGCGAGCTTGCGCCAGTTCGCCCCGCCGTCGTCGCTGCGATAGACGTCGATCGGCGAGGCACCGGCGAAGATGCGCTTGGGATCGCGTGAATCGACCATGAAGCACCAGACCTGCTTCTTGGCGTCGGGGAAGTTGGTGCGGCGGAAGGTGGCGCCGCGGTCGGTGCTGCGCCACACGCCGTCATTGGTGCCGGCGAACACGGTCTCGGGATCCTTGGGATGCACGAAGACGGTGAAGGCTTCCACGGCCCCCAGCACGTGCTGCCAGTCGCCGGCCGGCCCGCCGTTTCCGGACGCGGAGCGGCGGAAGACGCCGACCTTGCCGGGATGGTCGGGCTTTCCGAAATAGCCGGCAACGCCCACGTAGATGTTTGACGGATCAGCAGCCATGGCTCGGTCTCCTCAGTTCTTCTTGACCATCGGGCAATTGCCCTGGTCGAGCGGACGGAAGGCTTCCTCCGCCGGGATGGTGGCGATCAGGTTGTAGTAGTCCCACGGTCCCTTGGACTCGGAGGGCTTCTTGACCTCGAACAGGTACATGTCGTGCATGTTGCGGCCGTCGGCGCGGATGTAGCTCTTGCCGAACACCGGATCGTCCCACGGCTTGGCCTTCATCGTCGCCATCACCTTGTCGGGATTGTCGGTGCCCGCCGCCTTGACGGCGTTCAGGTAGGCCAGCGTGGCCGAATAGAAGCCGGCCTGCACCATGGTCGGCATCTTGCCCTTGAACTTCTCGGCGAAGCGCTTGGAGAAGGCGCGGGTCTTGTCGTTGAGGTCCCAATAGAAGGCCTCGGTGAGGCTGAGCCCCTGGGCACGCTCGAGACCGAGCGAATGGATGTCGGAGACGAAGACCAGCAGGCCGGCGAGCTTCTGGCCGCCCTTGACGATGCCGAACTCGGCCGCCTGCTTGATCGAGTTGATGGTGTCGCCGCCGGCGTTGGCGAGACCGATGACCTGCGCCTTGGAGGACTGGGCCTGCAGCAGGAACGACGAGAAGTCGTTGGTGTTGATCGGCGCCTTGACCTCGCCCAGCACCTTGCCGCCAGCCTTGACCACGACTTCCGAGACATCGCGCTGCAGCGCATAGCCGAAGGCGTAGTCGGCGGTGAGGAAGAACCAGGTCTTGCCGCCGGCCTTGACGACGGCCGAGCCGGTGCCGTTGGCGAGCGCCGCCGTGTCGTAGACCCAGTGCACGGTATAGGGGTTGCAGAGCTTGCCGGTGATGTCGGAAGAAGCGGGGTCGGGAGCGAGGAAGATCTTCTTCTTCTCGCCGGCGATGCCCTCGATGGCGATCGACGAGGACGAGGCGCCGGCGCCCAGGATCATGTCGACGTTCTCGTTGTCGTACCAGCGGCCGGCCAGGGTGGCGGCCACGTCGGCCTTGTTCTGGATGTCGCCGCTCACCAGCTCGATCTTCTTGCCCATGACGCTGCCGCCGAAATCGTCGATCGCCATCTGGGTGGCGACCACGGCGCCCGGCCCGTTGATGTCGGCATAGAGGCTCGACATGTCGGTCGCCACGCCGATCTTGACGACATCGTTGGACAATTGCGCCCACGCCGGCGCTCCCCAGGCCACAAGGCAGACCGCGACCGACCACACCACACTGCGTCTCATCATTTCGCTCCCTAAGGCTTTGTCAGGCTTTGTTGTTGAGTAAAGCCTAGCAAGGTGCTGCCATGGCTGCAAAGCATCAGGAGGAAGCAGCGGACATGAATGAGAAGATTCTGGACATCCCGACCAGGGATGGCGCGATCGAAACCTTCGTTTGCCATCCGGAACGGGGCGGCCCGTACCCGCCGGTCCTGTTCCTGATGGACGCCCCCGGCATCCGCGAGGAGCTCTACGACATGGCCCGCCGGCTGGCGACCGTGGGCTACTATGTGCTGCTGCCGAACCTCTATTACCGCGCCGGCAAGGACACCAAGTACGGCCCCGACGTGCTGGAGAAGGGCAGCGCCGAGCAGGCGCGCATGCGCGCGGTGCGGACCAAGATGACGATTCCGCCGGTGATGGACGACATCGCCGCCCTGATCGCCTTCGCCGACGGGCAGAAGGAATCGAAGAAGGGCCCGGTGGGCACCCATGGCTATTGCATGAGCGGGCCCTATTCGCTGGCCGCCGCCGCGCGCTTTCCCGACAGGGTCGCCGCCGCGGCCTCGTTCTACGGCACGTGGCTGGTGAGCGACGCCGTCGAGAGCCCGCACCTCACGCTGGGCAAGGCCAAGGGCGAGCTCTACATCTCGTGCGCCGAGCACGACGAGCTCGCGCCGCCCGACATGGTGAAGGAGCTGAAGGCGCTGTTCGACAAGTCGGGCAACGGCGGCGAGCTCGAGATCCAGATGGGCGTCCATCACGGTTTCGCCTTCCCGCAACGCTGGTGCTACGACAAGCCGGCCGCCGAGCGCCACTGGGAACGCCTGATCGCGCTTTATAGGCGGCGGTTGGGCTGACGCACCGGCAAGACATGAGTCTGTCTTCTAGGGCGCGCTCGTCGGCTTGAACTTCTGCACCCTGTTGGCGTTGTCGACTTCGCCTGTGTAGACGTTGCCCTTGGAATCGACGGTGATGTTGTGCACCCAGTGGAACTGGCCGGCATAACGGCCGGAGCGGCCGAAGCCGCCGACGACGGAACCGTCGGCGCGCTTCAGCACGCGGAGCTGGTTGTTCTCGCCGTCGATGTTCAGCAGCCAGGTCTGGTTGGCGTCGGGCCACAAAGCCATGTCCCACACGGCGCCGTTGCCCAGCGTGTTCTTGTCGAAAAACCACTCGGTGACGTAGGTGCCGTCCTTCTTGAAGACCTGGATGCGGTTGTTGGTGCGGTCGCAGACATAGACGAAGCCGTCTTTCGAGAGCTTGGCGCAATGCACGGGATTGCCGAACTGCTGCGATACCGGCGCGGCGGGATCGTATTTCGGCGTCTTGTCGTCGCTCGGCTTGTTGCCGTAGGCGCCCCAGTGGCGCTTGTAGGCGCCGGTGTCGGCGTCGAACACGATGACCCGGCGATTGCCGTAGCCGTCGGCGACGAAGACTTCGTTGGTCGCGGGATCGACCTGGATGTCGGCCGGCTTGCCCAGCATCGTGGTGTCGTTGCTGCCCTTGGATGGCCCGATCTTGCCGATCTCCATCACCAGCTTGCCGTCCTTGGTGTACTTGAAGATGGCGCTGTCGGTGTCGGCATTGCCGCCCAGCCAGACGAAGCCCTTGTGGTCGACGAAGATGCCGTGCTCGCGGCCGACCCATTCGGCTCCCGTACCCGGACCGCCCCAGCCCTGAACGAAGTTGCCGTCGGCATCGAACTCCAGCACCGAGGGCGCGGGCACGCAGCAATTGCTGCGCGGCGGCTTGAGGGTGGCGCCGCGCTCGTCTTCGGTCAGTGAACGCGGACGCTGCAGCACCCAGACGTGATCGTTCGAATCGACGGCAAGGCCGCCGATCTGGCCGAACAGCCAGTTGTTGGGCAGAGGCTTCGGCCAGAACGGATCGACCTGGAACTGCGGCGGGTCGGCGGCGACGGAGGGAGACGAAAACGCGACAACGCCCAACAGGGCTGCAAGGGCAGCCCCCAACGCAACACGCTTCATCGTCTCCTCCGTCGTTTGTTCTCTACGCCACCTCTGCGGGTTGGCGCTTGTCAGCCTGCCATGCCTTCAGCATGTCGCGGGCATGGTTCTTCGTCGGATCCATCGCGCTTTCCCTGCCCGGGACCTTGGCGGTGAGCTCGATGACGTAGCCGTTGGGATCGCGGAAATAGATCGAGCGGATGAACCTGTGGTCCGAGATCCCGCGCACCTCGCGGCCCTCGGCCTTGCCCTTGGCGAACATCGCTTCGAGCGCATCGGGCTCGACCTCGAGCGCGATGTGCAGGTCGAAGTCGTGCTGGTCCTTGAACTCGAACGGCATGTCGGGCGCCTCGAAGAAGGCGAGGCACGAGCCGTCGTCGAGCCGGTAGAAGGTGTGCAGCACGCCGGCGCCGGTCTTGCGGCCGGTCATGGTCTCCTCGATCTTGAGCGTGTGAGCGAGCGGCAGGCCGAGGAAATCCTCGTAGAAGCGCCGGGTTTCCTCGGAATCGCGGCAGCGGTAGGCGTTGTGATGCAGGCCCTTGATCATGGGTGCTCTCCTGTTCAGATCGCCTGCCAGGGCTGTCCCTTGGTCGAGGCGACGAAGCCGTTGAAGGTTTCATAGACCTTGGCGTAGCTCGGCCGCTTTTTGACGTTGGCCAGCCAGCGCTCGACATTGGGATAGGCCGAAAGATTGCAATGCACCAGCTCGCCCGCGGTCACGATCGCCGCACCGAAATAGTCCGCGATGGTGATTTCGTTACCGCACAGATACTGGTTCTTGGGACCGATGATGTGGTCGTTCAGGATCTGCAGCCAGCCCTTCGACTTCTCCTTGCCCCAGGCGATGACCGAGGCGTGGGCGACATCGCTCTCGCGCTTGTGGTTGGGGAAGAGCTGCGGATAGATCATGCCGTAGCCCCAATCCTTGTAGAAGTTGGAATTGAACCAATCCATGACCTCGTTGACCTTGGCGCGCTGCTTGAGGTCCTTCGGGTAGGCGGGAGCGCCGGTCTTCTCGGCGAGATAGCGCAGGATCGACGCACTCTCGGTGAGGCGGAAGTCGCCGTCCTCCAGCATGGGAATCAGGCGGTTGGGATTCTTGTCGCTGTAGGCGGGCTGAAAATGCTCGCCCTTCAGGATGTCGACCACTTCCATGTCGACCGGGATGTTGTTGTCGGCGATGAACTGCATCACCGGACGGCATGCCGTCGAAACCGTATGTGTGTAGAGCTTCATGGCATTCTCCTCAGCGGTCGATCCAGACGTCCTCGAACCGCCAGTGATTATAGATCGTGTTGATCGCGAGGTTGAGCCCCTTGACCTCGGGACGCCAGCAGGTGGCGCCCCAGTCGTGCTGTATCACGGGGCGGGCGCCGTCTTCCTGTAACTTCTTGTCGATCTCCCACACGAGTTTGTGACGCGCCTCGTTGTCGGGCATGCGCGACTGCTGCTCGAACAGCTTCTCGATCTCGGGACTGCAGTAGTTGGTGTAGTTGCGCTCCGAGCCGCAGCTGAAGGTCTCGTAGAAGACCACATCCGGATCGTCGATGCCGACGCCCTGGACGTTCAGCCCGACGGTGAAATCCTTGCGCGCCATGCGGTTGTACCAGACGGCGGTGTCGAGCGGCTCGAGCTCGCCCTGGATATAGACCTGCTTCAGATGGTCGATCAGGATCACCGCCTGGTCGCGGTAGGTCGGGATGTTGCGGGTCGAGACCTTGATCTTGAGCGGCTTGTCGGCGCTGTAGCCCAGCCCTTCCATGATCTTGCGGCCCTCGGCGCGCGCCTTCTCGTGGTCGGCGCCGTAGCCCGCCACGGTGGCCAGAAAGTCCGGCGGCATGCCCCAGCGGCCTTCCGGCGGCGGCAGCATGGTGCCGCCGATGCGGTTGGTGCCCTGGCCGATGATGTGGGTGAAGGAATCGCGGTCGATCGCCAGCACCATGGCCTTGCGGATCTTGGCATCGTCGAACGGCGGCTTGTCGCGGTTGACCAGCAGGTTGGCCTGGGTGTTGGTCGGCAGCATCTCGCAGATCGCCCACGGCGCCTGGGTCTTGAGGTCCTTCAGCTGCGGCGCCGGCGATCTCGGCGGTGAAGGTGAGGTCGAACTTGCCGGCGGTGAAGGCCAGCACCGAGGTGGCGCGGTTGGCGATGATGGTGAACTCGATGCGCGTCGAGATAGGGCCGGCCCGGTCTTCCAGTAGTCGGGATTGCGCACCACCTTCATCGATTCGTTCTGCTTCAGCTCGACGAACTTGAACGGGCCGGTGCCGATCGGCTTGGTGCGCATCTGGGCGGGCGGGACATGGCAGGGATAGACCGGCGACATGGCGCCGGCCAGCATGGTCAGCACCGAGGGCTGCGGCCGGCCGAGAACGAAGGTGACCTCGCGGTCGCCGTTCACCGTCACCTCCTTGAGGTTGAACCACCACGGCTTGCGCGGGTTCTTGCGCAGCTTCGATTCGGGCGAGATCAGCATGTCCCAGGTGCACTTCACGTCGGCGCTGGTGAAAGGCTTGCCGTCGTGCCACTTCACGCCGTCGCGCAGCTTGAAGGTGAGCCTGGTGCCGTCGTCGCTCCACGCCCACTCCGTCGCCAGGTCGGGCACGATGTGGTCGGGGGCGTTCTGCTTGGACGTGGGATCGAAGACCACCAGGTTGTTGTAGATCGACATGAAGGGCATCACGGTCGAGATCGTGGCCTCCTCGTGGATCGAGGCGCTGGGCGGGTTGTCGCGATGCGTGACCCTGAGCGTTCCGCCGGCCTTCTGGGCCGACGCCGGAACGCCGCTCGTCGCGATGAAAGCAGCCGCCATCAAGGCGGCAATGAACCCACGCATCCTGTTTCCTCCGATCCTGCTTGGTCGTCACGCTATCACCTCCCGGGCACGTGGCGTAGAGTTGGCGCATGAAAACGCTCGGTTTGCTGGCCGGAATGGCCGTCTCGCTGGCGCTGCCCGTCGCAGCGCAGGATTATCCCTCGAAGCCGATCCGCATCATCGCGCCCTTCGGGCCGGGTACGGCGACCGACACGGTGGCGCGGGTCGTCGCGGCGGAGATGGGCAAGCTCACCGGTCAGTCCGTGGTGATCGAGAACAAGCCCGGTGCGGAAGGCCAGATCGGCGCCCAGGCTGCGGCGGCCGCGGCGCCGGACGGATACACGATGTTCATCACGACGCAGACAACGCAGGCGATCAACCAGCACGTCTACAAGACGCTGGCCTATGACCCGGTGAAGAGCTTCACGCCGGTCTGCGGCCTGACCTTGGGCGCGCAGATCGTGATGGTGAAGAACGAGCTGCCGGTGAAAACGGTGGCGGAGCTGATCGCGCTCGCGCGCAAGGAACCGGGCAAGCTCTCCTTCGGCAGCGGCAACGGGTCGAGTCGCGGCGGCGCGGAGCTGTTTCGCGTCATGGCAAAGGTCGACCTGCTGGGCGTGCCCTACAAATCCCAACCGCAGGCCATCGGCGATCTTCTGGGCGGCCGCATCGACGTCATCTTCTCCGACTTCACGGCAGGCCTGCCGGTGGTGCTGGACGGCCGCGCGCGCGGCCTCGCGGTGACCAGCAAGAAAAGCATCCCGGGGCTCGAGCAGTTTCCACCGGTCGACGAGACGGTGCCGGGTTTCGAGATGTGGGCCTGGACGGCGGCCTACGTGCCGGCCGGCACGCCGCGGCCGATCGTGGACAAACTGAACGAGCTGGTGCGCGCGGCGCTGAAGTCCGAGTCGTACCTCACGCTGACGCGCACGACTTACGGCGTGCCATTCCCCGGCACGCCGGAAGAGCTTGCCGCCTTCCAGGCGAGCGAGACGAAGAAGTGGGGCGAGATCGTCAAGGTCGCGGGGATGCAGGAGCCTTAGCGCGTCTGTCAGGATGACAGGGGAGCCGGTCTTCGCGCCGCCGCGATCTGCCAGACCGCGGCGGCCAGCACGCAGGCCGCGACGGCGAAGAAGGCCATGCGGTAGCTGGCGAGCGAGGCGATCAGGGCGAAGATCGGCGGGCCGATGACCGCACCGGAGAAGGCGAGCGCAGTCTGCACCGCTGCCACGGCGGCGGCTTCGCCCGGCGGTGAGAGGTGGGCGAACTCGGCTTGTGACGTGCCGTTCCAGCTGATGACGACGGCGCCGTAACCCACGACGACCAGGCCGATCAGCCAGAAGGGCGTGTCCGGCTCCAGCAGGCCGACCGCGATGCAGCCCACCGTCATGGCGACGCCTGTCCAGCCCAGGAGCTGCATGCGCGGCAGCCGGTCGCTCATGCCGCCGCTCACCAGCCGCACCGCCGTGCCGACGATTTGCGAGGCCGACAGCAGGAAGCCCGCCTGGGCGATGCTGAGGCGGCAATGTTCGTAGAGGTAGGTCACGAGGTAGAAGGTGAAGGTGTGCTGGGCGATGACGTAGACGATCGCCGACAGGCCGAGCACGCGCAGCGCGCGATGGCTGAACACGAAGCGGAAGGATCGCCAGATGCCGACCGACGGTTTGCCGGCGGTGACCACCGTGTCGAGGCTGGGGCGCAGCAACTCGACGACGAGCGCCGTCGCCACGGCGGCGGCCGCGGCGATCAGGCTGGCGCCGCGCCAGCCTACGAGGTGGAGCAGCAGCGGGAAGATCAGCCCGGCCAGGGCGAAGCCGATCGGCACGCCGGTCTGCTTCAGGGAAAACACCATGCCGAACCATTCGCGCGGCACCCGCGCCGCCAGGACATGGGCGGAGGCCGGATTGATCGGCCCTTGCGCCGCGCCGATGAAGATCACGGCGACCACCGTCGCCGCGACCATCGACAGCGCGTTGAAGGCGAGCCCGATCGCCGCCATCAGGAGCGCGGCCTGGCAGATGCGCACGGCGCCCAGCCGCACGATCGGCCCGGCCGCCGCCAGCGCCGCGACAACGGCGACGCCGTAGATGATGGCGGTGAAGATGCCGACCAGCTTGGGATCGATCGCGAGGTCGGCCGCGACCACCGGCATCATGACGCCGAGCGCCAGCACACTGATCGAGATCATCACCTGGATGGCCAGCATGGTGGCCACCGGGACGATCGCGCGATGCATGTGCTGAAACCGGGAGACTACAGGCCGTAGAGGTCGGCCTTGTTCAGGATCGTGTTGCGCAGGATGCGGATCGAGGCGACGTCGACCATGATGCCGTCGACATTGATGGCGCCCAGCCCCTTGGCCTCGGCCTCGGCATAGGCCTTCTCGAGCCTGCGGGCGCGCGCGATGTCCTCGGGCTTGGGCGAATAGATCTCGAGCGCGTGCTCGATCTGCGAGGGATGGATGGCCCACTTGCCGACGCAGCCCAGGATCATCGAGCGGCGGCACTCCTCGCGATAGGCCTCGGGGTTCCTGAAGTCGGCGAACGGGCCGTCGACCGGATCGATGCCGGCGGCGCGGCAGGCCATGACCAGGCGGAAGCGGGCGTAGTGCCAGATGTCGCCGGGATAGCCGTCGGACTCGCCGACATTCTTGTTGGTGACGCCCATCGAGGCCGAGAAGTCGCCCATGCCGAACACCAGGCATTCCAGCCGGGGCGTGCATTTGGCGATGGCGTCGACGTTCTGCATGCCCTCGACCTCCTCGATCAGGGCTTCGAGGCCGATCGGGCGCTTCAGCTTCAGCTTCTTCTCGAGCTGATGCAGCAGCTTGTCGGCGAACAGCACGTCGGCCGGCGTCATCACCTTGGTCATCATGATGGTGTCGAGATGCTCGCCGGCGCCCTCGACGACCTCGATGATGTCCTCGAAGGCGTACTCCGTCGTCAGGTCGTTGATGCGCACGCAGCGCGTCTTGCCCGTCCAGTCGAGGGTCTTCAGCGCCTGCACGATCTTCTTGCGGGCGTCGCGCTTCTGGCTGGGCGCCACGGCATCCTCGAGGTCGAGGAAGACGTGGTCGGCCTTCGAACTCGGAGGCCTTCTGCATCATCTTCTCGCTCGATCCGGGCGTGGAAAGCTGCACGCGGCGGGGGCGGCGCGGACGGTCGGTCATGTCAGGTCTCCTCAGGCAACGATCTTCTCGCCCCGCAGATGCGCAATTTCCGCGCCACCGAGGCCGAGGGCAGTCAGATACTGATCCGTGTGTTCGCCCAGCAAGGGCGCGCGATGGCGCACGCGGCCGGGCGTCTCGCTCATCTTGATGGCGACGCCGGCGACCTTGGTCTCATGGTCGAGGCCGGGATGGGGCACCGACACCACCATGTCGCGGGCGGCGAAGTGCGGATTGGCGAAGACGTCGCGCACGTCGTTGACCGGCGCGAACGGCACCTGGCCGCCGAGATGGGCCAGCAGCTCCTGCTTGGTGCGCTGGCTGGTGAAGGCCGAGATGGCGGCGATGATCTCGGCCTGGTGCGCATGACGATCCTGCACGTTGGACAGGCGCGGATCCGTGCCCATCTCGGGCTTGCCGATCAGGCGGCACAGGATCGGCCAGTGCGTGTCGGCATGGGCGGCGATGGTGATGTGGCCGTCCTTGGCCGGGAACATGCCGAACGGGCAGAGCAGGGGATGGTGGTTGCCTTCCGGCACCGGCACGCCGCCGGTGTAGGAATGCTGGTGCACGATGCGCTCGCACATCGACAGGATCGCGTCGACCATGCCGACATCGACGAACTGGCCGCGGCCGGTCTTGTGGGCGCGCAGGATGGCGCTGACGATGCCGACGGCGCACATGGTGGCGGGCATCAGGTCGCCGATGCCGGGGCCGACCTTCATCGGCGTGTCCCTGTCGGGACCGGTGATGGCCATGACGCCGCCGAACGCCTGGGCCACGACGTCGTAGGCCGGCCAGTCGGTGTAGGGGCTGCGGCCGGTGCGCCAGTCGCCGAAGCCGCGGATGGTGGCGTAGACCAGCTTGGGGAAACGCTCGTGCAGGGTCTCGTAGCCCAGGCCAAGGCGATCCGTGACGCCGCCGCGATAGTTCTCGACCACGGCGTCGGCGCCGTCGCAGAGACGCATCACCAGCTCGCGGCCCTCGGGGCGCTTGAGGTCGATGGCGATCGACTTCTTGTTGCGGTTCACCGAGGCGAAGTAGCCGCCGAACGCCTTGAGCCGGTCGTCGGCGTGGTAGGGCCCGATGATCCGCGTGTGGTCGCCGTCGAGCGGCTCGACCTTGATGACCTCGGCGCCCTGATCGGCCAGCAGCATGGTGCAGAACGGGCCGGCCAGCATCTGGGTGAGGTCGACGATGCGGACCCCGTCGAGGGCGCCGAGGACTTCGGTCATACGGACCGCGGGCCTCCAGGCCCGCTCATGATCATGAGGCGGGCCTGGAGGCCCGCGGTCCGGCAAGAAATCACTTGTCTCCCCAGTGGCTGCGCCGCTTGATCAGCACCCAGCGCTCGCCCTCGAAGACGTGCTTGTCGTCCTGGTTCACGCCGTAGTGCCTGAAGCGCACGATGCCGGCGTCTTCCTGGTCGGAGTCGGTCTTCTCCACCACCTCGGAGTAGCAATAGAGCGTGTCGCCGTGATGGACCGGCGCCTTCAGGCGGATCTTGTGCAGCCCGAGCTCCATCAGCGCATTCTCGGCCGTGTCCTGGGCGGCAAGGCCGATGCACATCGAGATGGTGACGCCGCCGAAGCCCAGCCGCTTGCCCCACGGGCTCGACTTCATCAGGTGTTCGTTGAAGTGGCCTTCGGCGGTGTTCATCGTGACGTTGGTGATCCACACCTGTTCGAGCGGCTCGACGGTCTTGCCGCGGGCGTGCTTCAGCACCTCGCCGACCGTGAAGTCCTCGAAGTAGTTGTTCTTTCCGGTGAGGGCGGAGACTTTCATCAGTTCCTCCCCCGGCCGAGCAGGCGGTCGGAGATGATGCGTTTCTGGATCTCCGAGGTGCCCTCGAAGATCTTGGTGAGGCGCGCATCGCGCCAGTGGCGTTCGACGGCGTGCAGGGTGGTGTAGCCCGCGCCGCCATGGATCTGGATGCCCTCGCTGCACACGCGCTCGGCCATCTCCGAGGCGAACAGCTTCACCATCGAGGCTTCCTTGTCGCAGCGCTGGCCGGTGTCGATCTGCTCGCAGACGAAATAGTTGAGCTGACGCGCCGCCTCGATCTGGGTCGCCATCTCGGCGATCTTGAAGCGGATCGCCTGGAAGTCGGCGATCGAGCGGCCGAACTGCTTGCGGTCGCCGGCGTACTTGATCGAATCGTCGAGCGCGCCCTGGGCCAGGCCGATGGCCCGTGCCGCGGTGTGGGCGCGCGCCGTCTCCAGCCCCGAGGTGGCGTAGTAGAAGGCCTGGCCTTCCTCGCCGATCATGTTCTCGGCCGGGACGCGGCAATTGTCGAAGGCGAGCTCGAAGGTCTTCCAGCCGAAATAGCCGATCTTGGGAATCGGCGCGCCGTTGCAGCCAGCCGGCAGCTCGCCGCGCTTCTTCTCGAGGAAGAACATCGAGAGGCCGAGATGGCGCTTGCCCGCCGGGGCGTCCGAGGTGCGGGCGATGATGATCATGAAATCGGCGCCGTCGGCGAAGGTGCACCAGTACTTGTTGCCGCTGATCAGCCAGGAGGCACCATCCTTCTTGGCGCGGCAGGAGATGTTGGAGATGTCCGAACCCGCGTTCGGCTCCGACATGGAGAAGGCGCCCAAAAACTCGCCCTTGGCCATGCGCGGGAGGTAACGGGCGCGCTGCTCCTCGCTCATCATGTGCGAGCCGATCAGCAGGTTGCCACGGGCGATCAGCGAGGCGACGCTCATCCAGCCGCGCGACAGTTCCTCGGTCACCAGGCAGTACTCGAAGCAGCCGAGGCCGAGGCCGCCGTATTTCTCCGGGATCAGGATGCCGAAATAGCCGAGCTCGGCCATCTTGTCCCGCAGATCCATCGGGATGTCGCCCTTCTCGGGATCGAGCTTGTTGGCGACCGGCAGCACCTCGTTGAGGGTGAACTCGTGCGCCTGCTCCTGGATCATGCGGCGCTCTTCGGTGATGTACGGCATCTTACGGGTTCCTGAGGCGCACGAGGTTGGTGCGCTTGAAGTCGATGGCGAGTTCTTCGCGCTGGTTGAAGCCCTTGGTGTGCCAGGTGACGATGCCGAACCCCTTGTGGGAGTCCGAGATGCGCCGGTCGAGCACTTCCGACTCGGCGCGCAGCGAATCGCCGGGATAGACGTGTTGGTGGAAGGTGAGCTCGTTGACGCCGAGGAACGGACCGCCGCCCTCGCTCAGATCCTCGACCGTGAGGCCGAACACCGTGGTGAAGACCAGCATCGGATTGGCGACGACGCCGGGATGGCTGTGCGCCCGGGCGTAGGCGGCGTTGAAGTAGGTCGGATTGAAATGCAGGGTCAACGTCGAGAAGAGGGTGCTCTCCGATTCGGTGATGGTGCGGCCCCAATGATGCTGGAAGACGCGCCCAGGCTCGAAATCCTCGTAGCGATTGCCCTTCGGCATCGGCCGAGCGCGGGTTCTGAAATCTCCTGCCATTGTTACTCCTGAAAACACCACCTCACCCTGAGGAGCGGCCTGGAAGGCCGCGTCTCGAAGGGTCGGACCAGTCCTGATGTTGCCCACCCTTCGAGACGGGCGCTGCGCGCCCTCCTCAGGGTGAAGTCTTATTAGCTCTTCGCCGATGCGCGCGCGAGTTCACCGATATCGGCAAGGTCGTCGATGCGCTCGATGGCATCGTGCAGGCGCTTGGCGCCGGCGGCGCCGAGGACGGGAGTCACCAGGCTTTCGAACTTGGTTTCGAGCGCCTGGCGCTGCTTGGCGATGTCGGCCCACGGGATGCCCGAATCGTGCGTCGCTTCAAGAGTCGTGCCGTCGTCGAGCTGGATCGCCATCTCGGCCACGGAATGCTCCCAGTTGGGCTTGAACTCAATCGACATCTTGTCGCGCAAGGTCCGGATGCGCGGCTCCTGCGTGATCGCTTCGTTGTAGGAATTGAGGTTGGCGGTGTCGACGCCGGTCAGCGCCATGGCCACGGTCTGGCGCAGCGAGAACTTGGCCTGCAGGCCCGTGGTCGGGTTCTCGATGTTGCAGACCTTGTCGGCGCCGGCGTCGATCCTGAGCAGGATCTTCTTCACCCGCTCGGGCGGGAAGTTGCTTTTCAGCCGGATCTCCTTGGCGCACTCGATGGGCGCGTGCGTGAGATAGCAGGCGGCGTGGTACTTGAAGAGGTTGTTGCGCAGATGCCAGCCCGCCGGCGGCTCGCCCAGCGCTGCTTCGGCGTTGAGGTGATCGCTCTGCGACGAGGCGAAACCCTGGTCGCATTCCAGGGAGTCGCTGCGGGCGGTAAAGCCCTTGGCGGCAAGGCGTGCCGCGCGCAGGCCGTGCTCCGATGCCGTGCCGGCATGCAGCGGCTTGCACATGGTGCCGAAGTTGGACTTGAGGCCGGCGGCCTGGGTGGCGGCGATGCCGAAGGCGACGGCGAGCTGCTTGTCGCTCAGGCCCAGCATGCGGCCTGCCGCGGCGGTGGCGGAGAAGGAGCCCACGGTGCCGGTGACGTGGAAGCCTTTCTGGTAGTGGCTGGGCGACACCAGACGGCCGATCCGGCCGGAGGTTTCGTAGCCCGCAATGAAGCTCTCGATGAACAATTGGCCCGAGGCGCCGAGCTGCTCGCCGAGCGCCAGCAGGGCGGGAACGACCGTGACCGTCGGGTGGCCGCCCATGGCGAAATTGACGTCGTCATAGTCGAGCGCATGGCTGGCCGCGCCGTTGATCAGGGCGGCGGCGGAGGGCAGCACCCGCTCGCTGCGGCCGACCAGGGTCGCCGGGCCTTTGGCGCCGTCCTCGACCGCCTCGCGCACCAGGATGTCGGTGAGTTCGTCCTGTGCGCCGGCCACGGTGACGGCAAACCAGTCGAGCAGGCACTGCTTGGTGCGCTCGACGAGGTCGTCAGGGAAATCGCGCCAGGCGAGAGCGGCGGCGCGACGGGCGATTTCGGCGGTGACGGGAATAGCGGCCATGCTGCCTCCTGTGATCATGCAGTCAAAGTGTCGGCTACCGGCCGGCTCATTGTCTACCGATGGTGCCGCATGGCGGCTTGGTCGCCGTTCTCCGTGCCCAATTTTGCTTTCCCGCAATTTCCGCAGTTTCCGCAGTTTCCGCTAGTGATCTGCCAATCAGGGACTGGAGTGCAGCCCGATTTTTCACCCAAAGGAAGCGCTCCCGCTCAATCGCCGGCACAACGTATGCTTTCGCCGGCGGACGTCGTTGACGGCTCGGCCGCGGCGCGCCGCTTTGGTGAAGTAGGGTTGGATGGCGATCCATCTGTCGATCCTCTGCACGTGAGTGTCGACAGGCATACGCCACAACATTGCTCAGGAACGTCAACGACAAGAACTGCTCGGTGCATGCATGACAGCCCATGGAGCTGGCCAAGGCCGAATTACTGCGCACCATACTGCGCAGAAACTCCACGCCCTGTGCTGGCAATGCTTGCAGCCTTTGCCTCGACACGCCGACGTCCGTTTCCGGCTACACCAGGGGCAGTTTCACGCTTGATCTGATGGACTCCCGGCTCCGGCGCCTTCTGCCGCTGCCCAGCACCGTCAATAGGGCAGCGAGGCTGATACTCGCCGCTACCCATCCGAGCCTTTCCACCGGGCCATCGGCGATAACGAGCGCGCCCACTGCGGCGCCTGTCGCACTGCCGAGATAGATGGCCGAAGAGTTCAGCGAGAGGCTGACCGGCGCCAAGTCCGGCGCCAGGGCGACCAGCCTCGCCTGCTGCGCCGTTATCACCCCCCAGCTCGCCATGCCCCAGAGCACGATGGCCGGCAGGAGGACCGGCATTGCCTCCGCCGGCGCGAGAGCCGCGCCGACCGAGAGGAGAACGTAGGCCAACACGGCAAGGCCACAACCAAGGATAACCGTTGGACGGGCGCCCCAATGGTCCGCCGCGCTGCCCCCGAGCCGGGCGCCGACCGCACTGGCTAGGCCGAAAACCAGTAGCACCATCGCCAGCCCGCGAGGGCCAGGGCCGGTGACCGCCGTCCAGAAGACGCCAATGTAGGTATAGACAGTGAAGGTGGCGGCCACCGTCAGCACGGTGGTCGCCAGAACCGCCAGAACATCGGAGCGCTTGGCCAGTGCCAGTCGCTCGCCGAAGCTGGCCGCGGCGCCCGGTGCCTGTCGCGGCAGCCAGGCGAGAATGCCCATCAGTGAAAGTGCCGCGAACTCCTGCCACGCCGAGGAAGGTGGCACGCCAGCCGAAGCCCTGACCCAACAGCACGCCGAGCGGCACGCCGGCGATGATCGCCACCGTCAACCCTCCGGTGATCATGGACAGAGCGCGGCCATGCCGTTCCGGACCGCCCAATCCGGCGGCGTATCCGCCGGCTGCCGGCATGAAGGTCGCCGCGGACAGGGCCAGCAGCAGCCGGGCGCTCAACAGTCCCGCATAGCCGGGCGCCAGCGCGGCGAGCAGGTTGGCGAGGGTGAAGCCGCCCATGGCCACAGCCAGCAGGCGCTTCCGCTCCAGCCCCGCCGTCAGCACAGCCATGACGGGAGCGCCAAGGGCATAGGCGAGGGAAAAGGCCGTGACCAGATGTCCCGCGGCGGGCAGCCCGACATCGAGGTCTTGCGCCAGCGCGGGCAGCAGCCCGGCGATCATGAAGCCCTCGGTGCCGATGGCGAAAGCGCCGAGCGTCAACCAGATAAGGCAGGTCAGCGATCCACGCATAGCGCGCGTCTCGGTCCTCGGCGCGCGCTGCTATTCGGAATCCGGGAAGGGAGATCCCGCAATCAGGTCGCAGGCGTTGGGGCTCTTGTAACCGGGGAGGTAGCGTTCACAGACGCCGGCGTTCACGGTGCCGTACGTCGTGGCAGGCTTGTGCGCAAAACCCGCGAAGTACTCCTGGATGAAACCTTCCTTGAAGTGTTTGCGAGGGTACTTGGCGACGATTTCTTCGCGCAGATCCGGAGGAAACTCATCGAACCCTCTTCCGAGCACGTCGAGCAGGACACCTGAATACAGCAGCGCCACTTCGGGGCGCATATAGGGAGGGATACCGGGAGTCGTGTGCAGGGCAATGGCTTGCCAGACGGTTTGCACCTGCTCTTCAGGGATGTTGTGTGCGCTGAGAAATTGCCGGGCGGCATTTGCGCTATCGACTTCAAAGCGCTCGTTCTGGCTCGAGAATTTTTTGGTCAGACCGAGATCGTGAAACGCTGCGGCAATGTAGAGAAGTTCCGCGTCGAACCGCAGCTTTTGCTGACGGCCGTGCTCCGCCGCAAACAGATAGGTGCGGACGGAATGGTTGAAGAGCAGTTCGCTGGAATGCTCACGCAGGATGCCCGTCGCCTCTTTTGCCAGCAGGGAATCGGGAACGACAAGGGTGGACAAGAGATTCGGCATGGTCTTGCTTCCTTCGAGTCAACTCGCCTCGACGGCGAGGACGATCTTTCCTTTCGGGTGAGGGCGGAGGCCTTCCAGCATCAAGTGAGCCTCGCGCGCATCGGCAAGGGGCAGGACCGCACCTACCCTTGCCCGAAGCTCGCCACCGTCGATGAGGCGGCCAATCTCGGTCAAAATCTCGGTTGTCACCTTGACCAGAAAGAACGCGGCTTCGACGCCGTGCTTTCGCGCAAGATCCTGATCGGGATCGGAGACGGCGGAAATCAGCTTGCCGCCGCGACGCAGAACCTGAAAGGAGCGCTTTTGTATCTCGCCGCCGACGAGATCGATCACGGCGTCGGCATCCCGAACCTTGTCCTCGAACTTCTCGGTCCGGTAGTCGATCACGGTGTCTGCGCCGAGGTCGCGGACGAAAGCGGCATCGTCCTGTCCTGCGGTCGCAATGACCCGCAAACCCGCCCGATGCGCCAACTGGACCGCATAGGCGCCGACGTTTCCGGCAGCGCCATGGATCAGCACCGTCTGCCCTTTCTTGAGTTGGGCGTGGTCGAACAGCGCTTCCCGGGCCGTGACGGCAATGACGGGCACCGAGGCCGCTTCCGTGTAGCTGAGCGAGACCGGCTTGCTCGCCACCATCGCTGCCGAAGCCAAGGCGTATTCCGCGTAGGCTCCGATGAAATCGGGGTTCGTCACACCGTAAACCTGGTCGCCCACACGCGGGCGGGAAACCCCTGGCCCGACGGCAACGACTTCGCCCGCGAGATCGGAGCCGAGGGTCAGCGGGAGCGGTTGCGGCAGAGCACTTTTGCCAGCCCTGATCCAGCCGTCCCATGGGCCGACGCCTGCGGCTTCGACCTTGACGAGGACCTCGCCCGGACCGGGATCGGGCCGGGGGATGCGGTCGAATCTCATGACATCCGGCGCGCCGTACTCATGCACGCGCCAAGCCATCATCAACGGGCGAGTCTGTTGCGCCATCGCATTGCTCTCCGAATTGCTTCGTGCGTCACGTTGGACTCTCACAAGCGCGCCAACAGGCCAATCCGCTTGTCACTGACAACGTAATCATGAGCGCGTGAACGGATAAGCTATACCTTCGGTGGCTCGCTCTCCTACCTTCGGTAGCCCGCCATCCGACCTTCCGCTATGACTTGAGCGCGACGATGTGAAAAATGTGCCAGTGCTTGGCGTTGCCGCGCGGCGTGACGCTGTCGGCTTCCTCTTCCTCGAACATCTCGAGCTCGAAGCCCTCGAGCAGCGCCAGCGCCTCGTCGCGATCGACGAAGGTCATGCCCGGCCGGCCGGCCCAGCTGTCGCGCGGGCCATACCACTGGCCGCTGAAGCGCCCGCCGGCCGGCAGCGCCTCGCGGATGCGCTCCCAGACGATGCGAAAAGCCTCCGGCTCGCAAAGCGGCAGGGCGAAGCTGGAATTGACCAGATGGAGACCGATCGGCAGCGGTACATCCTCCAGCCGCGCCACGATCGGCGTGATCCTGCTGCCGGCCGGCAATTCCCGGGCCTGGAGCTGGCGCAGCGCTTCGGGCTCGGCGTCGACGGCCACGACCTGCCAGCCGCGGCGCAGCATCTCGATCACGTCCCGGCCATCGCCGCAGCCGAGATCGACGACCAGTGCGTCGGGCGGCGGCGAGCCGAAGCGGTCGAGCGCCGTGAGCAGCGTGCGCCGCGGCGGCCGGTCGCGCAGCTTCTCGTAGTAGGTCGCCCAGCCGGCTGATTTGTCTTCCGTCATGCGCTCTCTTGCGGCGGCTCGCGCTTGTCGGCTGCCGCTCCGTGTGATCGTATCCCATCCCAACAATAATAAGGTCACGCTTAGGGAGGAACTGATGAAGGGGTTGGCACGCCTCGTCGTGGTCGCCGCGCTCGTCCTTGCGCCGGCGGGCGCCCGCGCCGACATGAAAGCGCTCGAAGAAGCCGCCAAGAAGGAAGGCGAGCTCACCTGGTACACCGCCCATTACACGTCCGAGGGCGCCGAAGAGCTCGGCGCCGAGTTCACGAAGATCTACGGCATCAAGGTGAACGTCGTGCGCACGACGGCGCAGGTCGCCTACCAGCGACTGCTGCAGGATCTGAAGAACAACCAGGTCGTCTGCGATGTCTTCTCGTCGACCGATGTCGGCCATGATGTTCGCCTGAAGGCCGACGGAAGGTTCGAGAAGTACGTTCCCGAGACGGCCTCGAAGATCCTGCCGGAGTTCCAGAACTTCGATCCCGACGGCTATTATCACACGACGTCGGCCGGTCTCGTGACGATCACCTACAACACCTCGAAGGTGAAGGCCGAAGAAGCGCCCAAGAAATGGCAGGACCTTCTCGACCTCAAATGGAAGGGCAAGGTCTCGATCGGCCATCCGGGATTCTCGGGCTATGTCGGTACCTGGGTCCTGATGATGAAGAAACTCTACGGCTGGGAGTACTTCGACAATCTGGAGAAGAACAAGCCGCAGATCGGACGCTCGATCAACGACACGGTGACGGCGCTCAATGCCGGCGAACGCCAGGTGGCGGCGGGCGCCGACGGATCGACCCTGTTCAGCGCCGCCCGCGGCAATCCGCTGGCAGTGTCCTATCCGAGCGACGGTTCCGTGCTGATCATCGCGCCGTCGGGGATCATCAAGGGCACCAAGCACCTCAATGCTTCCAAGCTCTTCATGGAATATCTCAATTCGATCGAGGCGGCGAAGATCAACGCCAAGCACTTCGCCATCCCGCTGCGGCCGGAAGTGGCGCCGTCGCCGGGCGCCAAGCCGATCAGCGAGATCAAGACGATCCGGCCGACCGTCGCGGAAATCGACAAGGGCATCCCCGAGGTGATCGAGCAGTGGCGGGACACGTTCGGGAACTAGGGTAGGCAGAAGATGATCAACAATCGCCGTCATCCTGAGCGTAGCGAAGGATCTCATGCCCGTGGCAAGCGGCGATGAGGTCCTTCGCTGCGCTCAGGACGACATGAAACCATGACCGATCGCCGCACCAGCGCTTTCGTCTTCATCCGTCCGGCCGGCACGGGTCGGTGGGCTGGACGCGACCTGGCTGCTGTGGATCGCCATCATCGCGGTCCTGCTGTTCCTGGTGGTCAGTCCCTTCGTCTACCTGGTGGTCACCAGCTTCACGGCGGAGCGTACCGGCGGCTTCACCTTGGCCAACTATGCCGTCGCCTGGGGCCGCTCGCGCTATGTCGAGGCCCTGTTCAACTCCCTGAAGCTCGGCGCCGTTTCCGCCGCGCTGGCCGGCCTGTTCGCGATTCCGCTCGCCTGGGGCGTGTCGCGCACCAACATGCCGGGGCGGGGCTTCGTGCGCATGCTGGTGCTGGCGACCTTCATCACGCCGCCCTACACCGGCGCGGTCGCCTGGATCCTGCTGGCCGGTCCCAATGCCGGCTGGCTCAACCGCTTCTACATGTTCGCCACCGGCGCCGAGGCGGGACCGTTCAACATCTACAGCTTCACCGGGCTGGCCGTCGTCATCGCGCTCTATTCGTTTCCCTACATCTTCATCTTCACCTCGGCCGCGCTCGAGCTGGTGTCGTCGGAGATGGAGGACGCCGCCAACATCCTGGGGGCGGGGACATGGCGGACCATGCGGCGGGTCACCCTGCCGCTCGCACTGCCCGCGATCCTGGGCGGCCTGATCATCTGCTTCCTCGAGGCCATCGCCCTGTTCGCCTCGCCCGCCATGATCGCCATTCCCGCGCGCTTCAACGTGGCGACGACCCAGCTCTTCCAGTTCTTCGGCAATCCCGTCCGGGTCGAGGTGGCGGCGGCCTATGCCATGCCGCTGCTCGGCGTCACCGTGATGCTGATTTTGGTGCAGCGCCTGATGACCCATCGCAAGGGCTTCGTATCGCTCACCGGCAAGGGCGGCGAACGGCGACCGATCCAGCTCGGCCGCTGGCGCTGGGCGATGTTCGGCTACGCCATGTTCGTGGCGACGCTCTCGGTCTTCCTGCCTTATCTGTTCCTGGTGCAGGCGTCGTTGGCCAAGGCCTGGGGGCGCGGCTTCGCGCTCGACAATATCTCCCTCAGGAATTTCCACTTCGTTCTGTTCGAGCATGCGACGGCGGCACTCTCGGTGGTCAACTCCTTCCTGTTTGCCGGCGCCGCCGCCACGGCCGGCGTGATCCTCACCCTGGGCGTGGCCTACATCGTGACCCGCCGGCTGGTGCCGTTCTCCGGCGTCCTGGGCTTCCTGTGCATCGCCCCCTTCGTGATCCCGGGCGTCGTGCTGGCGATCGGCTTCTACGCCGCCTATGCGCCGCCGCCGCTCGCCCTCTACGGCACGGCGACGATCCTGATCCTGGCCTTCACCACGCGCTTCCTGCCGATCGGCTATGTGAACAACAGCGCGGCGATGCGCAGCATCAACCCGGAGATGGAGGAGGCCGTTCGCATCCTGGGCGGCAACCGCATCACCGCCTTGCGCCGCGTCGTGGCGCCGCTGCTCAAGCGCAGCCTGCTGGGCGCCTGGCTCCTGATCTTCATCCCGGCCACGCGCGAGCTGTCGTCGGCGATCTTCCTGTACGCCCCGGGAACCAAGGTCGTGTCGGTGATGATCTTCGACATGAGCGAGGAGGGGAACTTCGAATACCTTGCGGCCCTGGCGCTGATCCTTCAGGTCCTGACCCTGCCGCTGCTGTGGATCGGCCAGCGCGCGCTCGGGCGGGATTTCATGCTGAGGCGGAACGCGACATGAGCAAGCTCGCCCTCAGCAATGTCACCAAGAGCTTCGGCGCCGTCGAGGCGGTGAAGGACTTCTCGCTGGAGCTGCAGAAGGGCGAATTCGTCTCCCTGCTGGGGCCATCGGGCTGCGGCAAGACCACGACCTTGCGCATGATCGCGGGATTCATGCCGCCGACGGCCGGCACGATCGCGCTCGACGGCCAGACGATCTCGACCGCCTCGGGCGTCGTGCCGCCGGAAAAGCGGCGCATGTCGATGATCTTCCAGAGCTACGCCATCTGGCCGAACATGACGGTCGGCGAGAATGTCGGCTTCGGCCTGCAGGTCCGCAAATTCGCCGGCGCCGAGATCGATCGCCGGGTCGACAGGATCCTCGATGTCGTCCAGATGCGCGGGCTGAAGGGGCGCTATCCGGCCGAGCTGTCGGGCGGCCAGCAGCAGAGGGTGGCGCTGGCCCGGGCCATCGTGGTCGAGCCCGAGGTGCTGCTGCTCGACGAGCCGCTCAGCAACCTCGACGCCAACCTGCGCGAGGAGATGCGCTTCGAGATCCGCCGCCTGCACGACGAGTTCAAGATCACCACGGTCTACGTCACCCACGACCAGTCGGAGGCCATGGTGACCTCCGACCGCATCGTGGTGATGAACAAGGGGCGGATCGAGCAGGTCGACGCGCCGCACGTGCTCTATGGCCGGCCGAGGAGCCGGTTCGTGGCGGGCTTCATCGGCCGCACGAACTTCCTCGAAGGCGCGCGGCAGGGCAGCGAGGTGCGGTTCGACGGTTTCTCGGCCGCCACGTCGTTGCTGGAAGGGGCGAACGGGACGGGCGAATTGCTGTATTCGCTGCGCCCCCAGGCGATCGGCCTCACCACCCGGAAGCCGAACGGTGGCGCACTCGCCATCGAGGCCGAGATCGCAGGGCGGTCCTATCTCGGCGAATACTGGGATTATCAGGCCCGGCCGCTGGGCGCCGCCAAGCCGCTGCGGGTTTCTACCGGCCCCGAGACGGTTTTCGAAATCGGCAGCAGGGTCTGGCTGGAGATCGATCCCGCCGCCATGGTACGGGTAGAGTAGAGTATCGACCCACCGACAACCTCATGCTGAGGAGCGAGCGCAGCGAGCGTCTCGAAGCATGGGCTGCAGACTCGGTCTGTTGCCCACCCTTCGAGACGGCCCTGCGGGCCTCCTCAGGGTGAGGTCAAATAGCAAGAGTGAGACCATGACCGCAGGACCGCTTGCCCGCTTTACCGTGCTCGATCTGACGCGGGTGCGCGCCGGCCCGACCGCCGTGCGCTATCTCGCCGACTGGGGCGCCGACTGCATCAAGGTCGAGATGCCGCCGGGCGCCGGCGACATGGACATGGGCGGGCCGCGCCATGGGCCCGACTTCCAGAACCTGCATCGCAACAAGCGCTCGATCACGCTCAATCTCAAGGAGCCGGACGGCAAGGCCGTCTTCATGAAGCTGGTCGAGAAGGCCGACGTGGTGGTCGAGAACTACCGCGCCGACGTGAAGTTCCGCCTCGGCATCGACTACGAGAGCCTGAAGAAGGTCAATCCGCGCATCGTGCTGGGCTCGATCTCGGGCTTCGGCCAGGACGGCCCCTACGCCGAGCGGGCGGGCTTCGACCAGATCGCCCAGGGCATGGGCGGCCTGATGTGGGTCACCGGCATGCCGGGCGGCGGACCGGTGCGCGCCGGCATCGCCGTGGCCGACGTGGGCGCGGGCCTGCACTGCGCCATCGGCATCCTGACGGCGCTGCTCGAGCGCGAAGTCTCGGGCCAGGGCCAGTGGGTCTCGAGCTCGCTGCTGCAGGCCATGATCTCGATGTGCGACTTCCAGGCGGCGCGCTGGACGCTCGCCAAGGACGTGCCGGGCCAGGCCGGCAACAACCATCCGACCTCGATCCCGACCGGCGTGTTCAAGACCAAGGACGGCTACATCAACATCGCGGCGTCGGGCGGCCACATCTACAAGCGCTTCTGCGAATCCATCAATTCGCCGGAGCTGATGACCGACGAGCGCTTCTCGACCGACAAGGCGCGCGCCAAGAACCGCGACGTGCTGAACGCCGAGATCGACAAGCGGGTGGCGACCTACGGCAGCGCCGAGCTGGTCGAGAAGCTCAACAAGGCGGGCGTGCCGGCCGGGCCGATCTACAAGATGGACGAGATGTTCGCCGATCCGCAGGTCAAGCACCTGCAGATGGCGCATCCCGTCCACTCGCCCAAGCTGGGCGACATCGAGCTGATCGGCCAGGCGATCAACATGAGCCGCACGCCCTTCGAGATGCGCTCGGCCACGCCCGAGCAGGGCGAGCATACCGAGGCGGTGCTGAAGGAGGCCGGCTACGACGCCGCCGCCATCGCCAGCTTCCGCCAGCGCGGCGTCATCTAGGCTGGGGGCGCGCGACTCCAGTCGCGCGTCTTTGTCGATTAAGGGGAAGATCGCGCCACTGGAGTGGCGCGCCCCCAGCAAGAGGAGAATGAACATGATCAGTCCCACACCGAACATGATCGCCGAGAAGAACGGGCCGGTCGGCCGGCTCGTCTTCAACAAGCCGGCCAAGCGCAACGCCACCTCGTCCGACATGTGGGAGGCGATCCCGGTCATCATGGACGAGTTCGAGAAGGATCCGGCGATCCGCGTCGTGGTCGTGACCGGGGCGGGCGACCAGGCCTTCGTCTCGGGCGCCGACATCTCGGAGTTCGAGAAGGCGCGCTCGACGCCCGAGCAGATCGCCTACTACGACAAGATCGGCGAGATCGCCAACGCCCGGCTGGCCAAGTGCTCCAAGCCGACCATCGCCCGCATCCGCGGCTTCTGCGTCGGCGGCGGCGTCGCCGTCTCGCTGACCTGCGATATCCGCATCGCCTCGGACAACTGCAAGTTCGGCGTGCCGGCGGCCCGGCTCGGCCTGGGCTACCGCGCGGCCGGCATCAAGACGCTGATGGACGTGGTCGGCCCCGCCTACGCCAAGGAGATCTTCTTCACCGGCCGCATGTTCAGCGCCCAGGAAGCGCTCGGCATGGGCCTGATCAACCGCGTCGTGCCGGATGCCGAGCTCGACGCCTATGTCGACAACTACTGCAAGCTGATCGGCGAGAACGCGCCGCTCACCATGCATGCGGCCAAGCGGACCGTCGAGGAGCTGACGCGGCTCGACGGCAAGCCCGACTTCGGCCGCACCAGCGCGCTGGTGCAGGAGTGCTTCGGCTCCGAGGATTACATCGAAGGCCGCCGCGCCTTCATGGAAAAGCGCCGGCCGCAGTTCAAGGGCCGCTGATCCGGTGAGCGATCCGTTTCCCGCCGTCGCCGAAGCCGAGGCGACGGGCGAGACGGCCGCTCTCTTTGCCGACATCCGCGCCACCGTGGGCGTGCGCGTGGTCAACCTGGTGTGGCGTCATCTGGCGACGCTGGATCGGCGCGTTGCCGTGGGCCTGGAGTGCGGTGAAGCCGCTCTATTCGCTGGGCATGGCCGATACCGCCGCCGTGCGTTTCCGCGAGAGCATGATCCTGCCGAAGCTGGGCTCGCTCGCCGGCACGGAGCCCGCGAGCGTCGACGCCGTGCTGGCAAGCTACGATCATTCCAACACCATCAATCTCTTTGCGCTGGGCGCCCTGGTCGCCTGGCTGCGCGGCGAGACGGCGGCCGAGGGAACGCCGGAGCAGGGGCCGCGGCTGCCGGCGCCGGATGTGGCGTTGCCGAAGCTCGCCTCGGAAGCGGATGTGTCGCCGGAGACCTGGCAAAGGGTCCTGCGTCTCAATCGCTTCGGCGATCGGCCCGAGCCGCTGATCCTCGCCAGCATGTACCGGCATCTCGCGCACGCGCCGGATTTTCTGCGAGCGCATCGAAGCGGCTGCTGGCGCCGGTGCAGGCCGACGGCTCGCTCGGCCGCGCCATCTTGACCAACCGAATGGCGGCCGCGGAGCGTGCGCGCGTGCTGGCGCGGGCCATTTCGGCGGACCGGCCGGCATTGGCCGACAAGATCGAGAGCGGCGTTTCGGCCTTCGTCGATCACGCCATCGGCAAGATGGTGACGATCTGCCGGGCGATCCGGGTGGCGCGCACGTCATGAACGGACCGCGGGCGTCCCGCCCGCTCATGAGCGGGCGGGACGCCCGCGGTCCGCTTGAAGAACTACTCCGCCGCCGCCTTTCGTCCCGACTGCTGGCGCGCCAGCCACTCGCCCATGGCGGCTTCCATGGTCATGAACACGGCGCCGTCCTCCATCAGCTTCTGGATCAGCCGCTCCAGCATCATCATGCGATGGCCGCGGCCGATCACGTGGGGATGGAAGGTGTAGGTCAGGATGCCGAAGTCGGGCTGCACGCGCGTCATGTAGGTGTAGTCGTCGACGAAGTTCTCCAGCACGCTGGTGGCGTTCATCAGGCCCGGCATGACCGAGCCGTTGGGCAGGCGCATGTATTCGAAGTGCGGGAAGTCGTCGAGCGACCAGCTGATCGGCATCTCGACCAGGCCGGTCTCGCGGCCGCGCACGAACGGCGTCAAAAGCTCGGCGACGTCGCCCTGGCGGGCATAGTAGCAGTCGTAGTCGTGGCCCATCAGCGAGCTGTCGTATTTGATGCCGTGCTTCAGCAGCAGCTCGATCGAATGGGGCGAGAGGTCCCAGGCGGGCGAGCGGTAGCCGCGCGCGGTGCGGCCGCTGATCTTCCGGATCGAATCGTTGCCGCGCACGATCTCCTCTTCCTCCTCGTCGCGCGACAGGCTGACGGGCAGGCGATGGGTCCAGCCATGATGGGCGAGCTCGTGGCCGGCCTCGACGTAGGGCGTCACCGCCGCCGGCGTGCTGTCGATCGTGTGGCCGGGCGTGAAGAAGGTCGCCTTGATGTCGTAGCGCGCCAGCAGCGCCACGAGGCGCGGGATGACCACGACGTCATACTCGCCGCGCGAGATGGCGGTGGGCGACGTCAGACCGCGTGCAATGAAGCCCGACAGGTGATCGTGGTCGAAAGTAAGGCAAACGATGTGGCGCGGCATGTCGCGGTCTCCCGGGTGAGGGGCCGAGCTTAGGCAGATTTGTTGCCTTCGCCCACCGGAGCCTGCATGATGACGCCAACAAATAAGGAATATGAGCCTGTAGTTTAGGGAGGGTTCATGGTGGGGGCGTCCGCCCAGCGCGTAGCCGCGCGAGAGGGCGACAACCAGCTTGTGGTCGAGAGCGTATCCAAGCAATTCGGCGGCGTGACGGCCGTCCAGGACGTGTCGCTCGACGTGCCGCGCGGCAGCATCCTGTCCATCATCGGTCCCAACGGCGCCGGCAAGACGTCGCTGCTCAACATGATCTCGGGCTTCTACAAGCCCGACAGCGGCCGCATCCTGCTCGAAGGCCGCGACATCACCCAGAAGAAGCCGAGCGACATCGCCTCGCTCGGCATCGCGCGGACTTTCCAGAACATCGCCTTGTTCAGCGGCCTCACCGTCCTCGACAATCTCATGCTGGGCCGCCACGTGCGCATGAAGGCGGGCGTGCTGGCGAGCGTCATCTACTGGGGCATGGCGCAGAAGGAAGACATCGCCCACCGCGAGGCGATCGAGGAGATCATCGAGTTCCTGAAGCTCCAGGACCTGCGCAAGCAGCCGACGGCGTCGCTGGCCTACGGCCTGCGCAAGCGGGTCGAGCTCGGCCGCGCGCTGGCGCTCGAGCCCAAGCTGCTGCTGCTCGACGAGCCGATGGGCGGCATGAACCAGGACGAGAAGGAAGACATGGCGCGCTACGTCCTGGACGTGAACCAGGAACGCGGCGTCACGGTCGTGCTGATCGAGCACGACATGGGCGTGGTCATGGACATTTCCGACATCGTGGTCGTGCTCGACCGCGGCCGCTGCATCGCCGCCGGTACGCCCGAGGAGGTCCAGCGCCATCCCGCGGTGATCGAGGCCTATCTCGGCGCGGCCAAGACCGGAGGACGGGCATGAGCCTGATCGATCACGCCAAGACCTCGACGCTGCCCAAGCTCCTGCAGCGCAACGCCGAGGACGATCCCAAAGGCGCCGGCATCCGCGAAAAGACGCGCGGCGTCTGGCAGACCTACGACTGGACGGCCTACCGCGACAACGTGCGCGACTTCGCGCTGGGCCTGGCGGCTCTCGGCTTCGGGCGCGGCGACAAGCTCTCGGTGGTGGGCGACAACCGCCCGCAGCTCTATTTCGCCCAGCTCTCGGCCCAGGTGCTGGGCGGCATCTCGGTGCCGGTCTACCAGGATTCGATCGCCTCGGAGCTGGTCTATGTCCTGAACCATGCCGAGACCTCGATCATCGTGGCCGAAGACCAGGAGCAGGTCGACAAGGCGCTGTCGCTGAAGGACGAGCTGCCCAAGCTGCGCTGGATCATCTTCGACGATCCGCGTGGCCTGTCATTCTACGACGACCCGATCCTGCGCTCCTTCGCGAGCGTGCAGGAGGAGGGACGCACGTTCGGCGCGGCGAACCCGGGCTTCTACGAGGCCGAGCTCGCCAAGGGCGGCGCCAACGACACGGCGATGATCGCCTACACCTCGGGCACGACCGGCAGCCCCAAGGGCGTCATGCTGAGCCAGCGCAACATGATCGCCACGGCCGAGGCCTTCGTCGAGGTGAACGACGTCAAGGCCGGCGACAACTGGCTGTCGTATTTGCCGATGGCCTGGGTCGGCGACGCCGCCTTCACCCTCGGCATGGCGCTGCTCTCGCGCCTCACCGTCAATTGCCCGGAGAACCCCGAGACGGTGCAGCGCGACCTGCGCGAATTGGGCCCCGACTCCATGCTGGCGCCGCCGCGCATCTGGGAGAACCTGCTGACCCAGATGCAGGTCAAGGGCGGCGACGCCTCGCCGCTCAAGCGCCGCGTGTTCGAGCATTTCCGCAGCCACGCCGAGCGCTGCGAGCTGAAGCGCACCGATGGCAAGGAGCTCTCGCTGGCCGACCGGCTCGGCCTGGCGGCGGGCGAAATCCTGGTCTACGGGCCGGTGCGCGACCAGCTCGGCCTGCGCAAGGCGCGCTGGTGCTACACCGGCGGTGCGCCGTTGGGGCCCGATACCTACCGCTTCTTCCGTTCGTTCGGCATCAACCTCAAGCAGGTCTACGGCGCCACCGAGGCGTCGGCCATGATCGCCTGCCAGGCCGATGCCGAGGCCAATCCCAACACGGTCGGCCGGCCGTTCCCGAGGGTCGAGGTCAGGATCGACGAGCGCGGCGAGGTCATGCTGAAGGGCGCCAACGTCTTCATGGGGTATTACAAGCAGGAGGAGGTGACGCGGGACACCCTCACGGCCGACGGCTGGCTGAAGACCGGCGACGCCGGCTTCTTCGACAAGCAGGGCCACCTCGTCATCATCGATCGCGCCAAGGATGTCGGCAAGCTCACCGACGGCTCGGCCTTCGCGCCGCAGTTCATCGAGAACAAGCTGAAGTTCAGCCCGTTCATTCGCGAGGCCGTCGCCTTCGGCGACCAGCGCCCGTTCGTCGTCGCCATGATCGCCATCGACATGCAGACGGTGGGGACGTGGGCCGAGAAGCAGGGGCTGGTCTATACCAGCTTCGTCGATCTCAGCGGCAAGCCCGAGGTCGCGGACCTGATCGGCGCGGAGATCGCCAAGGCCAACGCCACGCTTGCCCGACGTGCAGCAGGTCAAGCGCTACCTGCTGCTGAACAAGGAGCTCGACGCCGACGATGCCGAGATGACGCGCACCCGCAAGGTTCGCCGCCGCTTCGTGGCCGAGAAGTACGCCAGCGTCATCGAGGCCTTTTACGGCGGCAAGTCGTCGGCCGACGTCACGCTGGAGATCACCTTCGAGGACGGCCGCAAGTCGACGCTCAACTCGACCATCGCGATCCACGGCAAGGTCGCGGCCGAGCCGACGCGGAGGGCTGCGTAGAATGTCGCATTCATCGGACCGCGGGCCTCCAGGCCCGCTCATGCTCTTCCAATCTAGAAGAGGCGGGCCTGGAGGCCCGCGGTCCATTTGACCTTGAAGGCTGGCGCTGACGATGTCGGAAGACCTGCAATTCCTGCTGGCGCTGGTGCTGAACGGTGCGTCGATCGGGCTGATGTACTCGCTGATCGCGCTCGGTTTCGTGCTGGTCTACAAGGCGACCGACGCGATCAACTTCGCGCAGGGCGAGTTCGTCATGCTGGCCGGCCTGATCGTCGTGACGGTTCTGGGCTTCGAGGCCGCACCGCTCTTCGCCGCCATCGTGATCGTCCTGGCGGCCATGATCGGCTTCGGCTTCGGCCTCGAGAGGATCGTGCTGCGGCCGTTGCTGGGCCGGCCGGTCGTGGCCGTCATCATGGCGACGATCGGGCTCGCCGCCGTGCTGCGCGGGCTGGGGCCGGTGATCTTCGGCAGCGAGACGCGGGCGCTCTCGCTGCCGATCGGCGATGAGCCCATCGTGCTGGGGGCGGCCAGCCTGCCGCCCATCCAGGTCCTGGGCGCCGTCGTGGCGATCGTGTTCTTCCTGGCCTTCAGCTGGTTCTTCAAGAAGAGCCGCATGGGCGTCGCCATGCGCGCCGTCGCCGACAACCAGCAGGTGGCGCAGGCGATGGGCATCAACGTCGAGCGCTACTTCGCGATCGCCTGGGCGATGGCCGGCATCGTTTCGGCGCTGGGCGGCATCGTCTGGGGCAGCATGCTGGGCGTCGACGTCCAGCTCGCCCTGGTCGGCCTGAAGGTCTTTCCGGTGGTGATCCTGGGCGGCCTCGATTCGATCGGCGGCGCGCTGGTCGGCGGGCTGATCATCGGCATCGTCGAGAGCCTCGCCGCCGGCTATCTCGACCCCTATGTCGGCGGCGGCACCAAGGACTTCGCGCCTTACGTGCTGATGATCCTGGTGCTGATGATCAGGCCCTACGGCATCTTCGGCCGACGCCAGATCGAGCGCGTGTAGATCATGTTCCATCGCGAGTCCGGCATCTTCAAGACGACCTACGGCGCCGACATGGCGCTCTATCCGCTGCCGATCGCCAAGTGGACGGTGATCGCGCTGGCGCTGCTCTTCGTGGTGATCATTCCGCTCACCATCCACGAATATTATCTGTCGATCCTGAACCTGATCTTCATCGCCATCGTGGGCGCGCTCGGGCTCAACATCCTGGTGGGCTACACCGGCCAGATCTCGATCGGCCACGGCGCCTTCATGTCGGTCGGCGCCTATACGGCGGCCAACCTCGCGGTCAGGCTCGGCCTGCCGTTCTGGATCACCCTGCCGGCGGGCGGGCTGATGGCGGCGCTGATCGGCGTGATCGTCGGCATGCCGAGCCTGCGCATCAAGGGTCTCTACCTCGCCATCGCCACCCTGGCCGGCCAGCTCATCATCGAATGGATCATCAACCGCGTCCCGGCGATTTCCGGCGGGGCGCAGGCGTCGATCCAGGTCGACCGGCCGAGCCTGTTTGGCGTGAGCTTCAACACCCAGGGCAGCCTCTATTTCTTCCTGCTGTTCTTCGCCGTGCTCGCCATCGTGGCGACCCTGAACCTGGTGCGGAGCCGCATCGGCCGCGCCTTCGTGGCGGTGCGCGACCAGGACATCGCGGCCGAGATCATCGGCATCAACATCTACCGCTACAAGCTGCTGGCCTTCGCCATCTCGTCCTTCTATGCCGGCGTCTGCGGCGTGCTCTACACCTACTATTTCGGCATCGCCAACTACGAGCAGTTCCAGCTCATCGTCTCGATCGACTACCTGGCCATGATCATCATCGGCGGGCTGGGCTCGGTCCTGGGCTCGATCTTCGGCGCGATCTTCGTCACATTGCTGCCCATAGCGATCCGTATCTTCATGGAGGATGTGGGGTCGCTGTTTTTCACCTCGGCCGAGATGGCCAATGTCATCTCCGGCCTGCGGCTGGGCGTGTTCGGCGGCCTGATCATCTTCTTTCTGATCGTCGAGCCCGAGGGGCTCAACCGACTATGGAGGAATATCCGGAGCTATTTCCGGGTTTGGCCCTTCTCCTACTAGGAGCGGGGCATTGCTTGAGAAAGGGAGGAACCCATGACGAGGTTCGTTAAAGGTTGGCTGGGTGTTGCGGCAACGACCGCGACCCTGGCGTTCGGCGGGGCGCAAGCCTACGCCCAGTCGAAGGAGTTGGTGTTCGGCTTTCAATGCGACCGCACCGGTCCGACCGCGACGGTCGGCACGGTGCTGTGCCCCGGCTATCAGGACTATATCGCCCTGATCAACAGCAAGGGCGGCGTCGAAGGCTTCAAGATCAAGGTCATCGAGATCGACAACGAGTACAAGGTGCCGCCCGCCATGGAAGCGCATGAGCGCTTCAAGAAGGAAGGCGCCGTGCTGGAAGGCCTCTACGGCACGCCGCAGACCGCGGCGCTCAACAAGAAGCTCGAGGAGGACAAGATCCTCGGCACCTCGCCCGGCTTCGGCACCTCTCCGGCCGCCGACGGCAAGCGCTTCCCCTACACCTTCCCGATCGCGGCCAGCTACTGGTCGCAAGCGGGCGCCGCGGTGGAGTTCGCCAAGGAGAAGATGGGCGGGCTGAAGGGCAAGAAGATCGCCTATCTCTTCTACGACAACCCGGCGGGCAAGGAGCCGATGCCGATCCTCGAGGATCTGGCCAAGTCCGAAGGCTTCGAGCTGCGCACCTTCGCCGTGCCCGCCCCGGGCCTGGAAATGGGCGCCCAGGTGCTCGACATCACCGGCCGCTACAAGCCGGACTTCGTCATCACCCATCTGTTCGGGCGCGCCCCGTCGGTCTCCATCAAGGAGCTGAAGGGCAAGGGCTTCCCGCTCAGCAAGGTGGTCGCCTTCGTGTGGGGCAGCTCCGAGGCCGACATCATCGCGGCGGGCGGCATGGGCGATGGCCGAAGGCTACAGCACCATCCAGTTCGCCGGCGTCGGCAAGGACTTCCCGGTGATCAAGGAGATCGAGGCCATGTACAAGGCGCAGGGCAAGTCCCCGCCCAAGGAAATGGACTCGACCGTTCTCTACAACCGCGGCGTCCTGATCGGTGCCCTCCATGTCGAGGCGGTGCGCAACGCCATCAAGGCCAAGGGCGGCGCGGCGCCGACCTCGGAAGAGGTCAAGAAGGGCATGGAGCAGATCAAGGACTTCACCCTGGGCGGTCTCGTGCCGCCGATGGCGATCACGCCGACCGACCACGAGGGCGGCGGCTGGGTGCAGATCTGGAGCGTCAAGGGCGGCAAGCTCGTGAAGGTGAAGGACTGGTTCCAGGGCTACCGGCCGGTGATCGAGAAGCAGCTCGCGGCCGACGCCTCGAAGTCCTGAACCTGTGAACAAGGAGCGGGCGGCGAAAACCTCGCCGCCCGCCCCCTGTCACGAACCTAACGCTTCAGCACAGGACGCCCATGCTGGCGATCAACAACATCGAGGTCGTCTACGACCGCGTCATCCTCGTCCTCAAGGGCGTGTCGATCGGCGTCGGCGAGGGCGCGATCACGACCCTGCTGGGCGCCAATGGCGCCGGCAAGACGACGACGCTCAAGGCGATCTCCGGCGTGCTGCACAGCGAGCGCGGCGAAGTCACCAAGGGCACGATCCAGCTCGGCGAGCGGCGCATCGACGGCATGCGGGCGCACGACGTCGCACGGCTCGGCCTCGTCCAGGTGTTCGAGGGCAGGCGCGTGTTCGAGAACCTGACCACCGAGGAGAACCTGGTGGCGGGCGGCCACGTCCAGAAGGACGGCGGCGCGGTGAAGCAGGGCATCGAGCTGGTCTATTCGTATTTCCCCAGGCTCAAGGAGCGGCGGCACCAGGTGTCGGGCTACCTGTCGGGCGGCGAGCAGCAGATGCTGGCGATCGGCCGGGCGCTGATGAGCCAGCCCCGGGTGGTGCTGCTCGACGAGCCGTCGCTCGGCCTGGCGCCCATGCTGGTCGAGGAGATCTTCGGCATCGTCGGCCGGCTGGTGAAGCAGGAGAAGCTCTCGGTCCTGCTGGTCGAGCAGAACGCCGCCATGGCGCTGGCCGTCGCCGATCACGGATATGTCATGGAAAACGGCCGCATCGTGCTGGAAGGGCCGGCCGACAAATTGCGCGACAATTCCGACATCAAGGAGTTCTATCTCGGCCTCAACGAGGGCGGGGCGCGCAAATCCTATCGCGATACGAAGCATTACAAGAGGCGCAAGCGCTGGCTATCCTAGGCGCCTGATGCGCCTCGCCCTATCGCTCGTCCTTGCCCTGCTGGCCACGGCCATGCCCGCCGCCGCGCAGACCAAGCTTGCCCAGCAATGTGCCGCATTCGGCGAGGCCCAGTATCGCAAGCTGAGCCCTTCCGTCGATCGCGTGACGGCGCTCGATTTCCCGCCGCCGGCGCTCGAGAGGGTCGAGGCCAAGGCCGGCTCGCAGCCGATCACGGCGGCGCTGACCTTGCGCGGACGGCTGACCTACCGCAGCGGCCAGCCCTTCGAGACGCAGTTCGTCTGCCTGCTCGACGCGGCGCAGCGGCCGCTTTTCTTCTATGCCCTGCCGACGCTGGCGACGCGGGCCGCGCCGACGCCGGTCACCCGGGGCGGCGCGCCGGCCCCGGTGCCGACGATTCAGGGGCCGGCGCTCCAGCCGCCGCCGACCGCCCCGACCATGGCGCTCGGCCCGCAGGCAGCACTGCCTCCGCCGGAGCCCGCGCGCCCGGTGCTGCCGGCGAGCGCGGTCCGACTGCGCGGCCTGGTGCGCGACCTCGGCGATCGTTTGCAGTTCCTGCCGTGCGATGGCGCGCCGCTCGTCCTGGAGGACCGTACGCCGGACCAGGAACTGACGCAGGCGCTCAAGGGGCTGACGGCCGGCCAGAGCCGCCCGATGTTCGTCGAGATCTACGGCGGACGCGAGACCGGGCCGGGCTCGGGCCTGAGCGCGCTGGAGTTGCGCCGGGCGGCCGTCGAGACGGCGGGCTGTCGCGAACGGTTCGACCAGCGTGAATGGCTGGTCACCGGCGGCGGCGGCGGCGAGGCGTCGTGGCGTCTCGAAGTCACGTCGCGCGACATGATGCTGGGCGTGGCCGGCGGACAGCCGGCACAGCGCATCCCCCATGGCGGGCCGCAGAAGCTGGAGAGCGCGGTGACCTATGCGGCGGCGGACAATCCGGAATTCACGGTCATGATCGACGAGCGGCGCTGCGTCGATCCCCAGTCGGGGTCGTGGTTCGCCTATGCCGCCGAGGTGAGAAGCGAGGGCAGGGTATTGATCGGCTGCGCCGTGCACAATCCGGCCATGCCGGCGCCGTGATCGCAGGCGAGGAGGTGGACATGGACGATATCGAACTGTTGCGGGACCTGATCGGTTCGGCCAAGCGCATCGTCGCCTTCACCGGTGCGGGCATCTCGACGGAGTCGGGAATCCCGGACTTCCGTTCGCCGGGCGGGATCTGGACGCGCTACAAGCCGATCTACTTCGACGACTTCATGGCGTCGGACGAGATGCGCCGCGAGACCTGGCGGCGCAAGTTCGCGACCGACGAGACCATGCTCAAGGCCGAGCCCAATGCCGGCCACCGCGCGCTGGCCAAGCTGGTCGAGCAGGGACGCATGAGCGCCATCATCACCCAGAATGTCGACGGCCTGCACCAGCGCTCCGGCGTGCCCGACTCCAAGGTGATCGAGCTGCACGGCAACGCGACCTATGCGAGCTGCCTGGATTGCGGCCATCGCCACGAACTGGACCCGATCAGGCGGGCGTTCCTGGGCGGCGGCAAGCTGCCGCTGTGCGTGAAGTGTGACGGCATCGTGAAGACCGCCACCATCTCGTTCGGCCAGGCCATGCCGGAAATCCAGATGGCGCGGGCCCAGGACGCGACGATGTCCTGCGACCTCTTCATCGTGCTGGGCAGCTCCCTGGTGGTCTATCCGGCGGCGGGCTTCCCGAGCATCGCCAAGCGCAAGGGGGCCAAGCTGGTCATTCTCAATCGCGATCCGACCGACCAGGACGACGATGCCGACGTGGTGATCCACGCCGAGATCGGACCGACCATGAGCCGGGCAATCGGTGTCAACTGAGCGGCCTTCATTGCGACTGCGGTTGGGACGCGGTTTAATCCCGGCGGGGTCAGGGAGGTAACGATGAGGATCAATCGCAGGCACGCGCTGCTGGGCGGGCTTGCCGCGTCATCGGCCGCTGCGCTGTGCGGCCTGCCGGCGACGGCGCAGGACATCACCTTCTTCCGCATCGGGACCGGCGGCACGGCCGGCACCTACTTTCCGATCGGCGGCCTGATCGCCAACGCCATCTCGAACCCGCCGGGCTCGCGGGCCTGCGCCGACGGCGGTTCGTGCGGCGTGCCCGGCCTGGTCGCCACGGCGGTGGCGTCCAACGGCTCGGTCGCCAACGTCGCGGGCATCGCCACCGGCAGCATGCAATCGGGCTTCGTGCAGTCGGACGTGGCCTATTGGGCCCTGAACGGCAGCGGCATCTACGAGGGCCGGCCCAAGGTCGACATGCTGCGCGCCATCGCCAATCTCTATCCCGAGAGCTTTCACCTGGTGGCGCGCAAGGGCTCCGGCCTCAAGTCGATCCGCGACCTCAAGGGCAAGCGCATGTCGCTCGACGAGCCGGGCTCGGGCACGCTGGTCGATGCGCGCCTGATCCTCGCCGCCTACGGCATGACCGAGAAGGACATCAAGGCCGAGTACCTGAAGCCGCAGCAATCGGCGGACAAGTTCAAGGATGGTGCGCTCGATGCCTTTTTCAGCGTCGCCGGCTGGCCCGAGGGCGCCATCGCCGAGCTCGCCGCGACGACCGGCATCGACCTGGTGCCGATCGACGGGCCGGAAATCGAGAGCCTGATCAAGCAGTACAGCTTCTTCAGCGCCGACGAGATTCCCGACGGCGTCTACAAGAACGTGCCCGGCGTGAAGACGGTCAGCGTCAACGCCATCTGGGCGACCTCGAGCAAGCAGCCCGACCCGCTGATCTACAATATCACCGCCGCGCTCTGGAACGCCAACACGCGCAAGCTGCTCGATTCCGGCCACGCCAAGGGCCGCGTGATCAGGCTCGAATCGGCCCTGCACGGCCTCGGCATCCCGCTGCATGCCGGCGCCGAGAAGTTCTACAAGGAAAAGGACCTCATCAAGTAAGGTCCCCAGGCAGCGGTAGCGGAGACAAGCGTATGCGATTGAAAGGCAAGGTCTGCGTCGTCACGGCGGCGGGGCAGGGGATTGGTGCTGCCACGGCGCGCGCCTTCGCGGCCGAAGGCGCCAGCGTGTGGGCGACCGATGTCGACGCGGCGAAGCTCACGGCTCTGGAGGGCGTGAGCGGCGTCCAGACACGCAAGCTCGATGTGCTGGACAAGGCGGCGATCGCGGCTTTTGCCCAGGAGATCGGCGCGGCGGACGTGTTGTTCAATTGCGCGGGCTTCGTCCATCACGGCACGGTGCTCGACGCCACGGACGAGCAATGGCGGTTCGCCTTCGATCTCAACGTGCGCAGCATGTTCTGGACGATCCAGGCCTTCCTGCCCGGCATGCTGGGCAAGGGCAGGGGCTCGATCGTCAACATGTCGTCGGCGGCCTCGTCGGTGAAGGGCGCGGCGCTCCGCTTCATCTACGGCACCACCAAGGCCGCGGTGATCGGCCTCACCAAGTCGGTGGCGGTCGACTATGTGAGCAAGGGCATCCGCTGCAATGCGATCTGTCCCGGCACGGTGCAGACGCCCTCGCTCGACGAGCGCATTTCCGGGCTGGGCGGCGGCGCCGACGCGCGGCAGTTCTTCCTGCAGCGCCAGCCGACCGGCCGCTTCGGCTCGGCCGATGAGATCGCCGCCCTCGCGGTGTACCTGGCGAGCGACGAATCGGCCTTCACCACCGGGACGGTGAACGTGATCGATGGCGGCTGGAGCGTCTGACGGTGGATATCTCGGCCATCGCCGCCCTGGCGCCGGTCGTGCCGGTGCTGACGATCGAGCGGACGGCCGACGCCGTGCCGCTCGCCCGGGCGCTGGTAAAAGGCGGCTTGCGGGTCCTCGAGATCACCTTGCGGACAGACGTCGCCCTGGCGGCGCTGGCCGCCATTGCCGCCGAGGTGCCCGATGCCGTGGTTGGCGCAGGAACCGTGCTGCAACCCCGGCAGTTCGAGGACGTTATGCGAGCCGGCGCGCGGTTCGCGGTCAGCCCCGGCTGTACGCCCACGCTTGTCACAGCCGCGCGGGCCGCAGGATTGCCATTCTTGCCGGGTATCCAGACGGTATCGGAGGCGATGGTCTTGGCCGAGCAGGGTTTTGGATTGCTGAAATTCTTCCCGGCCGACACGGCGGGCGGCTTGGCCTGGCTGAAAGCCGTCGCGGCGCCCCTGGCCGGTCTGCGCTTCTGCCCGACCGGCGGCGTTGGCGCCGATACGGCGCAGGCCTACCTGGCGCTCGGCAACGTTGCCTGCGTGGGCGGTTCGTGGGTGGCGCCGCGCGATGCCGTGGCGGCCCGCGACTGGGTGCGGATCGAGCGGCTCGCCGCCGCAGCCGCCCAGCTCAAACGGCGCTAGCGTTGCGACCTGAAAGGTGCTTCAACGTGATCGTGGGAGTTCGACCGGTCTTGATGAATAAACTGGCAATTGCGTTGGCAACGCTCGCACTGGCCGCCAGCAGCAGTGCCGCCCGAGCCGATTCGGTTCTGGTCCTGAACTCCGAAGATGCCTCCTACAGCATTCTGAGCCGCAGCGGACGCACCGAGCTGGTGCGCCTGCCGATCGGCCGCGAGCCGCATCACCTGATGCCCACGCCCGACGGCAAGGAAGTGCTGGTCGGTTCGACGGCGACCAACGAGCTGCTCGTGCTCGACGCCAAGACCGGCGAGAAGCGCCGCGTCGTGCGCGACATCATCGATCCCTACCAGCTGGGCTTCAGCCCGGACGCCAAGTGGTTCGTCACTGTCGCCTACCGGCTCGACCACGTGGACATTTACCGGGCCGACGGCTTCAAGCTCGCCGGCCGCATCTTCATCGACGGCCTGCCGAGCCACATGGCGTTCGACACCGATTCGAAGACGGTGTTCGTGACCCTGCAGCAGACCGGCCGGGTCGTCGCCTTCGACCTCGAGACCCAGGCCATCAAGTGGAACGTCGAGGTCGGCAAGGCGCCGGCCGGCGCGCTGATGGCGCCCGACAACAAGCATCTTCTCGTGGCCCTGACCGGCGAGGACGGGCTGGTTTCCCTCGATCCCAAGGACGGCTCGGTCGTGGGCCGACTGCAGACCGGCAAGGGCGCGCATAATTTCTGGCCGAAGGGCGACGGCCGGCACTGGTTCCTGAGCAACCGGGTCGAAGGCACGGTCTCCCTGGTCGATACCCAGGACATGAAGGTCGCCGCCACCGTCAAGGTGCCGGGCGGTCCCGACTGCATGGACATCACGCCCGACGGCAAGGAGCTGTGGGTCACCCAGCGCTTCCTGCGTCGCATCGCCGTGGTCGATCTCGAGCAGATGAAGGTCGTCGCCACGATCCCGGTCGGCAAGTCGCCGCACGGGGTCTTCATGCTCAAGTCCGGGGCGCCGCCGCCGGGATTAGTACCGGTTCGCGCGGCATCGACGGCGGGCGAGCAGAAGTAGCCGGGCGCGCCGATGCGCGACCTCATCGACATCTGGGTGGGCGTTCAGACCTGGCTGTTCGAGACCCTGGTCAGTCCGGTCCTGTTCGGCTTCGGCCTGATGGAATGGTACGAGCCGGCCTTCAACGCCGTCGAGATCGTCATGCTCGGGGTCGTCCAGATCCTGGTGATTGCGCTCGGCATGCGCTTCTTCGAAAAGCGCTGGCCGCTCGAGAAGACCGGCAACGACGACCTCGTCGGCGTCGACCGCGTCTACACGGTGCTGAACAAGCTCGGCATCATCCCGCTCGCCGTCTTCATGGTGAGCTATCCGATCACCAACGAGATCGATTACCTGGTGCGCTCGTGGGGCTTTGCGCCGCCCCGGCTCGAGCAGCTCGTGCCGTGGCTGCACGACAGTGCGCTGGGATCGTTCCTCGTCTATTTCGCGCTCTACGACTTCGCGGCCTACTGGCTGCACCGCGCCCAGCACAAATTCGGCTGGTGGTGGGCGCTGCACAGCCTGCACCACAGCCAGCGCCAGGTGACGGTGTGGAGCGACGACCGCAACCATATCCTCGACGACCTGCTGATAACCCTGGCGCTGGTCGTCTTCGCGCAGTTCGTCGGCGTCCAGCCCGACGATTACATCCTGATCCTGATGATCGGGCGCCTGATCGAGAGCTGGTCGCACGCCAATGTCGACATGAGCTTCGGCCGGGTGGGCGAGCGCCTGATCGTCGGGCCGCGCTTCCACCGCCTGCACCACGCGCTGGCGAGCCCCGACGAGCGCCACATCCACGACCACAATTTCGCGCCGGTGTTCCCGATCTGGGACATGCTGTTCGGCACGGCGAACTATGACGGCAAGCACCGCCCGACGGGCGTCGACAACCCGCTGATCGACGCCGACAACGGCCGCGGCTGGATCGTCCAGCAGGTGACGGTGTTCGGCCGCTTCCTGCGGGCGCTCGCGCCGCGCTTCAGCCGCGGGCCAGTTCAGCCAGGACTGCGGCCGCCCGCGGAATAGGCGTCACCGCGCCGTAGCCGCGCGTCGAAAGCGCTGCGGCGACGTTGGCGTAGCGCCCGGCAGCCTCGAGATCGTCACCGGCCATCAGCCGCGTCAGGAAGGCGCCGTCGAACGTGTCGCCCGCGCCGGTGGCGTCGACGGCCTCGACGCGGTGCGCGGCCAGGCGAAAACGCTGGCTGGACGTGGCGATCAGGCAGCCGTCGGCGGCCATCTTCAGGGCCACCAGGGGCGCGCCGAGCCTGAGATAGTAATCTGCGATGGCGTCGGGCTCGGCGAGACCGGTGAGCTGCTGCGAATCGTCGAGGCTGGGCAGGGCGAGGTCGCACTGCGCGATGGTGGCATCGATCGTCCGGCGCGCGGTATCGAGGTCCCACAGCCGCAGGCGAAGGTTGGTGTCGTAGGAAACCTTCACGCCGGCGGCGCGAGCGGCCGAGATGGCGGCGGCGCAGGTCTGGCGGGCGCTGTCGCTGATCGCCTGGCCGATGGCCGACAGGTGAAAAAAGCGGGCGCCGGCGATGTAGTCGGCGGGCAGGCTCTCCGGCGTCATCAGCGAGGCCGCGGAATTCTTGCGCAGATAGTCGAACTTGTGGCCGGCGTCGCTGTGGGTGACGAAACTGACGCCGGTCGGCGCGCTGGCATGGCGGCTGACGCGCGAGGCATCGACCCCTTCGGATGCCCACAGCTCGAGGAAGGCGTCGCCCATCCAGTCCTGGCCGACACTGGTGAGGTAGCCGGCGGTGGCGCCCTGACGGGCCGCCGCGATCGCGACATTCTGCGAATTGCCGCCGAAACCTTGCAGCCAGGTCCGGCCGTCACCCTCGCGCGGCCGGTTGAACTCGATCAGGGGTTCGCCGAGCGAGACGAGGGCGGGGGAGGTGGACATGTCGCCCGAGGTTTCCCATGGTGCCCGGCGGCACTCAAGGAGAACAAAATGGCGGACGATCAAGCCAAGCCCAGTGGCCCCGACCTCGCCGCAGGCATTGCCCTCACAGAACTGGCCGATGGCGGCCTGCTGGCCGGCCATGTCGGC
Source organism: uncultured Alphaproteobacteria bacterium (assembly GCA_963755585.1). Lineage (GTDB taxonomy): Bacteria > Pseudomonadota > Alphaproteobacteria > Reyranellales > Reyranellaceae > Reyranella. The sequence goes on from CAVWKN010000017.1 coordinate 112,136, forward strand.
GAGGAACAGGTGTTGCTGGTCCGAATTGGCAAGGAGGTGTTCGCGACGGCCGCGCACTGCAGCCACTATCACGGCCCGCTCGCCGACGGCCTGCGTCGTCGGCGATACCGTGCGCTGCCCGTGGCATCACGCCTGCTTCAGCCTGCGGACGGGCGAAGCCTTGCATGCGCCGGCCACGAGTCCGATCGATTGCTGGTCGGTCGAACAGCGCGACGGCAAGGTCTTCGTGAAGGAAAAGCGCAGCGACGTGAAGCCGGCGCCTCGCGGCAAGCCGGCCGGTGCGGCGCCGGACAGGATCGTGATCGTGGGCGGAGGCGCCGCGGGCTTCGCGGCCGCCGAGATGTTACGGCGCCAGGACTATCAGCGGCAGCATCGTCATGCTGAGCAACGACGCCGCAGCGCCCGTCGACCGTCCCAACCTTTCCAAGGACTATCTCGCCGGCACCGCGCCCGAGGACTGGATGCCGCTGCGGCCGGATGATTTCTATTCCGGCAATGGCATCGAGCTCCGCCTCAAGGCGAACGTCACCGGCATCGATCCTCGCGCGCGCGAAGTGGCGCTCTCCGATGGCGGCAAGGTGCCCTACGATCGGCTGTTGCTGGCGACCGGCGCGGAGCCTGTCCGCCTGGCGTTTCCGGGCTCGGATCAGTCCCATGTTCACACCTTGCGCACCCTGGCCGACAGCCGCGCCATCGTCGAGCTTGCCAAGACAGCGCGCCGTGCGGTCGTCATCGGCGCCAGCTTCATCGGACTGGAGGCCGCCGCCGCCCTGCGCACGCGCGGCATCGAGGTCCATGTGGTGGCGCCGGAGAAGCGGCCGATGGAACGCATCCTCGGTCCGGAGATGGGCGATTTCGTGCGCGCCCTGCATGAAGAGCACGGCGTCGTCTTCCATCTTGGAGGACACGGTGGTCGCCATCGACGGCAAGCAGGCAAAACTGAAAAGCGGCGGTGCACTCGAGGCGGATCTCGTGGTCATGGGCGTGGGCGTGCGTCCGCGGCTCGAGCTGGCGGAAAAGGCCGGGCTCACCCTCGATCGCGGTGTCGCCGTCGACGCCTTTCTCGAAACCAGCGCACCGGGGATCTTCGCGGCCGGCGACATCGCGCGCTGGCCCGATCCGCACGGCGGCCAGGCCATTCGCGTCGAGCATTGGGTGGTTGCCGAGCGCCAGGGACAGACCGCGGCGTTGAACATGCTGGGCCTGCGCGAAAAGTTCACGGCGGTTCCGTTCTTCTGGAGCCAGCACTACGACATCCCGATCAACTATGTCGGCCACGCCGAAAAATGGGATGAGCTGGCGATCGAGGGCGATATCGCCGGCAAGGACTGCCTGCTGCGCTACAAGCTCGGCGGCCGGACGCTCGCCGTCGTTTCGATCTTCCGCGACGTCGCAAGCCTGCAGGCCGAGGTGGCGATGGAGCAGGTCATGGCGGCCGGGCCATCCGCGCGCTAGGTTGCGCCAACAAAATCTGGAGGAACGAGGATGGCCGACAAGAAGAGCGCCAACGGGAAGAGCAACGGCAAGCGCCGGCTGCGCAGCCGCGAATGGTTCGACGCGCCGGGCGATCCGACCATGGCGGCGCTCTACCTCGAACGGTACATGAATTTCGGCCTGACGCTCGCCGAGCTGCATAGCGGCCGGCCGATCATCGGCATCGCCCAGACCGGCAGCGACCTGTCGCCCTGCAACCGCCATCACCTCGATCTGGCGACGCGCGTGCGCGACGGCATCCGAGACGCCGGCGGCATCCCCATCGAGTTTCCGGTCCACCCGATCCAGGAGACGGGCAAGCGGCCGACCGCGGCGCTCGATCGCAACCTCACCTATCTCGGCCTGGTCGAGTGCCTCTATGGCTACTTCTTCGACGGCGTGGTGCTGACCACCGGCTGCGACAAGACTACCCCCGCCATGATCATGGGCGCGGCGACGGTCAACATCCCGGCCATCGTGCTGTCGGGCGGACCAATGCTCGACGGCCATTTCGCCGGTGGCCTGGCCGGTTCGGGCACCATCGTCTGGTACGCCCGCCAGGAACTGGCGGCGGGCCGCATCGACCTGCAGAAGTTCCTCGAAATGGTGGCCTCGAGCGCGCCCAGCGTCGGCCACTGCAACACCATGGGCACCGCTCTGTCGATGAACAGCATGGCCGAGGCGCTCGGCCTGTCGTTGACCGGCTGCGCCGCCATCCCCGGACCCTACCGGGAACGCGGGCAGATGGCCTACGAGACCGGCAAGCGCATCGTCGACATGGTGTGGGAGGATCTCCGGCCGTCCGACATCCTGACGCGCAAGGCGTTCGAGAACGCCATCGTGGCGGCAAGCGCGCTCGGCGCCTCGACCAACTGCCCGCCGCACATCAATGCGATCGCGCGCCATATCGGCGTCAAGCTCGACAACGCCGATTGGGACAGGATCGGCTACGACATCCCGCTGCTGGTGAACTGCATGCCGGCCGGCAAGTATCTCGGCGAGGCCTTCCATCGCGCCGGCGGCGTGCCGACGGTGATGCGCGAGCTGCTCGCCAGGAAGAAGATCCATGGCGATGCGCTTACCGTCACCGGCAAGACCATGGCGCAGAACCTCAAGGATGCGATCGCCGCCGACGGCGAGGTGATCAAGACCTACGCCAAGCCGATGCTGGGCCAGGCGGGCTTTGCCGTGATGTCGGGCAATCTCTTCGACTCGGCGATCATGAAGACCTCCGTGATCTCGCCCGAGTTCCGCAAGAAGTACCTCGAGCGCAAGGGCGACAAGGACGCCTTCGAAGGCACCGCGATCGTGTTCGAGGGGCCGGAGGACTATCACCACCGCATCAACGATCCCAAGCTGCCGATCGACGAGAACAGCATCCTCTTCATTCGCGGCGCGGGCCCGGTCGGCTATCCCGGGTCGGCCGAGGTGGTGAACATGCTGCCGCCCGACCGGCTGGTGAAAGGCGGCGTGCTGCTGCTGCCCTGCGTCGGCGACGGCCGGCAAAGCGGCACATCGGCCAGCCCGTCGATCCTCAACGCCTCACCCGAGGCGGCGGTCGGCGGTGGCATGGCGCTGCTCAAGACCGGGGACAAGGTCAGGATCGACATCGGCAAGCGCCGCGCCGACATCCTGATTTCCAACGCCGAGCTCGCCAAGCGCAAGGCGGCATGGAAACCCAACGTCAAGGAGAGCCAGACTCCCTGGCAGGAGATGCAGCGCAAGTTCGTGGGGCAGCTCGCGAGCGGCGCCTGCCTCGACTTTGCGGTGAACTATCAGAAGATCGCGGAGACCAAGGGCGTGCCGCGGCACTCCCATTGAGCGCTGCCGCTAGCGGAACAGCCGCTGCTCGACGGAGATCGGCAGGTCGGCCCGATTGATCAGGACGATGGCCCACGGCGAGGTAGGCTGTCCGACGGGGCGAGCAGGCGCAGGGCTCGGGGCGAGGGACGCGACGGCGCCGGGCGGTGCGAAGCCCGCCGCAGGGCCGCCGAATCCGGTCGGGCCGCCACCAGCGATCGGCCGGGGCGCCGGGCTGGCGCGTTGCGCCATCATGACTTCAGGCGGCATGCGCTCCTCGAACACGACGACGATGCGGTCGCGGCGGCGGCTGGTCGACAGGATGTTGACCGTGTAGCCCTCGCTGGCGCGGCGACCGAGAAAAATTCCGACCGCGTTCATGCGGCCCGGCTCGAACACGTCGGGCGCCGGCATGCCGACCCGGCTCCACAGGCTGCGCCACTCCGCCGGCGTCGCGGCAACGAGATGCTCGGGCTGCCGCGTCATGGCGGTGACGCCTTGCCAGTGACGGGTATCGACGGTCTGTGCCGATGCCTCCCCGACGAGGCTCCACAGCGCGCCCGTCCCCAGAACGCAAAAGGACAGGAGCCGCCGACGCGGCATGTTTCGTATCGTCTGGGAGACTGCGCTAGCGCCGAACTGCACGATTGGATCTCTGGAAGCCGGGCTGAACCAAGTGACTGTCCGTAATCACCATGACACTTTGGCTCAATTGCGGCCGGGGCAGGCGACGGTTGGCGGCCCTTGGTATCAATCGTTACGCCATGTTGCATTCGTGCAACACAAAAGCGGCCGGCTTGCTGGCGGCGTGCAAGTTGCGCTGCAGCAAGCAGATGAACTGGGCTCACGCAGCACGACCGCGGTTTCTTTTGTCAGCCGTTTCGCCCGGCGTATGCTTGGCCAAACGGGGGCCAGAGGATGGCAGGAATGAAAGCCGCAATGGATGATCAGTCCGTGGCCCAGCGAGTGCTGGATCACATCGCCAACGGCACGACGGACGTCGGACACGAAGTGTGGCGTGAGCCGGTCGCCAACTATCAATCGCCGGAGCGACTCGCCGCAGAGATCGTGCGCATCCTGCGCCGCTCGCCCGCTCCATTCTGTCCCTCGGCGGCGTTGCCTGAGGCGGGCTCGTATGTCGCCCGGGAAGCGGCCGGCACGCCGATCGTCGTCGTGCGCGGCTCAGACGGCAAGGTCCGTGCCTTCCGCAACGCCTGCCGACATCGCGGCATGCAGGTGGCGAGCGGCGCCGGGTGTACGCGCGCTTTCGTCTGCCGCTATCACGGCTGGACCTACAATCTCGAAGGCCGGCTGCGTCACATCCCGCACGAGGAGGGCTTCCCGGGTTTCGACAAGGCGGCGCATCCGCTGGTTCCGGTGACGGCGAGCGAGCGCCTCGGACTGGTGTTCGTGACCCAGGACGCGCCCGCGCTGGACGACGATTCGCTGGGCGGCCTTGCCAGGCTGATCGGGCCGGACCAGCGCCTGTTCGCCACGAGCGAGCGCGAGTTCGAGGTCAACTGGAAGATCCTGCTCGAGGGCTTCATCGAGGGCTATCACATCAAGTCGACGCATCCCGAGAGCTTCCTGCCCTACGGCTTCGACAACCTGAACGTCATCGACCTGTTCGGTCGCCACAGCCGCGTGACCTATCCGTTCCAGCGCATCAAGAAGCTCGCCAAGGTGCCGGCACGGGAGCGCCGCGTCGAAGGCCTGGTGACCTATGTCTACCACCTGTTCCCCAACGTGCTGATCACCGTGCTGTCGCGCCACACCAACGTGGTGATCCTCGAGCCGCTGTCGATCGACCGCACACGGCAGATCACCTACACGCTGACCAACGGCGGCGGCGACGATCCGGAGCTGCTGGCCGAGGCGAAGCGCGACGCCGAGTTCGTCGGCACGACCGGGTTGGAGGAGGACCGCGCCGTGGTGCAGGCGATCCAGCGCGGACTGGGCAGCGGCGCCAACGACGCCTTCACCTTCGGCAAGTTCGAGAGCGCCATCGTGCACTTCCACAAGACGCTGACGGCAGCGCTTGGCTAGCTGGGGGCGCGCGCACTCCAGTCGGCGCGATTATCGTTGATGCGAGCGAAGACGCGCGACTGGAGTCGCGCGCCCCCAGCCTAAGATCGCTTCGCCCTGTCGGCGGCGTTGGTCGACTGGATCTGCTCGCGGATGCGCCGCCAGTCGTCGTCGCTATAGGCCATCATGTTGGAGAAGGTGCCGTTGCCCATGATGCCCATGGCGCCGTCGATGGCGATCACCTCGCCGTTGATGTACTCGACTTCGTCGCTCATCAGGAACGCCGCCATGTTGGCGAGCTCGCTCGGACGACCGACCCTGCCCAGCGGATTGCGCGCCTTGTAGCGGTCGTCGTCGGAATCCTTCATCGGGTTGAGCCGCGCCCAGGCGCCTTCGGTCGGGAACGGACCGGGCGCGATGGCGTTCAGCCGGATGCCGTGACGGCCCCATTCGACGGCGAGGCTCTGGGTCATCACGGCGACGCCGGCCTTGGACATGGCCGAGGGCACCACGAACGGACTGCCGGTCCACACCCAGGTCGTCAGGATGCTGAGCACGCTCGCCTTGCGCTTCTCGGCGATCCAGCGCTTGCCGCAGGCATTGGTCGTGTAGAACGTGCCGTGCAGGACGATGTTGGCGATGGCGTCGAAGGCGCGGGGGCTGAGGTCCTTGGTCTGGGAGATGAAATTTCCGGCAGCATTGTTGACCAATCCGTCGAGCGGGCCGCTCGCCCAGATACTGTCGATCATCTCCTCGACCGCCGTGGCCACCCGGATATCGACCGCATGGGTATCGACGCGACGGCCGGGGTGCTTGGCCATGACCTGCCTGGCCGTTTCCTCCAGGACGCCGCCACGCCGGCCACAGATCACGCAGTCGGCGCCCAGTTCGACGAACTTCTCCATCATGATCCGGCCGAGGCCGGTGCCGCCCCCGGTGACGAGGAAGCGCTTTCCCTTGAAGAGATCGGCCCTGAACATTGATCACTCCCCTGATTGCATTCGCTGTGTCGTCTACAGCGCGTCAGTTGTTTGCCACAAGGCCTGTTGCGCCGGCCTACCGGGGTGATAGGATTTCCGCATAACAACATGGGATCGTTGAATGACGACCCAACAGGGAGAGATGGGCGGGGACGTCGATACGGTTGAGCTGCGTGGTAAAGTCAAGTGGTTCAACGCCGTCAAAGGGTATGGGTTCTTGGCCCTCGACAGCGACAACAGCGACGCGTTCCTGCATGTGACGACACTTCGGCAGTCCGGGCATGAAGATCTCAAGCCCGGCTCGACGGTTGTGTGCGCCGGCGTGCGCGGCCCCAAGGGCTGGCAGGTCATGAAAGTGCTCGACGTTGATCAGTCGACGGCGGTCATCGTTGCGCCCAAGGCACCGGCAGTGCCCGATGGCATCGCCATGGGCGATTACATCACCGCGCTGGTCAAATGGTACAACAACGAACGCGGCTACGGCTTCGTCACGCGCGAGGCCGCCGACGGCGACATCTTCGTGCATGCCGCCGTCCTGCGCCGGCACGGCATGGAATTGCTGGCGCCCGGCCAGAAGGTGATGATCCGCATCGCCGAAGGCCAGAAGGGCCTGCAGGTCGTCGAGATCCGCGCCGCCTGACTCCCCGTCACTTGATGTCGCGCAGGTAACTGTCGAGCGGCGGCGCCTGCTTGATCAGTCCGCGGGCGACGAGGAATTCCGCGAAGGTTTGATAGCGCGCCCGGTCGAGCGCGGTCGGATCGGCCGCGAGCAGCGGCAGCGTGTCCCGCCAGGCAAGCTTGTTCAGCTCGCTGTCGAGGTCCTTGCCGGACGTCGAGAAGAGGGTCCAGGCCTCGGCGGGGTTGGCTTTCAGCCACGCCGTCGCCTCGGCGATGGCGGCCAGCAGTTTCCGGGTACGCGCGACGTCGACCGTCTCGCGCTTGGCGATCAGGATGAGCTCGTCGTAGGTCGGCACGCCGCTGGTCTCGACCGGCCACAGGCGGCCCTTGGCTTTCTCGAGCGCGAGCTCGTTCAGCTCGAAGTTGCGGAAGGCGCCGATCACGCCATCGACCTGCTTGCTCATCAGCGCCGTGGTCAGCGCGAAGTTGACGTTGATCAGGGTCACGTCCTTCAGCGTGAGGCCCGCCTTCTCCAGGATCGCGCCCAGCAGCGCCTCCTCGAAGCCCGCGATCGAGTAGCCGATCTTGCGGCCCTTGAAGTCGGCGATGGTCTTCACCGGCCCGTCCTCGAGCGCCACCAGGGCGTTGAGCGGCTGGGCGACCAGCACGCCGACCCGCACCAGCGGCAGGTTCTCGGCGGCCAGCATCTGCAACGTCGGCTGATACGACACGGCGTAGTCGGCCTGGCCGGCGGCGACCAGCTTGGGCGGCGCATTGGGATCGGCCGGCGCGATCAGCTCGACGTCGAGCCCCTGCTTGGCAAAGAAGCCGTGCTGCTTGGCGATCACCAGTGCGGCGTGGTCGGGATTGACGAACCAGTCGAGCAGGACGCGGACCTTGTCCTGGGCCGCGGCAGGCAGCGCGATGCTGGCGAGCGCAAGTGCTGCCATCAATCGGATCAGAAGGCGCATCGTCAGTCTCCTTGCGGCAATTGCCAGGGTACGAGCCGGCGCGCCGCCCGATCGACCGCGTGATAGAGCGCGAGGCCGAGCAGACAGAGCACCACGAGGGCGGCGAAGGCGAGCGGCGTCTGGCCGCGCGCCAGCGATTGCGTCATCAGGAAGCCAAGGCCGGCGCTGGCGCCGACCCATTCGCCGATCACCGCGCCGATCGGCGCCACCGCGGCGGCGATGCGCGCGCCGGAGGCGAAGGCGGGCAGGGCGGCAGGCAGACGGATCTGCAGCAGCGTGGCGCGCGGGCTCGCCTCCATGGTGCGGGCGAGGTCGAGCCAGCCCGGCTCGGTGCGCCGCAGCCCGTCATAGAGCGCGCTGACGACCGGGAAGAAGATCACCAGAGCCGCCATCGCGACCTTGGAGGCCATACCGTAGCCCAGCCACAGGACCAGCAGCGGCGCGATGGCGATGACGGGGATGGCCTGCGAAACGATCACCAGCGGCAGGGCCCAACGCCGCCAGGCCATCGACGCCGCGAAGACGATGGCGAGGGCTGCTCCAAGGACCAGGCCGAGCGCAAGCCCCAGCACCATTTCGGTGGCGGTCCAGGCCGCTTCACCCAGCAACAGGTCGAAGCGGTCGACCATCACCAGGGCCACGCGCGACGGCGGCGGCAGGATGTAGATCGGCACGCCGGTCGCCCAGACCAGCACTTCCCAGCCCACGAGCAGGCCAAGGGCGGTGATCAGCGGCCTCATGCGGCGCGGCCGCGAAGCTCGGCAATGAGACGCGCCTGCAGTGCGAGCAACGCCGGATCGGCTGGATCGCGCGGCACCGCGCCCGGCGGTTCGATCGCCGGCCCGGCAGAGAGGGGCGGGCCCGACAGCACGCGGACCTGATGGCCGAGGCGCAGGGCTTCGAGCGGATCGTGGGTCACCAGCACGACGGTACGACCGGCGAGCAGCCGCCCGGCGAGATCCTGCAGCTCGAGCCGCGTCACGGCATCGAGATGGGCGAACGGCTCGTCCATCAGGACCACCGGCCGGTCCTCGCACAAGGTGCGGGCAAGGGCGGCGCGCTGGCGCATGCCGCCGGACAGGACCTGCGGTAGATCGTCCAGACGGTCGTGCAGCCCGACCTCGGCCAACAGGGCTCGGGCACGCGGTCCTGCGACCCGGAGCGCTGCCGCGTTGCCGCGCAGGCGGTACCCCAGCAGCACGTTGTCGAGCAGCGAGAGCCAGGGCAGCAGCAGGTCCGATTGGGCCATGTAGGCAACGGCCTCCCCGCGTTCGGCCCCGCCTCCGGTATCGGGCAGCAGGCCGGCCAGCCAGCGCAGCAGGGAGGTCTTGCCGACGCCGCTGCGGCCCAGCAGGCAGGTGGTGCGGCCGGCGGCGAATTCGAGCGTAAGGTCACTGGCCACGACGCGGTCGCCGAAGGCGATGCGTGCGTGGCGCACGAAAAGAGGAGGAGCAGCCGACACGAAAGTCACCCGTCCCTACGCCGGTACTAACCGGATCGGGTGGCCCGGATCAGGTGGCCAGCGTCGTTCTCGCGAACCTCTCAGCCGCGGTGCGGCTCCCCCCGATGATGCAGCCACTATGAGAAGGCGGCGAGCGGCACGCAAGCGTCTTGAGTTTGACGAAATCGGTCGGCACGCTTTATTCCATGGCCATGGCAATCATCAGTTCCAGGACGCGGCTCGGCCGCCGCCTGTTCCTCGGCGCCCCGTTCGTTCTGGCGGGCGGCTCGGCCTTGGCGCAGAGCGCCGAGATCAAGTTCAAGCACTCGTCCCTGGTCGTCGTGACCGGCGCGCGCGAGATCAAGTTCGACATCGAGCTGGCGCTGAACGATGCCGAGCGCGCGCGCGGGCTGATGTTCCGCGACAAGCTCGGCCCCTACGACGGCATGCTGTTCGACTTCTACCAGGAGGCGCCGGTCAGCTTCTGGATGAAGAACACGCTGATCCCGCTCGACATGGTGTTCATCGGTGGCGACGGCACGATCCGCCACATCCACGCCAACGCCGTGCCGCTGACGACCGACCCTGTCCCCAGCGAGTTCCCGGTGCGGGCGGTGCTCGAGATCAACGGCGGCAGCGCCAAGCTTCTGGGCATCAAGCCCGGCGACAAGGTCAAGCATCCGATCTTCGGCAACGTCAGTTAGCGTTTGCGAACAAGCCAGCCGCGATAGCGGACGATCAGGCCGGTGAGCGGATGGCTGATCTCGACATGAAAATGGAAGCGACCGGCCTCCGCCGTTTCATGGGCGAGGGCGCGTGGACCCAACCACATCGGTAGAGGCACGGCGAAAGCGCTCCAATGGCGCAGGACGAGCGACAGCCGACCTCCTTCGGGAACAAGTGTCATGGCGAAGGTGAGGGGGCCGAAGCTTTCGCAAAGCAGGCCGTTCCACCGGCCGCGGCCGGTGAATTGGCGGCTCGAGAAGGCTTCGTTCCCGAACGTCCTCGTCCAGGTCTCCATGCCGTCGGAAACGTCGAACCGAACGCTGATCGGCGCATCAGCCGACGCTTTGGGAAAGCGCAGAAGGAAGGCGACCCAACGCGCAAGCGTTCCGGCACCGCGTTCGACGACGGTGCGGCCTGTCGCGAGGCCGGGGCCGTCGTGCATGTCGCGGATCTCGGCGGGCAGTCCGCCCCATGCCGCGCCGAGAAGGCGTGGGTAGAGCGCCGTCATCCGAGAAACCGATCGGCATGCCGGGGCTCGGGCAGGAAGCACGTCGCGCGCCGCCCGAACCAGCGCAGGCGGTTGCGGGCGATGATATCGTAAAGCCGGTCCCGCACGCCGCGCGGCAGGATCCTTCCCGCGGTGGCCAGCGACCACGGAAAGCCCAGCCCTGCGAAGATGCGGATCGATCCCTCGGACTTGAGCCAGATGCGGCCATCCTCGAGCAGGATGTTCGTCAGATAATCGCCGGCGAAAAGCCCGTAATGCTTGTACAGCGCCGCACCGAGCGGCGTCTGCGCGGCCATGAGGCGAAATCGACGCTTTCGGTCGACGCGCAGGATGAACCGGGCGAACGTCGAGCAGAGGACGCAGTTGCCGTCGAAGATCACGATCGGACGGTCGTCGGGAAACGAAGGGACCGCCGGATCGCTTCGATAGCTGTAGGCCCCTTCCAAGAGCCTTACCTCTTGAGCGCGCAGGTCATCCCGTCACCCACCGCGAAGAGCGCGAGATCGACCCGCTCGTCGCCCTTGAGCTTGGCGTTGAGCGCGCGGATCGCCTGGGTATCGGCATCCTTGTCGGCGAGATTGGCGACCGACCCGCCCCACAGCACATTATCGATCAGCACGATGCCGCCCTTGCGCACCAGCTTCAGGCAGCGTTCGTAGTAGGCGTCGTAGCCGTCCTTGTTGGCGTCGATGAAGGCGAGGTCGAGCTGGCCCGTGAGGCCCTGCGCCAGAAGCCAGTCGAGCGTTTCGAGGGCGGGCGCGATGGTGAGCTCGATACGGCTCGCCACGCCCGCTTCCTTCCAGTAGCGGCGCGCGATCCCTGTCCATTGCTCGCTCACATCGCAGCACCAGAGCTTGCCATCGGCCGGCAGCGCCTCGGCGATGCTGAGTGCGGAATAGCCGGTGAAGGTGCCGACCTCGACGGCGCGGCGGGCGCCGATGGCATGCGCCAGCAGCGCGATCTGCTGGCCCTGATGGGCCGAGATCTGCATGCCCGCCTGCGGCAGCTTCGCCGTTTCCTCGCGCAGCCGCCGCTTCAGCGGGCTTTCACGCAGCCAGTTCGCATCGACATAGTCGGCCAGGGCGCCATCGATCTTGGGCCAGCTCTTCATGCTCTCTCCTTTGATTACCTGGCAGGTTATCGACCTCGCGCGCGGGCTGCACCATGTCCTCGCCATGAGCAACCAGCAGACCTTCGTCCAGAACTACATCGCCGTGTGGAACGAGCCCGACGCCGAGCGGCGCCGGGCGCTGATCCGCACCCTTTGGCAGGAAGACGCCAACCACCTCGCGCGCACGCTCGAGGCGGCGGGCCATGCCGGCATCGAGAAGCGCGTGGCCGACGCCTACGAGAAGTGGGTGAAGGAGAAGGGCAACGTCTTCCGCCTGCGCGACGGCGTCGACGGCCATCACGGCACGATCAAGCTGCGCTGGGAGATGCTGCCGGCGGCGGGCGGCGAGGTGATCTCGGTCGGCTTCGATTTCCTGGTGCTGGGCGAGGATGGCCGCATCCGCACCGGCTACCAGTTCATTGAAGCCTGACGGCGTATTTCTTGAGCTCGTCGAGCGGCACGACGTGCAGCGTGACCGCGTGGGTGGCTTCGAGCACGACCTGCGGGGCGGCGCCGGCATCGAGCGCCTCCTTCCAGCGGCTGGCGCACAGGCACCAGCGATCGCCGGGTTTCAGCCCGGCGAAGCCGTATTGCGGCATCGGCGTCGAGAGGTCGTTGCCCTGGGCCTTGGAGAAGGCGAGGAAGGGCGCGGTCATGACCACACAGACCGTATGCAGGCCGACATCCTCGCGGCCGGTGTTGCAGCAGCCGTCGCGATAGAAGCCGGTCGGCGGCTGGTGGGAGCAGGGCTGCAGGGCGCCGCCCAGGACGTTGATCGAGGGCGCGCGGCCGGGCCGGCCTTCCTCGGGTGTTTGGTCGAACATGGGCCACCTTACCACCCGGAAATTGAGCTTTCGAGCGGCCCGATGCGCTGGTAGAAAGCCCGGCGCCTAAAAGGTCGTTGCGGCGGGGCGTAGCGCAGTCTGGTAGCGCGTCTGCCTTGGGCGCAGAAGGTCGTCGGTTCAAATCCGGCCGCCCCGACCACGCCCCCGCCAACTGGAGTATCGGAGCTCATGCAGGTTCGCATCTACAAGCCGGCCAAGACGGCGATGCAGTCGGGGCAGCGCAACACCAAGGAATGGGTGATCGTGACCGAGCCCGCGCCCAAGGAAATCGACCCGCTGATGGGCTGGACCAGCTCGCGGGATACCATGCAGCAGGTCATGCTTGAGTTCGCGACCTTGGCGGAAGCGAAGGCCTATGCCGAGAAGAACGGCTGGCGTTACACCATCGAATTGCCCAACGCGCGGCATGTGAGACCCAAGGCCTACGCCGACAACTTCGCCTACAACCGCATCGGACGCTGGACGCACTGACGGCGACGGCCCTTGGCCGCCGCCCCGAGCCTTTGCGAGGGGCCTGTCCGGCCGGCGCGTGGTATCCTGGCATCGGGCGCCCGTAGCTCAGGGGATAGAGCAACCGCCTTCTAAGCGGTAGGTCGCTGGTTCGAATCCAGCCGGGCGCGCCACTCTCTCCCGTTACAACGACCTTCAAGCCTTCGGAATCGCCGGCACGCGATACCGACTTACTGTGGCGCGACACGACTCGGTATACGCCGCGTAACATCGCGTAATTTTCGAATGCGATGTTTAGATCTATTCTCTCGTCCCACGCAGGCTCGCACCTAAGTCCATGGCTACTGTCCAAAACAGGGTGCAGCCAAATGACGATGTTCTCTCTGCCAACGCGGTCGAACCTCCTTCCCCTCGCGGCGATCGCCGCGAGCGCAATCCTTGCAATGGGTTATGCCGGACCTGCCTCGGCGGATCCGCTTTCCCCCGATACCAAGACGAACGCGACGGTCAATTCGCCGCCGCTCGACCGCACGCCGTCCGCGCAGGCGGCAACAGGCGAGGACACGATGGCGCGGTGCCAGCAGCTTTTCGGCCTGTTGTCGCGCCATAACTCCGACGGTTATGCCAGGCCGCTCGACGCCCGCATGGCGATGGAAGACTGCCAGAAAGGCAAATACGCCTCGGGCGTCGCCACGCTGAAGCGCTCGCTCGAGCGCGCGCAGATCCCCGTGCCGTCGGCGGACACGGCAACGGCCCAGACTCCGGTGCCGGCTACCCTCAGGCCACACGGCGAGAAGCGGCGCCAGGCGCAGTAGAAGATCGGAGGCGAGGCGGTCCGGCGGGCCGCCTCGCAGCCTCATGTCTTGCTGGAGCGCGGACCTGAAGGTCCGCGCTCCGCATGAATACGACTATTCCAGCCCGGCGCGGCGGAAACCTTCCATGTAGTGGTCGCGATCGGCGTCGTGCTTGAACGGCATCTGCTCGGCAATCCAGGCGAGCGAGATGCCGGGCTGTGCGCGGCGCAGCTCGCGGAGCGCGGCCGCGCCGACCTCGGCCTGTCCCGCCATGCCGGCCGCCGAGGTGAGCACGCGATAGCCGCCGACGAAATCGCTGTGAAGACGGATGGCGGACCGCGCCAGCCGCATCGCCTCGTCGTAGTTGCGGCCGACATACTGGGCGTAGGAGGCCACTCCGTAATAGATCGCCGAGAACGGATCGCGCGGGCTGAGGCGCAGCGCGCGCTGGGCCGTCTCGTCGGCCTCCGCCCAGCGGCCGCAATAGGCAAGCGCGAGGCCGTGATAGCCCTGGGCCAGCGAGAAGTTCGGGTTGAGCCGCAGCGCCGTCTCGAATTCGGCCAGCGCGTCGTCGAAGCGCCGCGCAAACAGGTGCGTGCAGCCGAGCGCATGGTGCGCCCACGGCTCCTCGCCGTCGGCGCGCAGCGCCTCCCGCGCCGCACGCTCGGCGATCGGCGCCACGACCGCCTTGTCGGCCCAGCCCATATGCACGCCGAACATGTGACTGGTGGCGAGCAGGCCGAGCGCCTGGCCGTAGTTCGGGTCGATGGCGATCGCCCGCTCGAGAAGCGCCTGCGTCTCGGTATTGTCCTGTCGCGTCACCCGCCAGTAGTGGGAGAGGGCCCGCATCAGGAGGTCCCAGGCGTCGAGCCGCTCCGGCGGTTTGCGCAGGGTGCGGAAATTCTCCGCCGCATAGATTTCCGGCTCGATCGCGGCCACGATCGCCTCGGTGATCTCGTCCTGCACCGCGAACACGTCGGCGATATCCCGGTCGTAGCGCTCGGCCCAGACATGGCTGCCGGTGATCATGTCATTGAGCTGGGCGGTGATGCGCACCTGGTCGCCCAGCCGGCGCACGCTGCCCTCGACCACATAGTCGACGCCGAGCTCCTCGGCGACCTGCTTCATGTGGACGGCCTTGCCCTTGTAGATGAACGACGAGTTGCGGGCGATCACGAAGAAACGGCGCAATTTGGATAGCGCCGTGATGAGATCCTCACTGATTCCGTCCGAAAAATACTCCTGGGCCGGATCGCCGCACATATTGTCGAACGGCAGCACGGCGATGGCCGGCCGCTCGGGATGCGGCGAGGCCCGGTGCGAAGGCTTGCGCGCTTCCTCGATCGGCGCCTCGCTCGGCGGCGCTGCGTCGTGACCATTCACACTCGTGTGCACGTCGCCCACGAAGCGCAGGCCCTTGCGCGCGATGGTGCGGATCAGCTTCTGGCCATGACCGTCGTCGCCGACCGCCTTGCGCGCGGCGTAAATGCGGCTGGTCAGCGTGGCATCCGACACGATGCGGCCGCCCCAGATCGAGGCGATGAGGTCGTCCTTTGTGACGACGCGATTGCGGTTCTGCACAACGTAGATCAGGAGATCGAGTACCTGCGGCTCGACTGCAATAGTCTCCGCGCCGCGGCGCAACTCGCGCCGCGCGATGTCAAGCGTATGATCGGTAAAGACAAATTGCACGTTGCTGCCCCCACGGACTACCAGGCCGCTCACGCTAGATCGCGATAATGGCAAAACGAGATCGCTTCTCGTTTGCGAGGCGGCCTTGTGCACGGCGCGATTGCGGAGCGCAAGGCGCACACGCGCAGAAAAAATTCACGATATCTCCAGAAAATCTCCATGCCGCCCGCAGTGCGGCTTCAAGCCGGTCTTTCGATTCGGGCCTATCCAGTGGGCTACCTGCCGACACTCGTCTCCGCGGCGGGCAACCCCTCGAAAGGACCACCCAATGGCGATCAAGGCTAGCTTTTCCCCGAGCGCCGGCCTGCTGTCAGTGTTTGGCGACAATTTCGATGACCTCATCAAGGTCAGCCGCGACGCGGCCGGACGAATTCTGATCAACGGCGGCGCGGTGGCCGTCCAGGGCGGCCAGCCGACGGTGGCCAACACCACCATGATGCAGCTGTTCGGCCAGGGCGGTAACGACACGATCACGCTCGACGAGACCAACGGCGCCTTGCCGGCGGCCGAGCTGTTCGGCGGCGCCGGCAACGACACGCTGACCGGCGGCTCGGGCAACGACATGCTGTTCGGCCAGGCGGGCAACGACACGCTTCTGGGCAAAGGCGGCAACGACCTGCTGTTCGGCGGCGCCGGCAACGACACGCTGACCGGCGGCGCCGGCGACGACCAGGTGTTCGGCGAGGCCGGCAACGATCGCATGATCTGGAACCCGGGCGACGGCACCGACCTCTTCGAAGGCGGCGACGGCACGGATACCGCCGAGGTCAATGGCGGCAACGGCGCCGAGACCTTCACGATCACGGCCAACGGCAGCCGCGTGCGCTTCGATCGCCTGAGCCCGGCGCCGTTCAGCCTCGACATCGGCACCACGGAGAACCTCGTCGTCAACGCCAATGGCGGCGACGACGTCATCACCGCCGGCAACGGCCTCGCGCCACTCATCAAGCTCACCATCGACGGCGGCGCCGGCAACGACACGATCACCGGCGGCGACGGCAACGACACGCTGCTGGGCGGCGACGGCAACGACGTCATCGCGGGCGGCCGCGGCAACGACCTGATGTTCGGCGGCGCCGGCGACGACACGTTCGTCTGGAACCCGGGCGACGGCAGCGACACGATCGAAGGCCAGGACGGCAACGATACGATGCTGTTCAACGGCGCAAACGTCAACGAGACCATCAACATCTCGGCCAACGGCCATCGGGTGAGGTTCACCCGCGACGTCGCCAACATCACCATGGACGTGAACGGCGTCGAGCACATCCAGTTCAACGCCCTGGGCGGCGCCGACAGGATCACGGTCGACAATCTCGCCGGCACCGACGTCAAGCAGGTCTCGATCAACCTGGCAGCGGCGGGCGGACGGCGGCGACGGCGCCGCCGACACGGTGACGGTCAACGGCACCGGCGGCAACGACCAGATCAACGTGGTCGGGGCCGGCACCAGCGTCTCGGTCACCGGGCTCCCCGCCCAGGTCAACATCGACGGTGCGGAAGGCGCCAACGACCTGCTGACGATCAGTGCCGGCAACGGCAACGACACGATCAATGCGGGCGCCCTGCCGGCGGGTGTCATCGGCCTCACCATCGACGGCGGCGCCGGCAACGACACGATCATCGGCAGCCAGGGCAACGACACGCTGCTCGGCGGCGACGGCAACGACACCGTGACCGGCGGCCGCGGCAACGACATGGCGCTGCTCGGCAACGGCAACGACACGTTCATCTGGAACCCGGGCGACGGCAGCGACATCGTCGAGGGCCAGGCCGGCACCGATACGCTGCTGTTCAACGGCGCCAATGTCGCCGAGAACATGGACCTCTCGGCCAACGGCGCGCGGGTGAGGCTGTTCCGCGACGTCGGCAACGTCACCATGGACCTGAACGGCGTCGAGAACGTCCAGGTCAACGCCCTGGGCGGCGCCGACACCATCACGGTCAACGACCTGACCGGGACCGATGCCAAGCAGGTCAATATCGACCTGTCGGCAACGCCGGGCAGCGGCCAGGGCGACGGCGTGGCGGACAAGGTGATCGTGAACGGCACGGCGGGCAACGACACCGTGACGGTCGCCAGCAGCGGCACCGGCATAACGGTCAATGGCCTCGCGGCGAAGGTGACGCTGGCCGGCGTCGAAGGTGCGCTCGACTCGCTCACCGTCAACGGGCTGGGCGGCAACGACACGATCAACGCGTCGGGGCTCGCCGCCGGCAAGGTCAACCTCACGATCAATGGCGGTGACGGCGACGACACGATCACCGGCAGCAAAGGCAACGATCTCGTCAATGGCGGGCGCGGCAACGACCTGGCCTCGCTTGGCGCCGGCGACGACACGTTCGTGTGGAATCCGGGCGACGGCAGCGACACGGTCGACGGCGGCACCGGCAGCGACACGCTCCTGTTCAACGGTGCCAACGTCAACGAGAACATGGACCTCTCGGCCAACGGCAGCCATGCCCGGCTGTTCCGGGATGTCGCGAACATCACGATGGATCTCGACAACGTCGAGACGGTCGACGTCAACACGTTGGGCGGGGCCGACACGATCACGGTCAACGACCTGTCCAAGACCGACGTCAACCAGGTCAACATCGACCTCGGTATCAACGGCGCGGGCGACGGCCAGGCCGACACGATCGTCATCAACGCCACCAACGGCGACGATGTGATCCACGTCGTCAACAACAACGGCGTGGTCACGGTGTCGGGCCTTGGCGCCGACGTGACGATCTCGCACTTCGAGGCCAACGATCGCCTGGTGATCAATGGCCTGGGCGGCGACGACGTCATCGAGGCATCTGGCCTCAGCGGCATGCTGCTCACCGAGAATGGCGGCGACGGCGACGATGTCCTGATCGGCAGTGCCGGCAACGACACGATCACCGGCGGGGCGGGCGACGATGTGCTGATCGGCGGCCCGGGCCAGGACGTCCTCGACGGCGGAACGGGCGGCAACGTCGTCATCCAGTCGATCATCGCCTCGCCACCCGTCGCGGCAGCCGACGCCTCGCACGCCGCCGGTCTCGCTTTGCTGGGCCAGGCCATGGCGTCGACCTTCGTCACGCCGGGCGCAAGCCAGGGCGGGATGCCGATTGCCGATCCCGCCGCCAACCAGCCGCCGCTGCTGGCGCAGCCGCACGCCTGAACGCGACGAGCCCCGGAGAGAGCGCATGAGCACCGAAACCGACGGCGCCAGGCCAACCGATCCGGGGCTCGAAGCCCTCGTGACCGTGCTGCATTTCCAAGGCGTTGCCGCCGATCGCGCCCAGATCAGGCACCGGCTTGGAACAGACAGGATCGGCGCACCGGAGATGCTCCGGTGCGCCAAGGATCTCGGGCTGAAGGCACGCGCCTGTAAAACCGACTGGTCGCGGCTCGCCCGGACGCCCTTGCCCGCCATCGCGGCGCTGCGCGATGGCGGCTTCGTGGTGCTCGCCAAGGCCAGCGAAGACAGGGTCCTGGTCCAGTCACCGCAGACATCCCGGCCGGCCTTGATGACGCAGGACGAATTCCTGGCGGTGTGGGACGGCAGGCTGATCCTGGTGACCCGGCGAGCCGCCTTGTCGGATATCACCCGCCGGTTCGACATCACCTGGTTCCTGGGCGCGATCCACAAATACCGGCATCTGCTGGGCGAGGTGCTGGTCGCGTCGTTCTTCCTGCAGACCTTCGCCCTGGTCTCGCCGCTGTTCTTCCAGGTCGTCATCGACAAGGTGCTGGTGCACCGCTCGCTCAATACCCTCGACGTGCTGATGATCGGCCTGCTGGCGATCGCGGTTTTCGAAACGGCGCTGGGCATCCTGCGCACCTATCTGTTCGCCCACACCACCAACCGCATCGACGTCGAGCTGGGCGCGCGGCTGTTCCATCATCTGCTGGCCCTGCCGATGGCCTACTTCCAGGCGCGGCGGGTGGGCGATTCGGTGGCGCGGGTGCGCGAGCTGGAGAACATCCGCAACTTCCTCACCAGCTCGGCCCTGACCCTGGTCATCGACCTGTTCTTCGCCTTCGTGTTCCTGGCGGTGATGTTCTTCTACTCGCCGCTGCTGACGGCGATCGTGCTGGGCTCGTTCCCGTTCTACATCGCCATCTCGGCCGGGGTGACGCCGCTCTTCCGGCGGCGGCTCGACGAGAAGTTCCGCCGCGGCGCCGAGAACCAGGCGTTCCTGGTCGAGAGCGTGACCGGGATCGAGACACTGAAGGCCATGGCGGTCGAGCCGCAGATGCAGCGCCGCTGGGAGGAGCAGCTCGCCGGCTACGTGGCCGCGAGCTTCCGCGTCCTGAGCCTGGGCAACACCGCAAGCCAGGGCGTGCAGCTCGTCAGCAAGGTCGTCACCGCCGGCATCCTCTATTTCGGCGCCAAGCTGGTCATCGACGGCGGCCTGTCGGTCGGCGAACTGGTGGCTTTCAACATCCTGGCCGGCCGGGTGAGCGCGCCGGTGCTGCGCCTGGCGCAGATCTGGCAGGATTTCCACCAGGCGCGCCTCTCGATCCTGCGTCTGGGCGACATCCTCAACACCACGGCCGAGCCGACCTACACGGCGGGGCGGGCGCGGCTGCCGGCGATCCGCGGCAACATCAAATTCGACCACGTCATGTTCCGCTATCGCATCGACGGCCAGCAGGTCCTGCATGACGTCAGCTTCGACGTGCCGGCCGGGCAGACGGTCGGCATCGTCGGCCCTTCGGGCTCGGGCAAGAGCACCTTCGCCAAGCTCGTCCAGCGCCTCTACGTGCCCGAAAGCGGACGCGTCCTGGTCGACGGCATGGATCTCGCCATGGCCGATCCGGCCTGGCTGCGCCGCCAGATCGGCGTCGTCCTGCAGGAGAACGTGCTGTTCAACCGCTCGGTGCGCGAGAACATCGCGCTCGCCGATCCGGCCATGGCGATGGAACGCATCATCGCGGCGGCGCGCCTGGCGGGCGCGCACGATTTCATCCTCGAGCTCAGCGAAGGCTACGACACGATCATCGGCGAGCGCGGCTCGACCCTGTCGGGCGGCCAGCGCCAGCGCATCGCCATCGCCCGCGCGCTGGTCACCGATCCGCGCATCCTGATCTTCGACGAGGCGACGAGCGCGCTCGACTACGAGAGCGAGCGCGTCATCCAGCAGAACATGAAAGAGATCGCCCAGGGCCGCACGGTCCTGGTCATCGCCCACCGGCTTTCGACCGTGCGGGCGATGGATCGCATCGTCACGCTCGAGCGCGGCCGCGTGGTCGAGGACGGCACGCACGACACCCTGATCAAGACCGGCGGCCGTTACGCATCGTTGCACCTGTTGCAGGCAGGCATCCATGAAGTCCACTAGCCTCAGCATTCCCGGCGTCCCGGCGCGACGGGTCGTCCCGTTCCAACGGGCGCAGCCGCGACGCGCCGACGAGCTGGCCTTCCTGCCGGCCGCGCTCGAGATCGTCGAGACGCCGCCGTCGCCGACCGGCCGCGCGATCGCGGCCACCATCATGCTGCTGTTCTGCGCGGCGCTCGTCTGGTCGTGGTGGGGCACGATCGACATCGTGGCGTCGGCGACCGGAAAGATCATGCCGAGCGGTCGGACCAAGGTCATCCAGCCGTTCGAGACCGGCGTGGTGCGCACGATCGCGGTGCAGGACGGGCAGGTGGTCAAGGCCGGCGACGTGCTGATCGAGCTCGATCCGACGGTCAACGCCGCCGAACGCGATCACCTGCGCAGCGACCTGCTGTCCGAGCAGCTCAACATCGCCCGGCTGCACGCAGCACTCGCCGGCCGGGACGATCCCCTGGCCGACTTCCTGCCGCCCCTCGATGCGGATCCGATCCTGGTCAATACCCAGCGGGCGCTCCTGCTCAGCCAGGTGAGCGAACACGAGGCCAAGATCGCGGCCTTGGTCCGCCAGCAGGCGCAGAAGGAAGCCGAGCAGGCGACGATTTCGGCCACCATCCAGAAGCTCGAGGCGCTGATCCCGGTCATCCAGCCGAGGGTCGACATGCGCAAGATGCTCATGGACAAGGATCTCGGCTCGAAGCTTACCTATTACGAGACGCTGCAATTGCTGGTCGAGCAGCAAAGGGAACTTGCCGTCCAGAAGAGCCATCTGGTCGAAGCGGAGTCCGCCGTTGCGGCGATTCGCGAGACCCGCCGCCAGGCCGAGGCCGAATACCGGCACACGCTGTCCGATGAGCTGGCCAAGGTCGAGCAGAAGGCCGGCGGGCTCACCCAGGACCTGATCAAGGCCGAGCAGAAGACCCGGCTGCAGCGCCTGACCGCGCCGGTCGACGGCATGGTGCAGCAGCTCGCGGTCCATACGATCGGCGGCGTCGTCACGCCGGCGCAGGCCCTGCTGGTGATCGTCCCCAGCGACAGCCGGCTGGAGATCGAGGCCATGGTGTCGAACCGGGATATCGGCTTCGTCCGCCCCGGGCAGGGGGCGGAGATCAAGGTCGATACCTTCAACTTCACCCGCTACGGGCTCCTGCAGGGCAAGGTGCTGGGCGTCTCGCCGGACGCCATCATCCGCGACCGGCAGCCGGACCGGCCCGAGAACCGCGGGCAGGGGACGGCCAACGAGACGAGCGAGCCCAAGGGCCAGGAATTGAACTACAGCGCCCGGATTTCCCTGGACCGGACGAAAATGCAGATCGACGACCAGATGGTCAATCTATCGCCCGGCATGGCCGTCACGGTGGAGATCAAGACCGGTTCGCGCACCATCCTGAGCTATCTCCTGTCGCCGCTGCTGCGTTACCGGAACGAGACCCTGCGCGAGCGATAGGCGGGTCAGGAAGTGGTGATCGAGCTCCCCGGCGACTGCAAAACTAGGCTGCAAATAAGTCTTACTTCCCCTGGCGAGATCATGATAATGATTCGCAATCGCTAACCCCTCGTCGGGCAAGCGATTGTTCCGGGGGAGTAAAATGGCGCGTCGCATTCCTGTAAAAACTGCTTTGGTCGGCTTGCTCTTCGCACCCGGTGCAATGGCCCAGCAGCCCCCCGACCAGAACGCGCAGACCCCGGATCCGGCGCCGCCGCCCACTGAAAACAAGCCGGCCGACCCCAACGCCGCCCCCGCCACCATGCAGCCCGTCACCGTGACCGGCTCGCGCCCGAGCGACGATTTCCAGACCAACAAGGTCTCGATCAACCGCATGGGCGCCGCCGACCTGATGGACGTCCCGCAGTCGGTCGTCGTCATCAACAAGGCGCTCATGGAATCGCAGGGCGCGACCTCGTTGCAGAGCGCGATCCGCAACGTGCCGGGCGTGACGATCGGCGCGGCCGAAGGCGGCACGATCGGCAACAACTTCAACATCAACGGCTTCTCGGCGCGCACCGACCTCTATCTCGACGGCATGCGCGACCGCGGCCAGTACTATCGCGACGTCTTCGCGCTGGACGCCATCGAAGTCCTGTTCGGGCCGGCCTCGCTGCTGTTCGGCCGCGGCTCGACCGGTGGCGTCATCAACCAGGTGATGAAGAAGCCGGGACTGAAGAAGTTCACCGACCTCAGCGCCTCGGTCACGACCAATGGGCTCGTGCGCGGCACCGCCGATGTGAACGTGCCGTTCGGCGAGGACAGCACCAGTGCCGCGCGCGTCAATGCCATGTTCCAGTACGGCAAGGCGTCGACCTTGGACATGACGGTCCTGCAGGACTTCGGCTTCGCGCCGGGCGTCAAGCTCGGCATCGGCACGCCGACCGAGATCACCTTGCAGGCGCTGCTGCAGCACAATCATGACCAGATCCCGTACGGCGTGCCGCCGCTGAACGGCTTCCCGCTCAACACGCCGCGCAACACCGAATACGGCTTCGCCGACGACTACACCAACCAGGACGTCATCTCGCTGATGGCCACGATCGACCATTCGTTCAACAAGGATTTCAAGCTGCGCAACCAGTCGATGTTCAACTTCGTGAACACCAACGTGCGCGAGACCGCGGGCCAGGCGGTCGGGACGGTGACCGCTGCCGGCTTCATACCGGCGGTCAACGGCCCGACGGGCACGCCCTTCAGCGGCGTGCCGCTCAACCAGCTCTACATTCGCCAGCAGAGTCACGACCGCAACATCTACGACTTCACGATCGACAACCAGACCGAGCTGACGGCGAAGTTCGACACATGGGTCTTCGGCCACAGCTTCCTGCTGGGTACCGAGTTCGCGTACGAGAGCTACTGGAACCAGAACTTCTATCGCGCCGGCAGCTGCGCCGGCGTGCCTCTGCAGACCCCTTTGGCGACGAATGGCTACACCGGCTGCGTACCGGCCGGTTTCACGACCGGGTCGAACAGCCCGGGCAACGTGCCCCAGCAATATGGCAACCTGGCAACGGCCCAGGCCTATACCGTCGCCGGCTACTTCAACGACACCATCCAGGTGATGCCGTGGCTCAAGATCGTCGGCGGCCTGCGCTACGACTATTACTATGCGCAAGTCGGCAACTCGCAGAACTCGGCCAACATCTTCGGCAGCACGACGATTCCCTACGCGGCGCAGGGCATCACCTACCTCAGCAGCCGCGCCGGTGCGATCATCGAGCCGACGCGCCAGCAGTCGTACTACTTCTCCTACAGCACCTCTTTCAATCCGTCGCTCGAGCAGCTCGTGCAGACGACCGGCACGAGCCAGCCGCTGCCGCCGGAACAGAACGAAGCATACGAAGCCGGTGTGAAGTACGACCTGCTCAACGGCAATTTGTCGGTGAACGCGGCGATCTTCCAGATCACCAAGACCAACGCGCGTTCGCAGAATACCGACGGCACGTTCAGCGCCACCGGCACGGTGCGCGTCAAGGGCATCAGGACCGGCGTCACCGGCCGCATCACGCCCGAGTGGCAGGTGTTCGGCGGTTACGCCTACCTCGATGGCCGCATCCTCGATGGCATCGGCGCGGGCACCTCGGGAAACGTGCCGCTGAATACGCCCCGGGACTCGGCGACCCTATGGTCGACCTACACCTTCAAGGAAACTTACGAGATCGGCGGCGGCCCGACCTATATCGGGTATCGCTACGCCAACAACACCAACAGCGTATCGGTGCCGGATTTCGTCAGGCTCGACATGACTGCGGCATATCGCCAGCCGACCTTCGACGTGCGCCTGAACATTTTCAATCTGACCAACACGATGTATTACGAGCAGGTCATCGCATCGGACGGCGGACGCGCAGTCCCGGGTGCCGGTATCACGGCGATGCTGTCTTATACGCACCACCTGTAAGGAGGCCACCCGCCGGGCCCATGCTTGTCTGTGTTCCCAACGTTCTCGACGCCGCGCAACTGGTGAGCGTGCGTGAGCGACTCGATCGCGCCAACGAGGCGTGGGTCGACGGTCGCGTCACGGCGGGCTACCAGGGCGCGCCGGTCAAGTTCAACCAGCAGGTCGACGAGCAGTCCGCCGTCGCGCTCGCCTGCCAGCGCATCATCGTGTCGGCGCTCGAGCGCAACCCGACCTTCATCAGCGCCGTGCTGCCCAACGCGATCTATCCGCCGATGTTCAACCGCTACAGCGAAGGCATGAAGTTCGGCGCCCATGTCGATGGCAGCGTGCGTCTCCATCCGCACGATGGCCGCAAGCTCAGGACCGACGTGTCGGCAACGCTCTTCCTCACCAATCCCGAGGAGTACGACGGCGGCGAGCTGCAGATCGAGGACACCTACGGACGTCACAGCGTCAAGCTGCCGGCCGGCGCCATGGTGGTCTATCCGGCGACCAGCCTGCACCAGGTGTCGCCGATCACGCGCGGCGTGCGCACCTCGTGCTTCTTCTGGGTGCAGAGCCTGATCCGCGACGACACCCAGCGCGCGCTGCTGCACGACATGGACAACGCCATCCAGCGCCTCAACCAGACCAATGCCGACGAGATTGCGCGGCGCTCGCTGATCGGCTGCTACCACAACCTCGTTCGGCAATGGAGCGAGACCTGATGGCCGACGCCAGCGTCCAGGCCCTCGCCGCCGCCCGGGTCCACCGCCGGCTGGCGTTCGTGCGCTGGGTGCGGCGCACGCATGGCTGGTTCGGCCTGTGGGGCGCCATCCTGGGACTCATGATGGGATTCAGCGGAATCTGGCTGAACCATCGCAACGTGCTCAAGCTGGAGCTGCCCGGCCAGCAGCAGATCAACGCGCAGGTCGAGCTGCCCGACCCGCGGCCGGACACGATCGACGCCATGGCCGCGTGGCTGCAGGAGACCCTCAAGGTCGAGGGACCGGCCAACACCAAGCGAGTCGATCGCGCGCGGCCGGTGGCCTGGACGGAAAGAGGGACAGAGCGAGGAGCGGAGCGGGGGGCCGGAAGGGCGGCGGAGGGGCAAGGCGAACGCCGGCCGCTGATGCAGCCCGAACGCTGGACACTCAACTTCGGCGGACCGAACAAAGTGATCCAGGTCGAATACTGGGTCGGCAATAAATCGGTCGGTGTGCGCACGACGGAGAACGGCTTCGTGGCGACGCTGACCAACCTGCACAAGGGCGTCGGCATGCCGGTGGTCTGGATCCTGCTGATCGACACGCTGGCGGGAAGCCTGATCTTCCTGTCGATCAGCGGCACCATCCTGTGGTGGGAGACCCATCGCCGGCGCATGGTCGGCTTGGCGATCTTCGGCGTATCGGTGGCCGTAACCGTGGCGATCGCGCTGTCGCCGCTGCAATGGTGAGGCAAGGCCCGTGAGTGACGAGTTCTCCTCCCGCCATCCCGCGGCTGCGTGACGAGATCACGGCGACCTACAAGGAGCCGCTGACTCCCACGGTGAAGCGTGCCCTGCTGGCGCTGGTGATCTTCTTCCATGTCGGTGGCGGCTGGGCCTTGACGCAAGTCGAGCCGGTCAAGCTCGTGGTCGGCGACATCGCGCCGATGGAAGTGCGCATGGTGCCGGCCGAGCAGGCGGCGCAGCCCGATCCGCCGCTCGAGGAACCGCCGCCGCTGCCCGAGATGCCGCCACCGCCCGAGCTCGCCACGGTGATCGATCCGCCGCCGCCCGACCTGCCGCCGCCGGTCTTCCCGGTCGAGGCGCCGCCGCCGCCACCACCGCCCAAGCCGCCCGAGCCCAAGCCGCCGCCGCCCAAGCCGGTGCAGAAGCGCCCGCCGACGCCGCAGGCGCCGGTCGAGGCCCAGCCGCAGCAGGCGGCGCCGGCGGCTCCGGCGGCGCCCAAGACGATCTCGGCCTCGCAGCTCGGCTACGTCGTGCCGCCCAACCCGATCTATCCGGCGCGCTCGCGCAAGGCCGGCGAGCAGGGCAACGTCATGGTGCGCGTGCTGATCGACGTCACCGGCCGGCCGGCCCAGGTCTCGCTGCAGACCTCGTCGGGCCATCCCGAGCTCGACCAGTCGGCGCTGAGCGCGGTGCGCGCCGCGCAGTTCCGGCCCTATGCCGAAGGCGGCCTGACGCAGGCGGTCTGGGTCCTTGTTCCGATCAATTTTGTGTTGCGGTAGGAGAGTACGCCATGGGCGACGCATCATCCCTGGGCTTCGGCCACTTTCCTCCAGCAGTCCGACATCGTCGCGCGGGTGCTGCTGGTCGTTCTCGTGCTGATGTCGGCGATCTCGTGGTACCTGATCGTCTACAAGGGCATCAGCCAGATCATGCGCCAGAAGCGCAGCCAGAAGTTCCTGACCTTCTTCTGGAGCGCCACCTCGCTCGAGGCGGTGCAGAACGAGCTCACCGTGCACGGCGTGCGCGAGCCGTTCGGCCATCTCACGGCCCATTCGCTGCATGCCCAGGCGCACCACGCCAAGTTCGGCGCCGCCAAGCTCGAGGAGACCGGCAGCGAGCAGGAGTTCCTGACGCGCACCATCAAGAAGGTGCTCGACGAGGAGACGACGTCGCTCGAGAACGGCCTCACCATGCTGGCCACGGTCGGCGCCACGGCGCCCTTCGTCGGCCTGTTCGGCACGGTGTGGGGCGTCTATCACGCCCTGGTGGCGATCGGCATGTCGGGCTCGGGCATGCTCGACAAGGTGGCCGGCCCGGTCGGCGAGGCGCTGATCATGACCGGCATCGGCCTCGCCGTCGCCCTGCCGGCGGTGATGGGCTACAACTGGCTGACCCGCTCCAACCGCGTGCTGACCGCCAAGCTCGACGCCTTCGCCTTCGAGCTGCTGACCTTCCTGTCGATGGGCCGCGCCCTGCAGGCAACCGGCCGCGGCGCCAAGCCGGGCAGCGTGCCGCTCGCCGCCGTCAACTACTAGCGCGGGAGAACGATCATGGCTTTTGGAAGCTTCGACCGGAAGAACGCCTCGCAGCCGATGGCCGAGATCAACATGGTGCCGTTGATCGACGTCGTGCTGGTGCTGCTGGTGATCTTCATCGTGACGGCGCCGCTCCTGACCAACGCGGTCAAGCTCGACCTGCCCAAGGCGACCTCGAACGCCGACATCCAGAAACCCGAGAAGGTCGAGTTCGCCATCGACCCGTCGGGCTCGCTGTTCTGGAACGGCGAGCGCATCAGCCGCGAGGACGCGGTGACGCGCTTCACCGAGGCCGGCGCCAAGCGGCCGCAGCCCGAGGTCTACCTGCGCGCCGACCAGAACGTGGCCTATCGCTATGTCGCCGAGATGCTGGCCGACGCCTCCAAGGCCGGCCTCAGCAAGATCGCCTTCGTCAGCGAGCCGGCAAGGTAGGCTGGGCGCGGACGCGCAGCGCCCTGCGCGTCAGCTTACGATGCAAGAAATGCTGTCATCCCGAGCGTAGCGAGGGACCTTTAGTCGGCGCCGCGAAAGGTCCCTCGCTACGCTCGGGATGACAATTTTTCTGATGCACGATTGTGCGATAGACTCTCCCATCGCTATCAATTGTATTGGGTGGAGTTCATTCCTGTGTCGCTAGATGTAAGGCCGACGATTGCGGCACCGGATGACGATCCGTATCTGTGGCTCGAGGATATCGAGGGGCCGCGGGCGGTCGCCTGGGTCGAGGCGCAGAACGAGCGGACGCTTGCGGCCTTCGGCACGGCCGGGTTCGCCGCCGATCGCGACGTCCTCGCCGCGATCCTCGATCGACCCGACAAGATTCCCTACGTCGCGCGGCGCGGGCCGTACTTCTACAATTTCTGGACCGACGCCCAGCAGCCGCGCGGGCTGTGGCGGCGCACGACGCCCGAGAGCTTTCGCCTCGAGCAGCCTTCCTGGGAAATCCTGCTCGACATCGATGCGCTCGCGGCAGCCGAAGGCGAAGACTGGATCTGGGGCGGCGCCTCGACGCGGCCGGGCACCCATGACCGCGCGATCGTGCGCCTGTCGCGCGGCGGCAGCGATGCGGTGGTGCTGCGCGAGTTCGATCTTTCGCGCAAAGCCTTCGTGAGCGACGGCTACAGCCTGCCGGAGGCCAAGGGCGAGGCAAGCTGGCTCGATCCAGACACGCTGCTGCTGAGCAGCGCCTGGGGCGGCGACGTGACCACGTCGGGCTACGCCCGGACGGTCCGGCTGTGGCCGCGGGGGACCGACGCGGCGCAGATGCCGGTGCTCTTCGAGGTGCCGCGCGAGAGCATGGCGGCCGGCGCCGCGGTCGATCGCAGCGAGGCCAGCAAGACGATCTGGTTCTACGATTCGGTCGGCTTCTTCGACGTGAAGGTCTGGCTGGCCGATGCCGCCGGCAAGCACGGGACCAAGCTCGACCTGCCGACCGACGTCCAGGTCGATGCGCATCGCGGCTGGATCACCGTCAAGCCGCGCACGACGTGGACCGTCGGCGACAAGACCTATCCGGGCGATGCGCTGCTGGGCATGAAGCTCGATGCGTTCCTGGCCGGCTCCCGCGCCTTCGCCGTGCTGTACGAGCCCGGCCCGCGCCGTTCGCTGCAGGACTTCACATGGGCCGCCGACCGGCTGCTGCTGTCGATCCTCGACAACCTGCAGCCGGTGTTCGAGCTCCTGACACCGGCCGACGGCGAATGGGCGAAAACGCGGCTGGGCGGGCTGCCGGAAATCGGCGTGGTCGGCGTCTCCCCGCTGGATGTCGAAAGCTCGGAGAGCAACGGCGATCTGATGGCGATCGTGCAGGATCCGCTGACGCCGCCGTCGCTGATGCTGATCGCCAAAGGCCAGGGTGCGTACCAGGGTCCCACGCTGCTCAAGCGGTCGCCCGCGGCCTTCTCGCCGGACGGCCTGGTGGTCACGCGCCATGAAGCGATCTCCGTCGATGGCGAGCGCATTCCCTATACCCAGACCGGTCCGGCCGGCGAGACGGGGGATGCGCCGGTGCACCTCACCGGCTATGGCGGCTTCGCGCTTTCGTCGATGCCTTACTACAACTCGGCGATCGGCAAGCTCTGGCTGGAGCGGGGCGGCACCAGCGTCACCGCCAACATCAGGGGCGGCGGCGAATTCGGCACGCCGTGGCACGAGGCCGGCCGCGGCGCCGGCAAGCGCCTGTCGCACGACGATTTCGCCGCCGTCGCGGCCGATCTGGTGCGGCGCGGCGTGACGCGGCCGGGCCGCATCGCCGCCGAAGGCGGGTCGAACGGCGGCATCCTGATCTCCAACATGCTGACCCGCTATCCCGAGCGGTTCGGCGCCCTGTTCTGCACCATCCCGCTGATCGACATGCGGCGCTATTCCAAGCTGCTGGCCGGCGCGAGCTGGATCGCCGAATACGGCGACCCCGACAAGCCCGAGGAGTGGGCGTGGCTGCAAACCTATTCGGCCTATCACCAGGCGGTGCCGGGACGGCCTTATCCGCCGATCCTGATCGCCACCACGCGCCGCGACGATCGTGTGCATCCCGGCCACGCCCGCAAGATGGCGGCCAAGCTGCAGGCCATGGGCTACCAGGACGTCTGGTTCTACGAGCCCGCCGCCGGAGGCCATGGCTACGGCAAGGACAACAAGGAGCGGGCCGCTTTCTCGGCGCTCGGCTATGCCTTCCTGCGGCAGAAGATCGGCTTTGTAAGCTAGAGGCCGATCATCGCTGGGCGCGCGCCGCCATGCATCGAGACAATTGCGATCAGGTCCGCGATCCCGCGAGGGTGACGGTCGCCGCGCCGGCGCCGATCAGAAGGCTGCCGCCCACCTTGTTGATGATGCCGATCGCCCGCGGATTGGAAACGAAGCCGCGGGCACGCGAGGCGACCAGGGCGTAGCCGAAGGCATTGGCGAAGGCCAGGACCAGGAACGTCGTCTCGAAGACCAGCATCTGCGTCAGGAAGTCGGCGTGCGGATCGAGGAAAGCCGGCAGAAAGGCCACGAAGAAAGTGATGCTCTTGGGGTTGAGCGCCGTCACCAGCCAGGCGTGACCCAGCATCCTGGCCGCCGACACCGCGTCGGTGCGCGGGGCTGCTTCCAGCGTGCCGCCGGCGCGCCAGAGCTTGACCCCGAGATAGACGAGATAGGCCGCGCCGACCCATTTCAGGATCGTGAACAGGGTGGCCGAGGCGGCGAGCAGGGCGCCCAGCCCCAGCATGGAGAGCGTCATGGCGGTGAAATCGCCCAGGGCAACGCCGATCGCCATCGGAAGCGCGGTCCGCCAGCCCTGGCCCAAGGCGTAGGAGACGACCAGCAGGACGGTCGGTCCCGGAATGATCAGAAGCACCGCCGACGCAGCGGTGAAGGCGGCCCAGCTTTCGAATGTCATACGCGTCCTCCGTCGATATCCTCGATAAAGCCATAGGCGTCGCCGGAGGTCAGCCAGCTTTTATACCAATCTTGCCATTGAAAAGATCAAGTCAGGGCTCGATCTTGACGATGACTGATCCCGGCTTGGTTTCTTGACAGCAACATTGGTGCATGAGCGGGATGGCCCATGGCGTCGGCGAAATCAGAGAAGCCCTATCATCACGGCGAACTGCGCGAGGCGCTGGTCGCCGCGGGGCGCAAGCTCCTGGAGGAGAAGGGCGTGCGCGGCTTCACCCTGCGTGAATGCGCGCGCCGCGCCTCGGTCTCGCACGCCGCCCCTGCCCATCATTTCGCATCGATCGACGACCTGCTGGCCGAGATCGCCACCCGGGGCTACCACGAGCTTGCGGCGGCCATGACGGCGGAAGCGCGCCGGTCGGGCGGCGATGCCGCTTCCCGCCTGGTCGGCCAGGGCGTGGGCTACATGGCCTTCGGCGCCGCCAACCCGGTGCTCTTCCAGCTCATGTTCAGCCGCGAGGCCAACCGCTTCGAGACGCCGGCGCTGATCGAGGCCGCCAAGTCCGCCCATCACCTGCAGCAGGAAGCGGTCGAGGCGGTCATCCCGCAGGCCTCGGGCGAGGTCAAGGAGCGCATGGTCGACTTCGCCTGGGCCGCCGTGCACGGCTTCATCACCCTGGTCCTGGAAGGCCAGCTCGGCGAGCGGGATTCGTCGCGCGCGCTCAAGGCGCGGGGCCTGGCCGCGCTGTCGGCCATGGTCGAGGCCGTGGTGCGGGCCGGCGGCGGCGGTCGCTAGAGCGGGATCCTGAACAGCAGGGCCTCGACCTCGCCATAGGCCGGCTCCTTGCGGAAGCGCTTCACCAGGGTGCCGCCATTGGCGGTAATGACCTTCTGCGAGGGCAGGTTGTCGACATCGGTCGTGAGCTCGACATAGTCGAGGCCCTCCTTGCGTGCTTCCGGCAGCATCAGCGCCAGCGCCCGGGTGGCGTAACCGCGGCGCCGCAGCCACGGCACGACGGCGTAGCCGATATGGCCCAGGCAATGGGGCGGCAGGGCTTCCGTGCCCGGCTGCCAGCGAAAGCCGATCGAGCCGCAGAATTCGCCGTCCCATATCCAGCGCCGGTAGCCCGGCAGGCGCGGCACCTGCGAGCCGTCGGGCAGGGTGATGGGACCGCCCTTGGCCTCGCGGTCGTCGAGCATCGCCACGAAGTCCGCCCGGTCCTCGGCGATGAGCTCCAGCTCCTCGCGCGCGGCTTCCTGCAGCCGCACATTGTCCGGCGACCAGCCGCGCCGGAGCGCGTCGGCATAGGCGTCGAGCTGGGGCAGGGCGGGGACGAGAAGCTGCAACGGACTTTCCTTTGGGACGGCGCGCTGCTGTAGCATGGCGGGCCATGAGTTCCAGCCCCGTCCTCGTCCTCGACATCGATGGTGTCGTGTCGCTCGCCCAGCCCGGCTCGGCGCAGCCGTGGTACGCCACCTTGCAGGCCGACTGGGGCTTCGATCACGAGGAAATGGCGCGCGACTTCTTCCGCGGCGAATTCCTCGAAGTGCTGCGCGGCCGGCTCGATCTCTATGTCGCGCTCCAGGCCTGGCTCGAGACCAAGGGCCTGGCCGACCGGCTGGAGGAGTTCGTCGCCTACTGGTTCGCCCGGGACGCCGTCATCGACCGCGGCGTGCTGGCCCAGGCCGACGCCTGGCGCCAGCGCACCGGCGGGCGCTGCTTCGCCGCCTCCAACCAGGAGCACCATCGCGTCGCCTATCTGCGCGACGAGGCCGGGCTGGGCGCGCATTTCGACGAGATCGTCTATTCGGCGGCACTGGGCGTGTGCAAGCCCGACCGCGTGTTCTTCACCGCCGCCCAGGCACGCATGGGGGTGTCGGCGGCGCAGTCGATCCTGTTCGTCGACGATACGGCGGCCAACGTCGACGGGGCGCGCACCTGCGGCTGGCGGGCCATGCTCTATCGCGGGCCCGACAGCCTCGCGCGGGCGCTCGAAGGCTGGGGCTAGAGCGATTTCCGAACTGATGGAACCGCCAGCGGTTCCATCAGTTCGGAAATACGCGCACGGACTCTCTCGGTTCAACGGGCACAATCCGTTCGGCTGATTCCAGCCGAACGGATTGTGCTCTAGGCGCGTCTCAGCTTCACCCAGATGATCGCGTGCAGGATCATCCATAGAGGCACCAGAACCGTCGGCACGAACGACCACGGCAGATGCTGCATGGCCTCCGAGCCCGGGCCGGCGAACGCCTGCAACGGCGAGCCGGTGGCCGACATCACGCCGAGCCCGATCGCGGTGATCAGGTCGAGCATGCCGAAGGCGTTCCAGAGATGGAGCACCGTCCTGTGCCGAGCGGGATCGCGGGCGAGCCGGAGCAGGGGCAGAGCGACGACACCCGTTATGATGTCGCCCCAGCCCGCCGAATGCGGGAACGGGCCGGACAATCGGCCCTCGGCGGCGAGCATCAGGAACTCGACGGCGAAGACTCGCCCGATATTGAGACCAACCAGCAGCGGCAACGACAGGCTGAGCATCGCCCGGCGGGCCGACGGCCAGGCGGTGGCGAGCGCGGCGGCGACGAGCGGTGTCGCCACGAAGATCCCCATGATCGGGAAGGGCCGCGCGGTCGCCGCCCATCCCGCGGCACTGCCGGCGGCGGCGATGCCGACCCACAGGCCGAGCAGGGCGGCGAGCCACAGCTTGGCGCTGCGCGAGGCCTCGATGAAGACGAGCAGGGTGCTGATGACGAAGACGATCAGGGCAGCCGTGGCGACGGTTCCCAGGAAATCGAGCATGACGGTCCTCCGGACGGTTTGACGGAGGGTCTTGCGCGGCAAAAGATGTTCAACATCATCTTTTGAGTGCGACTATCACGGGGCGCCCCGCGACGGAGAACGACATGCCCTATTCGGCCAGGCACAAAGAGCACACACGCCAGCGCATCCTCGAAAGCGCCCGGCGGCTGTTCAACAGCAGGGGTTTCGCCGAGGTCTCGATCGGCGAGATCATGGAGAATGCCGGGCTGACCCATGGCGGCTTCTATCGGCATTTCCGCGACAAGAGCGAGCTCTATGCCGAAGCCGTGCAGTGGTTCCTGTGCGACGAGGCGCCCAAGCCCTGGCGACGGCCGGGCCGCAAGGCGACCGGCAAGTCGCGCGCCCGCAGGATCGTCGACGCCTACTTTTCGCGCGACCACTTCGACGACCGCGAGAGCTGCTGCCCGCTGATCGGGCTGCCCTCGGACGTGGCGCGCAGCGGCGATGCCGTGAAGGCGGCCTATCAGGACGTTCTGGAGAAATTGCTGAACCTCCTGCAGGGCGACCTCGAAGGACCGGACGCGCGCGAGCGTGCCCTGTCGCTGGTGGCCCTGTGCGTCGGCGGCATGGTCGTGGCGCGGAGCGTCGAGGACCCGGCCCTGGCCCATGACCTGCGCCGCGCCGCATACCGGCGGGCGCAAACTGTGCTAAAAGCCGCCCATGCTGATGTTTGAAATACCCTTCGGGACGACAGACTGGGCTGGCGTGGAGCGCACCGAGCACCCCGGCGAGACCGGCAAGGCCTTTTGGCGCACCCAGACCTTCAACAACATCCGGGTACGCATGGTGGAATATACGCCGGGCTACCTGGCCGATCATTGGTGCCAGAAGGGCCACGTGCTCCTGGTGCTGGAAGGCGAGCTGCACACCGAGCTGGCCGACGGCCGCACCGTGGTGCTGAAGCAGGGCCAGAGCTATCAGGTGGCCGACGGCGCCCTGGCGCATCGCTCGCGCACCGACGGCGGCGCCAAACTCTTCATCGTGGACTGACATGGCGGACAGGATCGGATTTA
This sequence comes from uncultured Alphaproteobacteria bacterium, assembly GCA_963755585.1. GTDB lineage: Bacteria > Pseudomonadota > Alphaproteobacteria > Reyranellales > Reyranellaceae > Reyranella. The sequence goes on from CAVWKN010000017.1 coordinate 146,949, forward strand.
TCGGCGTCGGCACCATGGGCGAGCCGATGTGCCGCAACCTCGCGCGCAAGAGCGGCCTGGAAGTTCTCGCGGCCGACCGCGACGAGGCGCCGCTCAAGCGTCTGGCCGCCGACGGCGTGAAAAGTGCCTCGGTCGACGAGATCGCCGCGAGCTGCCGCACCATCTTTCTCTCGTTGCCGGGCGGCAAGGAGGTCGAGCAGGTCTGCCTGGGCGAGGGCGGCCTCGTCTCCAAGGTCGGGCTGGGATGGACGGTGATCGATCTCAGCACCGCGCCGATCGGGCTGGCGCGCCGGCTCTATGCCGAGTTCGAGGGCAAGGCCTCGGCCTTCGCCGACGCGCCGGTCGCGCGCACGCGGCAGGCCGCGATCGACGGCACGCTCTCCATCATGGTCGGCGGCACGGCCGACTGCTTTGCCCGCATCGAGCCGCTGCTGCGCCACATGGCGAGCGAGGTGACCTATTGCGGCGAGGCGGGCAGCGGCCAGGCGGTCAAGATCCTGAACAACATGATCCTGTTCCAGACCGGCGTGGCGCTGGCCGAGGCGCTCACGATCGCACGCGCCCACGGCGTCGACGGCAAGGTGCTGTTCGAGACCCTGACCAAGGGCTCGGCCGATTCCTTCGCGCTGCGCAACCACGGCATGAAGGCGATGCTGCCCGGCGCCTTTCCCGAGCGTGCCTTCTCGACGACCTACGCGCTCAAGGATCTTTCCTATGCCATCGAGATGGCCGAGGAGCGCGGCGTGCCGGCGCTGGGCGCCGACGTCGCCCGCGAGCTGATGGAGCGCGCCGTCGAACTGGGCCATGACAAGGAATATTGGCCGGTGCTGCTGCGCGCCATCGAGGACGGCACGAAGAAGAAGTAATTCCGTCGTCCTGGCCGAAAGAAGAAGGATTTAATTTAATGGCGCGCATCGCTGTGGGTGGCTTTCAGCACGAGACGAACACGTTCGCGCCGCAGCAGGCGACCTGGGAGGAATTCGTGCGCGCCGACGCCTGGCCGCCGCTTTTGCGCGGACCCGAGATGATCGCGGCCGTCGAGGGTTTCAACATTCCGATTTCCGGTGCGGTGAAGCGGCTGGCCGAGCTCGGCCACGAGATCGTGCCGCTCGCCTGGGCGGCCGCGGCGCCGGCGTCCTACGTCACCGAGGATGCCTACGAGAGGATGTGGGCGCTGTTCGACGAGGACTTGAAGAAGCTCGGGCCGTTCGACGCCCTCTATCTCGATCTGCACGGCGCCATGGTGGCGGAGAACACCGAAGACGGCGAAGGCGAGCTGCTGCGCCGCATCCGGGGCGTCGTCGGCAACGAGCTGCCGATCGTGGCCAGCCTCGACTATCACGCCAACCTCACGCCCGACATGGCGAAGCTTGCCACCGCCCTGGTCGGCTACCGCACCTATCCGCATATCGACATGGCCGTGACGGGCAAGCGCGCCGTCGAGCTTCTCGACCGGCTGCTGAAGGAGAAGCGGCCGGTCTATCGCGCCTACCGCCAGCTCGATTTCCTGATCCCGCTGGTCTGGCAATGCACCTTCATCGAGCCGGCCAAGGCCATCTTCGACCTGGTGGGCGAGCTCGAGGCCGGCGAGAAGAGCCACAATCAGGGCATCGTCAGCGTCACCCACACGCCGGGCTTCCCGCCGGCCGACATCGCGCAATGTGGCCCGGCGCTGGTGGTCTACGGCCACGACAAGGAAGCGGTCGAAGCGGCGGCCGACAAGCTCGCCCAGACCGTGAAGGCGCAGGAGAAGGCCTTCGCCGGCGAGCTGCTCGATCCCGATGCGGCGACGCTGCGCGCCATCGAGCTCGCGAAGAAAGCCAGCAAGCCCATCGTTCTTGCCGACGTGCAGGACAATCCCGGCGCCGGCGGCACGTCCGATACGATCGGCCTGCTGGCGGCGCTGATGCGGCACAAGGCAAAGGGCGCCGTCATCGGCATGATCATCGACGAGGAGGCCGCCAAGGCAGCGGTCGAGACCGGCGAAGGCAACGTCATGCATCGCGGCATCGGCGCGGTCGTGGGCTATGCCGGCGAGAAGCCGGTGGTGGCCGACTGGCGCGTGGTCAAGCTGGGCGACGGCAAGTTCACCGGCACCGGCCCGTTCTACGGCGGCGCAAAATTCCAGATCGGGCCGATGGCGCTGGTCACCGACGAGGCGAGCGGCGTGTCGGCGGTGCTCGCCTGCAAGCGCATCCAGGCGGCCGACCAGGAGATGTTCCGCCATGTCGGCGTCGAGCCGTCGAAGGTGCCGATCCTCGGCCTGAAATCGACGGTCCATTTCCGCGCCGACTTCCAGCCCATCGCCGAGACCATCCTGGTGGTGCAGTCGCCCGGCGCCCACATCACCGATCCGGTCGAGATGCCCTACAAGCACCTGCGCAAGGGCATCAGGCTCCGGCCCATGGGGCCGGTCTGGAACGGCGCCTAGGATACCTGGGTCGGCCGGCACCCACTTATTCGCCCGAGGGGACGGGGCTGTCGCGCCCAAAACTCCGTCATCCCGAGCGAAGCCGCCCAAAGGGCGGCGTAGCCGAGGGACCTCCTCTTTTCGTCGAGGCAACAGAAAGGTCCCTCCACTGCGCCTCGCTGCGCTCGGCTCCGGTCGGGATGACGGAGTTTTTGGTCAGAAACTATACTTAAGTAATATTCAATTATTAACTTGACTATCACTTAAGTATACACCATCTTCCTCCTGCACACAGGAGGATCGACATGGACGGACCCGGGCGGCCTTCGCTCTACAAGCCGGAATTCGCCGAGCAGGCCTTCGAGCTTTGCCTGGCCGGCGCCACCAACCGCGACCTCGCCGACGCCTTCGAGGTCGGCCACAGCACGATCGACAACTGGCTGCAGAAACAGCCCGAGTTCGCCCAGGCGGTGAAGCGCGGACGCGTGGTCGCCGACGGCGCGGTGGCGCGCGCCCTCCATTCACGGGCGATCGGCTACAGCTACGAGACCCGCCGGGTCGTGTTCAACCAGGGCGAGCCGGTGGTCCTGCGGCAGACGGTGCACAAGCCGCCCGACGTCAGGGCCGCCATCTTCTGGCTGCGCAACCGCTGCCCCCAGTACTGGCACGACGGCTCCAGGGCGGATATTCAGCCGGACCGGAAGGCTGGGCGAAGCGCCCACACCATCGGCACGGTGGTGAGGGCGATGCAGGAAACCGCGGCGAGCGCAATCGGCAGGCCGACGGCATCGCCCAGCAAGCCGGCGAGGAAGGGCCCGGTCGCGCCGGCCACCGACCCGCCGGTGTAGAAGACGGCGAAGGCGTGGGTGCGCCGCTCGGGGCTCACGAATTCCGGGATGGTGCCGTAGAGCACCGACGAGGTGCCGTTCAGCATCAGCCCGACGGCGGGCAGCAGGGCGAGTGCCAGCGGCAGCGACAGCGGCAGGAGACAGAGGATCAGGATCGTCGTCGCCACTTCGGTGAGAATGACCGACGGCACGACGCCCAGCCTGTCGCCGACCCAGCCCATCACCAGCTTGCCCGCGGCGCCGCCGGCGAAGACCAGCGACAGGCCGAGGCCGATGGTCGGCAGGTCGGCGCCCTTGTCGCGCAGCAGGAAGGGCAGGAAGATCATGAAGCCGGTGCGCACCAGGTCGTCGGCGATGTGAATCGAGAACAGCAGCCAGTAGGCCCAGGGCCGGTCGTGGCCGGCCATCGCTCTCGATTCGCCGCCCTTGGCATGCATCGGCACCGGCTTCAGCGAGGCCAGGATGACGCCCGCGCCCAGCACGGCGAGGGCGGCGACCACGATCATCGCCTGCTGCCAGCCGAGCGAGGCGGCGATCACGGCGAACAGTGCCGGCAGCAGCACCTTGCCGACGTCGCCGGTGAAATTGTAGGTGCCGAGCGCGGTGCGCGACCGCAGGCCGGGGAAAGCCGCGGAGACCAGGCTGGAGCCGATCGGATGCTGCGTGCTGCCGCCCAGGCCGGCCAGCAGGAGGCCCGCGATCACGCCGTAGAGCGAACCCGTCAGCCCGGCGAGGCCGTAGCCGACGGCGATCAGCAGCGTGCCGACCGCCAGCACGCGGACGCCGCCCAGGCGCACCGCCAGCTTGCCCGACGGGATCTGCCCGCTCGCCATGGCGCCGGAATAGACGGTCTTGAGCGCGCCGATGGCGGCATAGCTCAGCCCGAACTGGGCCTGCAGCAGGGGATAAAGCACGTTCAGGAGGTCGGTGAAGCCGTCATGCAGCGCGTGCGCCCCGCCGCAGACCGTGAGGGTCCGGCGGGAGGAGATCGGCGGGGAGACGGTGACTGTCATGCCACCGTCACAATACTACCGACCGGGTATGCGGCTGAACCAAAAAGCGATCTGTTGCTGGAAGTCGCTTTCGGCGAAGGCAATGTCGGTGATCAGGACGGGCTGCTTCATGTCGCGCGCGTAGCGCACGCTCTCGAGCCGGGTGAAGCGGGTGTCGGCGTGGTGCAGGATCAGCACGTCGCCCTGGCGGCGGTGGAAGATGAATTCGTGGATCTTGCGGATGTTGATCAGGCTGACGACGTAGCGTCCGTCGGAGCCGTCCTCGGCGAGCTGGCGCACCGGGATGTCGCGGCCCTCGTTGGTGATGCCCATCAGGGCCGGCACCTCGGGCGCCATCATGTTGTCCTTGCCGGTGTTCTGGATCAGGCGCACCAGCCGGTCGCCGCGCGGCGAGAGTGTGGTGGTCTGCCTCTGGCCGAACATCTCGGCCATCGGCACGCAGGCAGCGGTGGAGAGGGCGACAGGCGACACCAGGGCGGCGCCGAGCAACGCGCGCCGCTTCAATACACGTGAGGTCAAACTCAATCCTTCCCGATCTTGTCCATATCGACGGCGATCGGCGCGATCGGTTCCAGCGATCCGCCGCGGATGGCGCGGAAGAAGCAGTTGTGGCGCCCGGTATGGCAGGCGACGCCGGTCTGGTCGACCACGACCAGCAGCGTGTCGCCGTCGCAGTCGACGCGGAGGTCGACCAGGGTCTGGATGTGGCCGGACGTATCGCCCTTGCGCCACGCAGCCTTGCGCGAGCGCGACCAGTAACAGGCGCGGCCCGTGCGCATTGTCTCGACAACGGCGTGGCGGTCCATCCAGGCCATCATCAACACTTCGCCGGTGTCGTGCTGCTGGGCGATCGCCGGGACGAGTCCCTGGGCGTCGAATTGGATGGCGGCGACGAAAGCGTCGATCGCCGTGGGGGGATAGGTAACGGATGCGGCGGGGGGCATGGCTTGGCCTCGCGGAAGAACGCGGCGTATAATCGCCCTGTAACTGCTTGGCAAATCGGGACTCTCGTGAAGAAACCGGCCAAAGCCGCCGCGCATAACCATGACCACGACCACTGCGTCGAGGACGCCGTCGCCGCGGCCGAGCGGCTGTGCGCGCGCAAGGACCTGCGCTTCACGCCGCTGCGCCGGCGCGTGCTCGAGCTCGTATGGTCGAGCCACAAGCCGGTCGGCGCCTACGCACTGCTCGACCAGCTGCGCGACGAGGACCTCGGCTCGGCGCCGCCCACCATCTACCGTGCCCTCGATTTCCTGATCGAGAACGGGCTGATTCATCGCATCGAGCGCATGAACGCCTTCGTCGGCTGCAGCCATCCGGGCGAGGCCCATCGCGGCTTCTTCCTGATTTGCGGTGAGTGCGGCAATGCCGAGGAATTGCACAGCGACGGCCTTGCCGAAGTCGATCACCTCGAGCGCCAGCCGTCGCGGCTTCGCCGCCCGCGACATGACCCTGGAAGTGACAGGCACCTGCGGGGACTGCCGGCGCGCCTGACGCGGACTATTCGGCGACGTCGCGAGGGTCAGAACGGCTTTGAGGGAGCCCCGGACCGCGTAATCGGATTGCAGTCGCCAACCGCACCCGCGACTTTGTCGAGCGCCTCATCGGAGAGCGCCTCGCGGGGCTTTGGCGGCAGCACGAAGTGCACGTGCGTGTCGGTGTTTTCGAGCACTTCCACCGTGATGTTGGGCGGGAGCGTCACGCCTGCTTCCTGCAGGACGGCCTTCGGGTCGGCGATCAGCTTCGCCTTGAAGGCCGGATCACGCCAGGCGCGAGCGATGATCTTCCCCTGAACCGCTGCCGTCTTTTGCTTTTCGTCGCTCATCGCCAAATTTCCTTCGCATGGTGTTCGATTGGCTTGACTTCAGCCGGGGTGACGCTGCTTCCCTGAATATGTCGCCGACCCGCAATTGTCCGCCCCTGCAGCCTGGTCGAGAGCCTCGTCAGAGAGCTCGCCAGCGGGTTTGGGCGGTAACACGAGGTGAAAGTGCGTGTCGGTGTTCTCGACCACCTTCACCGTCACGCCGGCGGGAATGCTCACACCGGCTTGCTTCAGCGTGCCTTGTGGGTCGGCGATGAGCTTCGCCTTGAAAGACGGGTCACGCCACGCCTTGGCGATGATCTTGCCGTAGGTCGCTGCCTTGCCTTGTTCCTCGTCGGCCATACGAAACCCTCCAGGTTGAGAGATAAACTTGAAACTTCCACTCAGCTGTTCGTGTACCAACCGCTTTTTCCCGAGGGAACCCAGATCACCTCCGGCGGCGGCGTCGAGGGCTTCGTCGGAGAATGTCTCGTTCTGTCTTGGCCATGGGACACCTGTCGACGCAAGAAGGCTACTCGCAGCCGGGCGCGTGGCCGATCACGATTGGCCTTTTTCGGACATGCCAATTCTTGTGTACTTGCCACTTCCGATGGTCAGCGATCCGGCTGCGACCTTGTCGAGGGCCTCGTCGGAGAGTTGGCCGATCGGCTTGGGCGGCAGCACGAAGTGGAGATGCGTGTCCGTATCTTCCACCACCTTCACGGTGACGCCGCCCGGGAGGCTCACGCCGGCCTCCGTCAGGGTCGCTCGCGGATCTGCGATCAGCTTCGCCTTGAATGCCGGTTCGCGCCAAGCCCTGGCGATGACCTTGCCGTTCAGTGCCGGCGTACGTTGGCCTGCGCCGCTCATGGCATGGTCCTCCGCTGAAATCGCGGCGATCGCGCCGGCCTTCAGAATGGTTCTCCCCGAACAAAAGCATCCCAGAGTTGCCGGCCGTGGGCAATCCGGATTTTCATCGCTCGGGCAAGCGCTTCCTCCGGTGCGCTGTGCAAGAATACCCGATGCTGGCCGAGAGTCGCCCGGCGATCGACCTGTTCCGAGAAAGGCCCCGGGATGCCGGCACTGCGCCTGAAACCTCATTTTGCTGCCCACGTCGTTTCCCCGGAGGAGGTGGCGCTGCTCGGGGAAGGCGGCCGATACGCCCTGCGCGGCAAGGTCTATGCGGCCGTGGTGCCGCTGCTCGACGGCAAGCGCAGCGACGACGACATCGTCGCCCGCCTGCGCGGACGCATCGCGCCGGAGCTCATCTACTACGCACTGGGCGAGCTCGAGGCCAAGGGCTATGCAGCGCCGGCCGCGCCGGCGACAGCCGATCGCGCCGCCGATGCCTGGTGGTCGGGCCATGCCGTCGCGCCGCCGAGGTCGTCGGTACGACTGGTCGACGCCGGCGCCTATCGCCCGGCGTTGGCAGCCTTGCGCAAGGCTCTGGGGGCGGGCGGATCGACCACGGGGCAAGGCACCGGATGTCGTCGTGATCGCGACCTCCGACTACCTCGACGAAAGACTGGCACATCAGATCCGCAGCGCTCTGCCGCGAGCGCGCCATGTCCTGCCGGCACGATTGGCCGGTTCGACCATCTGGATCGGGCCGCTGCTCGACACCAGGACGGCCGGGCTCTTCAAGGTGCTGCTGCAGCGATTGCGGGCGAACCGGCCGGCCGATGTCGCGGCGCTCGCACGAGGTGCTGCCTTCCCGTTGCTGCCGGTGCAGGGGGTGACGCCCACTTTCGAACTGGCGGGCGCATGGATCGCCTCGACCGTTTCGGCGATTTGCGCCGGCGCGCCGCCACCCGGCCTGGCGCAAGGCGTGATCACGCTCGATCCCTGGACACTCGAGGTGGCGCGTCATCCGATCTCGATCGCTGCCGGCGCGGCGCGACGCGATCCCGGGGCGGCGATCGAACTGGCGCCGGCGCCCAAGCGCTTCACGGCCGACGGCGGGCATCGCACCTGTTCGCCACAGGAAACGTTGGCGCGTCTCGAAAAAGTCGTGAGCCCGATCGCCGGCATCGTGCCCGACATCGAGAAGGTTCCGACGCCGGCAGACATGCATGTCTATCGCTGCATACAGGTGTTCGACGGCGTCCGCATCAGCCCGCGCGCCAATCGCGTGCTGGGGCGCCCAAGTGGCGCGGCGGGGAAGGGGGCGAGCGACCTGCAGGCCCGCGTAAGCTGCCTCGCCGAAGCGGTCGAACGTTATTGCTGCGGCCTGCAGGGCAACGAGAAACGCCGTCGCGCCCGGATCGAAGAGATCGACGAACCGGTACTGGACCCTCGGAAGCTCTTGCTGTTCAGCGAGGCTCAGTACCGGGACCGCGAAGCCAACAATCGCATCCATGGCCTGGGATTCAATTGGGTGCCCGCCCGATGGGATCCCGCTCGCGCCATCGACTGGTCGCCGGCCTGGTCGCTGACGCGGGAACGCAAGGTCTGGCTGCCGACGGCCTTCTGCTATTTCGGCTACCGCACGCCGCGCAATCACGCCTTCTGCCATGCCGATTCCAACGGTTGCGCCGCGGGCAACAGCTTCGAGGAGGCGATACAGCAGGGCTTTCACGAGCTGGTCGAACGCGATGCCTGCGCACTCTGGTGGTACAATCGCGTCCGGCGTCCGGGGATCGACCTTGCAAGCTTCGACGACCCTTTCTTCGCCGCCATGGCCGCGGCCCACGCCGCAGCCGACCGCGATCTCGTGGCGCTCGACGTCACCAGCGATCTGGGCATCCCGGCGGTGATGGCCATAAGCTGGCGCCGCAGCGACGGCGGGCGCATCCATCTCGGCCTGGGCTGTCATCTCGAGCCTCGCATCGCCGTGTCGCGCGCCCTGGCCGAACTCAATCAGGGGCTGGCGCAGGATGTCGGCGAGCCCGGCAATGAGACGGAGAAGGCCTTCGACGCGCGGCATGCACGCTGGCTCGCCGAGGCCACGGTCGAGAATCAGCCGTATCTCCGTCCTGCCGAGAGCCGGCAGCGCGTGGCATCCGACTTCGTCGACCGCTCGACCGGTGATGTGCGCGACGATCTGATCGCGTCGATCGAGCTGCTGCGTGGCAAGGATCTCGAAATGATCGTGCAGGACTATACGCGCCCCGACCTCGGCTTCCCGGTCGCACGTGTCGTGGTGCCGGGCTTGCGGCATTTCTGGGGACGCTATGCGCCCGGTCGCCTTTACGACGTGCCGGTCAAGCTCGGCTGGGTCGACCGGCCACGCGCGGAATCCGAACTCAATCCGATCCCGTTCTTCCTATGACTTACTTCCGCACATTAATCGTGAGGGCGCAGACGGCGACATTTGAACCGCCACCCCATCCTGCTGCAGCAACGTCATCGAGGGCTTCGTCGGAAAGCTGTTCGGTGGGTTTGGGCGGCAACACGAGATGGACCAGCGTGGCGGTGTTCTCCACCACCCTCACCGTCACACCGGCAGGGACGGCCACACCGGCTTGCTTCAGGGTGGCGCGCGGGCCGGCAATGAGCTTCGCCTTGAAAGACGGATCACGTCACGCCTTGGCGATGGGGCGCGCGGCGGCGGTCGTTAACTGGGATTGTACTTGCCGGTGACGCCATCGTCCGGGCTGCAGTGCAATACCTGCGTCTTTCCTCGGAAGCACGCTCCGCCGGCGACGCTGTCGAGCGCCTCGTCCGAGAGTTCGCCGGCCGGCTTGGGTGGCAGCACGAAGTGAAATTGCGTGTCGGTGTTCTCCACGACCGTCACCGTCACGCCGGCAGGGACGGTCACGCCGGCGTCTTTCAGGGTGACCTGCGGGTCGGCAATCAGCTTCGCCTTGAACGCCGGCTCGCGCCACGCCCTGGCAATGATCTTGCCGTAGCTCGCCGCCTTTTTTTGCTCCGCGTCGCTCATGGGAAGTTCCTTCGGGCTGAAAACTCGGCTGGCGCCGTTGGCGCGGACTGCACCGGCAGTCGCCCATCGACGCCTTCCAGAGAGCGCCGGGGGGTGGTTTCACTGCCTCGGAAAATGCTTCTCGCCTGAAAAGCATCCCAGAGTTCCGAGGTCTCGGCAATTCGCATTTTCATCGATCAGGCAGGCGTCTCCTCGGATGCGGTATGCAAGAATGCCTTGTTGCCGGTCGACCTGGGCTGGCTCGAACGGCCACTTCCGGAATCCGAACTCAATCCGATCCTCTTCTTCCCATGACCTTCGCTCCCCTCGTCCTGCGCTGGCGGCTGGCGCCCGGCATCTCGCTCGTCCCGTCCGGGGCGACCGATCTGATGCTCAATTTTGCCGACGGCCCGGCGATAACCCTGACGCCGGGGCATGCGCGCCTTTGCGACGCGCTGCTCGCCTTGGCCAATGGCGCCGACGAAGCGGCACTGATGGCAGCAGCCGGCGGAGAACGGGCCGCACAGCTCTACTACTACCTGGCCCGCATGGCGGGGCGCGGCATGCTGGAAGCGAGCGCCGATCTTGACGGCACGCCGGTCATTCGGCTCCTGCCGCACAACGCGGCCTTCGAGTTGCCGCTGCCGTCAGGGGTGCCTTCGAGGGTAGCCCTCGATCGCTTCGCCTTTCTCCGGCGCGACGAACGCGGTGCGACCCTGCAGCATCCCGATGCCGCCTGCGATCTGCTGGTCGACCATCCTGCCGCCGCCGCGCTGATCGCGCGCCTCGCCGCCGGTCCGGTCGACGCCGACGGCTGGAGCCCGCTCGAACGTTCCCTGACCGCCGTGCTGGTGTCGCTGGGCTTCGCCGTCGACGTCGCGATGGCGGAAGAGCCGTCGCGTCGGACGTGGGAATTCCACGACCGGCTGTTCCATCGTGCTGCGAGATCCTACGCTGATCGCGCGGTGCGTGGCGCCAGCTACCGGTTCATCGGCGCATTACCCGCGCCGCCGGCAATTCGTCCGGGTTACGCTGGCAAATCGATCGCCCTGCCCACACCACGGCGCGACTCGTTGGGCGAAGGCCACAGCCTGCACGAGGTCATGGCAAGACGCCAGTCGCGGCGCGAGATGTCTTCTGCGCCCGTCGAGCTGGATGCGGTCGGTGAGCTCCTTTATCGGGTCGCGCGCGTGACGGCGATTCTGCGGGGTAGCGCCGAGGTGCCGCAGGACGTCTTGCAGCGGCCCTATCCCTCGGGCGGCGCGATCCATGAGCTCGAATTCTATCTCGCGGTGGGCGCCTGCGCCGGCCTCGCACCAGGCTTCTATCATTATCGCGGTCAGGAGCATGCCTTGACCCGGATCGCCGACGCCGAGGCGCCGGCGGCCGCGATGCTCGAAGAGTGCGCGATGGCCTGGGGCCAGCCCGGCCGGCCGCCGCAGGTACTGGTGGTGATCGCGTCGCGCCTGCCGCGGCTCGCCTGGAAGTACGCCGGCATCGCCTACAAGATCTCGCTGATGAACGCGGGCGTGGCGATCCAGAGCCTCTATCTCGTGGCGACCGACCTCGGCCTCGCGGGATCGGCCGCAGGCTCGGGCAATCCGGAGTTGTTCGCCCGGGCGACCGGCGTGTCGTCGTGGGAAGAGACGAGCATCGCCGAGTTCGGCTTCGGCCGTCCAGCCTAGAGCAGGATGGGCCTGGTTGGAATCAGCCGGACCCACCTCATATCCGCGCGGCGCGGTTGTTGTCAGAGAAGCATCGCGGCGAAAGGCAGCCCGGCCGAGAGCACGCCCAGGAACCCCTTGTAGTCGCCACCGGCGACCTTATCGAGCATCTCCTCGGATAGCTCACCCGTCGCCTTCGGCGGCAGCACGACGTAGAAATCCTTCTCGGTGTTCTCGACCACCTTCAGCGTCACACCGGCATGCACGGCCAGGCCGGCTTCCTTGAAGGTCGTGTACGGGTCGGCAATCAGCTTCGCCTTGAAGGCGGGGTCGCTCCACGCCTTGGCAACGATGGCGGCGTAGGCGTCCACTTTGTCCTGCTGCGGCTTGTCCATGGGGTGCTCCTTCGGGCTGCAGCTATGAGTTAAAGCAGCTCCGATTGGGCATTTGATCCGCCCTTCATGTTGTCTTCGTGAAGGCGGAATTACATCCTGACGGCGCGTGACTGGGCTTGGGTACCTTCAGCCAGGACCGCCCGGCTCATGGTGGTAATATTCTTTGCCGCATTGGCCTGCGGCAATCTTTTCGAGCGACTCGTCGGAAATATCGCCGGTCGGCTTGGGTGGCAGCACGAGGTGGACGTGCTTGTCGGTGTTCTCGACGACCTTGACCGTGACACCCGCAGGCATGTCGACGCCGGCACTCTTGAGAGTGCCATGTGGATCGGCGATGAGCTGGGCCTTGAAGGCCGGATCGCGCCAGGCCTTTGCGATGATCTTGCCGTAGACCGCAGCCTTGTCCTGATCCGCCTTGCTCATTGGCTCTCTCCTTCGGGCCGGAAACAAACGGCGGCCAGCTGGCCAGAGTTTCGCGCCCCTGGCAAATCCCGCGACGGGAGCTCTGCGTCAGGCGTTGTGCGCCCGGTTCAGCCGGTCGAAGCCCTCGGCAAGGTCGGTCTTGAGGTCCTCGACGTCCTCGAGGCCGATATGGACGCGCAGGATGTGCTTGTCCTTGGGCCACGGCACGGCGGTGCGGTAGTTGTCGGGATGGGCCGGGATCATCAGGCTCTCGTAGCCGCCCCAGCTCGCGCCCATGCCGAAGATGTCCATGCCGTCCAGCATGGCGGCGAGCGCGTTGCGGCTGTAGCCGTCGCGCAGGGTGAAGGAGAACAGGCCCGACGAGCCCTGGAACATCTTCTTCCAGTTGTCGTGGCCCGGGCAGTCGGGCAGGGCGGGGTGCAGCACCTTGTCGACCTCGGGCCGGCCCTTCAGCCAGTGCGCCATCTCGACGCCGCTCTTCTCATGATGGCGCAGGCGGACGCCCATGGTGCGCAGGCCGCGCAGCGCCAGGTAGCAGTCGTCCGGCGCGGCATGGCAGCCGAAGTTCTGGCACGCCGTCTTGGCGACCTCGAACATCTGGCGCGTGGCGCAGGAGATGATGCCCATCATGGCGTCGGAGTGGCCGACGATGTACTTGGTGCCGGCGTGGATCGAGAGATCGCAGCCATGGTCGAACGGCTTGAAGAAGAGCGGCGTCGCCCAGGTATTGTCGATCAGGACGGCCGCGCCGTGCTTCTTGGCGATGCCGGCGATGACATCGACGTCCTGCACCTCGAAGGTCTGCGAGCCCGGCGCCTCGAGATAGACCACCTTGGTGTTGGGCTGAATCAGTTTCTCGATGCCGGCGCCGATCATGGGATCGAAGAAGGTGGTCTCGACGCCGAAGTTCTTCAGCGTGGTGTTGGCGAAGCGCCGCGCCGGACCGTAGGCGTTGTCGGTCAGCAGCATGTGATCGCCGGTCTTCAGGAAGCCCACGATCGCGCCGGTGACGGCGGCGAGGCCGGACTGCACGGCGATCGAGCGGTGCGCGCCCTCGATGGCGGCGACCGCATCCTCCAGCGCCTTCTGGGTCGGCGTGCCGTTGCGGCCGTATCCGAAGCCTTCGAAGGGCACGCGATTCTCGAACTTCTCCATGGTCGGGGAGAGGATGGTCGAGGCGTGATAGACGGGCGGGTTGACGATGCCGAAGTTGTTGGCGGGATCGCGGCCGGCGACGGCCAAAACGGTGTCGGGACGGGTATAAGTTTTCTTGCTGGTCATGGGATCGCACTATGGCACACGGCTCAGCGCGGCGGCCAGCGATAGACGTCGGGCCACAGCACGCGCGGATCCTGCAATTCGCTGCTTTCGCTGCGCACGGCCTGAAAGCCCGCTCTGCGATAAGTGTCGAGTGCCCGCGGATGGTCGAGCGTGTTGGTGTTGAGGCAGAGCCGTGTCGTGCCGCGCGCAAAAGCCCGTTCGACGGCCCGGTCGAGCAGCCACGGGCCGATCCGGCGACCGACATAGGCCAAGGTCAGGCCGAAGAACGCGAGATCGTCGTCGACGAGCTCGATGAAACCGACCAGGTCGCCACCGTGGCGCGCGACATGAAGTTCGTGCCGGGGCTGGTCGAGCAGCGCCTGCAGCGCATCATCGGAGAGCAGCCGCCGCTCGTACCACAGCCACGGCCGGCCGACCTGGTCGTAGAGCTCGCGATAGAAGGCGGCAGTGGGTGAGGCGATCCGTTCCAGCGACACGGCGATGTCGGGTGGCCGCCCGCGCCGCGTCCAGTTGGCCGGCACCATCTCCAGGTGCGTGATCGTGATCGGCAGCCGACCGTCCGCGCGCGGCGGCGGCTGGTGGGCGAAGAGGTCAGGAGCCCTTTCAGCCACCCGTGACGATCGCGGTGTCGGCACGGCCACCCCATTCGGCCCACGAGCCGTCATAGATCGCCGCTTCCGGCGCGCCGGTCAGGTAGAGGCCGAGCGCCACGACGCAGGCGCTGACGCCCGAGCCGCAGCTCGCCGTCACCTTCTTCGACGGATCGAGGCCGGACGCCGCGATGCGTGCGCCGAGCTTGTCGGCCGGCAGCATGGTGCCGGTCTGCGGATCGAGCAGTTCGTTGTAGGGCAGGTTGAAGGCCCCCGGCATGTGGCCGGCGCGCAGGCCGGGCCGCGGCTCCGGCACCTCGCCGCGAAAGCGGTTGGCCGCCCGGGCATCGACGATCTGCTCGCGCTTGCTGTCGATCAGCGCCTTCACGTCGTCGACCGAGCGCACCAGCGTGTTGTCGATCCGCGCCGTGAAGTGCCGTTCGCGCGGCGGCGTCGGATCGTCGGTGACGGGATGGCCTTCCTTCATCCACTTGGGCAGGCCGCCGTCGAGCACCGCGACATCCTTGTGGCCCATGGCGCGGAACATCCACCACACGCGCGTGGCGCCCAGCATCGGCGTGGTGTCGTAGACCACGATCTTGTTGCCGTCGCCCAGCCCGAGCTTGCGCACGCGGGCGGAAAACTTCTCCGCCGACGGCAGCATGTGCGGCAGCGGGCTCGACGTGTCGGCGATCTCGTCGATGTCGAAGAACACCGCGCCGGGGATGTGCTGCTGGACGAACTCGGCCTTGGGATCGCGCTTCTGCGCCGGCAGGTAGAACGAACCGTCGACCAGGCGGATGTCCGGCGCGTCAAGGCGGTTGGCCAGCCAGTCGGTGCTGACCAGCGCGTCGGGTCTTGCGTAGTCCATGTCGGTGTCCCTTACGTCAGCGCGATGACGAAGCGCCGGTTCATCTTGCCCTTGTTCTCGATCTTGATGCATTCGACCCGGCCGATCTCGCCGGTGCGCGCGACGTGCGTGCCGCCGCAAGCCTGCAGATCGATGCCCTCGATGGCGAGCAGCCGGACGCGGCCGGCGCCCATCGGCGGGCGCACGCTCATGGTCTTCACCAGCTCGGGCCGCGCGGTGAGCTCCTCGTCGGTGATCCATTGCGGCGTCACCGGCCGGTCGAGGACGATCAGCTTGTTGATCTCCTCGGTGACCCATTCCTTGGCCGGAACCTCGCCTTCGAGGTTGAAGTCGAGCCGGCTCTTGTCGGCGCCGACCTGGCCGCCGGTGACGTTGCCCTTGATCACCGCCGACATGACGTGGAGCGCGGTGTGCATGCGCATGTGCAGCAGCCGGCGGTCCCAGTCGAGGTTGGTGCGGACCTTGGCGCCGACCGCGGGTCGCGGCGCGTCGGGCGCCAGAACGTGCAGCACGTCTGCACCATCGGCCTTCACCGCGTCGACGATGCGGGCCTCGCCGCCGTCCCAGCGCAGCATGCCGGTATCGCCCGGCTGACCGCCACCGGTCGGGTAGAAGATGGAGCGGTCCAGCCGCACGCCGCGCTCCTCGAGCGCGGTCACGGTGGCTTCGGCGTCCTTGAGATAGGCGTCCTGCCGGAAGAGTTCTTCGACCATGCTGTGGATTTAAGCCCTCGCCAGCCTGGCTGCAACTTCCTGTGCCGTCGGCATCGAGGGCGCAGCACCCAGTCGCTCGACGGAACAGGAGGCTGCAGCGCTGGCATAGCGCGCGGCCTCGAAGGGCGTGACGCCCGCCGACAGCTGGGCGGCGAGGGCGCCTACGAAGCAATCGCCGGCGCCCGTCGTGTCGACGACCTTGGCCTTGTAGGCGGGGATCAAGGTCGCGTCCTCGGCCGTCACCACGACGGCGCCCCGTGCACCCAGGGTCGCCACGACGGCCCGCGCACCCTTGGCACGGAGCTTCTGGCAGGCGGCGACGATGTCGCGCTGGGCGCTCGTGGCCCGTAGCTTCGCGTCGGTTGCCTGAGACAGCTCGATCTCGTTCAAAACGGCCACGTCGACCACCTTCATCAGGCGATCGGCGTGCGGCACGAACGGCGCGAGGTTGAGGATGGTGCGGGCGCCGGCGGCGCGCGCCTGCTTCAGGATCGCTTCAGTGGCGGCGATCGGCGTCTCGAACTGCGCGACCCAGACTTCATCGCTTTGTGGCGGCTCGCGGACCATCTCCTTGGTGAAATGGAGATTGGCGCCGGAGGCGACGGTGATCGCATTGTCGCCCTGGGCGACCTGGATCAGCGCGACGCCGGTGGCCGGCCCATCGATCTCGCGGACGCCGCGACAATCGACGTCGCTGTCGGCCAGGAAGGCGCGCAGGCTGTTGGCGAAGGCATCGTTGCCGACCGCGCCGATCATCGCCGTCGGCACGCCGAGACGCGCCGCGGCGACGGCCTGGTTGAGGCCCTTGCCGCCGGGCAGGAAGGACACCGTGGCGCCCAGGATCGTCTCGCCGGTGGCCGGCCGCCGCGCGCTCTGCACGACGACGTCCATGTTGAGGCTGCCGCAGACCACCACACGACTCATCGCTTTCCCTCAGGTCACCGCGGCACGCGCCGAAAAGACCGGATCGCGCCACGCTT
Organism: uncultured Alphaproteobacteria bacterium; assembly: GCA_963755585.1. Lineage (GTDB taxonomy): Bacteria > Pseudomonadota > Alphaproteobacteria > Reyranellales > Reyranellaceae > Reyranella. The sequence goes on from CAVWKN010000017.1 coordinate 163,800, forward strand.
GCGTGCACAGAACGTCGCGCAACGCCGCCGCCGCGTCGAACACGTCTCGGTATCGAAGATAAAGCGGCGTGAAGCCGAAACGCATGATGTCGGGCGCCCGGAAATCGCCGATCACGCCGCGCGCGATCAGCGCCTGGACGACCGGGTAGGCGTGCTCGTGCGTGACCGCCACATGGCTGCCGCGCAAGGCGTCGGCGCGTGGCGTGATGACCTTTATCGAGAATTTCGCAGAGAGCGGCTCGACGAGATCCATGAACAGGCGGGTCAATGCCAGGCTCTTGGCGCGGAGCTGGGCGAGGTCCGTCGAGTTCGAACACGTCGAGCGCGGCTCTGAGCGCGCTCAGCGACAGGATCGGCTGGGTGCCGCACAAGAGCTTCCGAATGCCGGAGGCGGGACGGTAGCGGTTCTCCATCGCGAATGGCTGGGCATGCGCCCACCAGCCGGAGAGGGGCTGGACCAAATGATCGTGATGGCGGCGGGCGGCGAAGATGAAGGCCGGAGCCCCGGGACCGCCGTTCAGATATTTGTAGGTGCAGCCGATGGCGAAGTCGGCATCGGCCGCGTTCAATGCGATCGGCAGCGCGCCGACGCTGTGGCAGAGATCCCAGACGACGAGGGCGCCCGCCGCGTGCGCCCGCTTGGTCAAGCCGGCCATATCGCGCAGCGTACCGGTGCGATAGTCGACATGGTTGATCAGCACCGCTGCCGTTTGGTCGTCGATCAGCGACCTCGAGATCGGTCCCGCTGGGTGCGAGACGGAGCGTAACGCCGGCGCGCGATGCCGCGACGCCTTCCGCCATGTAGAGATCGGTCGGGAAGCTGTCGGCTTCGGCCAGGATGGTCGCGCGGTCCGGGCGCAGGCTGAGCGCTGCATGCAGCGCCTTGTAGACATTGATCGACGTGGTGTCGGTCACCACCGTTTCGCCGGGCTCGGCGCCGATCAACCGGCCGACGCGATCGCCCAACGTATCGGTCAGGGTGAACCAGCCGGCGGTGTTCCAGCTCCGGATCAGGCCCTCGGCCCATTCCTGCCGCGCCGTCCGTTCGAGCTCGGCGAACACCGATTTCGGCGCGGGGCCCAGCGAATTGCCGTCCAGATAGATGACGTCACTCGGCAGATGGAAGAGATCCCGCATCGCACGCAAAGGATCGGCCGCGTCCAGCGCCTCGACCTCGCTCAAGCCGGGAATCATTCGACGGTCATTTCATCCAGGGCGGCAGCGGCAGGTTCTTCTCGCGCAGGAACGCCGGATTGAACAGCTTGGACTGATAGCGCTGCCCGCCGTCGGCCAGGATGGTGACCACGGTCTTGCCCGGACCGAGATCGCGCGCGAGCCGCATGGCGCCCACGATGTTGATGGCCGTCGAACCGCCCAGCACCAGCCCCTCATGCTCGATCAGGTCGAACAGGACGGGCAGGGCTTCCTCGTCGCTGATCTGGTAGGCCATGTCGATCGGCGTGCCCTCGAGGTTGGCCGTGACGCGGCCATTGGCGATGCCCTCGGTGATCGAATTGCCCTCGGCCTTGAGCTCGCCCTTGACGAACCAGTTGTAGAGCGCCGAGCCCATCGGGTCGCTGAGCGCGATCTTGATTTCGGGATTGCGCTCCTTCAGCGCGCGCGCCACGCCGCCCAAAGTGCCGCCGCTGCCCACCGAGCAGGTGAAGCCATCGACCTTGCCGTTGGTCTGGTCCCAGATCTCGGGACCGGTGGTGCGGTAGTGGCCGTCACGGTTGGCCGTGTTGTCGAACTGGTTGGCCCAGATGGCGCCGTTCGGTTCCTTGGCAGCGAGTTCCTCGGCGAGCGCGCCGGAATAGCGCACGTAGTTGCCGGGATTGGCGTAGGGCACGGCCGGCACCAGCCTGAGGTCGGCGCCGCACAGGCGCAGCATGTCCTTCTTTTCCTGGCTCTGCGTCTCGGGCATGACGATCACCGAGCGGTAGCCGCGCGCATTGGCGACCAGGGCGATGCCGATGCCGGTATTGCCGGCGGTGCCCTCGACGATCACGCCGCCGGGCTTGAGCTGGCCGCGCCTCTCGGCGTCCTCGATGATGGCGAGCGCCGCGCGATCCTTGACCGAGCCGCCGGGATTGAGGAACTCCGCCTTGCCGTAGATGTCGCATCCCGTCGCCTTCGAGGCGGCGATCAGCTTGATCAGCGGCGTGTTGCCGATGCTATCGATGAAACCCGACCGGACATCCATGAGGTGCTCGCTCTGCTTGGCCCTGCGCTTCCCGGATGGACGGTAGACAGGGAGGCAGCCCCAAAGCAACCAGCCTTCTGTTGCGGCTTTACGAACGCCAGCGCGCGCGAACCTCGTCGCGATGGAGCGCCAGCCACTGCAGAGCGATCACGCCGATGGCGTTGCCGATCTCGTCGCGCTCCAGCATGGCGCGCGCCTCGGCGAAGGGCACGACCTTGACCAGGATGTTCTCGCCTTCGGACTCCAGCCCGAAGACACCGCCGGCATGCGTCGTGTCGACCCTTCCCAGGAAGCACGCGCAGGTCTCCGAGCAGGCACCCGGGCTCACCACCACGTTGTGCATGGCGATGACGTCCTTGATCTCGAGCCCGGCTTCCTCGACTGCCTCGCGCCGGACGAGCTGTTCGGGCGACTCGTCGTGCTCGATGATCCCGGCGACGGTCTCCCACGTCCAGGGATGGCGCCCGGCGACATAGGCGCCCGCCCGGAACTGTCGGATCAGCACGACCTCGTCGCGCCGCGGATCGTAGGGCAGCACGGCGGCCGCGTGTCCGCGCTCGAACACCTCGCGCCGCACGATGGCGCTCTGGCCGCCCTGGTAGAGGCCGTGGCGGAAGGAGTATCGGCCGACGCGGAAGTAGCCCTGGAACGCCACCTCATGGTCGACGAGCTCGACCGTTTCGTTGGAGAGGGCAGGCGTGGCCATGGCAAACTCCGGATGCAAAAAGGGCCGCCCCCGGATTGAGAGCGGCCCCGAATTGGCTCCGGAGGAGGGATTCGAACCCCCGACCTAGCGGTTAACAGCCGCGTGCTCTACCGCTGAGCTACTCCGGATCAGAAGCCAGGCGACGGCGCGGCAAGCCGGTCGCGAGGGCGCGGTGTTTTGACAGAGCCTCCCTGCCCACGCAAGGCCCGCGAGAGGCCGAACGATTTGTGGAGGCCTGGGCCGGAATCGAACCGGCATACGCGGATTTGCAGTCCGCTGCATCACCACTCTGCCACCAGGCCGCACGAGGAGCGCGGTGCTATACGCATGCCGTGCGACAAGGGTCAAGCCGGCCGCGACCGAGCGCCCTTTGACGCTATTGCCGGCCGCCGCCTATAAAACAACGCAATATCTTGAGGGCAGCCCATGACGGATTTCGCGCTCGCGCGCCGCAACATGATCGATGGCCAGCTCCGGCCCAACCGGGTGACCAACGGCCCGTTGCTGGCAGCGATCGGCGATCTGCCCCGGGAGCGCTTCCTGCCCGAATCGGCACGCTCGGTCGCCTATGCCGACGACGATGTGCCGCTCGGCGACGGGCGCTACCTGATGGAGCCGATGGTGCTCGCCCGGCTGATCCAGGCGCTTCAGCCGCGCCCCGAGGACCGCGCCATGGTCGTGGCGTCCGGCCGGGGCTACGGCGCCGCGCTATTGGCACGGTTGGTGCAGTCGGTCGTGGCGGTCGAGAGCGCTGCTGCGCTGCTGGCGGCGGCTGAGCAGACGGCGAAGGAACTGGGCATCACCGGCATCCAGCAGACGGTTGGCAAGCTGGAGCAGGGCGCTCCCGCATCGGCGCCCTACGACGTGATCCTGATCGAAGGCGCCGTCCAGGTCGTGCCCCCGGCGATCTTCGATCAATTGGCCGAGGGTGGGCGGTTGACGGCCGTCGTCACCGGCTCGCCCGGCGCCTTGGGTGTGGCGCAGCTCTTCATGAAGGAGGGCGGCATGGCGTCGGGACGCCCGCTGTTCGACGCTGGCACGCCGTCCCTGCCGGGCTTTGCGCCGGCGCCACGGTTTACCTTTTGAGGTATGGGCGCCGCCGCGGCGATTCACCTTTTGAGGTACGAGGACGGTCAGTTCTAGGACTACCAATGCCGTTCATACCAGTGCTAGGGTACTATCTACAGACGGGGGTTATTTAATGCGTATCCGGCCCAGCTTGAGGCTCGCGCGCACAGCAGCGGTGTGCGCCCTCGCGGTCGGGCTGGGGGCCGCTCCGAATGCCTGGTCGCAAAGCCTGATTCAGGCGCTTTCGACGACCTACAACAGCAACCCCGACCTGCTGGCCAGCCGCGCGCTGCTGCGCCAGACCGACGAATCGCTCGCCCAGGCCGTCGCCAACTGGCGGCCGAGGATCACGCTCTCGCTCGAGTACAACAAGATCGAGCAGGACTCGATTTCCATCCGCGCCCTGCCGACCTACTACATCCTGAACGGCCGTTTCACGACCTTGCAGATGGTCCAGCCGCTGTTTCGCGGCGGCAAGACGGTGGCCGATACCAAGGCGGCCCAGGCCAACATCCAGGCACAGCGCGCGTCCCTCGCTGACACCGAGCAGAACGTCCTTCTGGCGGCCGTCACCTCGTACGCCGACCTGGTGCAGAACATCGCGATCGCCGATGCGCGTCGCAACAACGTGCTCGTGCTCATCCAGCAGTTGGATGCGACCCGCGAACGCTTCCGCGTCGGCGAACTCACGATCACCGACGTGTCGCAGGCCGAAGCGCGGCTCGAAGGCGCCAGGGCCGACCTGGTGCAGGCCGAGGCGCAGATCCGCATCGCCGAGGCGGCCTTCCAGCGCGCGATCGGGCAGAAGCCCGGCCGGCTCGGCGAAATCCCCCTGGTCGGCGGCCTGCCGATCAGCGAGGACGAGGCGATCTCGCTGGCGATGGATTACGGGCCGCGCGCCGTCAGCGCGCAGTACCGCATCTCCGCCGCCAGCTACGGCGTGAACAGCGCCATCGGCAACCTGCTGCCCCAGGTCAACCTGGTCGGCGTCATCCAGCAGCAGTTCGACCTGCAGGTTCCGACCGACCAGTATTACACCTACGGCGTGCGCGTGCAGGCGACGGTGCCGATCTACCAGAACGGCAGCGAGTGGTCGCAGGTGCGCCAGGCCAAGGAACTGGTCGGCCAGCGGCGCAACGAGCTCGACAGCGCGCGCCGGGCGGTGGCGGAGAACGTGATCCGCGCCTGGCGCCAGCTCGACTCCTCACGCTCGCGCGTGACCTCGTTCGAGGCGCAGGTCCGCGCCAACGAAGTCGCGCTGAACGGCGTGCGCCAGGAAGCCCTGGTCGGTTCGCGCACCACCCTCGACGTGTTGAACGCCGAGCAGGAATTGCTCAATTCCCAGGTCAGCCTGGTGCAGGCCCGGCATGACGTGCAGGTCGCCTATTACGGCGTGCTGGCCGGCATTGGCCGCCTGACCGCCCGTACCCTGGCGCTACCGGTCGAATATTACGACGAAGAGAGGTATTATAACGAGGTCGGCTCCAAGTGGATCGGCTGGGGGACCGGCGATTCGGGCAAGCCACCGGTGCCGGCACCGACGACGTCGACGAGCGGAGGCTTTGGGAGCAAGCAATGAGCGACTCCAGGAGCGCGAACAACGACCCGTCGATGGACGACATACTGGCGTCCATCCGCAAGATCATTTCCGACGACGAGGCGCGCGCCCAGGTGAACAGCCAGCAGGCGGCGAACCAGTCCGGCCGACCGGCCGTCGTGGCGTCGCCAGAGTCGCAGACACGATCCGGCGGGGGCGACGACGTGCTGATGCTCACCGACCTGATCGAGGACTCCCAGCCCGGCGTCGACGATACCTCGCAGCCGATCCCGCTGCCGCGGATCGATCCGGCGCACGCCGCCGAGATGCCGCAGCCTTCCGTCGAGCCGCCGGCCAATTCGTCGTTGGTCGCCGCCGCGGTCGTCGGCGCCGCGACATCCGCCTTCGCCCGCCTCAACCAGGCCGTCCAGGACAGCGTGCCGCCACCCGCCGCGCCTGATCCTGGCCCGTCCGTCGGCGGCCAGGGCAAGACCGTCGAGGATCTGGTCAAGGAGATGCTGCGGCCGATGCTGAAGGAGTGGCTCGACCGCAACCTGCCGCCGATGGTCGAACGCTATGTCGAACGCGAGATCGTCCGGCTGACCCGCCGCTGACCCCAGGCGCCACCCGTAATCGAACGCCACGGCGCCATCCGTGGCGTTTTTCGTTATAAGGCAAGAGATGCTCGACAAGACCTACGACCCCAAGGAGATCGAAGCCCGCCTCTATCCGGAATGGGAGCAGAGCGGCGCGTTCCGTGCCCATCCGGAGTCGAAGAAGCCGCCCTATTGCATCGTCATCCCGCCGCCCAACGTCACCGGCAGCCTGCATATGGGCCACGCGCTCGACAACACGCTGCAGGACGTTCTGATCCGCTGGCGCCGCATGAAGGGCGACGACGTTCTGTGGCAACCCGGCACCGATCACGCCGGCATCGCCACGCAGATGGTCGTGGTGCGCAACCTCGAGCAGGAAGGCATCGGGCTCGCGGTCGAGGGCGCCGACAAGGGCGCGGACGGCAACAAGAAGCTGCTGAGCCGCGAGGAGTTCCTGGCCAAGGTCTGGGAATGGAAGGCCTATTCGGGCGGCACCATCACCAACCAGCTGCGCCGCCTCGGCGCCTCGTGCGACTGGTCGCGCGAGCGCTTCACCATGGACGAGGGCCTGTCGCGCGCCGTCCTCAAGGTGTTCGTCGATCTCCACAAGGCCGGCCTGATCTACAAGGACAACCGGCTGGTCAACTGGGACCCCAAGATGCTGACGGCGATCTCCGACCTCGAGGTCGAATTGCGCGAGGTGAGGGGCAGCCTGTGGTATTTCAAGTATCCGATCGAGGGCAGCGACGAGCACATCGTGGTGGCGACGACCCGGCCCGAGACGATGCTGGGCGACACCGGCGTCGCGGTGCACCCTGATGATCCCAAGTGGAAGCACCTGATCGGCAAGCATGCCGTGCTGCCGCTGGTCGGCCGCCGCATCCCGATCGTGGCCGACGAATACTCCGATCCGGAGAAGGGCTCGGGCGCGGTCAAGATCACCCCGGCGCACGACTTCAACGACTTCGAGGTCGGCCGCCGCCACAACCTCGAAGCCATCAGCATCTTCGACAAGTTCGCCCGGCTGAACGACAAGGCGCCGGAGAAATACCGCGGCCTCGACCGCTTCGAGGCGCGCAAGAAGATCGTGGCGGAGATGGAGGAGCTGGGCCTCGTCGAGAAGATCGAGCCGCACACCCATGCCGTGCCCTATGGCGACCGCGGCGGCGTGCCGGTCGAGCCCTTCCTGACCGAGCAATGGTATGCCGACGCCAAGAAGCTCGCCCAGGCGCCGATCGCGGCGGCGCGCGACGGCCGCGTGACGTTCGTGCCCGAGCGCGGGCGCGAGGAATTCTTCCGCTGGATGGAGAACATCGAGCCGTGGTGCATCTCGCGCCAGCTCTGGTGGGGCCACCAGATTCCCGCCTGGTACGGACCGGACAAGAAGGTCTTCGTGGCGCTCTCGGAGGATGAGGCCAGGGCGGAGGCGCTGAAGCACTACGGCAAGGACGTGATGCTGACGCGCGATCCCGACGTGCTCGACACCTGGTTCAGCTCGGCGCTGTGGCCGTTCTCGACCCTGGGCTGGCCCGAGCAGACCCTCGAGCTCGCCAAGTACTACCCGACCAGCGTGCTGGTGACCGGCTGGGACATCCTGTTCTTCTGGGTCGCCCGCATGATGATGATGGGCATGCAGTTCATGGGCGATGTGCCGTTCGGCACCGTCTACCTGCACGGGCTGGTGACGGACGAGAAGGGCCAGAAGATGTCGAAGTCGAAAGGCAACGTCATCGACCCCCTGGAGCTCATCGACAAATACGGCGCGGATGCGCTCCGCTTCACCATGACGTCGCTGGCGGCCTCGCAGGCCGGGCGCCTGCGCCTGGCGCCGGCACGGGTCGAAGGCTCGCGCAACTTCGCCACCAAGCTGTGGAACGCCACGCGCTTTGCCGAGATGAACGGCGCGGCGTTGCCCGAGGATTTCGATCCGGCGGGCGTGAAGCTCACCGTCAACAAATGGATGCTGGGCGAACTGGCGCGCGCCAACATCGCCATCGACAAGGCGATCGGTGAATTCCGGCTGAACGAGGCCGCGACGGCGCTCTACGAGTTCATCTGGGGCATCGTCTGCGACTGGTACGTCGAGCTCTCCAAGCCGATCCTGCAGGGCGCCGACGGGCCGGAGAAGGACGAGACGCGCGCCGTCACCGCCTTCGTGCTGCGCGAGACGGTCAAGCTCCTGCACCCGGTGATGCCGTTCATCACCGAGGAGCTGTGGGACAAGCTCGGCCATCGCGGCCAGCATGGCGCGCTGATCGGCCAGCCCTGGCCGGTGCCGCCGGCGACCGATGCGGCCGCCGGCGACGAAATCGGCTGGCTGGTGAAGCTGATCTCCGACATCCGCTCGGCCCGCGCCGAGCTGAACGTGCCCGCCGGCGCCAAGCTCAGGCTCCTGGTCGTCGGTGCGAACGACGCGACCCGGAAGCGTCTCGACGTGCATCGCGCCGCCATCGAGCGGCTGTCGCGCATCGAGGGTATCGAGGCGGCGGCCGCTGCACCGAAGGCTGCGCTGCAGATCGTGGTGGGCGAGGCGACCTATGCGCTGCCGGTCGGTGACGTCGTCGACCTCAAGGCCGAACGCGCGCGCCTGCAGAAAGAGATCAAGAAACTGACCGACGAGATCGCCAAGATCGACGCCAAGCTCGGCAACGCCAACTTCGTGTCACGCGCGCCCGAGGAGGTCGTCGAGGAGCAGCGCGAACGCCGCAGCCAGGCCGAACAGACCCGCGCGCGATTGAGCACGGCGCTGGAGCGGCTGGGGGATTAGCTGGGGGCGCACGAGCCTTTCAGATGACAGCTTGAAGTCGCTCGATATCAGGACGCCTTGCGCAGATCCGGCACGTAGGGCCGAGACGCGAAGTGCTCGGCGTTGTCGCCGCTGGCGAAGCGCAGGCCGGCGCGGCGGATGGCGCCGTCGTCGACCGTTTCGAGCGGCACGTAGAAGCGGTCGTCGGTCTTGATGATCGTGTCGTTGTCGACCCGGTTGTAGCAGATCAACAGGGTCCAGCGCCGGCTGGCCGAGCGGTTGGCGTCGGAGCGGTGGATGGCGTTGCAGTGGAAGACCAGCGCATCGCCGGCCTCGAGCTCGCAATACTCGATCGGGCATTGCTCCAGAATGTACGGCATGCGCTTGGGATCGACCTCGTTCTGGGTCGGCGACAGCGGCGTGTGGTCGATGCGGCCGAGCTTGTGCGAGCCGGTCGCGATCTGCAGGCAGCCGTTCTCGCGCGTCGTCTTGTCGAGGGCGACCATGACCGACAGCAGGTCGGGCCGGATGCAGCCGTTGTAGTACCAGTAGCCATAATCCTGGTGCCATTCCCAGGCGCCGCCGACCTCGGGCTCCTTGGCCGTGAGCTTGGACTGGTAGTGGTAGACCGGCCCGCCGAGCAGCGACGCCGAGGTATCGACCATGCGCTGGCTGCGCGCGGCCAGGCCGTAGACGCTGTCGCCGGCGCGGTTCCACAACGCGATGCGGGTCGAACGGCCCTCGCCATCGCGGCGGTCGAGGATGCTGGACCGCACCGCCGGGTCCTGCTCCATCGCGTCGGTGAGAAGCTTGACCTCATCCGGCGCGAACAGGCCGCGGGCATAGGTGAAGCCTTTGTCGTTGAACTCGGCCGTCTGGGCGGCGTTCAGCATGTTGGGCATGGTTTCCTCAAAGACTCTCGAAGACGGGGATGCGGATCATGGCGTCTCCGTCGGTATTCGGCCGATGGCCGCCCGCAAGTGTCGTACGGCCTCGCTCAATATGAACGTCATGTTCCCCATGTCCTTTATTTCCTTCAGCAGGGCGTCATTCACCGACTTCTGATAATCCTGTCCCTTGTCGGCGCCTGGCACCTGCCCAAGAAGCTTTACCGCGACGCTGTCATCGAGCTTCGCATGCTTCTGGAGAAATTCGTCAAAGTCCTTCAGGCTTTGGTCAGCGGCCTTCAGCTCTATTTCGATAGCCAAACGCTGTGCGTTGTCAGGCATGCCATCCTCCCGGTGCTACAGATGCGACGCAGAGACGCCGACGAACACGAGATTATTCAACAGGGCGGAAGACGTTGCGGCCGTCTTTCTCAGCCACCGACACTTTACGCCCAAGCTGCTCCTTCGTCAGCATGTCGGCCAGAAGCGCCGGTTCACCGGCCGTCATGGCGACGAAGCGGTCGCCCGATCCATCCATGCGGCCGATGATGTACGCCTTCTCCGGCGCTGCCTTGCCGTAGGCCACGCAATAGGTCTCGATCGTACCGGTTCCGCTGGGCTTGATGTTCACACGCTGTCTGGGACGTGCATCGAGTTCGGCCTGTAACTTTTTCGGATCCCCGCGCCGCCACGGACCCTTCGTCGGTTCGGTCGAATAGAGGCCGGCGGAATGCTTGGTGAGGTAGTTGCCGTTGGCGGTCACCATGCCGAACGAGCCCGGCTTGCGGCGCACGACGTTCATCATCTCGGCGATCGAGTGGGTGACGTAGTTGTTGCCGGGGCCGCCGAAGAACGGCAGGCCGCCGGTCACGCTGATCGGGCGCGGATCGTCCGGGGCTATGCCGATCTCCTTCATCGCCACTTCGACCGCGGAAGGGAAACAGCTGTAGAGATCGAAGGCCGCGACGTCGGCCGACGTCTTGCCCGCCATGTCGAGGGCGACCTGGGCGCAGCCCCTGATGGCGGGTGAGGCGTCGAGGCGGTCGCGCTCCGACACCACCCAGGTGTCGGTGCCGTCGGCGCAGCCATGCAGGAATACCCAGCGCTCCTGCGGGATGCCCCATTCGCGCGCCTTCTCGACCGAGGTCATCAGGACGGCGGCCGCCTGGTCGATGATGGCGTTGGCGTTCATCAGCCGCGGATAGGGGAAGCAGATCCAGCGATTGTCGTCGGAGATCGTGGAAAGGCGCTCGGCACTGTAGCCTTCGCGCCGCGTCGCCAGCGGATTGTCCCTGGCGACCGCCGCCAAGCGCTCGAACAGCTGCCCCATGGCTATCATGTGGCTGCCGACGTCGCGCTTGAGGCCGCCGCGGATGGCGTTCTCCAGCAGGGGATAGAAATGGATCGCGGCCCGGAGATCGTGCCGTGCCTCCTCGTCGGAGAAGCCGAACCGCTTGTCGCCGACCCTGGTCGGCTCGCCGCCGGGATCCTCGTTGTGGTCGAGCTTCAGCCCGGCCTTGCGCGCATTCTGCGTCGAGCGCAGCAATTCGGCGCCGCAGATCAACACCAGCCCGGTCTCGCCGTTGGCGATCTCCTCGGAGAAGCGGTTGACGAGATACTGGGGCGTGTTGCCGCCCTGGTGGGTGTAGATGAGCTGGCGCGGCGCCGCGTTCAGGCGATTGGCGACGCTTTTGGGCGGGTTGGTGCAACGGCCGAAGGGCGAAGCGAAGCGCGGACTGACGTCGGGGAAGAATTCCAGGACGGCCACCGCGTCGATCCTGCGGCCGAGCGCTTCCGGACCGATCGAGGCGATTGTGTCGCCGAGCGCGAGCCGGGCAGCTTCGGCGCAGAACGCGACGTTCGAGCGCTCGCTCGATGGCTTGCTGGTCGTGTCGGTGATCTGGCCGCAGCCGACCAGGATGGGTGTCCGGGGATCGATCATGCCGGACTCTTGGCATCATCGCCGGGCGCCCTCAAGCGACGCGGACCGCGTCCGCCGGCAGGTGCGAGTCGTATTCCGCGCCGCGACCGTAGGCCGAGGCGTGGATCAATGAACCCGGCGGGATGGTGCGCGGTCGGACTGTCCCGCCGGCTAGGGCAGCGTCACCACGACCGACTTGTCCGTCTTGGCACGGAAGGTCTCCTTCCAGGCTCCGGGGTAGGCCTGGTGCAGGCTCGCCAGCAGGTCCTTGAGGTTGCCGACTTTCTTGCCGCCCTTTTCGAGCGTGTAGGAGTCCGACCAGGTCACGTCCTCGTTCGTGAAGTACATCTTGATCCCGCGATCACCATGCAGCTTGACGACGGCCTCGACGGTCGGCGCATCCGGATTGTCGTTCTTGCCGTCGGCCGAGAAGACGTAATGGTCGGCGAGGAAGAACGTGAGGAAGCGCGCGGTGCAGTTCCTGATGCTGCCGTGGTGCGGCATCTTCAGGAGGTCGATCTTGACCGGTTGGGTTCCCATGTCGAGATCGTCCTGCCAGGCCGTGACGATATCGTCACCGTGGGCATCGCCGGTCAGCAGCAGCTTGCGATTGCCGATCTCCACGAAGACGACGATCGACGACAGGTTGGGGATGGACTTGTCCTGCTTGGAGGCCGGCAGGAAGAGCGATTGCAGGGCGGCCTGGCGGCCCGGCTTGTCCGGCTTGCTGAGCGCCTTGGCCCATTCCTCGCGCAGATTGTCCAGGCGATCCTGGAGCGGTCCCAGGATCGTCACCTGGGCGCCGTCGATCGGTATCTTCTTCTGGCCCTTCGTGGCAGCGATGAAGCTGCCGACCGGCTTGTTGCCCTGCAGGTTCAGGGCGCGGAGATCGGACGCCAGGGCGTTGCCCTGCGGCACGCTCTGCATGATCATCGTCGCATGCTCGTCGTCGACGCCCGGCAGGTTGGCCGGATCGACGAGCGACTGCAACGAAGCCGTCGCGGCTTCACCGGCCGCGCTCGCAGGCTTCGGTCCCACGAGATCGTCGAACGAATTGAACCAGAACCGGGCGAACTCCACGTCCCTGGGCTGGCTGGCCGTCGCGTTCCTGAGCTTGTCGGTCAACTTCTGGATGCCGTTGATATGGTCGTCGTCGATATGGCTCACCATGCCCAGCGCCACCGGCAGGCGCGGCGCGGGATTGATCTCCTTGAGGCGCGGCAGCAGGACGTCCCGCCAGACGTAGAGGTTCTTGGCGCCGTCGCGCTTGGGGCCGCCGTCGATGATCCACAGCCGTTCGGCGCCGTCCGGCCCGGGGTAGCGCAGCAGGAGACAGTCGCCGGCCAGGGCGTTGAGGGCTTCCAGTGTCACCATGATGGTCTCCTCTAGATGGACTGAAGCGCGCGCAGCACGTCGACCAGGCCGGCGCCCTGGAAACTCGGCTCACGCTTGAGGTCGGTGGCCGTGGCCATGAGAATCTCCTTGATCCTGGCGGGCCGGCCGACCAGCTCCGGATAGCGGGCCATCAGCATCGCCGCCGCACCGGCCACGTGAGGGGCCGCCATCGACGTGCCGTCCATGCGCTGGGTGCCACCGCCCGGAATGGTCGAGGTGATCTTCTCGCCCGGTGCCAGGATATCGGGCTTGCGCCGGCCGTCACCGGTCGGCCCGCGGGCGGAGAAATAGCTGACACCATAGAGGTGGGGATCGCGGCGGTGCGTCGAGCCGACGGTGATGACCGTGTCGGCGTTTCCCGGATCGGTGATGCTGATCGGACGATAGCCGCTGCCGATGCTCTGCTTCTTTGCGCTGGCGCCATTGTCGAAGCCGGTATTGCCGGCGGCCGCAACGACGACGGTTCCCGAGCCGACCAGATGGTTGCACGCTTCGCAGATCGGCGTCTGGCCGCAGGCGAAGCTGTCGACATCATGGGCGAGGGCGAGGGAGAGATTGACGCCATGAATGACCGGATTGGTGCGATCGCGGTTCAGCCAACCGACGAACTCGAGCGCACACAGGATGGCGAACTCGTCGCCGCGGCCATTGCTGTCGAAGACGCGCAGGTCGTAGAGCGAGAGCTGGGGGCACATGCCGAACAGGTCGGCATCGTTGTCCTCGCCCTTGGGAAGGTTCGCCGCGAGGATGCCGGCGACGTGCGTGCCGTGATCCGTGGCGGCCGGCACATAGGGCACGATCGCCGACTTGCCGTCGTGCTGCACGCGGATCAGCGGGCGGACGATCTCCCAATCGAGGTCGCGGGCGTTCTGCGGCTCGTGCCGGATCGCGAGGTGGCGGAACTCGGTCCGGAAGCGCCGGTGCAGGCGCGCCATGGGGTCGGCGATCGCGGCGAGCTCTGCCGCCGTGGGCGGAATCTTCTCGTCTGCAGTTGGTATCTCCGGGTCTTTCACTTCGGTCAGCGCGTAGTCGATGATGCTGCGCAGGATCGTGAAGTCGTAGGTCTCCTTCACCCGTGACTTCGATAGATAGTCGTCGTCATCGAGTTTCTTGTCCTTGAAGGCGGCAAGGACGGACTCCGAACGGTCCAGCAAAGCCGGATGCGTGGCGTCGATGCCGCCATCGATGACGGCGAAGGTGATTCCCGTCGTGTCGATCTTGAACAGGCGGTGAGCGGCATCGGCCTTTACCGTCGATCGCGACGCGTAGAGGGTGAGCGCCGCCGGCCTGTTCAGGCTGATGAGGAAGATTCCCTCGCCCTGGCTCTTCGCGGTTCCGGTCTTGGGCGTCTCGCCGGGGTCCTGCGCGAGCTGCCAGGCCGGCACGGCGTGCCACAGGATCAACCGCGCACGCTCGTAGATTTCCCGGAGCAGGGGGATTTCAGCGTCTCGTGATCGATCGTCGGGAAGCGCGTCGTCTGCCGCATCGTCATCGGCATCCGACATTGGCGGGCCCAGCCGGTAGGCCAGCTCGGCCAGCCTCTCGATCGTCTCCGTCGAGGGGGCGTTGAGCAGCCAGTCGATGAAACCCACGAGGGCGGCATAGCGGCAAACCTCCGCGTCCTCGCCGCGCGGCCGCGTCGAGGCGAGGCTGCCGAACTTTTCCTCGAAGTTCTTGTCGGTCGGGAACAGCTTCTTCCACCAGCTCGACATCGGCACGATGTGGCAGATCAGGGTCTTGAAGCTGGCGCTGATCACGATGCGGCTGTCGCTGAGCGCGATGCGGGTCCGGGCGCGCTGGGCGCGCGTTGCGTCGCCATCACCTTTTTCGGCGCCGCTCGCCTGCAGGCTCTTGCGCAATTCGGCGACGATCCGTCCGGGCCTGATGCCCGACCATGGCGTCAACAGCAGGTCGACGATATCGTCCGGCGGCGCGGCACCCGCGATCCTGACCCGCGCGATCCGCTCGGCGAGGCGGATGTAGCGCAGCCACACGTCGGGCATGACGGGGCTGTCCTGTGTTCTCCGATCGTGGCCGAAGGTCTGGAAGACGAAGCGTCGGAGCGTGCCGTCATCCAGCAAACCCTTTTCGTCGATACCCCGCGGCGGCATAGGCGGCTCCCCATGAACTCAAGCGCAATATCGGGCACCCTGGCATCAGAGCGGCCGCGCTCGCAGAGTCGCCTCGATACGTCCTATAGTTGCATAGCGTGTGCTGTTTGGCAACCGGAAAGCGGGCGGCAATCACTGAATCGAGCAGCGATCCGTGATTATTTTGTGAGGCTTTCGATTTCCGCGTCGCTGAGGCCCGCATCGGCGAGGACGCTCTTGGTGTGCTCGCCGAGATCGGCGACCTTGGGTCCGCTTTGCAGGGCCGAGCCGGAGAAGCGGAAGGGCGGGGCGGGCGACTGGTAGCTGCCGGCGCTGTCCTCGATCGTGCAGAGCGAGCCGCGATGGGCGACCTGCGGATCCTTCAGCGCCTCGGTCACGGTGAGATAGGGTGAACACGGCACGCCATGCTTCTCCAGCGCGGCGACGCATTCCTTGACCGTGAGTTTCCGGGACCATTGCTCGAATTCGTCGACGAACTGGGCCCAGTTCATGCGGCGCTCGGCGTATTTCTCGAAGCGCGGATCGGTGAGCCAGTCGCGCCGGCCGGCGGCCGTTGCCATGTCCTGGAAGGTGCGCTCGCTCGCCGTTGCCAGCATGACGTAGCCGTCTCTGGCCTCGACCGGTCCATACATCGGCCGCGACGGCATCTCGAAGTCGAACTGCGCGCGGTTGACCTCGCCCAAAAGCATGCCGACCAGGGTCTCGAACATCGAGACGTCGACCATCTGGCCCCGGCCGGTGGCGTTGCGCTGGTAGAGCGCCGCCAGGATGGCGCCCATGGCGTAGGAGCCGCTGGCATAGTCGGCGACGAAGATGCCGCAATTGTCCGGCCGCTCGCGGCCCTGCTGGTAGAAGAGATGCGCCATGTCGTAGCCGGTCGAGGCGTGGATCACCGGCGCGTAGGCCGGGCGGCCGGCGGCCGGTCCGGTCTGGCCGTAGCCCGAGATCGCGCAGTAGACGAGGCGGGGGTTGATCTTCGCCAGCTCCGGATAGTCGATGCCCAACCGTTTCATGACGCCCGGCCGGTAGTTCTCCAGCACGACGTCGACCTTGGTCACCAGCTTCCTGACCGCGGCGATCGACTCGGGCCGCTTGAGGTCGAGCACGATCGAGCGCTTGCCGGCATTGAGCTGGCCGAACATCGTGCCGGCGCCGTCGCGCTGCACCGGGCGGCTCCGCATCAGGTCGCCCTCGGGCGATTCGACCTTGACCACGTCGGCGCCCATGTCGGCCAGCAGGCGGGCACAATGCGGACCGGCGATGGTGGTCGAGAAATCCAGCACGCGGAGGCCGTGCAGCGGCCGGGGATTGCTTTCCGTCATCGGTTCAACCCTTGGGTCATCGGGCAATCAGGATGAGAACGACACCGCCCACCACCAGGATGCTGCCGATCCACTCTCCGGACGAGGGCCGTTCCTTCAGCACGACGTGCGAGGCGATGAAGGTGAAGACCAGCTCGATCTGGCCGACGGCGCGCACCAGGGCGGCGTTCTCGAGCGTCATGGCGAGCGCCCAGCCGGCCGAACCGAGCACACTGAAGATGCCGACCCAGATCGACGAGCGCCAGTTGAACCACACCTTGCCGAGCTGCGGCCGGTCGCGGCGCGACAGGTAGGCCGCCATCAGCACGATCTGGATGGTGTTCATGCAGGCGAGCACGGTGATGCCGCGGATCATGAAGTCGCCGTCCGGCAGCAGCTTGGAGGCTTCGCGGATGGTGCCGGCGGCGATCGCGAAGATCGCGCCCGACAGGATGCCGTACAGCGCGCCCTTGTGCGTGAGGTCGGCCAGGACGCTGCGGACATTGGCGAACGAGCCGCGCACGCTCAGGATCATGACGCCGCCCAGGCAGACCAGGATGCCGATCCAGGCGCCGAACTTCAGCGGCTCGTGGGCGATGAAGGTGGCGAACAGGGCCACGAACACCGTCTCGGTCTTGGAATAGACCGTGCCGACGGCGTAGTTGCGCAGCGAGAAGGCGTGGATCATCAGCGAGGTCGCCACGATCTGGGCGACGCCGGCGATCGTCACCAGCCCGAGAAAGGGCAGCGAGATCGACGGCACGTGCCGGCCGGTGCCGAACACGAGGAACGCCAGCATGCTGAGGGCCAGCGGCGCGCCGTAGAGGTAGCGCACGAAGTTGGCCCCATCGACGCTCAGGATGCCGCGAATCTTCTGCTGCATCGTCGTGCGGATGTTCTGAAACAGCGCAGCGGCGATGGTTATCGGTATCCAGAGCGGCACGTTTCCTCCCGACGGCAGTGTAGGGGCTGTTCCGGCGCCCGTCTGCCATCACGATTTCCGCGGTGCAGGCCGCCCGGTGGGGCTCTGGCGGTGCTTGGAGGCCATGAGTACAGTCGCGACCGTTTCAGCGGAGATCAGGCGCCATGGCCAAGAAGAAGCAACCCAAGCTGCATCCCAATCCGACCTTCGACAAGGCGAAGATGCCGAGCCGCCACACGACGGTCGGGCCGGAGCGGGCGCCGCACCGGTCGTATCTCTATGCCATGGGCCTCAACGAAAAGCAGATCGCGCAGCCGATCGTGGGCGTGGCGACCTGCTGGAACGAGGCCGCGCCCTGCAACATCGCGCTGAGCCGCCAGGCGCAGGCGGTGAAGATCGGCGTCGACCGCGGCGGCGGCACGCCGCGCGAATTCACCACCATCACCGTGACCGACGGCATCGCCATGGGTCACCAGGGCATGAAGTCTTCGCTCGCCAGCCGCGACCTCATCGCCGATTCGGTCGAGCTCACCATGCGCGGCCATAGCTACGACGCCATGGTCACCCTCGCCGGCTGCGACAAGTCGCTGCCCGGCATGATGATGGCCATGCTGCGGCTGAACGTGCCGTCGGTGTTCATGTATGGCGGCTCGATCCTGCCCGGCAAGTTCCGCGGCAAGGACGTCACGGTCGTCGATGTGTTCGAGGGCGTCGGCATGCATGCCGCCGGCAAGTTCTCCGATGCCGACCTGCACGAGCTCGAATGCGCGGCCTGTCCGTCGGCCGGCTCGTGCGGCGGCCAGTTCACCGCCAACACCATGGCCTGCGTCTCCGAGGCGATCGGCCTCGCGCTGCCGGGCTCGGCCGGCGCGCCGGCGCCCTACGAGACGCGCGACCAGTACGCCGAGGCCTCGGGCGAAGCGGCGATGAACCTGCTGCGGCTCGGCATCCGGCCGCGCGACATCTGCTCGCGCGAGGCCTTCGAGAACGCCGCCATCGTCGTGGCGGCGACCGGCGGCTCGACCAATGCCGGGCTCCATTTGCCGGCGATGGCGCATGAATGCGGCATCAAGTTCGACCTGCACGACGTGGCGAAGATCTTCAAGAAGACGCCCTACATCGCCGACCTCAAGCCGGGCGGAAAGTACGTGGCGTTCGATCTCTACAATGTCGGCGGCATTCCCGTGGTCATCAAGGAGCTGCTCGATGCCGGGCTGCTGCACGGCGACGTGCTGACGGCGACCGGCAAGACGCTGGCCGAGAACCACAAGGACGTGACGTTCCCGGAGAACCAGGATGTCGTCTATCGGGTGAAGAACTGCCTCTCGCCGACCGGCGGCGTGGTCGGGCTGAAGGGCAACCTGGCGCCCGACGGCGCGATCGTGAAGGTGGCGGGCATGCAGGGCGAGGGGCTGGTCTTCACCGGTCCGGCGCGTTGCTTCGACACCGAAGAGGCGGCGTTCGAGGCCGTCGTGAAGCACAAGTTCAAGGACGGCGAGGTCCTCGTCATCCGCTACGAAGGGCCCAAGGGCGGGCCGGGCATGCGCGAGATGCTGTCGACCACGGCCGCGCTCTACGGGCTCGACGTCGGCCACAAGGTGGCGCTGATCACCGACGGCCGCTTCTCCGGCGCCACGCGCGGCTTCTGCGTCGGCCATGTCGGCCCGGAAGCGGCGGTCGGCGGGCCGATCGGCCTGCTGAAGAACGGCGACCTGATCACCATCGACGCCGTGAAGGGCAGGCTCTCGGTCGCGCTCTCCGAGAAGGAGATGAAGAAGCGGCGCAAGGCGTGGAAGCCGAGGAAGAACGGCTACTCGGCCGGCGCGCTGTGGAAATACGCCGAGCTCGTCGGCCCGGCGGTCGACGGCGCGGTGACGCATCCGGGCGCGAAGAAGGAAAGCCACATCTTCGCGGATATCTGACCCGCCCGCGCTGGCCTACGTGGGGTCTTAGGCTGGCCGCTGTAGCACGAAGCCGTTCGGATCCTTGGTTTTTGCTCGCGTTGGGGTCGTCGGCAATCCCTGAAGAACTTCGCTCACGTCGGTATAGAAATCGTTAACGCGCAGGCAGCGGCGGCTGGAAGAGGATGATACCACACGTGTGAAAACTCTGACGGAAGGATGACAGGAGGAGGCGGCGGAGGATGCCTTTGGACATATTGTTCGAAATAGGGCGTGCATTCGATGCCGAAACACTTGCCGGGTATCGCTGAGCCTGGGTAGCCATTGAGGCCGAGAGGGACGTAGCCCTGCATTTTCTGCAACTCCTGGAGCGCCTGGTCATCGACGCTCCAATAGGCTGTCAGGCTGGCGCATTTGCCCAGGAAGTTGGCGAGCGGAGTCGAACCAGCTTGATAGTTCGATTGATCGACATCCGCCGCAGCCATCAACACGCGATTGATCGAGAGGGCTTTTGGTGGCTGGAACGCCAGCTCCGTCACGTATGCGCCCATGGAGTGACCGAACAGGTGAATGTTCTGCCCGTACTTGAACTTGGGAAGCAGGACCTGAAGGCAGTCGCTCATGAGATTGGGGGCGCTCAACTTGGCATTGGCCTTGTCTTTCTCATACGCCACTTTGGGAAGGCCAGGGTTTCCGCTCGCCCAATCGAAGCTGACAAGGGAGAAGCCGGACGGGAGGTGGCGCTTGATCGAGTTGTGGCGGGCGACGGCCTTGTCGGCCTTGTTGCCGAAGCCATGAACGAACACCAGCACGTTTGGACCGGGAATATCGTTTAGCCACTTGTTCCGGTCGGGGATTACCGAACTCGTGGTGTAGGACTGAGCGTCATCCGCGATTTCGATATAGGCCGCCGGGCCGACGTCAGTACCAGGATTTCCCTGGGGGTCGAATTTGCGCAAGCTGATCAAGAAGTTGGTCATGTTGCTTCCTCCGTCATTTCCCATTGTACGAAACGTGGAACTCCAGCCACCGCCACTTCAGCCAAAAAGCACGGTGCGGGCCTCTCTGCTTAAGCAGCGGCGCCTTCTAAATTTGTCACGAACCCAGCATATACTTCAGGTTGTTATTCCTTAAAGAGTATTACGTCTACAGGATTCTCGTCATGGTAGCGTTAATTTTATTTCGGAATGTCTCGACCGCGCAGGCGGGCGTCGCGCAGCTACAGCGGGGAGGGCGCCGTTCGAAGCCATGACGTTATTCCGACTCGGCACGAATGCCGGTCGCGACAGAGCAT
>CAVWKN010000018.1:0-344683 GCA_963755585.1 uncultured Alphaproteobacteria bacterium
TCCTCGGTCAAACTGCCCAGCCAGCCGGTCCACCGGGACCCACTGCCAGCCAGGCGTCCTTTTTTCTTGGGGACCTTCTGGCAATGAAAATCCACCCGCTTCCACTCGTCCTGCTGGCGACGACCGCGCTCGGCTGCACGATCGCCGTGCCGCTGTCGGCCCAGACGCCACCCGCCGTCCCGCCGGCGCCGGCCACGCCCGCGCCGACCGCGCAAGCCGTGCCCACCCAGCTCGACGCCGTGACGACGGCCGCCACGCGCACCCGGCGGCCGCTCGACGACGTCGCGGCCACGGTCTCGGTCATCACCAGCGAGGACATCGATCGCGAGAACATGCAGGACATTCGCGACCTGACGCGCAACGAGCCCGGCGTCACGGTCGGCAACAACCCGACGCGCGCGGGCTTCCAGAACTTCCTGATCCGCGGCATCGGCGGCAACCGCGTGCTGCTCATGCTGGACGGCATGCGCCTGCCCGACTTCCCCGATTCCAACATGGGCGCGGGCACCTACACCCGCGAGCAGCCCGACCTCGAGGACATCAAGAGGGTCGAGATCATCCGCGGCCCCGCCTCGGCGCTCTACGGCTCCGACGCGATCGGCGGCGTGGTGGCCTACACGACCAAGGACCCGGGCGACTACATGATCAACGGGCGCAATGTCTACGGCAGCGTCAAGGGCGCCTACAGCGGCGCCAACCAGCAGTTCTCCGAGACCTTCACCGGCGCCGTGCGCGCCGAGAACGTCGAGTTCCTCGGCATCTACACGCGCCGCGACGGCCACGAATTCCAGCCGGCGCAGACCTCGCTCGGGCCCAACCCCACGAGCTGGTACAACAACGACTTCCTGGCCAAGCTCGTGCTGCGGCCGACCGACGTCGACACGATCCGCATCATCGGCGGCTTCAACCAGGGGCAACAGAGCACCCAGGCGCTGTCCGGCGTCGGCAATTTCTCGAGCCTGGTCGCCCGCATCTTCGACGAATGGGGCCAGGACTACACGCAGAACTATCGCATCAGCGCCCAATGGCAGCACGACGCGCCGATCGGCTTCATCGACCGCATCGACTTCATGGCCTACTTCAACTCGACCAACACCCAGGCCGATACCTATCAGCTGCGCGGCGCGCTGAACGGCCCCATCCCGACCAACGCCCGGACGTCGCAGTTCTAGTACAACCAGAACGTCACCGGCGCCGAGCTGCAGATGAACACCAACACCAAGCTGTTCGATCTGCGCAACTACTTCACCTACGGCCTGAGCTTCGCCTACACGACGACGACCCGGCCGCGCGACCGCTGGCAGGTCACGCTGGCGACCGGCGCCCGGACGCAGACGTCGGCCGGCGAGACCTTCCCCAACAAGAATTTCCCCGACACCGACACCATCCAGGGCGGCGCCTACCTGCAGGACGAGATCACGGCCCTGGACGGCCGGCTCACCGTCACGCCGGCGGTGCGGGTCGATTACTACAAGCTCAATCCCAATCCGGACCGCTACTTCTGGAACTCGACCGGCGCCGGCTGAACGTCGTGCCCAACGCCAGCACCTACTGTGTCGGCCTCGCCCAAGCTCGGCATGCTCTACCGCTTCTCGGACGTCTACTCGGGCTATTTCCAGTATGCGACGCGGCTTCCGCGCGCCGCCCTACGACAACGCCAATTTCGGCTTCAACAACGCCACGTCGTTCTACCAGATCCTGCCCAACGCCAACCTGAAGCCCGAGACCGGCGAACAGCTTCGAGATCGGCTATCGCGGCAAGTACCAGAACGGCTCGAGCTGGCAGCTCACGGGCTTCTACAACCTCTACAACAACTTCATCGAGACCGTGGTGGTCGACCAGGTCGGGCCGATCACCCAGTTCCAG
Organism: uncultured Alphaproteobacteria bacterium; assembly: GCA_963755585.1. Lineage (GTDB taxonomy): Bacteria > Pseudomonadota > Alphaproteobacteria > Reyranellales > Reyranellaceae > Reyranella. The sequence continues at coordinate 1,868 of CAVWKN010000018.1, forward strand.
TACGTCAACCTGACCAACGTCACGATCTGGGGCGTCGAGGCGCGCGGCGAATATCGCTTCGCGCCCGACTGGTCGGTGCTGGGCTGGACGCGCCTACGCGCAAGGCACCGACCAGCGCACCGGCCTGCCCGTCGACTCGGTCAGCCCGTGGGCGACGCAGGCGCGGCTGCGCTACGGCTCCGAGCAGGGCCTGGTCGCCCAGCTCATCGGCACGATGACCGCGCAGCACAACCAGGTCAGCAACCCGACCTACTTCCAGACGCCGGCCTACTTCAACCTCGACGCGACGGTCGGCTACGACTTCAAGCAGAACCTCAAGGTCAACGCCGGCGCCTTCAACATCACCAACGCCAAGTACTGGAACTCGGCCGGACGTGATCGGGCTGACCTCGACCAACAAGCAGCTCGATCGCTACGCCCAGCCCGGCCGGTACTTCGGCGTCAACCTCACGATCAGATGGTAGTCCCGGCGGCCCTCTCCGCCGAGCGACTGCCGGCGCCATCGACACGCTCTCCTCGCGTGTCGATGGCGCTCTCGCTTGCGCTGCACGGGCTGGCCGTCCTTCTTCTTCTGCCGCCGGCGCCGCCGGCAGCGTATCGACCGAGCGAACAGGCCCTGCTCGTCGAGCTCAACCTCGCCGCCCCCGCTTCAGCCGAGGCCGAGCGACGATCGGCCGCCGACGCGCCATCGACCGTCGCCAGCCGACCAGCCGAACGCGAGATCGCCATCGAGCTGGCGCCGCCCGAAGAGCCGCCGCCGCTCGACGTCGTCGGACCTGAAGCCGGTCGAGCCTCCCCGCCACAGCCCAAACCTCAGCCGCCAGCCGAAGCCCGAGCCGCAGCGGCCGGCCGCCAAGCCCGCCGCGCCCAAGCGCGCGCCGGCGCAGGAGTTCGGCACGGCGAGCGAGGCGCAGCAGACCGCCGCCGGCTTCCTGCCCGCGCCCGCCATCGTCTGGGAAGGCAAGCCGCGCTATCGCCATCCGCCCACGCCCGCCGTCTACCCGCCGCGCGCCGTCGAGCTCAACCAGCAAGGCGAGGTTCTGGTGCGGGTGCGGCTCGACCCCGACGGCTCGGCCGTCGAGGTCGTGCTGTTCCGCGGCAGCGGCTTCGACCTGCTCGACAGGGCCGCTCTCGCTGCCGTGCGCGGCTGGCACTTCCTGCCCGCGATGCGCGATGGCAGGCCGGTCGCCGCCTGGGTCGAGATTCCCGTCCGTTTCCATCTGCGCTGAAAGGAAAACCTCATGCTCACATCGTCCAATATCGATCTGGCGACCCGCTGGCTTCGCCTGCGCGGCGAGAAACCGGCGTTGCGCATCCGCGACGCCGCCGCGATCGCTGGGCGTCAGCGAGGCCGAGCTGGTGGCGCTGGGCGTCGGCCAGACGGCGACGCCGCTGGCCGCCGACTGGCGCGCGCTGCTCTGGCGACATGCCGTCGGTCGGCCGCGTGATGTGCCTGACGCGCAACGAGCATTGCGTGCACGAGCGGCACGGCCGCTTCGAGGATGTGCAGGTGAGCGGCCCGCACGGGCTGGTGCTGGGACCCGACATCGACCTGCGCCTGTTCCTCGGCCAGTGGCGCTATGGCTTTGCCGTTCGCGAGCCGCTTGAAGGGCGGCGAGCGGCACAGCCTGCAGTTCTTCGACGCGAGCGGCGAGGCCGTGCACAAGATCTACGCCACCGACGAGACCGACCGCGCCGGCCTTCGATGCGCTGATCGCCCGCCATCGCGCCGAAGCCAGCCACGCTCGCAGATCGCGCCACGGGCGGCCGATGCCGTCGACCGTCCCGACGGCGAGATCGACGTCGAGGGCCTGCGCACGGCCTGGCGGACGATGACGCGACACGCACGAATTCTTCGGCATGCTGGGCAAGTTCAAGGTCGGCCGCGTGCAGGCGCTGCGGCTGGTCGGCGACGAGTTCGCCCGCGAGCTGCCGCCGCGCGCCCTGCGCGGCGCGATGGAAGCCGGCCGCCGCCGACGGGCACGCCGATCATGATCTTCGTCGGCAGCCGCGGCTGCATCCAGATCCACACCGGACCGATCAAGCGGCTGGTCGAGACACACGGCTGGTTCAACGTGCTCGATCCCGCCTTCAACCTGCATCTGCGCGAGGCGGGCGTGGCGCGCGTCTTCTCGGTGCGCAAGCCGACCGACGACGGCGTCGTCACCTCGATCGAGGCCTTCGACGCGCAGCGACCGCAACATCCTGCTGATGTTCGGCGCGCGCAAGCCCGGCAAGCCCGAGCTCGAGGCATGGCGCGCGCTGGTGGCGCAGCATCGAGAAGCAGGCCGCGTCGTGATCCGGCGCCGTCGCGCATGTGGCGCTGGGCCTTGTCGCCGCGATCGCATCGCCGGCCGGCGCGCAAACGCCGCCGCGCATCGTATCGGTCGGCAGCTCGCTCACCGAGATCGTCTATGCGCTGGGTGCCGAGAGCCTGCTGGTCGGCGTCGATTCGACCAGTCTCTTTCCCGCGGCGGCGCGGGCGCTGCCGCAGGTCGGCTACATGCGCGCGCTGTCGGCCGAGGGCGTGCTGTCGCTGAAGCCCTCGCTGATCATGGCCACCACCGCGGCAGGCCCGACGACGACGCTCGACCAGCTGCGCTCGACCGGCATCGAGGTCATGGTCCTGCCCGACCATTACGACTACGACAGCGTGATCGCCAAGATCGCGGCGGTCGGCAAGGTCACGGGCAAGACCGCGGAAGCGGACGCGATGATCGCGCGTGGCCGCACCGAGATGCAGGCTCTCGCGGCCCGGCTGGCGACGGCGAGCAGCAAGCCGCGTGTGCTGTTCCTGCTGTCGATGGGCGGCGGCGCACCGCAGGCGGCGGGCCGCGATACCGCCGCCGACGGCATCATCCGGCTGGCGGGCGGCACCAACGCCATCGACGGCTATTCCGGCTACCGGCCGCTCACGCCCGAGTCGGTGATCGCCTCGCGCGCCGACTTCGTGCTGGTGACGCGCCAGACCGTCGAGGCGATGGGCGGCATCGAGGCGATCCTCGATCAGCCGGCGCTGCGTCGAACGCCGGCCGGCCGCAACGGCCGGGTCCTGCAGTTCGACACGCTGCTGCTGCTGGGTTTCGGACCGCGCACGCCGCAGGCCGCGACCGAGCTTGCCGCCGCCCTTCATCCTGAACTGGCGCGCGCGCCGTGACGGCGCTCGCCTTGCGCCGCCCGATCCCGCTGTTCGCGCTGGCCGCCTTGCTCAGCGTCATGGGCGGCCTGTGCATCGGCGCGTTCCCCGTCGGCTTCGCCGAGCTGTTGTCGGCCGCGGGCCTGTCCGACCGGCCGCTCGACGACACGACGGCGGCCGTTCTCTACGCCATCCGCGCGCCCCGCGTGATCGCGGCTTTCACCGTCGGCGCCGCGCTCGCGGCGGGCGGCGCTGCCATGCAGAGCCTGTTCCGCAATCCGCTGGCCGATCCGGGCCTGCTCGGCGTGTCGAGCGGTGCAGCGCTCGCCGCCGTGTCGGTGATCGTGCTGGGCGAAAAGGTGATGCACATCGTGCCGCCCGCTCTGAAACCCTGGCTGCTGCCGGTCGCGGCCTTCCTGGGCGGGCTTTTGGCAACGATCGTCGTCTATCGCCTCGCCGCGCGCGGCGGTGTCACCCTGGTCGGCACACTGTTGCTGGCCGGCATCGCCATCAATGCGCTCACCTCGGCGGGCATCGGCATGCTGGTCTTCATCGCCGACGAACAGCAACTCCGTACGCTGATCTTCTGGACCATGGGCGGCTTCGGCGCCGTGACCTGGGTCGCGATCCTGCCCGCCTTGCTGATCCTGGCGATCACCATCCCGACCTTGCTGCCGGCTGCTCACCTGCTCGATGCGCTGGCGCTGGGCGAGCGCGAGGCAGGTCACGTCGGCGTCGATGTCGAGCGCCTGAAGCGCCGCCTGGTGACCCAGGTGGCGCTGGCGGTCGGCGCCGGCGTGGCGATCTCGGGCACCGTGGGCTTCGTCGGCCTGATCGCCCCGCATATCGTGCGTCTTCTGCTCGGGCCGGCTCATCGCACCCTGCTGCCGGCCGCCGCCCTGTTCGGCGGCGCCTTCCTGGTGCTGGCCGACGCACTCGCCCGCACCATCGTATCGCCGGCCGAATTGCCGATCGGCGTGCTGACCGCCCTGGTCGGCGGGCCGTTCTTCCTCTGGCTGCTGGCCGGCCGCGCGGCACGGGAGGGACTGTGAGCCTGCAGGCTGCATCGCTCGAAGTGCGGGCGGGCGCCAAGGTCCTGATCGAGGACATGTCGCTCACGCTGGCACCGGGCGAGTTCCTGGCCGTGATCGGACCCAACGGCGCGGGCAAGAGCACGTTGCTGGGCGCGCTGGCCGGCGACCGGCCGCTGGCGAGGGGACGCGTGCTGCTCGACGACAAGCCGCTTGGCCAATGGAGCAAGACGGCGCTGGCGCGCCGGCGCGCCGTGCTGCCGCAGCATTCGGGGGTCGCCTTCGACTTCACCGGGCTGCAGATCGCGTCGCTCGGTCTGCTTGCCCATCGCGACCGGCTCTCCGAGCGCCAGATGCGCGGCCTGGCGGAACAGGCCCTGCGCGAGACCGAGGCGATGGCCTTCGCCGACAGGCCCTACACCGTGCTGTCGGGCGGCGAGCGCCAGCGGATCCAGCTCGCCCGCGTCCTGGCGCAGTGCGACGCCGACCCGGCAGGCCGGCCCTTCCTGCTGCTCGACGAGCCGATCGCCGGCCTCGACCTCGCCCATCAGCACGCCGCCCTGGCCAGCGCCCGCCGCCGGGCCGACCGCGGACTGGGCGTGCTGGCCGTGCTGCACGATCTCAACATGGCGGCACGCTACGCCGACCGGGTGGCCATCGTCGAAAAAGGCCGGCTGACCGCGCTCGGGCCAACCGGCCCGACCCTCGATCCGGAGCGCCTGTCGGCCGTGTTCGCTACACCCATCGTGCGAGTCGAGGCCGGTGGGACGTCGGCCTTGCGGAGCCCCGGCTGAACACCGTGAAACTGCCAATCGGACATAAACCCGCCGGATTCCCTGATGATATGATGCCGTAGGAGAGAAACCGGCATCGCATGGGCGACCGTCCCACCCTGATACTGACCACGCGCCTGGGCGTGCGGCCTCTGGGCGTGCGCGGCGATCCTCTGCACGCCGTCGCCGGCCAGCTTCTGGCCGTGATCCGCCGCCGGCTGGGCGATGGCCCGGCCGACCTTCTGGCCGAGCCGCAGATGCGCGAGACGGGTGACGGCATCGACTGGTATGCCGCGCGCTCGGGTGCCGTGCATCGCCTCGCCGACCTTCCCGAGAACGAGCGCGCCGACGCGCTGGCCACCGTTCACAATCACCTCGAGTCGATTCGCGGGCTGGGCGCACAGCTGAAAGAATCGTCGGGCAGCGAGGAAGCGCGCCTGATCGGTCGCTCGCTCGAGCTTTCGACCGCCCGCCCCTCCGACGACTTTGTCTATGTCGTCGACGGCCAACCGGTGATCGCGGCGTGGGGCTACGAAGCCGATGCCGCCGCCAGCCTGCAGGCCTTTGCACCGCCGCCCGTGCCGATGCCGGCGCGGCCGGCGGCGATATTGGCCAGCGCGCCCGCCGCCCTGCTGCCCGCGCGGGTCGGTTGGGCGCCGTGGGTGAGCGCTCTGCTGTTCGGACTCCTGCTTCTTCTATTGCTGCTCATCACGTCGTGGCTGCTGCGCGCCTGTTCGCCGGTCGACCCGACCCTGAACCTCGCCACGCTGGAGACGCCAGCGCCGCCGCCGCCCGAGGCGCCGCTCGATCCGACGCCGGTCCTCAAGGCCTCGCTCGACGACGCGCAGGCCGACGAGAACAAGCTCAAGGCCGAACTCGCCGCGCTCGAGGCCGATCTCAAGGACAAGGTCGCGCAGTGCAAGCCGATCGAGCCGCCCAAGCCGCCGCCCCCGCCGCCGCCAGTGCAGGTGGCCAAGCAGCCGCCTCCGGCACCGCCTCCCCCACCGCCGCCGCAGCAACAGGCGATGGCTCCGCCTGCGCCGCCCGTCAACCGGCCGCCGCCCGGTCAATTGCCCTGCAACTGGTCAGGCGATTCCGGCGGCGAGGGCGTCACCCGCAACAGACACTATCTGGGGGACAAACCCGGATTTGTGGGCATCAACTACAACCTGTATGTGAAGCCGGACGACATCAAGGTGATCTATCGCGGCCAGGTGCTGGCCGGCACCGGCGGCCCGCGCAGCGGCCGCGGCGGCTTCGGCTTCGACTGGAAGCCGGTCGCCGGGGATTATTCGGTCGACGTCGTCGTAACAGGTGAGATGTGGGGCACGCGCTGGACGTACGCCATGGTTTGCCCGCGCTGAGGAACAGGGATGGCCGCAGGTCCGCTTCTCGTCAGTGAACCGCTGCAGCGCTATCGCGCGCTGGGCATGGCGGGCGATCCCGTGTGGCGCGCCGCCGGCCAGCTGCGCACGGCTATCGCCGCGCGGCTGTCGCGCAAGCATGCCGACCTGCTGGCGATCCCCGAGGTCGATCCGACCGGCCGCCGCATCGACTGGTACGCGCCCTTCGAAGGCGAGGCGCGCAAGGTGAGCGACCTCGGCGAAGCCGAGCGCGGCCCGGTGCTGGACGAGGTCCATCGCCTGCATGGCGACATCTCGGGTCTCGCCGATTCGATGGACGCGCCGCAGCGTTCCAGCGCCGAACGCAACTTCGCCCGCCTGCTGCGTCACGCGCTGACGGCGCCCGGCGAGGAGGCGCTCTATATCGTCGACGGCAAGCCCGTCATGACCTTCTGGGGCTTCAGCGCCGACGCCGCTCTTCCCGGCGTGTTCCTGGCAAGCCCACCGGTCGCGCCGCGGCCTGCGATGCGGGCGCAGGCGATTCCCGAGGCCGTTCTCGCCTCGGCGCCCGCCGTCGTCGCGACCGGCACGCGCTCGGTCTGGTGGCAGTGGCTGCTGCTCGGCATGCTGCTGATGCTCCTGCTGGCGCTGCTCGCCTGGCTGGTGCGGCCCTACCTGCCGCATCTCGAACCCTCGCTCGAAGCCGAAGCGCGCGATCGGGCGCTGAGCCTTGCCGTGCGCCAGCCGCTCGAGCTGCAGCAGACGCGGATCGGCACGCTGCAGCAGGACAACGAAAACCTGCGCCTCGAGCTCGCCCGCCTGACCGATGAGCTGTCACGCCGCGGCGGCGATTGCTCGGCCGGCATCATCGGCCCGGGCGGCACGATCGTGGGCGCCGTGGGCGGCCCGCCGATCGAACGTGGCGCAGGACCCGATACGCCACCCGTCGCCGACGTCAACGTGGCCGGCAAGGACGCCGGCAAGGACATGGCGAAGGATCAGCAGGCCAAAGGCCCCGACGACAAGAACGTCGACCAGGGCAAGGACAAAGGTCCCGATCCGCAGGACAAGAACAACGACAAGGACAAGAACGCCGCCAACAAGGACGAGCCCAAGCCGATGGTCGTGCCGCCCGACGCCAAGCAGAAGCAGGACCTCGCCTTCCTGAAGGGCGACTGGCGCTCGCGCACCGGCCTGGCCACGGCGACCGGCGAGCGCGACATTCGTCCGAGCTACACGCTGGACGACAAGGGCAAGGGCAAGGTTTCGTTCGTGCAGAAGAACGGCACGACCTGCGAAGCGCCGGCCGAGGCGCGCTGGGACGGCGCCAAGCTGGTGATCGAGGAGAAGGCCAATCCCAAATGCGCCGACGGTCGCACCTATGCCCGCAATACGGTCAATTGCGAGGTCGGCGCCGACGGCGTGGCCAAATGCAACGGCAGTCAGCCCGGCGATCAGCGCAGCTATCACGTGCAGATTGGCCGTTGACTCCTTACACTTAGTGCACAGTTTGACATCGTGACATGAGCGACCTTGCCCGCCTGCCGAGCTACCCCAGCCCGACGACGCTGATCGCCCGCTCCGGCATTCAGTTCCTCGATTTCGGCTTCGATCCCGTGCGCCTCAAGGTGCGCGAATGGGGCTTCCATGACGCCGGCGCCGGCCAGTCGGTCGACGACCTGGTGCAGCTCGACTTCGACGAGGTGCGCGGCCAGTACGAGGTGGTCGAGAGCGGCCGCCGCCGCGCCGCCGAGCCCAACCTCGTGGTCACCGCCAAGGACGCGCTGGCGCCCTTTCTCGACAAGTGGGTGCCGGTGCCCTTTCTGCAGGTGCGGCCGAACAACCAGTTCCGCGAAGGCCCGGCCGACTGGGCGCGGGTGCGCGTGGTCGACCTCGAGACGCGCTACGGCGCGGGCTATCGCGACGAGCAGGGCAACCGCTACCGCGCCGTGCTGGCCTTCGACACCGGCCTGATCGCCGAAGCCGAGGGCCGCGCCTATCTGGCGCCCTCGCCCAAGGACGTGACGTCGGGCGCGCTGTTCACGCTCGCCCCGCAGCAGCGCGCCAATCACTGGCTGCTGCGCCAGGGCTGGATGAGCCAGTGGCTCGAGGAGCTGTTCCGCGAGCTCCATCCGCGCGCCACGCTCGAGGAGATCGACGGCGACATCAAGCAGAAGCCGCAGGAAGCGATCGCGCGCTATCTCGCCTTCCTCGGCCTGCTGGCCGACGCCGTGCACTTCCCGCCGATCAAGCTGGTGGGCGACGCCGAGCGCCCGGGCCGCGGCGCCATCGAGGTCGACCTCGTGCTCGATGTCGGCAACTCGCGCACCTGCGGCCTGCTGATCGAGGCGGCGGGCGAGCTCGGCATCAACCTGAACAATTCCTACGAGCTTGCCCTGCGCGATCTCTCGCATCCCGAGGTCGTGCACACCAAGCCGTTCGAATCGCGGGTCGAGTTCGCGCAGGCCTGGTTCGGCAAGAACCATCTGTCGCGGCTGGGTGGCCGCGCCGACGCCTTCATGTGGCCGACCATGACGCGGGTCGGACCGGAAGCCACGCGGCTCGCGGCGCGCCGGCGCGGCACCGAGGGCAATACCGGCATGTCGAGCCCCAAGCGTTATCTGTGGGACGAGGAACCGCAAACCCGCGAATGGCGTTTCAACGTCGCCTATGCCCAGGACCAGACCGCGATGCCGGCCGCCGGCGGACCGATGGCGCAGCTCGTCAACCAGAAGGGCGAGCCGCTTCATCTGGTCGATCCCGATGCCGATACGGCCGACCACCTGCCGGTGTTCGAGCCGCTCTATTCGCGGTCCTCGATCATGACCTTCGTGCTGTCCGAGGTCCTGCTGCAGGCGCTGACCTTGATGAATTCGCCGCAGCAGCGCGGCCGCCGCGCCCATGCCGAGACCCCGCGCCGTCTGCGCCGCATCGTGCTCACTTTGCCGACCGGCATGCCGCTGGCCGAGCGCCTGATCTTCCGCAAGCGCGCCGAGGCGGCGCGCGATCTGGTGTGGATGATGATGGGCTGGAAGCTCGACGATCCGGCGGCGCCGGCGCCGCGCGTGCTGACCGACTGGGACGAGGCGAGCTGCACCCAGCTCGTCTATCTCTACACCGAGGTCGCGCGCAATTTCGGCGGCGACGCGCGCCGCTTCTTCCAGATCACGGCCAAGCCGCGCGGCCGGGCGGCCGACGGCACGCTCAGCATCGCCAGCATCGATGTCGGCGGCGGCACCACCGACCTCATCATCAATTCCTACCACCTCGAAGGCGCCGGCACCTCGGTGACCCTGTTTCCCGAGCAGAAGTTCCGCGAAGGCTTCAACGTGGCGGGCGACGACATCCTGTTGCGCGTCGTGCAGGGCCACGTGCTGCCGCCGATCGAATTGGCGATGCGCTCGGCCGGCATCGCCAATCCCGTCGACCTGATGGCCGAGCTGGTGGGTGGCGACCGCGGCGGCGAGGACGTGATCCAGCGCAACCTGCGCCAGCAGTTCGCGCTGCAGATCGCCCTCCCCCTCGCGCTGGAGTTCATGCGCGCCGCCGAGACCTACGATCCGACATCGGGCGTGGTCGCGGCCGAGCCGCGGCCCTACGAGTCGTTCTTCCCCGAAGGCGCCAAGCCCTCCGAGGAAGTCGTGACCTTCGTCAATGAAGCGGCGCGCAAGCGCGGCGCCAAGGACTTCGACCTCAAGGCCACGGTCTTCCCGGTCGACTTGCCGAGTCTCGACAAGACGGTCCGCGCCGAGATGGCCCGCGTGCTGGCGCCGCTCGCCGAGATCGTCCACGCCTACGATTGCGACGTGCTGCTGCTGTCGGGCCGGCCGTCGCGCCTGCCCGGCATCCGCTCGCTGGTGATGGAGCTCCTGCCGCTGCCGCCGGAAAGGGTGATCTCGCTGCACGAATACCGGGTCGGCGCCTGGTATCCGTTCCGCGATGCCCGCCTCAGGGTCGAGGATCCCAAGACCACGGTGGCGGTGGGCGCCATGATCGCCGCCCTGGCGCAGTCGCAGCTCCCCGATTTCTCCTTCCGCTCCGACCTTCTGCGCTCGCGCAGCATCGCCAAGTTCATCGGCAAGCTCGACGGCGGCGGCCGGCTGCAGCGCGAGGACCTGGTCTATCGCGACGTCGATCTCGACAACCGCGAGTACGAGCTGCCCGAGATCGCCTTCGAGTTCCGCGGCCCGATGTGGCTCGGTGCCCGACAGCTCGACCTGGTGCGCTGGCCGGCGGCCCGGCTCTACGCGCTGGAATTCGCCAAGCCCGAATATGCCGAGCGCCATGCCCGCGAGACGCCGTTCAAGATCGCGCTCGCCCGCGTCAAGCCCAAGGACAAGGATTCGGGCGACGTCGAGCGCTTCCGCCTGCGCCAGGTCACCAATCGCGACGGCCGCGCCGTCGCACTCGACCGCCTGACGCTCCGTCTGCAAACGCTGCCGCGCCGTGAGGGCTACTGGCTCGACACGGGCATGCTCAAGACCGGTTAGGGACATGGACACCGTCGATCTCAAATTGGCCCAGGATTGCGAGACGCTGGCCGTCGCCGCCAGCGAGGGCGTGAACTGGCTGAAAGGCGCGGCCGAGCAGTCGCCCACCGTGGCGCAGCAGGCGCCGTCGCTGATCAGCGAGCTGCAGAAGGTCCGCAACCAGAGCCGCAAGCTGGCGCGCGCCGCCCGCCGGCGCATGTGCGTGGGCGTGTTCGGTCCGAGCCAGGCCGGCAAGTCGTATCTTGTCTCGATCCTGGCGAGCCGCGACGGCCGGCCGATGCAGGCGCAGTTCGGCGACAAGAGCTACGACTTCCTGCGCGAGATCAATCCGCCGGGGAATCGCGAATCGACCGGCCTGGTGACCCGCTTCGGCCTGGGCCTGAGCGCCGGCGACAAGGACTTCCCGGTCCGCGTGCGGCTGCTGACCCAGACCGACATCGTCAAGATCCTCGGCAACTCCTTCCTGCTCGACTTCGATCACCAGAAGGCGGCGTTCGAGCGGCCCGACGGCGGCGCCATCCGCAAGCGCCTGGCCGAGCTCCGCCTCAAGGCGACGCCGGCGCCGCACGGCGACCTCGATGCCGACGACGTGCTCGACCTGATCGAGTATTTCGACACCTTCTTTGCCGGCGTGACGTCGGAGCTGCGCACCGATTTCTGGCGCGAGGCGATCGACCTGGCGCCGCGGCTCTCGGGCCACGACCGCGCCCGGCTGTGGTCGGTGCTGTGGTACGACTTCCAGCCCTTCACCGACCTTTACCTGACGCTCTACGACGGGCTGCAGAAGCTCTCCTTCGCGCCCGAGGCGCTGCTCGGCATGGACGCGCTGATCCCGCGCGAGAAGAGCATCGTCGATGTGCTGACGCTCGACCGTCTCGGCGCCGACGCCGAGGACACCCTGCAGGTGCGGCCCAAGCAGGCCGATGGCCGCAGCGCCCCCGACGCCGAGCTGCCGCGCTCGCTGGTCTGCGCGCTGACCGCCGAACTGAGCGTCGCCATCGCCGAAAAGCCGTGGGACTTCTTCGACCACACCGACCTGCTCGACTTCCCGGGCGCCCGCTCGCGGCTGAAGCTCGCCAACCTGGGCGACGTCGCCAAGGCCAAGGGCGTGGCCGAGGGCGCCAATCCGCTGCGCGAGCTGCTTGCTGCGCGGCAAGGTCGCCTATCTCTTCCAGCGCTACTCGGCCGAGCGCGAGCTGTCGGCCATCCTGCTCTGCATCCCCGACGGCAACCAGGAGGTCCGCGACCTCTCCGACATGATGACGGCGTGGATCGACCAGACGATCGGCGCCACGCCGGCCGATCGCGCCAAGCAGAAGAACGCGCTGTTCCTGGTGCTGACCAAGATGGATCGCGAGTTCGAGCAGAAGGCGGGCGAGACCGAGGAGTCGCGCAAGCTGCGCTGGTCGGCCCGTATCAACAACTCGCTGATCAACAATTTCCGCGGCGAATGGCCGGCCAACTGGGACGGCCAGCCGTTCGACAACACCTTCTGGCTGCGCAATCCGACGGTGATCGACGAGCGGCTGATGGACTACGATTCCGGCCGCGAGCAGGGCATCGCCGATTCCTTCGCCGCCCGGGCGATCGAGCTGCGCGGCCATTTCATGGAGAACGCCGACGTGCGGCGTCACTTCGCCGATCCGGCGCGCGCCTGGGACGAAGCCTTCCGGGCCAATGACGGCGGCGTGGCGTACCTGGTGAAGAGCCTGACGCCGGTCTGCGATCCGGCGATCAAGCGCGCCCAGGTGCGCGGCCAGCTCGAAATCCAGATCCGCCGCCTGGTCGATCGCCTGGCCGGCTTCCACAGCGCCGCCGACGGCGATTCGCGCGCCAAGAAGCGCGACCTGGTGCATACCGTGCTGCGCGGACTGTCGACCTGCATCCAGCAGCAGCTCTTCGGCGAGCTGATGGCCGCCCTGCAGATCGCCGATTCGGCGCTGCGCGAGATCTACTTCCGCATCTCCACCGCGCGGCCTTCCGACGAAACCAACGGCTGGACCGGCAAGCCGCCGGCCCAGGTGGCGCAATCGACCGGCGCCGCCGTCGACCTCGGCGCGATCTTCGCCGACGTCTTCGGCGAGGAGGCCGGCCGCAGCGCGCCGCCGTCGGGCGTGCTGGAAGACCGCGCCGAGCGCTTTGCCCGCGAGGCCGCGGAATACTGGCTGGAGAACATGCGGCGCATCGGCGCCGACGAGAAGGCGCTGTCGCATTTCGGCGTCGACCGCCAGCATCTCGGCTGGCTGATCGACGAGCTGGTGGTCGGCGCCCATCGCCTGAAGCTGCTCGACCAGCTGAGCCACGAGGTGCGCGAGCTGGAGAACGCCGCCAACGCCAAGTGGGAGGAGATCGCCGAGCGTCAGGTGCGCACCGCCTCCTCGACCCTGAACGGCTATGTGAGCGCGATGGGCTTCGACCGCCTGCCGCTCGACCAGCGGCCGGGCCTGCCGCCCAATGCGCCGATGCGGCGCGTGTTCGAGGGTCCGACCATGGTGAACGGCACGCCCAGGCTCAGCGAGGATCCGCAGCCGATCTACGCCGACTATTGCAAGGACTGGATGCGGGCCTTCCTGCAACTCGCCATGGACAATGTCGGCTACGAGGGCGGCCGCGAGATCACGCCGGAGCAGAACGACCGGCTGGGCGCCATCCTGCGCGCCGTGCCCGCCTGAGCTGAGGCGGCGTCGTGGCGATCCGCGCTTCCGTCGAGGCCCTGCCCGAGCCGGGCCATGCCGTCCTGCGGGTGAGCGATCTCGACGCCGCGCCGGAGGGGCTGGCGATCTCGATCCAGCGCCAGCAGGGTCCCGATTCGCACCTCGCCGACGACGGCTGGCGACGCACCGAGGCCTGGCTGCTGCCCGAAAGGGTCGAGCGCAAACGCGACGTGATGGAATTCCATCTCGGACCGGAGATCTGCGATCGCCTGGCCGGCATCGCCACCGTGCGCCTGCGTGTGCAGGAACCCGATATCGGAGTCGTCGCCACGACCGTGATCGCCTGGCCGTCGATGCTGACCTCGGGCGCCACCGACCCGTCGAGCCGGCTCTACGACGACACGGTGCGCCTGCGCGGCGCCGCTGCACCTCCGCCGCCGCCGCCCGAACCTGCTCCCGAACCCGAGCCGGAACTGCCGCCTCCCCTGCCGCCACCGCGGCCCGAGCTGCGCGCCTCGCGCGCGCTCGATCCCGGCCCGCCCAGGCGTTCCGGCGCGGTGGGCTGGCTGATCGCCGCGATCGTGCTCGTGGCGATCGCGGGCGGCGGCTACTACGCCTACATCACCTACTTCAAGAAAGAGGCCGTTGTCGCCGAGGCGCCGAGCGCGCCGGCTGCTGCGCCGGCGCCTGCGCCCGTACCGGACGTCGGGACGGCCAAGAAATCGGTGCGCGAAAGCGTCGACGACTATCTCGCCACCAAGCCCGCGCCCGAAGCGATGCTGGCCAAGGCGCGCGATTATGCCAAGGCGGGCGACACGGCGGCCGCCTTCCTGGTGTTCCGCCGCGCCGCGGAGATGGGCAATGCGCCGGCCCAGCTCGAGCTTGCCACTTTCTATGATCCGCTGACGCAGCCGCCGCGGGGCGGCTTCACGGCCGATGGCGCCCGCGCCGCCGACTGGTACGAACGCGCGGCGCTTGCCGGCGTCGCCGAGGCGCAGCGCAAGCTCGGCCTGCTGCTGGCCAAGGGCGGCGCCGGGCTTGCCGGCCGATGCGCCCAAGGCCAAGACGCTGGCTGCAGCAGGCGGCGGCGCAGAACGACGCCGACGCGAAGAAGGCGCTGGACGCTCTGCCGAAGTGAAGTCGCTCTCGGTCAGGGTCTCAGTTGTCGAACCCAGGCTTCATAGCCGCCTTCCGCCGGACCGGGCGCGGGCTGCCGGTTGATGCCGGACGGCAAGGCGCGGGCGCGCGCACGCACGTCGCTGGGACTTAGCCCGAACATCGACCGGAAGGCGCGGCTGAAATGCGCTTCGCTCGAGAAGCCCAGATCGAAGGCGACTTCGTAGATCCGGCGATGATCGCGGGCGGGATTGGACAGCTCCGCATAGGCGCGGCCCAGCCGCTGCTCCTGTATGTAGTTCGAGACGCCGCCCAACGGCTCGAACAGCCGGTAAAGTCGCGTCCGCGAGATGCCGAAAAGGCCGCACAATGCCTCGGCATGCAGCTCGGGCGAGTCGAGCCGGCTCGAGATATGGCGCTGGATGCGCTCGAGCATCGTCATCTCGATGGCGGTCCGCGCGCGCTCGACGGTCTCGACCGTGGAATGGGAGCAGGCCGCGATCATGTCGATGGTCACCTGCGCGATGATCGACGCGTCGGCCATCGCGATGGTATCCGCCCGCGCCACCAGCGAGCGCATGTAGTCGGCGAGCAGGCCTCCCGTGCCGCTGTCACCGCGCAGGACAAGCCCATGCAGGTCGCCTGCCGTCGGCAACGCGCGGCGCAGCGTATCGCGCGGCACGACGATGGCGATCGTGCCGGAGGCCTTGGCCTCGGTGACATTGGGTTGGGCAAGGTCGAGGATCTGCACGTCGCCCGCGCGCAATACGCGCTCGCGGTCGCCGGACGCGCCGACCAGGCCACCGGTCGCATAGAGCTGCACCAGATAATGATCGAGCCCATCGGCGATGGCCCGACGCTTGTCGCGCAGGAATCTCTGGCCGTCGAAATCGACCTGGGAAACCAGCAGACCACCCAGGTGATAGCCGCGCACCATGGCCTGGAAGCCGCTGTCCGGCCTGTGCTGGGCCAGCGGCGCCACATCGAAAATGACCGAAATGCTTTCCTGCCACGCTTCGAACTGCTCGCGTGGCGAAAGATTTTCCGTCGTGAAAAGGCTGAAAGGAAGTTTTTGGGGTTCGTCCATTGTGCCGCCGTCGAAGACAACGCCGTTGCGGCTTTGGCGTTGCGACGAACCTTGCGGCGGCGGGCCTCAGAGCGCCATGCGGCTGTGCAGGTCGATCATGATCCACAGGCTGCCGCCCACCATGAGGACGAGCAGGACCGTGGTGAAGGCGAGCGCCAGCAGGTTCTCGCGGGGCGTCGTCGTGAAGTTGAGGTGCAGGAAGAAGCGCAGATGGACCAGGATCTGCAGCACCGCCGCCGCGGCGATGACGTACATGATGCGCGAGGGCGGCAGCGCGTGGCTGTAGACCAGGTAGAAGGGGATCGCCGTCAGCACGACGGCGAGCACGAAGCCCACGAAGTAGGAGAGAAGGCCGTGGCGTTCCATCACAGCAGTCCCGGCAGGTAGACGACGGAGAAGATGCCGACCCAGGCGATGTCGAGGAAATGCCAGAACAGGCCGAGGCGGAACAGGCGCGAGGTCACCGGCACGGTGAGGCCCTTGAAGAGGACCTGGCCGCTCATGATCAGGATCCAGATCAGGCCGACGCTGACATGCGTGCCGTGCGTGCCGACCAGGGTGAAGAAGGCCGACAGGAACCCGCTGCGGTCGGGTCCGGCGCCGGCTGCGATCATGCCCAGGAATTCGCGGATCTCGAGGAACACGAAACCCGCGCCCAGCACGAAGGTCAGGAGCAGCCACGACAGCACTGCCGGGCGACTGCCCGCCTTCGACGCCAGCGAGGCGAAGCCGAAGGTGGTGCTGCTGACCAGCAGCAGGATCGTCTCGAGGGCGGCATTGTTCAGGCTGAACAGCGCCTTGCCGGCCGGGCCGCCCGCGGTGTTGTTGACCATGATGCCGTAGGTCATGAACAGCAGGCCGAAGATCACGGCGTCGCCCATCAGATAGAGCCAGAAGCCCAGCGCGCGCTGCTCGTGGGCGTCCGACTCCGGCTCGTAGTGCGACGGCACCGCGGTGACGTTGGCGTTCATGGCCGGTCTGCCGAGCGCGCGGTAGCGCGCCACCTCGATCCGCTCGACCTCGGCGGCCGACAGCACGAAATCGGATTCGTCATCGGACGCGCGGAGCGCCAGCGTCACCCACATGGCGAGGCCGCACACGATCACCAGCCACCAGATGTGCCAGACCACGCCGAAGCCCAGCACGAAGGCCAGCCCGCCCAGCACGACGCCGACGGCGGAGTTCTTCGGTATCTCGATATCCTCGTAGGCGCGCGGCCTCTGGTAGGCCGACGCCGCGCTCCTTCATGTCGACCAATGGCTCGCGGTCGCGCACTTCGGGCAGCACCGCAAAATTGTACGGCGGCGGCGGCGATGAGGTCGCCCATTCGAGCGTGCGGCCGTCGTAGGGATCGCCGGTGGCGTCGATCTTCTTGCGCCGGTCGCGGATGCTGACGGCGAGCTGGATGACCAGGCAGGCGATGCCGATCAGGATCAGGACGGCGCCCATCGACGCCGCGATCAGCCAGGGCTGCCAGCTCGGATCGTTGTACTGCTCCATGCGGCGCGGCATGCCCATGAAGCCCAGCACATAGAGCGGCATGAAGGCGAGATAGAAGCCGATCATCCAGAACCAGAAGGCCGCCGTGCCCCACGGCTCGTTCATCTTGAAGCCGAAGGCCTTGGGGAACCAGTACATGTAGCCGGCGAGATAGCCGAACAGCACGCCGGGGATGATCATGTTGTGGAAGTGCGCGACCAGGAAGGTCGTGTTGTGCATCAGGAAGTCGGCCGGCGGCATGGCCAGCAGCACGCCCGTCATGCCGCCGATGACGAAGGTGACGATGAAGCCCACGGTCCACAGCATCGACGGATGGAAGGTGATGCGGCCGCGATACATCGTCAGCAGCCAGTTGAACACCTTCACGCCGGTCGGCACGGCGATGACCATGGTCGTGATGCCGAAGAAGGCGTTGACGTTGGCGGAGGATCCCATCGTGAAGAAGTGGTGCAGCCACACGGTGAAGGACAGGATGGCGATCGCCGCCGTGGCATAGACCAGCGATTCGTAGCCGAACAGGCGCTTGCGCGAGAAGGTCGCCACGACCTCGGAGAACACGCCGAAGGCCGGCAGGATCAGGATGTAGACCTCCGGATGACCCCAGATCCAGAACAGGTTGGGGTAGTTCATCATGTTGCCGCCCATCCCGTTGGTGAAGAAATGCATGCCGAGCAGGCGATCGAGCGCCAGCAGGCCGCAGGCCACGGTGAGGGCGGGAAAGGCGAAGGCCATCAGCACGGACGGCGCAGAGCGCGGTCCAGGTGAAAGGCGTCATGCGCATCAGGCCCATGCCGGGCGCGCGACGCTTCAGGATGGTGACGATGAAGTTGATGCCCGACAGGGTCGAGCCGACGCCGCTGATCAGCAGCGCCCAGATCCAGTAGTCGACGCCGACGCCGGGATTGTACTCGATGCCGGAATAAGGCGGATAGCCGGTCCAGCCGGCGGTCGAGAACTTGCCGATCACCAGCGAGACCATGACCAGCGCGGCGCCCGCCGAGGTCAGCCACAGGCTGAGCGAGTTCAGGAACGGGAAGGCGACGTCGCGCGTGCCGATCTGCAGGGGAACCGCGATGTTCATCAGCCCGGTCATGAACGGCATGGCCATGAAGAAGATCATGATCGTGCCGTGCGAGCTGAAGATCTGGTCGAAATGCTCGGGCGGCAGGTAGCCGCCGTTGTTCAGCGCCATCGCCTGCTGGGCGCGCATCATGATGGCGTCGACGAAGCCGCGCATCAGCATGATCAGCGCCACCACGATGTACATGACGCCGATGCGCTTGTGGTCGACGCTGGTCAGCCACTCGGTCCACAGGTACTTCCAGGCCTTGAGCCAGGTGACGACGACGAAGACGATGAACGCGCCGCCCACCGTGACCAGGGCGCCGGCCGCGGCGATGGCGCTGTAGAGCGGCAGGGCTTCGATCGTCAGTTTGCCGAACATCCGGTCTATCTCCGCACCGGCTCGGCCGGCGGCGCGCCGGCGGCCGGCACGTTGTGGGCATGGGTGTACTTGGCGATGATCGAATTGAAGAGCCTGGGCTCGACGCCGGAAAAGTAGGCGATCGGCACGAGCCGGCTCTTCTCGGCGAGCTTGGCGTAGGCCGCGGCATCGAGCTTGCCCGGCGCCTGCTTGGTCTTGGCCACCCAGGCGTCGAAATCCGCCGGCGAAGTGGCCACCACCTCGAAGAACTGGTCGGAGAAGCCGCCGCCGCTGTATTGCGTGTTGCGGCCGACGAACTTGCCGGGCGCGTCGGCCAGCATCTGCAGGCGCGTCTGCATGCCGGCCATGGCGTAGATCTGGCCGGCGAGCGCCGGCACGTAGAAGGAATTCATCACCGTGTCGGAGGTGATGCGAAGGCTGATCGGCCGCCCGGCCGGGATCGCCATCTGGTTCACCACCGCGATGCCCTGCTCGGGATAGATGAACAGCCACTTCCAGTCCTGCGCCACGACCTGGATGTCGAGCGGCGGGACGTCCGAGGCGATCTCGCGGTAGGGATCGAGCTTGTGCGTGCTGCGCCAGACCAGGACGCCGACGGCGATGACGATCAGCGCCGGCACCAGCCAGACCACGGCATCGATCCTGGCCGAGTAGGCCCAGGTCGGCGCGTAGGTCGCGTCGCGGTTGGAGGCGCGATAACGCCAGGCGAACAGGATGGCCATGACGATGACCGGCACGACCACGATCAGCATCACCGAGAAGGCGTCGATCAGCAGGCCGCGCTGGGCGTCGGCGATCGGGCCCTTGGGATTGAGGATGACGGCACGATCGCAGGCGCCGGTCAGAAGCGCCGCCGCCAAGGCCATCGCCCAGCGATGCGATTTGGTGAAAGCCTGCTTCACGCCCCCGCCTGCCCCCTTCATTGAAGGTTCAGATCAGAGTGAAGCTACATATTGTGTTGGGCAACGATTCTTTTTGTCAGTCTCGCAGACGAGAATCGTCGCGACACGCGCGTCCTACGTCTTGCGCTCCGGCAGCGCGCCGGCCGGCGCAGGCGTCGAGGACGGCGGCGTCTTGCCCAGCGGATCCTTGATGGTGCAGACGTCGGCCTTCAGCCGGTCCTTCAGCATCGCGATCTGGTCCTCGATCTGCTTGTTGGCCGCCTTCTGCTTGTCGATCTGATCCTCCAGCGCCTTGACCTGCGCGGCGTCGGGACCCGGCGGCGCGGGCGGCGGCGGCGGCGCGGGGAGCTGCACCGCCACGTTCACGATCGGACGATAGAAGAGGTACCAGCCCAGCCCCAGTCCGGCGGCGAGCAGCAGGAAGCCGCCCACCAGGCTGCCGAGGATCAGCGGCCAGCGGGGTCTTTGACGGTCGGGAGTCGGCTCGTTTTCGGCCATGGGACAGTTGGGCTCCGGGCGGGGTTTGTAGTCAATACCCGCCGGAGGGCGGAATTTGGGCGGGTCCGAGGCGGTAACAGGGGCGCCATGAGCAAATCTCCTGCGGAGCCGCTTGCGCCGCCGGCCAGGCAATATAAGTGTATATGCACATTAACCGGCACCCTCGACCCGCCAAGCCGCGGCGTCTAGGGTCGGCCGCCCGAGGCGAGGCTCGTAGCGAAGGAGCGTTCCATGACTGCCTGTATCGTCGGATGGTCCCACGGCAAGTTCGGCAAGCTCGACGGCGAGACCAGCGAATCGCTGATCGTGAAGGCCGCCAGCGAGGCGATCGCCCATGCCGGCATCGAGCCCAAGGACGTCGATGTGATCTATGTCGGCAACATGAATGGCGGCTTCGTGCGCCAGGAGTTCCATTCCTCGCTGGCGCTGCAGACCCACCCCGACCTGCGCTTCAAGCCCAGCACGCGGGTCGAGAATGCCTGCGCCACCGGCTCGGCGGCGATCCATATGGGGCTGAACACCCTGGCCGCCGGCAAGGCGCGCTTCGTGCTGGTGGTCGGCGTCGAGAAGATGACCGAGCTCAATTCGACCCAGGCCGGCGAGGTGCTGATCAAGGCCTCGTACGTCGCCGAGGAAGCCAATATCGAGGCGGGCTTCGCCGGCATCTTCGGCAAGATCACCTCGGCCTATTTCCAGCGCTACGGCGACAAGTCCGACGCGCTCGCCAAGATCGCGGTCAAGGCGCACAAGAACGGCGCCAAGAACCCCTATGCGCACTTCCAGAAGGAGTTCGCCTACGAGTTCTGCCGCACGCCCTCGGACAAGAACCCGTTCGTCGCCGGACCGCTGAAGCGCACCGACTGCTCGCCGGTGACCGACGGCGCGGCGGCCGTGATCCTGACCGACGTGCAGACCGCGCTCGGCATGAAGCAGGCGATCGCCTTCCGCGCCGCCCAGCACGTCAACGACTTCCTGCCCATGAGCAAGCGCGACATCATCAAGTTCGAAGGCCCGCAGCTCGCCTGGCAGCGCGCGCTGGCCGAGGCCAAGCTCGACCTGCTCGATCTCTCCTTCGTCGAGAGCCACGACTGCTTCACCTCGGCCGAGCTGATCGAGTACGAGGCGATGGGCCTCACCGCGCCCGGCGAGGGCGAGCGGGCGATCCACGAGGGCTGGGTCGAGCGCGACGGCAAGCTGCCGGTCAATGTCTCGGGCGGGCTCAAGGCCAAGGGCCATCCGGTCGGCGCCACCGGCGTCAGCATGCACGTGATGTCGGCCATGCAGCTCTCGGGCACCGCGCCCGGCGGCCTGCAACTGCCCAAGGCCCGGATCGGCGGCGTGTTCAACATGGGCGGCGCCGCCGTCGCCAACTACGTGAGCATCCTCGAGCCGCTGCGCTGAAGCAGACTCCGCCGAGGCTGATCCTGCAAGCCTTCCATGTCGGTTCATGACGATCCTCCAAGAGATGCCAAGAGGATCATCCATACTTAAGTGAAAGTCAAGCACTAATCTTGATTACTTAAGTAAAGAATCCGGCAAGCAATCCGAATATTCGGGTGCCATAGCGCCCGAATATTCACTTTTGAAAAATCCATTACGTAAATGTGGATTAAGCATCGCTCGCACACTGTCGCCAAGCCACATTGCGATTTCGCCGACGCCGACGATCAGGTGACTAAAAGCTTGATGCTGTCCGCCGGCGGTTCTTGGACCCGGGAAGGGACATATCTCCACCCTGAATCGAAGAGGCTCTCATCGTCGCGAATGCGGGAGAGCCTTATTCGGGATCGAATGCTTGCAGGATAAAGCGGCGAGACTGCATTCTTCCGCAGGCGACGCCTTTCGCGCGCAAAAGGAAGCAATCGATGCGACAAGTCGGCCATCGCCAGAGCGA
Organism: uncultured Alphaproteobacteria bacterium; assembly: GCA_963755585.1. Classification (GTDB taxonomy): domain Bacteria; phylum Pseudomonadota; class Alphaproteobacteria; order Reyranellales; family Reyranellaceae; genus Reyranella. Next base: position 23,736 of record CAVWKN010000018.1, read on the forward strand.
CGCCATCCTGGGCGCCATGCGCCAGGTGGCGCTGGCCGGCGGCCACGCGCTGACCTGGGCGGACACGACCAGCGTGCGCGCTGCCGGGCGCTACCTGCTGCGCCGTCCCGACCTGTCGGACATCGGCACCCTGCCCGGTGTCGCGCCGCACGACCTGGTCGCCGCGCTCAAGGGCGAGCCCGAGCTCGCCCGCGAGGCCGTGAAGTATCTCGCCATCATGGCGCTGGTCGACGGCACGCTCGACCACGGCAAGCTGGCCCGCGTCCTGGATTATTCCCGCGCCCTCGACGTCGAAGCCGACTATCTCACCGATCTCGTCGAGGCGGCGTCGGGCCATCTCGCCTGGGCCACCGCCGACATGTGGCGCAAGAATTTCGACAGCGTGCTCAGCCGCTCGTCGGAAGGCCTCGATCCGGACACGTGGATCCGGCCCTATGGCGGGACCAACGCGCAGCCGGCGCTCGTGGCGCGCTACGACGCGCTGGGCAAGCTGCCGCAGAACAGCTTCGGCAAGGCGTTGTGGGAGTTCGACAAGAGGAACGGCTATCCGTTCCCGGGCGACCCCACGGCGCTCAACGCCGCCTTCGGAACGCCGCACAATTCGACGCACGTGATCTCGGGCTACGACACCAGCGCACGCGGCGAGCTCCTGGTCTCCACCTTCACCGCCGGCATGCATCCGATCAACCCGATGAGCGGCCACATCCTGCCGGTGATCTTCTTCTTCCATTTCGGCGAGCAGCTGAACGATGTCGGCCATGCCGGCAAGGGCGGGCTCGATCCCGACGAGTTCTGGCACGCCTGGGCGCGCGGCGCCGAGATGACGGTCGATATCTTCGATCCCAAGTGGAACGCGTGGGACTGGGTCGACAAGGACCTCGAGGACGTGCGGCGCACGTTCAACGTGTCGCCACCCGGGCACAAATTGTCATCCTGAGCGCAGGCCCAGGCGACAGTCGATCGGCCAACTGGACGGCTTTTGCGCCGCGTGAGAGCATCCTGCTCGAGCGATCGGGGAGCTTGATTTTGGGGGGAGCATGAAGGTCGGTGTGGGCTGGAGAGCGGTACTCTTGGGCGCCGCCGTACTGCTGCCTGGCCTGGCGGAGGCTGATACCATCGCCGGATCGGCGAGCCAGGTCGGGGCTTGGCGCGTGTCTGCTTACACGCGCAGCAAGACCGCAATTTTCGACCATTGCTCGTTGTACCGCGTGCAGGGCGATGGCTTTGGTCTCGCGGTCGGCTACAGCCCACAGGGCGTTTGGACGATGGGTGCCGAGGCGCCGGACTGGGGCCTGGTGGCCAACGAATCCTATACCGGCACCGCCCAGGTCGGTACATCGACCTATACCTTTGTGGGTCGGGCGCTCAACGCGCGCGCCATGTCCTTCAACGTCGCCCCCGAGATCTTCGGTCAGTTGAAGTCGGGACTGCAGTTGGTCGCCACGGTGAACCAGAAGCGTTATGCGATCAGCCTCGACGGCATCGAGGCGGCCACCCAGCGCGCGCGAGAGTGCGTGCGCCAGTACGCCGATGCCGCTCGAGCGCCAACTCAAGCGCCAGGCGCAGGCGTCGGGCGCGTTGCCCTCAACGTCCGCCGCGTCGTCGGCCGCGGTGCCGTCAGCTCCGCTGGTGATGGCGATCCAGGGCCTGCTGGCGCGGCTCGGCTATGACCCGGGGCCGATCAACGGCGAAGTCGGGCTAAGGACCAACATGGCGATCGCAGCGTTCCAGAAGAGTTTGGGGGAACGCGGCGACGGGCTGCCCTCCGAGGGAGTGCGCGCCAAGCTCGAGAAAGTTGTCGCCGAGCGCACGGCCGCACGTGCCCCCAAGCCGAAGGAGAAGGCGGTGGCGTCGACAGGCACCGGCTTCTACATCTCGCCGGACACGATCGTGACCAACTTCCACGTCGTGGATGGCTGTGCGGAGATGCGTCTGCACAAGAGCGGCGGCGACCTGGGCACTGCGCAAGTGCTTGCGACCAGCCGCGCCGACGATCTTGCGGCGCTGCGTCCGGCGGCACCCGCGAAGAGCTTCCTGAGACTGCGCATCGGTGCGCCGATCAAGGCCGCCGAGCCGGTGCTGGTGTTCGGCTATCCGCTGGCCGAGGCGCTCTCCTCGGCCGGCAACACGACGGTCGGCAACGTCACCGCGCTCGCCGGCTTGGGCGACGACTCGCGCTACATCCAGATCTCGGCCGCGGTGCAACCCGGCAACAGCGGCGGCCCGGCGGTCGACGAGGCGGGCCGGCTGATGGGCGTTGTCGTGGCGAAGCTGAATGCGCTCGCGATCGCCCGCCTCACGGGCGACATTCCGCAGAACGTGAATTTTGCCATCAAGGTGGCGACGCTGGTGTCCTTCCTCGAAGCGCACGGACTCGGCTACACGCCTGCCGACGTCGGAGCCCGCGAGCTCACCGTCACGCAGCGCGCCGAGCGCGCGGAGGCCAGCAGCGTCCAGGTTGCGTGCTGGAAGTGAGCTGAAGGCTCGCGCAGCTTGCCGTCGCGCAGGTTTGAGGGCCGTCTCGCCGGTTCAACATCTCGCCGGCGGACGGACATCATAGAGCGCACTCTGTCATCCCGAGCGCAGCGAGGGACCTTTCCTGGCGCCTTAAAGGTCCCTCGGCCTTCGGCCTCGGGATGACAATGTGCGCTTAAACCACCGGGCTCGCGCCGCCGTCGACGTTGATCGCGACGCCGGTGATGAAGGAGCCGGCGTCGGAGCACAGGAAGCAGGCCATGCGGGCGAATTCCTCGGACTTGCCGATGCGGCCGATCGGGATGCGACCCTTGGCCATGCCGGCGAGGTACTCCTCGTAGCTCTTGCCGTCGTTGGCGGCCTTGTGGCGGCGCGCCCACTGGTCGCTTTCGATCAGCCCGACCAGCATGGCATTGACCAGCACGTTGTGCGGTGCGTTCTCCTTGGAGAGCGCCTTGGTAAGCGCAAGACCCGCCGCGCGGCTGACGCTGGTCGGCGTCGAGTTCGGCGCCCGGCGCCTTGGCGCCGATGTTCAGCACGTTGACGATGCGGCCCCACTTGCGCTCGCGCATGCCGGGAAGTGCTGCGCGGCACAGGCGGATGGCGGCGAACAGCTTGAGGTCGAGGTCGCCCTGCCAGTCCTCGTCGGTCACCGTGTCGAACGCCTTGGCGTGGCTGATGCCGGCATTGTTGACCACGATGTCGACCTTGCCGAAATCGGCCACGACCTTCTTGAAGGTGTCGGCGATGGGCTGCGCCTTGGCGACGTCGCAGGAATAGGCCTCGACCTTGGCGTTGGTCTTGCCGGCGGCCTTGGCGACCTCGGCCTTGGCGGCGGTGAGCGCGTCCATCTTGCGCGCCAGCAGCGCCACCGAGGCGCCGGAAGCCGCGAATTCCTTGGCCATCGCCAGGCCGAGGCCCGTGCTGGAACCGGTGATCACGGCCACGCGGCCGTCCATGCGTACGTCCATTGTCTCCCCCTCTGATGGTCTAAAAGCCTATCTCTTGAGTGTAGCGATTGCCGCCAGGATGCGCTCGGGGGTCGCCGGCGCATCGAGCCGCACTGCGGTCCTGTGATCGGCGACGGAAGCGATTGCGTCCTTGAGCGCGGTCCAGACGGCGGTGGCGAGCAGCAACGGCGGCTCGCCGACCGCCTTGGACCGGAAGATCGTGGCCTCGCGCGAAGGCGCGTTGTCCAGCATCCTGACATTGAACACCGCGGGCACGTCGCGGCTGCCGGGAATCTTGTAGGTCGAGGGCCCGACGGTGCGCAGCCGGCCCTGCTTGTCCCACCACAGCTCCTCGCAGGTGAGCCAGCCCTGGCCCTGCACGAAGGCGCCCTCGATCTGGCCGAGATCGATCGCCGGATTGAGCGAGGCGCCGCAATCCTGCACCAGGTCGGCGCGCAGCACGCGGCTTTCGCCGGTCAGGGTATCGATCGCGACTTCCGCCGCTGCCGCACCGAAGGAGAAATAGAAGAACGGCCGGCCGCGCATCGCCGCCGGATCCCAATGGATCTTGGGCGTCTTGTAGAAGCCGGTGGCCGACAGCGACACGCGGCCCATCCAGCAGAGCCGCGCCAGCTCGCCGAAACTCAGGACCTGGTTGCTGCCCGGGCCCCCTCTGAGGTGTTGGGCGATACGGACGTTGCCGTCGGCGAACTCGATGTCGGTCGGTGCCGCGCCAAAGTGTTCAGCGGCGAAGGCCACCATGCGCTGCCTGATCGTGTCCGCCGCTTCCCACGCCGCCCAACCGTTGAGGTCGGACCCCGTCGAAGCCGCGGTCGGCGAGGTGTTGGGCACTTCGGCGGTCGAGGTCGCGGAGGGCCGGATGCGGTCGACGTCGACCTTGAACACCTCGGCCACGACCTGGGCCACTTTCACGAACAGTCCCTGCCCCATCTCCGTGCCGCCATGGTTCAGGCGGATCGAGCCGTCGGTATAGACATGCACCAGCGCACCGGCCTGGTTCATGTGCGGCAGGTTGAAGGAGATGCCGAATTTCAGCGGGAACAGGCCGAGCCCGCGCTTCAGGATCGGATTGGTTTTGTTGAATTCGTCGATCTCGGCGCGCCGGCGATCGAAGTCGCTGCCGTTCTTCACCTCGGCCCAGCAGCGCGCCAGATGGTTCTCGTCGACCTTCTGGCCGTAGGGCGTCTCGTCCCTGCCCTCGCCGTAGAAATTGAGCGCGCGCACCTCGTTGGCATCGCGGCCGAGATGGTGCGCGATGCGGTCGATCGCATCCTCCATGACGACCACGCCCTGTGGGCCGCCGAAGCCGCGGAACGCGGTGTTGGACTGCCGGTTGGTGCGGCAGGCATAGCCAATAGCGCGGACATGCGGCAGCCAGTAGGCGTTGTCGACATGGGTGAGCGCGCGGGCCACCACGCCCGGCGTCATGTCGAGGCTCCAGCCGGCATCCGCCGCCAGCACCGCGTCGAGCGCCAGCACGCGGCCCTCGTCGTCGAAGCCCACCGTGTAGCGATAGTCGAAGCCGTGCCGCTTGCCGGTCGCGATCATGTCGATCTCGCGCGGCAGGCGGAGCTTTACCGGCCGCCCGGTCCTGGCGGCGGCCAGCGCCGCCGCACCGGCGACCCACGAGGCGTTGCTCTCCTTGCCGCCGAAGCCGCCGCCCAGGCGGCGCACCACCGTCGTCACCTGATTGAAGTCGTAGCCCAGGATCTCGGCGCAAACATGCTGCACTTCGGTGGGATGCTGCGTCGAGGAATGCACGATCAGGTCGCCATCCTCGCCCGGCAGGGCGAAGGCGATCTGGCCTTCGAGGTAGAAATGCTCCTGGCCACCGACGCTGAACGCTGCGCTCAGCCTGTGCGGCGCCGCCTTCAACGCCGCCTCGGGATCGCCGCGCAGGATGGTGGACGGCGCCTGCACATAGGCCTGTTTGGCCAACGCCGTGGCGATGTCGAGGATCGCCTCGCCCGGCTCGACCTCGATCACCGCGCGCTCGGCGGCGGCGCGCGCGGCGTCGAGCGTGTCGGCCACCACCATCGCCAGCGGCTGGCCGGCGAACTCGACCTTGTCTTCGGCGAACAGCGGCTCGTACTTGCCGGCGCCGGCGATGTTGTTGTGGCCGGGAATGTCGCCGGCCGCGAACACGCCGGCCACGCCGGGCGCGGCCGCGGCTTTGGAAAGATCGAGCCTGCGCAGGCGGCCGGCTGCGACGGGGCTCAGCACCAGGGCGGCATGCAAGGTGCCCGGCGGCTCGGGAATGTCGTCGATATAGAGCGCCTGGCCGGTGACGTGCTTCAGGGCGCTGTCGTGACGCCGCGCGGCATGGACCTGGCCGCTCATAGCGCCTCGACCTCGACGGTGCGCCCCGGCTCGGCGATGCGCCAATAGAGGCGGCGCAACAGGTTGGCGGCGGCGGTGAGCCGGTACGAGGCCGAGCCGCGCCAGTCGTCGATCGGCTGGAAGTCCTGGGCGACCTGCGGCGGCAGCATTCTCGAACGTCGCCGCCGAGAACGGCCGGTCCTTCAGCGCCTGCTCGACATGACCCGGACGCAGGGGCGTCGCCGCCATGCCGCCGAAGCCGATGCGCACGTCCTCGATCTTGCCGTGCTTGATGCGCAGGCGATAGCCGGCGGCCACGGTCGAAATGTCCTGGTCGCGCCGCTTGCTGAGCTTGTCGCAGAAGAACATTTCGCCGGGCCACAGCTTGGGCAAGGAGAGGCTCTGGATCACCTCGTCGGGTGCCAGGGCGGTCTTGCGATAGCCGAGGAAGAAATCCTGCAGCGCCAGCTCGCGCGTGCCGCGCACCGAGGCGAGCGTCAGTGTCGTCTCCAGCGCCAGCAGCACCGGCGGCATGTCGCCGATCGGCGAGGCCGTGCCGATATTGCCGCCGATCGTGCCCATGGCGCGGATCTGCCGGGAGCCCAGCCGCGCGAGATAGGTCTTCAGCGCCGGATAGTTGGCAATCAGGAGCGGCATCGCCTCGGCGTAGGTCGCGGCGGCGCCGATCGTGATCCTCTTGCTGTCCTCGCCGATCACGGTCAGTTCCGGGACATGCGCCACATGGATGATCGCGGCCGGCGGCTTGCGCAATCGGCTGGCCAAAAGACCGAGATCGGTGGCGCCCGCCAGCAACACCGCCTCGGGATGCCTGGCCCTGAGCGCCAAAAGCTCACCGAGCGAGCGCGGCGACTGGAACGTGCCGAACGACGCGGAACCCGTGCGCAGCGGCGGCGCGACCGCCGCCGGCTCGATCGGCAGCCCGGCGATCCGCGTCATGGCTTCCACGATCGGCCGGTAGCCGGTGCAGCGACAGAGATTGCCGGCCAGCGCATCGTGGATGGTCTCGGGATCGGGCCTCTCGCCGCCCGCGGCAAAGGCATAGGCCGACATCACGAAGCCCGGCGTACAGAAGCCGCACTGCGTGGCGTCGGCTTCGGCCATCGCCGTCTGCACCGGGTGCGGTGCGCCATCCGGCCGGCGCAAACCCTCGATCGTGCGCACCGACTGGCCGTCGATCTGGCCCAACAGCGCGATGCAGGAATTGATCGCCTCGCGGTGCCCGTCGGCGCGCTCCAGCACCACGGTGCAGGCGCCGCAATCGCCCTCGGCGCAGCCTTCCTTGGTGCCGCGCAGGCCGCGACGATCGCGCAGCCAGTCGAGCAGAGTCGTCATCGGGGAGACGTCCGACACCTCCACCGGCTGGTCATTCAGGACAAAACGCATGCCGTCCGCCATGCGAACAAGATGGTCGTGGGATGGATTTCGCGCAAGTCACGCGCTTGCTGTTGCGCGGCTGCGTGCCGCGTGATGCACTTCGGCCGCAAACAAAGAGAGATCAGGAATGGATCCCTACCGGTTCGGCTACTCCCCTGTCGTCGAGCGACCCAGGCTTGCCTGGCCCAACGGCGCGCGAGTCGCGGTGTGGGTCTGCCCCAACATCGAGCATTACGAATACGTTCCCGCCGAAGTGCGGGTGCGCAATCCGTGGCCGCGCACGCCCCATCCCGACGTGCTGGGCTATGGCGGCCGCGACTACGGCAACCGGGTCGGGCTATGGCGCATGTTCGAGGTTCTGGACAAGCATCACGTGCGCTGCACCGTGTCGCTCTCGATGTCGGTGATCGAGATGTATCCCGAGATCCTCGACGCCATGGAGGCGCGGCGCTGGGAATATATGAGCCACGGCTACTTCAACACGCGCTACCACTGGGGCTATGGCGAGCAGGAAGAGCGCGAGGTCATCGAGCACAGCAAGGCCACGCATCTCAGGCTCACCGGCCGCAAGCTGCGCGGCTGGTTCTCGCCCGCCGTCTCCAACACGCTGAACACGCCCGACCTCGTGAAGGAGGCCGGGCTGGAATATCTCTGCGACTTCTATCACGACGACCAGCCGACGCCGCTCGCCACCAGGCACGGCCCGTTGATCCACGTGCCCTATACGATGGACATCAACGATGCCCTGATCCACCGCCAGCCTTTCGAGGCCGAGGAATTCGCCCAGATGATCATCGACCATTTCGACACGGTCTATCGCGAGGGCAGCGAGAACGGCCGCGTCATGTGCATCGCGCTCCACCCCTACATGATGGGCGCGCCGCACCGGCTGAAGCATCTCGACCGGGCGCTGGCCTATATCCGCAAGCACAAGGACGCCTGGGTCTGCACCGCCGAGGAGATTCTCGACTGGTATGTGGCCAACGGGCTGAAACCCTATCAGCAACATCTCGGCAAGGAGGCGTGAGATGAGCCCCTCCTCCGTTCCCAAGAATCCGCCGCCGCTCAAGCCCGGGATGGACAATCCCTGGTACGACTATGCGCCCTTCCCGCTGCGGCCCAAGCTCAACTGGCCGCGCAACGCGCGCGTCGCCTCCTTCGTGCTGCTGCATCTCGAATATTGGGAGCTGATCCCGGACGAAGCCAGCCACCGGGACCCGCGCCATGCCGGCGAATTCGGCAGCTACGTGCCCGACTACCGCGTCTGGACGCAGCGCGAGTATGGCAACCGGACCGGCATCTTCCGCGTGCTCGACGTGCTCGACCGTTACCAGGTGCGGGCCGGCGTGGCGGTGAACGCGCTGGCCGCCGAGCGCTATCCCTACCTCATCGAGCAGTTCAAGAAGCGCAAATACGAGTTCATCGGTCACGGCCATTCGGCCAACCGCATGATCACCTCGAAGATGAGCGAGGCCGAGGAAAAGGCCGAGATCGCCGAAGCGATCGCCGCCGTCGAGAAGGCGGCGGGCGTGCGACCCAAGGGCTGGCTGGGCCAGGACTACGGCGAGAGCCAGCGCACGCCCCAGCTTCTGGCCGACGCCGGCCTCGACTATGTGATCGACTGGCCGAACGACGACCAGCCCTACCCGATGAAGGTCGGCAAGAAGTTCGTCTCCCTGCCCAACCAGCCGGAATGGGACGACGTGCAGCAGCTTTGGCTGCGCCGCATCAACACCACGCGCTATCCCGACCTGGTCGGCGAGGCCTTCGAGCTCCTGCATCATGAAGGCGGCCAGGTGTTCAACCTCTCCGTCCATCCCTGGCTGATGGGCATGCCGCACCGCATAAAATATCTCGACGAGGCGCTGCGCCGGATCGAACGTTTCGGCAATGTCTGGCAGGCGACGCCCGGCGAGGTCGCCCAGTACTATATCGACACCATGATGGGCTGACGCAGGGCGCCCGCTACTGACGCTCGCCTTTGACGTAGACGCTGATGACGGTGTCATCGGCCGGTTCGTGGCCGGCCGCGACGGGCGTGATCTGCGCCTGAACGCACAGCCAATGACCGTTTTCGAGGAGATACGTGTCGGTGTAGGTCGACATGCCGGTCATCTCTTTGCCATCGCGTCGGATCGTATACTTGTTGGTGGCTCGAACGAGTGCCACGTCACCGATGACGGTGATGCATTCGTCACGGACATCCCAGTAGACGATGACCTCCGGATCGAAGCCCGTCGCCCATCTTGCGAGATAGGCGTCGCGCTCCTCCCGCGCCCCCTTGGAGGTAATGCTGAGGAAACGCGGATGCAGGATGGCATCGTGTGACGGCACGTCGTTGGTGACGAAGTTGTGAATGAAGCGGGCGTTGAGCGTCCGGAGTACGTTCATCGTTTCGGACGGGCCGATGCTGGCGAGGGTGGCGGACACAGGCGTTTCTCCTTTTCAGGCGGCGGCCAATTGGCGGGCTTTCGCCGCGGTTTCGGTATTGGCCGGATAGAAGCATTCGATCTTCAACTGCTGCAGCGCCACCTCGTGCGGCATGGCAAACGTCGTGAGCATCGAGAAGAAATCGAGGCTGAGATCGTCCTTGCGCAACTGCATCGTCATCACCGGAGACGATGAGGGCGGGCTTTGCGGCACCTTCCAGCCGGCCGGCACGCCGGGGTAGACGAGAATCTCGTCGCGCAGCTTGGCGGCGCTGCGGCTGCCCTGGGCGACCTCGCGATGGAGGAGCTGGACCAGGTGGCCGGCGAAGTCGGTCCAGTTGACGATGAACTGCCGCAGCCCCTTGGGATGAAAGACGACATGCATGGCGTTGTTCGCCAGGTCCTTCTCCATGTCGTAGCCCTTCTGGAAGATGCCGAAGATGCGCCGCGACGATTCGTTGCGAATGCGCACGTCCCATCGCCCGTCGAGGACGATCGCCGGGAAGGGCTCCTGCTGGTTCAGGATGAAATCGAGAGCGTGGCGCACGTGCTGCAGGTCGACGGCTGCCCATCCCTGATCACCGAACGGCGGAACGAACCCCGCCGCCAGGTGAAGGGCGTTCTGCACCTCCAGCGGCAAATCGAGCGCCGAGCCCAGGGCCTGGACCATGTCCCGGCTGGGCTGTGCGCGCCCGTTCTCGAGGAAGCACAGATGCCGGGACGACACGCTCGCTTCGCCGGCGAGGTCGAGCTGGCTGTAGCGGCGGACAAGACGCCAATGCCTGAGCAGGCGTCCGAAATCTCTGGCGGGCGCGTCGGATGCGACCAAGTCTCTGGCTTGCATGAAGCCAGCCTAGACCTTCGCATAAGAAGAACAATTACCTCCGAGGTCAGAGTCCTTTTTATCCAGTCGCAGCAGGAAGTTGCGCAACGGCCCGATCAGCGCCTCCGGACGGTCCTCGGCAAAGAAGAGCCTGGCCTCCGGCACTTCGACGACCGGCAGCGCTCCGGGGATGGTCGAATGCAGCCAGTGGGCCCATTTCACGGGAAAGAAAATATCGTCCAGTCCCCAGACGATCAGCGTCGGCACGCGCAGTTCCCGCAGCAGCGGCTCGATCGCCACCGTGTGGCGGGAGTCGAAGCCCAGAAAGTAGCGATGGAAGGCATCCCGGCGCTGCGCGTTCTGCAGGATCGGTTCGAAGTACAGGCGGATCACCTCGTCGGTGAACACGGTGGGATCGGCATATGTCCTGGCGAAGCGGGCCCGGGCCGCGTCGGGGTTCCTGAGCAGGTGCTCGAAGGCGCCGGCGAGCGTCCCACGCCGTGCCGCCTCGATATTGGGCAGGATGGCTTCGGGCGGCCAACCGTCATGGACGTCGCAGTTCGTCAGCGTGAGGCTGCGCAGCCGCCCCGGATTGCGGGCGGCGAAGATCTGCGAGATGGCGCCGCCGCTGTCGTTGCCGACCAGGTCGACCCGGTCGAGGCCGAGGGCAGCGACGAATTCGCTCGATCATGCGCGCTTGCGCCGTGAACGAGACATCCTGGCCGGGAGCGATCTCGGTGTAGCCCAGCCCCATGAGGTCGAGGGCGATGCAGCGCCGGCAGTCGCCCAGGCCCTTCATCACATGCCGCCAGTGAAAGCCATTGAGCGGCACACCGTGGATGAACAAGGCGGGCAATCCCTCGCCCTGTTCGACGAAGGCAATGCGGCCCGACGGCGTGTCGGCGAAACGACGCCTGGCGTGGAACTCGGCTACGTCCATTGGGCATCTCCTGCTGTGAGCGCGGAGCACCCTCTTCACTTGCAGCAGGCAACGCAATTACGAGCGAGGTAAGTCGCGACGCTTTTCGCGCTAGCGCGGCGTGCACAATGGCAGGTCGCCCATCACGCGATAGACCGGCGCCTCGCTCTCGCCGTCGTTCATCGGCACGACGCCGACCCCGAGATAGCTGCCGGGCGAATCGGGCTCCATGGCCGCCGCCACGATCCCCGCCGCCGCCTGGTCCATCGGCACGAACAACGCGCCCGCCGGCACGTCGATCGTCGCCGGACGGATCGCGACGCGCATCGACTGGTCGGGATTGATCGCTTCGCGGACGCCGCGGGAAACCGCTCCGAGCCGTTGCACGTCATACGCCTCGACCGCGACCTTGGCCGCCGCCGTCACTTCGCACGTCCGCACTTCGTTCAGCGCCAGGCGTTCGGCGACCGCCGTGCCTTCCCGCAGCACGAGGTAGCCGCGCGGCCGCTCGCGGCGTTCGATCGCCGTGAGCGAACGACTGTCTGCCAGGGTCACGGCCGTGGGCTTGGCCGCGCCGCTTTGCGGATCCATCAGCGGCATCTCGAGCGGCCGACGCTCGAGCTTGTGCGAGACGACCAGCGGGCTGCGATCGGCGGCGGCCTCGCGGCGGGCAGCCGCGATGGCCGCGAGCAATTTCGGCCCTTCGGCCGCCGATGCTTCGAGCAGGGCCTTGGCCAGGAGATAGTGCGTGGCGACGCGGCGCTGGTAGCTCTGCAGGCCGATGCCGACGCCGCGCGTTTCGATCAGGTAGGAGACGCTGCCGCGCAAGCCGAACGCATTGCGCGCGATGCCCGGCGCGTTGCCGCCCAGCGACACCAGGCGATCGTCCATGTCGGCGCCGGTGGTGACGTAGTCGTGGCTCGACAGGCCATGTTGGGCCATCGCCGCCTCGAGCGCGGGACGATAGAGCCGGCCGGCGATCTCGGTGAGGCTCTTCGGCACGCCGGGATGGGTGGCCTCGAGGATCATGACGTCGACCGCGTGCAGGGCGCCGAATTTCTCGGCCCAGCGCCCGCCGACGCTGAACTCGTGATGGTCGATCACCACGTCGGGCGGCAGGAGCCGCATCGCCGCGTGAAGCGCCCGGGTCTCGGGCTGGCTCAGCAGCAGGTGATCGCGGTTGAGATCGGAGCCGCTCGCCAGCACGCGCCGGTCGGCCGCCGCGCCGTCGGGGTTGCCGCGCGGCACGATGACGACGCTCACCCGCGCGAGCAGCGGCTCCAGCTCGCCCGACGACAGCAGGGCAGCCATCGCCAGCATCGCCTCGCCGCCGGCCGGCTCGTTGCCGTGCTGCTGGCCGATCAGCCAGATCACCGGCCGCTCGAGGCGCGCGATCGCGACCGGATCGTCGAGGCCTTCCTGGGTGAGGTAGAGCAACGGCAGGTCGCGGCCCTGCTGCGACCGGCCGAGACTGGCCAACCGCAGGTGACGCGATGTGCCGGCGAGCCCGGCCAGGAACGCCGACAGATCGTCCTGGCTGGTAAGCGACGGCGTCGCGGCGACAAAAGCCGGGCTCTGCAGGGGAACCTCCTTCAAAGGCGGGTAGTGGACCAGAACCGCATCGGTCTGGCGATAGTCGGACGGCGCCCGCTGCGCGGCCGCGGGCACGCTGAGAAGCAGCGCAATCAGCAGTGCCGCGGTGAACGCGCGCATCTTGGACATCGGGCGCTCCCGCGGTTGGCGGTTGTCCGTCGGCAAGCGCTATCGTAGCGTCGCGCCCGACGAATCAAGAAGAGGCTTCACAATGAAAAAGCATATGGGAAAACCGGTTTCGCGTCGCGGCTTCGTCGCGGGCACGACGGCACTTGCCGCGGGCAGCCTGGGCTTTCCCGCGATCGTGGGCGCGCAACCTGCCTCGGTGAAAGTCGGGCTGATCCATCCGGTGACCGGCTTCGTCGCCTATAACGGCCAGCAGGGCCGGCTGGGCGGCACCATGGCCGTCGAGGACGTGAACAAGGCGGGCGGCATCAAGGCGATGGGCGGCGCCAAGCTCGAGCCTCTGCTGGGCGACAGCCAGTCCAAGGTCGAGGTCGGCGTCGCCGAAGTCGAGAAGATGAACGAGCAGGGCGTGGCGGCCTATATCGGCTGCTTCCAGAGCCCGGTCACCATCGCCGCCACCCAGGCAGCCTCGAAGTACGGCACGCCCTTCCTGGTCGATGTCGCGGCGTCCGACGTGGTCGTGAACCGCGGGCTGAAGAACACCTTCCGCCTGATGCCGGGCTTCGGCGTCTGCGTCGACCAGGGCATCGCCTCGCTGGGCGCGCTCAACAAGGCGGCGGGCGGCATCGCCAAGACCGCGGTGATCGTCCACGAATCGGGCGAGTTCGGCACCGGCACGGCCAAGCTCCTGGCCACCAAGCTGCCGTCGATCGGCATCGAGGCCAAGGAAGTGATCGGCCACGACAACCCGACGCGCAACTTCGACAACATTGCGCTCCGCATCCGCTCGCTCGCGCCCGACATCATCATGATGTCGAACTACCAGAACGAATACATGCTGCTGGCGCGCACGCTCTATCAGCAGAAGCTGAACGTGGCCGGCTTCTTCTCCATCCTGGGCGGCGGCTTCAACTACAAGTTCGTCAAGGAGATGCCCGACGTCTCGCAGTACATGATGGACGTGAACCACTGGTTCAATCCCAAGAGCGAGCAGGCGCAGGCGCTCAAGAAACGGGTCGAGGCGGGCGGCGCGTTGTTCACCTTCGAGGTCTATCTCGGTTACTCGACCGTGATGCTGCTGGCCGATTCGCTGGAGCGGGCGGGTTCGGCCGACAAGGAGAAGCTCACCGCCGCGGTCGCCAGCTCGACCTTCAAGGCCGAGCTGATGCCCTATGGGCCGACCAAGTTCGTCGACGGCCAGAACCAGGGCGCCCAGCCCGGGGTCATGCAGTCGCTCAAGGGCGACATCGAGGTGATCGCGCCGGAGGCATTCGCCTCGGCCAAGGCGGTGTTCCCGCGGCCGAAGTTCACCTGAGGCGTGCTCGACTCGGGCATCATCTTCGCCGGCGTGCTGAACGGCCTTCTGGCCGGCGGCATCTATGTGCTGGTCGCCGTGGGTCTCACGCTGATCTACGGCGTCCTGCACATCATCAACTTCGCCCATGGCAGCCTGCTGATGCTGGCCATGTATGCCGTCTTCTTCCTGTGGCGGTTGCTGGGCGTCGACCCCTACGTCGCGCTGCCGCTGGTGATCGGCGGGGCCTTCGTCTTCGGCTTCTTCCTCTATCGCCTGGTGATCGGCCGCTTCAGCCACGGGCGTGACGAGAACATCCTGCTGATCACGCTCGGCCTCTCGATCGTGATCGACAATGCGGCACTGCTGTTCTTCGGCGGCGACACCCAGACCATCGACGTTCCCTACGCCGGCGCCTTCGTCGAGATCGGCGCGGCCTTCCTGCCGCTGCCCAAGATCATCTCCTTCGCCGCCTCGCTGCTGATCTGCGCCGTGCTCGGCCTCTACATGGCGAAGAGCGACACCGGAAAAGCGATCCGCGCCGTGGCGAAGGAGCGGCAGGGTGCGCGCCTGGTCGGCATCGACGTCGACGCCATCTTCGCCGTGTCCTACGGCATCGGCATCGCCTGCCTGGGAGCGGCGGCGTGCCTGCTGATGCCGACCTATTACGTGACGCCGTCCTCGGGCCACGCCTTCGTGCTGGTCGCCTTCACCATCGTCGTGCTGGGCGGCATGGGCAGCTTCGTGGGCGCCGCCGTCGGCGGCTTCATCATCGGCATCACCGAATCGCTGGGCGGCCTGTTCCTGGGCGAGCAATTGGGCCAGATCGGCATCTCGCTGATCTTCATCCTGATCCTGCTGCTGAAGCCCACCGGCCTGTTCGGGAGCAAGGCATGAGCCCGCGCGCCCTGCTCTGCTCTGGCCGGTCTCGCTGCCGCCGTGGTCTTTCCGCTGCTGGCGCCGAACTACCTGGTCAATATCGGCATGATGGTGTTCTTCGTGGCCTTCATCGGCCAGTCGTGGAACCTCGCCGGTGGCTTCGCCGGCCAGACCTCGTTCGGCCACGTCGTGTTCTTCGGCACCGGCGCCTACACCTCGACCATCCTGCAGGTGACCTACGGTTTTAATCCCTGGCTCGCCTGGCCGGTCGCCATGGCGGCGGGCGGCGCGGTGGGCTGGATGATCGCCGTGCTGTCGTTCCGCGCCGGCCTGCGCGGCTCCTATTTCGCCCTGATCACCCTGGCTTTCGCCGAAGTCTTCCGCATCCTGGCCAACTCCGTGCCTTTCACGCGCGGCGGTCTCGGCATGCTGATCAAGGCCGACCCGCGGCCGATCAATTTCCAGTTCAGGGATCCGATCTGGGTCTATTACCTGGCGCTCCTGCTCTGCGTCGTCTCGATCCTGATCGCCTGGCGCTCACGCGCAGCCGCTTCGGCGCCCGCCTGGTCGCCATCCGCGAGAACGAGGATGCCGCCCGTGCCCTGGGCATCGACGTCTTCGCCGAGAAGGTGAAGGTGCTGACCTTGTCGGGCGCGATGTGCGCCGCCGGAGGCACCTTCTATGCCCAGAAATATCTCTACATCGATCCCAACATCGCCTTCGGCGTCGACAAGTCGGTCGAGATGCTGCTGGTCAGCATGGTGGGCGGCGCCGGCACCATCTTCGGTCCGCTGATCGGCTCGTTTGCCCTGACCGGCATCAACGAGGTGACGCGCTGGCTGGCCAGCGTCGTGCCGGCGTTGAAGAACGTGCAGCCGCTCAGCCTCGTGGTCTACGGCATCATGCTGGTGCTGATCGTGGCCCGCCTGCCCGATGGCCTGATGGGCCTGTTCGGGCGAAAGCCGCGCCATGCGTGAGGGCGCGTCCTCGCCCCTCTCTCTCATTCTCCTCTCCCCCGCCAGGGGAGAGGCGGGGGAGGGGGCGCGCATCGCTTCCCCCTCTCCTACCTCTCCCCTGGCGGGGGAGGGACATGAGAGGAGATGAGAGGCGCGCCATGCTTGAGGTGCGCGAACTCTCCAAGTCGTTCGGCGGGCTCAAGGCCGTCGACCAGGCTTCGCTCGACGTGCGGCAAGGCGAGATCGTCGGCCTGATCGGGCCCAACGGCGCCGGCAAGACGACGCTGTTTGCCTCGATCGCCGGGTTCCATCCTCCCGACGCCGGCCGAGTCGTCTTCGAGGGAAAGGACATCACCGGGCTTCCGCCGCACAAGATCTGCGCCGCCGGCATGGTGCGCACCTTCCAGATCACCCAGCCCTTCGCCAAGATCAGCGTGCGCGAGAACATCATGGTCGGCGCGTATTTCCACACCGCCGACCGGCGCACGGCCGAGCGCGAGGCCGAGGCGGTGGCCGGCACGGTCGGCATGGCGGGGCAGCTCGACCAGATGGGGGCGGATCTCACGGTCGCCGGCCGCAAACGGCTGGAGCTTGCCCGAGCGCTTGCCACCAGCCCGCGGCTCCTGCTGCTCGACGAGGTGATGGCGGGCCTCAATCCCACCGAGATCGTCGAGATCGTGGGCGTCATCAAGGGTATCCGCGATTCGGGCGTCACGATCCTGCTGATCGAGCATGTCATGCAGGCCGTGACGTCGCTGGCCGAGCGCGTCTACGTGCTGAACCAGGGCCGCATGATCGCCGAGGGCACGCCGGCGTCGATCGCCGAGGACAGCCAGGTGATCGAAGCCTATCTCGGCCATGGCGCCGCCAAGGTGCTGCGTGCTTGAGGTGGCCTCGCTGCGGGCCGGCTACGGCGCCATCGAGGTGCTGCGCGGCGTCGATCTTGCGGTCGCCGCGGGCGAGATCGTGGCGCTGCTCGGCAGCAACGGCGCGGGCAAGTCGACCCTCAACAACAACATCTCGGGGCTCTATCGACCGTTCGGCGGCACGATCCGCTTCGACGGCCACGACATCTCGGGCGTCCCGTCCATGCGCATCGTCGAGGCCGGGCTGGTGCAGGTGCCCGAGGGGCGCCGCGTGTTCCCCAACCTTTCGGTGCGCGAGAACCTCGAGCTCGGCAGCTATCGCCGCGGCCGCGCCACGCGCGCCGGGAACCTCGAGCACGTGCTGTCGGTCTTTCCGCGCCTGAAGGAGCGGCTCGTCCAGACCGCCGGCACGCTGTCGGGCGGCGAGCAGCAGATGCTGGCGATCGGCCGCGGCCTGATGGGCGAACCCAGGCTGCTGATCCTGGACGAGCCCTCGCTCGGCCTCTCGCCGTTGCTCGTCGAGGAGATGTTCGCCTTGATCGGCCGTCTCAATCGGGACGGCCTGGCGATCCTGCTGGTCGAACAGAACGTCGTGCAATCGCTCGCCATCGCCCATCGCGCCTATGTGCTGGAGAACGGCCGCATCGCGCTGTCAGGCAGCGCCGCCGATCTCGCCCAGGACCCCGAGCTGCGCAAGAGCTATCTCGGGCACTAGCTCGTCAGGGTGCGAACCTGACCTCGCCGATTCTTCATGCCCAGGTCCTCGATTTGACCACTGGACAGGCGGCCGACGGCGTCTCCCGTGCCAGGAACGCCCGCCACTTTGAGGACGCGCGCGATGGCGGCGTTCGGATCGGGAATGGCCGCGTGATAGAGCGTCTTGTCGCCGCCCGGTTGCGTCACCGCGACCAGCCAGCCGCCCGAAGTATGGGTATTGGTCATCGACGCAGCGTGCCACGGCAACGTCCCAACTCAAAGGGATTCACCCGCCACCCAGCCAGAAGACCATGCCCATTGGAAATTGTAGCCACCCAGCCAGCCGGTGACGTCGACCGCCTCGCCGATCACGTAGAGGCCCGGCACCCTCTTTGCCTCCATGGTGCGCGAAGATAGATCGACAGTGTCGACGCCACCCACCGTGACTTCGGCCTTTGCATATCCCTCGGTGCCGTTGGGCACGATCTTCCACGCCTTCAGCTGCGCCGCGAGCGTCTCGAGATCGCGGTCGCGCTGGTTGGCCATCGTGCCTTCGCCCGCAAGGCTTTGCGCCAGCCGCTGCGGCAGCAATTCAGCCAGCACCGTGCGCAGTTCCGCCCGCGGCCGAGTCCGCTTGCGCTCCTTCAGGAACGCGGCCGCGTCGGTGTCGGGCAACAGATCGATGGAAATCTCCTGACCCGGGCGCCAATAGGACGAGATCTGCAGGATTGCCGGGCCTGACAGGCCGCGATGGGTGAACAGCATGGCCTCGCGAAAGCGGGCACGGTCCAGCCGGGCCACGACCTCGAGCGACACGCCGCTCAGCTCCGGCACCTCGAGCGTCAGGGGCACCAGGCCGGGCCGCGGCTCGGTCAGCCTCAACCCGAAGCGGCGGGCGATGTCGTGCGCGAAGCCCGTCGCGCCCATCTTGGGGATCGACAGCCCGCCCGTCGCCAACACCAGCGACGCGGCGGTAAATTCACCATGGTCGGTGTTCACCGTGAAGCGATCGGCCTTCTCGATGCTGGTGATGCGATGCGCGATCCGGACGTCGACACCGGCCGTCGCGCATTCGGCCAGCAGCATGGCAACGATCTGCCGCGCCGAGCCGTCGCAGAAGAGCTGGCCCAAGGTCTTTTCGTGCCAGGCGATGCGGTGCATCTCGACCAGGGCGATGAAATCGTGCTGGGTGTAACGCGCCAGCGCCGATTTGCAGAAATGCGGGTTGGCCGACAGGAACGCTTCGGGCCGGCTCAGGAGGTTGGTGAAATTGCAGCGCCCGCCGCCCGAGATCAGGATCTTCTTGCCGACCTTGTCGGCGTGATCCAGCAGCAGCACCCGCCGTCCGCGCTGGCCGGCACGGATGGCGCACATCAGGCCGGCAGCGCCGGCACCGGCGACGATGACATCGAAGTCGCGCTGGCCTGAGGCAACGTTCACCCGAGCGTCGTCCTCATGATCCAGAGACCCAGCACCAGACCCGCGATGGCGAGCACGACCGAGCCGCCGACATAGAGCGCGGCCCGCAGATGCTCATGGCGCTCCCACAACAGCACGGCGTCGAGCGAGAACGCCGAGAAGGTGGTGAAGCCGCCCAGGATGCCGGTGGCGAGGAACAGTCGCGTGTGGCCGGCGGCGCCGCCGCGCTGGGCGAACCAGCCGGCGACCAGGCCCATCGCCAGCGAACCCAGGATGTTGATGACGAAGGTATGATACGGAAAGTGCGTCCCCATGAGCCGCGCCACCCAGATGTTCATGCCGTGACGGATCGAACCGCCGACGCCCGCGCCGATGAACACCACGAGATACGACATCATCCCCGCTCCCTCTCGTTCTTCTATGGCTTCGGCGCGCGAAAGTCCTGATCCGGAAAAGCCGAGGCATCCGGCGCCTTGATCGCGATCACGCCGACGTTGGCGCTCTTGTGGCAGGCGTTGCAGGCGTCGGTGAGCTGGCGATATGCCGCGTCGAAGCGCGGACCATTGCCCGCCTTGGCCGCCGCCTCGAGATCGTCGAGCGGCTGCTTCACGGTCGCCGCGATGAGCTGGCCGATATCGAAATCCCGCCACTTCGGCACTTGCTTGGCGATGCGCTCGAACGCCTCCTCGAGTTCGTGCCCTTCATAGGCGGCATAGGGCCAGTTCTTCTCCTGGCCGGAAACGCCCAGCTTGGAGTGGCGCGGCTGCACCGTCGTCGTCATCAGGTCGCCGAGGCCCGGCCGATAGGGTGCCGGCGTCTGTGCTGCGGCAGCAACCGGAAGGGCGAGAACAAGGATAAGGATCGAATGCCTGAGCTTCATCGTCATCTCCTTTCACTTCTCGTCGAATTTCGACCAGCACGCCCGGCACGACGGTGATGAGAGTCCTCACGTCAGGAATTCACCGCCGTTCACATGAATGGTCTGGCCGGTGATGAAAGTGCCTTCGGGCCCGACCAGCAGGCGCACCATGGCGGCGATCTCCTCGACCGTGCCGAAGCGCTTCAGCGGGATCGGCCGATTGACCCGGTTGGGCGGCGCCGGCCCGGCGGCGGCGGCGCGCGCGGTGTCGATGGCGCCGGGTGAGAGCGCGTTGCAGGTGATCTTGTGCGGCGCGAGCTCGACGGCGAGCGCACGCATCAGCCCTTCGAGGCCCGACTTGGAGGCCGAGACGTGGCAGCGGTTGGGCGTGCCGACATGGGTCGAGATGCCGGAGAGCGCCACGAAGGCGCCGCCGCCCCGCGCCACCATTTGCGGCACGATCGCCTTGCCCAGCAGGAAGGCGCCGTCGAGCGCCACCGACAGGATCTCGCGCCATTCCCCGAAGGACATGTCCAGAAACGAGGTCTGGCGCCGGAGCCCGGCATTGCTCACCAGGATGTCGACGCCGCCGAATCGCGCCGCGGCCTCGACGGCGAGCCGGGGCGGCACGGCCGGATCGGCGACATCGCCCATCGCCGCCAGGGCCTTGCCGCCCGCCGCTTCGATCTCGGCCACGACGCTGTCGACCGCCGCCTTGTCGGCGCGGCCGTTCACGACGATGGAAGCGCCATCGCGCGCCAGGGCGAGGGCAATCGCGCGGCCGATATTCCTGCCGGCGCCCGACACGAGCGCGACCTTGCCGTGCAGGGGTAGACGCCGTGCCCCTTCTCCCGTTGCCGCATGGTTTTCCGCCACCGCTCTCTCCCTTGCCGTCCTCGGCTGTTCGATTTGTAGCATGCCATCGACGGGCGCGGTGGCCGCGAGCTACCAGAGCGTGCTCAGCCAATCGACGCCGGCGCTCGCCTGCCAGGCGGCGACGGCGGCGATCGCGAGCACGACGCAGGCGATCAACAAGCCGATCAGGAGCAGGAGTCCATCCTTCTCGAGGTAGGCCAGCGAAATCAGGGCGATCACCAGGGCGGGGACGATGCCGCTCAGAGGGATCGGGCTGAAGATCAAGGGGATGTTCAGGATCATCACGACGGCGCCGACCAGCCGTTTGGTCGACTGCGGCGGCGTATCCCAGCGTGGATGACTCATCTTCTCGAGAACTCTCAGCACGGGCACCGCCCGCTGAACCAGGGCGGCGAGACGATGCACGGGGAAGGGCCGGGCGGCGAGGCGGCGCGGGAAAATCGGCGCCGGCCGGCCTATGATCATCTGGATCGCGGGAATCACAAGCATCAGGCTACCGACGAGAGAGATGCCCGGCACCGTGGCGACGAGCGCCAGCAGCAGCATGATCATGCCGAAGGAGCGCTGGTGCAGGCTGTCCATCAGCCAGCCCAGGGTGAAGTAATCGGTCGGCGCCTCGTCGGACAGCCGCTGCAGCACGATTGAGGCCGGAAGAGCTGATGTTTCGTCGCAAAGAAGGGTCGGCTTCAGCACGCATCTCCGGAGGCCAGCAGCTACCGCTACTCCGGTTTTTTGATATTTTGATTGCAACCGCGAACAGCGCCAGGGCGCGGGCGCGACCCTGGCGGAGATCGGTCGGAGCCTTGCAGGCCCCTATCAGCCGGCGACGATGTAGGCTTTCAGCGCCTCGGTCTCGTGCTTGGCCTCTTCCAGCCGGGCCTTGACCACGTCGCCGATCGACACCAGGCCCAGAAGCTCGCCATGGCGAACCACCGGCAGATGGCGGAATCGGCCGCTTGTCATGGTCTGCATGACCTCGTCGATCGAATCGTCGGGATCGCAGGTGACGACGTCACGAGTCATCACCTGGCGAGCCTCCAGTTCCATCGCCTTGGCGCCGTGGCTCGCCAGGGCGCGCACGAGGTCGCGCTCGGAGACGATGCCGGCGACCGCGCCCTCGCCGTCGAGCACCAGCATCGAGCCGATGCGCCGCGTGCTTAGTTGCTGGGAGAGCTGGGCCACCGAAGTACCGGGCGTCACGCTGAATACGAGACCGCCCTTTTGCGCGAGAATGTCGGAGACGAACATGGTTCTTCCTCCCTTCCGCAAATTGTCGCTATCAAATCAACACGTCGCTGTCTGACAGCGACCTGTGGCGCGGAGAAAGGTTGCGGGCCATAAAGCCCTCCATGAACGACGCTCGATCGGCCCTCGTCCTGTTCTCCGGTGGGCAGGATTCCACCACGTGTCTGGCCTGGGCGCTAGAGCGATTTGCGCATGTCGAGACGGTCGCTTTTGACTACCGTCAACGGCACCGAATCGAGCTGGATCAACGACTTGTGGTATTGGCCGAGATCCGCCGCCGGTTTCCCGACTGGGCAAGCCGGCTGGGCGAGGATCATTTCGTCGACATGGGCGTGCTGGGCCAGATCAGCGAAACGTCGCTCACCCGCGACGTCGCCTTCGAGATGGAGAAGGACGGCCTGCCCAACACCTTCGTCCCCGGGCGCAACCTGCTGTTCTTCACTTTTGCCGCCGCCATCGCCTGGCGGCGCTCCATCCGCAATCTGGTGGGCGGGATGTGCGAGACGGACTTCTCGGGCTATCCCGACTGCCGCGACAACACCATCAAGGCCCTGCAGGTCGCGCTGAACCTCGGCATGGACCGCAACTTCGTGCTGCACACGCCGCTGATGTGGCTCGACAAGGCGGAGACCTGGGCACTGGCGCAGGAACTGGGCGGCGAGGCGCTGGTCGACGTCGTCCTCGAGCACACCCACACCTGCTACCAAAGCGAGCGTGGGCCGCGCGAGCCTTGGGGGCACGGCTGTGGCGTGTGCCCCGCCTGCGCCTTGCGCAAACGGGGCTACATCGCCTGGCGCGAAGGCAGGACGGTCCTCTAGACTAGCGGCTGCCGGCCAGGCGCTTGGCGTATTCCAGGAACATCTTCGACTTGGGCAGCATCATCTGCGCGTAGCGGCGCAGCGGGGCGCTGCTGCCGTTCTGCGAGAAGGCACCGAACTGGTCGACCGCCTCGGTCTGCACGGCAAGCTGGGCATTGGCATACGCCGCATCGAAGTCGGCGCCTTGCAGGGCATTGAGCTGGGGCAGCATCCTCTGTGCATTCGGCGGGCCGTTGGGATCGGGCGCATAGGAAACGCCGGCCTCGGAGCGCGACTTGCTGAGATACGAGGCGGCCTCCGTGTACTCGGACACGGCGCGGGTGGCGTAGCCGCGGATGTTTTCATTCGCCGATTTGGCGAGCGCCAACTGGCCGGAGCGAATCCCGAAATCGTTCACCGCCTGGGCGAAGCCGACAAAGCGGGCGTCGGGCAAGGCGTCGACCGCGTATGCGCGGGAAGCGCAGACGGCCGGCGCAGCGGCCAGGGCGATCAGAAGCGAGCGGCGGGCTATCACTGTCATGAAGTTCTCCGATGGGCTGAAACATTGCAACGCACGCGCCGCCAATCCGGTTCCCCGGCGGTGGGTTCACGAGGCCTGCCAGACCTGCTAGGGAGCGCGCCGAATGACCGCCAAACGCATGATCCTCACCCGGCAAAAGGTCGCCGCGTTGGGCTATTTCCTGGCCTTCATCGCCTGCATTCCCCTCGCCAACTGGATGATCGGCAATGTCGGCACGGTCTGTGCGCCGCCCCATGGTCCGTGCCTGGTGCCGGTGGCGCCGTGGGGTCCCGGCGGGCAGCCTTTGATGGCGCCGTCCGGCGTGCTGATGGTCGGCCTCGCCCTGGTGCTGCGCGACATGGTGCAGCGCCGGCTGGGCCGCGGGGTCGGGCTCGCCGCCATCGTGGCAGGCGCCGCGCTGTCGGGCGCCATCGCGCCGCCCCAACTGATTTTTGCCTCGACGACGGCCTTCCTGCTCTCCGAGCTTGCCGACTTCGCCGTCTACACGCCGCTGCAGTCGCGCGGCCTGGTGCTGGCGGTGCTGGCCAGCAGCGTGGTCGGCCTGATTGCCGACAGCGTGCTGTTTCTGTGGCTGGCCTTCGGCAGCCTCGACTTCCTCGCCGGCCAGGTCGTCGGCAAGCTGTGGATGGTGGTTCTTTCGCTGCCGTTCATTCACTGGATCAGGAAGCGCGAGATCGCCCGGCAGGTCGCCGTGAGCTAGGCCGGCGTCGTTCGCCGGCCGAAAGTCTCGGCTTGCATGCGGGCCACCGGCCCTTCTTAATCTCGCGTCCGTTGCCTTGGGGGAACCATCGATGTTCAAGTCCATTCTCGCCGTTTCCGAAGGCGGCCCCGATGCCGTCATGTCGTTCAAGCTGGCTGCCCGCGTGGCCGGCGTGTTCGAGGGCACTGTGGACGCGCTCCACCTGCCGGTCGGTCCGGCGGGCGGCATGGCCGGCGGTCTTGCCATGAGCGGCGAAGCGATGCCGCTGATCATGAACCTCGACGACGAGCGGCTGGAAGAGCGCTCCAAGGAGAGCGAGCGCGCCTACAAGGAGGTTGTGGCGCCGGTGAAGGGCGCCACCTATACGGCGGCCCAGACCGCGACCCTGGACACCCTGGTGGCGATGGGCCGCTGCGCCGACCTGCTGGTGCTGGGCCGGCCGGGCGCCGATCCCGAGAACGTGGCGCCCGCCACGGTCGAGGCCGCCATCCACGAATGCGCCCGCGCCGTCATGATCGCGCCGCCCAATCCCGGCGACGGCGGCTTCGGGTCGGTGATCGTGGCCTGGAACGGCAGCTTCCAGGCGGCGCGCGCCGTCGAGTATTCACTGCCCTTCCTCGCCAAGGCCAGCCAGATCACCATCCTGGTGGCGGGCGGCACGCCCGACGATGTCGGCGCGCCCTATCTCGCGCGCAACCTCGGCCGGCATGGGCTCAAGACCACCATCGACGCCATCGATCCCGGCGCCGTGTCGGGCCGCGCGCGCGGCCGCGCATTGCTCGACTACACCCACGGCAAGGGCGCCGACCTCCTGGTGATGGGCGCCTACGGCCGCGGCCAGGTGCTGAGCTTCCTGGGCTTCGGCGGCGCCACCGGCAAGGTCATCTCGTCCTGCCGCGTGCCGCTGTTGATGGCGCACTAGACGCTCAGAGCGTCTCGCCGATCTTGTCGAGCATCGACGCCAGCCCTTCCTCGCGATTGGCGGCGTTGTCGTTGCCGTCGAGGAACGCGATCTGCTCGGTGAGCAGGAGATGCGTGCTCTTCCCGCCAGATGAGGGAGCGGCCGAGATCTCGACCGTGGTGAGCGACACGGAGATCGGCGTGCCGCGGCTGGTCATCGAATAGCCGAACACGATGCGGCGCTCTGGCACGATGTCGAGATAGCGCTTGTCGGTCACGAAGTGCTCATCGCCCTTGGGGCCGAAGCGCTTCAGCTCGCGGCCGCCCTCGCGGAAATCGAAGGTCTGCTCGGCGATCACCCAGCGGCCGGGCACGTCCCACTGGGCGCGCGCCTTGGGTTCGGCCCAGGCGGCGAACACGCGGGCCGGCGCCGCCTTGTAGCGTCGCTCCAGCCGGATGGTGCCGTGCTGGGCCGACCGTTTTGTCATGCCGCTTTCGCCTCACGCTTGAGCGCCGCCTCGAGATTGTCGAACAGGGCGCGCGTGCCGTGCTCGCGGGCGCCGGCATCGTCGTGGCCGTCGAGAAAGACCGACTGTTCGGTATAGACGAGCCTGGTTCCCGGGCCGGCCGGCTTGAACTCGGTGGTGCCGAGCGACACCGAGATGCGCGTCTTGTCCAGGTGCATCTCGTAGGTCATCACGATGCGCTCGTTGGGCACGATGTCCTGGTAGAGGGCGTTGTAGAAATGAACCGGGCCGCCCGGCGGACCGCCGCTCACGGTCTCGCGGCCGCCGACCTTGAAATCGAGCTTGAGGTTCGACTTCTCCCATTCATCGGGCCCGCCGAACCAGCGCGCCTTGGCCTTGGCGTCCGCGTAGGCCGCAAACACGCGCGCCGGCGGCACGGCAAAGCTGCGCTCGATGGTGAAGGTGGCGTGCTTGGTCGATCGCTTGCTCACTTTTTCCTCCGTGGTTTCGCTGAAAGTTCGGTCTCCGACAGGAAGTCGCCCAGGCGATCGAGGCGGCGTTCCCAGCTCGCCCGCCGCTCGCTGATCCAGCGCTCGGCCGAGCGCAGCGCCTGGGGCTCGATGCGGCAGGTGCGCACGCGGCCCACTTTCTCCGACCGCACCAGCCCGCTCGCTTCCAGCACCGCGAGATGCTGCACCACGGCCGACAGGGTCATGTCGAGCGGCCGGGCGAGCTCGCTCACCGACGCCGGGCTCCGGCTCAGGCGCTCGACCATGATGCGGCGGGTCGGGTCGGCCAACGCCTGGAAAGCAAGATCGAGCGGTGCGGACGAAGCCAGCATTGGCGCGCCGTCAGCCGGGGAAAAACTTCATGTACGGCTCGGCCTCGGCAAGCGCGCGGGCGAAGGAAGGGCGCTTCGCCAGGCGCTCGAAATACGCCGCAACGTTCCTGTGGCTCTCGCCGAACGGCATCAGCTTGTTGGCGTAGAACAGCGGCGGCGCGGCGGCGCAGTCGGCCAGGGTGAAGGCATCGCCCATGGCCCATGTCTTCGCCGCCATCTCCTCGTCGATCATGCCGTAGGCCAGGCGCAACTGCGCCCGCGCCGTCTCGACGCCATGCGGATCGTTCTTTCCGGCGGGCCGCAGCTTGTCGCCAACGATCCTCTGCATGGGTTCGTGAACGTAGAGGTCGTAGAAGCGATCACTGAGACGCGTGCGCAGCGCAAGGTCGGGGTCCGCGGGGATGAGCTCGGTCGGTCCGGGATAATGCTGCGCCAGATACTCGATGATGATGCTGGATTCGGGAATCGTCCGATCCTTCGCATCGTCGCGCAGCACCGGCATCTTGCCGACCGGCCACAGTTTCTTGAAGGCGGCCGTCGAGGCCTCGTTGCCGAAATCGACGATGTGCGGCTCGAACGGCGTGCCGTTCTCGTAAAGGGCGATCAGCACCTTCTGGCAGAACGAAGCGAGCGGATGAAGGAACAGCTTGAGAGACATGCGACCTCAATAGTTAAGTAAATGCTTTACTATCCGCACGGCAACGCCGTGGCAAGTCCCGCATCAAAATGTTGATTTCGTTGATGAATTCAGGCGTGCCCGTCAGGGACAGGCGCCGGCCGCCTGGGTCACCACCTCGGGATCGCTGCAGGCACTGCACGCATTGCCGTAGGTCTTGCGGCCGCCGTCACGGCGCATCCCGCAGGCCGGCCGGTAGTCCTGCGTGCAAACCTGCGGCCGGGGATCGGCGCAGGCGCCGCCGGCCACGGGCAGCGATTCCTCCGCAAGCTCGGCCTGCGTCATCATGAACCGGAAGGGCTGCGGACGATAATCGCTCAAGGTGCCGATGATCGCGATCTTGGCGCCGACCGCGGGCAGCGGCGCCAGCGGGCGGGCCATGGCGATGTGCAGGTCGGCGACATTGGCCGCCTGCGCCTCGTCGGTGATCGCCGCCTCGATGATGTCGGGCGTGGCGCTGATCACCTTCACCGGGATCTTGAGCCGCGTGCCGCCGCCCTGCTGCTTGTCGGTGATCACCTTCCAGACTTTTTCCGCCGCCACCTTGTTGGCCGGCGAGGCGTCGCGATGGCGCAGGACGAGCGCCCAGTCGGAAAAGGACAGCGACGCCGGATCATGCTCCCCGACGACCTGGAGGGCGGCCTCGGGCGGCGTGAGCGCATGGGGGATCGACTTGACGAAGCCCGCGGGCGGCGCGCGCTCGCCGGCGGCGACATGGGCGAGAATTTCGTTCCAGCCCTGCTCGCTGCCGCGATAGATCCGATAACGCGAGCGGACGTAACGGTCGATATCCGAGGCGGCCTCGCTCTTGGCGGCCCGCGCGATGGCGATGGCGCGCGCGGCATACCAGAAGCCCAAGGCATCGAGCGGCATTCCCTCGAGCTGCGACACGGCGAGCTGGTAGACGTCCTGGAGATTGTCGGGCTCGTCGGCCACGGCCTCGCGGTAGTGACGCCGCGCCTTGTCGTAGTCCTTGGCCTGCAAGGCCGCGTCGCCCAGCGCGGCGTTGAACACGGCGCCGAGCTGCTGCTTGGTGCGCGCGAAGACCTCGTCGGTGAGCGTCGCGGGCTTGCGCCACTTGGCCAGCACCACAATGCCATGCTGCGCCGTCTCGACCATCGACGCCATCGCCGCCGCATCGCCCTGGATGGCGCGCGCGCGCGTGCCGTAGATGCGATTGGCGAGCGCGTGCACATTGTCGGGATCGGCCTGCAGCAGCTTGGTCGGCGATGACCGCGGCCTTGGCCGGCTGGTTGGCGGACTGCCAGGCCGCCATCGCCTGCTCGTAGGCATCGGTGCGCAGCACGCTGGCGGGATACCAGGCGATGAAGATTTCCATCGCCGTCGCGCGCTTTTCGGCGTCGCGCGTATTGAGCGCCGCCATGTAGGCGTCGTACTCGGCGGGATTCGAAAAGCTGCTGCGGTTCTGCGCGGCAAGATCGGACGCCGCGACCGCAAGCACCAACGACAGCACGAGAACAACCCAACGCACCACTGCCACTGCAACTCCTCTCGTCTCCGATCCGAAATATCGTGACCGCTTTGTCTAATTAAGGCAGTGTTTGGAGGTTACTACGAGTGGGGACGAAGACAATGTGTGAACGGCGTCGAAGGATGACGGCTGTCGTTGCGTCGTGCCTGCTGGCAACGGTCTTGGGCGCAACTGCCCATGCCCAACAGGGTGCGCCACCGCCGGCGGTCCTGGTGCAGCCCGCCGAGCTGACGGCGATCGCCGACCAGTCCGAATTCATCGGCCGGGCGGCCGCCGTCGACAAGGTCGACCTGCGCGCCCGGGTCAAGGGCTTCCTCGGGCCGCGCAAGTTCAACGACGGCGACATGGTGAAGAAGGACGAGGTCGTCTTCACCATCGAGCCGGAGACCTACCAGGCCGCCGTCGACCAGAAGATCGCCCAGCGCGATGCCGCGAGCGCCGCGCTCACCAACGCCGACCTGCAATACAATCGCGCCGCCGAGCTCTTGCGCACCAACACCGGCACCGTGGCGGTCCGCGACCAGCGGCTGAGCGAGCAGCTCCAGGCCAAGGCGCAGCTCGAGGACGCCAAGGCGCAGCTGCGCGACGCCGAGATCCAGCTCTCCTATACCGAGATCAAGTCGCCGATCGACGGGCGCATCGGCCGCGCCGCGGTTTCGCCGGGCAACCTCGTCAGCCCCGACTCCGGCGTGCTGGCCACGGTGGCAAGCGAGACGCCCGATCCGCGTGCTGTTCCCGGTGACCCAGCGCGAGCTTCTGGAGGCCAAGCGCAACGCCAGCATCGGCGACCCGCCGGCCGTGCGCCTCAAGCTGGCCGACGGCAGCCTCTACAAGGAGAAGGGCAAGCTCGACTTCATCGACATCACCGTCGATCCCAAGACCGACGGCCAGATCGTCCGCGCCACCTTCGAGAACAAGGACAACCTGCTGACCGACGGCCAGACCGTCCGCGTGATCCTCGAGGACAACAAGCCCAAGACCGTGATCGTCGTGCCGCAGCAGGCCATCGCGCTCGACCAGACCGGGCCCTATCTCTTCACCGTCGACGACAAGAACGTGGTGCATCTGCAGCGCGTCAAGACCGGCATCGCGCGCAGCGGCCAGCTGGTCATCAGCGAAGGGCTGAAAGCCGGCGACAAGGTCGTCGTGCAGGGCCAGCAGCGCATCCGCGACGGCATGACCGTGGCGCCCAGCGTCGGTCCCACCCGCCGCCGCCAAGCCGAAGCAGTAGCGCCATGACCATCTCGTCGCTGTTCATCCGCCGGCCGCGGCTGGCCTTCGTCGTCTCGACGGTCATCACCATCGCCGGCCTGCTGGCGATGACGGTGCTGCCGGTGGCGCAGTTCCCCGACATCGTGCCGCCACAGGTGCGCGTCACCGCCACCTATCCCGGCGCGTCGGCCCAGGCGGTCGAGGAGAGCGTGGCCCAGGTCATCGAAGGCCAGGTCAACGGCGTCGAGAAGATGATCTACATGAAGTCGACGTCGGGCGGCGACGGCAGCTATGCGCTGACCGTCAGCTTCGCCGTCGGCTCCGATCCCGATCTCAACACCGTCAACGTCACCAACCGCGTCAACCAGGTGCTGGCCCTGCTGCCGCCCGAGGTGCAGCGGCTGGGCGTCACCACCAAGAAGCAGTCGTCGGCGCTGCTGCAGGTCATCGCCGTCTACTCGCCCAAGGGCAGCCGCGACGGGCTGTTCCTCAGCAATTTCGCGACCATCACGCTGATGGACACGCTGCGCCGCGTGCCGGGCGTGGGCGATGCCACCCTGTTCGGGCCGCTCGACTACTCGATGCGCGTGTGGCTCAACCTCGACCGCATGTCGAGCCTCGACATCACCGCCGACGACGTGGTCAAGGCGGTGCAGGCGCAGAACGTGCAGGCGGCGGTCGGCCTGGTCGGCGCCGCGCCACTGCTCGACGATGTCGGCTTCCAGCTCAACATCACCACCCAGGGCCGCATGACGACGGTGGCCGAGTTCGAGGACATCGTCGTGCGCGCCGCGCCCGACGGCGCCCTGGTGCGCATCAAGGACATCGCCCGCGTCGAGCTCGGCGCCAAGAGCAGCGATTCGGTCGGCCGCTACAACGGCAAGCCCGCGGCCGGCATCCAGATCTACCAGTTGCCGGGCGCCAATGCGCTGGCCACCGCGCAGGGCGTGCGCAAGGCGCTCGACGACCTGAAGCCGCGCTTTCCCGACGACGTCGCCTACAACGTCATGTACGACACCACGGTGTTCGTCCAGGCCACGATCGAGAGCGTGATCCACACGCTGATCGAGGCCTTCGTGCTGGTCGCCATCGTGGTGTTCATCTTCCTGGGCAACCTGCGCGCCACGCTCATTCCCATCATCGCGGTGCCGGTGGCGCTGATCGGCACCTTCGCCGTCATGCTGGCGCTGGGCTTCTCGGCCAACACCATCTCGCTGCTGGCCCTCGTGCTGGCGATCGGCATCGTGGTCGACGACGCCATCGTCGTGGTCGAGGCGGTCGAGCACATCCTCGAGCACGAGCCGGACCTCACGCCCGCCCAGGCCACCGAGAAGGCGATGGGCCAGGTCACCGCGCCGATCATCGCCATCACGCTGGTGCTGCTCTCGGTGTTCATCCCGACGGCGTTCATCCCCGGCATCACCGGCCAGCTCTACAAGCAGTTCGCCGTGGCGGTGTCGGTGTCGATGGTGATCTCGGCGATCAACGCGCTGTCGCTGTCGCCCGCCCTCTGCTCGCTGATCCTGCGCCATCGCAAGAAGCCGCGCGGCGTCATGGCCTGGCTGCAGAACGGCATCGACAAGAGCCGCGACGGCTATGTCCGCCTGGTGACGCCGATCGCGCGGCGCACCTTCCTGGCGCTCATCCTGGTCGGCGGCTTCGTGCTGGCGACCGGCGGCGTCGGCAGCCTGGTGCCCTCGGGGTTCCTGCCCGACGAGGACCAGGGCGCCTTCATGGCCGAGGTGCAGCTGCCCGACTCCGCCTCGACCAACCGCACGGCGGCCGCGGTCGAGGAGGTCGAGAAGACGTCCAGGGCAAGCCCTGGATGCAGAGCATGTTCACCGTCACCGGCTACAGCCTGCTCGATGGCCTGAACATGTCCAACCGCGCCCTGGTCGTGGTCGAGCTGAAGCCGTTCGCCGAGCGCAAGGATCCGACGCTCACGGTGTTCTATGCGCTGAAGGAGCTGAACAAGGCCTTCGCCCAGATCGCCTCGGCCAACGTCTTCGCCTTCAACCTGCCGCCGATCATGGGGCTGGGCAATTCGTCGGGCTTCGAGTTCGTCGTGCAGTCGCTGGCCGGTGCGCCGCCCACCGACCTCGCGGCCGTCGCCCGCGGCATGATGATCTCGGCGCAGCAGGTGCCGCAGCTCGCCGGCGTGTTCACGACCTATGCCGCGGCCGCCCCGCAGATCAACCTCAAGCTCGACCGCGAGCGCGCCCAGGCGCTGGGCGTATCGATTTCCGACATCTTCTCGGCGATGCAGACGACGCTGGGCGGCGCCTACACCAACGACTTCAACCTGTTCGGCCGGATCTGGCAGGTGAAGGTGCAGGCCGACGCAGCCGATCGCAGCAACGTCAACGACATCTTCCTCGTGCGCGTGCGCTCGTCCAACGGCGAGCTGCTGCCGCTGCAGGCCGTGGCCAACATCGAGCTGATCACCGCGCCGTCCTCGATCGTGCGCTACAACAACCTGCGCTCGGTCGTGCTGAACGGCGCCCCGGCGCCCGGCTTCTCGTCCGGCCAGGCGATCGCCGCCATGGAGGCGCTCGCCAATTCGACGCTGCCCGCCGGCTACGGCTACGAATGGACCGGCACGGCGCTGCAGGAGAAGGCGGCGAGCGGCCAGACCGGCTCCATCCTGGCGCTCGCCGTGCTGTTCGCCTACCTCTTCCTCGTCGCCCTCTACGAGAGCACGGCGATCCCGATCGCGGCACTCCTGTCGGTCGCGGTCGGCCTGTTCGGCGCGGTGCTGGCGCTCTACGTCACCGGACTCGACAACAACATCTTCGCCCAGATCGGCATCGTCGTGCTGATCGCGCTCGCCGCCAAGAACGCCATCCTGATCATCGAGTTCGCGATGGCGGAACGCGCCAGCGGCAAGGACATCGTGACGGCGGCGACCACGGCCGCCGGCCTGCGCTTCCGCGCCGTCATGATGACCTCGTTCGCCTTCATCCTGGGCCTGGTGCCGCTGGTCATCGCCTCGGGCGCGGGCGCCGCCACCCAGCGCGCCGTCGGCACGGCGGTGTTCGGCGGCATGATCGCGGCCTCGTTCCTCGGCATCTTCGTGATCCCGGGCCTCTACGTCGCCCTGCAGACCTTCCGCGAGAAGGTGAAGGGGATAGGCGGCAAGAAGGCGCCGGTGACGGAAGCCAAACCCGCGGAGCCCGGTCACTAAGGCGTATAAGAAGACGCGCTACTCGAGGCGGATGTTCGCGGCCTTTACCACCGGCCGCCAGCGGTCGATCTCCGCCGCGATATGCCTGCCCAGCGCCTCGGGCGGTGCGATCACCGCCGCGCCGCCTTCCTTTTCCAGCCGCGCCTTCACGTCGGCCGACGCCAGCGCCCTGTTGATCTCGGCGTTGAGCCTGCCCGCGATCACCGGATCGATGCCGGCCGGACCGGTGATGCCGTACCACTGGTCGGCCTCGAAACCCGGAAAGCCCGACTCGGCGATGGTCGGCAGGTCGGGAAACGCCTCGGAGCGCCTGGCGCTCGAGACGGCGAGCGCCCGCAGGCGGCCCTGCTTGGCGAGCGGCATCACCACCGGCGCGCCGGTGAAACCCATCTGCAACTGGCCGGACAAGAGATCGGCGACGAACGGCGCGGTGCCCTTGTAGGGCACGTGCAGGAAGTCGGTGCCGGTGGCAAAGGCGAAATACGCCGAGGCGAGATGCGAGGCGCTCGCCGTGCCGCCGGTGCCGTAGGCCAGCGCGCCGGGCCTGGCCTTGGCCAGCGCCACCAGCTCCTGCACCGACTGGGCCGGCACGCCGGCGTTGACCGCCAGCACGTTGGGCACGTTCGCCACATAGGCGATCGGCGTCCAGCCCTTCACCGGATCGTAGCCATGGTGGGGATAGACCAGCGGGTTGATGGCCAGGGTGCCGATATGGCCCATCAGCATGGTGAGGCCGTCGGGCTCGGCGCGCGCCACCATCTCGCAGCCGAGCGTGCCGCCGCCGCCCGGCCGGTTCTCGACGATGCAGCTCTGGCCGAACGCGACCTGCAGCTTGGCCGCGATCTCGCGCGCCAGGATGTCGGTCGTGCCGCCCGGCGTGAAGGGTACGATGAGATGCAGCGGCTTGGCGGGAAAAGCGTCGGCACGCGCCCGTGCCAGCGTGGCGAGACTTGCGGCTGCGCCCAGGACGCCGAGCTGCCGGCGTTTCAGTCTCATGGACGATCGGTGCCCGCTTCGAGGCGCGCCCGCAACGCGGCGTCGTGCAGGGTCGTGTCCTGCCCGGGCGGCGCGATGCGCACGGCGTCCTCGAGGCTCGCGGTCTGCCGCCATTCCTCGGCCGGCCGCGCACGGTCGTCATGGCCAACCTGATCGACACCCCAGAAGAGTTCGAGATGATGGCCATCGGGGTCGAGGAACTCGACCGAGACCTGGCAGCCGGCGCGGCGACGGCCTTCGTAGACGATCTTGGCGCCGTATTGCTTCAGGTGATCGCGGGCGTAAAACACCTCGTCGAGCGTGGCGAGCTCGAAGGCGAGATGATGCAGGGTCTTGGCGGCCCCGCCCGCCGCTGGCGCGCCGCCGATCAGCGCCAGGCAATGGTGGTCGCCGTTGCAGCGCAGGAACACCATGCCGCCCGGCATCATCCCGTCGGGATAGATGTCGGAGACCTTGAAGCCCAGCACGTCGGTGTAGAAGCGCTTGGACGTGTCGAGGTCGGCGACGTTGATCACGGCATGGCCGATCTTCTGGACGGCGAACGGCGGAAGCTTGGACATCATGGCACCTCTGCGGCCCTACCCTTTCGATCCGGGCTCGGCCATCATGCGCCCAAGCACATAGGCGGGGGAAGAACGCATGGCGAAATCGCCGAATCGGTTGTCGGCCAGCGAGGCCGTGCTGCGCATGGCCCAGAAGCGGTTGAAGGCGCGCGATCTCGTCGAGGCCTGCCTCGACCGCATCGAGGCGCGCGAAGGCCAGGTCCATGCCTGGGAAGCGCTCGACCCCGACGGCGCCCGCAAGCGCGCCGACATCTTGGACAAGAGAAGCCGGCCGGTCGGCCCGCTGCACGGCATTCCGCTGGCCGTGAAGGACATCATCGCCACCAGGACCATGCCCACGACCTGCGGCTCGCCGATCTACCGCGACCATGTCGTGGGCAAGGACGCCGCCTGCGTCACGCAGCTCGTCAAGGCGGGCGCCATCGTGCTGGGCAAGGCGGTGACCACCGAGTTCGCCGGCGCCCATGCCGGCAAGACGCATAATCCGCACAATCTCCGCCACACCCCGGCCGGCTCGTCGTCGGGTTCGGCGGCGGCGGTCGCCGACTTCATGGCGCCGGTGGGCTACGGCACCCAGACCGCGGGCTCGGTGATCCGGCCCGGCGCCTTCAACGGCGTCGTGGCCTACAAAGGCAGCCACGGCTGGGCCGACATGACGGGCATCAAAGCCTATGCACCGACCCTCGACACGTTGGGCTTCTTCGCCCGCGAGGCCAACGATCTGGCGCTGATCCGCGCCGCCTACGGCCACGCGCCGGCCGATCCGCCGACGCGCGCCCCGCGCATCGGCCTGATGCACACGCCATGGTGGGACATGGCCGAGCCCTACAACAGGAAGAACATCGAGGAAGCCGCGCGCGCCTTGCGGGCCGCCGGCGCCCGGGTGCGCAGCTGGGAGGCGCCGGAACTCGTGGGCGAACCTGATGCAGGCCCAGCATCGCATCATGACCAAGGAGGCGACGCAGTCCTACGCCCGGGAACGCGCGCGGTTCTCGCATCTCTTCTCGCCGATCATGAACACCGCCATGGTCGAGGGCGACGCCGTGAACCGCCGGCAATATGCCGACGCCAAGAAGCGCAAGCGCGTGGCGCTCGCCCAGCTCAACGACGCCTGGGAGAAGTTCGACCTGCTGCTCGCCCCCTCGGCCCGGGGCGAGGCGCCGTCGGGCCTCGGCAACACCGGCGATCCGATCTTCAACCGCTTCTGGACCCTTTTGGGCACGCCCTGCATCGCGCTGCCGTTCAATACCGGACCCTTCGGCCTGCCGTTATCCGTGCAGCTCATCGGCCCGCGCGGCGGCGACGATCAGCTCATCGCCTGGGCCCGCTGGGCCGAACGCCAGCTCTCGTGACGCTCCGGCCCAGGATCCGATTGGGCCTGATCGGCTACGGCGCCATCGGCAAGCATGTCGAGGCGGCGCTGAAGTCGGGCGGCATCGACAACCTGGAACTGGTCGCGGCGCTGGTGAAGCGCCCGCGCAACGATCATCACCATGAGGGTCTACTCACCCACGAGCCGGATCGCTTCTTTGCCCACGAGTTCGACGCCGTCGCCGAATGCGCCGGCCACGAGGCGGTGCGGGTTCACGGGCAGAGGGTGCTGGAACGCGGCGCGGACTTTCTCGTGACCTCCGTCGGCGCCTTCACCGATACCGACCTGTTCGAGCGCCTGCTCGCCGTGGCCAAGGCCAACGGCCGGCGGCTGATCCTGCCGTCAGCCGGCATCGGCGCCCTCGACATCCTGAGCAGCGCCGCCGTGGGCGGCCTCGACAGCGTCACCGTCACGGTGCGCAAGGACCCTTCGGCGTGGAAAGGCACGATCGCCGAAACACTGGTCGATCTCGATGCACTCGAGGTCCCGCACACCGTGTTCGACGGTCCGGTGCGCGAGGGCGCGCGGCTCTACCCGCAGAACGTCAACATTTCAGCGGCCGCGGCGATCGCCGGCATCGGCCTCGACAGAACGCGCGTGGTGATCGTGGCCGATCCCACCATCACGACACACATCGTCGAGCTTGACGCCAAAGGCGCGTTCGGAAGCTTCACTTTCAGGGAAGACGTGGCGGTCAGCGAAGAGAACCGCAAGACCGGCAAGCTGGTCGCGATGGCGATGGTGAAGTCGGTCCGCCAGCTCGCCTCGACCTTGGTCGTGGCGGCGTAGACGCCGGCTACGACGTCGCCTGGTCCTTGGGAACGAGCGTCCACACCGGATCGAGCACGCGCAGGCGGTGACCGTAGAGGATCGTCAGCCGCTCGCGATAGCCCAGCACCTGGACCTGCAGAACATCCTCGAACTCCGGCGGCAGATCGTCGGCCGCCACGGTCGGATGGAGTCGGATCGGCTGGCCGGACTCGAGAAGCTCGGTCGCGGTCTGTCTTTCATTCACCCGAGGGCTGAGAAGATACGTCAGTACTGAACTTGCATTCATGGGGCGCTCCTTGGCCTGCGCCTCAGTAGCAGCCTCAGCCCACGCATATGTGAGTTTCCGCACATAGGGGGAAACTCGGTGAATTTAGGCGCTTTTCCCTAAATGGACGTTCATACGTAGCCCGGCCCCTCGATCACCGGATGAGCTGCCAGGAACTTCTCGTCGATCTCGACGCCGATGCCGGGCCCCTCGAGCGGGCGCACGCAGCCGTCCGGACCGATCTTCCACGGCGCGCTGCCCAGCTCGTCGCGGAACTTGTTGGCGACCGACAGGTCGGCCTCGAAATAACCGCCGTTGTCGATCGAGGCCAGGAAATGGATCGAGACGGCATGGTTGAGGCCGGTCATCGAGCTGTGCGGATGGACCGGCAGCTTCCACATCGAGGCTGCGGCGGCGATCCGCTGCACCTCGGTGATGCCGCCGCTCTTGGAGAGATCGGGCTGCAGGATGGTGATGTTGCCGTCCTCGATCACGCGATGGAACTCGAAGCGCGTGTAATGGTTCTCGCCGGCCGCCAGCGGCGTGCGGCCAAAGCCCTTGGCCATGGCATAGGAGCGGTGGTCGTGCGCCGGAAACGGCTCCTCCAGCCAGCCGATGTCGAGCTCGTCCATCGCCGGCATGACCCTGCGCACGTCGGCCACCGAGTAGCCGGTATTGGCGTCGGTCAGGATCGCGATGTCGGGGAAGCGGCGGCGGATCGCCGTCATGCGCTGGATGTCGGCCGAGACGGTGTCGCCGATCCGTAGCTTCAGCGCCTTGTAGCCCGCCTCGACCATGGGCACGGCCTCGGCGACCAGAGAAGTCAGGCGCCTGGTAGCCCAGCGAGATGCCGCCGGCATAGGCCGGGACCGGACGGTTGGTGCCGCCCAGAAGCTTGTAGAGCGGCCAGCCCACGGCCTTGCCCTTGATGTCCCACAGCGCCTGGTCGAGGCCGCTCATCGCCATGGCGGTGGCCGCCCCCATGCCGTGGCTGCCGAGCTGGAATTTGTAGATCTTCGCCCAGATGCCCGTCGTGTCCGTGGCATCCATGCCGACCACGAAGCCCTTCAGCGTGGTGTTGATCAGGTGGCCGATGCTGCCCGGCGAGCGCGCGTGATGGCTCTCGCCCCAGCCGATGATGCCGTCTTCCGTGGTCACCTTCACCATGACGCAGTCGCGCTTGGTCATCGTGCCGATGCCGAGCGAGACCTGCAGCTCCTTCGGCACGCGATAGCTCGTGGGATAGGCTTTGACGTCGACGATTTTCATTCCAGGCTCCCATCATCCCGGCTGTTGCCGGTCGAGAGTAACATGAGCGTTGCCCGGCTTGCGCTTGTCGCCTGCCGCTGCGTGTGATCGGATCACTCCCGGAAAAAGTAAGGTCACGGTCAGCGAGGAACCGATGAAGGGGTTGGCACACCTTGCCGTGGTCGCAGCACTTGCCTTTGCGCCGGCGGCCGTGCGGGCCGATATGAAGGCGCTCGAAGAAGCCGCCCGGAAGGAAGGCGAGCTCACCTGGTACACCGCCCACTACACGTCCGAAGCCGCCGAGGAGCTGGGGGCCGGGTTCACCAGACTCTATGGCATCAAGGTGAACGTCGTGCGCACGTCGGCGCAGGTCGCCTACCAGCGCCTGCTGCAGGATCTGAAGAACAACCAGATCCTCTGCGACGTCTTCTCCTCCACCGATGTCGGCCACTATGTGCGGCTGAAGGCCGAAGGCAAACTCGAGAAATACACGCCGGAAACGGCCTCGAAGATCCTGCCGGAATTCCAGAACTTCGATCCCGACGGCTACTATCACACGACGTCGGCCGGACTCGTGGTGATCACCTACAACACCACCAAGGTGAAGCCGGAGGAGGCGCCGCGGAAGTGGACCGACCTGCTCGACGTCAAGTGGAAGGGCAAGGTCTCGACCGGCCATCCCGGCTTCTCGGGCTATGTCGGCACCTGGGTGCTGATGATGAAGAATCTCTACGGCTGGTCGTATTTCGAGCATCTGGAGAAGAACAAGCCGCAGATCGGCCGTTCGATCAGCGACACGGTGACGGCGCTCAATGCCGGCGAGCGGCAGGTGGCGGCCGGCGACAACGACTCGA
Source organism: uncultured Alphaproteobacteria bacterium (assembly GCA_963755585.1). GTDB lineage: Bacteria > Pseudomonadota > Alphaproteobacteria > Reyranellales > Reyranellaceae > Reyranella. The sequence goes on from CAVWKN010000018.1 coordinate 62,755, forward strand.
CGTTGTTCAGCGCCGCCCGCGGCAATCCGCTGGCGGTCTCCTATCCGAGCGACGGCTCGGTCCTGATCATCGCGGCCTCGGCGATCCTCAAGGGCACCAGGCATCCGAACGCCGCCAAGCTCTTCATGGAGTACCTCGATTCGGTCGAGGTGGCGAAGATCAGCGCCAAACACTTCGTCATCCCCCTGCGCGCGGAGGTGTCGCCCGCGCCGGGCGCCAGGCCGGTCAGCGAGATCAAGACCATCCGCCCGAGCGTCGCGGAGATCGTCAAGGGCATGCCCGACGTGATCGAGCAGTGGCGCGATACGTTCGGGAATTAGGGGCGCGGGTTTCCGCCAGTTTCCGCCGGTTTCCGCCGCTTCGCGCCATCGTCGGAAAGGGCCCCATTTCCTGAGGATTCGAGGTTTCCGCCCTTCCCGCCCTTTCCGCCGGTCGTTTTGCCGTCGCGCCCACGAGGCGGGCTCCAGCAGATCGGGATCGAGGACGCCGCGCGCGCTGAGTTCGCGGGCGCGGCTGACAGGCTCCGCTTTGCAGAGGGGCGGGCGTCCGTGACCGGACATGGCTGATGCTCCTGACGAGGGCCGGAGCGTATATAAGTGTTCACTTCTAATTAATGTCAAGTATTACTTCTTGCACACTTAAGGCAGTCGATCGAATTTTCGGGTGCCATAGCGCCCGAAAATGCCCGTTCTCGCCCGGCGCGCACGGACATGTGTGTCGGCGGACTGGAATAAGTAAGCAAAAACGCTAAGCCACCTTGTACTTCTTCAGCACCTCGCGATCGATCTCGATGCCGAGACCGGGGCCGGTCGGCACCTTGACGATGCCCTTCTTCTGCTCGATCGGCTCCTGCGCCAGGTGATCGCGCAGCGGGTTGGGCGTCTGCTCGAACTCGAGCATGGGCGGCATCGGACGGAAGGCCGGCGGCTGGTCGGGCAAGGCCGCCAGGAACTGCACCGTCGCCGCCAGCCCGATCGCCGAGCCCCAGGCATGCGGCACGCATTCGACGCCAAAGGCGCTGGCCAGGGTCGCGATCTTGCGGCACTCCGAGAAGCCGCCGGCGGCGCACAGGTCGGGCTGGACGATGTCCATGGCCTTGCGCTGCGATGACGTCGCGAAAGCCCCAGCGCGTGAAATCGTTCTCGCCGCCCGCCACCGCCATGTCGAGCGCGCGCGTCACCTCGACATAGCCGTCATGGTCCTCGGGACTGATCGGCTCCTCGAACCACAGGATGTCGTGCTCCTCCAGCAGGCGGCCGAGCTTGATGGCGTTGGGCACCGAGAAGCAGTGGTTGGCGTCGACCGCGAGCTTCACGTCAGGCCCGATCGCCTGGCGCACCGCACCGACTCGTTTGGCATCGAGCTTGAGATCGCCCAGACCGATCTTCATCTTGATGGCGCGGAAGCCGTCATTCTTGAATTCCAGCGCCTCCTCGACGGCTTCCTCGACCAGGCGATCCATGTCGATGAAGTAGAGGCCGGTGGCGTAGGGAACGACTTCGCTGCGATAGGCGCCGCCGATCAATTTGTGAACGGGCTTGTTCACCGCGCGGCCCATGATGTCCCACAGCGCGATATCGATGCCGGAGATGGCCGAGATCGCCATGCCGGTCGTGCCGTAATCCTTGATGCGATTGTAGAGGTCCTCCCAGATCGCCTCGACGTCGAACGGATCGCGGCCGATCACGCGCGCCTTGTACTGCGTCTCGACGAAGGTCTTGGCGACCGCGGCCGGTCCGTAGCATTCGCCCCAGCCGGTGATGCCCTCGTCCGTCGAGATCTCGACCAGGCATGTCGAGCGCGTGCCATAGACCCAACCGCGCGCCGAGACGAACGGCTTGTCGACCTTGCATTGCAGGATGTGGCAGGCGACGTCGGTGACCTTCACAACATTCTCCTAATTGCATCCGCGCCACACTACGTGCCCCGGCATTCGCCACCTAGTGCCGAAAGTAAATTTTGTACTGAGTTGACCCGCTACCGGCCATCACCGACCAGAACGAGGAGCAATGCCGCGAACGGGCTTGCGCAAGCGAATCACGGATGGATTCCGAGGAGAAGCGCCAAAAACGAAATCGAGATTCCGCCGCCTCATGGCGCCACATCACTGGCGCCTGACGCCGCCTCGGGCCAGCCTATTGCCGTCGATGGCGATTTGACTGAAATATGCTGGATTGGCGGCCCGTGGCTAAATGGGTCGGACGAGGCAGCCATCGGCCGCCACTTCCTCCGGGATCTGGCTCCGATGGGCAGGGCGAAATTGCATAAAATCGCACGACGGAGGAATTCCTGATGGCGCGCATCCGGTTCGGCACGTTCCTGGCACCGCATCACCCGGTCGGCGAACATCCGACTCTGCAGTTTCAACGCGATCTGAAACTGGCTGAGCATCTCGATAAACTGGGCTTCGATGAGTTTTGGTGCGGCGAACATCATTCCTCCGGCTGGGAGATGATCGCCTCGCCTGAGCTGTTCCTGGCCATTGCATCCGAGCGCACCAAGCGCATCAGACTTGGCACAGGCGTCGTTTCGCTGCCCTACCACCACCCCTTCAACGTCGCGCAGCGGATCGTGCAGCTCGACCACATGACCTTCGGCCGCGTGATCTTCGGCACCGGTCCCGGCGCCCTGCCCTCCGACGCGCGGACCTTCGGCATCGACTACATGCTTCTGCGCGACCGCCAGGACGAGGCAATCGGCATCCTGAAACGGCTCTTCGCCGGCGAGCGCATTACCTACAAGGGCGACTGGTTCCAACTCAACGAGGCGCAGCTCCAGATTCTGCCTTATCAGGAAGATCTGCCGATGGCGGCCGCTTCCTCGATCAGTCCATCCGGCATGCAGCTTGCCGGAAAGTACGGCATGGGCGCCCTATCCATCGCCTCGACCTCGCAGGAAGGCCTGCAGGCACTGCCGACCCAGTGGTCGTTCGCCGAAGAGGCGGCGAAGAAGCATGATCAGAAGGTCGACCGGAAGAACTGGCGCGTGGTGATGGCCTGGCATCTTGCCGAGTCGAAGAAGCAGGCCGAGCAGGAGGCGGTGGATGGCCTTCAGCACTGGCACAACGAGTACAATGTCCGCGTTCTTGGCCGGCCTGGCTCGATCCATGTGGCAGACAAGTGGGAGCTCCTGGCGCGAACGACCGGCATCGGCAATGCGGTCGGCACGTCGGTCATCGGCACACCCGACGAGATGGTCAAGACGATTCGCGCTCTGCAGGAGGTTACCGGCGGGTTCGGCGTCGTGCTGGGTTTCGCCCACGACTGGGCAAATCACGAAGCGACGCTGCGCTCGTGGGAGCTGTTTGCCCGCTACGTCATTCCCGAGATCAACGGACACACCCGTAACCTCAAGGCTTCGGCCGAGTATCTGGCGGCAAACAAGGTCGAGCTGATGACCGGACTGAACGCCGCGATCATGGCGAAGGTCCAGGGTAACAAGGTAGCCGAGGCCGCCATGGCGGTGACCAGGGAGCGGATGGCAGCCCAGGCCCAGGACGGCGGGTGGCGAGCGGCGTCCGATACCCCCGCGACCGATCCAGGCAAGGCCGCGAAATAGTGTGCCTCCATTCTTGGTCGCAAAGCCCCGTCGCTTGCGGCGTCAATAGCCGAGATGGCTCGAGCGTGCTCCCCAAGGGCTCGAGGCGACGCACCCCATAACCGGCGTCATCAGACCGCAATCGGGGCGCGCCGCAATAACCGCTTAGGCGTCGATCCAGTTGATTGGACCGCGAAAGTCCCTTTTGCCGATGTCGACGCCGTTGTGGCGGAGGATGGCGTAGGCCATGGAGACGTGGAAATAGACGTCCTGGACGACCACCTGCAGTAGGTAGTCCTCACCGCCAATCATCTTGCCATGCCCCCAGGAGAGGCTAACCCTGCGCTCGCTGGCGCCCGCATACTGTGCTTCCTTAACGCTCTCCGCGAAATCGACGGTCTTGCGAATGCGGGCGCGAACCTCGTCGATCGTCTGCTCGCTGTCCTCGTGCCTTGGCGGCTTCTGCCCGGAAAGCCAGGCGGCAGCGCCTTTGGTGTAATCGCAGGCGCTTTGGACCTGGTAGATGAAATCCTTCATGTCGGGGGCAAGGCGGCTGGTCAGGAGTACGCCGACGTCAAACCCCTTTGCCACGGCATGTCGCTCGGCCTTGTCGAGCCAGGTCTCGAGGTTCTTCAGGGCCTGGATGCACTGTCTAATTATTGGGTAATACATGCGTCACTCACGGGATGCCGTCAGGCCGACGTCACGACAAAACCGGCGCGTGGGAAATGCACACAGACCTCTCCGACCGCGGGGTCGCTGCGTCGGATGACGATCTCATGGACGCCCGAGGCGACCAACTCGCCGACGACCGGGTCGCGTCCGGTATCATCCGGCGTGACGGTCACTGTCTGACCAGGTTTCCGGCCGATCGGATCTCGCGGATCGGGGATTACGCTGGCGATCGACGTAGCGTCCCTCGCCGCATCGAGCGCCTTTTTCGAGGTCGTTGGGCTCCGCCTGCCATGGCCGATTGCGGCAATGCGCTCGGTCCAACTCAGCAGCCTCGGAAAGCCGTCGAGCGGCACCGCCGTTGGCCCGAAATTTTGTTTCAAGAACCAAATCGGATGGTAGGCGGCGAGATCGGCAAGGCTGGCGGCAGAGCCCTGCAGGAATGAGCGCTCGTCGATCAGCATCTGATTCAGCCAATCGAAATGCGCGCGCAACTGATCGAGCAGGTTCGGTACTGCCGCCATCATCGCGGCCGGATCGATATTTCGGCCGGAGAATTTGGCCCGGTCTTCGAGAAATCCCTCGGGCAACGCGTCGGGTCTCTTCGCGAACAAGATGCCAGCAGCCGGGCTGAACATCGTCTTCTCGGCCCACCAGGCAAGCGCATCGGCCGCGCCGTGGCCGGCGGGATAAAAGCTCGGGGTGGGATGCCGGCGCTCGAGTTCGCGCATGATCAACTGGCTATCGCAATAGATGTCGGCGCCGATCTGCAACACGGGCGTCTTGCGGTAGCCTCCGGTCAGCGCCGTCAGGTCGGGTTTTGGCATGATGACGGGGATTTCCACCGATCCCCAGGCCAAGCCCTTCAGACCAAGGCCGAGCCGAACTTTCTCCGAATAGGGAGAGATCTCGTAGTGATGCAGGATGATTTCGGTCATCGAGACGGCCCTCGTTTTGGGATGATCGTTGCCCTGGATACGAAGTGCAGGTAGCGCAAGCAGTCAGCGAGGTACGGCGCCAGCGCCGACAAACTCGACGACGGCGCGCGTAACGGCTTCGGGCTGCTCCAACAGCAGAAAGTGTCCCGCACGAGGCAGGTCGATAACCCGGACGCGCTCGCCGAATTGCTCGCGGAGCGCGTGACCATTGCCCGGTGGAGCCGCTGTATCATCGAGCCCCTGGATCACAAGAAGAGGCGCCGTTCCGGCGCCCCACCAATCTTCGAGCGGCACCCCTCGGCCGGTCGCGAGGTGGGCGAGAAACACCGCCGGCCAGCATTCGACCTGCGCCAGTATTTTCGGATCCGACGCCGGCGACAGCCAGCGCGCGCCCAGCACGGTGACGCAATCGCTGCCGTTCATCTTGACTTCGGTAGCGTTGCCAAAGTGCGTGCCGATTGGTGTTGAGGGTGCGACGAGACCACCCGCTGCAAGCAGAGTCACGCTGCGCACCAGCGAGGGCCGGTCGACCGCCAGGCAGCGAGCGACCCGATTGCCGAAGGCGTGCCCGACGAGGTGCGCCGGACCGCAATCCAAAGCTTCAAGGACCCCAGCCACGTCGGCGGCCAAATCGTGCACAGTTATGCCGTCGAGCGAGCCGCGGCTCTCTCCAGTACCGCGCATGTTGACACAGATGGCTTGCAACCCACCGGCAGCGAGCACGCGCGCCAGATCGTCAAAATAACCGCTGCTACACCCGGCATTCGGCAGCAACACAACCGGAGTACCGGACCCGTAAAGGGTGCATTCGAGCGTAGCGCCGCTGACTTCGATGTTTCGGTACTGCTTCAATCTCATCTCCGCGTCTGCTCGCGATCGGCACGCGCCTTCCTTTGATCCCAGGTGCCGTTTCCCGCGAGCTGGCTAGCGTCAGGCGCCTGAAGCCTAAAGCGGGCGATCATCACCCTACCTACTGTTAGGTATAGGGGAATGAGCTGCTGTTGCTGGCCAAAACCGGACTCCATCCTCAAAAGAACGTCTGCGCGACGCTAGGTCGGGCAACCTCATTTGAAGGTGAGTGCTCAGCTTGCGCGTCTTGGCGCCTAGTCAATCTCAGCTGCGAAAGGATACGACGGAAGAAAGCGAATATGCCGGGCTTCCGTGGCGCAGGTTGTTGCAACCAGTGACGTTCGTACCAAGATGGGTCGACTTGAAAAAGCATCAGGGATTCCCAGGCGCGGGGTTCTTCGTTGCGTGCCATAGTCCAACTCCCATTCAATTCCGCGCTCGCCTCCCTGCGCGCGACGCATATTGCGTACCCACCCGCGAACGTCTCGCCATTTTCGGACGCCATAGTCACGACTGAGGAAGACAACGCAGTCGATGCTCGGTCACGGGCGGACGCATATTGACGAATACGACTGTGGCCCGATCTCATCATGACGGGCGCACTCGGTGTAAAGGCGTGCGGCGGTAGCCTTAGACCTGCCTTTTAAGAGAACGGGATCGCACTAACGTTTACGTTGGAGCTCCCGTCACTTCCTGCAGGTGCGGGCGCCGATATCAGCATTCATGCGGCCTATCATCATAAGCTTTAAGGTCGGCGAATGAGAATGATCCCCGCTGAGGCGAGCTGGATCGCCGCGACGAGCGCGAACGACCAGATATAGCCGGTCGCGATGTCGCGGACGGCGCCGAGCACAAAGGGGGCAAAAGCGAACACCGCTTGGTTGATCGCCACTGTAAGCGCCACCGCCTTGCTGACATCTTCCGCAGCGAATTCCTTCTGAATGATGAGCGGCGCCAGCGATACCACATTGCCGACGCCGAGCCCGAACAGGACGCAGCCGCACACCAGCGCCAGCGGGCCGTCGGCAAAGGTCAGGAACACGGTGCCGCAAGCCTGCATCAGGAAATTGAGCGCGGCGACTTGGCGGCGGTTGTCATCGTCGAGCAGTCGCCGGAACAGCGACCGGCCGAGGACCGCGCAGACCGTCACCAGGCTCACCGCCAGGGCAGCGCTATCGGCGCCGGCGACCGGTGCGAGGCGCGTCACGAGATGGGCAAACAACCCGACTTGGGCAAAGAGCCCGAGCGTAAAGGCCGCGGATATGGCGAGAAAGCCCCGGTCGCGCAGCAGCGCTGTCTTTGTCAGCGACGACCTGGGTAACGCGGTCGGATGGGCGGGCGATGGCCGTAGATAGCGCACCGATACCGGCAACAGGACGACCATTGTCGCGACGCCCATTAAGACTGCGGCGTTCCCGAAACCAAACTTCCCAATTGCTACCGCCCAGAGCGGCGTAAAGATCAGCCCGCCAACGCTCGCGCCGTTGTACGCTCGGCTTAGCGCCTTTGGCAGCTCCCTATCGAACCAAGGGACGACGATCGCGTTAATCGCCGCACTTGTGGTTGCCGCCGAGCCGGCGCCACTGACGACCGCGATCGGAAACAATTGCCACGTGGAAGTCGCGTTACCCCACAGCATCGCGCCGATCGCTGTGCAGACGATACCGGCTTGCGTCACCCGCGCGAAGCCCCACTGTGTATAGGCCTCGGGCAAGTAGGCGACAAAGAGAGCGCTGAACAGAAAATGCGCAGTGATAGCGGCCGAGATGGTGGCGATCGTCCAACCGTGCTGGTCATGCAAGGTGCGCAAGAACACCGAAGGTCCATAGAACCCAATGCCCCAGCCGAAAACCGCCAGCACGAAGGCCGCGCCCACGACTCTCCATCCGAAGTAGCTTTTCGCCGTTTCCGCGAATTCACCTGAGATCATAGGGCGCTCCGTCTCGTTGCAGCGAAGCACGAATACCCTACGATAGGAGGGGCGAACTCGCGGAAATCGGACGCCAATCTCGAAAACTCGTCGGACTCGTCCGATCCGCCGCCTTGAGCGCCCACGCTTCGCCTCCTTGGTGTTTAGCGCCGCGCAGGAACATTCCCTGCAAAAACTCCACCGGCAATCAGCGCGATTGTTGTGAACGTGGCATCACCGGATGCAAGGAAGACGATGCTCTTCGCGATCTCACAGGGTATCCTCGTGCGGCGGATCTATCAGGCACCTGCCGAAGGGCTTCCTTCTCTCACTCGCCTGGCTTCATAAGTCTTCAAATGCAGATACGCGATCCGCAAGAGCGACGGAGAGCTGACAGCCAACTCAGACTGGCGATGCAGTAGGTCGCCGAGGACATGATCAGCTTCAATCCTAGTGCCCCGCTCAACATCGCGCAGCATGGAGGCGGTAGCCTTCGAACCGGCCCCAGTTAGCAGCCCGCGGATGCGCTGCAAGACATCTGGCCGGATCATTTGGTCCTGCGATGCCGCGATCTGGCGACATTCCTCCAATAAGGCTTCCGTCAAACCTGTCGCTCCCGCCGCTACTATGTCACCTACGGCACCACGCATCAGGCACGTCATGCCGGCGAAGGTCGCCAGAAGGACCCATTTTTCCCACATCTCGAGCAGGATCGTATTGCTCGCCTGCGCGGCAAAGCCCGCGTCCTGCATCGTCGTCGCGATGGCGTCTGTGCGTTTCGAAGAGGCACCGTTCAGCTCGCCGAACGTCAGCGTTGCCGCGGGTCCAAGGAGCACGGCATGACCGCGCTCATCCAGGGTCGCACTAATAAGGCACTGACCGCCCAGGACCCGCGAAGCACCAAACCGCTCGGACAAGAGGTCGAGGTGACGTAAGCCATTGAGAAGCGGCAGGATCGTTGTCTCCGGACCAACCGCCGGAGCAAATCCGTCCATGGCGCTCTCAAGATCGTAGGCTTTGCAGCTTACCAGCACCAAATCGTAGGGAGCCTCGATCTGCTCGCTGACGATGGCGCGCACGGCAAGTTCGGCAGGGCGCTGATCCGCCACGCGAACTGCAAAACCATTCTTTCTAATTTGTTCGGCGCGTCCAGGACGTACCAGGAAGGTTACGTCACGTCCGGCCTGCAACAGTCGGCCGCCAAAATAACCACCGACAGCACCGGCACCAACGACGAGTACTCGCATCTCAGATTCTCCCACATTCTCGTTCGCAACCGGTTATCCGCGAGCTCGGTTGGCGTTACGTGACTAGAGAGGCCTTAAGCCGGGCGATCATCGCCCCTGAATGCCTCCCGTCAGACGTAGCGGAACCGATCCGCTGTTGCTGGCCGAAATCGGACTCCATCGTCATTAGGGCGTCTGGTCGGGAAGCGGCTGCGAGTATGATCGTGCGCATGTCGCTCGACTTTACGGAATGCGATCAGGCGCGCTTGGCGCGAGACGCGGCCTATGATGGTCGGTTCTATACTGGCGTCCACACGACGGGCATCTACTGCCGTCCGGTCTGTCCAGTACGCCCTGCCCGGTCGGCAAACGTTTCGTTCTTCCCGTCGGCGGCCGCGGCGGAGGCGGCAGGCTTCCGCCCATGCCTGCGCTGCCGGCCCGAAACCGCTCCCTTTTCCGGCGCCTGGATCGGCAGCCGGGCAACCGTCGAGCGGGCGCTGCGGCTCATCGTCGAGGAGGGAGCACTCGATCAGGAGGGAGCCGCTTTGGAGCGCCTGGCCCAGCGCCTCGGCGTGGGGTCAAGGCAGCTGACGCGACTATTCGCGCGTCATCTCCAGGCTAGTCCTTCAAAAGTGGCAAGGACCGCGCGCGTGCAGCGAGCCAAACGTCTCCTCGACGAGACCAGCCTGCCAATGAGCGAGATCGCGATGCGGGCGGGCTTCGGGAGCCTGCGACGGTTCAACTCCGTCTTTGTTGAAGTGTACGGCAGGCCGCCGACCAAGATTCGGCGCACGCGGGGAGCGGCTGGCAAGGCCGAACAAACGGTCGATGATGTCACCAAGAAGAAGGCGCTCTTCAGTCCTCGTGTCAGATCTGGCAGGGCCGCGGCGGCAACGAGCGGCTAGTGCGCATCGGCGCGGTTTCGGCGTACGCCAGAAAAATGGAAGCATCGCCGGTCGATGACCCGCCCAGAAGGCGGCCCTTCGCTCCGGATCGAATCCTGTTCCAGGTATCACACCGGTGCGTCGAACGATTGGCCCGAGTCGCCTCGCGGTTTTCACTCATCATTCTCGCTTGTCGGAAACGATTACACCTTCCTTCAGCACGAGCTTGAGCTGTCGTACATTCTGGATGTCCTCCAGCGGATTGCCGCCCACGACGATCAGATCGGCCAGCTTGCCGACCTCGATCGTGCCAAGGTCGTTGCTCACGCCGCAGACCGCCGCACCGTGTCGGGTCGCTGCGACAAGCGCCTGCCACGGTGTGGCGCCGTCGCGAACCCACAGTCCCAGTTCGAGCAGTGCGGCATCCTTGAGCGGCCGAATGTCCGAACCCAATGCCATCTTGACGCCGGCCTTGAGCGCCTTCGCGAACCAGTCACGATGAACGTCCGACGCCGCGTCCGCGCGGCAGCACAACGCATGCGCCATGTTGCGCTGCCTGACCCAGCGTTGCTCCCAATCGTTGTTCGCCTGGTCGGGCGTGAGGTGGCTGATCGCGAGGGTCGGTACGTACCAGGTGTCATGTTTCAGGAAGAGCTCGATGCATTCGTCGTCGAGGATGTAACCGTGCTCCACGCTGTGTGCCCCCAGCCGGATGGCGTTCTTGACCGCTTCGGGGTTGGTCGCATGGGCCATCACCTTGAACTCACGCAGGTGGCAGATCTCGAACGCCGCCTTCAGTTCGTCCTGCAGCAGGAAGGAGTGTCGGTGGAGATCCCAGGCGGGCCCCAGGATGCCGCCCGACAGGTTCAGCTTGATGTGGTCGACACCATTCTTGATCTGCTCGCGGATCGCCTTGACGAAGCCGTAAGGTCCGTCGCATTCGAGCGCGTGTCCGGAGGTCAGGAAGTGGCCGCCGGTCGTCGTGAGGAAGTGGCCGGAGGCGAACAGGCGCGGCCCGACATACTGACCCGAGTCGAAAGCTCGCTTCCAGGCGACATCCATGTAGTGGTGCGCACCGGCGCAGCGCAGTCCGGTAATGCCGGACTCGGTCAGCGCCGCCATCATTCGATGGCCGAACAGCGTGACCTGGTCGGCAAGCGGCATTTCGGTTGGAAGGTAGTAGTCTGGATGTATGTGGACGTCCCACAGTCCGGGCATCAGGTAGGCGCCCCGGAGGTCGATCGAGGGGACGCCACCTGCCGCGGGCGCGCTGCCGTCGGTGCGGATCTCGCGGATCCGTCCATTTTCGATCAGTACTGCCGCACCCGCGACCGCTTTGGGCTCGACGCAGTCGATGAGCGTGGCGTTCGTGAGAAGAGTTCGCATGGGGCTCATGATAAAGGGTTGTTCGGCGGCGGCCTCGGGAACATCAGCCGAGCTCGGCAAGACGCGGCAGGACCTCCTTGCTGAACAATGTCAGATTGTCGACCGTGTCGTCGTGAGTGATGTGGCCACCCTGGCCCATCATCAGGAGGTGGCCGAAGCCGCCGACGTGGCCGTGAAACGCCTTGATTTGCTCGACCACCATGTCGGGCGTGCCCGCGAAGCAGATGCCGGCGTCGATAAACTCCTCGACGCTCGCCCCGTTTGGATCGACCTGCCGGCCATTGCGCAGCGCTATGCTGCGCATGGGGACGCCTGAGCCGTAGCCGGGCGATTTCAGCGCCTGCGCCGTCGCGGCGACCGACTGATAGCCGGGCGGAAAGGCGAACTGGGCGCCCACGCGCAGGGCTGTGCGGCTGTAGTCGAGAATTTGGTCGGCGCGCCGGTAGCCTTCCTCTCTGGTGGAACCGACCCCCACTATCGCCATGTAGGCGAATCGGTCGGGCGTCGCTTCGCGGCCCTGGCTGGCCGCACCCTTGCGGTAGGCGGCATAGATCGCCGGGGTCCGGATGTAGCCCGTATTGAGGGAACCGATGACATAGCCGCGCTCGCCGCCGACCTGCGCGGACTCGGGGCTGTTCACGGTAAGCCAGACCGGAGGATGCGGTTGCTGATAGGGGCGCGGCCAGACGTTGACCTGACGGTACTGGAAATAGCGCCCCTCCCAATTGAACGGGCCATCATGGGTGGTCATCGCCTTCAGGATGAGGTCATGAGCCTCCCAAAAGCGCGGCATCAGGTCGGCGGGGTTGCTGTTGGCCGGCGTCACTTCGAAGGGAGCACCCTTGACGAAGCCCATCTCGACGCGACCGCGCGAGATCACGTCCAGCATCGAATATTCCTCGGCGACGCGCACCGCATCGAACCGGTTGCCGATAGGCATTCCGAGGCACAACAGGCGCGCCTTCTTCGTCTCGCGGGCAAGGATCGCCATTGAGATCGTGCTGACCGAGTCGATGCAGGTTGCCGTCGCATGGTGTTCGTTGACCATGATGTTGAGCCCCAGCTCGTCGCACAGGGCCCACTCGTCGAGACCGCGGTGGTACAGGTCGGCCGCGATCTCGGGCTCACAGAGCCGGCTCGGGACGACGTTGCGCAGCTGGGCGCCCAGTTCCTTCCACGCGGGATAGTAGGCGAGCTCGCTGAAATGCCAGACTTTCATCTTGATGGCTCCTGCTCGGCTCCGGAGAGGGATGCACTCACCGCTGCACGAAGGCGTCGATGGCGCGGATGACGGCTTCGGACTGCTCGATCTCGGGATAATGTCCCGCATCTCGAATGACCATCAGCTCCGCGGCGGGGAGCGCCGAAGCGAGCGATTGGCCGTAGGACGGCTTGGCAAACCTGTCCGCCTCTCCCCAGAGCACCAGCGTCGGCAGATCGACCCGATGCAGCCAGCGCTTCAGGCCCGGATTGTGCAGGTATGGTCGCCAACCATAGTGGGCGAGCATGTGGCGCTCGCGCGCGAGTTCCTCCAGCTGGCCGGAGGACATCGTTGCGTAGCTCGGCGCATGTCGCCGCCAGTCGGCGAAAAGCATCGGGAATGACTCGATGTCGGGCATGTAGAAGAGATCGGCGAAGTCGCGCTCTTCCCGGCCAGAGAACTTCACGCCCACGGACGAGACGAGGACCAGCTTGCTGAGCCGCGCGCGATTGCGCACGCACATCTCGAGGGCAATCCATCCGCCGAAGGACGCGCCGACGAGAACCACGTTGTCGAGCTTCAGCTCGTCGAGGAGATCGAGATAGAGGTAGGCCAGATCGTCGACCGATCGGAGGTCAGTCGCACCGGACGCCGCACCGTAGCCTGGATGGCGCGGCGCAATCACACGCCACTTCTTTGCGAGTGCGTCGAGATACGGCCTTACCTGCTCGAAATACTGTTCGGCATGCAGGTAGAGCAGCGGCGGCCCCGAGCCTGCGATATGGGTCTCGACGGGGAAGCCCTTGATATCGAGTGTTTCCATTCCGACCGTCCTGTGCCGCATTTTTTATCTGCGCCGGAAAGTACCGCGAGCCAAGGACTTCAGCGCGGGCATCTGCACCCTTGGCCCCGCTGGCCGGAATTGCAGCAGTGCACGGAGGCTCTGCCGTGCTTCCGACCAATTCACTGGACGAGAGAAGAGACGCCGCGAACCGGGCCTCCTCCAACGAGAGATGGTCGCTGGCCATCGCGCGGAAGCTGGGCGATAAATCCGGAGGGGAGTCACTGGAGAGGAAACTAAATGTCCGTCAAAAAAGAAGACGCCATCGGCACCGGTTCCAACGCAGCCGCGACGGCAGATCCTACACTCGATCGCCGTGGAATGATGGTGCTGGGTGCCGGCGGCCTGCTGGCGGCGGTGCTGCAGAGCGCCCGCCCGGCCGCGGCGCAAAGCGCCCAGCGGCGCGGGACCCTGGTCATCGCGCTGGATATCAGCGACGCCACCGGCCTCGACCCGGTGCGCGTCTACCAGTATTCCAACCCGCTGCCGACTCATGCCGCCTATGACGGGATGGTCACCTTCGACCCGGGCGATTCGGTCAACCTGAAGCCGGCGCTGGCCACCGAGTGGGCCTATCAGCCTGACGGGAAGACGGTGCGGCTGAAGCTGCGCACCGACGTGAAGTTCGCCTCCGGCAAGCCGATGACCGCCGAGGATGTCCGCTTCTCCTTCACCCGGCAGCTCAACATCAAGGACCAGCCCTGGCAGTACATCTCGCACATCGAGGAGGTGAAGGTCGTCGACCCCCACACGGTGGACATCGTGCTGAAGGACCCGTCGCTGCCGTTGATGACCATCATCGCCACCCCGGCCTTCGGCGTGCTGGAGAAGGAGGCGGTGATCGCCCATGGCGGCACCGATGCGCCGGACGCCAAGGAGAAGGACAAGGCCACCGACTGGCTGAATGAGAATTCCGCCGGCACGGGTCCGTACCGTCTGACCGGCTGGCAGCGCAACCAGCAGATCCAGATGGTGAAGAACCCGAATTATTGGAGAGGGACTCCCGGTTACGAGCGCGTTCTGATCCGCCACATGAGCGAGAGTGCGGCGCAGCTCCTGGCCATCCAGCGCGGCGACGTCGATGTGGCGTTCAATCTCATTCCGGAACAGATCGCCACGCTGAAGGACGATCCCAACATCACCGTCGAGGGCATGACCAGCCTCGATTTCATCTATATGGCCGTGGTCGAGGCGCCGACCAACCCCGCGCTGCAGAACAAGCTGGCGCGGCAGGCCATCGGCTACGCCATCGACTACGACGGCATCATCAAGAACCTGATCGGCGGTAAAGCCGTCCGCCCCGTGAGCTTCCTGCCCGTCGGCGTCAACGGCTCGACCGAGGCGCTGACCAAGGAGATCGGCTTTCGCGAAGACCTCGCAAAGTCGAAGCAGTTGCTGGCGCAGGCCGGCATGCCGGACGGATTCAAGTTCCAGCTTTCCTATGGCAACGCCGCGATCGCCGGCGTCGGCTACCAGAACCTGGCGCAGAAGCTGCAGTCCGACCTGGCGCGCGTCGGCATCAAGGCCGAGCTGACGCCGATGGACCAGGTCAACATGCGGACCATGTATCTGGGCGGCAAGCTCGAGGCGGCGCTGACTTTCTGGAACCCGCCGGCGCCGGAGAACTGGCTGTGGAGCAGCGCCACGATCAACCGCGTGGCCGGCCGCGTGCACTGGAAGGTGCCCGACGAGGTCCGCAAGCTGGTGGCCGACGCGGGTGCGGAACGCGACCTCGTGAAGGGCGCAGCGCTCTACAAGCAATACCAGCAGGCGATGGTCGATGCGGCCCACCATTTCGTGCTGATCCAGCCGGTGTATCAGGTGGCGGTGCGCAAGAGCGTGTCCGGCCTGAAATTGACGGCGGCAGGCTGGATGGCCGAGCTGGGCGGAGCCAAGCCCGCTTGATGCCACACAACTGCTCTCCCTGCCTGCTCGAGGGATTCCTCTCCCCGCTAGGCGGAGAGGTCAGGAGAGGGGTCTCCGACAACGCTCGTGCAACCGCCCTCTCCCGAACCCTGGCTCCCCGCTACCGGCGGGATGACGGAGCATGAGGCAGAGCGGAGATGATGCCGCATGATCCGTTATGTCGTCTCGCGCCTGGCGGTCTCGGTGGCCATGGTGCTGCTCGCCACCCTCGTCATCTTCCTGATCGCCAATACCGTGCCGGGCGATCCGGTGCTGACGGCACTCGGCGACATGGCGGCCTCCGACCCGGCGCAGGTGGCGGAGTTCCGCGCCCGCTGGGGCCTCGACCTGCCGCTGTGGCACCAATACTGGCTGTTCCTCGAACGGCTGGCGCATGGTGATCTCGGTGTGTCGATCTCCTCGCGCCGGCCGGTGCTGCAGGACATCATCGACTACGCCCCCGCCACCCTCGAGCTCGCGACGGTCGCCTTCATCCTTTCCCTCCTGGTGGGCCTGCCGCTCGGCGTGCTGGCGGCGGTGCGGCGCGACACCGTCATCGATCATGTCGCCCGTGCGGTCTCGCTGGTCGGCGTCTCGGCACCGACCTTCTGGCTGGCCTTCATTGCGCTCGCGATATTCTACGGCTGGCTGAACTGGGCGCCGGGTCCGGGGCGGCTCGATGCGGTCTCGTTTCCGCCCGACCGCATCACCGGATTGCTGCTGATCGACACCGCGCTGCAGGGCGACTGGGAGACGTTCCGTGACGCTGCGGCGCATCTGGTGCTGCCGTCCATCGTGCTCGCCGCTGCCACGCTGGGCCTGATCACCCGCACCACGCGCGCCGCCATGCTCGAGGCGCTGTCGCAGGACTATGTGCGGGTGGCGAAGGCCAAGGGTCTGCGGGGGCGGCTGATTGTGCTGCGCCATGCCTTGCCCAACGCCATGCTGCCGGTGGTGACGCTGGGCGGTCTCGCCTACGCCAACCTGCTGGCCGGCGCGGTGATGACCGAGACCGTGTTCTCCTGGCCGGGCCTCGGCCGCTACACGTTCCGCAGCGCCGTGACGGTCGACTTCCCGGCCATCATGGCCGTCACCGCCATCGTCGCGGCGATCTTCGTTCTGGTGAATTTCCTGGTCGACATGTCGTACGCCCTGCTCGATCCGCGCGTGGTGAAGAAATGAGCATCGCTCTTCCGGCGATCGCTTCTCCCCGCATCCGGTGGCTGCGCCGCTACGGACTGGCGTCGTTGGGCGCGGCGATCGTCCTGGCCTGGATTCTCGCGGCGATCTTCGCGCCCTGGCTCACCCGCTATGATCCGAACTTCGTCGATGTGGCGATGCGCCTGCGGCCGCCCTCCGCCGGCAACTGGCTGGGCACGGACGCGCTGGGGCGCGACGTGGCGACCCGTGTCATCTATGGCGCCCGCGTGTCGCTCACCGTCGGCATGGTGGTGGTGCTGGTGGGTGGGCTGTTCGGCACGCTGCTCGGCGCCGTCGCGGCCTATGCGCGGGGCTGGGCGGAAGAAGGCCTGATGCGGCTGACCGACCTGGTCTTCTGCTTCCCGCCGATCATCCTGGCGATGGCGATCGCCGCCGCGCTCGGAATCGGCACGGTGAACACCGTCATCGCGATGCTGGTGGTGTGGTGGCCGAAATTCGCCCGGCTTTCCCGCAGCCTGGTGATCTCGCAGCGCTCCATGGAATACGTCGAGGCGGCGCAGTCCATCGGCTTCGGCCCGGCCCACATCCTGCTGCGCCAGATCATCCCCAATTCCGTCGGGCCGCTGATCGTGCTGGTCACGCTCGACCTCGGCAACGCCATCCTGGTGTTTGCCGGACTGTCCTTTCTCGGCCTGGGCACGGTGCCGCCGACGCCGGAATGGGGCTCGATGGTGGGCGAAGGGCGGGAGCTGGTGCAGCAATGGTGGGTGGCGACCTTTCCGGGCCTGGCCATCCTGACGGTGGTGATGGGCTTCAACTTCATGGGCGACGGCTTTCGCGATTGGCTCGATCCGCATGCCAACCGGCGCTGAGCCGTTGCTCCCCGAGCCGTTGCTGCAAGTGCGCGATCTGCGCACCTGGTTCCTGACGGATTCCGGTCCCGTCCGCGCGGTCGACGGCGTCAGCTTCGACGTGCATGCCGGCGAGACGCTGGGCATCGTGGGGGAATCCGGCTCCGGCAAGAGCGTCTGTGCCAAGTCGATCATGCGCCTGCTCGACGAGCCGGCGCGGATCGTCGGCGGCTCGATCCTGTTCAAGGGCCGCGACCTCGCGCATCTCGACGATGAAGGAATTCGCGCGGTGCGCGGCCGCGAGATCGCCATGGTGTTCCAGGACCCCATGACGTCCCTGAACCCGGTCCTGCGCATTGCGCGACAGCTCGTCGAGGCGATGACGGCGCACGGCCAATTCACCAAGGCGGCGGCGCGCCGCCGCGCGATCGATCTGCTGCGGCGCATGGGCGTGGCCTCGGCCGACAGCGCCGTGAATTCGTTCCCCCATCAATTCTCTGGCGGCATGCGCCAGCGCGTGATGCTGGCCATGGGCTTCTCCAACGAGCCTTCCCTGCTCATCGCCGACGAACCGACCACGGCGCTCGACGTGACGATCCAGGCGCAGATCCTCGACCTGCTGCGCGGGCTGAACCGCGACCTCGGCACCGCCGTCATCCTGATCAGCCACGACCTCGGCGTGATCGCCAATATCTGCTCGCGCGTGCTGGTGATGTATGCCGGCGAGGTGGTCGAGGAAGGCGCGCCCGAGGATCTGCTGACCGATCCGCGCCATCCCTACACCTGGGCGCTGCTGCACGCCGCGCCGCGCATCGATGCTGAGGCCGAGGATCGCCGGCTGATCACCATCGAGGGCCAGCCACCGGACCCGCGCGCCTGGCCATCCGGCTGCCGCTTTCGGGCGCGCTGCCCCTTTGCCATCGAGAAATGCGCGGAGCATCCCGAGCTGCTGCCGGTGGAGACCGGGCGTGCCGCGCGGTGCTGGGTGACGCAGGAGGGCGGCGCGCTGCACACCCCCGAACGCGCCAGAGCCGGGGGTGGCGCGGCGGTTGCCGCGCCCGTCGATCCGCCAACGGCGGTGCCGATTCTCGAAGTCTCGGGCCTGCAGAAGCATTTCCCGCTGGCGAAGGAGACCTTCTTCGCGCGCCAGCGCGTGCTGCGCGCCGTCGATGGCGTCGACCTGCAGGTCATGGCCGGTGAAACCGTCGGATTGGTGGGCGAATCAGGTTGCGGCAAGTCGACGCTGGCGCGGCTGGTCACGCGGCTGCACGAACCGACGGGCGGCAAGATCGTCTTTGCCGGCACCGACATCACCCATGCCAGCCAGTCGGAGATCCGCCCGCTGCGGCGACGCCTGCAGATGATCTTCCAGGACCCGTACGCGTCGCTCAATCCGCGCATGACGATCGGCGAGATCCTCGCCGGTCCGCTGATCCTGCACGGCATCGCCGGGGATGCGGCAGCGGCCCGCACGCGGGTCGCCGAACTGCTCGACCTCGTCGGCCTGCCGCGCCAGTCGGTGCAGCGTTTTCCGTATGAATTCTCCGGTGGCCAGCGGCAGCGCATCTCGATCGCCCGCGCCTTGGCGGTCGGCCCGGATTTCGTGGTTGCCGATGAACCGATCTCGGCGCTCGACGTCAACATCCAGGCACAGATCATCAACCTGATGGTCGACCTGCAGGAACGGCTGGGGCTCACCTATCTGTTCATCGCGCACGATCTCGCGGTGGTGCGCCATGTCTGCGACCGCATCGCGGTGCTGTATCTCGGCAAGATCATGGAGGTGGGTCCGGCCGCGTCATTGTTCTCGCGTCCGCTGCACCCCTATACGCGCACCCTGATCTCCGCCGCGCCGGTGCCCGATCCAAGGGTGGAGCGCACGCGTCGACACGTGCCGATGAAGGGCGAGCCGCCGAGCGCGCTGAACCCGCCAAGCGGCTGCCGATTCCGCACGCGCTGCCCGATCGCCGAAGAGCGTTGTGCCCGGGAGGAGCCGCCCCTGCTGGAAGCCGCCGCAGGCCAGCGTGTCGCCTGCCACTTCCCCGGCCGGCTGAGTTAGGCCAACGCTGGCGACCTCTGACGGGCCAGTTCATCGCAGTCCTCAGCCATCGGGCCCGGCATCCCACGGCACCACGCGAAGGCCAGGCCACCGGGCCACCCACTTCTCCACCTTCGCATCGTAGATCGGCCGGATGATCTGCTTCTTGTTGGGTCGCACGATCAGGCCCAGCAGATCCGACAGGCCGTAGGGCGCGAAGATGCCTAGCCCGTTCGCGTGCGGCTGCACACCGACCGCCGTGGCCGTCGTCGGAAAGGTGGTTATGGCGTCCTCGGTCGAGACATAGGGCGCAAGCGCATTGCCGAACTTCTCGGCATACCAGAGGTGCACACGCGCCTCGTTCTTGACGTCGACCCACAGGCCGACATCGGCGAACAGCGCGCGAATTCTCTCCGCATGGCTCGCCTCTGTCCCTTGTGAAAGATCGTCGCCATCGAAGTAGACGAGATCGATGTCGGAGATGCCGTGCGTGGCCGGCAGCCCGAACCTATCGTTCCAGACCGTCTGTGCGAGGCAGCCGGCAACCAGCCAGCAGTCCGGCAAGCGGATTTCGGACCACCTGTCGACGATCGCAGCGACAATCGGACTGCGCGACAGGATCGCTTGCAGCTCGGTTTCCTGATTACGAGACAACGCGATCATTCCGGGCAGCGGCAGTTCATGAGGTAGACGTGGTATTCCCGCACCGACGCGTACCACAGGTCGCCGCGTGGCTTGGCCGGCCACAGTCGTGTGCCCCAGGCGATCCGCAGGGTGCGGCCCTGCTGGCATCCCGCCGCGCAGCCGCCCTTCTTCGGGCAGCGGATGGTGCGAACGCGCCGTACCGCCTGGTCGCGCAGGCGGCGGGCTTCCGTGCGCGCCTCGCGAAGGGCGGCGGGCCCGGTGGCCGCGTACGCCGTCGCTTCGCCGCTCGCCCGGATGCGGACCGGCCGGCATTTCGAGGTGCCATACGGAGCGACGGTCGACAGGGCGCTCCCCGGATATATCGGCATGCTGCTCTTCCTCGGCACGAACCCGTGGGCGCGAACAGGTTAGAGCAGATTCCGCTCAAATGTCATCGGGGCGCGGGCCCCGGACGGACCTTCGCCTAACGAAAGAACCGAGTTGGTTGTCGCTCCGGACTTCAATCAGGATGACCACCTCGTTCTCCAGGCAGGGAGCACCTCATGACCGTCACCATCACGCCGCTCACGCCCGTATTCGCCGGCGAAGTGGGCGCGATCGACCTGCGCAAGGTGCATGATCGCTACTCGCTGGAAGCGATCCGCGCCGGCATGGACAAGTACGCCGTGCTGGTGTTCCGCGACCAGGATTTCACCAACGAGGAGCAGCTCGACTTCGCCCAGCGTTTCGACGGCACGCTGCATGCCCGTACGTCCTCCTCGGCCATCGGCAGCAACCGGTTCGGCAACGAGGCGCTGGCCGACGTCTCCAACGTCGACAAGGACGGCAAGATTCGCGACGCGAACAACCGCATGCGCGCCTCCTCGGTCGCCAACCGCCTGTGGCACACGGATGCATCGTTCGTCGATCCGCCGGGCCGCTACTCGATGCTGTCGGCGCGGGTGGTGCCACCGGTGCGGGCCGATACGGAGTTCGCCGACATGCGCGCCGCCTACGATGCGCTCGACGCGGAAACCCGCGCCTCGATCGAAGGGCTGCGCGTCTATCATTCCATCGTCTATTCGCGCCACGTGCTGGGCTTCGATTTCAACGCTGAGGAGCAGGACAGGCTGAAGGGCGCCGTCCATCCGCTGGTGCGCACCATCCCGGGCTCCGGCCGCCGCGCCCTCTATCTCGCCTCGCACGCCGCCCATGTCGTCGACTGGCAGGTGCCGGAGGGCCGGCTGCTGCTGCGCGACCTGACCGACCATGCGACGCAGCCGCAATTCACCTATCGCCACGTCTGGCGGCCGCATGATTTCGTGATCTGGGACAATCGCTGCACCATGCATCGCGCCCGGCCGTTCGATGACCAGGCTCACCGCCGCGAGATGCGCCGCACCACCACGCTCGACCTGCCGCTGCCGGCTTAGGCGCCTCGCCTCACTCCACGCAAATCTTGCCGTCCCTCGCGATGGCGCCGAAATCGGCACGCTCCGCCCTGATGAAGTTCAGCGTCTCGGCCGGCGTCGTGATGCGTGGTGAGGCGCCCAGTTCGCGGATGCGCGTGGCGATGGCCTCTTCGCGCAACGCTTGATTGATCACGGTGTTCAGCCTCTGGATGATCTCGTCCGGTGTTCCTTTTGGCGCCATGAAAGCATACCAGGCCACCCATTCGCGCGGATCGAGGCCGAGTTCGAGCATGGTCGGCACTTCAGGCAGGCGCTCCGAACGCTCGCGAGAGGTGACGGCCAGCGCGCGCAACTTCCCGCCCGCGATGTGCCCGGCACTCGCGCCGAGGCTGTCCAACGTGACCGGCACTTCGCCGCTGATCACCGCCATGAGGGATTGCGGCGTGCTGCGGTAAGGCACGGCGGGCAAATCCAGCTTGTGGCGAATCTTGGTATCTTCCGCGACCAGGTGCGGGATGCTGCCCGAAGCGGGCAGGCCATAGCGCCAGTTGCCCGGCTCCGCCTGCACGCGGGCAATGAATTCCGGCATCGTCCGGATGGGCAGCGCCGGGTTGAGCACCCAGACCAGCGGCGAGGTGACGGCCACTGAAATGGAACTCAGATCATCCACGGGATCGAACGGCATGTTGGGATAGATGCTGCTGCCGATGGAAATGGCGCCGACATGCGCAAACATGAAGGTATAGCCGTCGGGCGGACTGCGATGGACTTCCTGCATGCCAATGATGCCATTGGCGCCGGGCTTGTTGTCGACAATCACCGGCTGCCCCAGCAATTCGGCAAGCCGAGGAGCCAGGATGCGGGCATAGACCTCATAGCCGCCGGCCGCGCTGGGAACGACGAGCCGAAGCCGCCTGTCGGGCCAGTCGCGTCCCTGGGCCAAAGCGGGTGACGTTGCCAAAAGGCCGAGCACGGCGCGGCGTGTCAGGCGCATCGATGTCTCCTCCCGGACCTGGCCGGGTGGCAGCGCCGCCCCTTTTGGCCCTGTTTTGTCTGGAGCAGGTCAACTCGCCTGCTTTCCGATAGCGTAAAGGTTACGGGCGACTTCGCAATTCAAAGAACGGCATGGCCTCATCTTCGGCGCCTTCTCCCGCTCTGCGGTCGCTCGCCCGCTAGCGGATGTCGCCTTTGCGCTGACGATCGCTCCTTTGTCTCCGTCCTTCAGTTCAGCGGCAGGACATCGAGGCGTTTCAAATGCTGATCAGCAGATTTCCGAGCTTGTCCTGGGTGACCTTGTCGCCCGGTTCGACGACGGTCGTGCAGTCGAGCTGCTCGAGGATCGCCGGCCCCTCGAACGTGGCATCGAGCGGCAGCTTCTCGCGGGCATAGACCGGCGTCTGCCGCCAGCCGTCGGTGAACCACACGCGGCGCTCGCCGACCTGCGCCGCTGCGAGCGTCGGCGCGCGGTCGGTCGCGGCCAGCGCGGCGAGCGAGATCGCGCGGCCGCACGCCGATCACCGCGGTATGGAGATTGACCAGGACCGGCGGGATTTCCGCCAGCTCGATGCCGAAGCGGCGGTCGTAGGCGGCGGCAAAGGCCTGGCGCAGGCCCTCGACGCCGATATCGGCGCGCTCGACGGCGACCGACAGGATGTGGCTCTGGCCCTGGAACTGCATGTCGGCGCTGAGCACGCGGCGCAGCTCGCGGATCGCCACGCCTTCCTTCTGGATCGTCGTGTTGCCCTGGGCCGCCTGCTCGGCATAGATGCCGGCGATCGTCGCATCGTCGAGCGCCGACAAGGGCTTGTTGACCGTGCGGACATAGTCGTGGCGCAGGTCGGCCACCACGCAGCCCAGCGCGTTGGTGATGCCGGGCCGCGCCGGCACCAGCACCGTCGGAATCGAAAGCTCGCGCGCCAGCGCCGTGGCGTGCAGCGGCCCCGCCCCGCCGAAGGCGAACAGCGCGAAGTCGCGCGGATCGTGGCCGCGCGACAGCGACACCAGGCGGATGGCGCCGGCCATGCGGTCGTTGGCGATGCGCAGGATGGCGGCGGCAGCCGCCTCGGCGTCGAGGCCGAGCGGCTTGCCGACCTTCGCTTCGACGATCCCGCGCACATGATCGAGCGTCACCGGATGGTCGACGCCCAGCAGCCGGTCGGGATTGAGCCGGCCCAGCACGAGGTTGGCGTCGGTGATGGTGGGCTCGGTGCCGCCGCGGCCGTAGCAGATCGGCCCCGGCCGGGCGCCGGCGCTTTCCGGACCGACCCGCAGCATGCCGGCGGCATCGACCGAGGCGATGGAGCCGCCGCCGGCGCCGATCGTGTGCACGTCGACCATCGGCACATGGATGGGCATGGCGTATTCCAGCTCGAGCTCGCCCGAGACCTGGGGCACGGCGTTCTCGATCAGGCCGACATCGGTCGAGGTGCCGCCCATGTCGTAGGTGATGAGGTTGGGATGGCCCGAGGCGCGGCCGGTATAGGCCGCCGCCATCACGCCCGAGGCCGGGCCCGACATCACCGTGTTCACCGCCGCGAGGGCCACGAACTGCGAGGAGGTCGTGCCGCCATTGCCCTGCATCACCAGGATGTCGCGGTCGAAGCCCTTGCCCATGAGTTCGAGGCGCAGGCGCGTGAGATAGCGGTCGAGCACGGGCTGCACCGAGGCGTTGACCGCCGCCGTCACGCCGCGCTCGTACTCGCGATACTCCGACAGGATGGCGTGGCCCGCCGTGATGTAGCCGTTGGGCCACAGGCCGTGCACGATCTCGGCGGCGCGGCGCTCATGGGCGGGATTGATGTAGCTGTGCAGGAAATGGACCACGACGGCCTCGCAGCCCAGCGCCAGCAGCTTCTTCGCCGCCTCGGCCACGGCGGCCTCGTCGAGCGGCGTCAGAATCTTGCCGTCGGCATCCATGCGCTCCGGCACTTCCAGCCGGTATTCGCGTTCGATCAGCGGCCGGAAGGTGCCGCGCATGCCGTAGGGCTGCGGCCGCGTGCGGCGGCCGAGCTCCAGCACGTCGCGGAAGCCCTTGGTGGTGATGAGCCCGACCTTGGCGATCTTGCGTTCGAGCAGCGCATTGGTGGTCGTGGTCGTGCCATGGACGATGGCCTGCACGATGGCGGGATCGGCGCCGGCCGCGGCGAGCGCCGCCATGAAGCCGATCGCCTGGTTGTCGACGGTGGTCGGCACCTTGGCGAGCTTGACCTCGTTGGAGCGGGTATCGACCGCCAACAGGTCGGTGAAGGTGCCGCCGACATCGATGCCGACGGTGAGCGTGCGCAATGCCATGACTAGGACCAATCGATTGTGCCGGGGTGTCTTCGGGACCGCGGACCTCCAGGTCCGCCTCATGTCATCCTGAGCGCAGCGAAGGATCTCATGCCGGTTGCAAGCGGCGATGAGGTCCTTCGCTACGCTCAGGACGACGACATGAGCGGGCCTGGAGGCCCGCGGTCCGGCAAGACAAGGGATTCACTCATGTCCTCAAACCGAAAGATACTGTTCGCGGAGGGAGGCGTCGGCTGCCAGTTCGGCCATCGATCCGCCGAAGCGGATCTGGCCCTTTTCGATGATGTAGGCGCGGTCGGCCACGGCCTGGGAGAAATGCAGGTTCTGCTCGGACAGCAGCACGCACAGCCCCTCGCCCTTGAGCGCACGGATCGAGCGGGCCATCTGCTCGACGATGATGGGCGCCAGGCCTTCCGACGGCTCGTCGAGCAGCACGCAGCGCGGATTGCCCATCAGGGTGCGGGCGATGGTGAGCATCTGCTGCTCGCCGCCCGACATGCGGCCGCCCGGCCGCTCGCGCAGGCCGGCGAGATTGGGAAAGAGCGCGAACAGCCTGTCCTCGGTCCAGGCCGGTGCGCCGTCGCGCGCCGGCTGCCGGCCGACTTCGAGATTCTCGACCACCGTGAGCTCGGTGAAGATGCGGCGTTCCTCGGGCACATAGCCCAGGCCCAGCCGGGCGATGCGGTAGGGCGCCAGGCGTTCGATGCGCCGGCCGGCGAAGCTCACCTCGCCCCTGGCCGGCGGCACCAGCCCCATGATCGCCTTCATGGCCGTCGACTTGCCGGCGCCGTTGCGGCCCAGCAGCGCCACGACCTCGCCGGCCGCAGCCTCCAGGGAGACGCCGTGCAGGATATGGGCGCGGCCGTAATAGGCGTGCAGGTCCCTGACCGCGAGCATCAGTGCACGCTCCCGAGATAGACCGCGCGCACGTCGGGATTGGCGCGGATCTCTTCGGGCGTGCCGCCGGCGATGAGCTGGCCGCGGTCGAGCACGATGATGCGATCGGCCTGGCCGAAGACGACGTCCATGTCGTGCTCGGTGAACAGCACGGCGATATTGCGCGCCCGCGCCAGCCGGGCCGTGAGCGCCATCAGCTCGATCCGCTCCCGGGGCGCCATGCCGGCGGTGGGCTCGTCCATCAGCAGCAGCCGCGGCTGGTTGGCGAGCGCCATGGCGAGCTCGACCCGCTTGAGGTCGCCATAGGCCAGCACGCCGCAGGTCCGCTCGGCCTGGTCGAGCATGCCGATCTGGTCGAGCAGCGCGTCGGCCTCGGCCTTGAAGGCGGCGCCAAAGCGGGACAGCAGCGCGCGCAGCCGGCCGGCGTGGGAATAGAGCGCCATCTGCACGTTCTCGCGCACGCTCAGGGACGCGAAGGTGGCGGTGATCTGGAAGGTGCGGCCCACGCCCAGTCGCCAGATGGCGCGCGGCCGCAGTCCCACGATGTCGCGGCCGGCCAGGCGCACGATGCCGGCGTCGGGCGCGAGCTGGCCGTTCAGCATGTTGAAGCAGGTGCTCTTGCCCGCGCCGTTGGGGCCGATCAGGGCCAGAAGCTCGCCGGGGTCGACGGCGAAGGAGACGTCGGCCACGGCCTGCACGCCGCCGAACGCCTTGTGCAGCCCCTCGACCTGAAGAACGGCGGTCATGCGCGTTGCTCGCGCCAGCGAACCGCAAGCGCCTTGAGGCCGCCCACGATGCCCTGCGGAAACAGCAGCACGATCAGCAGGATCACCGCGCCCAGCACGGCGCGCCAGAACTCGGTGCGGCGCGCGACCTCGTCGCGCAGCCAGGTGAAGAGGGCGGCGCCGACCACCGGGCCGGTGAGCGTCTCGACGCCGCCCAGCAGCACCATGACCAGCCCGTCGGTCGATTGGGCGATCGAGATCGCCGAGGGCGAGATGCTGCCCTTGGAGAAGGCATAGACGGCGCCGGCCAGCCCCGCCGCCACGCCCGCCAGCACGAAGGCCATCCACTGGAAGCCGCGCACGTCGATGCCGATCGCCTCGGCGCGCAGCGGCGAATCGCGGCCGGCGCGAAGCGCGTAGCCGAAGGGCGAGAACAGCACCCGCCACAGGAGCGCGATGCCGGCGCCGCAGAGGGCGAGCGCCAGGTAGTAATAGATCGTCTTGCCGGCGAGCCAGGCCGACGGCCAGATGCCGAACAGGCCGTTGCTGCCGCCGGTGAAGGAATCCCACTGGAAGACGATCGACCAGCTGATCTGCGCAAAGGCCAGGGTCAGCATGGCGAGATAGACGCCGGACAGGCGCACGCAGAACCAGCCATAGACCACGGCGAAGGCGCCGGCGGCGAGCGGCGCCAGGACGAGTGCCGCTTCCATCGGCAGGCCGGCCCGCTTCAGCAAAAGGCCGGCGGCATAGGCGCCGAGGCCGAAATAGGCGGCGTGGCCGAACGACACCATGCCGGCCGGCCCCATGATGAAGTGCAGGCTTACGGCAAACAGGGCGAAGCAGACGATGTCGGTCAGCAGGATGGTGACGTAGCGGTCGGCCAGCAGCGGCACAGCGACCAGCAGGACGAGCCAGACCAGCGCGAAGGTCCAGGACGGCGCCTTGAGCGGCGGCGCCGGATCGGCGGCGAGCCGGATCGCGGCCTGCGGCTTGCCGAGAAGGCCGAAGGGCCGCACCACCAGCACCAGCGCCATGATCAGGAACTCGACCACCAGGGTGAGCTTGGAGAAGACGATGTCCTCGCCGAACCAGGTCACCGTGCCGATGCCGATGCAGAAGGCCTTGGCGACGCCGATCAGGATGGCGGCCAGGAACGCGCCGCCGATGCTGCCCAGCCCGCCCACCACGGTGACCACGAAGGCGTCGGCGATGACGGCGAGATCGAGATCGAGGTTGGCGGGCTCGCGCGGGATCTGCAGGGCGCCGCCCAGGCCGGCCAGCACGGAGCCCGCGAAGAACACGGAGGTGAAGAGCCTGGCCTGGTCGACGCCGAGCGCGCCCACCATCTCGCGGTCCTGGGTGGCCGCCCGCACCAGCGCGCCCCAGCGGGTGCGGGTGAGCAGGAGCCACATCACGGCCAGCACCACCGGGCCGATGGCGATCAGCAGCAGGTCGTAGGCCGGGATGCGGCGATCCAGGATTTCTATCGCCATGGAAAGGCCGGGCGCGCGCGGGCCGACCAGATCCTCGGCGCCCCAGGCGAACAGCGCGATGTCCTTGATCACCAGCACCACGGCGAAGGTCGCGAGAAGCTGGAACAGCTCCGGCGCCTTGTAGATGCGCCGCAGCACCAGCACCTCGATCAGCACGCCGGCCAGCCCGACCGCGAGCGCCGCCAGCACGACCGCGCTCCAGAAGCCGAGCGGCGTGCGGCCCAGCGTTTCGATCAGGGTGTAGGCGCCGTAGAGGCCCAGCATGTAGAGCGAACCGTGCGCAAAGTTCACGATCCGCGTCACGCCGAAGATCAGCGACAGGCCGGCCGACACCAGGAACAGCGACGAAGCGGCGGCCAGCCCGTTCAGGAGCTGGATGATGATGCTGGCGAAGGTCACGTCACGTCATGCGGACCGCGGGCCTCCAGGCCCGCATCATGATCATGAGCGGGCCTGGAGGCCCGCGGTCCCAGCAAGATCAATTGGCCGGCCTCATCTTCTTCACCTCGTCGTCGGACGGCAGCGCGTCCTTGCCGTCGACGAAGCGCCATTCCTTCATGTAGCCCTTGCCGTCCTTGACGCCCAAGCGGCCGACATAGGCGCCCATGGTCGACTGATGGTCGATCGGCCGGTACTCGACCTCGCCGAACGGCGTCAGGACCTTGAGCCCGCTGGCCGCCGCGATCAGCTTGTCCTGGTCGAGCGAGCCCGCCTTCTTGATGGCCGCCACCGCCGACATCACCGTCGAGTAGCCGACCACCGAGCCCAGCCGCGGATAGTCCTTGTACTTGGCCTGGTAGGCGTTGAGGAACTTGGTGTGCTCGGGCGTCTTGAGCTCGCTCCACGGATAGCCGGTGACGTACCAGCCGTCGGGCGTCTCCTCCTTCAGCGGGTCGAGATACTCGGGCTCGCCGGCCAGGAGGTTGAACACCTCGACGCCCTTGAAGATGCCGCGCTGCTGGCCCTCGCGCACGAACTTGGCGAGGTCGGGCCCGAACAGCGAGGAGAAGATCGCGTCGGGCTTGGCGTCGGCCAGCGCCTGGGCCACCGCGCCGCCGTCGATCTTGCCGAGCGGCGTCGCCTGCTCGGTGACGAATTCGACGTCCGGCTGCTTCTCCTTCATCAGCTTCTTGAAGGCCGCCGTGGCCGACTGGCCGTATTCGTAGTTGGGATAGACGATCGCCCAGCGCTTCTTCTTGAGCTTGACCGCATCGGGAATCAGCATCGCCGTCTGCATGTAGGTCGAGGTGCGCAGGCGGAAGGTGTAGGCGTTGCCGGCATCCCACACGATCTTGTCGGTCAGCGGCTCGGCGGCGATGAACAGCACCTTGCGCTGCTTGGCGAAGTCGGCGACCGCGAGGCCCACGTTGGACGGAAAAGTGCCGATCAGGATCGACGCGCCCTCGCGGCTCAAGAGTTCCTCGGCGACCCGCACGGCGTCGCCGGGATTGCCGTTGTCGTCGCGGCTCACGACCTCGATCTTGCGGCCGAGCACGCCGCCCGCCGCGTTGACCTCCTCGACCGCCAGCTCCCAGCCCTTCTTGTAGGGTTCGAGGAAGGCCGGAAAGACCTTGTAGCTGTTGAGCTCGCCCAGCTTGATCGGCGCTTGCGCTCCGGCCGGCCCGACGAGCGACAGCGCGACCAGCGCCGCGGCGCCGGCGAGCAACGTGTTGCGATGTCAGCATGACACCCCTCCGTGAAACTTCCCCTGCCGGACCCTAGCGAGCCCGGCCCATCAATCACAAGCTTTCAGGACGCGAAAGAAGAGCGCGCCTGTATGCCCCAATGCCCGTCCTGGCGGGTCACAATGTAGATCGTCTCGAAGTTGCCGATCAGCGATCCATCCGCCTTCCAGCGGCTGAACGCCACCTTCAGGTGCACCTTGTCCGAGCCGACATGGATCGGCGTGCGCTCGTCCCACTGGCTCCGCGCCCAGCCGTCGCCCGCCCGGGCCACGAAGTCCGCGAGCTTGTAATCGCCGTGCTTCGGCCAGACCACGACCTTGCCGCCGGCGAGCCGCACATGCGGGAAATTGCACGCCGCGTTGACGGCCGCTTCGTCGCCGCGTTGATGCCCGCCATGTAGGCGTCGAGCACGGCCAGCGCTTCATCCAGGGGATCGCTCATCCTGCCCTCACCTCAGCAAGCGCCATGCCGCCTGTCTCGATGCGCCACTGCCCGAGGAGCGACAACGCCGCGCCTTCGATCAGGCCGCAGAGCCTGAGACGCCGTGCTTCGGCCGCACCACGGTTCAGCGCTTCGTCCACGAGGGCCGGCGGCAAAGCGCCCACGGCGACTGTCACCGGCAGATCGCAAAAGGTCGCTGTCGGGATCGAGCTCGCGCGCCGGCCGGCGCTCGATCGACGGATGGTCGACGTTCACCGCATTGGCGATCAAGGTCGCGGCCGCATCGGCGGCGGCGGCGGTCGCGGCCAGCACGGTCGCCGAATCGGCGATGCCGAGGGAGAAGGAGCGCCCGCCGCGGCCCGAGGTCGCGATGCCGCGCACCGGTTGGTCGGCGGTGAGGCGCGCCACGCCGTCGAGCGCAGACGCAAAGATCCCGGCGCGCAGTTCGTGGCCCGGCGTCAGATGGATGGCGATATCGCCGCCGTCGTTGACATAGGCCTTGTCGAGCGTGCGGCCGCGCACCATCGCCTGCAGCATCTCGTCCGCGACGGCGCCCGCCACCGCGGCCATGGGCGTGATGTAGACGGCACGATGCGGCCACACGGCCTCGGCCATGCGCCGCGCCACCGGCCCCTGCAGCAGCGGATAGGCGTCGCCGACCGGCGGCGCAGGATCGGCAGCTCGCGCACCAGGGTCGGCAGGATGTCGCCGAAGCGCTCGACCGCCTGGCCATAGGCGCGTTCGACTTCGGCCGCCGCGCCGAACGCCTCGATGATGAGGTCGATCGGCCCGTGCTGCAGATGCAGGCGACCGTCGGCGAGGCGGGCGGCAACGGCGCTCATGTCTCGCCCTCGTCGACTCGCACCTTGTGGGCGCGCAGCACGTCGTCGAGCGTGACGGCGCGCGAGGCGTAGCCGCCCAAGGCGGCGTAGTCGTCGGCGCGCAGGGTGAACTCGATGGGCGCCACCAGGGCGGGCGTCGGCACATAGCCGAAGGAGTTGCGCCGGCATTTTGGCCACGTCGACCATCAGGGTGATGCCGCCGCCCGGCCAGACATAGGCCGGCACGCCGCCCAGGGTGACCTTGGTCAGGGTCTCGCGCACCGAGCGCGTCAGCCGCACGGGATTTTCGGTGACGCCGGCGCGCAGCGAGCCGCCGGCGCCGGCCATGAACAGCACGGTGCAGAGCGCGGGCTCGCAATTCTCGGCGATGCGCTCGACGACATGGCGGACGGCTGCGGGCATCGCGGCGGGCTGCGGCTTCAGGTCGCGATCGAGCTCGAACCATGCCGAATGCTCGCCCGTGGTCGAGACCATCAGCAGCTTCAGCCCGGGCCAGGCCTGCTTGGGATCGATCCGCTCGATGATCTCCAGCGGATCGCTGACATTGGTGCCGCCCCAGCCCAGGCCGGGTTCGGCGACCTGGAAATAGCGGCCCGGCGTCGAGCGCCGGCCGCGCACCCGGATGCCGGCCGGCTTCATGTCGAGGAAGCGGCCGCCCTGGTGCTCGCTCAGCACGCCGGTGATGTGATCGTCGACCACGATCACCTCGTCGACATGGTCCTTCCATTGCGGCGCGAACATGCCGATGGCGGCCGAGCCGCAGCCCACCCGCATGCGCTCCTCGAGCGTGCCGTTGACGATCGGCGGCCTGTCGGCCTGCACGACCACCGTGGCGCCGCCGTCGATCACGAGTTCGACGGCGTCGCGGTTGCAGAGCGCCAGCAGCGCATCGCAGGTGACGACGCCCTCCTTCTTGCTGCCGCCGGTCAGGTGATGCACGCCGCCCAGCGACAGCATCTGCGAGCCGTACTCCGCGGTGGTGACGTGGCCCACCGCCTCGCCCTTGACGCGGACCGCGGCCTGCTCGGGCCCGAGATAGCGGTCGGTGTCGATTTTCACCTTGGCGCCGCAGTAGCTGAAGATGCCCTCGGTCACGACCGTGACCATGTCGATGCCGTCGTGCTTCGACGACACGATGAAGGGCGCGGGCTTGTAGTCGGGATAGGTCGTGGTGGCGCCGATGCCGGTCACGAAGGCGCCCTCGCCCCGGCCGAGCTCGCCGCGCCAGGCCGCACTGCCCTCGACGAAGGCGACCCTCGCCAGATCGGGCTTGGCGAGAAGCACCAGCGGATCGACGCGCAGAAGCTTGCCGTCCTCGTTGGCGTAGCGGTCGCAGGCGCCGGCGCGGCCGGGGCGGATGCGGCAGAGCACGGGACAGGCGTCGCAGCGCACGATGCCGGCGCTCTTCTCGGCCTCGCTGAGCGAGATGTCGTCGCTCATGTGCATATTCCTTTGGCGACGATGGCTGCGCGCAAACGATGCGGCAACAGCGGGACGCGGGTCGCGCGCACGCCGGTGGCGTGATGCACGGCGCCCAGGATGGCGGGCGCGGTCGGCACCAGGCCGGGCTCGCCCACGCCCTTGGCGCCGGACGGGCCGAGCGGTTCGCGGTCCTCGATCAGGATGCAGTCGATCTCGGGCACGTCGCCGACCGTCGGGATCAGGTAGTCGTGCAAATTCTCGGTGCGGCCGGGGAGATATTCCTCCATCAGCGCCAGCCCCAGCCCCTGGGCGACGCCGCCCTGGATCTGGCCTTCGACCAGGGTGGGATTGATCGCCTTGCCGACATCGTGGGCGGCCACGATCCGCAGCACCTTCACGGTGCCGAGCTCGATATCGACCTCGACCGTCGCCATCTGGGCGGCGAAGGCATAGGTCGCATAGGGCACGCCCTGGCCGTCGGCATCGAGCGGCGTGGTCGGCGGGTCGAACGTGCCCTCGCCCATCAACGTGCCGGCGCTCGCCAGGTCGATCGATCGCACCTCGCCGCCGTCGCGCACCGTGAGCCGGGCGCCGTCGAGCGACAGCGCGGCATCGGGACCGGCATTGGCCAGGCGCAGGATCTGCTGGCGCAGATCGCGGCCGGCGCGTTCGGCCGCCATGCCCGAGACGAAGGTCTGGCGCGATGCCGAGGTCTTGCCGGCATCGGCGGTGAGGTCGGTGTCGC
Organism: uncultured Alphaproteobacteria bacterium; assembly: GCA_963755585.1. GTDB lineage: Bacteria > Pseudomonadota > Alphaproteobacteria > Reyranellales > Reyranellaceae > Reyranella. Next base: position 95,733 of record CAVWKN010000018.1, read on the forward strand.
CCGCGACCAGCGCGAATTGCGCGGCCGGAAGGCCCAGCGCATCGGCCGCGATCTGGGTCATGATGGTGTTGGAGCCCTGCCCGATATCGACCGCGCCGCTGTAGAGCGTCAGCGTGCCGGCCGGCGACAGGCCGACCTGCATGCGCGAGGGATTGGACATCGAGGTGTTGCCGATGCCGTACCACATGCAGCCGATGCCGACGCCGCGCCGCCTGGCGCCAGCCCTGGCGTTGAAGGCGGCGATTTCTTCGTGCGCCTTCTTCCAGTGCGGACGCAACGCGTCGAGGCATTGGGCGAGACCGGCGGAGTGCGCCAGCGTCTGGCCGGTCGCCGTGGTGTCGCCGGCACGCAGGGCGTTGCGGTGACGGAATTCCAGCCGGTCGATCGAAAGCCTGTCGGCCAGTTCGTCCATCATCGCCTCGTGGGCGATGGCGGCCTGCGGCACGCCGAAGCCACGGAAGGCGCCGGCCGGCGGGCAGTTGGTGAAGAAGGCCTCGCCCCAGGTGCGCACATTGGGCACGGCATAGGGGCCCATGGCATGGACCGGCACGCGATTGGCGACGGTCGGCCCCCACGAGGCATAGGCGCCGGTGTCGAAGGTCGCGGTCACGTCGCAGGCCAGCAGCTTGCCCTCGGCGTCGCAGCCGAACCGGGCGGCGACGCGCGCGGGATGACGCTTGGTGCTGGCGGCCATGCTTTCGGGCCGCGTGTAGACGCAGGCGACCGGGCGATCGAGCTTCCAGGCCGCCAGCGCCACCAGCGGATGGACGGAAAGATCGAGCTTGCCGCCGAAGCCGCCGCCGCAGGCGGTCGGCACGATGCGCACGGCCTCGGGCCGGAGCCGCATCACGTTCGCGACCTCGTCGCGGTTCATGTAGGGCGTCTGGGTCGTGACATGGACCTCGATGCGATCGCCCACCCGCTCGGCCCAGCCCGCCTCGGGCTCGATATAGGCGTGCTCGACGAAGGCCGTCTCGAAAATTCCCTCGGCCACCGCGGCACAGGCCGCGAAGGCCTCGGCGGTATTGCCGCGCCGCACGCCGCCATTCAGCAGGAGATTTTCAGGCCTGTCGGCCTGCACCAGCGAGGCGCCGGGGGCGGTCGCGGCATCGATGCCGAACACCGGCGGCTCGGGCGTCCAGGCGATCGGCACCTCCTCGTCGCGGATGGCCAGCACCTGGGCGCGCTCGCCGACCAGCGCCACCACCGCCTCGCCGCGATAGCGCACCTCGCCGTCGGCCAGCACCGGCTGGTCCTTGATGTCGGGATAGATGCCGAAGCCGTTGAACGGCACGTCGGCAGCCGTCAGCACGGCGGCCAGCCGCCGGCGGAGCGGCGCCAGGTCGCCCAGCGCGAAGCGTGCCCGCGCATGCGGCGAGCGCACGACCCTGATCCACAGCGCATCGGCCGGAATCGCATCGGCGCCGAACAGGTCGCGGCCGGTGACCTTGGGCACGCCGTCGACCCGCTGGAGGCGCGCGCCGACCGCCGCGCCGGCGGCCGGCGGCTCGATCGTCATGGGTGTCGCCGCCGACATCACGGCGTCGACGATCTTGCTGTAGCCGGTGCAGCGGCAGAGCACGCCGCCCAGCGCGTCCTCGACCTCGGCGCGGCCGGGCGTCGCGGTCCGGCGCAAAAGTTCCTCGGCCGCCATCAGCATGCCCGAGGTGCAGATGCCGCACTGGGCGGCGCCATGGGCGAGAAAAGATTTTTGCAGTGCCTTCAGCCCGCCGCTGCCGTCGCCCAGGCTCTCGACCGTCTCGATGCGTGCGGCCCTCGACCTGGCCCATGGCGACGAGGCAGGCGCAGGTCTGTCGTCCGTCGAGCAGCACGGTGCAGGCGCCGCAGTCGCCGGCGTCGCAGCCGACCTTGGTGCCGGTGAGGCCGAGATCGTCGCGCAATGCGGACGCCAGCCGCGTGACCGGCGGACCATTCCAGGCCGCCGCACAGCCGTTCAGGGTGAACGCCACCTTCATGGGCTGAAGCCCGCGAGCAGGCGGCGCAGCACGGTGACGACGGCATCGCTGCGATAGGCCGCACTGCCGCGCACGTCGTCGATCGGCGAGAGCGGCGCCAGGTGCGAGACCTCGACCCGGTCGGCAAGACGAGGATCGATCGGTGCGCCCTCGAGCGCCGCTTCCAGCGCGGGCAGCCGCTCGGCCACCGGCGAGCAGGCGCCGACCGCGATCCTGGCGGCAGCGACATGGCCGTCGGCGATTTCCAGGGTCGCGGCCGCCATGGCGATGGAGATCACCAGATAGCGTCGCGTGCCGAGCTTGAGGAAAGCGCTGCGCGCCTCGTGGACCGGCCGCGGCACATGGATGGCGACCACCAGCTCGCCGGGCGACCAGCACGGTCCGACGCACGCCGGTGATGAAGCGGCGGAGCGGCAGACGGCGGCTGCCGGCCGGGCCCGCGATCTCGATCGCAGCGTCGAGGGCCAGCAGGCACGGTACGCCGTCGGCCGCGGGCGAGGCGTTGCAGAGGTTGCCGGCGAGCGTGCCCGCGTTCTGGATCTGGCGGCCGCCCACTTCCCGGGCGGCCTGCTTCAGGCCATCGAACAGCGGCGGCAGATCGGCCTCGATCAGCTCGCTCCAGGTCGTCGTGGCGCCCAGGCGCCAGCCCGCGGCGTTGGCCGAAATACCCCGCAAAATGGCGATTTCACCGATGTCGAGCACATCCTCGTCGATCGCCCGGCCGACCCGCGCCGGGTAGAAGTCGGTGCCTCCGGCCAGCACCACGTGCGGCCGCGACAAGGCGGTCAAGGCGTCTTCGAGACGGCGAGGACGGAGATAGGAACCCATATCGTTCGTGTACGCACGATGCCATACGCACCTTGCGAGTCAACGAAGAGAGTCGTCCTCGGGCGAGGACAAAAGATGATCTTACAGAAGACGACGTCAGATGATCTTGGAGAGCAGCTCGAGGAGCTGGCGCTGTTCCTGAACGGTGAGCGGCTTCAGCGTCTCGCGCGAGACCGCCGGTCCGTTGATCAGGAGCTTGTTGACCAGGCGCTGGCCTTCCGTCGTCAGGCTGAGCAGGGTGCGCCGCGCATCGCCGGGATCGGGACGCGAGTCGACCAGACGGCGTTCCTTGAGCCGGCGCACGACGCCCTGCATCGTCGCCTTGTCCATGCCGACGAGACGGCCGAGCAGGTTCTGCGAGAGCTCGGTGTACTCGTTCAGCTTCACCATGCTGGAGTACTGCGTCGGCGTGATGTTGGGATCGCCGACCGTGACCTGGAAGATGGCGCTGGCGCGTTGGTGTGCGCGTCGCAGCAGATAACCGATTTGCTCTTCGATGCGGTAGGCCCGTGCCGTCGGACTTGCAGCCGACTTCGTCTCTTGTTGTTTTCTTGCGACGTTGCTTCGCATCGCCCCCGCCTTTGCTTGTCTCTTGGCTACACCGACTGCGCGCTTCGCACAACGGTCTCATAACACCCGTGGTCGGCGGTGAAATGAGTCAGCCCCTTGACTCATCCTCGCCGACGCGGCAGCGCGTACCCGTCAGTTCCCTGCAACCCGGCAAAGGATCGTGTCGCAAGACGACCTGCCCCTCGCTTGCAACTGCCAAGGTGAACGGCACGAGGCTCGACAAGTTCCTTCCCCGTCACTGCCGCTTCCGCCTTCACGCACACCACCGAGCAACATCAATGCCGTCGAGCATGCAGAGCTCGCGGTTCGCATCGAGGCGTCCGATGTCGCCGGTCTTAACCCAAGCATCGACGATGCGTTCGGCGGTCGCTTGCGGCTTGTTCCGGAAGCCGCAGGCCCATCATCGCAACAGGTAGTGCCTCGGTCTGCCCGCACCCCTGATACATGGCGTTGTCGAAGACCTCGTAGGCATTGAGCGCCGTCTCGTCGCGGCGCTGCGCCGCTGCGTGCGCCTGTCCCTGATTTCCTCCCCATTTTGCGTCGCAGTTTCCAGCGGCGTGACGCCAAGTCAAGGCGGTGGCAGTCTCGCGACCCTTTCCCACCACAGGACAGCAAATGCCCGGCGCGCTCGAAGGCATCAGGATCGTCGACCTCACCAACATCATCCTCGGGCCCTACGGCACCATGCTGCTGGCCGACCAGGGCGCCGACGTGATCAAGGTCGAGGCGCCGGAGGGCGACGCGGTGCGCCACATCGGCAAGCCGGGCAAGACGCCCGGCATGGGTCCGACCTATCTCTATGTGAACCGCAACAAGCGCTCGCTCTGCCTCGACCTCAAGAACCCGGCGGCGCGGACGGCGCTGCTCAAGGTGGTCGAGGGCGCCGACGCCTTCGTCCATGCGCTCAGGCCACAGGCCATCGAGGGGCTGGGGCTGGGCTACGAGGCGATCCGCAAGATCAAGCCCGACATCGTCTATGTCGGCGCCTACGGCTTCTCGGCCGACGGTCCTTACGGAAAACTGCCGGCCTACGACGATGCCATCCAGGCGCGCTTCGGCATCGCCGACCTGATGGGCCGGGCGGCCGGCGACGACGTGCCCCGCTATCCGCCGACCATCCTGGCCGACAAGACGGTGGGCCTCACCTTCGCCTTCTCCACGCTTTCAGCCCTTATGCACCGACAGCGCACCGGCGAGGGTCAGTTCGTCGAGGTGCCGATGTTCGAGACCATGGCCGCCTGGCTGATGGTCGAGCATCTGTGGGAGCGGACGTTCAGCGACGAGGGCGAGGTCGGCTACTCGCGGCTGCTGGCGCGCACCCGCAAGCCTTTCCGCACGCTCGACGGCTGGATGGCGATCCTGCCCTACAACGACAAGCACTGGAGCAACTTCTTCGAGATCGTCGGCCGGCCCGAGGTGCTGAAGGACCCGCGCTATTCGACCCTCAACGCCCGTTCCCTGCACATCAACGACATGTATTCCATGGTCGAGGCGCTGGCGCCGACCAGGACCACGGCCGAATGGGTGAAGCTTCTGGACCAGGCGCAGATCCCCAATGCCCCGGTATCGCGGCCGGCCGACCTGTTCGACGATCCGCACCTGGTGTGGCGCCAGCTCTTCAAGAAGTATCCGCATCCCAGCGAGGGCGAGATCATGATGGTCGAGCCGCCGATGCGCATGAGCCGCACCCCGCCCGCCATCCGCACCATGGCGCCGCTGCAGGGCGCCCATTCGCGCGCCATTCTGGCCGAGGCCGGCGTGAGCGCGGCCGAGATCGAGGCGCTGAAGAAGGCGGGGGCGCTTATCGAGCCGACGTAATGCGCCTCGCTGCGCTCGGCTTCGGTCGAGACGACGGGTAACACTGACCGCCAGCTCGGCCGCCGCCAGATCCTCCAGCGCGGCGCCGACCGACTTGAACAGGGTGATCGACGTGGCGTCGCCCGGCAGGCGTCCGGTCTGCTGGCCGCGCGCCAGCTCGAACAGGTCGGCGATGATGTCGTCTTCGTCGATCGCGCCGCTGGCCAGGGGCTGGACGATGTCGCCGCCCTCCTTGAGGGCGCCGGCACGGGTGTCGACATAGACCCGGGCTCGTTCGACGGCCCTGTCGTCGCTTTCGCGCATCTGGGGCGTATAGGCCCCCACCAGGTCGACATGCTGACCAGCGTTCAGCCAGTTGCCTTCGATCAGGGGCGTCTTCGAAAGCGTTGCGCTGGAGATGATGTCGGCGCCAGCGACGGCCTCAGCGCGGTCGGAAACCGCGTGAACCGAGATCGGTCGTCCCAAGGTTCGCGGCAGCGAGTTCTGAAAGTTCCCGGGCGAGGTCTTGCGCGCGTTCCGGCCGGCGACCCCAGATCGCGACCTCCTCGATCGGCCGCACCTTGGCATGGACGCGGATGAGCTGGGGCGCCAGCGCGCCGGTGCCGATCATCAGCAGCCGACGCGACTCGGGCCGCGACAGGTAGCGCGAGGCCAGCCCCGAGGCGCAGGCCGTGCGCCGCTTGGTCAGCATGGTGCCGTCGAGCAGCGCCAGGGAGGTCCCGGTAGCGCCGTCGAGCAGCAGGTACTGGCCGTAGATCGACGGTAGTCCGCGCGAGCCGTTGTCGGGAAAGACGGTGACCACCTTCACGCCGACATGGCTTTGGGCGCCGCGCGTCCAGGCCGGCATCAGCAGCAGGGTGGCGTCGGACGAGCCGGGGCCGGCGGGCGCGGCCAGGGTGTGATGGTGGCGCGGCGGCATCTCGCAGCCGGTGCGGAACAGCGCGTCGAGACGGTCGATCAGCGCCAGATCGTCGAGGTTGGCGTCGACCTCGGCGGCCGAAAGGATCTTCACGACAACGGGCTGCGCGGACCGGACGACGAGAGCTCGGGTGCGACCAGCGCACTCTGGCGCTCGATGGCCTTCTGATCGCGTGGCGCGGGGCCGCCGGCTGGTGCGGACGGCGGCGCGGCGGGTGCAGCCTGGCGCAGGCGCTGAATCTCCCGGTCGAGGCGCGCTGCATCGTCGCTCGCCTCGCGCGCGCGGCGGCGATGGTGGCGGGCCGCCCACCAGCCCATGCCGAGCCCGACCAGCACGCCCAGCAGCAGCAGAAGCACGACCAGCAGATAGACCGGCATCACGATGACATGCGGCAGCGGCCACATGGTGAGCTGCACCGGCTGGCTGTTGCTGACCGCGATCAGCACACCGATCAGGACGAAGAGCAGGAACAGGGCGCGAGAGAGGATCTTCATGCGGGGCGGAGCATGGCACAGCGCGGCAGAGGGAGGCGAGTGTCAGTGCCGAGAGCGCGCCCAGCAAAGGCCCAGAACTACTTCTTGTCCTCGGGGGGCTCGGTCGGCGCCAGGCCCGCCGCGCGTGCGGCTTCCTTGTTGAGGCGGTCGCGCAGGTCCTTGCCGGTCTTGAAGTAGGGCACGCGCTTGGAGGCCACCGCGACCTGCTCGCCGGTGCGCGGATTGCGGCCGGTGCGAGGCTCGCGCTTCTTCACGGAGAATGCGCCAAAGCCGCGCAATTCCACGCGATGGCCGCCGGCCAGGGCCTTGGAGATTTCGTCGAAAACCGTGGCCACGATTCGCTCGACATCCCTTTGATAGAGATGGGGATTCCGGGCCGCCAGGCGGGCGATCAGCTCCGACTTGGTCATTGCCGTGACAATAGAGCAAAAAACCGGCCCCTTCAAGTCTAAGCCCTTGAATCAAAAAGGAAAGGCGCCCGAAGGGCGCCCCCGAGCGCAGTCGAGGGGCCTTCGATCCTCAAAAACGCAGCTAATCGTAGAGAGAGAAGGTCCCTCGGCTGCGCTCGGGACGACGGACAAGAAAAAGGCCGGCTCTCGCGGAGCCGGCCCTTCCCGAAAGTCGCAGAGCGCTGACCTTACTTGTCCTCTTCTTCCTTCTCGTCCTTGCGCTGGGCCCGGCTGAGCGCCGCGCCCAGGATGTCGCCCAGGCTGGCGCCCGAGTCGGACGAGCCGAAATCGGCCATCGCCTTCTTCTCCTCGTCGAGCTCGCGCGCCTTGACCGACAGCACGACGCGGCGCGAGGCCTTGTCGATGTTGGTGATCTTGGCGTCGAGCTTGTCGCCGATCGCATAACGGTCGGGACGCTGCTCGGAGCGGTCGCGGCTGAGCTCGGACTTGCGGATGAAGCCCGGGATGCCTTCCTTGACCGTGACGTCGATGCCGTTGTCCTGGATGCCGGCCACGATGACGGTGACGACCTCGCCCTTCTTGATGTCGGCGCCGACCTTCTCGAACGGATCGTTCTCGAGCTGCTTGATGCCGAGCGAGATACGCTCCTTGTCGATGTCGACGTCGAGGACCTTGACCTTGACCTGGTCGCCCTTCTTGTAGTCGCGGATCGCCTCGTCACCGGCCTTGTCCCACGACAGGTCGCTGAGATGGACCATGCCGTCGATGTCGCCGGGCAGGCCGACGAACAGGCCGAACTCGGTGATGTTGCGAACCTCGCCCTCGAGCTCGGTGCCGCCCGGGAACTTCTCGGCGAAGCTCTCCCACGGATTGGCCATGCACTGCTTGAGGCCGAGCGAAATGCGGCGCTTGGACATGTCGACGTCGAGCACCATCACTTCGACTTCCTGCGAGGTCGAGACGATCTTGCCCGGATGGACGTTCTTCTTGGTCCAGCTCATTTCGCTGACATGGACCAGGCCTTCGACGCCCGGCTCCAGCTCGACGAAGGCGCCGTAGTCGGTGATGTTGGTGACGCGACCCTTGAGCTTCAGCCCGACCGGGTACTTGGCGCCGGCGCCATCCCACGGATCGCTCATCAGCTGCTTCATGCCGAGCGAGATACGCTGCGTCTCGGGGTTGAAGCGGATGACCTGCACCTTGACCTGCTGGCCGATGGTGAGGGCTTCCGACGGATGGTTGATGCGCTTCCAGGCGATGTCGGTGACATGCAGGAGGCCGTCGACGCCGCCCAGATCCACGAAGGCGCCGTAGTCGGTGATGTTCTTGACGACGCCGTCGAGCACCTGGCCCTCCGACAGCGCGCCCATCAGGCGCGTGCGGTCCTCGGCGCGGGTCTCTTCCATGACGGCGCGGCGCGACACGACGATGTTGCCGCGGCGGCGGTCCATCTTGAGGATGGCGAACTGCTGGGCCTGGCCCATCAGCGGGCCGACATCGCGCACCGGGCGGACATCGACCTGGCTGCCCGGCAGGAAGGCCACGGCGCCCGAAAGATCGACGGTGAAGCCGCCTTTGACACGACCGAAGATCGTGCCCATGACGCGCTCTTGATCGTTGAATGCCTTCTCGAGAAGGGTCCAGGCTTCCTCGCGGCGCGCCTTGTCGCGCGACAGGACGGCCTCGCCTTCCTTGTTCTCCATGCGATCGACGAAGATGTCGATGATGTCGCCTTCCTTCACCTCCGGCGCGCCCATTCCCCCGTTGGAGAACTCACGCAGCGCAACGCGGCCTTCGGACTTGAGGCCGACATCGATGGTGACGAAGTCGTTGGCAATGCGAATGACCGTGCCTTTGACGACCGATCCTTCGAAACTCGTCGAACCGCCCAGCGATTCGTCGAGAAGTGCGGCAAATTCTGAACTCGAGGTATCGTTCTCGGGTTTACGGAGGGCGCTGCCCTTGGCCATGAATGACGTCTCCTTCATCGATCCCGGGCGACACTGTCGCCCGTCGGCCAACCGGTTAAGTCCGGCGGATCCACTGCCTTTTCAAAAACACCGACGCCCGGACGACACGCCCGTTCGCAATCGCCGCTGGAAGTCTTCGACCCGCCGGCGGCGATTTACGGCCCGGAGGATCGAAAGCCCTTGCGCTCGATGAACGCCAAGGCGGCGGCGAAGGCCGCGTCGGCATCCATGTCGCTGGTATCGAGAAGGAAAGCATCGGGTGCGGCTAGAAGTGGTGCAGCCGCCCGTTCGCTGTCGCGACGGTCCCGCTCCGCCATCTCGGCAAGAACGCGCGGTTTTATAGTGTCGAGGCCCCGTTCGCGCAACTCCTGGTGCCGACGTTCGGCCCGGGCATCCGGGCTTGCCGTCACGAACAGCTTTATCGCCGCGTCGGGGCAGATCACCGTGCCGATATCGCGCCCATCGAGCACGGCGCCCGACCGCCTGATATGCGAACTTTCTCTGGAAATTCAAGAGGTTGGCCCGGACTTCCGGGATCGCCGCCACCTTCGACCCGGCCTGGCCCGCCTGGTCGGTCCGCAGGTCGGGATCGTCGAGGTCGCGTGGCTGCAAGGCAGCCGCGATTTCGACGGGGGATCGGCCGGTCCGTTCCGCCATCCAGCCGACCGCCCGATAGAGCAGGCCGGTATCGAGATGGGGCAGCCCGAAATGGCTGGCAAGGCGCTGGGCCAGGGTGCCCTTGCCGGAAGCCGAGGGTCCGTCGATGGCGATAATCAGAGGAACGCTCACGCCGCCTCGAGATCCGGTCCGATTCGGGCGCCGAGCCCGTTCATCAAGGCGGCGAAGCCCGGGAAGCTGGTGTCGATCGGCGAGCCGTCGTCGACCGCGACCGGCTCGCGGGCGGCAAGACCCAGCACCAGGAACGACATGGCGATGCGGTGATCGAGATGCGTCGCCACCAGGCCGCCGCCCGCCGGGGCTGAGCCGGTGCCATGCACCACGAGATTGTCGGCGCCCATCTCGTGCTTCACGCCGTTGGCCAAAAGCCCGGCGGCGACGCTGGCCAGCCGGTCGCTCTCCTTGGCGCGCAGTTCGGCCAGGCCCAGCATGCGCGTCGTGCCCTGGGCGCAGGACGCCGCGACGGCCAGGATGGGATATTCGTCGATCATGGTGGGCGCGCGCTCGGCCGGCACCTCGACCCCTTTCAGCGCCGAGCCTTTGACGCGGAGATCGGCCACCGGCTCGCCGCCGACCTCGCGTTCATTCTCGAAGGCGATGTCGGCGCCCATGTCGCGCAGCGTCTGGTAGAGGCCGGCGCGCAACGGATTGAGGCCGACATTCTCGACCGTGATATCGCTGCCGGGCCGGATCGCCGCGGCGACGACGGCGAAAGCGGCCGAAGAAGGATCGCCCGGCACGACGATGTCGCGGCCCAAAAGCTCGGGCCAGCCGACGACGGTGATGCGCTTGCCGCCGCCGTCAGCCGCCACCACGCGCACCTCGGCGCCGAAGTGGCGCAGCATGCGCTCGGTATGATCGCGCGTCGCATGCGGCTCGATCACCGTGGTCTCGCCCGCGGTGTTGAGGCCGGCCAGCAGGATGGCGCTTTTCACCTGCGCCGAGGCAACCGGCAGGCGGTATTCGATGGGCACCATCTCGTCGGTGCCGATGATGGCCAGCGGCATGCGCCCGCCGTCGCGCGCCTCGAAGCGCGCGCCCATGCGCGACAGCGGCTCGATGACCCGTTGCATCGGCCGCCGTCGCAGCGAGGCGTCGCCGGTCATGAAACTGGTGAAGGGCTGGCTTGCCAAAATGCCGGAGAGCAGGCGGGCCGAAGTGCCGGAATTGCCGAGCTCGAGGACGTTGCCGGGCTCGCGGCCGCCGCCGACGCCGAAGCCGCGGATCCGCCAGGTGCCCTCTCCGGGTTCCTTGCCGGGTTCGTGCACGACCTCTGCTCCCAAGGCCCGCAGCGCCGCCGCCGTGCACAGGACGTCCTCGCCTTCGAGCAGGCCCCGCACGGTGGTTTCGCCCAGCGCCAGCGCGCCGAACATCAGGGCGCGGTGGGAGACCGACTTGTCGCCGGGCGCACGAACGCGGCCCTTCAGGCAGGCGACGGGGCGGGCGACGAGCTTGGCGGAAGCTCTGGCGGACAGGGCAGCCTCCTCAAAGGACCGCAGAAATGCGACGCGGCGTTTGCGCACTTCCCGTCCGGCCGCATGCGGCCGGACGGGAAGGTGCTCTAGCATGCCGGAATTTGGTTTTGACAGGGTGAAAGACGCGTGACATACGCGCTCCCTCGCGGCCCATTCGGCCGATTTTTGCGGATTTCCCGGGAGTTCCTGCGTGGTCAAGGCGAACTGGGGTACTAAGCGCACCTGCCAGAGCTGCAGCGCGCGTTTCTACGACCTGAACAAAGGCCCGATCAAGTGCCCGAAGTGCGGCCGGGAGCATGATCGCGAGGACTTCGTGAAGGTCCGGCGCACGCGCGGCTCGGCCGCAGCGACGGCGGCTGCGGCAGCAGCGGCAGCGGCCACCGCGGCGAAGGCTGCGGCGGCAGCGAAGAAGAAAATCGATGACGCGGCGCTGGCGGGCGACGAGATTCCCGATGTCGAGGGCGATGAGGCCCTGGAAGAGGCCGACGAATTGGCCGACGACGCCGAGGACATCGAGGTCGAGGGCGTCGAGGTCGAGGACGACAAGGGCGAAGGCGACCGCTAGCCACGGTTGCCAGTGCGCGGGGCAGGAATTATATCTCGCGCCGTTCCAGAAGTTTCGGGGCCATAGCTCAGCTGGGAGAGCGCTACAATGGCATTGTAGAGGTCAACGGTTCGATCCCGTTTGGCTCCACCAATCAGATCAAGGGCTTAGCGGGCGACCGCTAAGCCCTTTGATTTTCTGAATAAGCACGTTGCGTGAGGTTCCCATCGTCCGCCCCGCGCCAGTAATGCGAGAATGTGATAACGAACGCATGGACTCTGCGATGTGGGGCGCGCACTGTTTCCTCGCGCGCTCCTCGCGCACCATCAAACTCACTCACTAGGATACACATAATGGCTACAGGTACAGTTAAGTGGTTCAACTCCACGAAGGGCTTCGGCTTCATTCAGCCTGACGGCGGCGGCAAGGATGTGTTCGTCCATATCAGCGCTGTCGAGCGCGCGGGCCTGAACGGTCTCAACGAAGGCCAGAAGATCAGCTACGACGTTCAGCAGGACCGCGGCAAAGACGCGGCCGTGAACCTCAAGGCCTAACGCTCATTTCCCTGTCGCACCCGACAGGGACTGGCGGCCGCCGCCCGCGGATGTATTGGGCGCTTCAAGTACAAGCAGCTGGGTGACGTAAGCCGCAGTTGCGCCGTCGGCCGAAGACTCCTCTTCGGTGCCGATCGGCTGTTCGATTGTCTGCTTCGCCTCCGGGCGCGGCGGCAAGGGTGGCCAGTAGCGAAACAAGCAAGGGCTCGACCGGAAACGGTCGGGCCCTTGTCATTTCGTGATGGGTCGTTTCGCGCCGGGGCTTTCTGCGGTCGGGCGTTTCACGGAAGCTTCCGCGGAGCGTCGTTCGGTGCGAACGTTCGTCCCGATGTCCGCTGCTTCGTCCCGTCTCACCGCCGTGCGCGGGCCTGTGCTCACCTTCACCGGCGATCCGTTCCGCGACGGCCTCGAGACGACGATGATCCACGAGCCCGACGCCATCGTCGCGATGCAGGACGGCCGTATCAGCCATTTCGGGCCGGCCGGACAGATCGCGCCCGCGCTGCCGCCCGGCACCGAGATCCGCGACTACGGCCAGGATGCGCTGATCTCCGCAGGCTTCATCGACAGCCACGTCCATTTCCCGCAGACGCCGATGATCGCGGCGGCCGGCACGCAGCTCCTCGAGTGGCTGAACAAATACACCTATCCGACCGAGCTCAAATACGCCGACAAGGAATTCGCGCGCGACGTCGCCCGCGTCTTCCTGCAGGAGAATCTGCGCAACGGCATCACCACGAGCTGCGTCTATTGCACCGTCCATCCGCAGTCGGCCGACGCGCTGTTCGAGGAAGCGGAGAAGCTCGGCCTCCGGCTCGCCGCCGGCAAGGTGATGATGGACCGCAACGCGCCGGCGGGGCTGCGCGACACGGCAGAGTCGGGCTACGCCGAATCGAAGGCGTTGATCGCCAGGTGGCACGGCCGCGGCCGGCTGCTCTATGCCATCACGCCGCGTTTCGCCGGCTCCAGTTCGCCCGAGCAGCTCGCGGCGACCGGCCGGCTGTGGCGCGAACATCCCGACTGCCTGATGCAGACCCATATCGCCGAGAACCGGGACGAGGTCGCCTGGATCAAGGAACTGTTCCCCGATCGCGCCAACTATCTCGACGTCTACGATCACCACGGCCTCTGTGGCCCGCGCGCCGTGTTCGGCCATGGCATCTGGCTGGAAGAGGCGGAGCTGCAGCGCCTTCATGCCAGCGGCGGCGCCATCGCCCATTGCCCGACCTCGAATTTCTTCCTGGGCAGCGGCGCCTTCGATCTGTCGCGCGCGCTCACGCGCGAGCGGCCGGTGCGGGTCGGGCTGGGCACCGATATCGGCGCCGGCACCTCGTTCTCGATCCTGGCCACGCTGGGCGAGGCCTACAAGGCCGCCCAGCTCAATCGCCAGCCGCTGTCGGGCGGCCACGCCTGGTATCTCGCCACGCGCGGCGGGGCACGCGCGCTCTACCTCGACGACCGGATCGGCAGCATCGCGCCCGGCATGGAGGCCGACCTCGTGGTGCTCGACATGCGCTCGACGCCGCTGATCGATTTCCGCATGAAGCAGGCCCGGGATCTGGCCGAACAGCTCTTCATCCAGATGACCTTGGGCGACGACCGCGCGGTCCAGGCGACTTACGTGGCGGGGCGGCTGGCCTACGCCCGAGACCCCCTCCCCTAGTGTGAAATTTGGATGGCGAGCCATAAATATGGTGGCCGTGTCCCCGCAATCAGGATAGGCTTCTCGCGGTAGCTGAAGGAGGTGCTCATCCGTCCGAGGACGATTTGCCCCGACGGAATCCGGACCACCGGTGGGTCGACCACCGCGTGCCCTCTGAGCTTCACCTTCCGCCTGACCACCGATCGCCGACGCCTCCGCTTGCGGGGGCGTTTTGCTTTTCGGCGACCGGTTCCCGCTCCTCTGACCAAGCCTCCGGAGTACGAATATGGCAAAACGCGCCGCACGCCGCGCCAAGCTGCACGCCATCGATAGCGCCCGTATTCACAATCTCGTCTTCGACCAAACTCCGGCCAACGACCGCGATCAGAGCTACGTCCGAAAAGTCCGACCGAGGAGCGACAACCAGCGAATACTGATGGAGGCCATAGAAGCCAAACCGCTCACCGTGGCGCTCGGGCCGGCCGGTACCGGCAAGACCTACCTGGCGATTTGCGCCGCGGTCGAAGCGCTCGAGGAGGGCACGGTCTCGCGCATCGTGCTGTCCCGCCCGGCGGTCGAGGCCGGCGAGAACCTGGGCTTCCTGCCCGGCGACATGCGCGAGAAGCTCGATCCCTATCTCCGTCCCCTGTGGGACGCGCTGAACGACCGGCTGGGCGCCAAGCGCCTGCGCCAGAATCTCGATGACGGCACGATCGAGATCGCCCCGGTGGCCTTCATGCGCGGCCGCACGCTCAACAACAGCTTCGTGCTGATCGACGAGGCGCAGAACTGCACCTACGGCCAGCTCAAGATGCTGCTGACCCGGCTGGGCTGGCATTCGACCATGGTGATGACCGGCGATCCCGACCAGACCGACCTGCTGCCTGAGCTGTCGGGCCTGGCCACCATCGGCCGCAAGCTGGAAGGGCTCGAGGATGTGGCCGTCGTGCGCCTCACCGATCAGGATGTCGTCCGTCATCCGCTGGTTGGCCGCATGCTGTCGGTGCTGTAAAGCGACCGAACCTATCCACACATAGGAACGCGGCAGACGATTGGACCAAATCGGGAACGTCTGCCGCGGCCAGCCCTTTGTGCGGGCCGTTCTCCGCTTGAATAAGCGAGAACCGACAGGCACTTAGGCCCGGTATGGCGCCCGGCTGCCACCGTGCCTACATTGAGTCAATACAGTGACGCTGACGCAACGGCGGGCTGACACCGGGCTTGTTCACAGACTTCCCCACATGGGCCCGCTGTCGCGGCGGCGGCCGTCGGCTTACCCATTGCGCGCCCTTCGGCAGGATCCCGTGAGCGACGAAACTGACACCGAACTGAAACCGAGCGAGGGCTCGCTTCCCGGCGAAGGTTCGCTGGCCGACGGCATGCGGATCATCGGCGAGTTCGTGCGTACCCTGCCGCGCAAGTCGGGCGTCTACCGCATGATCGCCGGCGACGGCGAGGTCCTCTATGTCGGCAAGGCGCGCTCGCTGCGCAGCCGGGTCGCGGCCTACACCCAGCCGACCAGGCTCGCCACGCGCCTGATCCGCATGGTGTCGGCGACGCGGACCATGGAGTTCTCGATCACCGGCAGCGAGGCCGAGGCGCTGCTGCTCGAGAACAACCTGATCAAGCGCTTCCGGCCGCGCTTCAACGTGCTGCTGCGCGACGACAAGTCGTTCCCCTACATCGTGATCCGCAAGGACACCGAATGGCCGCAGCTCGCCAAGCACCGCGGCGTGCGCGATCCGGCCAACGAGTATTTCGGGCCCTTCGCCTCGGCCACCGCGGTCAACCGCACGCTCTACGCCCTGCAGCGCGCCTTCCCGCTGCGCTCCTGCTCCGATGGCGTGTTCTCGACGCGCACCCGGCCCTGCCTGCAATACCAGATCAAGCGCTGCACGGCGCCCTGCGTCGGCCGCATCGACAAGATCGAGTACGACGCCATCGTCGACGAAGTGCGCGGCTTTCTGGGCGGGCGCAACCGCGAGGTCCAGCAGGCCCTGTCGCAGCGCATGGACAAGGCTTCGGGCGACCTCGAATTCGAGCGTGCGGCGGTGCTGCGCGATCGCATCCGCGCGCTCGCCCACATCCAGTCGCACCAGTCGATCGCGCTGCCCTCGATCGACGAAGCCGACATCTTCGCCGCCCACGCCGAGGGCGGGCAGGTCTGCGTGCAGGTGTTCTTCCTGCGCGCCGGTCAAAATCTCGGCAATCGCGCCTATTTCCCGGCCCATGTCCGCGAGCTCGACGAGCCGGCGGTGCTGTCGGCCTTCATGGGGCAATTCTACGAATCGCGCCCGGCGCCCAAGCTGATCCTGACGAGCCACGATGTCGCCGAACGCGAGTTGCTCGAAAGCGCACTCGCCATGACGGCCGGCCACAAGGTCGAGATCCGCCATCCCAAGCGCGGCGACCAGAAGGACGCGCTCGATCAGGCCACCCTCAACGCCCGCGAGGCCCTGGCGCGGCGCATGGCCGAGCGCGGCACGCAACGCCAGCTGCTCGAAGGCGTGGCCCGCCTGTTCGGCCTCGACGGGCCGCCCGAGCGCATCGAGATCTACGACAACAGTCACATCCAGGGCAGCGCGCCGATCGGCGCCATGGTCGTGGCCGGCGCCGAGGGCTTCATCAAGAATTCATATCGCAAGTTCAACATCAAGACCGAGGGCGCGGCAGGCGACGATTTCGCCATGATGCGCGAGGTACTGACACGCCGCTTCGGCCGCGCGCTCAAGGAAGATCCCGAACGCGCCGAGGAGCATTGGCCGGACCTGGTTCTGATCGACGGCGGCCAGGGCCAGCTCGAGGTGGCGCGCCAGGTGCTGAGCGAGCTCGGCCTGGAGGACATCGCCACCGTCGGCATCGCCAAGGGGCCGGACCGCGACGCCGGCCGGGAACGCTTCTTCGTGCCGGGCAAGCCGCCCTTCTCGCTCGAGCCGCGCGATCCGGTGCTCTATTTCCTGCAGCGCCTGCGCGACGAGGCTCACCGCTTCGCCATCGGCACGCACCGTGCACGTCGGGCGGCCGACATCACGCGCTCGGCGCTCGACGAGGTGCCGGGCATCGGCTCGGGCCGCAAGCGCGCACTGCTGCATCATTTCGGCAGCGCCCGGGCGGTGGCCGTGGCGACGCTCGAGGATATCAAGGCGGTGCCGGGAATCTCGGGTGCGCTCGCCCAGAAAATCCATGACCACTTCCGGGGCGGCCGTTAAGAATATCCCGCACATGCTCAATCTTCCCAACCTGCTCACCCTGTCGCGCATCGCGGCGATCCCGCTGGTCGTCGCCTGCTTCTGGCTCGAACACGGCTGGGCGCAGTGGCTGTCGGCCGGCCTGTTCGTCGCCGCCTGCGTCACCGACTGGTTCGACGGCTATTTCGCGCGCCGCTACCACCAGATTTCGCGGTTCGGCCGCTTCCTCGATCCGATCGCCGACAAGCTCCTGGTCGCGGCGGCGCTGGTGATGCTGGTGAACAGCGGCCAGCTGAGCGGCGTGCACGTGCTGGCGGCGCTGATCATCCTGGCCCGCGAGATCCTGGTGTCCGGCCTGCGCGAGTTCCTGGCCGAGCTGCGGGTCGGCGTGCCGGTGAGCCAGCTCGCCAAATGGAAGACCGGCGTGCAGATGGGCGCCATCGCCTTCCTGCTGCTGGGCGACGCCGTGCCGCCCATCGTCGGCGAGTTGGGCCTGGTGTTGATCTGGGTCGCCGCCGCGCTCACGCTGATCACCGGCTACGACTACCTGCGCACCGGCCTGCGCCATATGGCCGAAGGCGGGCCAACATGAGGAGGCGGGCATGAGGGTCCGCTACTTCGCCTGGATGAAGCGCACCGTCGGCCTGTCCGACGAGGAGGTGGCGCTGCCCGTCGAGGTGAAGACGGTGGGCGACCTCGTCGCCTGGCTGCGCGACCGCAGCGCCGGCCATGCCGAGGCGCTGGCGGAAGGCGCCGCCTTCGGCGCTGCGGTCGACCAGCGCACCGCAACATTCGATGCCTCGCTCGCCGGCGCGCGCGAGGTCGCGTTCTTCCCACCCTTCACGGGTGGATGAAAGGGGGCGGCTGACCATGGCCGTGCGCGTCCAGGAGGCCGATTTCGATACAGGCGCCGAGCTCGACCGCCTGACCAAAGGCAACAAGCGGATCGGCGGGCTGGCGGTGTTCGTCGGCCTGGTGCGCGAGATGCATGTGCGCGAGGGCCTGCACCGCGAGCGCATCGATGCGCTCACGCTCGAGCATTATCCCGGCATGACCGAGAAGGCGCTGGAGGAGATCGAGGCCGAAGCCCATCGCCGCTGGCCGCTCGAAGCGACGCTGATCGTGCATCGCCACGGCCGGCTCGAAGCCGGCGACCGTATCGTGCTGGTGGCGGTCGGCTCGCCGCACCGCGAGGCGGCCTTCGAGGCCTGCGAATTCCTGGTCGACTGGCTCAAGACCAAGGCGCCGTTCTGGAAGCTCGAGGAGACGCCCGCCGGCGAGAAGTGGGTTGGCGCGCATGAAGGCGACGATGCTGCAGCGCAGCGTTGGGAGAAGAAGCGGCAGTAGCGTCGTACAACTCTGCTGAGATATGCGCGGGCGAACTTCACCGCTTGTCGTGGTTTTGCTAAGACTCCTCCCAACGATAAAACCGTAGGGAGAGACGCCATGAGCTCATCGAAGCAATTCGAGGTGAAGGGCGGCGCGTCGCTGTCCCGTCGCACATTGGTTGGCGCGGCCGGCATCGGCGCGGCAACTCTCGCCGCCGGAAAAGCTTTCGCCCAGGCGACACCCACGCCGGTCGGACCACCATCGACGATCACACAGCCGCCGCGCGATTTCAGCCGCAACGGCGCGCCGACAACCTACTTCACCGACCCCGACGTGTTGTCGGTCGATCCGTCGTTCAACGGCATCGCGCAGCCCAACAGCGCCATCCAGCGGCTGTGGACCGGCGCGCTGTGGTCGGAAGGACCGGCGTGGAATGCGCAGGGCCGCTATCTCGTGTGGAGCGACATTCCCAACAACCGGCAACTGCGCTGGCTCGAGGATGACGGGCGGGTGAGCGTTTTCCGCAGCCCGTCGAACAACAGCAACGGCAACACCTTCGACTTCCAGGGCCGCCAGCTGTCGTGCGAGCATCTTATGCGGCGCGTGGTGCGCTACGAACTCGACGGCTCGGTGACGGTGCTCGCCGACTCCTACGACGGCAAGCGGTTGAACTCGCCCAACGACGTCGTGCCCCATCCCGACGGCAGCTACTGGTTCACCGATCCACCGTATGGCGGGCAGCTTTACGAAGGCGCGCCCGACGCCGCGGGCGGTCCGAGCAATGCCAATGGCAAGCTCAATCCCAAGCTCGGCCAGGCGGCGGGCATCGGCCTGTTCAAGCGCGAGCTGCCGACCAACTGCTATCGCATCGATCCCAGCGGCAAGGTCGATCTCGTGGTCCCGGAGGACCAGGTGCCCGATCCCAACGGCCTCTGCTTCTCGCCCGACTACAAGAAGCTCTACGTCGTCAGCACCGGCAAGGGACCGGGCGACACCGGTCCGGGCGGCAAGGGCGAGGTGTTTTCCTTCGACGTCGGCGCCGACAACAAGCCGACCAACCGCAAGCTGTTCAGCGACTTCATGATCGACAGCATCAAATGCGGGCCCGACGGCATACGCTGCGACGTCAACGGCAACCTGTGGGCCTCGAGCAATGCCGGCCGCAACGTCGGCTACAACGGCGTCACGGTGTGGACGCCGGAAGGCAAGCTGATCGGACGCATCCGCCTGCCCGAGGTCTGCGGCAACATCTGCTTCGGCGGTCCCAAGCGGAACCGCCTGTTCATGGCGGCGAGCCAGTCGCTTTACGCCGTCTACGTGAACACGCAGGGCGCGACGCCGGGCTAGGCCTTCATCGGACCGCGGGTCTCCAGACCCGCTCATAATCATTGTATCGACAATGAAGATGCGGGCCTGGAGGCCCGCGGTCCGCTCGCGGCGCTAACCCTTGTAGTTCTCGACGACCTTCGCCGGGCGAACTTCGGCTTCGTCGGGATTGCGGCCGTATTCGGCCAGCGCGCGGCGTTGGCGCAGCAGGTCCCAGCACCGATCGAGCTCGACGTTGATCTTCGCCAGGCGCTCGCGCTCGGCGTCCGACATCTCGCCCTGGGCGTAGAGCTTCTTCTCCTCGGCCACGAGATCCGAGATGTGCCCGAGAACGTTCTTATCCGTCGTGTGCTGTGTCATGACGATCTCCTCGAACGACTAACCCAATGCGACCAGAGCAAGATTGTCGAGACCGCCCTCGCGCAGCCGGTCGGCGGCGGCAAGCGCGCGCTGGCCGCTGCGGCAACACAGGACAATGCGGCCTTGCGGGGTCGGTTCCGCCAGCAGCGTCGCGACATGATCGACGTCGAGACGCCGCGCACCGGCGAACGGCGACTGCGGCGCTTCCTCGAGGCTGCGCAGATCGACCACGAGATCGTCCGCCGTCACCGAAGTAGGGGCGATAAAGGGCACGAATTGTTCGGGCTCGGGACTATCGGCAAAGCCGAAACCGCCGAAGCCAAGCCGCCTCGCATCAAAGGTGATCACCCGGCCGAGCGCACTGGGCTCCAGCCCGAGCAGGAGATGCAGCGCGAGATGTGCCTGCAGACCGCCCAGCACTGAAACGGCCGTGCCGAGCACACCCACCGTGGCGCAGGTGCCGCCCTCGACTGCGACATCGGGAAAGACCGCGCGATAGCTCGGACCGCCGCCGCAGAAAGCACCGACATAGCCCGTCATGCCGATCACCGACGCGCTGACCAGCGGCTTGGCGGCGGCGAGGCAGGCGTCGCTCAGCACATAGGTGACGGCGAAGCTGTCGGCGGCATCGACCACGAGATCGGCGCCGGCAACCAGCGCCACGGCATTCTGTGGCGTCAGGCGCTCGGCCACGGTGTCGACGGCGATGCCGGGGTTGAAGCGCCGCAAGGCAGTCGCGGCCGCTTCGGCCTTGAGCTTGCCGATATCGGCCATCGTGTAGAGCGGCTGGCGATGGAGGTTGGTTTCCTCGATCCGATCATGGTCGACGATGGTGAGCCGACCGACGCCCGCGCCGGCCAGGTACTGCAACACCGGGCAACCCAGCCCGCCGGCGCCGACCACGACGACCGACGCCGCGGCGAGCCGCGCCTGGCCGGCCGCGCCGACCTCGGGCAGTACCATCTGGCGGGCATAGCGTTCGCTCATGATTTGCGCCTTGTTGCCGTGACCCAGGCCTTGGTCTGCGCAATGGGATCGGCATGATTGACGATGTCGCCTACGACGGAGGCGATATCGGCGCCCGAGGCCAGGCACAGGAGCGCACGATCCAGAGTGAGGCCGCCGATCGCCACCAACGGGCGGCTGCCGATCAGGCGTTTCCATTCGGCGAGCCGTTCCGGACCTTGCGGCGCCCACGGCATTTTCTTGAGCAGGGTCGGGTAGATCGGACCCAACGCCACATAGTCGGGATCGACGGCGAGGCCCTTCTCGAGCTCGGCATGATCATGCGTGCTGACACCGATGCGAATGTTGGCGCGGCGCAGCGCCTTCACGTCGGCGTCCACAAGGTCTTCCTGGCCGAGATGGACGAAGTCGCAGCCTTCGTCGATGGCCGCCTGCCAATAGTCGTTGACGATGAGCTGGGCACTGCCGGCGGCACAGACCGCCTTGGCTTCCTTCACCTGGCGACGGATCTCGGCCGGCGGCTGCTCCTTGATGCGAAGCTGGATCAGCCGCGCGCCGGCCGGGACCAGGCGCGCCACCCAGCCGGAATCCGGAACGACAGGATAGAACGGGTCGAGCATGGTCATCCGCCCAGCACGGCCTTGCCGATCACCGGCGTCGACGGCACCGCCATGTCGCGCGGTTCCATCGGCTGGGCGAGATGGGCGGCGTGGCCGGCCTCGACGGCAAGCGCGAAGGCGCGCGC
Organism: uncultured Alphaproteobacteria bacterium; assembly: GCA_963755585.1. Taxonomy (GTDB): domain Bacteria; phylum Pseudomonadota; class Alphaproteobacteria; order Reyranellales; family Reyranellaceae; genus Reyranella. The sequence continues at coordinate 117,525 of CAVWKN010000018.1, forward strand.
CATCTCGACCGGATCGCCCGCCTCGGCGATCGCGGTGTTGAGCAGCACGGCGTCGTAGCCCAGCTCCATGGCGGCCGCGGCATGCGAGGGCACGCCCAGCCCGGCATCGACCACCAGCGGAATATCCGGGAAGTGCGCGCGCAGCGCCCGCAAGCCATAGACGTTGTTGAGGCCGCGCGCCGAACCGATCGGCGCGCCCCACGGCATCAACACCTTGCAGCCTGCCTCGACGAGACGCTCGGCGACCACGAGATCCTCGGTCGTGTAGGGAAAGACCTCGAAGCCATCCTCGGAGAGGATGCGCGCGGCCTCGACCAGCCCGAAGACATCGGGCTGCAAGGTATCGGCGTCGCCGATCACCTCGAGCTTGATCCACTTGGTGTCGAACAGCTCGCGCGCCATGTGGGCGGTGGTGACGGCCTCCTTGACCGAATGGCAGCCCGCGGTGTTGGGCAGCACGCGCAGCCCGAGCGACTGGATGAACGACCAGAAGCTTTGCCCGGCGCGGCCGCTGCCGCCCTCGCGGCGCAGCGAAACCGTCACGACCTCGGCGCCCGACGCCTTGATGGCGCGCTCGAGAACCGCCGGCGACGGATAGCGTGCCGTGCCGAGCAGCAGCCGCGAGCGAAGGTCGACGCCATAGAACATGGTCTTCAGCCTCCCTGCATCGGCGCCACGACCTCGACGCGGTCGCCGTCGGCAAGGGCCGTCTTCGGGCGCGCCGTCGCGGCCACGAAGCGGCCGTTCACCGCGGTCGCGATCTTGCGGCCGCCGAAACCCAGCGATTCGAGAGCCGCGGCCAGGGTGCCGGGCTCGACGTCATGCGCGTCGTCGTTGAGGAAGATCCGCATCGGGTGTCTCCGATTTGAATGTAGGGTCGAGAACGGCATCCGCCACCCTCCGGGCAAGCGTCGGCGCCAGCAGGAAACCGTGCCGGAACAGGCCGTTGGCATGCAGCACACGGCCGGCACGCCGGACCTGCGGCAAGTTGTCGGGAAAAGCCGGACGCAGATCGCTGCCCAGCTCGACGATTTCGGCCTCGCCGAACGCCGGGTGCAGCGCATAGGCGGCATTCAGAAGCTCGACGGCGGAACGCACGCTGACGGGGCCGCGCCGCTCGCTTTCGATCATGGTGGCGCCGATCATGAAAAGCCCGTCGCCGCGCGGCACGATGTAAAGCGGCAGGCGGGGATGGAGCATGCGCACGGGGCGCGCCAGCGACACATCGGGCGAACGCACGACGATCATCTCGCCGCGCACGCCGCGCAGGTCGGGTAGCGCGTCGCGGGCGGCAAGGCCGCGGCAATCGACGACGATATCGGCGTCAGCGGTCTCCAGCGCCTGCTCGACGCCAAAGCGGATGGCGACGCCGCGGCCCTTCAGCGTGTCGGCCAACGAAGCGAGCGCCCGCCGCGGATCGAGATGAGCCTCGTCGGGAAAGAACAGCGCCCGGCGGAAGCGTCCCGCGAGATCGGGCTCGAGTGCCGCGAGGCGCTCGGCGTCAGCCCATTCGAAGCGCTCCGTGCGGCTGGCGAAGCGCGCGAGATCCGGCGCATCGCGTGACTGGGCGACCACCAGGCTGCCGTTTCGCACCGTTCCGGGGAAGCGCTCGGCCCACCAGGCGATCGACGGTGCGCCCAACGTCACGACCTCGGGCTCGGTGGTCGCGCCCTCGCACCACGGCGCCAGCATGCCACCCGCCATCCACGAGCAGCTTCCCTCGCCCAGCGCGCGGCCGCGCTCGACGACTTCGACGGCCACGCCGCGCTCGACAAGCTCGAGAGCGCAGGCGAGGCCGGCAACGCCGGCGCCAACGACAATGACGGAGGACTTGGCCACTCGATAAACTCCCGTTCCTTCGCCGGCATGACCCGGATCAGGTTCAAAGGGTTCAGCCCCATCGGCTGTCTCAGCCCGAACTCCTCAACGGAGGCCGGACACCCCTCGGACGTTACTTAAGAAAAGGAGAGCGCGCCCCTGCTGTCAAGCCGCCAGGGGCGTGGCCCCCGGCATGAGATGGGCCGCTTCCCCAAAACCCTCGCTGTCGGGCTCGCGCACCAGCTTCTGGAAATCCGCCATCAGGGTACGGGCGACCGGGCCCGCCTGATAGTGGTGCCCGTCAATCGAGCCCACCGGCACGATCTCGGCTGCCGTGCCGCACAGGAATACCTCGCTCGCCTGGGCGAGCTCCTCCGGCCGCACGGTGCGCTCCTCGACCGTCCAGCCGCGCTTCCTGGCCAGGCCCATCACGGCGCGGCGGGTGATGCCGTCCAGGAAATTCACCGGCGTCGGCGTCACCAGCCTGTCGTCGATCACCAGGAAGATGTTGGCCCCCGTCGATTCGGCGAGGTCGCCCTTCCAGTCGAGCATCAGCGCGTCGTCGAAGCCCGCCTTCAGGGCGCGGTCCTTCTCGATGCCGCAGACGATGTAGAGGCCCGCCACCTTGGCATGGCCCGGTGCGAAATCGGCCGACGGACGGCGATATTTCGCCATGGTGACGTTGATGCCGGCATCGCGCGCCTGGACCGACAACCGGCCCTCCTGGGCCCAGGGCGCGATCGCCAGATGCACGGTCGTGCCGATGCCCGAGACGCCCAGCACCTCCGAACCGCGCCAGGCGACCGGGCGGATGTAGCCGGCCTGCAGGCCGTTCGCCTTGACCACGGCGCGCGTCGCGTCCTCGATCTGCTGGCGCGTCCACGGGATCTCGTAGTCGAGCAGGCGGGCAGAATTGATCAGCCGGGCGCTGTGGGCGGCCAGGCGGAAGATTCGGCCGTCGTAGATGCGTTCGCCTTCGAAGACGGCCGAGCCGTAATGCAGCGCATGGGTCAGCACATGCATGCGGCTGTCGCGCCACGGCACGAGCTTGCCGTCGAGCCAGATGAAACCGTCACGATCATCCATGGTTAAGGACATTGCTGTAGCTCCATGCCAATTGTTCCGAAACGGTCCTTTCGGACCGTCCAAACGCAACCTTGTGCGTAGATAGGTCAGCACTACTGACCTTGTCAAGATCACCGGATGGCTTGGGGCAAGTCTGGATCAGGTCAGCAGGAGGGCCATGCCCGGGTCGCCCTTTCGCATCGCCCGCTGATAGGCGTCGCGCCGGCCGATGCGCTGCAGGTAGGCGAGGATGGCGGGATAGGGCGCGAGATCGAAGGGCAGGAAGTAGCGCATGGTCGTCAGCGTGAAGACGATCATGATGTCCGCCGCCGTGAAGTCGCGGCCGGCGAAATAGTCGACCTTGCCGAGGCGGGTCTCGACCAGGCCCAGCGCGAGATCGAGCCGGCCTTTCATGGCCCGCAGAAGCGGATTGTCCGCCGGCAGGTTCAAGCGACCCAGGATCATGTTGCGGCCGGTGGCAGGCTGCAGCGTTCCATTGGCGAAATGGAACCAGTAGAGGAACTGGGCAAAGTCGGGATGATCGGCGGCCGGCACGAGGCGGCCCTTGCCGTGCCTGGCTGCGATGTACTCGATGATGGCGGCCGACTCGGCCAGAACCACGTCGCCGTCGGTGATCACCGGCGCGGCGCCCAGGGGATGGAGCGCCTTGTATTCCGGCGGCGCCAGCATGGTGACGGGAAGCCGCTCGTAGCGCTTCAACTCGTAGGGGATGCCGAGTTCCTCGCAGAGCCAGACGATCCGCTCGGACTGCGATTTACCCAGGTGATGGACGGTCAGCATGCAGAAACTCCCCATAGAAAGAATATGTCCGGAACGAGCGGTCGCCGGCAACATTGCCTCTTTAGGGTGTCAACGCAACGCGCCCCCTCTATAGTCATTCGACCTCACGCGAATCGGCGAAGACCGATATTTGTTGCCCCTATGGTGGAATCCAGACCTCTCGCCAATCCGTTGTTCCTGCGCGACGAAGAATTGCGCCAGGGCATAGAGCTCATGTTCTATGCCTATCGCGACTTCACGTTCGAATCGGATCAACAGCTCAAGCGCTACCAGCTGGGCCGCGCCCATCATCGCGCGCTCTATTTCATCGGCCGCCACCCCGGCCAGACGGTGGGTCATCTGCTGTCGATCCTGAAGGTCACCAAGCAGTCGATCTCGCGCGTGCTGAAGGACCTCATCGAGCAGGCCTATGTCGAGCAGAAGAGCGGCGCGCGCGACCGCCGCGAACGCAGACTGTGGCTCACCGAGAAGGGCCAGAAGCTCGAACTCGACCTGACCAACCGCCAGAGCCAGCGCTTCGCGCGCGCCTACCGCGAGACCGGCGCGGATTCCGTCGAAGGCTTCCGCAAGGTCCTGCTCGGCCTGCTCGACCCGGCCGAACGCGCGGTCGTCGACAAGCGGGTGCGCGGCGGCGGCCGGTGAGCATGGACGCCTCGGCCGACAAGCCGCACATCCTGGTGGTCGACGACGACACCCGCCTGCGCGAGCTCCTGAAGACGTTCCTGTCGCGCAACGGCTTTCGCGTCACCGCGGCCGGCCATGCCGCCGAAGCCCGCCAGCGCCTGGCCGCGCTCGATTTCGACCTGATCGTGCTCGACGTCATGATGCCGGGCGAGACCGGGCTCGAGTTCGCCGGCGAGCTGCGGCGCACCGACGACGTGCCGATCCTCATGCTGACCGCCATGGGCGAGCCCAAGGATCGCATCGCCGGGCTGGAGAAGGGCGTCGACGACTATCTTGCCAAGCCGTTCGAGGCGCGCGAGTTGCTGCTGCGCATCCAGAACGTGCTGCGGCGAAACAAGCCGCCCGCCGAAGCGGGCGCGGAGCCGGCGCGCCAGGTGACGTTCGGACCCTATCAGTTCGACCTCGAGCTGGGCGAGCTCACGCAGAAGGGCAAGCGCGTGCCGCTGACCGACGCCGAGGTCGGTCTGCTGCGTGCCCTCACGGCCCGCCTGGGCGAGGTGCTGAGCCGCGAGACACTGAGCAAGAGCGTGGGCGCGGCCGTCAACGAACGCGCCATCGACGTGCAGGTCACGCGGCTCCGCCGCAAGATCGAGCCCGATCCGGCTTTCCCGCGGTATCTGCGGACCGTGCGCGGCCAGGGCTATCGGCTGGTCGACGCATGAGCTTCGGCGCTCCCCGCGACATCTTCGAACGCATCGCCCGCTTTGCCGACCGGCATTCGCCGCAGACCCTGTTCGCGCGCGCGCTGATCATCATCGTCGTGCCGATGCTGCTCCTGCAGGGGCTGTCGGCCTGGTGGTTCTACAGCCAGCGCGGCGACAACGTGACCAACCGCCTGGCGCAGCTTCTGGTGCGCGACCTCGATCTGCTGATCACGCTGCGGTCGGACTTTCCCGACGACGAGCACCGTGCCTGGATCCTGCGTCGTGCCGCCCAGGACCTCCTGCTCTATGTCAGCTTTCGCAAGGGCTACGTGCGGCCGTTCCAGGCCCCCGAATTTTTCGACATTGCCGCCCGCGAGGTCGAAGGCGCGCTCAACGCCGACCTCAAGCGCAACTACTACATCGACAACAATGTCGGCGGCGGCCAGATGCTGATCGAGGTCCAGCTCTCCGACGCCGAGGTCATGGACGTGCTGGTGCCGCACGTCCGGCTGACCTTCGGCTCGAGCTTCGCCTACGTGCTGGCGCAGGTCGGCCTCGGGCTGGTGCTGTTCGGGCTCGCCATCTGGTTCATGCGCCGCGAGCTGGTGCCGATCGAGCATCTCGGCGTGGCGGCCGACGCGCTGGGCAAGGGGCGCGACGTGCCCGACTTCGCCTTTTCCGGCGGCACCCGCGAGGTGCGCAACGCCGCCACCGCGTTCCAGACCATGGGCATCCGGCTGCGCCGCTCGATCCAGCAGCGCACCGAGATGCTGGCCGGCGTCAGCCACGACCTGCGCACGCCGCTCACCCGCATGAAGCTGTCGCTGGCGCTGCTGCCCGAATCGCCGGAAACCAAGGAGCTCGCCGACGACGTGGTCGACATGGAGCGCATGATCGAAGGCTACCTCGCCTTCGCCCGCGGCGAGGGCGATGAGGATCCCGGGCCGGTCGACCTCGCCGAGATCCTCGAGGACGTGGCGGCCGGCGCGCGTCGCGACAATGCCAATGTCGAGGTCGGCTGGCAGGGCGACATGGACGTCGAGCTGCGCGCGCTCGCCATCAAGCGCTGCCTGACCAATCTCGTTTCCAACGCCTTGCGCTACGGCACCAAGGTGCGGCTCCAGGCGGTGCGCGGCCGCACCTCGGTCGAAATCGCCATCGACGACGACGGTCCCGGCATTCCGCCCGACAAGTACGAGGACGTGTTCCGCCCGTTCTTCCGGCTCGACGAGTCGCGCAATGTCGACACCGGCGGCGTCGGTCTCGGCCTCACCATCGCGCGCGACGTGGCGCGCAGCCACGGCGGCGACGTCGAGCTCGCCGCCTCGCCGCTGGGCGGGCTGCGCGTGATCGTGCGGATTCCCGTCTGAGAGGCTAAATTCACTCAATAGTAAAGCAAGCATCAGAGAGAGAAATGTCCAAGACCCAGTCGCTTCAATTCGTCCACCATCCCCATCCGTCGCCGGTCGCCGCCGAGCAGCGCGCCGCGCTCCTGAAGAATCCGGGGTTCGGCCGTGTCTTCTCCGATCACATGGTGACCATCCGCTATCACGAGTCACAGGGATGGCACGACGCGCGCATCGAGCCGCGCGCACCGATCCCGATGGATCCGGCCTCGGCCGTCCTGCACTACGCGCAGGAAATCTTCGAAGGCCTCAAGGCCTATCGCACCGCCAATGGCGGCGCGACCCTGTTCCGGCCGCGCGAGAACGCCCGCCGCTTCCAGAAGTCGGCCGAGCGGCTGGCCATGCCGGCCCTGCCGGAGGAATTGTTCCTCGAGGCCTGCGACAGGCTGGTCAGCATCGACCGCGACTGGATTCCGGACGGCGACGGCAGCCTCTATCTGCGGCCCTTCATGTTCGCCAACGAGGTCTTCCTGGGGGTCAAGCCGTCTTCCGACTACCTGTTCATCGTCATCGCCTCGTCGGTCGGCGCGTACTTCAAGACCGATGCCCCGGCGGTTTCCGTCTGGGTCTCGCCCGACTACACGCGGGCGGCGCCGGGCGGCACGGGCGCCGCGAAATGCGGCGGCAACTACGCCGCCAGCCTGCTGGCCCAGGCCGAAGCGACCGATCATGGCTGCGACCAGGTCGTGTTCCTCGACGCGGTCGAGCAGCGCTGGGTCGAAGAGCTGGGCGGCATGAACATCTTCTTCGTGTTCGACGACGGCTCGATGACGACGCCGCCGCTCGGCGGCACGATCCTGCCCGGCATCACGCGGTCGTCCCTGATCAGGCTGGCCAGTGACAAGGGCATCAAGGTCCGCGAGGACCGCTATTCGATCGACCAATGGCGCACCGACGCCGCCAGCGGCCGCCTGCGCGAGGCCTTCGCCTGCGGCACGGCGGCGGTCGTGACGCCGATCGGCACGGTCCGCAGCAAGGATGGCGAGTTCAAGATCGGCAACGGCGGCCCCGGCACCAGGACCGAGGAATTGAAGGCCTCTCTGGTCGGCATCCAGCGCGGGCGCTCAGCCGACCCGCATGGCTGGATCCACAAGGTCTTCTAGCGCCAATCGCCTCAGAACAGGCGCCCGCCGTTCGGCACCTTCTTGTCCGGCACGATCAGCACGACGCTGCCGTCACCGTCGGGAAAGCCCAGGGTCAGCACCTGCGACATGAACTTGCCGATCTGGCGCGGCGGGAAATTGACCACGGCCGCGACCTGACGGCCGACGAGACTGTCCGGCGTGTAGTGGACCGTGAGCTGCGCCGAGGACTTCTTGACGCCGATCTCGGGGCCGAAGTCGATCGACAGCCGGAGCGCGGGCTTGCGCGCGCCCTCGAGCGGCGCCGCCTCGAGGATCGTGCCGACGCGGACGTCGACCTTGGTGAAATCGTCGTAGGTGATGGGGTCCATGGTGCGTGCACCGTAGCAAAGAAAAAGGGGCCGCAACGGCCCCTTTTCCGGTCGGCGCAGACGCCGGCGAATTACTTCTTGGCGATCGCAGCCTTGACCTCTTCGGTCAGCTCGGAGACGCGATGGCTGAGCGCGGCGAACGCCTCGGCGTGGCCCTTGCTGTAGAGCTCGGTCAGCTCCTTGGTGTTGGCGATGGCCAACTCGTAGCTCTTCTTGGCGAAGTCGATCTGCTTGGCGGCCTTCTCTTCGACGGTGGCGGCGCTCAGCACGTCGCTGCCATGCTTGGAGAAATCCTCCATCGCGGCGCGGACCATGTCGCCCTGACGCTGGGCAATCGCCTTCATCGACTCGACGGCCGTGGTGTTGGCCGTGGTCAGCGCGGCGAAGTTCTTGCGCGTGGCCTCGACGATGCTCTCGACGTTGACCATGGGGAACTTGAACTCGCCGGCAATCTTGCTGAAGTCGAAATCGGCGAACGGATTCTTGAAGGCGCCATTGGCGTACATGGGAAATCTCCTGGAAAGCGAAAACGGGTTGAAGCTCGGGGCTGCCCCGCTTTGCTGCGGTGCACAACGAAGCTCTATTTAGGCCCGCCGTGCAGCAAGTCAAGGGTGATTTTTGTGCACTGCACAAAAAATTCACGGAGCGGGCGAATTCTCGCTCGGTGCGGGTTCCGGAGGTTTTTGCGATTTCGTATATTTATCAAAGAATTGTGCCCATCTCTCCGCCATTTTGAGGCGGCTGTCCAAGGCGGCCATGGTCTTGGACAGATCGGCCGTGTCGTCGCGGTCGTAGACCCGGGAAACGGCATAGTGAATCGCCAGCAGGCCGTTCTGCCGCAATGCACCACTCAGGCCTTCGCTCGGCACCGAGGCGGCCTCCAGCATGGCCGCCATGGATCGGCGGAGCGCCGGGCCCATCGCCAGCGCCAGCAGCGGATCGCGCGTGCCGGCGCGGCGGATCGCGCCCAGCGCCGCGCGATGCGGACGCAGCGCGTCGTAGCGGCGCATCAGGACGTCGAACAGCCGGTCGCGCGCGGTCTCCTCGGGATCGTTGCGGCTGGCCGTGCCGGCCAGCACCTCGGCGTCGGTGCGCGCCATGAAGGCCGACACCAGCGCCATCTTGTCGGGATAGACGCGATAAAGATCGGCGAGGCCCAGGCCGGCAGCCTCGGCCACGTCGCGCAAGGCCACCCCGTCAAAGCCCTTCTCGGCAATCAGGCCGAGAAAGGCGTCGAGAGCGGCGTCCTTGATGTCCGTCATCCTGCGAGTTCCTTCGATCGGCGCGACGCTGCCGCCAGCGCCTTGTCGAACACCGGCTGGATGCCGTCCGCCGCCATCAACACTTTCAACGCCTCCGCCGTGGTGCCGCCCGGGCTGGTCACGTTAACGCGCAACTGCGACGCCGGTTCGCTCGATTGCTTCAGCAACTCGCCGCTGCCCGTCACCGTGGTGCGGGCAAGCTGCATGGCCATGTCGGGCGCGAGCCCGAGCTTGGCGCCGGCCGCCGCCATCGCCTCGACCAGCAGGAAGACGTAAGCCGGCCCGCTGCCCGACAAGGCCGTCACCGGATCCATCAGCGCCTCGTCGTCGACCCACAGCACCTGGCCGACGGCTTCGAGCAGCTCGTGGCAGCGCTTTTTCTCCGCAGCCGTCACGCCCTTCGCCGTCGTCGCCACGGTGATGCCCTGGCGGACCGCCGCCGGCGTGTTGGGCATGGAGCGCACGACCTTGGCCGCGGCGCCGAGATGGGCGGCGAAATACGTCAGCGTCTTGCCGGCGGCGATCGACAGGAAGACCGCGCCTTCATCGGCAAAGCGCTTCAGATCGGGCAGCACCGCATCCATCGATTGCGGCTTCACCGCCAGGACGACGACCTCCGGCCGCTCGCTCACCTCGGAGGTCGAGGCGACCGTATGCAGCCCCGGCTTGTTTGGCCGGAGCGCCTCGACCGGCTCGGCGACGATCGCATCCGCCGCGGCGAGGCCGCGCGCCAGCCAGCCGTCGAGCATGGCGCCGCCCATCTTGCCGCAACCGACCAGCAGCAGCTTGCCCATGATGCGATCCTCACCTGCCCTTGAATTTGGCCGGCCGCTTTTCGCGGAAGGCGGCAGCGCCCTCCTTGCGGTCGTCGCTGCCGGCGATGCGCTCGAGCTTGTAGCGCTCGGGCACGAAGATCTCGGCCGGGCCGCGCGGCAGGGTCTGGTTGGCGAAGTCGCGCAGGGTGCGGATCACCAAAGGCGCCGACTGGGCGATGATCGTGGCCATGCGCCGCGCCTCGGCGCGCTCCTCGCCGAGCGGCACGACCTTGTTGACGAAGCCCACGTCGTAGGCGCGCTTCACCGAGATCTCCTCGCCCAGCAGCAGCAGTTCCATCGCGACCTTGTGCGGCATGCGCGAGACGATGCCCGGCATCAGGCCGCCGAACACGCCGACCTTGGCCTCGGGATACATGAACTTGGTGGTGTCGGCCGACACCATCAGATCGCAGGTCATGACCATGCAGATCGCGCCCCCGATCACCCAGCCCTGGGTGACGGCGATCACCGGCTTGCTGAGCTTGTAACTGACATCGGGCACCGCCTTCCACATGGCGGACGGCGGCTCCTTGAGGTCGGCGCCGACGCAGAAGGCCGGCCCGTCGGCCTGTAGAATGGCGACCTGGTCGCCGCCCGCCTCGAAGCCGCGATAGGCGTCGTAGAGCTCGTCGCACAGGGCCTGGCTCAGCGCATTGCGCTTGTCGGCGCGCGTCATGGTGATGGTGGTGATGCCTTCGCTCGACTCGACTTTGACCAGACCCAAGGGCTTCCTCCGGCGTTCTTGAAGGGATGCTATCAGCCGCCCATACTCACCGCATCAGGAGACCGTCATGCAAACACGCAACCCTTTCATCGACGACCTCACCAAGATGGCCAACGGCGCCATGGGCGCATTGACCGGCGTGAAGGACGAGGTCGAGGCCCGCATCCGCGACCAGATCGCCAAGATCCTGGACGGCATGGACATTCCCCGCCGCGACGAGTTCGACGCGGTGAAGGCCATGGCCGCCAAGGCGCGCGAGGAGAACGAGGAACTGAAGAAGCAGATCGCCGAATTGCAGGCCAAGCTCGGCGGCGACCGGTAGGTCCAAGGCCCTCCAGCAGGCTGCCGGGACTTTCCGCAGTTCCCGCAGTTTCCGCTAGTGATTCGCCAATTCCACGCCGTGCGGCCCGACATGGATAGTCTCGAGTTTTCGACGCTCATGCTTCGTGGTCCCGACTGGGCGCAGGTTCTGTATATAAGTCCTGCTACTTAACTAGTCAAGTAATACTTTTGGGACGCATCGGAAGATGACCACCGATTCGGAGTTTCTGCGCACCATGCTGCGCAGAAACTCCCTCTCGTCTGCCTGCAATGCAGGCAGCATTTTGTCATCCTGAGCGAAGCGAAGGATCTCCTGTCCGACCGGCGCATCGTGAACTGCGCCATGCGCCCCATGCGCTCAGGATGACAGCGGGACCGGTCAGCGATAGTCGGGGCTAGTGTCCCTATTGGAGGGCCGGTAGCATGCTGCCCATGATCGGAGTGTGTTCATGCGCGTAGGCGTCGAGGTCGGCGGCACCTTCACCGACCTGGTGGCGGTGGAAGGCGGCAGGGTGGTCGTCACCAAGGTGCCGAGCACGCCCAAAAGTCCGGACATCGGCGCGTTCGCGGCGCTCACCGCCTCGGGCATCGATCTCGCGCGCATCGAGGACCTCGGCCACGGCTCGACGGTCGCCACCAACGCGGTGCTGGAGCGCAAGGGGGCGGCGGTGGCCTTCATCGCCACGGCGGGCTTTCGCGACCTGCTGTTCATGCAGCGCCACGACCGGCGCAACATCTACGACCTCTTCTATGCCAAGCCCGCGCCGCCGGTGCGCCGCAAGGACTGCTTCGAGGCGACGGAGCGGCTCAAGCGCCGACGGCTCGGTCGAGCGACGCGCTCGACGAGGCCGCGGTCAGGGACGCGCTGATCCCGGCGCTCAAGGCCGGCGGCTATCGCGCGGTCGCGATCTGCCTGCTCAACGCCTATGCCAATCCCGCGCACGAGAAGCGGCTGGCGGCGTTGATCACCGAAGCGCTGCCCGGCGTGCTGGTCACCGCGAGCCATCAGGTGGCGCGCGAGTTCCGCGAGTTCGAGCGCGCCTCGACGACGCTGCTGTCGGCCTATGTGCAGCCGGTGATCGACGGCTACCTGCATCGCTTCGAGAGCAAGCTGGCCGACGCGGGCTTCACCGGCCGCTTCACGGTGATGCAGTCCAATGGCGGGCGCCTGCCGGCCGCGGCGATGCGCCAGAGCGCCATCACCGCGCTTTATTCCGGACCGGCCGCCGGCGTGGTCGGCGCGACACGGCAGGCGGCGCGCTCGGGCTTCCAGCGACCTCATCACCTTCGACATGGGCGGCACCTCGACCGACGTCTGCCTGGTGCAGGACGGGCGGCCGTCGCTCGCCTCGGAAAGCGAGATCGACGGCCTGCCGATCCGCACGCCGGTGCTCGACATCGTTTCGGTCGGCGCGGGCGGCGGCTCGATCGCCTGGGTCGACGATGGCGGCATGCTGCGGGTCGGCCCGCAAAGCGCCGGCGCCGATCCGGGGCCGGCCTGCTACGGCAAGGGCGGCAGCGAGCCCGCCACGACCGACGCCCATATCGTGATCGGCACCATCCGCCCCGGCGCGTTCTTGGGCGGCGCCATGAGCCTCGACGGCGAGGCCGCGCGGCGCGCCTTCGAGCCGCTGGCGGCGCGCTTCGATCTCAGCATCGAGCAGGCCGCCGCCTCGGCGCTGCAGCTCGCCGACGCCAATATCGTGCGCGCCATCCAGCTCGTCTCGACCGAGCGCGGCCGCGATCCGCGCGACTATGCGCTGGTGCCGTTCGGCGGCGCGGGACCGCTGCATGCCGCGCGCATCGCCGAGGAGCTCGGCATCGCGACCATCGTCGTGCCGCCCAATGCCGGCGTGATCTCGGCCTACGGCCTGGTCGCCTCGGACTACACCAAGTTCGACGCCGTCACGCGCAAGATGAAGCTCGACGAGGCCGCGGCCAAAGAGGCCGGGCAGATCTTCGGCGAGATGCGTGCGCGACTGGCCGCCCAGTTCGCCGACATGAAGCTGCCCGGCGATCTTTTCTACACCCACACGCTCGACATGCGCTTCGTCGGCCAGGCCTTCGAGGTCGGCGTGGAGATTCCCGCCGACCGGCTCGGCTCGCTCGATGCGGCCTATCTCGCCGGACTGTTCGCCGACGCCCATCACCGCACCTTCATGCACGGCGCCACGCTCGACCGGCCGGTCGAGATCGTGACCTTGCGGGTCGGCGCCACCCTGCCGATCGGCACGGCGCCGCGGCTCGACCGCGAGAGCCTGGCCGCCCGCGCGCCCGAGAGGACGAAGATCTTCCACGGCGAAGCCTGGATCGACTGCGACCGCTTTGTCGCCGAAGCGCTGAGCGCGGGCCAGAAGATCGCAGGCCCCGCCGTCATCGAAGGCTACACCGCCACGACCTGGGTGCCGCCCGGCTGGACAGCCGAGCTCGACCCGGCCGACAATCTGATCCTGCGGAGATCGTCATGACCGTGCTCAGTCCCATCGACTATGCCGTGATCAGCCAGGCGCTGATCGCCTCGGCGCGCGAGATGGGCGTGAAGCTGATCCGCTCGGCCTACTCGACCATCCTGCGCGAGGCGCGCGACGGCTCGGCCGGCCTGATGGACCGCAACGGCAACACGGTGGCCCAGGCCGAGCTCATTCCCATGCAGCTCGGGCCCGATCGGCGAGACCCTGCGCGCCTGCCTGAGGCGCCATCCGGTCGAGACGCTGAAGGAAGGCGACTTCCTGATCAACAACGACCCGTTCGAGGGCGGCCAGCATATCCCCGACGTGTTCATCTTCACGCCGATCTTCGTCGGCGGCAGGATCGTGGGCTTCGGCGCCTCGGTCGCGCACCATCTCGATCTCGGCGGCGGCGCACCCGGCCTCAACATCCATGCCTCGGACGTCTACCAGGAGGGCATCCGCTTCCCGCCGTCGCGCTACAGTTTCGAGCACGACTGGAACGGCGGCTCGTTCGAGCGCCTGGTGACCGCCAACGTGCGCGTGCCCGACCTCACGATCGGCGACTTCAACGCCCAGTTCGCCGCCAATGCGATCGGCGTGCTGCGCGTGAAGCAGCTTTGCGAGCGCTATGGCGCCGACAAGGTCGAAGCGGCGATGGCCGAGATGCAGGACTACTCCGAGCGCCGCGTGCGCGCCGCCATCGCCCAGGCGCCCAAGGGCACGTTCTACGGCGAGGATGCGGTCGACGACGACGGCCTCACCGACGAGCCGCTGGTGGTGAAGGCCAAGGTCACGATCAGCGACGATTCGGTCGAGATCGATTTCGAGGGCACCTGCGCGCAGGTCAAGCGCAACCTCAACTGCCCCTACTCCAGCACGCTCTCGGCGGCGCTCTCCTGCGTGAAGTCGGTGCTGACCAGCCCGGACATTCCCTACAACGAGGGCATGGCGCGGCCGATCACGATCAAGGTGCCGTACGGCTCGCTCCTGAACCCGCGGCCGCCGGCGCCGGTGCGCGCGCGCATGATCCCGGCCTACCGCGTGTTCAACGCCGTGATGAAGGCGATGGCGCAGGCGCTGCCCGACAAGGTGATCGCCACCGGCTTCGACTGCACGACGGCCTTCTGCCTCTCCCAGCTCGGCGAGAAGGGCTACAGCGTCTACCTGGAGATCTTCGGCGGCGGCTACGGCGCCTCGAAGGGCGCCGACGGCTGCGATGCCGTCGACTCGCCGCTCAGCAACTGCTCCAACGCGCCCGTCGAATCGCTCGACATCGACTACGACTTCTTCCGCATCGTCGGCTACGAGCTGGCGCCCGATTCGTTCGGCCTGGGCGCGCGCCGCGGCGGCGCGGGCTTCACCCGGCGCTGCGAGATCCTGAAGGACGACGTGCAGCTCGCGATCTACTCCGACCGCTTTCGCCTCGCGCCCGAGGGCCTGCTGGGCGGCGAGCCCGGCCAGCGCGGCTACTGCCGCATCCATCGCGCCAACGGCACGGTCGAGGAGCTGAAGAGCAAGGCCGCCGTCGATCTCGCCAAGGGCGACGTCGTCGAGATGTTCGTGGGCGGCGGCGGCGGCTTCGGCCGCGTGTCCGAACGGCCCGACGCGCTGATCGACCGCGACCTCGCCGACGGCCTGCTCACGCGCGATCCGCGGGCGGCAAGGAAATTGGCAGCCGAATAATCCTCATTTCCTCCCCGCCATACGGGGCAGGGATATCGCATTTGCTATTTATTCCGTCATCCCGAGCGAAGCCGCCCAACGGGCGGCGTAGTCGAGGGACCTGTTCTTGTCCATGCGGCCACGTGAATAGGTCCCTCCACTACGCCTCGCTACGCTCGGCTCCGGTCGGGATGACGAAGTTTTTAGTCAGATGCGATAGCCCCGCCCGTACGACGAAGGGGGACGTATTCATCAATCAGATCGCTCCGACCGACCGCAGGTAAAGCTCGCTCGTTTCCTTCGTGACCTTGCCCGCCTTGCCGTCGGCAATGAGCCGGCCGTCGACCCTGGTCACCGGCGTGACGCCGCCCAGAGTGCCGGTCACGAAGGCCTCGTCGGCCGAGTAGACCTGCGCCAGGGTGAAGTCGCATTCGCGGGCGACGTGGCCGGCCTTGCGCCAGGCGTCGATCACGTTGGCCTGGGTGATGCCCTTGAAGCTGTAGAGGCTGGTCGAGGTCCAGAGCTCGCGGCCACGCACGATGAAGAAGTTGGTCGAGTTGCAGGAGGCGACGAAGCCGCGCGGATCGAGCATCAGCGCCTCGTCGGCCCCGGCGTTGATCGCCTGGATCAGCGCCTGGATGAGGTTCAGCCGCGAATGCGAGTTGAGGCGGAGGTCGAACTGGTCGGGGCCGGTGGTGCGGAAGGCCGAGGTGAAGAGCGCATAGCCCTTCTCCTTGGCCTCGGGGATCGGCGTCTTGTACTCGGCCACAATCACGATGGTGGCGGGCCCGATCACGAAGCGCGGGTCCTGGTTGGGCGTCTTCTTCAGGCCGCGCGTCACCATCAGGCGGATATGCGCGCCGTCGGTCATGCCGTTGCGGTCAAGCGTGTCCTGCACGGCCTTCACGACACCCTGGCGCGACAGGCCGATATCGAGCTGGATCGAGCGCGCGCCCTCGAACAGCCGGTCGAGATGGGCCTCCAGGCTGACCAGCCTGCCTTTAATCAGACGCAGCCCCTCCCATACGCCGTCGCCCAGCACGAAGCCCGAATCGAACACCGAGACGCGCGCCTCGTTGCGCGGCACGAAGTCGCCGTTCACGTAGACCAGAACCTTGTCGTTGCGGGCATCGGCCATGTAGGCCTGCGCGCTCGCCTGCTCCGTCGCCATCGTCGTTTCCCCTACGTCGTGTGCACTCTTGCTGGCTCGAGATCTCATCTTTTCTGAACCGTGCGCGTCAGAACGCGCTAAAGACTGAATTCCTTGTGGCGGGCCAGGAAGGCCCGCGTTCGTTCCTTCGTCGGGTGCTTCAGCACCTCGTCGGGCGTGCCCTGCTCGTGGATCGTGCCATCGGCCAGGAAGATCACGCGGGTCGCCACGTGGTAGGCGAAGCCCAGCTCGTGCGTGACCAGCAGCATGGTGCGGCCCTCCTCGGCCAGCGACCGGATGACGCCCAGCACCTCGCCCACCAGCTCGGGATCGAGCGCCGAGGTCGGCTCGTCGAACAGCAGGAGCTCGGGATCCATGGCCAGAGCGCGGGCGATGGCCACACGCTGCTTCTGACCGCCGGACAGGTGCGCGGGATAGTGCGCCGCCTTGTCGGCCAGCCCGACCCGCGCCAGCTCCTTTTCGGCGCGCACCCGGGCGTCGGCTTTGCTCATGCCGCGCACTGTGCGCAGCCCTTCCATGACATTGCCCAGCGCCGTCATGTGCGGGAAGAGGTTGAACTGCTGGAACACCATGCCGATACGCTGGCGCACAAGGGTGAGCTCGCTCTCGCGCCGGCCGACCGGCTTGCCGTCGAGCGTGATCGTGCCGGCGTCGGGCATCTCCATGAAGTTGAGGCAACGCAGCAGGGTCGACTTGCCCGAGCCCGAGGCGCCCAGCACGGCGATGCGCTCGCCTTTCTTCACATCGAGGTCGATGCCGGCGATCACGGTGTTGCCGCCGAACCGCTTGGTGAGGCCGCTGACGCCCAGGATCGTCATTCGTCCCTCGCCAGCCGGCGTTCCAGCACGTAGGTGAGCTGCACCAGCGGCCACAGGAACACGAAGAAGATCACGGCGACGGCCGTGTAGGCCTCGATGGGATTGAAGTTGAGCGAAGCGATCAGCTTGGCCTGCTGCAGCAGCTCGACATAGGCCACGGCGGAGGCCAGCGTCGACATCTTGAAGATCTCGATGGCGCGGTTGGTCAGAGCCGGCGTCATGCGCTTCAGCGCCTGCGGCAGGATGATGCGCCGCATCGCCTGCAGGAAGGTCATGCCCAGCGCCCGCGCGCCGTCCCACTGGCCGCGGTCGATCGACTGGATGCCGCCGCGATAGATCTCGGCCGAGAAAGCCGCCGAGTTGAGCGAGATGCCGAGCGAGGCAGCAGCCAGGGGGTCGATGCTGAAGGGCAGCAGCATCGGCATGGCGAAATAGAACCACAGGATCTGGACCAGCACCGGCGTGTTGCGGAAGAATTCGACGAAGGCCGTCGCCGGCCAATAGAAGGCACGGTGCCGCGAGTAGCGGCCCAGGCCGACGACGAGGCCGAGGCTCAGGCCCAGCACGAGGCAGATGGCGAAGATGCGCACCGTTCCCACCGCACCCGCCAGTAGGGCGTCGGTGTTGGCGAAGACGGAGGCGAAATCCCACCGCATGTCAGTGCACGGTCGACTCGCCGCTCACCGCCAGGCGGCGTTCGAGCCCGCGCGCCAGCACGCTGAAAGCGGTGATGACCACGAAATAGATCAGGGCCGCGACCGTGAAGGTCTCGAGCGGCCGGAAGGTCTTCTGCGCGATCTCGTTGGCGGCGTACAGGAGATCGGCATAGGCGATGGTGGCGACCAGGGTTGTGGTCTTCATGAGCTCGATCGCCCGCTCCAGGAAGGCCGGGATCATGCGCTTGACGGCCTGCGGCAGCACGATGCGGCGAAGCGCCTGGTGGCGCGTCATGCCGATGGCGCGTGCGCCGTCCCATTGGCCGCGCTCCACCGAGATGATCCCGCCGCGGAACACTTCGGCGAAGAAGGCCGCCGACTGGATGGAGAAGGTGACCGCCGCCGCCATGAACGGCGTCATCTCGATGCCGGCGATCAGCGGCAGGGCGAAGAAGAACCAGAAGAGCTGGACCAAGGGCGGCGTGGTGCGGAACACCTCGACGATGAAGCCGGCCGGCCAAGAGGCTATCCGGTTCTGCGACAGCCGCAACAGGGCCAACGCCAGCCCGAGCACGAGGCCGCAGGCGAGCGCCGTGCCGGTGATCTTGAGCGTGTTCACGAGCCCCTGCGCCAACAGGTCGGCGTTGGCGAGGACCGGCGCGAAGTTCCACTGATAGGCCAAGCGGACGACCTGCTAGCCGACGGCGAAGGGCCGGCCTACTTGATCATTTCCTTCATGATCGGCGGGGCGAGCTTGGGATCGAGGCCAAAGTCGCTGAGCGCGGCCTCGTACCATTTCTGCGTCTGGCCGCTCTTGTAGTATTCGGCGAACTGCTTATCGACCCAGGCCACGAATTCGGGATCACCCTTGCGCACGGCCGCACTCGACGCCTGCGACTGGGCAGGCGTCGGCACCACGATCTTGCCCTTGCCCAGGCGCTGACGGGCGGCGAGCAGCGGCGGATGGAACAGGCAGACGGCGTCGACGCGACCCGACTGGAAGGCCGCAATGGCGGCGGCATTGTCGGGGAAGCGCTGGATGTCGGCCTTGGGCGCATGCTCGCTCACGAAACGGTCCATCGACGAGGCCTGCGGCACGGCGATACGCACGCCCGGCTTGTTGAGATCCTCCCAGGTCGCCGCGGCGAGATCGTCACGCGCCAGGACAGCCAGCGAATAATAGAGCAGCGGCGAATCGGGGAAGTCGACGGCCTGCTTGCGCTCCGGCGTGGCGTCGATCGTGAACATGATGTCGATCTTGTCGCCCTGCAGGGCTGCGATCGAGTTGCCCCAGCTCACCTCGACGGTCTCCATCTTGACGCCGAGCTTGTCGGCCATCGCCTTGCCCATCGAGATGCCGAGACCCGACGACCATTCGCCGGTCTTGGGATCCTTGGAGAACCACGGCGGCGCCTGGGTGACGCCGACGCGGAAGGTGCCGCGCTTCTTGGTGTCCTCAAGGGTGCCGGCGCGGGCCGGCAGCGACAGCAAGGCCGGCGCGGCCACTCCCAACCCGGCCCCAAGCAGGATCGTACGGCGCTTGATCGTCATGACTTGTTCCCCTTCTTCGATTTCCCCGACACGAATTTCTCGGTGACCACGGCGCCGCGGCGCATGTGGTCGGCGATCTCCCGACGCAGGGCGTCGAGATCGGCGCCCGAGCGCCGCCTTGATGTAGCTGTCGTGGCTGTCGCGCCTCGGCCCACGGCGGCCGTGGGCGCGATGGTGCGCAGCCCAATAGAGCTGCAGGCGACCGCGCAACCCGTGCCAGGCGCGCTGCAGCAGCTTGTGGCCACTGGCCTCGAACACCAGGCCGTGCAGCTCGAGTTCGGTCGAGATGCTGGTCCGGTCGTCGCCGGCATCGATGCTGGCCAACAACGCCGTCGTTTCGGCGGCGTAGCTCGGCGCGGAAGCGGGCATCGCGCCGATCCCAGACCTGCTCGAAGGCGAAGATCTCGAGCGCAGTGCGCAGCGAATAGATCTCGCGAACGTCCTCGACGGAGAGCGAGGCCACGTGCGTGCCGGTATAGGGCACCGTCACCAGCAGGCCCTCTTCGATGAGCTGGCGCAGCGCCTCGCGCAGGGGCCCGCGGCTGACATCGAATCGCGACGACAGCGCTGTCTCCGTGAGCTGCGCGCCGGGCGCGATGTCGCCAGCCAGGATCGCCGCGCGCAAACGTTCCGCGATATGGGCGCGCAATGTCGCCTTGGATAGCGGGCCGATGCTCTGCGTCGCCACGCCCGAAAGGTCGGAAAGTGCCAAATAACCCCCGAAATCTGGCCAATCGTCGATTGTCGACAATCTTGCATGAGACGATGAGACCGGCAACCGATCGGCCCATCCTCATTCCGTCATCCTGAGCGAAGCCGCCGAAGGGCGGCGCAGTCTGGGGACCTCAGTCTGTACGGCAAAGGCCTCAGAAGAGGTCCTTCGACCGCGCCTCGCTTCGCTCGAGCTCCGATCGGGACGAAAATTTGGTCAGTACGTCTTGTAGCCCAGGAACTTGCCCGACATGCCGATCTTCACGCGGTCGCCCTTCTGGTCGGGCTGGCGCTCCATCGTCATGTCGAAGTCGATGGCGCTCATGATGCCGTCGCCGAATTCCTCCTGGATCAGTTCCTTCCAGGTCGTGCCGTAGACCTGCACCAGCTCGTAGAAGCGGTAGATCAGCGGATCGGTCGGCGGCACCTGGGGCAGCGAGCCGCGGTACGGCACCTCCTGCAGGAGCAGCGTCTCCTCCTTGCCGAGACCGAACAGCTTGGCGGCCTTGGTCGCCTGCTCCTTGGTCATCTTCATCTGGCCCATGCAGGCCGCGGTGACGATGATCTTGGAGGCGCCGCCGATCTTCTTGGCGATCTCCTCCCAGGTGAGCTCCTTCAGGCGCTTGGCGCTCAGGATCTTCTCGGTCACTTCAGCTCGCTTCATTGTCCTCTCCCTCGTGTTACCGGAAGCTCCGTGCGTAGCCCCCTCTCCTCGCCTCTCCCCCTAGCGGGGGAGAGGAATATGAGATGTATGGCGCAGCGGCACGACCTCGGCGGGTGGATTGACCGCGGCCAGGCCCGGCTTCACCAGCTTCAGCGCGGCGCGGGTCGTAGTTGCCGTCCGCGATCTCCTGGTCGAAGGCCTTGGAGCGGTTGACCAGGAACTCCACGAGGTGGTTGCGGATGGCGTAGTACTGCGGATGGCGGTGCAGGTCGTTCCGGTGCCGCTCGTTCTTCGGCATGGTGTTGACGACGATCTCGGCGATCCGGGCGCCCGGTCCGTTGGTCATCAGCACGATCCGGTCGGCCAGCAGGATCGCCTCGTCGACGTCGTGGGTGATCATGAACACCGTCTGCTTGGTGGCGGCGCAGATGCGCAGCACCTCGTCCTGCAGCATGCCGCGGGTCAGCGCATCGAGCGCGCTGAACGGCTCGTCCATCAGCAGCATCTTGGGCTCGATGGAGAGCGCGCGGGCGATGCCGACCCGCTGCTTCATGCCGCCCGAAAGCTGCGACGGCTTCTTGCTCTCGGCGCCCTTCAGCCCGACCAGGTCGATGAACCGCCGCGCATGGTCCTGCACCCGGGCGCGGTCCCACGACCGCCAGCGCGAGGAGACGGCAAAGGCGATGTTGCCCATCACCGACAGCCACGGCAGCAGGGCATGGCCCTGGAAGATCACGGCGCGGTCGAGGCTCGGCCCGTCGATCTCGCGGTTGTCGACGATGACGGCGCCCTCGCTCGGCCGGTCGAGGCCGGCCAGCACGTTCAGGATCGTGGTCTTGCCGCAGCCGGAATGGCCGATCAGGCAGACGAACTCGCCGCGGTCGACGCCGAACCAGATGTTCTCGAACACGGCGGGCTGGTTGCCGTCGCCGAAGCGACGCGCCAGGCCCTCGACGCTGATCAGCGGACGTTCCATGCCGCGCCTACTCCGGATAGGTCACGAGCTTGGTGAGCCGCGCCAGGCCCTGGTCGAGCAGCAGGCCGACCAGGCCGATCAGCAGGATGGCGGTCACGATGTTGGCGATCGAGAGGTTGTTCCACTCGTTCCACACGAAGTAGCCGATGCCGGTGCCGCCCACCAGCATCTCGGCCGCCACGATCACCAGCCAGGCGATGCCGATGGAGATGCGCATGCCGGTCATGATGGTGGGCGCCGCCGCCGGCAGGATGACCTTGAAGGCGGTGCGGAACGGCCCGACCTCCAGCGTGCGCGCCACGTTCAGCCATTCGCGGCGCACGCTCGCCACGCCGAACGCGGTGTTGATCAGCATCGGCCAGATCGAGCAGATGAAGATGACGAAGATCGAGGAGATGGCGCTGTCCTTGATGGTGTAGAGCGCGAGCGGCATCCAGGCGAGCGGCGACACCGGCTTCAGGATCTGGATGAACGGGTCGAGCGCGCGATAGACCAGCGGCGACATGCCGATCAGGAAGCCGAGCGGCACGGCCACGATCGCGGCCAGCGCGAAGCCCAGCAGCACGCGGCCGAGCGAGTAGGCGAGCTGGATGCCGATGCCCTTGTCGTTGCTGCCGCGCACATAGAACGGATCGCGCAGATGCTTCCAGATCGTGGCGCCGATATCGGCCGGCGTCGGCATTGCCGACTTCGAGCCGCTCGCCGCGGCCGCGCCCACCAGCTTGGCGTATTCCGGGTCCATCGCCGCGCCGCTGCCGGCCGTGGGCATCGTGGCGACCTGCCAGATCACCACGATGCCGACGAAGATCAGCAGCGACAGGACGGCGGCCCGCAATCCCAGCGAACTCTTCGGCGACGGCACGCGATCAGCTCCGCTTGATGGCGAAGCTCGCGACGTAGTCGGCCGGCTTGGCGGGATCGAACGGCTTGCCCATCACCACGATCGTCTTCTTCGTCGGATCGGGCGGCGTGAGGCCCATCTCCTTCATCATGCTCGGCGGTGTCGGTGGCGAGGAAGACGTCGGACGCGACCTTGGCGTAGTCGACGTCGGCCTTGAGCTGCCCCCAGCGCTTCATCTGGGTCAGGATCCAGATCGCGAACTGGTTCCAGGGGAACGGGTCGAAATCGATGCGGTTGGGGTCCTTCTTCACGTTGCCCAGCCCGTCGGCGTAGGTGCCGGTCAGGATCTGCTCGAGCACCGTTTCGGGCTGGTTCAGGTAGTTCTGCGGCGCGATCGCCTTGGCGATCTCCTTGCGGTTCTCGGCCTTGGAGGCAAAGGTCGTGGCTTCGATGATCGCCTTCAGCAGCGCGCGATAGGCGTTGGGATTCTGGCTGGCGAATTCCTTGCTGACGGCGAAGGCGCAGCACGGATGGCCGTCCCACATCTCCTTGGTCAGGATATGGATGAAGCCGATGCCGTCATAGACCGCGCGCTGGTTGAACGGATCGGGCCCGAGATAGCCGTCGATATTGTCGGCCCTGAGGTTGGCCACCATTTCGGGCGGCGGCACCGAGCGGATCGAGATGTCCTTGTCGGGATCGAGTCCGTGCTCGGCCACGTAGTAGCGCAGCAGGTAGTTGTGCATCGAGTAGTCGAACGGCACGGCGAAGCGGAAGCCCTTCCAGTCCTTGGGATCGCGCTTGTCCTTGTGCTTCATCGCCAGGGTGATGGCCTGGCCGTTGATGTTCTCGATCGCCGGCATCGTCCACGGCACCGGGTTCGAGCCGACGCCCAGCGAGATGGCGAGCGGCATCGGCGAGAGCATGTGCGAGGCGTCGTATTCCTTGGCCAGCGACTTGTCGCGGATCACCGCCCAGCCCGCCGTCTTGACCACTTCGACGTCGAGCCCGTGCTTGGCATAGAAGCCCATCGGATGGGCCATGATGATGGGCGTGGCGCAGGTGATGGGGATGAAGCCCACCTTGAGATCCTTCTTCTCCGGCGCCCCGCCCTGGGCGAAGGCCTCGCGGGCGGCGCCGAGCGGCAGCACCGAGGAGATCGCAGCCATCGCCGTGGCCGCGCCCACCGTCTTCAGGAACAGGCGGCGCTGCGCATCGACCGGGAAGACCGCGCGCAGGACCGCCGCATCGACGACCCGGTTCCACCGGGCTTCCTCGCCCGACGGCACGGCTTCGGCGGTCAGCCGTCCGTGCTCCGAGACGGAATGGTCGCCGCCGCAGCCACAGCGCCGCCCGAGCGGGGAATTGGGATCGAAGGGGTCCTTGAACATCGACGAGCCTCCTGTTTGCCGGCGCTACTGGCGAGCGCTTCGGACCCTTCGGAGGCAAGGCGTGTGCCAAGGAGTTTCAGGGGCTGCGAAACAGGCGACAGCCGCAGACCGATACGGATTTGCCCAGAAAACCAGCAAATAAGCCCAATTCGGCCTGCGAAATTCTGCGACTCGAATCTTAGCGCTGGGGATTAAATTTATGGAATCGCTGACTCTTTTCCCGATTTCCGCCTGATTTCTTATTGCGTCCCGACTCACCCTTATGGCAACCTACAGCTTGTGGGTTGTTGGGTGCCCACCACGATATGTCGGCCACCCGCCTCAAGAATGGTTCTCTAGGAGCCGCAAGGCGGAATGGTTGGGGAGTGGGTCGATGGCGTTATCGCGACATGAGCGGACCAGACGGAAAGCCGATCTCAACCCGCTCGAGATGATCGAAAAAGTCGTTTCCGCCAATGACTGGCCCTTCGATCGCACATCGGACCGCGAGATCGCCGTCGAAGTCGCCGGCCGCTGGTGCGACTACCGCATGTTCTTCAGCTGGCGCGACGATGTCGAGGCTCTGCATTTCACCTGCGCCTACGACGTCCGCATCCCGAGCGAGCGCCACAAGGACATCCATGTCCTGCTGGCGCTGATCAACGAGAAGATGTGGCTGGGCCACTTCGATCTGTGGACCGACGAAGGCCTGCCGATGTTCCGCCACGCCATCCCGCTGCGCGGCACCTCGGGCCTGATGCCCGAACAGCTGAACGACCTCGTCGAGGTCGCGATCAGCGAAAGCGAGCGCTTCTACCCCGCCTTTCAGTACGTCGTGTGGGCCGGCAAGTCGCCCGCCGACGCGCTGACCGCCTCGATTCTCGAGACGGTCGGCGAAGCCTGACCCGAAAAGAACCGTCCGACGCCCCCTCTCGTCGAAGTATAATAAAAAGTCGTCAATCGTTCGGATTGTTCTCAGCGGCGCCGGTCCCCAAAGACCGGCGCCGCGCCGATTCTGCGGTCACGCCCATTCTTCGGGTGCCATCGAGCGGCTATAACCTCCGCCTCCCATGACCATCCTCCTGATCCCCTATCCCGAGATCGACCCGGTGCTGGTCCAGCTCGGGCCCTTCGCCATCCGCTGGTATGCGCTCGCCTATATCGCCGGCCTCGTCATCGGCTGGCAGATCATGCGGCGGGTCTGCGAGCAGCCGCCCAAGCTCCTCTCGCCGGTCAAGATCGACGACTTCCTGCTGTGGGCGGCGCTGGGCGTCATCCTGGGCGGCCGGCTGGGCTACGTGCTGTTCTACAAGCCCGGCTTCTACCTCTCCAACCCGCTCGCCATCCTGACCCTGTGGGAAGGCGGCATGTCGTTCCATGGCGGGCTGCTGGGCGTCGTCGTCGCCATCCTGGCCTTCGCCCGGCGCAACAAGGTCGATCCCTTCATGCTGTCCGACCTGGTGTCGCTCGTGGTGCCGATCGGCCTGTTCTTCGGCCGCCTGGCCAACTTCATCAACGGCGAGCTGTGGGGCAGGGTCACCGACGTGCCGTGGGCCATGATCTTCCCGCGCGGCGGCCCGCTGCCGCGCCATCCCAGCCAGCTCTACCAGGCGTTCTTCGAGGGCGTGGTGGTGCTGCTCGTGCTGGTGGCCGTGTGGCGGCTCACCGACGGCCGCCACCGGCCGGGCCTGCTGACCGGCGTGTTCTGCTTCGGCTACGGCGTGGCGCGCATCGTGGGCGAGCTGTTCCGCGAGCCCGATGCCCATCTCGGCTACCTGCTGGGTAACTGGCTCACCATGGGCATGCTGCTGTCGCTTCCCCTGCTGGCCTTCGGCGGCTGGCTGATCGCCCGGGCATATCGAAGACCCGGGGCCGTGCCGTGACCACGGAGCTCGGCCGCCTGATCGCAAGGCGCATCGCCCTCACCGGTCCGATGTCGATCGCCGATTTCATGGCCGAAGCGCTCGGCCATCCCCGCCTCGGCTACTACCGCACCGCGCTCCCGGTGGGCGCCGCCGGCGATTTCACGACGGCGCCGGAAATCTCCCAGATGTTCGGCGAGCTTCTGGGCGCCTGGCTTGCCGAGCGCTGGCTGGCGATGGACCGGCCGCACCCCGTGGTCCTGATCGAACTGGGACCTGGACGCGGCACCTTGATGGCCGATGCGCTCCGCGCCACGCGCGGCGTCGCGGGCTTCCATGCCGCGATCGATCTTCACCTCGTCGAGATCAATGCAGAGCTGCAGGCCTTGCAGCAGACAACGCTCGGCGGCTTCAGGCCGACATGGCATGGCCATCTCGACGACGTGCCGCACGGACCGACGCTGCTGGTTGCCAACGAATTCTTCGACGCCCTGCCGGTGCGCCAGTTCGAAAAGACGTCCCGCGGTTGGGCCGAGCGCATGGTCGGGCTGGAGCCCGACGGCGAGACGCTGCGCTTTGCGCTCGCCCCCGGCGTAACGCCTTACGCGCCGCTGTTGCCCGACGCGCCGGCCGGCGCGCAGGCCGAGATCTCCGAAGCAAGCAGCGTCCTTGCCGCTGCGATCGGCGCGCGCCTGCGCCGTGACGGCGGCTGGGCGCTGATCGTCGACTACGGCCATGATCGCGGCGGCCACGGTGCGTCGCTGCAGGCCGTGCGCGGACATCGCGGCGCGGCCCTGCTCGACCGACCCGGCGAGACCGACTTGAGCGCGCATGTCGATTTCACGGCGCTCGCCGCGGCCACCGGCGGGGCGACCTTCGGGCCGGTCGGCCAGGGCGACTTCCTGCAGCGGCTGGGCATCATGCAGCGTGCAGAGAGATTGAAGGAACGCGCCGGCGAGGCGGAGCGCCGCGCCATCGACGCGGCACTGGCGCGCTTGATCGCGCCCGACCAAATGGGCACCCTCTTCCGCGTTCTGGCCGTGGGCGACAACAGAAGCGCCGCGCCGGCCGGGTTTCCTGACAGCCCCTCGGACGCGACATGATCCAGGCCCAAACGCTTGCCGAGCTCGACGGCGTGCAGCATCGCTTCTTCACCCGCCAGGGCGGCGTGAGCGCCGGACTCTATTCGTCCCTCAACTGCGGCTACGGCTCGGGCGATCAGCCCGACAATGTGCGCGAGAATCGCCGGCGCGCGGCGGCCACGTTCGGTCTGGGCGAGAGCGAGCTTCTGACCGTGCATCAGATCCATTCGACCGACGTGCTGGCCGTCGCCGACCAGCGCTGGACGTCGCCCGGCGCGCCCAAGGCCGATGCGCTGGTGACCGACCGGCCGGGTGTCGTGCTGGGCGTGCTGGCGGCCGATTGCGCACCGGTGCTGCTGGCCGATCCCGGCGCCGGCGTGATCGGCGCCGCCCATGCCGGCTGGAAAGGCGCGCTGGGCGGCGTCGTCGACAGCACGGTCGCCGCCATGGAACGGCTCGGCGCCAAACGCGAACGCGTGCGCGCCGCCATCGGCCCCTGCATCGGCCGCGACTCCTACGAGGTCGGGCCCGAATTTCCCGCGCCGTTCGTGGCGCAGGACGAAGCCAACGCCGCGTTCTTTCGCCAAGCGCCGCGCACCGGCCACTTCCTGTTCGATCTGGCGGGCTACCTGGCCCATCGCATCGCGCTCATCGGCGTCTCGGTGAGCGCCACCGGCCACGACACGCTGGCGGCGCGCGACGATTTCTTCAGCTATCGCCGCAATACGCTGAGCGGCGTGCGCGATTACGGCAGGGGACTGTCGGCGATCGCGCTCAGAGCCTGACGTGCCCTACCTCATCATCCTGGTGTTCGTTTGCCTGCTCGGCGTGGTCGCGACGTGTGCCATGCTATGAAGCGTCCCGTCGTGATGCTGCTCTGTCTTTTGGCGTTGGCGGCGTGCGGCCAGCCACCCCGGCCGTTCGAGCACGACGATTCCGAGGCGCCGGTGCGGCAGATGCCGCAGGACAAGGTCGAGCTGGCGATCGCGCCACCGCGCTACATGCCGCCGGGAATGGCGAACCGGGTGGCCGCGGCGCTGGCCATCGAGCTGCAATCCTACGGCATCGTGGCCACGGTCCAGCCGGCGCCGGCGCCGATCCAGGTGAGCGGCACCATGAGCACGCGTGATGCCGGCGAGACGGGCATCGAGATCCAGATCGACTGGCGCATCGAGGGCGCGCCGAAGTCGCAGGAGCCCGCGACGTCGAAGACGCGCGCCCGACCGGAGGACTATGCCGAAGCGAGCGAGCGGCTGGTGTCGCGCATCGCCCAGCAGGCCGCGCCGCGCGTGGCGACGCTGATCGGCAAGCCGCCGACCTACCAGGCGCGCTCGCCCGGCCAGGTCGCCGCCGGCATGAGCGTGCCGGAGGAACCGCCGCCCGAGGTCACGACGGCGATGGCGGCGGCGAACGTGCCCGGTTCGGCGCCGACACCGACGCCGCAACAGCAGCCGCAGGTCAAGGTGATGGTGGCGCCGGTGACCGGCGCACCGTCCGACGGCAACCGGCAGCTCTTCTCCGGCATGCGGCGCGCCCTGGGATCGAGCAAGATCGTCATCGTCGATGCCGACGGCCCCGGCGTCTTCACCGTGGTCGGCACGGTGAATCTTGACGCCGATCGACGATCAGAAGGGCCAGCTCGTCGTCAAATGGCTGGTCAAGGATCCGGCCGGCAAGAATGTCGGCGACCTCGAGCAGGCCAATCCGGTGCCGCTGGCCGCCGCCAAGGGTTCGTGGGCGGGCTTCGGCGACATCGTCGCGACCGCGGCATCCGAAGGCGTGCTCGAACTCCTGGAAAAGGCGATCAATCGGCCGCACTAAGTGGCGCGTCTTTCATGCTCATCCGGACCGCGGGCGTCCCGCCCGCGTCATGCATCATGACGCAATGAATGCGATTAATCGGTACGGACCTTTGCTGCAGCCGCAAAGGTCCCTCGGGCTTCGCCCTCGGGATGACAGGGTGCGTGTACCACAAAGCACCTGTCATCCCGAGCACAGTCGAGGACCTTTACGGGCTTATATGCCGCGACCTGAATCGGCTTGTCAGAGGGGGGCATTCGGCTGCTAGTGTCTTTGGACAGCGGCTCGATTCTTGCAAAGAAGCCCGCGCAATAGGGAGTGTGTTGCTTATGTTCGATTTCAGGAAGTCGCTCGCGACCTTCATGGTGGCCGCGAGCGCCGCGGGCCTGCTGAGCGCCGCGCCGGCCGATGCGCAGACGCTCAAGGTCGTGATGCATTCGGACGTCAAAATCCTCGATCCGATCTGGACCACCGCCTACATCCAGCGCAATCACGGCTACATGGTGTGGGACACGCTTTTCGCGATGGACGAAAAGTTCGATGTGAAGCCCCAGATGGTCGACAAGTACGACGTCTCGGCCGACAAGCTCACCTGGACCTTCACCCTGCGCGACGGCCTGGAATGGCATGACGGCAAGCCCGTCACCTCGGAAGACTGCATCGCCTCGATCAAGCGCTGGGCAGCCAGGGATTCGATGGGCCAGAAGATGATGGGCTCGGTCCTCGACTTCGAGGTCGTCGATCCCAAGACCTTCAAGATGAAGATGAAGGAGCCCTACGGCCTGGTGCTGCAGTCGCTCGGCAAGCCGTCGTCCAACGTGCCCTTCATGATGCCGGCGCGGGTCGCCGCCACCGATCCCATGCAGCAGATCAAGCTCGAGGACGTGATCGGCTCCGGCCCGTTCATCTTCAAGGCCGACGAATGGAAGCCCGGCGAGAAGGCGGTCTACGTCAAGAACACCAAGTACAAGCCGCGCGCCGAGCCCGCGTCGGGCCTGGCCGGCGGCAAGGTGGTCAAGCTCGACAGGGTCGAGTGGGTCTGGATTCCCGACGTGCAGACCCAGGTCGCGGCGCTGCAGAACGGCGAGATCGACATGATCGAGGCGCCGAGCCACGATCTCCTGCCGCTGCTGGCCGCCGACAAGAACATCAACCTGCTCAACTACAATCCGACCGGCAACCAGTACACGTTGCGCTTCAACAGCACGGCCAAGCCGTTCGACAATCCCAAGGTCCGCTACGCCGCCTTCGTCGCCTTCGCCCAGGAAGACTTCCTCAAGGCCACGATCGGCGATCCGAAGTGGTTCAAGGTCTGCAAGGCGCCCTTCGTCTGCGGCACGCCGCTGGCCAGCGACGCCGGCATGGCCGACGTGCTGAACGGCAACGCCGCCAAGGCCAAGCAGATCCTCACCGAGGCCGGCTACGACGGCACGCCGATCGTGCTGATGCAGTCGACCGATCTCGCCGTGCTGACCAACCTCGCGCCGGTCGCCAAGGCGCAGCTGGAACGTGCCGGCTTCAAGGTCGACATGGTGTCGATGGACTGGCAGACGCTGGTCGCGCGCCGCACCAAGAAGGATCCGCCGGACAAGGGCGGCTGGCACGCCTTCCTCACCTCGTGGGTGGCGGCCGACATCCTCAATCCGGTGATGGCCGGTTTCTTCAACGCCGCGTGCGACAAGGCCATGTTCGGCTGGCCGTGCGATGCCGAGATCGAGAAGTTCCGCGACCAGTTCGCCAAGGAGACGGACCCGGCGAAGCAGAAGGAGATCGTCGAGAACCTGCAGAAGTACTGGGCCGAGCATCCGACCCACGCCAATCTCGGCCAGTGGTACGCGCCGATCGCCCGGCGCAACAATATCGACGGCAACCTGACCGCGCCGGCGCCGGTGTTCTGGAACGTGACGAAGAAGTAGACAAGACGTGCGCGGGGCCATCGCCCCGCGCCCATCGATGAAGGCAGAGCCGGGGGGCCGCCTTCTTCCATGGGAAGGAAACCTTTGAGGGGGCTTTTATGAAGTTTGTCATGAGGCGGACACTCGCGGCGATCGCCGCCGGCGCGGCACTGGCGGCGAGCGTAACGCTCGAAGCGGGGCCGGTGTGGGCGCAAGGCAAGGTCCTGAAGTTCGTGCAGAACGGCAACCTGACGATTCTCGATCCGATCTGGACGACGGCCTACGTCACGCGCAACCACGGTTACTTCATCTACGACACGCTGTTCGCGTCCGACGAGAACAACGCGGTGAAGCCGCAGATGGTCGACAAGTACGAGGTGTCGCCCGACAAGACGGTGTGGACCTTCACCCTGCGCGACGGGCTGGAATGGCACGACGGCAAGCCGGTCACCTCGGAGGACTGCATCGCCTCGATCAAGCGCTGGGGCGCGCGCGACGCCATGGGCCAGAAGCTCATGGACTTCGTGAAGGACTTCAAGGCGGTCGACGACAAGACCTTCCAGATGATCCTGAAGGAGCCCTACGGCCTGGTGCTCGATTCGCTGGGCAAGCCGTCGTCGCAAGTGCCCTTCATGATGCCCAAGCGCGTCGCCGACACCGACCCGTTCAAGCAGATCGACAGCCAGATCGGCTCGGGCCCGTTCATCTACCAGAACGCCGAATCCAAGCCGGGCGAGAAGCACGTCTACCTCAAGAACCCCAAGTACAAGCCGCGCAGCGAGCCGCCTTCGGGACTGGCCGGCGGCAAGGTGGTCAAGGTCGACCGGGTCGAGATCATCGAGATGCCCGACCCGCAGCAGCAGGTGAACGCGCTGATCAATGGCGAGATCGACCTGATCGAGCAGCCGCCACACGACCTGATCCCGCTCCTGAAGAAGGAGAAAAGCGTGGCGCTGGTCGACTGGAACCCGCTGGGTCACCAGTTCATCATCCGCTTCAATCACCTCATCAAGCCGTTCGACAATCCCAAGATCCGCCTGGCCGCGCTCTATTCGATGCGCCAGGAGGACTACCTCAAGGCGACCGTGGGCGAGCCCGAGTACTACAAGGTCTGTTCCGCGGCGTTCGTCTGCGGCACGCCGAACGCCGTCGACGCACCGAACGGCCTGCTGGTGAAGCCCGACTTCGAGAAATCGAAGGCGCTCCTGAAGGAAGCGGGCTACGACGGCACGCCGATCGTGCTGATGCAGTCGACCACCTTGCCCGTGCTCACCAACACCGCACCGGTGACCAAGCAGCTGCTCGAGCAGGGCGGCTTCAAGGTCGACATGCAGTCGATGGATTGGCAGACGGTCGTCACGCGCCGCACCAAGAAGGAGCCGGCCGACCAGGGCGGCTGGAACGTCTTCCACACCTTCTCGGTCGCGGCCGACATCCTGAACCCGATCTCGACCTCCTACATGGTCGCCAACGGCGACAAGGCGTGGTTCGGCTGGCCGACCGATCCGGAAATGGAAAAGCTGCGCGACACCTATGCCAAGGAGACGGATCCGGTGAAGGGCAAGGCGCTCGCCGCCGCCGTCCAGGCCCGCGCACTCGAGACCGCCCAGTATGGCTGGATCGGGCAGTGGTACGGACCGGGCGCCTCGCGCGCCAACGTCACCGGCTGGCTGAAGGCGCCGGTGCCGGTGATGTGGAACATCGAGAAGAAATGACATCGCGGCCGCCGCAAGGCGGCCACGGTGTCATCCTGAGCGGAGCGAAGGATCTTTCGGGATCGGGAAAGGCCCCTCGCTTCGCTCGGGGTGACAAGCAGGAGTAAAATGCTCGACTTCATCGCCCGCCGCCTCGTCGCCATCATTCCCGTTCTCACGGTGGTGGCCGTCTTTGTCTTCCTCATGCTGCGGCTGACGCCGGGCGATCCGGCGGCGGTGATCGCCGGCGACAACGCGACCTCCGACCAGATCGACGCCATTCGCGCCTCGCTCGGGCTGAACGAGCCGATCTGGACGCAGTTCGCCATCTGGATCGGTGACGTGCTGCGGGGCAATTTCGGCGAGAGTTTCTTCTTCAAGAAGACCGTGGCCGAGCTGATCGCCCAGAGGGTCGAGCCGACGCTCGCTTTGTCGATCTGCACCCTGATCATCGCGATCAGCATCGCCGTGCCGCTCGGCGTGCTGGCCGCCTACCGTCACGGCTCGCTGATCGACCGCTTCGTGATGGCCTTCTCGGTGCTGGGCTTCTCGGTGCCCTCCTTCGTCATCGGCTATTGCCTGATCTATGTTTTCGCCATCGAACTCGGCTGGCTGCCGGTACAGGGCTATATCCGCATCGGCGTGGATTTCTGGGGCTTCCTCGAGCGCATGGTGCTGCCGTCGATTACGCTGGGCATCATCTTCGTCGCCCTGATCGCCCGCATCACGCGCGCCAGCGTGCTCGAAGTATTGAACGAGGACTACATCCGTACCGCCCGCGCCAAGGGGCTCTCCAACCGGGTCGTACTGATGCGCCATGCGCTGCGCAATGCCGCGGTGCCGATCCTGACCGTGATCGGCATCGGTATCGCGCTGCTGATCGGCGGCTCGGTGGTGGTCGAAAGCGTCTTCGGCCTGCCGGGCCTCGGCCGACTCACCGTCGAAGCGGTGCTGAGCCGTGACTTCCCGACCATCCAGACCGTCATCCTGCTGTTCTCCGTGGTTTACGTGCTGATCAACCTGCTGATCGACATCAGCTACACCCTGTTCGACCCGAGGATCCGCTATTGAGCGCGATTTTAGACGAGGACGTCGTCGACTCCGCCGCCATTGCGTCGGCCTCGACCAAACGCCGGAGCCTGTGGGCTCTGGCCATCCGCAACCCATCCGTCATTTTCGGCGGCATCATCCTGCTGATCATGCTGACCATCGCCATCCTGGCGCCGGTCCTCGGCACGGTCGATCCGACGCGCATCGATCCGGCGGCGCGCAACAAGAAGCCGGGCACCGAGATCACCTTCCGCCTCGACGACGGCGCCACCGTCAAGCGCACCGTCCTCATGGGCACCGACAGCCTGGGTCGCGACGTCTATAGCCGCGTGATCTACGGTACGCGCGTATCGCTGATCATCGGCGTCGCCGTGTCCGCCATCGCCGTGGCGATCGGCCTCGTGATCGGCCTGATCTCCGGCTACATAAGATGGCTCGACGGCATCATCATGCGCATCATGGACGGGCTGATGGCGATACCGGGCATATTGCTCGCCATCGCCCTGGTCTCGATCTGGCGCGCCGGCATCATCACCGTGATCTTCGCCATCGTCGTGCCCGACGTGCCGAGGGTGGTGCGCCTGGTGCGCTCGGTCGTGCTGACGGTGCGCGAAGAGCCCTATGTCGAGGGCGCCATCTCGGTCGGTACGCCGACCTGGACCCTGATGTTCCGCCACATCCTGCCCAATACCGTGGCGCCCCTGATCGTGCAGGGCACCTTCATCGCCGCCGCCGCCATCCTCGTCGAGGCGATCCTGAGCTTCCTGGGCATCGGCATCCCGCCGGAGATTCCGACCTGGGGCAACATCATGGCCGAGGGCCGCACGCTGTTCCGCGTGTTCCCGCACAACATCATGTATCCCGGCATCTTCCTGGCGCTGACGGTGCTGGCGATCAACATCATGGGCGACGGCCTGCGCGACACGCTCGATCCGAAGATGAGCAAGAAGGTGTGACGCGCGCGTCATACCTTCTTGCTCACCCTGAGCGAGCGAAGCGAGCCGAAGGGTCTTTTTTCAATGTTCGAGGTATTTGTGGTCGATAAAAGATCCCTCCACTCCGCCCTTCGTGCTCCGGTCGGGAGCTGACGGGATGACTTGGGTGCTCGGATGAGCACCCAAGTCAAACCCGTACTCGAAGTCCGCAATCTGAGCGTCGCCCTGCCGGCCGGCGCCGATCGCGTCCATGCCGTCGAAAAAGTGAGCTTCACGGTCAATCCCGGCGAGATCGTCTGCCTGGTGGGCGAGAGCGGTTCGGGCAAGTCGGTGATCGCCTTCACCGTCATGGGGCTGCTGGCCAAGGCCTTGAAGCCGACCTCGGGCGAGATCCTGCTCGAAGGCGAGAATGTGCTCGCCGCCGGCGAGACGCGCCTGCGCGAACTGCGCTGCACGCGCATGTCGATGATCTTCCAGGAGCCGATGACGGCGCTCAATCCGGTGATGACCTGCGGCCTGCAGATCGACGAGGTGCTGGAGACCCACACCAAGCTCGACGCCGCCGAGCGCAAGGCCAAGATCATCGCCATCCTGACCCGGGTGAAGCTGCCCGAGCCCGAGCGCGTCTACGCCTCCTATCCGCACCAGCTCTCGGGCGGCCAGCGCCAGCGCATCATGATCGCCATGGCGCTGGTGCTCGATCCCGTGCTGCTGATCGCCGACGAGCCGACGACGGCGCTCGACGTCACGACCCAGGCCGAGATCCTGAAGCTGATCGCCGAGCTGCAGGACGGCCAGGGCACCGGCGTGCTGTTCATCACCCACGATTTCGGCGTGGTCGCCGAGATCGCCCATCGGGTCGCCGTGCTGCGCTGGGGCGAGCTGGTCGAGATGGGCCCGACCGAGCAGATCCTGTCGCGCCCGCAGCAGGCCTACACCAAGATGCTGATCTCCTCGGTGCCGTCGATCCATCCCGTGCATCGCGGCGTGCGCAAGGACGGCATCACCGTGCTGCGCACCGAGAAGCTCGGCAAGACCTACAGCGGCAACGCCTTCTTCCAGAAGGCGCGGGTCGTCAAGGCGGCGGTCGATGTCGATCTCGACATCCGCCGCGGCGAGACCTTGGGCATCGTGGGCGAATCGGGTTCGGGCAAATCGACGGTGGCGCGCTGCATCGCCCGCCTGATCGACCCGACCGAGGGCAAGGTGTTTTTGGGCGACACCGAGATCGCCACCATGTCGGCCGGCAAGCTCCGGCCGCACCGCCGCCGGGTGCAGATCGTCTTCCAGGATCCCTACCGCTCGATGAATCCGCGCATCACGATCGGCGAATCGATCATCGAGGGGCCGATGAATTTCGGCCTCAAGCGCGACGAAGCGCTCGTGCGGGCCCGCAAGCTGATGGAGACGGTGCGGCTCGATCCCAATTCGCTCGACCGCTATCCCCACCAGTTCTCGGGCGGCCAGCGCCAGCGCATCTGCATCGCCCGCGCGCTCGCCATGGAGCCCGAGCTGCTGATCGCCGACGAGGCGGTCTCGGCGCTCGACGTCTCGGTGCAGAAGCAGGTGCTCGAGCTGCTCGACGAGATCCGCCAGCGCCTCAACCTCGCCGTGCTGTTCATCACCCACGATCTCCGCGTCGCCGCGCAGATCTGCGACTACGTCGCCGTGATGAGCAAGGGCCGCGTCGTCGAATACGGCTCGGCCGAGCAGGTCTTCGGCTCACCGCGCGACGACTACACCAAGGCGCTGTTCGCCGCAGCACCCGGCCGCAACTGGGAGTTCGGCAAGTTCGCCGCGGCGTGATTTGAGCCGGTGATTTGAGCGTGGCCACGGGAGCGTGCTAGGCTCCGCGACCACAAGGAAAAGGCCCAAGAGGCAGTCGCTGCCGCGCCTCCCCCTGACCCGGCACCGGACCAAACGGTGAAACCGTGTCCACGGGAGGATCCAATGCCAGACAGCGTCTACAAAGTGGTCGAAGTGGTCGGCACCAGCACCGAGTCGTGGGAAAAGGCGGCGAAGACGGCGGTGGAGCGCGCCTCCAAGTCGCTGCGCGACCTGCGCGTCGCCGAGGTCGTCGAGCAGGACGTCGTGATCGAAAAGGGCAAGATCACCGCCTACCGCACCAAGCTGAAACTTTCCTTCAAGTACGAAGGCGACGGCTGAGTTCCTGCCGGGACAAGTTGCCGTTGCCTGTCATCCTGAGCGCAGCGAAGGATCTCATGCCGGTTGCAAGCGGCGATGAGGTCCTTCGCTTACGCTCAGGACGACAGTAAGCTTGGGCATGTCCTCCGGCCTGCTCGAAGACGCCTCGTTCAACCAGTCGCCGGCGTTCGGCGACGTCGACCTGTTCAGCGCCGACCGGCCGCTGGCGGATGCAGCCGCGCGTGCCGGCCTCGACCTCGCCGGCCTCGCGGCCTGCGGCAAGGACTATGGGGCGGCCGAGACGCTCGATCTCGGCCGGGTCGCCAACGAGAACCCGCCCAAGCTCCACATCGTCGACGGCAAGGGCAATCGCATCGATTTCGTCGAGTTCCATCCCGCCTATCACGCCCTGATGGAAAAAAGCATCGGCCACGGCATCCACGCCTCGGCGCACGACGGCAGCGACAAGCCGGCGCCGGTGTCGACGCGGGCGGTGCGGCTCTATCTCGCGACCGAGGCCGAGAGCGGCCATATGTGCCCCATCACCATGACGCATGCCTGCGTCGGCGCCTTGCGCGCCGAGCCGGCGCTGCTCGCCAGATGGCTGCCCAAGATCCAGACGCGCACCTACGATCCGCGCCCGCTGCCGTGGTGGGAGAAGAACGGCGTCACCCTGGGCATGGGCATGACCGAGCGCCAGGGCGGCACCGACGTGCGCGCCAACATCACCCAGGCCGTGCCGGCGGGCGATCATGTCGAGATCACCGGCCACAAATGGTTCATGTCGGCGCCGATGTGCGATGCCTTTTTAGTGCTCGCCCAAGCGCCGGGATGGGCTGACCTGCTATCTGATGCCGCGCTACCGGCCCGACGGCAGCCAGAACGCGATCCGCTTCCAGCGCCTGAAGGACAAGCTCGGCAACAAGTCGAACGCCTCCTCCGAGGTCGAATTCCATGGCGCCTATGCCGAGAGGGTGGGCGCCGAGGGCGCCGGCGTGCGCACCATCATCGAGATGGTGAACCTCACCCGGCTCGACTGCGCCATCGCCTCGGCCGGCCAGTCGCGCATTGCGCTCAGCCAGGCGCTGAACCACATCCGCCACCGCTCGGTGTTCCAGCGCCGCCTCGTCGATCAGCCGTCGATGCGCGCCACCGTGGCGGACCTGGCGCTCGAGCTCGAGGCGCAGGTCGCGCTTGGTGTTCCGCCTGTGCCGCGCGTCGGAGCGCGCCGCATCGGATCCCGCCGAAGCCGCCTACGTGCGGCTGCTGACGCCGGCGGTGAAGTTTCTGGTCTGCAAGACCACGCCGCAGATCGTCTATGAGGCGCTCGAGTGCCTGGGCGGCAACGGCTACACCGAGGACCTGCCGCTGGCGCGCTACTTCCGCGAATCGCCGCTCAACGCCATCTGGGAAGGCTCGGGCAACGTCATGGCGCTCGACGTGCTGCGCGCCGCCGGCCGCCATCCGGAGCAGGCCATGGCGACCGTGGGCGCGCTCGCCAAGACAGCCTCGGCCGCATTCGACGTGCGGCCGCTCGCCGAGACGCTGGCCACCGTGCTGCGCTCCGGCGACGCCGAGCGTCGCGCGCGTTTCCTCTGCGAAGGACTGGCCAGGATCGCGGCCCTGGCGGCGCTGGCCGAGGCGAAGTCCGATTTCGCCACGCTCTATGGCGACACGCGACTGGCCGGCGCGCGGTTCGCCCAGTTCGGCACCGCCGATCTGGGCGGCGCGGAGCAGGCGCTGATGGACCGCGCGCTGGCCGCGTGACCCAGGGCGGCATGCTTCTTTCCTTCGTCGACTGGGCGTTGCGCGGCGGCACCTGCGCCCTGGTCGTGCTGATCGCCGCCGCGTTGCTGCGCGACCACGGCGGGCTGATCGCGGCACGCCTGGCCGCCTTGTTCGCCGTTGGCACCGGCACCTATGCGATCACGTCGGCGGCCGGCTTCTCGGCCCATCTCGGTCTCTGGACCGTGCCCCTGCTGGCGCTGTCGGCCGGCAACAACGTGGTGTTCTGGGCGCTCTCCTCTGCCTTGTTCGACGATGAGTTTCGCCTGCGCTGGTGGCACGCAGCCCTCTGGTTTGTGCTGGTGGTCGCCGGCACGGCGGCCTGCTTCCTGTCGCTATGGCTGCTCGGCCTCGGCCTGACGCTGAGCTCGTTCGTCTTTGCCGTTCTGGCGATGGCCCAGGCCCTCACGACGTGGCGCGCCGACCTGGTCGAAGGCAGGCGGCGCCTGCGCCTCTTCGTGGTGGGCGCATCGTCGCTCTATATCGGGCTCACGGCCGTGGCCCAGCTCGCGGGCGTGCAGCGCTCCGCCCCCGAAAGTGCAAGCCTGACCGGAGCCGCAGGCCTGCTCGCCATTGCCGGCGCCGTCGCCTGGTCGCTGCTGCGCGTCGGCGGCGCCCAGACGCTGTTCGCGCCTGCCGCAGCGCCGTCGCAGCCCGACGAAGAAGCGGCCGTGCCCACGCCGCCCGTGGATCAGGGCCTGGTCGCCGCCCTGGAGCGGCTCATGACCAGCGAACGGGCTTATCGGCAGGACGGCCTCACCATCGGCGGCCTGGCGCAGCAGCTCGGCCTCGCGGAATACAGGCTGCGACGGCTGATCAACCAGGCCCTCGGCTATCGGAACTTCAACAGTTTCGTGAACCACTACCGGATCGCGGAGGCCAAGGCGGCGCTGGCCGACCCGGCGCAGGTCGAGGTGCCGGTGCTGACGATCGCCCTCGATACCGGGTTCAGCTCGCTCGGTCCCTTCAATCGCGCCTTCAAGGCCGAAACCGGCATGACGCCCAGCGAATACCGCCGGCAGAGCTCCGGAAAACAGGACGATTCGCGAATCGACCGGCCGATTTCAGATTCGGCCAGCCCGATTTCGAACCCGACGAGAAGCAATCTGGCCGCTCACTAGGCTCGCCTGACCGTCGGCCCTCGCCGGGGCCGCATCCGTCAGGGAGAGCCGTTCATGCACCGTGCCATTTCCGTTTGTCCTGCTGGGCGCCGCGCCGATCCTGTTGACGGGCTGCGCCGGCCTCGACCGCGCGCCCGACGTGGCGGCGGGTTACCTCAGCCATCAGCTCTGCTCGGCCGCCTTCGTCTCCCGGGTCGACCCGGAGCAGTACTATCGCGAGTCGATCGCGCCCGTCCTGGCGCCGGTGGGCTTCCTCTCCGACCATCGAGTCGATGGCAAGGACGCGCCGAGTGACGGCAAGCTTCGCCGGCCTTGCCGATGCCCACGCCATCGATCGCGGACCGCTGGGTTGCCTGGTGCTGCACGGCGAGCCGCCCGCGCCGGTCTCCCTGCCGCCGTACACGCCCGCGCCCGCCCTGCTGCCCGCGATCGCCGGGCGCGAGGTCGTCGAGCCCGGCCAGCCCGCCCTGAAGCAGGCGCTCGACCGGGTCTTCGCCGAGACCGCCGAGCCGCCGCACCGCAACACCAAGGCGGTGGTGATCGTGCATAACGGCCGGGTGATCGCCGAGCGCTATGCGCCGGGCTACGGCATCGACACGCAGGTGCTCGGCTGGTCGGCCACCAAGTCCGTGACCAACGCCCTGATCGGCATCCTGGTGCGGCAGGGCAAGCTCTCCCTCGACGGCCCGGCGCCGATCGCCGCCTGGTCCGACCCGCGCGATCCGCGCCACGCGATCTCGATCGACAATCTGCTGCGCATGAACAGCGGCCTCGATATCGGCGATTCGCTCACCGCCAGCGCTTCCACCGCCTTCGATCCCTCGGCCTACCTGGTGTTCGGCACCCGCGACATGGCGGCCTTCGCCGAGAAGGCGCCGCTCAAGGCCCCGCCCGGCACGGTGTGGAACTACACCAACGGCAACACGATTCTCCTGTCCAAGATCATCCGCGACAGCACCGGCGGCGATGCGGCTTCGGTGCTGGCCTTCGCCCGGCGCGAGCTGTTCGACAAGCTCGGCATGCACCACGTCACGCTCGAGTTCGATGCCGCGGGAACACCGATCGGCTCCAGCCACATGCTGGCCTCGGCGCGCGACTGGGCGCGCTTCGGCCTGCTCTATCTGAACGATGGCGTGGTCGGCGGCGAGCGCCTGCTGCCGCCGGGCTGGGTCGACTATTCGGCCAAGGCAACGCCGGGCAGCGAATACTACGGCTACGCCGCGGGCTTCTGGACCAATCGCGGCGACGGTGATGGCCAGCGTTACCGCATCGCGCGCGGCATTCCGGCCGACGCCTTCTTCGCCCGCGGTGCGATGGGACAGTACGTCATCGTCGTGCCCTCGCAGCGCCTGGTCGTGGCGCGCTTCGGCAGCGCTTTCACGCCGCGCGACGACATGGATGTCGTGGCGCGCCTGGTGGCCGACGTGATTGCGACGATGCCGCCGTCGTGATGTGCTTGCCGCGGCCGATTTCTCCAGGCACCTGACCGATTGAGCTACATCAAGGCGTAGATGCCGCAAGTCGAGCATCTGCAATGATGCGAAGTTGGACCGACATCGCGTGTTGTCCCCGGGGTCTGTGCATCGCGCGACGGAGACGGAGGGGACGGATGGCGCAGCCATACGATGTCATCGTGATCGGCGCCGGTCTGGGCGGCCTGACGGCAGCTGCGCTGCTCGCCCGCGCCGGCCGCAGAACGCTCGTCATCGAGCGCAATGACTCGGTTGGCGGCGCGGCATCGACCTACGAGGTCGGCAACATGCTGGTCGAAGCGTCCCTTCATGAAACCAGCAACCCCGGCGATCCGATCGATCCCAAGCATGCCGTCCTCGCGCGCATCGGAATTCTCGATGCCGTAGAATGGGTGCCGACAGGCGCGATCTACGAGGTTCGGGGCGGACCTGTCGGACAACCGTTCGTTCTGCCCGACGGCTTTGCGATGGCCCGTGCTGCTCTGACCGATCGCTTCCCTTCCGCCAAGTCGGGCATCGCCGCCGTGCTGGGCGACATGGAACGCATCACGGTCGGCCTCGGAACGCTCAGCCGCCGGCGCGAGGCCTTCCGCAATCCGAGCGAAGGTATCGGCGCCCTCCTCAAGCTGGCCCCGCTGGTTCGCGATTGGCGGCGATCGGTCGGCCAGGTCTTCGATCGGGCGTTCGGTGGCAACGAGGCGCTGAAATGTGCGCTGGCCGCCAATCTCCCCTATTGGCACGACGATCCCGACACGATGTGGTGGATCCTGTTCGCGGTCGCGCAAGGCGGATATCTGGCCAGCGGCGGACGCTATGTCCGCGGCGGCTCGGGGCGGCTCAGCCATGCACTGGCCGACGCGACGACGCAGGCGGGCGGCGAGATCGTGCTGGGCCGCCAGGCGACCGACATTCGACTCGACGCCGGCGGCTGCCCGTCCGGTGTCGTGCATGTGGACCGCAATGGCGGCGGGCCGGTGGAGGCGCGGGCGCCGATCATTGTCGCCAATGCGGCTCCGGTCGTGCTCGCGGCCCTGTTGCCAGCCTCGGCGCGAGGCCGTTTCTGGTCGGCCTATGCCGGCCAACCTCTGTCGATTTCGCTGTTTTCGGCGACGTTCGGATTGTCGGTGCGTCCGTCAGCGCTTGGCTTTCGAAGCTATTCGACGTTCCTGCTGCCGCCCTGGATGAAAACCCTGTCCGACCAGCGCCACAGCGCGGCCCTTCTCGGCGCCGTGCCGGGCGCCGAGA
This sequence comes from uncultured Alphaproteobacteria bacterium, assembly GCA_963755585.1. Classification (GTDB taxonomy): domain Bacteria; phylum Pseudomonadota; class Alphaproteobacteria; order Reyranellales; family Reyranellaceae; genus Reyranella. Next base: position 159,474 of record CAVWKN010000018.1, read on the forward strand.
TGCCGCTGATGACCGTGGTCGACTATTCTGCCATCGACTCCGGACTGGGAGGGCCTCCTTATCCGGTTTCCGTGGTCGGCGTCGATCGGCTGGCGAACTGGACGGGACTCGACAAGCTCGCCCACGGCGCCAAGCGGGAGCAATGGCAGCAAGCCATCATCGCAGCGATCGACCGCGAATTCCCGGGCTTCGCCTCGCATGTCGTCGCTTCGGTTTTCAACACCGCGCTGTCGATGCACAATTATCTCAATGCGCCCGATGGGGCGATCTACGGTTTCGCCCCGCTGCCGCCGTCTGCGCCGATCTGGCGCGGGACCGGCCGCTCGGCGAAGACACCCATTCGCGGGCTTTATCTTGCCTCGTCGTACGCGGGCAGCGGCGGATTTCACCGGGGCGATCCTTGCCGGCAGCAATGCGGCGGAACGGATTCTCGAGGAATCTTGCGGCGGTCCTGCGTCTCGCCCAAGATCGCGCCCATGAAAAAGATCTTTACCGCCACGCTCGGCACCGAGACCAACACCTTCGCCTCCATCCCCACCGGCCACCAGCTTTTCGAGGAGACCTGCCTCTACCGCAAAGGCAGCTACGGCAAGAACGTGCCGATGTTCGGCGCGCCGCTCGCGGTGTGGCGCGGCCGCGCCGAGGCCAAGGGCTGGCAGGTGGTCGAAAGCCTGTGCGCCTTCGCCATGCCCGCCGGCAGGACGGTGAAGAAGGTCTACGAAGCCTTCCGCGACGAGATCCTGGCCGACCTCAGGGCCGCGATGCCGGTCGACGGCGTGCTGCTGTCGATGCACGGCGCCATGGTGGCCGAGGGCTATGACGACTGCGAAAGCGACCTTCTGGCCGGCGTGCGCAGGATCGTCGGGCCGGACGTTCCGGTGGGCGCCGAGCTCGATCTCCATTGCAACATCGGCGAAGGCACCCTGCGCGACGCGACCGCGCTGGTGCTGTTCAAGGAATATCCGCATATCGACGTGCCGGAGCGCGCCGACGATCTCTTCACCGTGATGGAAGGCGCCATCGAAGGCCGCACCAGGCCCGTCATGGCGGCCTGGGACTGCCGCATGATCGGCGTGTTCCACACCACGCGCCAGCCGATGCGCGGCTTCGTCGACAAGCTTTCGGCGATGGAAGGCAAGGACGGCGTGCTGTCGCTGTCGGTCGCCCATGGCTTTCCCTGGTCCGACATCAAGGAGATGAGCAGCAAGGTCATCGCCATCACCGACGGCGATCGCCCCAAGGCCGAGCGCCTGGCGCGCGAGCTCGGCCAGGAATTCTTCGCCATGCGCGCAGGCGACCCAGCCGCCCTATGTCTCGCTCGACGCGGCGATGGCGCGCGTGAGCTCGCACAACCTGCCCAAGCCGATGGTGCTGGCCGACGTGTCGGACAATGCCGGCGGCGGTGCCGCATCGGACTCGACCTTCATCCTGAGGGCCCTGCTCGACCGCAAGGTGAAGGACGCCGCCGTCGGCATGATCTGGGATCCCGGCGCGGTGAAGCTCGCCTTCGAGGTCGGCGAAGGCGCCGAGCTCGATATTCGCCTGGGCGGCAAGCTCGGGCCGCAATCCGGCCCGCCGGTCGACGCCCGCGCCAAGGTGCTGAAGGTCGAGAAGAACGTCTCCATCGAGTTCGGCGGCGAGCGCAAGAGCGTGGGCTCGATCGGCGACGCGGCGGCGCTCGAGATCGAGGGCGTGACGGTGATCGTCAATTCAAAGCGCACCCAGTGCCTGAGCCGCGACTGCTTCACCAAGCTGGGCGTCGATCCTTCGACCAAGAAGGTCGTGGTCGTGAAATCGATGCAGCATTTCCACGCCGCCTACGCGCCGATCGCCAGCGAAGTGGTCTATGTCGCCGCCCCCGGCGCGCTGGTGCCGGACTGGTCGCTGCTGCCCTACACCAAGGCCGACAAGACGCAATGGCCGTTCGTCGACGATCCGCACGGCATGCAGAGGCAGTGAAGGGCCAGCCTTAGCCGCGCAGCACCTTGCCGGCCTTGCTCTCGTTGAGCTTGCCCTGCTCCCAGGTGACCGCGCCGTTCACGACCGTGTATTCGACACCGTTCGACGGCATCACGATGCGCTTGGCGCCGCCGGGAAGGTCGTAGCGACGTTCGCCATGGTTCTTCGACCCGATGCGGTCGGGATCGAAGATCGCGACGTCCGCCGGCGCACCCTTGGCCAGGCGGCCGCGATCCTTCAAGCCAAAGAGATCGGCGGGATCGGAGGTGAGCTTGCGCACACCCTCCTCGAGCGTGATGGCCTGCTTCTCGCGCACCCAGGTGCCCAGCAGATAGGTCGGGTAGCCGGCGTCGCACAGCATGTCGACATGCGCGCCGCCATCGCCCAGCGCCATCAGGATCGACTTGTTGTTCAAAAGCTCCTTCATGCGGTCCTCGCGGGTGTTCCACGAGGCCATGGTCAGCTCGCATTGGAGATTGTCGGCCAGCACGAGATCGAGGAAGGCATCGACGCCGTCCTTGCCCTGCTCCTGGGCGATGGTGGCGATCGACTTGCCCTCGAGATGCTTCAGCGCCGGGTTCTTGATCGCGTAGACGCCGATGCGGCCCCAGTTGCTGAAGCCCGTGGGATTCTTGAGGTCTTCGCGGAACTGGTTGCGGAAGGCAGGATCGGCATAGACCTTCTTCTGCGCCTCCTTGGTGGTGTCGGCGAACACCCGCTTCCACGCCGGGAAAGCGGCGAAGGAGAACGGATTGTTCATGTCGACTTCGCGCGTCAGCGGCAGCGGCGAGGTCTGCGGCCGGGCGCCCTTGGCGATCATGGGAGCGGCCCGGCGCAGCGTGTCGCGCACCGCCTCGGGAATGTCGTCGCGGTCGAACAGGGCGATGAAGGTCACCGGCCGGCCGCTCTCGGTCAGCAGGAAGTCGAGCAGCTCGCACTGGTCCTGCTCCAGCACGCCGACCTGGCGGGTCAGCGCGATCTCGATGGCGCCCTTGCCGCGCTTCTTGAGCTGGTTGGCGTAGGCCTTCATCTCCTCGCGGCTGGCGTTGCGGCAGGCCAGCGGCTTGCCCTCGAACCCCATGTGCTGGTTGAGCGTCGTGCTCGAGAAGCCCAGCGCGCCGGCATCGACCGCCTCGCCGATCAGGGACGCGATCTTCGCCGTCTCCTCGGGCGTGGCGGCCCGCTCCATCGAGGCCTCGCCCATGACGTAGTGGCGGAAGGGCGTGAGCGGCGCGATGAAGGCGAGGTTGAGCGACGGCTTGCGCGCCGCGGCGGCGTCCATGAATTCGCGGGAAGGTCTCCCAGTCCCAGGTGATGCCCTTGTTCAGCACGTCGAAGGGAATGCCTTCGACGTTCACGAGATCCTTCATGGCGATCTCGCGCGTCTCGGGCTTGCAGGGCGCGATGCCGACGCCGCAATTGCCCATCACCACGCTGGTCACGCCGTGCCAGGAGGACGGCGTGACCGCGCCGTCCCAGCAGATCTGCGCATCGTAATGGGTGTGCGGATCGACGAAACCCGGCGCCACGACCAGCCCATGGGCGTCGATGGTGCGCTTGGCGCCTTCCGTCACCTTGCCGATTTCGACGACCTTGCCGTCGGCAATCGCGACATCGGCCTGGTAGCGCTTGGCGCCCGTGCCGTCGACCACGATGCCATTCTTGATCACGAGATCGTAGCTCATGCCTTCCTCCCGGGAATTTGACGCAAGGCTACACCCGCGCGGCCACGGGCGGCGCATGCGAAAAGCACGGGGGAGCCAGTTCCCTGCCGGGGGCGCGCGCCCGACGCGCTAGACGCCGCTGTAGGGCTGGCCCCAGCGATCCTGGTAGACGATCTCGTTGAGCGGACCGCGGCCGACCGGGCCGAACTTGCCCATCGGGTAGCCGATCGGAAGGATGGCGTAGGAATGCACGCCGGCCGGCAGTCCAAGGGCTGCGTCGGCTTCCTTTTCGAACAGCATATGGCGGGTCGTCAGCGTGGTGCCGAGGCCCAGCGCGCGCGCCGCCAGCACCATGTTCTGTACGGCAGGGTAGATCGAGGAGCCGGCCATGCGGTTGGGAGCGGCGCCGTCCTCCAGACAGGCGACGATCCACACCGGCGCCTCGTGGAAATGCTCGGTCAAATATTCCACCGCGGCGTGCTGGCGGAGGTAGCGTTCCTTGGTGACGCCGGGCGGCGGCTGGCTGGTGAGGTAGCGCGGGCCGATCACCTCGTCGAACGCCTTCTTGTACCAGACCTGCACCGCCTTCTTGATCTTGGCGTCCTTGATCACCAGGAACCGCCACTTCTGCGTATTGCCGCCGTTCGGCGCGCAGCTGCCGGCGCGCAGGATCTTGGCGATCAGATCATCGGGCACCGGGTCCGGCTTCAGACGGCGCATGGCACGAGTCGAACTCGATTATCTCGAACAGGTCAGGCATTGGTTCCTCCCTTGCCGCCTTGTCCATCACTGCCGAGGCGTGCAAGGGCAAGGATATGGCGCAATCGAAGAGGAGTCACCCATGGCGCTCTATGAGCTTCGGACTTACACGCTCTACGTCGGCAAGATGGCCGAGGCCGTCAAGCTCTACCAGGAGTTCGGCTTCCCGGCCCTGAACAAGGGCGGTCACGACAAGCACCTGATCGGCTACTTCCAGGGCGATACGGGAATGATCAACCAGCTCGTCCATCTCTGGAAGTTCGAGGACGATGCGGGTCGTCGCGCGCACTGGGCCGCCGTCTTTGCCAACAAGGATTTCACCGAAGGCTTCGCGTCGAAGTTCCGGCCCCTGGTGATGACGCAGGAGGTGAAGCTGCTTCATGCGGCGCCCTGGGGCCCGCACCCCTAAGGCGATGGAACGATGAAAACACGACACGCCGTGCTCGTGCCCTGCGTGATCGCCCTGGCGATGGCGTCGACCGGCGCCTTCGCCCAATCGCCCTCACCGAACGGCGTCAGGACACTCGATCCTCCCGGCGCCATCAAAGCCGAGGGAACCTGGAGTCTCGGCGCGCGAGCCGGCGACTTCGTCTTCGTCGCCGGGATGCAGGGCGTCGATCCCGCGACCAACAAACTGGTGCCGGATCCGCAGGCCCGCATCCGGCAGGCCTTTCTCAACATCAGGACGATCGCTCAATCGGAAGGCGCCGGCCTGCAGGATTGCGTTCGGCTCACGATCTATGTCAGCGACCTGCCACGGTTCGCTCCCATGGTCGACAAGGTCCAGGCCGAGCTCTGGGGCAAGCCGCCCTATCCACCGCGCACGATGATCGAGGTCAAGCGCCTGTTCGACGACGATATCGTGGAGATCGACAGCGTCTTCTACGCCCCTCCAAAGAAGTGAGCGTCCTCACCTCCTGGCGACGCAATCGATCTCGATCAGCGCGTCGCGCACGAGGTCGGTGACGCCGACGCAGGTGCGCGCCGGACGGGCGTGTGACGGGAAGAAGCCGGCATAGACTTCGTTCATCGCCTCATAGTCGCGCTTGAAGTGCGTCAGGAACACGCGGACGCTCAACACATCGGCCAGCGAGAGGTCGAGGGCCGCGAGGACTCGGGCCATGTTCCGCAAGCTCTGATCGGTCTGCGCCCGTATGCCCTCGGGCAAGGCCTTGGCCGGGTCATCGAGATCGCGTCCGAACTGGCCGGTCAGGAAGACGAAACCGTCGGCTTCGGCGGCGTGGCTGCTGGGAGAAACCGAGCGCGGGAAACCGTCGAGGACGTGAAACTTGGCTTCGCTCATGATTTCTCCCGGACGAGGGGCGCGCTCGGTCCGAGCTTACCGCTGCAGCCGAGCCGGCTGCTTTATTTTTTGGAACTGACCAGCCTCGGCGCCGAGGGCGCGATGGCGGGAGGGGAGGACCGATCCAACAGGCCGGCATATTTGACCCGCAGCGCCTTTGCCGAATCGATCACAAGCAGCAGGCCTCCCGCCCACAGCATCACGTCTTTCAGAACCAGTCGCCCGCCGCCGGAGAGATAGGGAAAGCCGTGCTCGGCGTCGCCCAGCGCCGGAACCCACGCCTCCGGTGTGGTCAGCAAAAAGGACAGGGTCACGAATGACGTCAGGAAAGCCAGCAGGGCGCCCACGGCACCCACTGTCGTCGAAACGAAACCGGCAAGGACAAGCAGCCCGATCACCATCTCGACCGTGCCGAGCCCGTTCGAGAACGTGTAGGTGTTGTTCTCGCGCTGCCATTGCCGTTGCGCGGGAACGAGCTCGCCCTCGCGCGTCATATGCTCCCTGTATTGGTCGGGGTGTTTGTAGAAGAGCGACATCACCGGGTTATTGGCGACGAACGGCGTGATGCTGTCGGCCTCGTACGGCGCAAACTTGAGGAAGCCGATCCACAAAAAGACGATGGCGACGGCGATGCGCATCGCCGCCACGCCCAGCCGGTCCGACCGGCTGAGCCAGAGTAGGATGGTGTCTGCCAGTTGCATGCCATGCTCCCGAAGGTCTGTAGGATGCTATGGCGGAGCGCCGCGCGGCCCGTCTTTCGAGACCGCACTCGCGACGCCGCAGGCCGGGAAAAGCGCGATATTTCAGGGCGTTTACAGAACCGGGACTCATTGGTATGGTCCGCCGCGTCGCGGCCGGGAAAGGCCGTTTTGTCGTCTTAAATCAACGACTTAACGCGAAAACAGCCCGGCGGCAGGGGTCGCGATATGAAGATTCTCACCGGCAACAGCAACCGCCCGCTGGCAGAAGCCATTGCCGCCAAGCTCGCCTTGCCGCTGGTCAAGGCCAACATCCGCCGCTTCTCGGACAACGAGATCTTCGTCGAGATCCTGGAAAACGTGCGCGGCGAGGACATGTTCGTGCTCCAGTCGACCAGTTTCCCGGCCAACGACCATCTGATGGAGCTGCTGATCACCATCGATGCGCTGCGCCGCAGCTCGGCGCGGCGCATCACCGCGGTGATGCCCTACTACGGCTATGCCCGGCAGGACCGCAAGACCGGCTCGCGCACGCCGATCTCGGCCAAGCTGGTGGCCAACCTGCTGACCAATGCCGGCGCCAGCCGCGTGCTCACGCTCGACCTGCATGCCGCCCAGATCCAGGGCTTTTTCGACATCCCCGTCGACAACCTCTATGCCGGCCCGGTGTTCAGCAAGGACATCAAGGAAACCCTGACAAACCGTAACCTTACCGTCGTCTCGCCCGATGTCGGCGGTGTGGTGCGCGCCCGTGCGATCGCCAAGCGCATTGACGCCGACCTCGCGATCATCGACAAGCGCCGCGAGCAGGCCGGGCGTCAGCGAGGTCATGAACGTGATCGGCGACGTCAAGAACGCCGACTGCATCCTGATCGACGACATCGTCGATTCGGCCGGCACGCTGTGCAACGCCGCCGTCGCCCTGATGGACCAGGGGGCGAAGTCGGTGTCGGCCTATGTCACGCACGGCGTGCTGTCGGGCGGCGCGGTGGCCCGCGTCGCGGCCTCGCCGATGGAGAAGATGGTGATCACCGATTCGATCCAGCCGACCGAGGCGGTGCGCGTGTCGCCCAACGTGCGACCGCTCAGCATCGCCTCGCTGATGGCCGAGGCGATGAAGCGCATCGCCGAGGAGACGTCGGTTTCGGCGCTGTTTGATTAGAGCGGGTCGATTAGAGGAATTTTTGAGATCCGGCGTTGGGCACCCCTGGAGGCCACGCCGCGAGTGAGAGAGAGAAAGAGCAAACCTTAAGGAGAAGTTGAAATGGCAGAGACGACAAAGGTCGTCGCGAAGAAGCGGGACCGGGCCGGCAAAGGGGGCGCCCGTTCCAGCCGTCGCGATGGACTGATTCCCGCCGTGATCTACGGCGACAAGCAAGCCCCCCTCTCGATCGCGGTCGAGCCGAAATCGATCGAGCGCGAATTGCACAAGGAGGGCTTCTTCAACCACCAGATCAAGATCGACGTCGAGGGCACGGACTATGATGTCCTGCCGCGCGACGTGCAGGTCGATCCGGTGACGGACAAGCCTCTGCATCTCGACTTCCTGCGCGTCGGGCCGGATTCGATCATCACCGTCCAGGTCCCGGTCCACTTCCGGAACGAGGCCCAGGCGCCTGGCATCAAGCGCGGCGGCGTGCTGAACGTCGTGCTGCACGAGATCACCGTGCGCACCAAGCCCGCTTCCATCCCGGAATATTTCGAGGTCGACCTGACCGGCCTCGAGATCGGCCACTCGATTCACCTTTCCACGCTCGCGGTCCCCGAGGGCGTGCGCGTGGTGAGCCGTGACAAGAACGCCACCGTGGCGTCGATCGCCGCACCGACCGTGGTGCGCGAAGCGGCGGCCCAGGCGGCGGCCGATGCAGCGGCAGCAGCGTCGGCTCCGGTCGCGGCCGAGGGTGCAGCAGCGGCGCCGGCGCCGCCGCGGCGCCGGGTGCGGCGCCGGCAGCAGGTGCGGCTCCGGCGGCGGGCGCGGCTCCGGCGGCCGGCGGCAAGGCCCCGGCTCCGGCCAAGAAGTAAGCGGCAGGCGAGAGCCTCCGTCCGTTCGATGCTTCTGCTGGTCGGGCTCGGCAATCCCGGGTCGCGCTATGCGGGGCACCGGCACAATGTGGGATTCATGGCGGCGGACGAGATCGTCCGCCGCCGTGTCTTCTCGCCTTGGCGCGCGCGCTTCAACGGCGAGGTGGCGGAAGGCCATCTCGGCGGCGAGCGCACGCTGATCCTGAAGCCCATGACCTTCATGAACGAATCGAGCAAGGCCGTGGGCGAGGCGGTGCGCTTCCTGAAGATCCCGCTCGACCGCGTGGTCGTGTTCCACGACGAGCTCGACCTGGCACCCGGGCGCATCCGCATGAAGAAGGGCGGCGGCGCCGGCGGCCATAACGGGCTGCGCGACATCGATGCCCATGTCGGCAACGGCTATCGCCGCGTGCGCATCGGCATCGGCCATCCCGGCCACAAGGACCTGGTGCTGCACTGGGTGCTGCGCGACTTCGAGCCCGATGAGCGCGACACCCGGGACGGCTGGCTGCCCAAGGTGCTGGGCGCACTGGCCGATGAATCGGCGTTGCTGGCCGAGGGCACCGGCAAGGCCGACGAACGCTATATGAGCCGGGTGGCGCATCTCGCGCCGCCCCCTTCCCCTCCCAAAGAGCCTCCGGTCGAAGAGTCGAAAGCGTAGAAGATGGGTTTCAATTGCGGAATCGTCGGCCTGCCCAATGTCGGCAAGTCGACCCTGTTCAATGCGCTCACCGCCACGCAGGCGGCGCAGGCGGCCAACTATCCGTTCTGCACCATCGAGCCCAATGTCGGCCGGGTCGCCGTGCCCGATCCGCGGCTCGACAGGCTGGCGGCGATCGCGAGCTCGGCCAAGATCATCAACACCCAGCTCGAGTTCGTCGACATCGCCGGCCTGGTCAAGGGCGCGTCGAAGGGCGAAGGGCTGGGCAACCAGTTCCTCGCCAACATCCGCGAGGTCGACGCCATCGCCCACGTGCTGCGCTGCTTCGAGGACTCCGACGTCACCCACGTCTCGGGCAATGTCGATCCGGTGCGCGACGCCGAGATCGTCGAGACCGAGCTCATGCTGGCCGACCTCGACAGCCTCGAGAAGCGCCTGCCCAACCTCGAGAAGCGCGCCAAGGGCGGCGACAAGGAAGCGGCGGCCGAAGCGCCGGTGGTCAAGAAGGCGCTCGATGCCCTGCGCGAGGGCAAGCCCGCCCGCGAGGCCGCGATCACGGCCGACGAGCGGCCGGTGTTCCGGCTGCTGCAGCTCATCACCGCCAAGCCGATGATGTATGTGCTGAACGTCGAGGAAGCCTCGGCCGCGACCGGCAATGCCCACAGCGCCAAGGCCGAGGCCTACGCCAGGACTCGCGGCATGCCGGCGGTGGTCATCTCCGCCGCCATCGAGGCCGAGGTGGCGCAGCTTCCGCCCGAGGACCAGGGTGAGTATCTCGCCTCGCTCGGCCTCAAGGAAACCGGCCTCGCCAGGGTCGTGCGCGCGGGCTACCAGCTCCTCGACCTGGTGACCTTCTTCACGGTCGGCCCCAAGGAGGCGCGCGCCTGGACGGTGCGCCGCGAGGCCACGGCGCCGGAGGCGGCGGGCGTCATCCACACCGACTTCGAGAAGGGCTTCATCCGCGCCGAGACCATCGCCTACGACGACTATGTCACGCTGAACGGCGAATCGGGCGCGCGCGACGCCGGCAAGCTCCGGCTCGAAGGCAAGGACTACGCCGTGAAGGACGGCGACGTCTTTCACTTCAGGTTCAACGTCTAGCTTCAGTCATCCTGAGCGCAGGGTCGCATTCAGACGCTACGGTCCATGCTGCGCTCAGGATCGGAGAGTTCAGCCGCCGCGGCCGCGTTTCGGTCAAAGCGTTGCGCCATATGAGGCGCTCGGGCTCACCGAAATCCAGTTCCCGCCTTCGTCCTTCCTGAGGAGCCGTCCATGACCGTCAAGTTTTCCGACCCCAAGACCATGCCGCACCGCGTCGGCTATTCGCAGATCGCCGAAGTGACCAAGGGAAAGATCGTGCTGATCGCCGGTCAGGTGCCGCACGACACCGACGACAAGCTGGTCGGCGCGGGCGATTTCGCCGCCCAGGTCGAGCAGGTTTTCAAGAATGTCGACGCAGCCGTACGCGCCGCCGGCGGCACGATGAAGGACCTGGTGAAGATCAACAACTACGTGGTGGCGTCGGTCACACCCGAGCAGATAAGGGCCTTCCGCGACGTGCGCGACCGCAACGTCAACACGGCCGCGCCGCCGGTCAGCACCTTGATCTATGTCAGTCGCCTGGCGCAGCCGGGCTGGCTGTTCGAGATGGACGCGATGGCGGTGATCGACGCCTGACGGGATTTCGCCCACAGGACCGTCAGCAAACCGTAGCATCGGCTGCAGTAGCTCCTCACTGTCGAACAGCGGAGATCATGCAATGCGAGCCCAGACTGCTTTTCACGGTCACGGCGGCGGCAGCCCTCGGTCTCGCAATGGCGGCCGCCGCGCAGACCAAGTTCCCGTCGGTGCTGGAGGGCCACGCCATCCTGCCGGCCAAGACGTTCGTGCCGGCGCCGGCCGACGCGCCAACCGACCTGCAGATCTCCGGCCGCTTCGCCGGGCCGCCGACCCAGAGGGTCGACGCGCCGGAGAGCGTGCCCGGCATCTCGGCGCTCTCCGACAAGGCGGCGCCGCGGCCGACCGGCATCAGCCTGCCCTTCAAGGGCCAGCCGGTGCAGGGCCTGTCGGGCATCAAGAACCTGAAGGACGGCACGTTCCTGACGCTGACCGACAACGGCTTCGGCTCGAAGGCCAACTCGCCCGACGCCATGCTGATGTTCCACATCGTGAAGCCGGACTGGAAGGCGGGCACGGTCGAGCACGTCTCGACCACGTTCCTGAGCGATCCCGACCGCAAGGTGCCGTTCCGCATCGTCAACGAGAACACGCCCAGGCGGTACCTGACCGGCTCGGATTTCGACATCGAATCGATCCAGCCGATCGGCGACGCGCTGTGGTTCGGCGACGAGTTCGGCCCGTTCCTGATCAAGACCGACAAGAGCGGCAAGGTGCTGGCCGTCTTCGACGCCAAGGTCGACGGCAAGGTCGTGCGCTCGCCCGACAATCCCTTCCTCGGCTCCGCCCGGCTCGCCCGGCATGATGAAGTTCGAGGTCAAGCGCAGCAAAGGCTTCGAAGGCATGGCGGCCTCGCCGGACGGCAAGTTCCTCTATCCCTTGCTCGAAGGTCCGCTGTGGGTCGAGGCGACCAACAGCTTCGAGAACAAGGACGGCAAGACCTACCTGCGCATCCTGGAGTTCGATGTCGACAAGGCGGCCTTCACCGGCAAGGGCTGGAAGTACCCGCTCGAGCTGCCGGCCAACGCCATCGGCGACTTCAACCTGATCGATGCGACGAGCGGCCTGATCATCGAGCGCGACGACAGCGAGGGCGATCCGGCGCAGGCCTGCCCCGAGGGCGGGCCCAAGCCCGACTGCTTCAACGTGCCCGCGAAGTTCAAGCGCATCTACAAGATCGACTTCGCGCAGGCCGATGCCGACGGCTTCGTGAAGAAGGTGGGCTATATCGACCTGATGGACATCGACGATCCGCAGAAGCTCGCGCGCCAGGGCGGCAAGGACGGCAAGCTCACCTTCCCGTTCTTCACCATCGAGAATGTCGACGTGATCGACGCCGACCACATCATCGTCGGCAACGACAACAACCTGCCTTTCTCGTCGGGCCGCGCGCTCGGCAAGTCCGACGACAACGAGCTGATCCTGCTGAAGGTGACCGACCTGCTAAAGGCGAAGTGAAGCGGCTTACAGCCAAGCTGACGTGCGAGGAGGATTGCCGCAAGCGCGTCTCGACGGGTGCTCGCCACCGACCTATCGTTGCGCATCGCCGCTCGCGGGGCTCCGAGGCAGATGCGCATCCTGGTGGTCGAGGACAATGGCGAACTCGTTGTCCTTCTGACGAAGGCGCTGGCCCATGCCGGTCTCGATGTCGATTCGGCGCGCAATGCAGGTGACGCCGAAATCTGCCTGAAGACGATGCATTATGCCGCCATTGTCCTCGATCTCGGGCTTCCCGATACCGACGGGCTTGTCGTGCTGGACAATATGCGGCGGCGGCGGGACCAGACGCCGGTCATCATCCTGTCGGCACGCGGCGGGCTGGATGACCGCCTCACCGGACTGCACAAGGGAGCCAGCGACTATCTGGTGAAGCCCTTTGCCATGGATGAGCTGGTCGCGCGCATCCAGACTCTGCTGCGGCGAGCGCCCGATTCCAAAGGCGACGCGCTGACCCTGGGCAATGTGTCGTTCGAGACCGAAAGCCGGCAAGCCACGGTGGCCGGCAAGATGCTCCTACTGCCGCCACGGGAAGCGGAAGTGCTGGAAGTGCTGCTCAAGCGGAACGGCCGGACCGTTTCCCAGGATTCGCTCGAGAGCCAGGTTTTCGGCATGTCGCAAAGCATCTCGTCGAACGCGATCGAGGTCTATGTCCATCGGCTGCGCAAAATGCTGGCCGACGCCGGCGCCAACCTCGAAATCCACACGATCCGTGGAGTCGGCTATTTGCTGGAGCCGGCGAAGGACGGTTAGGGAAGCGCGCGCTTCATCCACGCGGCCGTCGCCTGCGAATCCTGGCTGTCGCTGGCTTCGAGCCTGGCGATGACGCGATGGCGGTCTTCCATGTCGCGGTTCTGGCTGAGCTTGAGCTTGGTCTCGACCCGCGAGAGCGGCATGCGGAAGGCGACGATGCCCCTGGTCTGCGCCTCGGCGTTGCCCGGCGGCAGGCGGTCGAGGCTCCAGGCGTCCGCGCCCGTGCCTTCGTAGACGGCGGCCAGCTTGGCCAGCGCGTCGAGCGCGCCCTTGGTGTCCTCGATGACCTGCGGGCGGCCATAGGCATGCACCGTGACGTAGTTCCAGGTCGGCACCTTTACACCGGGTGTGTACCAGGTCGGCGAGACATAGGCGTGCGGGCCCCAGAAGAGAGCAAGCGACTCGGCGCCGCGTGCGAACAGCTTCCAGTGCGGGTTGGCGCGCGCCATGTGGCCGATCAGCGAGCCGTGCGGGCTGCCGTCATCCTGCCAGACCAGGGCGAGGTGGGTGGCGACCGGCGCTGCATCGGCATCGGCGGTCATCAGCAACGCCCAGCCATGGGCCTGCATGATCTCGCGGCCGGTCGGCTCGTCGCCTTCGAAGTGCTTGGGGATGTACATGATTTTCTTTCTGCGACACGGCCCACGGGCCAGCGGGTTGAACCGCGCCGCATTACCATGTCCAATGCCGGCCGCAACCGGGAGGAATTCTCATGGGTGAAGATATCCGTCTTAAGTCGAAGGCCGGCGAGATCGGCGCTTACCTCGCCGTGCCGAAGGGTACGGCCAAGGGCGGGGTCGTGGTCATCCAGGAGATTTTCGGCGTCAACCACCACATCAAGGCGGTCACCGACAAGTTCGCCGCCGACGGCTACATCGCCCTCGCCCCGCGCTTCTTCGACCACATCAAGACCGGCATCGAGCTCGGCTACACGCCCGACACCATCGCCGAAGGCCGCAAGTACGTGACCGAGCTCGGCCTCGACAAGCCGATCCAGGACGTCGAGGCGGCGATGGAGGAGCTCAAGAAGCGCGGCGCCAGGAAGGTCGCGGTCACCGGCTACTGCTGGGGCGGCACCATCGCCTGGCTGTCGGCGACCCGGCTGAAGCCCGATGCGGTGTCGGCCTATTACGGCGGCGGCATCCACGGCACCAAGAACGAGAAGGCCAAGGTGCCGACCCAGATGCATTTCGGCGACAAGGACATGCACATCCCGATGACGCATGTGAACGAGCTCCGGAAGCTCCATCCCGACGTCCAGATCTTCGACTATCCGGCCGACCACGGCTTCCATTGCGATGAGCGCGGCAGCTACGACGCGGCGGCCTCCAAGCAGGCGATGGCTCGCACCTTGGAGTTCTTCGGCAAGCACGTTGGCTAGGAAGCCTGCAAAAAAGACCTTCACCCCATCGGCACGCGGCCCCCTGAACGGGGTCCGCGTCGTCGACCTGTCGCGCCTGGTCGCGGGCAACATCCTCACCCTGCAGTTCGCCGATTTCGGCGCCGAGGTGATCAAGATCGAGCCGCCCGAGGGCGACACCTTGCGCTCGTGGAAGGTCAAGGGAATCGAGACGGCGTGGAAGGTCTATAGCCGCAACAAGAAGAGCGTGGCGCTCGACCTGCGCTCCGACGCCGGCCGCGCCATCGTGCGCCAGCTTGCCGCCTCGGCGCAGATCCTGGTCGAGAGTTTCCGGCCGGGCGTGCTGGAGGACATGGGCCTCGCCCCGGCCGAGCTGCACAAGCTCAATGCCAAACTGGTCATCGTGCGCATTTCGGGCTGGGGCCAGGACGGCCGGTTCCGCCACAAGCCGGGCTTCGGCACCCTGATCGAAGGCTATAGCGGCTTCGCCTCGATGAACGGCTTCGGCGACCGCGAGCCGGTGCTGCCGCCGATGTATCTCGCCGATGCGATGGCGGCGCTCTACGGCTACGGCGCCGTCATGGTGGCGCTGCGCGAGGTCGAGACCAACGGCGGCACGGGCCAGACGCTCGACCTGCCGCTGTTCGATCCGCTGTTCTCGGTGCTGGGTCCGCAGGCCGCCAACCACAAGCTCACCGGCGAGGTGAAGGTGCGCACGGGCAGCCGCTCGACCAATGCAGCCCCGCGCAACGTCTATCCGACCAGGGACGGCCACTGGGTCTGCCTGTCGGCCTCGACGCAGGGCATGGCCGAGCGGGTGCTGGTCAAGATCGGCCGGCCGGAGCTGGTGAAGGATCCGCGCTTCGCCACCAACATCGAGCGGGTGAGGAACGGCCTCGAGCTCGACCGGATCATCGGCGGCTTCATCGCCGAGCGCGACCTCGCCGAGAACCTGCGCTATTTCGACGAGGCCGGCGTCACCATCGGGCCGGTCTACGACATCGCCCAGATCGTGCAGGACGACTATGTGCTGGAGCGCGAGGCGCTGATCGAGATCCCCGACGAGGAGATGGGCGAGCTGCCGACCCATCCCGTCGTGCCGCGCCTGTCCGGCACGCCCGGCGCGCTCAGGAGCGCCGCGCCCAAGGTCGGCGAGCACAACGAGGCGCTGCTGAAGCCGCTGCTGGGCGATGCCGAATACGACAAGCTCTGCCAATCCGGCGCCATCTCCGAAGGGAAAGAAGAAGTGACTGCCCGTCCCGTTCCGCCCGTCTGGCGTTCGATCCTCTACGTGCCGGGCAACGTGCCCAAGTTCATCGACAAGGCGCACGAGCGCGGCGCCGACTGCGTGCTGGTCGATCTCGAGGACAGCGTGACCCCGGCCGAGAAGCCCAAGGCGCGCGAGATGCTGCCCGAGACCCTGAAGAAGGTGGCGCAGGGCGGCGCCGACGTCGCGGTTCGCATCAACCGGCCGCTGCGCCTCGCCATCCCCGACATCGAGGCGGCGGTGCGGCCGGGGCTTTCGGCGCTGTTCATCACCAAGACCGAGGGCGTGCAGCATCTGAAGCTGCTCGATGAGGCCGTGAGCGAGCTCGAGCGCGAGCGCGGCATGCCGGTGGGCAGCGTCGGCTTCGGCGCCATGATCGAGCATCCGCGGGCGATGGCCCATATCGACGACATCGCCGCGCACGCGCCGCGGCTGATCTCGATGATGCTGGGCGGCGAGGATTTCGCGCTGGAGACCGGCTCGATCCCGAGCGACGAGAGCCTCGAACTGCCCAAGCGGCTGGTCGCCTTCGCAGCCCAGGCGCACGACGTGGCGATGTTCGGCATCTTAGGGACGGTGGCCGACTACACCGATCCCGCGGCCTACAAAAAGAGCGCCGTGCGGGCGCGACGCTTCGGCTTCTCGGGCGGCACCTGCGTGCATCCCGGGCTGGTGCAGGCGCTGAACGAAGCCTTCACGCCCGATCCGGCCGAGGTCGCTCACGCCCGGAAGCTGATCGCGGCCGATGAAAAGGCCGCAGCCGAGGGTCGCGGCTCCTTCACCGTCGACGGCAAGATGATCGACATCCCGGTAATCGACCGCGCCCGCCGGCTATTGGCGCGACACGACGCGATCGAGCGCCGGTTCAGAAAGGCCTAGGCGTCCGCCAGCTCGTGCGACGAAGCCTCGATGTCCTCGACCTTGAAGCCCAGCAGGTCGGAGATGCTGCCCATCATCACGGCGGTGACGCCGGCATTGAGGCTCTGCAACAGAACCTCCCTGCCGTTCGACAGCCGCACGGCATCGCGATGCGCATGGCCTGTGACCTCGAGGCGGGTCATCACCACCTCCTCGACGGGCCCGATGGCGAAGGCGCGCTGCACGGTCTCGCCGATGCCTTCCAGCCGAAGATGTGCGTCGGCTGGCATGCAGACGGCAGTGTCGCAGTCGTGCCCGGCGGTGAAGCCCATCGTGCCGCTGGGGAAGCGGCGAAGGGTGTATTGCTCTTCTCGAACTGCAGGTCGTGAACGATAGAGTTCCAGCGAGTAATCACACATGACGTCCTCCGGTTTAGGGAACGTCATTCACACCTAGGACGAGCTTCGCGGCGATCAAGCACTATCGGTTCGTACGGTTTACCTATTCATCCCCAGGGCCGGTGCCCGGCGAGGTCGGTGCCCCGAGATCAGTGCTTGTCCGCCCACACCGCGCGCTTGACGGCATACATCAGGCCGGCCATCGCCAGCAGGAAGAGGATGACGCGGACGCCGGTGCGCTTGCGGGCCTCCATGTGCGGCTCGGACGCCCAGGCCAGGAACTCGACGACGTCGGTGGCTTCCTGGTCGAGCGTCGCCTTGGTGCCGTCGGCATAGGTCACCTTGTCGTCGGCGAGCGGCGGCGGCATGCCGATCTTGTGGCCGGGGAAGTACTTGTTGAAGTTGTCGTCCTTGACGACGCTGAATTCCTTGACCTGCGCCGGCGTCAGCTTGTCGAACGGCACGTAGCCGGTCAGCAGTCCATGGACGTAGTTCGGGCCGTCCTCGCGCGCCTTGATCATGACGCTGAGGTCGGGCGGCGCCTTGCCGTTGTTGGCGGCGGCCGCGGCGGCGGTATTGGGGAACGGCTTCCGGAAGGAGTCCGACAGGCGCGCCGGCCGCTCGATCGGCTGGCCGTCGTCGCTGAGGTCGGGCACCTGGATGTCCTTGATCAGGCCCTTGACCTGGTTCTCGGTGAGGCCGAGCTCCATCAGATTGCGGTAGGCCAGCAGCTGCAGCGAATGGCAGGCCGAGCAGACTTCGGCATAGACCTGATAGCCGCGCTGGGCGGAGGCGCGGTCGTAGGTGCCGAACGGACCCTCGAAATGCCAGTGAAGATGCGGCGGATGCTGCTCGGCCTCGGAGGCGCTGACGGATTCGGCGGAGACGGCCATGGCGCCGGCGCCGAGGGCGGCAAAGGCGATCGTGCCCGAGACCACGAGCTCTTTCAGGGAAAGCTTGCGCATGGTCCTTAGCCCGCCTTCTTCTTGAGCACCGCGTCGGCGATGCTGGAGGGCAGTGGCAACGGCCGTTCGATCTTGCCCAGGACCGGCAGCAGGATGAGGAAGTGGAAGAAGTAGTAGAGCGTGGCGATCTGGGCGACAGCGGCACGAAGAAGCCCTCCGGCGGGTTGGCGCCGCACACAGCCGAGCACGAACGACGTCGATCACCAGCACGAACATGAACCACTTGTAGATCGGCCGGAACGTGCACGACCGGACGCGCGAGGTGTCGAGCCAGGGCAGGATGAACAGCACGCCGATCGAGCCGAACATCGCCAGAACGCCGCCCAGCTTGTCGGGGATGGCGCGCAGGATGGCGTAGAACGGCAGGAAGTACCATTCCGGCACGATGTGGGTGGGCGTCACCAGCGGGTTGGCCGGGATGTAGTTGGCGGCATCGCCCAGGTAGTTCGGGGCGAAGAAGGCGAAGCCCGAATAGATGATCAGGAAGACCATCACGCCGAAGCCGTCCTTCATCGTGTAGTAGGGATGGAACGGCACGGTGTCCTGCGGGCCCTTGGGGTCGATGCCCAGCGGATTGTTCGAGCCGTGCACGTGCAGCGCCACGACATGCAGCGCCACCACCGCGACGATGACGAACGGCAGCAGGTAGTGCAGCGCGTAGAAGCGGTTGAGCGTCGGGTTGTCGATCGCGAAGCCGCCCCACAGCCAGGTGACGATCGAATCGCCGACCACGGGAATGGCGCCGAACAGGCTGGTGATGACGGTGGCGCCCCAGAAGCTCATCTGGCCCCACGGCAGCACGTAGCCCATGAACGCCGTCGCCATCATCAGAAGCAGGATGACGACGCCCAGGATCCACAGCAGCTCGCGCGGCGCCTTGTAGGAGCCGTAGTACATGCCGCGGAAGATGTGGACGTAGACGGCGATGAAGAAGAACGACGCGCCGGTCATGTGCAGGTAGCGGATCAGCCAGCCCGACGGCACGTCGCGCATGATGCGCTCGACCGAGTCGAAGGCCATCGTCACGTGCGGCGTATAGTTGGTCGCCAGCACGATGCCGGTCGCGATCATGAGGACCAGCATCACCGTGGCGATCGCGCCGAAATTCCAGAAGTAGTTGAAATTCCGCGGCGTCGGGAAGGTGTGATATTCCTTCTCGATATACGAGAAGATCGGCAGGCGGTGATCGATCCAGGAGATCACCTTGTTGTTGAAGACCGGCGGCGTGCCGTGAGACGAGGCCATTCTGGGAACTCCTGGAGCGATCCTTAGAGGGTCGGTCGAAAAATCAGCCGACGCGGACGAGAGTGTCTGACGTGAACAGGTAGCCCGGGATCGCCAGGTTGAGCGGCGCCGGGCCCTTACGGATGCGTCCCGACGTGTCGTACATCGAGCCGTGGCACGGGCAGAACCAGCCGCCGAACTCGCCCTTGGGGTCGCCCGGGTTGTTGCCGAGCGGCACGCAGCCGAGATGGGTGCAGACGCCGATCATGATCAGCCACTCCGGCCGCACCTTCTTGGCGGTGTCGGTGACGCGCGAATTGTCGGTCTGCGGATCGCGCAGCTCCGACATCGGCACGGCCTCGGCTGCCTTGATCTCCTCCGGCGTGCGATGGCGGATGAACAGCGGCTTGCCGCGCCACTTCACGGTGATGGCCTGGCCGACCTGCACCGGCGACACGTTCACCTCGACGGTGCTGAGCGCCAGCGTATCGGCGGCGGGGTTGAGATTGTTGATGAAGGGCCAGGCGACGGCGATCGCCCCGACAGCGCCCATGGCGCCGGTTGCGACCATGAGAAAGTCGCGCCGGGTCGGATCGCCGTGACCGCCGGCCGGGATGCTTGATGCAGACATGTTTCTCTCTTCCGTCCCCCCGAGGAGATGAGGGTCTTTAGACCGCAAAAGCGCCTTATGTTTCAAGGCTCTGTTGGTCGCAGGCTGGGCGCATGACGTTGTGTGACAGCGTGCCGCACGATGGCGCGCTTTCGCGACGCGGACGAGAGTAGAACAGGGCCCATGCGCCTTGCCCTGTTCGAGCCCGATATTCCTCAGAATCTCGGGGCCTTCATCCGCCTGGCCGCCTGCCTGGGCGCGCCGCTGGACATCATCGAGCCTTGCGGCTTTCCGGTCGACGACAAGCGAATCCGCCGTGCGGCCATGGACTACTACGATCTGGCGCATATCTCGCGGCACGCCTCGTGGGAGGCCTTCAGGCGCGACCGCATGGCGGGACGGCTGGTTCTGCTGACCACGGCGGGGACCGCGACGTTTCCCACTGTCGCCTTTCGGACCGACGACACGCTGCTGCTCGGCCGCGAAAGCGCCGGCGTGCCGGCCGCGGTGCACGACGCGGCCGACGTCCGGCTGCGCATTCCGCTGCAGCCCGGCGCGCGTTCGCTCAATGTCGCTCTCGCCGCGGCAATGGTATTGAGCGAGGCCCTTCGCCAGACCTCGGGATTCGATGCGCTCTCCGACTAAGACTCCCTCGCCGCTGCCCGACGACACGACGCTCGCCAAGCGCAAGGACACGGCGCGCCTCTGGTTCGAAAACCTGCGCGACCGCATCTGCGCCGAGTTCGAGCGCATCGAGGACGAGCTTTCAGGCACGCACCGCGAGCTGCCGCCCGGCCGCTTCGAGCGCAAGGCGTGGACGCGCGAGGCCGGGCCCAACGGCGAGGATCGCGGCGGCGGCACGATGTCAGTCATGCGCGGCCGCGTGTTCGAGAAGGTGGGCGTCAACGTCTCGACCGTGTTCGGCGAGTTCAGCCCCGAGTTCCGCAAGCAGATCCCGGGCGCGGCCGAAGATCCGCGCTTCTTCGCGTCGGGCATCTCGCTGGTGGCGCACCTGCGCTCGCCCAAGGTGCCGGCGGTGCACATGAACACGCGCCATATCGTGACGACGCGGGCCTGGTTCGGCGGCGGCGCCGACCTCACGCCCATGGTGCCGCACGACGCCGACACCGAGGCCTTCCATGGCGCGCTCAAGGCCGCCTGCGATGCCCACGATGCGACCTACTATCCGCGCTTCAAGCAATGGTGCGACGAATACTTCCACCTGCCGCACCGCGGCGAGCCGCGCGGCGTGGGCGGCATCTTCTTCGACGATCTCGACAGCGGCGACTTCGCGCGCGACTTCGCCTTCACCCGCGGCGTCGGCGAGGCCTTCTTGGACATCTATCCCCGGCTGGTGCGGCGGCACATGAACGAGCCGTGGACCGAAGCCGAGCGCGAGCACCAGCTGGTGCGCCGCGGCCGCTATGTCGAGTTCAACCTGCTGCACGACCGCGGCACCAAGTTCGGCCTGATGACCGGCGGCAATGTCGAGGCGATCCTGATGTCCCTGCCGCCCGAGGCGCGCTGGCCCTGAGGGGATGACAAATGGCTATCGCCGCGCCAGCAGGGCGCCGGCGACGAGCGGGGCGGCGAACAGGGTGAGGACCAGCAGCGGATAGGGCGCGCCCCACCAGAAGGCGAAGCGGTCGAGGAAGGCGGCGGGATCGTCGGCATAGAGGAAACGCGCGTAGAGGAAGTCGACGAGCACGGTGGAGGTGGGCCACAGCAGCGCGGCGAGCAGCGCGGCCTCGAACCAGCGCGGACCGGCGGTGCGGCGGGCGTGGATCAGCGCCAGCATCGCCGCGTAAGGCAGCGGCACCAGCACCTTGTACCATTCGACGGCGCGCACCGAGAGGGCGGCGCCGATCCAGGTGTCGCCCACCGCATTGTTCAGCACGATGAACAGCGCCATCGCCAGCCACAGCGCAAGCGTAAGACCGGGCCGGATCATGTCGCGGCGGCGAGACGCTTCAGTTCGGCGAGACAGGCCGCGCGATCGGCGGAAAAATCGCCGGCGATCCACCAGCGCTCGACGGCTTCGAGCAGCGCGCCCACCCTGGGGCCGGGTTTCAGGCCGAGCGCCAGCGCATCGGCGCCGCCGATCGGCAATTCCGGCGGCGTCCAGCTGCGCGCCAGCGCGAGCGCGGCGCGCCAGTCGTCGGCGCCTTCGAGGAGCACGCGATCGATGAAGAGGCTGGTGCCGAGCCGATAGAGCGCGGCGCGCAGGTTCTTCATGTCGCCGGGCACGCCGGGTTCCAGCATCAGCTGCAAGCGCAGCGCCTGCTGGGTCGAGAGTTTCAGGCGCCTGGCGACGGCGGCGGCGGCATCGGGCGTCAGGATCGCGGCCAGGCGGCGCAGCGGATCGGCGGCGTCCTCGCGCTCGATCAGCGCGCGCAGGCAGGCGGTGCCGGCATATTCCGGCAGCCAGTGATCGAGGGCGCCGGCCTCGGCCATCGCCTCCACCGCATCGGCCGGCGCGGGCGCGGCCAGCAGGCGCAGGAGTTCCTTGGCGACGCGCTCGGCCGACAGCGCGGCCAGCGTGCCGGCGTTGCGCCGGCAGGCCTCGAAGCCCGGGCCATCGAGCGGCGGCTTGCCGTACCACGCGTAGAAGCGGAAGAAGCGCAGCACGCGCAGGCGGTCCTCGGCGATGCGCTGGTCGGCATCGCCGATGAAGCGCACGCGGCCCGCCGCGAGGTCGGCGCGGCCGTCGAACGGGTCCCAGATCGTGCCGTCGGGATCGGCGTAGAGCGCGTTGAAGGTGAAGTCGCGGCGCTTCGCATCCTCCAGCCAGTCGTCGGTGAAGGCCACGACGGCGTGCCGTCCGTCGGTCTCGACGTCGCGCCGCAAGCGTCGTGATCTCGAACGGCCGGCCTTTGACGATGGCGGTCACCGTGCCGTGCTTGAGGCCGGTCGGCACGACCCTGAGATCCGCCGCCTCGAGCGCGCGCATCACCGTCTCCGGCGGCTTGTCGACGGCGAGGTCGATTTCGGTGGCCTCGGTCCGGCAGCCCAGCACGGTGTCGCGCACGTAGCCGCCGACGAAGCGCGCTTTTATTCCCGCCTGGCCCAGCGCATCGAACAGGCGCTGAACCGGAGTCATGACGTGCTCATGGCGCGAACAGACCGCCGTAGCCCTGGTTCTGGGTGAAGAACAGCACGAAGAAGCCGGCGATGGTGCAGGCGAGGCCGGCGATGGCGAGCCAGGTGATCGGCATGTCCTGCCACGCCGGCAGGGTGCCGGCGAGCTTGCGCTCCTGCTTGATCTTGACCGCCCACGCCCACAGGAAAAAGCCGGCGGTCGGCGCCATCACCAGCAGAAGGACCAAAAGGATGACGCGCATGGAGTTGCTCCGAGCCCGCGTCAGTCAGCGGCGGCGGTGAGGACGAACTGAAGATTCTTGAGCATACCGGCAGTTGCGCCCCAGATGTAGCGGTCGCCGTAGGGCATGGCGTAATAACGCCGCTCGCGGCCCTGCCAGACGCGGCTCTCGATCTGGTGGTTCTTCTCGTCGAGGAAATGCGCCAGCGGCACCTCGAACACGTCGGCGACCTCGCGCGGATCCGCACGGGTCGTGAATCCCGGCGTCACGATGCCGACGATGGGCGTGATCTCGTAGCCCGTGCCGGTGCGGTAATGGTCGACCGCGCCCAGCACCTCGATGAAATTTCGAGTTAGCCCGACTTCTTCCTCGGTCTCGCGCAGCGCCGTGGCGATGGCGTCGGCATCGGAGGCCTGCGGCCGGCCGCCGGGAAAGGCAACCTGGCCGGCATGGCTCGGCATGTCCTCGGTGCGCTGGGTCAATAAAACCGTCACACCGGGCTCGCGGCGCACCAATGGCACGAGAACTGCAGCGGGACGAAAAGTCTCCGGTACGGGCACGACGCCGTTCAGGGAGAAATCGCTGCCGAGTGGCGGCGGGGGAACGGGCAGGCCGGCGGCCAGACGCCTGCTGCGCTCGCGCACCCGCTGCACGATTTCGTCAACCGTCATGCCCTTGTTCCGGCCGCATTTCTGGGCTTCCCTCAAACTCAACCCCGATCTCAATCCATCGACTACAGGAGCGCCCCGGTGGCCCCAGATACATCCACTGCAACCGACGCTGACGCCCTTGCCGCCCTGGCCGATATCGAACGGCTGGGCGCCCAGTTGCGCGCGGCCCGCGGCGCCATCGGCAAGGTCATTTATGGCCAGCAGGACGTGATCGATCAAACCCTTGTAGCACTCCTGTCGGGCGGTCACGTGCTGCTGATCGGCGTCCCCGGCCTCGCCAAGACCTTGCTGGTCGAAACGCTGGGCGTCGTGCTGGGCATGGAAGCCAAGCGCATCCAGTTCACGCCCGACCTGATGCCGGCCGACATCCTGGGCTCCGAGGTCATGGAGGAAAGCGACGCCGGCCGCCGCTCCTTCCGCTTCATCCAGGGCCCGGTCTTCGCCCAGCTGCTGATGGCCGACGAAATCAACCGCGCCAGCCCGCGCACCCAGTCGGCCCTGCTGCAGAGCATGCAGGAGAAGCACGTCACCGTGGCCGGCAACCGCCACGACCTGCCGGCGCCGTTCCATGTGCTGGCGACCCAGAATCCGCTCGAGCAGGAAGGCACTTATCCCCTGCCCGAGGCCCAGCTCGACCGCTTCCTGCTGCAGATCGACGTCGGCTATCCCGACGAGACGGCCGAGCGGCAGATCATGATCGGCACCACCGGCGCCACCCAGGCCAAGGCGGTGCAGGCGCTGACGCCGGCCGACCTGATGGCCGCCCAGTCGCTGGTGCGCCGCCTGCCGATCGGCGAAAGCGTGGTCGACGCCATCCTGAAGCTGGTCCGCGCCGGCCGGCCCGATTCGAGCGACCTCGACGTGGTGAAGCAGCGCATCGCCTGGGGCCCCGGCCCGCGCGCCAGCCAGGCCTTCATGCTGGCCAGCCGCGCCCGCGCCATCATCCAGGGCCGCCTCGCGCCCTCGATCGACGACGTCGTGGCGCTGGCCGGGCCGATCCTGCGCCATCGCATGGCGGTGAACTTCTCGGCCCGCGCCGAGGGCATCACGGTCGAGACGGTGATCGCCCAGATGTGCGCGCGGTTGGCATAATAAGTGTCCGTCATCCTGAGCGCAGCGAAGGATCTCACGCCGATTGCAGGCGGCGATGAGGTCCTTCGCTTCGCTCAGGACGACATGAGTGTTGATCAATGACCTCTCCCTCCACCCTTCATCGTTCGCTGGAACTGGCCGGAACGCTGCCCGCCCTGATGGTGGCGGCCGATCGCGTGGCCGCGACCGTGATCCAGGGCGTGCATGGCACGGCGACGGGTCGGACAGGGCGATGCGTTCTGGCAGTACCGGCCCTATCGCGACGGCGACAGCGCCGGCCAGATCGACTGGCGGCAGAGCGCGCGCAGCCGGCATCTGTTCGTGCGCGAGACCGAATGGGAGGCCGCGGCCAGCGTGTGGCTGTGGCGCGACGCCTCGCCCTCGATGCAATACGCGTCGCTGAAGAACACCGACACCAAGGCGGTGCGCGGCGAGCTCTTGACCCTGGCGCTGGCCAGCCTGCTGGCCGACGCCGGCGAGCGGGTCGCCGTGCTGGGCGGCGGCATGCGGCCGACGGCCGGCCGGGTCGCGGTGCGGCGCATCGCCGAGACGCTTGTTCGACGAAGGACGCGACACGACGCGCACCCCGCCCAGCCTGCCGCCGCTGGTGCCGCTGCCGGCGCACGGCACCATCGTGCTGGTCTCCGACTGGCTCGACCCGCTGGACAAGATCGAGGCGGTGATCCGCCACTATGCGAGCGGCGGCGTGCGCGGCCATCTCGTGCAGGTGCTCGATCCGGCCGAGGAAGACCTGCCGTTCGACGGCCATGTGAAGTTCGAGGGCCTCGAGGCGGAGGGCCAGCACACGATCCGCCGGGTCGAGGCCGTGCGCACCGCCTACGGCGCGCGGCTGGCGGCGCAGAAGGAAGGCCTGCAGCGCCTGACGCGCTCGACCGACTGGACGGTGCATCTCCATCGCACCGACAAGTCGCCGCAGACGGTGCTGCTGTCGCTCTATCTCGCCATGGCCGACATGCGTCGGCTGAACATGGCATGACGGATCATGACTCTTTCGCTCGGGAGCGCGCCACTCCAGTGGCGCATCTTTCTTCTGTTGGGACCCTCCATGAGCGCCACTGGAGTGGCGCGCTCCCAGCAATGAACGTTTCGTCATGCTGAGCCTCGGCGCCTTCGCGTTTGCCGCGCCGGGCATGCTGGCGCTGCTGCTGGCGTTGCCGTTGATCTATTGGCTGCTGCGCATGATCCCGCCGCTGCCCAAGCTGGTGCGGTTTCCGGCGATCCGGCTGCTGATCGGGCTCGAGCCCACCGAGCAGACGCCGATGAAGATGCCGTGGTGGCTGCTGCTGCTGCGCCTGCTGCTGGCCACCGCGCTGATCCTGGCCGTCGCCCGGCCGCTGCTCAATCCGCAGGCCGACCTGCCGGGCAAGGGTCCGCTGATGCTGGTGATCGACGACGGCTGGTCGTCGGCGCCGGGCTGGACCACGCGCATCGCCCATGCCGAGCGGCTGATCCAGCGCGCCGAGCGCGCCAACCGGCCGGTCGTGCTCTCCGGCACCGCCCCCGCCCCGCTCGATGCGCCGGCGCTGAAGAAGGGCGCCATGCGGCCCGACGAGGCGCGCACGCTTGCTGCGCGCCTTCCGGCCCAAGCCGTGGCCGACCGACCGTGCCGCCGGCCGCCACCAACATCGACCAGATGCAGGTCGATCCGTCGGCCTATGTCGTGTGGCTGAGCGACGGACTCGACGACGAAGGCGCCGCCAAGCTCACCGAGCGCCTGCGCCGCTTCGACGGCATGCAGGTCATCCTGCCCGACCAGGCGACCACGCCGCTGCTGCTGCTGCCGCCCGCCGCCGAAGGCCGCGACCTCAAGGTGCAGGCGCTGCGGCCGGTGGCCGACGGCCCGCGCAAGATCGCCGTCCAGGCGGCGGATGAACAGGGCAGGATCGTGGCCCGCATCGACCTCGACTTCCCGGCCACCGCCACCAAGGGCGAAGGCACGCTGCCGGCGCCGCCGGAGCTGCGCAACCGCATGGCGCGGCTCGACATCGAGGCGCAGGGCGGCGCGGGCAGCATGGTGCTGCTCGACGAGCGCTCGCGCCGCCGGCCGGTCTCGATCCTGGGCGAGCAGCCGACCGCGAACGGCCAGCCGCTGATGCAGGAGGTCTACTTCCTCGAACGCGCGCTCGATCCCTATGTCAGCCTGAGCGATCGGCGATCGCGAGACGGTGCTGACGCGCAACACGGCCGTGCTGCTGATCCCCGACGGCGCCGCGCCCTCGGCCGCCGACCGCGACGAAATCGCCAAGTGGATCGAGCGCGGCGGCGTCGCCGTGCGCTTCGCCGGCCCCAACCTCGCCGCCGGCAACGACCCGCTGGTGCCGACGCAGGCTCCGCCTGGGCGATCGCGCGCTGGGCGGCGTCATGAGCTGGGGCCAGCCGACGGCGCTGGCCGAGTTCCCGGCCAACAGCCCCTTCCTCGGCATCCCGATCCCCAAGGACGTGCGCATCTCGCAGCAGGTCCTGGCCGAGCCGACGCCCGACCTCGCCGACAAGACCTGGGCGCGCCTGACCGACGGCACGCCGCTGGTCACCGGCGAGAAGCGCGGCCAGGGCTACCTGGTGCTGGTCCACACCACCGCCAACACCAACTGGAGCAACATGGCGCTCTCGGGCCTGTTCGTGAACATGCTGCAGCGGCTGGTGACCCTGTCGCGCGGCGTCGCCGGCGACGGCGTCAACAAGGCGCTGAAGCCGTGGCGCACCCTCGACGGCTTCGGCCGCCTGGGCGCCCCGCCGGCCGGCGCGCAGATCCTGCCGCCCGACGCCGACGAGACCTTCAAGCCCAAGCCCACCACGCCGCCCGGCCTCTATGGCGACGAGAACGCCCAGGTCGCCTTCAACATCGGCGGCCGGGTGCCCGAGCCCAAGCCGCTGGTGCTGCCGGGCGGAGTCTCGACCGACAAGCTCTCGGAAGGCGGCGAGACCGACCTGTCGCGCTGGTTCCTGCTGGGCGCGCTGCTGCTGCTGCTGGCCGATCTCTTCATCTCGCTGTGGCTGCGCGGCATGCTGGGCCGCGCCGTGCGCATCGGGCGCGCCGGCGGACGCGCCGCGCCCGCCGCATTGATGCGGGCTTGCGGCTGGGACTCGGCCTCCTGCTGATGCCGCCGGACGGCCAGCGCGGCCGACCAGCCGGCCAAGCCGGGGCCGCCGCCGCTCAGCGAGGAGCAGGCGCTGAAGGGCTCGCTCGACATCCGCCTCGCCTACATCGTGACCGGCGACAAGGAAGTCGACGACATCAGCAAGGCGGGCCTCGAGGGCCTGAGCGAGATCCTGCGCAACCGCACCTCGGTCGAGCCGGCCGATCCGGTCGGCCTCGACCTCGAGAAGGACGAGCCGCGGCTCTATCCGCTGATCTACTGGCCGATCACCTCGACGCAGACCGCGCTCTCGGCCAAGGCCTCGGCGTCGCTCGACCGCTACCTGCGCACCGGCGGCATCCTGTTCATCGACACGCGCGACCAGCAGCTCTCCTTCGACAAGCAGACCGCCGGCAATCCCGACCTCAAGCGCCTGCTGGGCGGCATCGAGACGCCGCCGCTGATCAGCATGCCGGCCGACCACGTGCTGACCCGCGCCTTCTACCTGCTGTCCGACGAGCCGGGCCGCTGGACGGGCGGCAAGCTCTGGATCGAATCGGGCAACGGGCGGGTCAATGACGGCGTCACCACCATCGTGATCGGCGCCAACGACTATGCCGGCGCCTGGGCGACCGACCAGCGCGGCCGCGGCCTGATGCCGGTGTCGCCGGGCGGCGAGACGCAGCGCGAGATGGCCTACCGCTTCGGCGTCAACCTCGTGATGCATGCGCTCACCGGCAACTACAAGGACGACATGGTGCACATGCCCGACATCATGCAGAGGCTCAGGCGATGAACGCGAGCTCCGCCGTTTCCGTCGCCTTCGATCCGCTGCTCGGCTGGACCGTGCTGGCCGTGCTGGGCGCCATCGGCCTGGTGCTGGTGCTGCTCGGCCTCCGTGCCGGCGCGCGCGGCACGTGGTGGCGGCTGGGTTCGCTGATCGTCGTGCTGGCCGCCCTCAGCAATCCCTCGCTGATCGAGGAGCAGAGGAAGCCGATCGCCGACGTGGCGCTGGTCGTCGTCGACGATTCCGATTCCATGGCGATCGGCGAGCGCCGCACGCAGGTCCAGGCGGCGCGCGAGGCGCTCAAGCGCAAGCTCGGCCAGCAGGAAGGCCTCGAAGTGCGCGAGGCCGTGCTGCCGCCGGCGCATATCCAGCTCGGCAGCGAACGGCCGGGCGGCACGCGCCTGATCGAGACCATGCGCTCGGCGCTGGTCGAGGTGCCGCCGGAGCGGCTGGCCGGCGTGGTCCTGCTGACCGACGGCCAGGTGCACGACGTGCCGGCCGGCCTGCCGCCCGAGCTGGGCGCGGCGCCGCTGCACGCCTTGATCGCCGGCAAGAAGAACGAGCGCGACCGGCTGATCGTGCTCGAGCAGTCGCCGCGCTTCGGCGTGGTCGGCCGCGAGGTGACGACCAAGTTCAGGATCGAGGATCCGGCGGGCGGCACCGCGCCGGTCACCCTGTCGGTCGGCGGCGACGTCGTGAAGCGGCTCGACGTGCCGGTCGGCAAGTCGGTCGAGCTGCCCATCACGGTGGGCAATCCCGGCGCCAACGTGGTCGAGCTCGAAGTGGCGCCCGGCCCCAACGAGCTCACGCTCGACAACAACCGCGCCCTGTTCACCATCAACGGCGTGCGCGATCGGCTGCGCGTGCTGCTGGTGTCGGGCGAGCCCTACCAGGGCGAGAGAGCGTGGCGGAACCTGCTGAAGAGCGATCCCGCGGTCGATCTCGTGCACTTCACCATCCTGCGCACGCCGCAGAAGGACGACTTCACGCCGGTGCGCGAGCTCAGTCGCTGATCGTCTTCCCGATGCGCGAGCTGTTCGAGCAGAAGCTGAAGGAATTCGACCTCATCATCTTCGACCGCTACGAATCGGGCGGCCTGATCACGCGCGACTATTTCAAGAACATCGCCGAGTATGTCCGCGGCGGCGGCGCGCTGCTGGTCTCGGTCGGGCCGGTGTTCGCCACCGCGCGCTCGCTCTACCGCACGCCGCTGGGCGGCATCCTGCCGGCGGCGCCGCTGGGCGACGTGCTGGAGACGCCGTTCAAGCCCAAGGTCACCGAGATCGGCCAGCGCCATCCCGTCACCGCCGACCTGCCGCAGGCCGGCGCGCCCGGCAAGGAGCCCGAATGGGGCCGCTGGTTCAGGGTCGTCACCTCGCGCACCGAGCACGGCAATGCCGTGCTGAGCGGCGCCGACGAGAAGCCGCTGGTGGTGCTCGACCGGGTGGGCGAAGGCCGCGTGGCCGAGCTGCTGTCGGATCACCTGTGGCTGTGGAATCGCGGCATCGACGGCGGCGGGCCGCAGCCCGAGCTGGTCAGGCGCGTCGCGCACTGGCTGATGAAGGAGCCCGACCTCGAGGAGGAGGCGCTGCGCGCGACCAGCGTCGGCGGGCGTATCGAAGTGACGCGGCGGACGCTCGGCCACGACCTTCCCGACGGTGACCATGACCTCGCCCGACGGCAGCACGCGCAGCATCACCCTGAACCAGACCAGCCCCGGGCCTCGGCCTGGGCGTGATCGACGTCGACAAGCCCGGCCTCTACCGCTTCGACGACGGGACGCTCCGCACCGTGGCGGCGGTCGGCAATCCCGACCCGCTGGAATTCTCCGACGTGCGCGCGACCGACGCCAAGCTGAAGCCGCTGGTCGAGGCCTCGGGCGGCGGCCTGATGTGGCTGCAGGACAATCCCGACCCCGAGCTGCGCTCGGTGCGGCCCGGCCGCGCCGCCGGCGGCTCGGACTGGATCGGGCTCCGCCGCAACGAGGGCTACACGGTGGCCGGCATCAACCAGCTGCCGCTGCTGCCGGGCATCCTGGTGGCGCTGGCCTTCCTGATGGCGATCGGCAGCGCGTGGTGGCGCGAGGGGCGGTAGAGCCCTCGGCTTCATTGCGAACTGGCGCATTCCATGCGCCAGGCCTCCAGGCCCGCCTCATGGGCATCCGATGACGGCGCATACACGAGCATGAGCGGGCCTGGAGGCCCGCGGTCCAGCAAGACGAACAGGCCCTGGAGGGGTTTCCGCCCTTTCCGCCCTTTCCGCCGCCCTCGCAATTTTTCCTCACGCATCCGCCAGAGCGGGATTGATCTCCCAGCGGTGCGCCGGACGCCCGCCTTGCGGCCGCAGGTCATGAGAAGCCGGCCGCACGATGCCCGCGTTCCATAGCCGCCCCAGCACCATGTCGGCCTGGCCGGCATTCACGGTCCTGCCCAGGGCGTGGCGCCTCACTTCCTCGCGGGTGGTCTCCGTCTTGGCGCCGGCCTTCCGGAGCCAGCGGACGACGCGGCGCACCTGGCGCTCGAAATCGGACGGCGCGCAGCGATCGAGCACGGCGCGGCCGTGCGGCCGGAAGTAATCCCGCCACAGGCGGATCGCGGCCTGCACCTGATCGGCGCGGACCGTGCCGGGCGGCCGCGCCGTCGCGGCGTGGCGCGACCAGTCGAGCAGCGTGAAGATCGCTGCCAGGCGCACGACCGTGCCCCGGCCCTTGCCGAGAAAGGCGGCCTCGGCGCCTTCGGTGTCGCGCATCTCCTCGGCCAGGTCGGCGAGGAAACGCTCGAGGCTCTTCCGCGCCTCCTCGTCGAAGGCGAGCACCAGCGGCCGCTCGGGAATGCCGACCACGCCGCCGATGCGATGCAGCATCGTCACCGCCTCGTCTTCGCGGAGCGGCGCGTCGGCCGAAAGGCCGCGCGGCGGTGCCGGCGGGCCGGGCCAGGCGAAGAGGAAGCGCGCGGCCCAGCCGTCGGGCGTGCCCTCCATCGCCTCGGCGAGCCCGTCGGGATGGAGCGAGCAGAGGATGCTGACCGGAAGGCTGCTGCCGGCCGACCAGGGGTCGGTGAACGGGCCGCGCGGCTTGCCGTGGCTGGTTTCCCGGGCCAGGGCGTGCAGCCACGGGGTGGCCTCGTCGCGCCACAGCAACACGCCGGGCGGACGGGCGGCAACGGATCGTGTCAGCGCGGCGAGATCGGCGTCGTGCACGACGACCCTTCGGTTTTTGTCGGGGCCGGCCGCGCCGCCACTGTCCCGCTGCAGCAGCTTCTCGACGGTGGCGAGCGGGCGGCCGATCGCGTCCAGGGCCGGCGTCTTGCCGGCCGACGGCGCGCCGACCAGCGCCTGCCAGAGGACCAGCGGCTCGGACCATGACTGCGTCACGCAGGCCTTGACGCCCGCGCCGCAGAGGCCCGCGACCGCGCCCAGCACGGCTTGCGCCACGTAATCGACCGGGGCGCCGGCGCCGCCGGCGGTATCGCCCACCCACTCGCGCCACGGTTGGGGCACGGTATCGAGGGGAAAGGCGGGCACGACGGGGCGGCCGTCGTCCAGCAGGCTCGGGTCGGGCGCGGGCCAACCTGCCGATGCTCCGGCGAAAGTCGGGAAGGCCGGGAAGCGGCCCGGCTCGTCAGCGCTCGCGGTTTGCGGCGCGTCGTCGGTTTGATGGGGCATGGTGCCGATCCTCTGCTCGTGAGTGTCGGCAGGCATACGCCACAACATTGCTCAGTAACGTCAAGCGCTCGAAGTGCATGGTGTGTGACGGACGGTGCGCAAGATAATTCTTTCGTACCGGAGGGAAGGCGCGAGTCATTCGCGGTTGGGCCGGATCCACCATGAGTAGCGTCGCCACACACACGTTGCTAGCAAAGTGCTAGCATCGGCGGATCGGAATCGGCGGGGGCTGTCCGATGTAGAATCGTGAAAAGCGATAGCTCAGTTTCCCCAGATTTCGGTGGTGCAATGTCCCAACGGTCGGCAGGAGTGTTGGTGGGAGCAAGGAGCGAGCGCTGCAAAAGCCTCCTGCCATCGACATCGTTGGCAAATCCTCTACGCAAGCGGCTGACGCGCTCGAGCGCGCCAATGCCATCCATGCCCTGACTGCCTAACAAGTCGACCTCGATCAATATTCTGGCGTCACGGGTCAATGATCCCGCGCGTCGCCTTCATCATATTGCGCCCAAGGGAGAAGTCCGCAGCGCATGCAAGCGGGCCCTGGGAGGGTCGGTCGGCGCTCCCTCGCGCCGGCCGGCTTTGCCTGCGGCAGGTGCACGCGGCTGTCATCGAAATTTTGGCGAGGGGGGGTGACATCAAGCTATGAGACTGATTGCCGACGCGCTGGAACGGCCTGTTCGCACTTCCAACGAGAACGCCGAGCAAGGCCGAAGCTAAGCAGACGTGAATGGAGTACAGTGCAGCGGTGGCCGCCCATGCTCCCCGCCGTCTACCTAGCCGACGAGCCTCGCAAGCTTTCGGGTGAGAGAAGAGTACCACTTGAGTGTGAACGCGGAGGAGATGTGAAGTTTTCCAAAGGGTTTTTCGATTTGCAGATACGGTTTGCCTGCCAAGTCGCGAAACTGTCTGGAATGGCACTGGAGCAGGCGCTTCTCGACTACACCAACCTCTATGTGCGCTTCGGGTTGGGGCGCGACTTCGACGCCAGCCACCCGATCTGGATCGACTTCGTGACGGGGTTTCTGCGCTCCGCAGATCGCGCCGAATGGACATACCGCTTTTTCCTGTCGCACGAGCTTCATCCGGGACCACCTTCTGTCGTCGCGACATTCGGATGCTTCTCCTATGCCCAAGAGCAGAATGAGCGCATTCGCCTCCACTTCGAAAATGTCGAGGCGAATGGGCGGGCTCCGCTCAGCGTCGAGCGCATCCCATCGAGACTGACAGAGCTGCGCGCGCTCTTCGAACACGTGAAGCGTACCCAGCAAGGCATCCAGAGGGCGGCCGGCGTCTCCTGGCTCTACAACCTGACTGCCTATAGGCGCCTATTTCCGGAAACGTATCTGGCGACGGCGAAGATCGCGGGCCCACGATTTCGGAACATGCCGCTGTGGGGCCAGTTCATCGACAGGCACGGCAGCATAAGGGCGGATGCAGCCACGGTGTTTCTTGACAGGCTATCGCGTCATGTCGTCATGGAACATCTGGCCCAGTGCTTCCCGTTACAGCCTCTGGCAGTAGAGGCTCCCCTGTCGGACTTCTACAAGTTTCATCGCATCGATTAGACGCCATAAGCATCAAATGCTATATCCGCCGCCACGTCCCCGTAGCTCAGCCGGATAGTGCAGCGGTTTCCTAAACCGGAGGTCGGAGGTTCGAATCCTCTCGGGACGCCAATTCCTCTCGTCAGTCCTGCTACGGTAGCGTCGTAAGCCTTGAGTTATCTGTCTTTTGATCTTATCGCCTAAAGGTCTACGCGCTCCTCAGCCACCGCCTTCCGCTCCTCCATATTGAACCGCCCGGCATAGATCGGCCGCTCGCCGGTCGACGGACCGGGATACTGCACGATCAGGATTTCGCCGCCGGTCGCGGTGTTGAACACACCCTCGAAATGTGGGTCGGGGTGGTAGAGCATCGTACCCGGCGGGCAGAGCCTGCCGTCGATCGTGAACTCGCCTTTCAGGATGAACCAGACCTGCGCGAAGCCGTGATAGTGCTCGGGATGATGCGCGCCCGGCTCGAGCCGCAGGATGCCGGCATTGGGCGCGGTCGGCTGCCCGGGACTGGGATGGAACAGCATCTTGCCGGTCTCGCCCGGCCAGCGGATCGTCTCCCACTCGATCTCGTCGAGATGGCGCACCTGGTAGGGCAGGTGATCGCGCCGCGAGGCCTCGCGCGCGGTGTCGAGGGCGGCATTGGCGGCGGCGGTGTCGGGGATGTGCTTGCTCATGGCGGGCTTTCCTCCTCGTCGTTCTTGCAAGGTGCATGGGCTCTTCCGCCGGGTCCAGGCACCCTGGCGGTCGACAGCCTGCCTGCAGACGAGTCGCCAGGCCCATCCCTATTCCGACGGCACCATCGAACGGCCGCGCGGCCCCGGCCGGCGCCGGGACCGACTACGCGTGCGCCTCGAGAGGCGATCGGGCGGCGCCGCCACGAGGGTTTTTGCGAAGTCTCAAGCCCGCGCTTACGAATGCCAGGCGGGCGCCAGCATGCTTTGCAGACTTAAATCGCTTTGCGCCTGGGTTGGTGGCGTCATCGGATCGAAGCCGGAATTGCCGGCCGAATGGGTTGCCATCGCCGAGATGAGCTGCGCGACCTGCCGGTCGGGGTTCAAGCCGTTCACGCCGTCGACGCTTGGCGACGCCGACAGGGACGCAGACGGGTCGAGCGTGATGAATGCATTTCCGTCGTGATTCGCAATCGCAAACTGCCCGGTCGTGAAGTCCCCGACAATATTCAGTTGCGCCTCGACACGGTGCTTGTCGAACAAGGTCAGGACACCGTTCGAATAATCCGCCGATGTGACCTTCGTATGCGTAAGCTCGATGGTGCTGTCCGGATTGAAATCTTGGATGGAGGCGAGGAAGTTCTGCGGCTCGTCGAGTTTCAAAAGCCCGGCGTCCATTTTGACCGTTTGTCCCGCCCCGACATCCTCCGCGAACTCGAGCGTGCCGGAGCGAACGTTATTGTTGTCGAAGACAACGTCGAACGTGCCCTGCCCTGTCACGGGAACGTTCATCCGCACGGTCCCGCCGAAAGCCTCGACCTCGCCGTTGTTGACGAATTGCGCGGACCGTTCCGGACCATTGACGTCAACTGTCGAGCCGTCGCTGGAAAACCAGATCGCGCCGGGGTCCATCGTGAAGCTGCTGCCCTTGGCCAAGCTGACGGTCAGGTGGGCGGGGAAGAGCTGGTTCACGTCGATGCCTGTCGTGCCGACGTCGATGGCGCCATCCTCCGTCACCGCACCCAAAACCCTGATCCTGGCTTCGAGGTCGGGCTGGGCGGGGTCGAAGGTGGTGGTCTCCACCCGAATCGAGCTGGTCGCGGCGAGCGTCGAGTCCTGCAGGACAAGGGTTGGCGTCGTGGTCGATGATCCCAGCCGGATATTCGGGTTGGTGATCGCGAGGTTGTCGGCGCGGGCCCGGCCGGCGTCGATCACGAGCGTGTCGGTAGCGGCAGGAGATCCGGACGGCGACCAGTTCTGCGGATCGCTGAAATTGCCCGTACCGCCGAACCAGGTCTGTACGGTCGGTGCCGGCGGGGCGAAGACAAGCTCGGTGATCTGGGTGGCCCAGAGCGTCCCGAGCGAAGGATCGGCCGCAGCCCACTCCTGGGTCGTCCAGAAATGCAAGGGATCATTGGGATCAACGGTCGTGGCGCTGTAGTCGCCCCAGCGGACCAGGGTGGCGCCTGCCCCCTGCTCGCCGTCCGTGCCCAGGTACGGACCGTCACCTGCCTTGAGCAGGATGGGATCGCTCAATGTCAGCGTGTCGCCCTGGAGCGCTCCCACCACCGCAAAGGCGCTGGGATAATCGTTCGGTCCCGACCCCGTGAATCCAATCACCACGTCACCCTGGGGATTCACCGCAATCGAGCCGTCATAGACATTGAGATCGGGTGGATTGATGACGCCGCTATCGAGAATCGTGGGCGCGTTCAGGGGATCGCCAATCTCGAACCATCGAAGAGCCGCCAGACCGTTCTGTTGAATGCCTTGCACGGCAAACAATTTGCCATTTTCAAGAATCACGCTGGAACTGAATTGGGAACTGGGACGCAGGTCCAACTGTACGTTCGTCCCTTTCTGGGTGGCGGACGAAGCATCAGGCGCGGGGGTAATGGCAACAAGGCGATCGGCGACGTTCAACGAGGGAGCAGCAATCGGCGGGTCTATCGAGGTGACATTCAAGAGGCCGGAAAAGCCGAAGCTGGCACCCGCGGAAAGCAGGGGCTCCGAGCCAGACGACTGATACGCGACAGCGGGGTGCGGGTAAAAACCGGTGTCATTCGAACCGACATTCGCGAAGACAGTTGCATTCGCCACGCTCGGCACCGTCTGCAGGAGATCCGATTTGGGAATGGCGATGATCTCTTCCGATGCGAAGTCCGGCGTGCCGGCAAAGTAGGTGTTGGCGGCAATAAAGACGCCGTCCTGATTGATGCCGAGCATCGGGAAGTCAGCCCAGGTCTGCTGCGTGGGATCACTCGGAATCGCAAAGCCTTGCCAACCTTGCGTGGGATCCGACGTATTGGAAACCGCCAACAAAATGTCATTCGGAACGAACGCGTTCTCCGCCGAGCTCGCGAACCAGCGCTGGCTCACGGGGTCATACAAAACGCGCGGATCAAAGGGCAGCCCGGCCGGCGTCACCCCCGCGTCCGCCCAAAAGTCCGGCAGCCGCAAGGTTTCGAGGATCGATCCAGACTTGTCGTACACCTGAAAAAGGTTGTTCAGGAGTTCCACAAAGGAAGTCGGCCCCACAGCGCCATCGGTGTCGGGTGGGGAGACCGCAATACCGGGGTCGGTGTGGAAGTTGGGCCCCGAGAAGTTGGCACCAATGGTGACAACAGGGGCCGTATCCGTCGTCGGGGCAACCACTGTCGGGGCATCCACTGTCGCGTTCATGGCTTCCTCCTGCTTACGGAAAGCTGAGCCGCCATTGGACCAATATCGAATCACCCGCCGCCAAGGCGCAGGCGCGGTCGCACTCTTGAATTCGCGAAGTGCAGCGGTCGCCGCCGGTCATCCTGACGTCGGCACCGGCGCTCGGCCCCTGCTATCCAGAGGGAGGGGACGCAGCAGACGAGACGCTGGACCCCAAGCGTGCGTCGAACAAGCCGACGGCGCCGCCAATCACAGCAATGGCACAGTTCGCTCGGCATGGCCGGCGCATCCCTGCAGGCGCGGGCCTGACTACGCCTGCCCCCCGTTCTGTTTCGAGACGCGTTTCATCGCGCCGTTCCTGAGTTGCACCTTCGGCCGCGGTGCTGCGTGCAGCATGCGCCGGACCGCCGCTTCTCGGGCTGGATTGAGCTTTTCGGCGACAGGCTTGAGCGTGGCCGTGGCCGGCATGCGGGCCTCCCTTGCTTTCGTGATCAGTGAAACGCCGGAATGATGTGCTTGGCGAAGGTCTCCATCTGCCGCATCTCCTCGTCGAACGACGTGAAGCCCTGGTCGAAGGACCAGCCGAACCATTCGAGATCGCCGTCGCCGCCGATCCTGTGCAGCGCCTCGATCTCGCGCTTCACCTGGTCGGGCGTGCCGGCCAGCGCGTACTTGACGTTGCGCATGCGCTCCAGCGTCCACTCGCTGACCGGCAGAGGCGTGTAGGGATCCATCGGATAATGCCCGGCCAGCGGATCGTCTCCCAGTCGATCTCGTCGAGATGGCGCACCTGGCAGGGCAGGTGATCGCGCCGCGAGGGCTCGCGCACGGTATCGAGCGTGGCATTGGCGGCGGCGGTGTCGGGGACGTGCTTGCTGGTCATGGTCTGCTTTCCTCCTCCCGGGCCGGCGCCTATGCTGGACCCGGTCCTGGCCGACAGCAAGGCCGGTTGCGCGCCGGCCGGCTGGACGCCGCACCTGCGGACTTGCTAGGGGAGGCGGCAACGGGCGTCATCGCGAGAGGGGGGCATGCCATGCCGTTGCGCTGGGAAATCCTGCACGACCAGAAGCTGGTGCACGTCGTCGCCGAGGGGCCGGTCACGCTGAAGGAGATGGAGGCGCATTTCGACGCCCTCGTGGTGGCCGAGGCGCTGCCCTATGCCAAGCTGTTCGACGCCACCGCGGTGCTGCCGGTCTACGACGACGACGACGTGATGGCGATGGGCGCCCGGCTCAGCGCCTATACCGCGACGATGAAAAGCGGCCCGCTTGCCGTCGTCGCGGCGGACGAGGGCGTCCATGAGGTCTTCAAGCGCTTCGTCAATGTCTCGCCCTCGAAACGCCCGGCCCGGCTGTTCGCCAGCGAGGCCGAGGCGCGCGCCTGGCTGGCGACGGTGGCCGACCAGGTCGCCGACCAGCGGCGGGAGAGGCCGTTCGGGTAGAGGGGCGTGTTGTCGCTCATGACCCCCGAGCGCCTGTGAAGGCGCAGGGTCGGCGTAGGACGCCGACACCTCCCCAGCTTCGCTGGGGAGGAAGCGCTCAGTCCTTGAGCACGCCGGTCGCAATCGCCATGAGATCCTTCGCTTCGCTCAGGATGACAAGCGCCTCCCCTTCGCGGAATCCGCGAAGGGGAGGAAAGTCTTGTTCAGCCCGCCGGCTTTTCGACGTGGCCGCCGAATTCGTAGCGCATGGCGGAGAGCAGCTTGTCGGCGAAGTCGGCCTCGCCGCGCGAGCTGAAGCGTTCGTAAAGCGCGGCGGAGAGGACGTGGGCCGGCACGGCCTCGTCGATCGCGGCCTTGATGGTCCAGCGGCCTTCGCCCGAATCGGACACGCGGCCGCCGAACTTCGCCAGGGTCGGGTCCTTGATCAGGGCGCTGGCCTGGAGGTCGAGCAGCCACGAGGCGATCACGCTGCCGCGGCGCCACAGCTCGGCGATGTCGGGCAGGTTGAGGTCGTACTGGTAGTGCTCCGGCTCGCGCAGCGGCGTGGTCTCGGCGTCGACCGCATGCGTGCCCTTGCCGATATTGGCCGCCTTCAGGATCGCCATGCCCTCGGCATAGGCCGCCATCACGCCGTACTCGATGCCGTTGTGCACCATCTTGACGAAATGGCCGGCGCCGTTGGGGCCGCAATGCAGCCAGCCCTGCTCGGCCGTGCCGCCGGCCTTCTCGCGGCCGGGCGTGCGCGGGATGTCGCCCGGGCCGGGCGACAGGGTGTTGAAGATCGGGTCGAGATGCTTCACCTGCGTCGGTCTCGCCGCCGATCATCATGCAGTAGCCGCGCTCGAGGCCCCACACGCCGCCGCTGGTGCCGACATCCATGTAGTGGATGCCCTTGGGCTTGAGCGCCTTGGCGCGGCGGATGTCGTCGATGTAGTAGGAGTTGCCGCCGTCGATCAGGATGTCGCCCGATTCGAGATGGGGCGCCAGATCGGCGATGGTCTTGTCGACGACGCCGGCCGGCACCATCAGCCAGACCGCGCGCGGCTTGGCCATCTTCTGGATGAGCTCGCCGAGCGAGGCGGCGCCCGTCGCCTTCTCCTTCACCATGCCGGCGACGGCCTGGGCCGACATGTCGAAGACGACGCATTCATGGCCGCCCTTCAGCAGGCGGCGCACCATGTTCGCTCCCATCCGGCCGAGGCCGATCATTCCCAACTGCATCTGCCAGTCCTCCTTGGACGATTTATCGAAAAGTTCGAAGCGTGTGCGATAGCGCCTGCCGCCAAGCCTGAACGTACTGCGCAAAGCAATTCGCCGGAAGGGGCAGCCCTGCCGTGCAATGCAGCACAGGATCCTGAAACGTCGCGCGCCGGGCGCGGCCGCCCCGTCAAGCGGCGTTGACGGCTTTGGTCGGGAAAGTGGCGTGCGTGATCGACACGGTGGTGCCGCGCGGGCCCGCCGCGGTATCGACCTGGGCATCGAGCTGCTGCGACAGCGCCTTGACGATGCCGGTTCCCAGCCCGGTTTTGCCCTGGGCAAAGACGCCGTCCGGCTTGCCGACCCCGTCGTCGGAGACCGAAAGCTTCCAGTTCGTTCCGGCCATGTCATAGGCCACGGCGATCCGGCCCCTGGCGTTCACGTCGGGGAACGCGTGCTTCAGGGCATTCATGACGAGCTCGGTGACGATCAGGCCGAGACTCTCGGCCTGGCGGGAAGACGCGCGGCCGCCGTCGCCCACCACCTCGAGCGAGATCGGCCGGGTGTCGCCGATCATCGAGGTCGCCAGGCTCTCGCACAGCTTTGCGAGATAGGCCCCGATCTCGACCGACCCGGTGGCTTCGGCGGCATAGAGCTGTTTCTGCACGGCCGCGACCGACAGGACCCGCTTGTGGGCATCTTCCAGATGGCCACGCGTCTCCGGCGACTGCACCGAACGCGCCTTCATCAGCAGGATGCTGGCGATGATCTGCAGGCTGTTGGCGACGCGGTGCTGCAGCTCCTCGAGCAGCACGCCCTTCTGGCGCAGCAGTTCCTCCTTTTCGCGCTCGAGGATGCGCCGCTCGGTGATATCCTCGATGCCGAGCAGAATGGTCCGGTTGGCGCCGCCCTTGTAGAACACCTGGCGGGCATTGAGGCGCATCGTGCGTTGTCCGAGGTCGGGGAACTCGTGCTCGACCTCGTAGCCCTCCATCACGCCATGCTCGGGAATGATGTTTTCCAGCAGCACGCGAAGCTTCGGGATGTCCCATTGGCCGGCGCCCAGCGCGTAGAGCAGCCGGCCCTGTGTGTCCTCGGGGTTGACCTTGAAGGCCAGATAGAAGGAGCGGCTGGCGGCGATCACGCGCAGCTTTTCGTCGAGCACGAGCACCGGCTCGCGGACGGTGTCGACAATGCCCTGGGCGAGCGCCCACGCATCGGCGATGGAGGTGAACTGCTCGCGGATACCCTTGATCTGCACGAAACGCTCCCATCCCATTTTCAGGGTGCGGCAACGGCGGTTGCGGGGTCTCCTGACCACCAGGAATCGAAGGACAAGCCGGGAAATGTCCAACCCCGCACCATAGGAGCAAAGCCAGGCGCGTCTGTTCCCGATTGACCACCACGGGGTGCAACGTTTGTGATATCTACCCGTTGGTCCAGTATGGCTCAATCCCTTTCCCAAGCCCTCATTATGGTCGTCGACGACGATGTGCTGGAACGCATGGGCGCCGCCTATATGTTCAAGGACGCGGGATACCGGGTGATCGAAGCCGGAAATGCCGCCGAGGCCCTGCGACTGTTCGAAACCAACGCCGACGTGCGGGTGCTCTTCACGCGACGTCAGCATGCCCGGCGCGATGAGCGGGGCCGAGCTCGCGCTCGATGTCGCCAAGCGCTGGCCGCTGATCGGCATCATCATGACATCGGGCCGGCCCCGGCCCGACATGCTGCCGTCGAGCATGCGCTTTCACGACAAGCCCTACGAGCCGACCGCCGTGCTGCGGCAGGCCACCGAATTGACGGCGCCGCCCGCGTAGCGGCCGGGTTTGCGTCCGCCGGGGGCCGCCTCCCGCCTTGCCGACCAAGGCTGAACACCATCTCCAGAGAGAGGCAGGCAAGCGATCATGACAAACGAACCCGTGGAGCTCGATGAACGTCGCGGCATGAACGCCCAGAAGGATACCGAGATCCGTCGACGGCTCCAGGAAGTCCAGGTCGACCAGGCGGCGTTGCACGAGCGTCAGGCGGAGCTCGAGAGGTTTCTCATCGACGCGCCGGCCCAATCCCTGGCCGAGGCGGCCGCGAAGGCGCGCTATCTCATCCAGCTCTTTGCCCGGACCGCAGAGGCCCAGGATGCACGGCGGCAAAAGCTCATTGCCGGCGTTCTCGACGATCTCACGAGACTGGCTGAATAACGCTGGCCGAATAACGGCCGGCCTGCCGATCCGTTACGCCTTCGGCTCGTAGCGCAGGCCCAGCTTGAGCGTGACCTGGTAGTTCGAAACCTTGTTGTCGCGAATGCTGCCGCGCACGTCGACGACCTCGAACCATTCGAGATTGCGCAGCGAACGCGACGCGGTGGCGATCGCGGTCTCGATGGCGTCGGATACGGACTT
Organism: uncultured Alphaproteobacteria bacterium; assembly: GCA_963755585.1. Taxonomy (GTDB): domain Bacteria; phylum Pseudomonadota; class Alphaproteobacteria; order Reyranellales; family Reyranellaceae; genus Reyranella. The sequence goes on from CAVWKN010000018.1 coordinate 201,705, forward strand.
GTCCGAGCTGCCGACGATTTCAGTCTTCACGTGCGTCCGGTTGACGGCCATCGGAACCCTCCCGTGTCGCGAACAGCGGGTAAAGTGCACGTCGGGGACGGCCAAGTTGGGGTCTTGCCTGACTGATGCGACCCGCGAGGGCCGCCCCGGCGTGGCGTTCGTGGATTTGCCGCTATGCTGATGCCCGAAAGCCTGCGCCAGCAGTCACTGCGGCTCTCTGCGCCGGTGGAAGCATCTAAACCTCCATGTCGGTTGTCAGATGACAATAGTGAGACACGGGCCGGATTTGCTGTCAACGCCGGGCTATCGCTGTGACTATTTCCGTCGTCTCTCCACTCGGGCTTTCGGCCCTCGGTCGAGACGACGGAAATGGCCATATGCGATAGCCTTGGGGCGTCAGGGACTCTTCAGCGTGATGTCCTCGTAGGGCGCGGTGTAGGGAAACAGCGCGATCCGGCCAAAGCCCAATTCGCCGACGCTCGGGCCGACGCCGTTCAGGAAGGCGAGCTGCCAGATCGGCACGAAGATCGCCCGCTCGACCATGAGCTGCTGGATCTTGAACAGGATCGCCTCGCGCCGCGCGCGGTCGAGCTCGCCGGCCTGCTGCTGGTAGAGCGCGTCGATGTCGGGGTAGCTGCCGTAGGAGAACACGCCGCCCTTGACCAGATGAGCCTCGATGCGCGTCGCGGCATTGCCGAAGGCGCCGGGACCGGCCTGGATGATGTCCTTGTATTTCTTTTCGCTGTATTCCTTGATGAAGGCGGCGCGCTCGACGGGCCGCAACGTGCAGCGGATGCCGACCGCGAGCAGGTTGTCGACCACGCCTTCGGCAATATTGGCGTACGAGGAATCGCAGAAATAGTTGCCGGCATCGAAGCCCTTCGCGAACCCCGCCGCGGCGAGCAGCGCCTTGGCCCGGGCCGGGTCGTAGGCCGGGGCCGGCGGCTGCCAGTAGAAATCGTAGCCCCGGGGAACGATGGCGTTTCCGTTGACGTCCGAGTAGCCCAGGGTGAACGCCTCGTTGGTGCCCTGGCGGTCGATGGCGAGGCCGGCGGCCTGGCGCACCCGCACGTCGTGCCACGGCGATTTCTCGTTCCACTGGTCGGGGAAATAGAGGCAGAACGTGCCCTGCACCACCGCCGGCTTCAAGGTCAGGCCGGGTGTCTTGCGCAACTGCTCGGCGAGCTCGCCGCGCACCGAATAGGCGATGTCGATCTCGCCCCGCCCCAGCGCGGCGAGGCGCGTGCTCTCGTCGGGGATCACCTTGAAGACGAGGCGCTGGACCGACGGCTTCTTGCGCCAATACTGGTCGAACGCCTCGAGCACGAGCTCGACCCCGGGGGTGAAGGAGACGAACTTGTAGGGGCCGGCGCCGATCGGCGCCTTCTTGAAACCGTCGTCGCCGACCTTCTCGACGTAGCTCTTGGGCACGATCCAGCCCGCCCCCGTCGCCGTTGCGTAGAAGGTCAGGAAATCCGGCCACGGTTCCTTCAAACGGAAGCGGACGTGGCGGGCATCGGGCGTCTCGACCGCCTCGACCCTCGCCTGCAGCAGGTCGTGCGCGACGCCGCGATAGCGCTCGAACGAAAACTTGACGTCGGCCGAGGTCACCGGCTCGCCATTGTGGAAGCGGACGCCCTCGCGCAGCACGAAATCGTAGCTTCGCCCGTCCTCGGCCGCGGTAACCGACTCGGCGAGGCTCGGCGCCAGCCCCTTGTCGGGCATCGGCTTCACCATCGCATCGTGCAGGCCATAGAGCACCATGAACGGCGTGATGATGCCGGACGCCTCGGCCGGCTCGAACCATGTCGGCGCGAGCGAGACATGGACGCCCCAGGTCAGCCGGTCGGGCGACGCCGCCACCGCAAGACGGGGCACGCCCGTCGCCAGGCCGAGGCCGGCGGCCAGCAAAACGTCGCGACGACCGAGCGCTGCGCGGCCCTCAAGAGCTGAACTCATTTCCGCCTCCCTGCGATTGCCCGTTATTGCCGGGCTTGTGGCACCTTCAGATCAACCCGTACGCCCTCCTCACTTCTTCTCGACGTTCCAGAACACCGTCGGACCGGCCGAAATGAATCCCGAGACGTTGCGGCGGGCGGCGGAAACCAGGCGCCATTCGCCGAGCGGCACGTAGGTCGTCCACTCGATGGCGCGGAGCTGGGCTGCCTCGGCGATCTCCTTCAGCCTGGCCGGATCGGTCTCGCGGGCGAAGCGGTCGCGGAGCTTCTCCATCTCCGGATCGCACGGCCAGCCGTTGAAGGCCTTGTCGCACGACGAATTGAGGTAGCGGTTCGACACCGGGTCGACGAGGTCCATGGCCGAGGGCGAGATCAGGTAGGCGTGCCAGCCGCCCTGCTCGGGCGGGCTCTTCCTCGATGTGCGGATGATGATGCTCTGCCAGTCCATCGGCTGCATGTCGACCTTGAAGCCGCCCTTCTCCATCAGCCGCTTGGCGACCGGCGCGAGGTTGGTCTGCCAGAAGAGATCGCTCGACTGCAGCAGCACGACCGGCGTGCCGTCGTAGCCCGCCTCCTTGAGGAGCGCCCGGGACTTGTCGAAATTCGACTCGAGCAGCCCCGCCGTTCCCTTGTCCGAGGCATAGGGCGTGCCGCAGATGAACAGCGCCTTGCAGGTCTTGTACTTGTCGGGGTCGCCGATCACGGCCTTGAGGAAATCCTCCTGGTTGAAGGCGTGCCACAGCGCGCGGCGCACCATCGGATCGTCGAACGGCTTGTGCAGGTGGTTGAGGCGAAAGATGTTCTGGCTGCCGACCGGGCTCAGGGTCATGAGCTGGATCTTGGGGTCGGCCTTGAGGAGCGCGTGCAGGTCGAACGGCGGCGCCTCGATGAAGTCGATCTCGCCGGCCTGCAGCGCGTTGATCGCCTGCAGGTGGTCGGGCATGGCGAGCCATTCGATGCGGTCGACCAGGGCCCGCTTGCCGCCGGCCAGCCGCGACGGCGGCTCGGCGCGCGGCATGTAGTCGGGATTTCTGACATAGACGGCGAGGTGGCCCGGCCGCCACAGCGCGCGCTGGAAGATGAACGGGCCCGAGCCGGTGGGGTCGGTGATCTGGGTGAAGGGATCGGTCTCGGCGATGCGCTGGGGCATCATGAACGGCACGTTGGAGTTGGGCTTGCCGAGCGCCGGCAGCAGGAGCGCGGTCGGCTCCTTGAGCCTGATCTCGATCGTGCGAGCGATCCTTGGGCTCGACGGCCAGGACGAAGCTCATGAGCTTCTGGCCGACGGCGTCGCGGGCGGCCCAGCGCCTGATCGACGCGACGCAATCCTCGGCGGTCACCGGCTGGCCGTCGTGCCACTTGAGGCCGGGGCGCAGGGTGAAGGTATAGGTGAGCTTGTCGGCGGACACCTCGGTCGTGTCGACCATCTGCGGCCTGATCGCGCCGTCGGCATCGGTGGCGAACAGCGTGTCGTAGACCATGTAGCCGTGGTCGCGGATGACGAAGGCGGTGTTCCAGATCGGATCGAGGATCTTCAGGTCGGAGTTCATGACGATGCGCAGCACCGTCTCCGCCTGGGCCGCACCGGCGGAGGCCAGCACGGCGGCGACGGCCGCCAGGCAGCGCACGAAATGCCGTCGGCAACGGCTGCTTCGGGGTTCAGGCCGGTCCATGGCGTCTCTCCCATCACACTGGGACAACGCAACGCAACGCGAGCACGACTGACTGGGGTCGGGCCGACTGTGGCAGGCCGACCGCGGGAGGACAATCCCGCGATTTCCGCGGGTGGCCAGCTTTCGACCGTTGCCGCCGGGCGACCCTGCTACTTCACCGCCCGAAAAATCTTCGCGAGGGTGCTCGTCAACGCGGTCCGTTCGGCGTGAACGTCGATCGGGCATTTTCGGACCGTTGCCCTCCCAGATCGGGGCGTCGTCGGGCAGGCCGCCGCCACGCGCGACCGAATAGAGTCCGAAGCCCTCATTGTCCCAATAGCCGTTGGGAAAGCCCGGCGCCGGCGGACCGCCCCACCAGGTGAAGAGGTTGGGCGCCTCCGGCTGGTTCCAGCGCTCGTCGCAGAACTCGAAATAGTAGAGGCCGAGGCAAAGCGGATGGGCGTAGGCCTGCGGCGCCACGCGGGCGACCACCGTGGCCGCCCTGGCGTGGGTGGCCGCATCGTCGTAGATCGAGCCTGGATTGGCGGGATCGCGGTGGCCGGTCGCCGGCAGGCCCCATTCGGTCAGGATGACCGGCTTCAGCGCGCTGCCCGTGAGTTTGGCGTAGTCGGCGAACAGGCCGTCCAGGGTCTCGGTCTGGTAGGTGTTGACGCCCCAGAAGTCGATGTGCGGACAGCGCGCCATCCAGGCCGCCGCCTTGCGCGGAATGTTCGGATCGTCGTGGGTCGCCATGCCGACCAGCTTGTCGGGCGCCGCCTGCTTCACGATCGCGGCCATCGTCTCGACCTGGCCCCACCAGAACCCGGCCAGGGCGGGATCGTCGTAGCAGACCGCACTGCCGTCCTGCTCGTTCTGGAGGGTGAAGCCCAGCACGCCCGGATGCCCGCCGACGGATTGCGCCGTCTCGCGCAGCACATTGGTCCAGTAATCCTTCTCGGCCTGCGACGTCTTCTCGTATTCGGTCTTCCACAGCATGCGGGCGGGCAGCGGAATGCCGACCAGGACGGGCTGGCGTGTGCCCCAGCAGAGATCGAGGAACTTCCGGTGCGTGAAGAGGTGGCCCTTGTTCCAGGGATCGGGAAAGCCGCCGTTCGCCTCGAGCTGCCGCGACAGCATGCAGTAGACGCGGAGCGTATTGACGCCGAGGTCCTGCAGCTTCGGCCAGTCGCGCTGCCACAAGGCGTCCCAGCCGGAAACCTGATCGAAGCCGTCCCAGTACCAGTCGCCGATGGCGGGCGCGAAGCCGTTCGATCCGCCGACCGGCGCCGGCGAATAGCACACGCCCTTCAGCCTGACCGGAAAGGGCGCACCACCGGCCTGTTCGCAGAGAAGCGTCGCCTGCCCGCTCGAATCGACCGTGCAGGTCCATTTCGAGAATTCCCGGGCGTCGCCCGACCGTTGGGCCCGGCCGATACGCGGGAAGAGCGCGCAGGCCAGCGTCGCGAGGGCGAGCAATCGGCGTCCAAACATCTCTCGGGGCACCATGGATAGTTGAAGCCTGGGAAGGAAGGGGGTTCGGCGGCGCGGAATCTGCGCTACGATTGCGGCAATAAAAACGATTGGGAGGAAACGATGCGCTACACGAAGGTCGCTCTTGCGGCAGTGCTGTCCTGCGTTTTTCTTGGCGTCCTGCCGAGCGTTCCGGCGTTGGCCCAGAACGGGGCGGTGAAGATCGGCGTGCTCGACGACATGTCCGGGCCCTACGCCGAGAACACCGGGCCGGGCGACGTTTTAGCGGCCAAGTTCGCCATCGCCGATTTCGGCGGCTCGGTGCTCGGCAAGCCGATCGAGCTGGTGAGCGCCGATTTCCAGAGCAAGGTCGATGTCGGCGTCGGCATCGCCAAGCGCTGGTACGACGACGAGAACGTCGACCTGGTGATCGGCATCCCCAACTCGGCGATCGCGCTCGCCCTGGTGAAGGTGGCCGAGGACAAGAACCGCATCGTCATGCCGACCGCGGCGGCGACCTCGGGGCTCACCGGCAAGGGCTGCGGCCCCAACAGCATCCATTTCATCTACGACACCTACGGCCAGACCAAGACCATCATCGAGGCGCTGAGCAAGCAGCACATCGACAGCTGGTTCTTCATCACCGTGGACTACGCCTTCGGGCTGGCGATCGAGGAGGACGCCACGCAGTTCATCAAGGCGGCGGGCGGCAAGGTGCTGGGCTCGGCGCGCCATCCGCTCAACTCGCAGGACTTCTCGTCCTACGTGCTGCAGGCGCAGGCCTCGAAGGCCAAGGGCGTGCTGGTCGCCAACGGCGGCAACGACATCGTGAACGCGCTGAAGCAGGCGGCCGAGTTCGGCCTGGCCAGGCAGGGCATGAAGATCAGCGCGCCGCTGGCGCAGTTCCCCGACGTGCACGGCGTCGGGCTCAAGATCGCGCAGGGCCTGCTGATCGCCGGCCCGTTCCTGTACGACATGAATCCCGAGGCGCGCGCCTTCACCGACCGCTTCGCCAAGGAGATGGGCCGGCCGCCCAGCTTCATCCAGGCCGGCACCTACGGCGCCGTGCTGCACTACCTGAAGGCGGTGAAGGCCGCCGGCACCGACGAGGCCAAGGCGGTGCTGGCGAAGATGCGGGAGCTGCCGATCAACGACTTCATGACCAAGGACGGCAGCGTGCGCGCCGACGGGCGGGTGATCCGCGACATGTACCTGATGCAGGTCAAGACGCCCGAGGAATCGAAGGGCGAATGGGACCTGGCGAAGATCGTCGCCACGGTGCCGGGCAAGGACGCCTTCCGGCCGCTCGGCGAAGGCGGCTGCCCGCTCGGGGCCAAGAAGTAATGGCGCCCTTCGTCCGCCGCCGGTCGCTGCTTCTGGGCAGCGCGGCGGCGAGCGTTGCGGCAAACCTGGCGGCGCCCGCCATCGTCCAGGCACAGGGTGAATGGCCCAAGGGACCGATCAAGTTCGTCGTGCCCTTCCCGCCCGGCGGCTCGACCGATCCGGTGGCGCGCTTCATCCAGACCCGGATCGCCGAGAGCACGGGCTGGCAGATCCTGGTCGACAACAAGCCGGGCGCGGCCGGCGCGATCGGGGCGGCGATCGCGGCCAAGTCGCCGCCCGACGGCCAGACCTGGCTGGTGACGTTCGACAGCCACATCCTCGTGCCCGCCTTCAACCCCAATCCGTCCTACAAGGATTCCGATCTCCTGAACGTCATGCTGGTCGGCCGCGCGCCGCTGGCCATCGCCTGCCACCCCGACCGGCCCTACAAAACCTTCGCCGACGCGATCGCCGATGCCCGCAAGCGGCCGGGCCAGCCCACCGTCGGCGTGCTCACCGCCAGCCAGGCGCTGCTGCTGATCACGCATCTCAAGAAAGAGAACGACTTCGACACCAACGTGATCTTCTACAAGGGCGGCGCGCCCACGGTGCAGGACCTGCTGGCCGGCGTCATCGACATGGCGCTCACCACCCTGGCGCCGCTCGACCCGCATTTCCGCGCGGGCAAGCTCAGGGCACTCGCCACCACCGGCGAGACGCGCACGCCGCTCCTGCCGGAGACGCCGACGCTCGGCGAGCAGGGCATCAAGGGCTATCCGACCTACTCGTGGTGGGGCGTCTATGCGCCGGCCGGCACGCCGCGGCCGATCGTCGAGCGCATGAACGCCGAGATCGCCAAGGCGGTGCGCTCGCCCGAGGTGGCGCCCAAGCTCGAGGCCCAGATCGGCATGGAAATCCTCGCGACCTCGCCCGAGGAATTCGCCGCCTTCCAGAAGGTCGAGCAGGAGCGCTGGACCCGGATCGTCACGGAGAACGGCATCAAGGCCGACTGAGCGGCACATCAGTCGGCGGTGATCAGCGCCGCCCATCAGCACCCAGCCCTGGCCGTCGAAGCGCGCCAGCTGGTACTGGCGGAAGGCGACGTAGTCGTCGGGCGAGTTGCTGAGCGTCATGCCGGGCAGCAGCATCTTCAGCCGCACATGGTCGAGCGTGGTGGCCTGCTTCAGCACGTTCTCGCGCGTCAGCTCCTCGCCGCAGCGGCGCAGCACGAGCTCGACGCCCTGCGCCGTCACGTAGCCCGCGATGGCGCCGGTGTCCTTGGCGTTGTCGCCGGGCGCCCAGGTCGCCATGAACCTGTTGTATTCGACGACCTCGGGGTCCTGGGCGAAGGCGGGATCGCCGGGATCCTTCAGGAGCTGCGCGGTGATCAGCCCGACCGCCTTCTCGACCCCGGCCGGCCGGATCACGCTTTCGATGGCGCTGCCCGGCTGGCCGACGAAGAAGAGCGGCCGCCAGTCGAGCTCGAAGGCCTTGCGGATCGCCAGCGCGGAGAATTTGGGCGTGACGAACGCCAGGAAGGTGTCGGCGCCCGAGGCTTTGAGCGCGATCATCTGCGAATCGATCTGCGGATCGGTGAGCTCGTAGCTCGCCTCGGCCACGATCATGCTGCCGGCCTTGGCGCCCAGCCGCTTCTTCAGCGCCTGGAGGTAGTCCTTGCCGAAATCGTCGTTCTGGAAGAGCACGGCGATCCTGGCATCGGGCTTGGTCTGCAGGATGTGCTTGGCATAGATCCGCGCCTCCATCTCGAAGCGGGTGTACCAGGGCACCGTCCAGGGGAAATTCTTCGGATCGTTGAAGCGGGTGGCGCCGGCCGAGACGAAGAGCTGCGGCACCTTCTTGCCGTTGAGGTACTTCTGGCTGGCGAGGTTGGTCGGCGTGCCGAGCGTGCCGGCCTCGGCCAGGACGCCGACATCCTCGACCAGCTTGCGGCTCGCCTCGACCGCCTTGGGCGGCGAGAAGCCGTTGTCGAGCGAGGTCATCTCGACCTTGCGGCCGGCGATGCCGCCCTGGGCGTTCAGCATCTTGAAATAGGCGACCTGCACCCGGCCGACCACGCTGAAGGCCGAGGCCGGCCCGCTGTAGGGAATGCTCTGGCCGAGCTTGATCTCGCTGTCGCTGACGCCGGGGCCCCAGGTCTTGTCGGCGGCTGCGGCGATGCCGGCGGCCAGCAGCAGGCCGAGCGTGAGCGCGATCGTGTTCCGCGTCATCGTCTTCCTCCCCTGTCGTTCTTCAACAAGACGAACTCGAGACGCGGACGCTACGCGGGCACCTCCCCGGCATGAACTCCGCGCCGGGCAGGACGGACGCCATCTGCCCAGCCGGTGGCGAGCGCCGCCAGGCCTGCCGGATCGGGCGGCGCCGCGTCACCGCGCCAGACGATGTGCAGGTCGGGGCGCAGCAGGAAGAGGCTGGCGCCATAGATCTCGCGCACGCGCGGCTCGTCGCGGCGGACGACGCTAAGCGGCACACCGCGGGCGCGGAAGGCGGCCTCGAGCGGCGCGGTGTCGGCATCGCCCCGGAGGTCGAGCAGGGTGTAGTCGTCGCCCAGGATGTCCTGCAGCGCCTGGCCGTCATCGAGCCACATATGCGGGATGCGCGCGCCGGGCAGCGCCTTGGGCTCGTAGCGGCTGGTCTCCCATTCGGCCGGGTCGCCCGGCTCGCGCGCGATCAGGGGCGAGCCGGCGTAGGAGTAGCCCGCCTCGACGCCCACCATGCCGTGCATGCGCCGGTGCTCGACGTCGAACGAGGCCACCAGCCGGGCGCGCACGGCGGCGCCCTCCGGCGTGTCGTCGTAGGCGGCGGGCGTCACCAAGGCACGCCAGATCGGCACGCCGTCGGCCGCCCAGCCGGCGGCGTCGACGTTGCGCCGGCCGATCGGGCGGCGCTCGCTTTCGTAGGCGTCGAGCAACTGCGGGCCGCCCCAGCCGTGGATCGTGCCGGCGAGCTTCCAGGCGAGGTCGAAGGCATCGCCCACGCCGGTGTTCATGCCGAGCCCGCCGCTCGGGATCACCAGATGCACCGCGTCGCCCGCCAGGAAGACGCGGCGGTCGCGATAATGCTCGGCGAGCAGCAGGTTGTGGTGCCAGCGGATGACATGCGTGATCTCGAAGTCGCAGGGGAAGCCGACCAGGTCGCGGATCACCGGCCGGAAGTCGGTGTCGGCCGGCAGCGAGGTATGCAGGGTGAATTCGGTGCGGCAGCCCTGGGCGATGATCGTCGAGCGGTTGGCGTCGACGAAATTGTAGTGCCGGCCCTTGCCGGTGACGATTTTCCCGTAGAGATCGTCGGAGCGGAAGATTATCTGCACCAGCGCGCGGATGCGGCCCTGGCCTTCGAGCTTGATGCCGGCCTTCTTGCGCACCGTGCTGGCGCCGCCGTCGCAGCCGACGAGATAGCCGCCCCGCAGATCCTCCGGCGTGCCCGATACGGTGCGGGCGTGGACGGTCACGCCCTCGTCGTCCTGGGTGAAATCCTCGAGCCCGCAGCCGTAGCGCACGGTGACGTTGGGCGTGGCCTCGGCGACCTCCTTCAGGAGCGGCTCCAGCTTGTTCTGCGAGACCAGCTGGTAGGGTTCGAGCAGGAAGGCGCCGTTGGGACTTTCGGCGATCTGCTCGCGGCGCTCGGCCACCGAGGGATATTTCAGCACCGCGATCGGCGGATCGCTGAGCCGCGTGGTCAGGAAGACGTCCATCGGGTTGTCGGCCGGATAGCCGAGCGCCCGCACCCGGTCGGCGATGCCGATGCGGCGATAGAACTCCATGGTGCGCGCGTTCGAGCGGTCCATCTTCGGATAGGGCAAGGTGGTCGGGCTGCGCTCGATCAGCAGGCAGCGCACGCCGCGCCGGCCAAGGTCGATGGCGAGGCTGAGGCCGACCGGGCCGGCGCCGACAACGATCACGTCATAAGCGGGCAACGCCACGTCTCCCCCAGGCTTCAGGTTCGGCTTCAGCTTCCCTGGCGTCGCGGAAACTCGCGCACGACAAGGCCGGCATAGGCCTCCGGCTGCGGCACCGATGTCGGTCCCATCGTCCGGCGTCCATGCTCGATGACGCAGACATGGAAGTACAGGTTCGCCAGCCACTGGCGGCCTTCGACGGTCATGTTGAGCGCATGGATCGCGTCGCCCAGGAAGGGCTCGACCTTCGACCAGAAGAAAGCGGGATAGCGGTCGGCCACGTCGGCCGGCGTGACATAGCCCAGCAGCGCATTGACGCCGGTCTCGGCGAATTCGTGGAACAGCGCGTTCAGTTTCCGCGGATAGAGCGGATCGCCGAGCTGGCCGATGAGATCGGCGGCGCGCACGAACGCCGCTTCCGTGTCGGTCGCCGCATGGTCGGCGTCATCGGGCACCGGGAAGCGCGTGAGCTCGATGTTCTGGGCCAGGCGCTCGGGATCGACGAGGTCGTGATCGAGAAAGCGCTCGCGCACGCAGATCTTGGAACGCTCGACATGATAGGGCGCGAGAAAAGCATCGGAAGCACCGCGCGGCAGCTCGACCGTGTTGCCGGCGGTGTCGATGACGCAGCGGCTGCCATGATCGCCGCTACAGACGCCGCGCACATAGCCGATATCGTGCGTGAGGGCGGCGAGGATGACGTGCAGCCACATGTCGGCCGATACGTCCCGGCTGAGACGCAGACCGCGCAGGATGTCCTGGGCCACCAGGGTCACGAGGGCCGTGTGCTCGGCGCTGTGGTAGAGCGCGTCGCTCAGCGCCAGGCGCTCGATGACGAGGCGGGCGGCCTCGCCCAGCCGTTCGGCGTGGCGTGGCGCCGTGCCGCGATAGGTCCGGTCGAAGGTCTGCATGAGACGGTCGGCAAGAGCGTCTGCCAGGAGAGAGGTCGGCTGAATCATCGTGGTCTCCGACGATTGCTGCACCGGGAGGGCGCGACCAAGGTAAGGCTTGTCTCCCGCAAAGGAAACTAGGCGATCTCGCCGATCGCCGTCATGCGCGGATCGCGCACGGCGCCCCACGAATCGATCGATTCGGGCACCGGCGGCAGGACGCGCGGCGCGCGCGGATCGACCTCGGGGAACTCCTCCATGCCGAAGCTGTATTCCAGGGTGAGCCCGTCGGGATCGAGGAAGTAGAGAAAGACGCTGCCCGAGGCGATGTGCCGGCCCGGGCCGAACACCACCGGGACGTTCTGCTTGCGGAAGCGGTTGAAGCCGCGGCCGACGTCGTCGATCTCCGTCACCATGAAGTTGAGATGATGGAACTGGTTGCGGTCGCCGCGGGCGATGCCGATGCCGTGGTGATAGGGATTGGGAAAGGCGCGATAGAAGGCGATGCCTTCGCCGACGGCGTCGGAGGGCGCGAAGTTGAGCACGTCGCGGAAGAAGGCATTGGCCTTGTCGTAGTGCGGCGTCGACCACACGACATGGCCCAGCCGCTGGATGCGGGCGAGCGTCGGGGTGAACGGTCTGGGCGCAGTGCCCTCGGGCAGGAGATAGAATTCGAGCGTCGCGCCGATGTTGGGCTCGACCAGGCGCGTGACGCGGCCCAGGCCGCGCGCCTGGCATTCGGCCGACGGGAGCTGCTCGCAGGCGACGCCGGCCTCTTTCAGACGCCGATGCAGGGTCGCGAACTGCCGCTCATCCTCCAGCATCCAGCCGGCACGCTTGAAGCCGGGTCTGTCCGCCTTGTGCAGGGCCACGGCATAGGGATCCTCGGAGCAGCGGAAGCGGCGCTCGCCGTCGGGGCCCTCGCCCGCCGGCTCGAGGCCGACGACGTCGCGATAGAAGCGAGCGGCGCGATCGAGATCGGTCACGGTGAGCTCGACATAACCGAGCTTGCTGTATCGGATCATGGCTTCCTCCGGCTTTCGCCCCAGCCCGGCGAGCATCGCACATTTTGCGCCCTCTGTGCGTTTCAACACATGACTGTCACGACCCCCGACGCATGATCCCGGCACCAGTTGGAATCGTTCCAACGAGGAGGGGAAAAGTCATGTTGAAAGCTGATCGCCGTACGACGTTGAAGTTGCTGGGCGGCGCCGCTCTGGCAGTGCCAGCGCTTGCGACCTTGTCGCGTCCGGCAGCCGCGCAGGAAGATCTTTACGTCGGCTCGACCTACCAGAACTTCAAGCGCGGCACGATCCACAGCCTCGCCCCGCAGACGCGGGGATTCGTCGTCATCTGGGAGGATCTCGGCCGGGTGAAGATGAAGGCCGCCGACCTCGTCACCAACTACCCGCAGCTCAAGGAAGGCGCGATCGTCGACCTGCAGTGGTACGACTACGTCGACTTCATGATCGCCAAGAAGACGCCCGAGACGATGGCGCGGGCCAAGTCGATGATGGCCCAGGGCGCACGCATCGAAGGCATTCCGGGCTCCCAGGAGCGCATCCGCCTGTGGGAAATGGACGGCATGTGCACCAAGGTCGATCTCGCGGCCAACACCGTCTATCTCATCAATGCCTCGGGCGGCGAACCCGACAAGCCGTCGCCCGACAGCGGCGAGGTCATCCAGATGCCGCAGATCGTCTCGCCGGCCGGCAAGGCCGCGCTGCAGTCGATCAAGGTGGGCGACACCATCGTCACCGTGTTCAGCGTGCAGACCGCGCTCAAGGCCACGATCATCCGCTAGCGACGGCCCATCATCGGACGGACTCCGGGACCGCAGGGTCCCGGTGTTCGTTTGGGATGTTCGTTTGGGCCGCTACTTTCGTCGCGACCGGAGATTCAGCGACAATAGCCCGTTGCGCCGCGCCAGGGATGACAGCAGGAACAACCACAGGGCAGAAACCGAGATCGGCATACGCTTCATGAGGCCGCCCTCCCGATACTGAGGGAGGATTGTAGGCGCTCGGTTCGGCTTCGAATGTTCCGAACAGGACAGCGGAGCGGCTTTCACGCAGCAGATGGCGGGCCCGCAGGCCCGCCTTTTCGTGCGCGCAGCTTGCCTCTTAGTCCAGGGCGCCTTCGAGCAGGCGCGCGAGGCGGTCGCGGTCGTCGAGGCGGATGACATGCGCCTGGGCAAAGAGCTGCAGCCGCTCGCGGGCGGAGGTCGCATCGCCCTGCCGGCGTTCGATGCCGGCCACGACCTCGAGCTGGCGGGCGAACTGCTCGCGTCCCTTGGAGATCTGCTGCTCGAGCTGCGCCAGGCGCCGTTGCAAAGCGGGGGCGTCGGGACGCGTGTCTTGCAGCGGCTTGCCGGCCGCCAGCTCGCGCAGCATATCGACCGATCGGCCGTACCGGCGGCAGCGCGCCGGAGCCGATCCTTCCTTCGAGCGAGGCCGGGGATGATCCGCTAGTGCCGAACGCGTACGCATGGGATGGCTCTCCTGTTTGACCAGGACGCTACACTAAGAACTTGGTGGAGAGCGTCTGTGCGTTTCCACACATGCCCGCCCGCACCCGAAACAGGGTGCGGCGCGAGCGCGGTCAGCCCTTGCGGCCCGCGGGCGGGTCGCAGGGCGTGGTGCCCATGACGCCGGGCGTCGACACTTCGAGGATCTCCATCGTGTCCGAGGTGCGGATCTCGTTGTGGCGCAAGTATCCGGGAATGAACAATGAATCGCCCTGTTCGACCCGGATCGTGCGGCCGTCCTCGAATTCGAGGTCGACCCAGCCCTTCAGCATGTAGACGAACTGGCCGTCGCACTCGTGATAGTGCCAGCCGGTCGGCCGGCTCATGCCCTGGCTCGACGACATGACCTGCGCGCGCAACGCGCCGCCACTGGCGTCGGCGACGCCGAGGTCGCGATACTTGAAGAAGTCGCGTCGTCCCTTGACCAGCACCGGCTCGGCGGCGCGGGCGTGGGCGACTTTCTGCTTGGGCGCTTTCGGCGGTGACTTTCTGGCGGCGGCGGATGGCATGGTTTCCTCCCTCCGATGTGAGGCGCCAAGCGTGGCCCCGCGCACCGCGTGGTTCAAGCGGAATTCAGCTGTCGGCGGCGCGCCGCGCGAGGAAACCCCGGACCGCCCAGATGACGCCCAGCCCCAGCAGCAACAGAAGAACGGGACCGCTCAGCAGGATGAGCGCGAGGCCCAGGGCCATGCTGCCGTTGGGCCAGTCGACATGCAGCGGCGATTCGCACCATGGAGCGAACCAGAAGGCGCAGGTCAGCTGCAGGCGATAGAGCCAGTAGCCGGCCCACAGGAACGACGCGAGCAGCCACAGGCGAACCAGGCCGCGCCGCCAGTTGATGCGCCGCAGCAGGGGGCGCTGTCCCGGCGCCACAAGCCTGCGGCCGCCGCCCGCCGGCGTGCTGCGGGATCGCGCGCCGCGCGGCGCTGCCGCGGGTGCCGCCTTTGCTCTGGGCTTCAGCGTCTGCCTCCCTGATCCGCTGGTCCTCACGCCTCGCTTATAGCCCGAGCGGCCCGTGGCTCCGCCAAAAATTTAGCGATACGCTCGGTCGCCATGGCGCCCGTCCCGATTCTGCGAATCGCCCGTCCGACCGACAATCTCGACGCCCTGTTGCGCTTCTACGAGCAGGGGCTGGGGCTCCCCGTGCTCTACCGGTTCGAGGATCACGACGGTTTCGACGGCGTGATGCTGGGTCGGCCTGGCGCGCCCTATCACCTCGAGTTCACCCGCAAGCGCGGCCACGCGGTCGGGCGTGCACCGACGGCGGACAATTTGCTGGTCTTCTACCTTCCCGACGCGGACGACTGGCAACAGGCCGTCCGGCGCCTGCAGGCAGCGGGCTTCGATCCGGTCCCGTCCTTCAATCCCTACTGGGATCGCGACGGTGTGACCTTCGAGGACCCGGACGGCTATCGCGTCGTTCTCCAGAAAGCCGCCTGGGCCCGCTGAGGGCAGACGCCGATCCGCGATCAGAAGGCCAGCAGGTTGTCGCGAAACAGCTGGTGTGAAAAGCCGCTGCGAATCAGGCCGCGCCGCTTGAGCGCCGGCGCCAGGCCGTCGGTGATCTCGGCGATGCTGCGGCGGGTCACGTTCTCGGTGATCATGAAGCCGTCGCCGCCCATTTCCTGGGCGGCCTCGCCCATCTCGGCGGCGACGCTGTCCGGGGTGCCGACGAAGTCGATGCCGCCGCTCGCCGGATCGGTCAGCATCTCGCGCAGCGTGGTGCGGCCGGTGCCGCTGGTCATCAACGCGGTCTGGCCGCGCGAGGCATTGGTCTTGACCTCGGGCAGCGGCTCGTCGAGCGCGAACTTCGAGAAATCGAGGCCGCTCAGGAAGGACAGCCGGGCGAGACGGTACTCCATGTTGCGGGCAAGCGCGGCGTCGGCCCGCGCCTTCTTGGCCTCGGCCTCTTCCCGGGTCTCGCCCAGCACGATGCCGACCGAGAACATCACCTTGCAGTGGTCGGGATCGCGGCCGTGCCGCGCCATGCGCTGCCGCACGTCGTCGCGATAGCGCTTGGCCGCACCGGCGCCGCGGCACACGGCGACGATGGTGTCGGCATATTTCGATGCGAACTCGCGGCCGGCCGGCGACATGCCGGCCTGGCAGATCACCGGCCGGCGCTGCGGGCCGGGCGGCATGTTGAGGGGCCCGCGCGAGCTGAAGTATTTGCCGACGAAGTCGATGGGATGGACCTTGCGGAAATCGGCATACATGCCGGTTTGCGGATCGGCGACGACGGCGTCGGGCTCCCAGGACTGCCAAAGCTTGTCGACGACCTGGATCCACTCGTCGGCGATCTCGTAGCGCTTGTCATGTTCATGGTGGCGCTCGAGGCCGAAATTCTGCGCCGTCCGGTCATTGTGCGCGGTCACGAGATTGAGGCCGACGCGACCCTTGGTGAGGTGGTCGAGGGTCGCCCCGAGACGCGCCGCGAGGTAGGGCGGATAGAAACCGGTGGTCATGGTGGCGACGATGCCGAGATGGCTGGAGCCCTGCGTCAGCAGGGGGACCAGCGGCATCGGATCGTGCTTGGGCACCGTGTAGGCGTTGTGCAGGTACCATTCCGGCGTGCCCTGATAGGCATCGGGCACGAAGGAACCGTCCTCGATCATCACGTAGTCGAAGCAGGCGCGCTCCATCGCCTGGACGAGATCGATGTAGAGATCGGGCTGCATGTAGTCGGCGCCGATGGTTCCCGACCAGGGCTGGTTCCAGGCATGAACCGAATAGCCGCGGCCGACAAACCAGCCCATGTGAAACATCGCGCCCTCCCCCGACGAACGCCTTGCAGGGCGCATGCCATGCGCCCGCCCGGCCCGACAGCAGCGGATTGTCCCGGACGGCGCAAGGGCCCATGATCGCCGCAAAATCAAGATCAAAACCGGAGGAGGACGCTATCATGAGGGCAGGACATGCGTTGATCTCGTCGATAAGTGGTGCTGCGTTTTTGATGCTCACCGGCGCGGGCGCGGTGCACGCGCAACCCTTCGCCATCGTCGGCAACGACGAGAAGGTCTTGTGGGACAAGAAGGGCGACACGATCCTGTCGGCGCCCGGCAAGGATTCGGTGGTGATCCTCGATCTCGCCAATCCCGAGGCCCCCAAGATCGTCGCCAACCTGGCGCTCAAGAACTCGGTGGTCGGGCCGCCGGTCAACGTCGCCATCGATCCCACCAACTCGATCGCCCTGGTCGCCGATTCGGTCGACGTCGTGAAAGACGGCGACAAGCTGAAGCAGGTGCTGGACGACAAGGTCTATGTCATCGACCTCAAGGCTACGCCGCCCAAGCTCGCCGGCACCGTGACCGTGGGCAAGCAGCCGTCGGGGCTCAGCTTCAATCCGGCGGGCAACCTCGCTCTGGTCGCCAACCGCGGCGACAAGTCGATCAGCGTGCTGTCGGTCAAGGGCACCGACGTGAAGGTGATCGATACGATCGACATGGGCGATATCGTCTCGCATGTCGTCTTCACGCCCGACGGCAAGCGCGCGCTCGCCGCCAAGTTCAACGCCCACAAGGTGGCCCTGCTCGACGTCAACGGCGACAAGGTGACGTACGGCAAGCTCGACCTGCCGGCCGGCCTGTGGCCCTACAATGTCGCGGTGGCGCCCGGCGGCAAGATCGCGCTCACCGCCGACAACGGCGGCGCCGGCTCGTCCGACGGCAGCGTCGACACGGTGAGCGTGGTCGACCTCGAGGCCAACCCGCCGCGCATCATCGACCGCGTCGTGGTCGGCGACGGGCCGGAAGGCCTTGCCATCTCGCCCAAGGGCGACGTGGCGGTGGCGATCATCCTGGCGGGCTCGAACAACCCCAGCGCCTACTTCTACAAGCCGCACGGCAGCGTCTCGGTGCTCGCCATCGACGGCAAGAAGGTCACCAAGGTGGGCGACGTCGAGGTCGGCGGCCTGCCGGAAGGCGCCGCCTTCACGCCGGACGGGAAATACCTGCTGGTCGGCAATTACCTCGACCAGGACATCTCCATCCTCAAGGTCGACGGCAGCAAGATCACCGACACGGGAAAGCGCTTCAAGCTGCCCGGCCATCCGGCCTCGGTGCGGATCGGCGATCGTTGAGCTTTTAGCGCTTGGGCATCCGGGCGGCGGCCGCATGACGAAGGTCGCCGCCTGCATGGAGCCGGACGAGCTCACCCTCCTTCGGAACGTGAGTCATCGGCGCCAACACGCGGTCGAATTCGGCTGCGGCGCGTCGACCCTGCTGTTGCTGCGGAATGGCGTCGGGGCTCTCGACTCGGTCGATTCCCAGCGGGCCTGGGTGACGGCCGTGAGCAACCAACCCGACGCCGCCGAAGCACGGCGCGCGGGCCGGCTCCGAATGCATTGCGTCGATATCGGGCCGACCCGGAAATGGGGCCATCCGTCGAACGACGAGGCGAAGGACCGATGGCCGCAATACTTCCAGGCGGTGTGGCGCGCGGCCTTGCCGGGGTCCGTCGATTTCGTCCTGATCGACGGACGATTTCGCGTCGCCTGCGTCCTGGCGGCTCTCCTCAACGCGCGGCCGGATGCCGTCGTCGCCTTTCACGATTTCTGGACCCGCGTCGAAGCCTATGGCGAGGTCCTGCAATTTCTCGACGTCGTCGGACGCGCCGGCTCGTTGGCCGTGCTGGTCCCGCGGCCCGCTCCCGACCGGGCCCGGATCGAGAGCCTGCTTCGACACTACGGGAACGACCCGGCCTGACGCGGCGCTGCGGGCCAATCTTCACTTGCCCGCCGGCGCCGGATCGTGTGATGGACTCCGGCGATGAAACACAAGCTCCTCGGCCGTACCGGCATCTCCGTCTCCGAACTCTGTTTCGGCACCATGTCCTTCGGTGGCGATGCCGACGAGGCCACGTCCGCGGCGCTCTACAAGGAAGTGCGTGACGCCGGCATCAACTTCTTCGACTGCGCCAACGAATACAACAAGGGCAAGTCGGAGGAGATCCTCGGCCGACTGGCCAAGAGCCACCGCGACGATCTCGTGCTTACCACCAAGTGCTTCAACCCGACCGGCCCCGACGTGAATGCGCGCGGCAGCTCGCGCCGCCACGTCGTGCAGGCCGTCGAGGCGAGCCTGCGGCGCCTGCAGACCGACCGCATCGACGTGCTGTTCCTGCACCGCTTCGATCCGGTGACGCCGATCGACGAGGCCATGCGGGCGTTGGAAGACATGGTGCGCGCCGGCAAGGTGATCTATCCCGCCGTCAGCAACTGGGCGGCGTGGCAGACCCAGCGCGCGGTCGATATCCAGGAGCGCTACAACTGGGCGCGCCTGCAGGTCGTCCAGCCGATGTACAACCTGGTGAAGCGCCAGGCCGAGGTCGAGATCCTGCCGATGGCCCAGGCCAACGGCATCGGCGTCATTCCCTACAGCCCGGCCGCGGCCGGCCTGCTCTCGGGCAAGTATTTCGGCCAGGCGTCGGGCCGGCTCAAGACCAACAAGATGTATGAGGCGCGCTACGGCGATAAGTGGATGTTCGAGATCGCCGAGAAGTACGTGGCCTTCTGCAAGCACAGGGACCTGCATCCGGTCAGCACGGCGATCGCCTGGGTGGGCGCGCATCCCGCGGTCACGGCCCCCATCATCGGGGCGCGCAATGTCGAGCAGTTGAAGGATTCGCTGGCCGCGGTGAAGGTCGACATGACGCCCGAGCTGCGCACCGAGATCGGCGATCTTTCGCGCACGCCGCCGCCCGCCACCGACCGGTCGGAAGAACAGAAGGTCGTGCGGGCCTGAGGCCTACTGCGTCGAAAACAACTGCTGGGTCGTGGCCTGGCAGGCCACGTTCTTGGCGTCGCCGAAGACCGGAGTCGGGATCGGGATGGCGCGGCCGATCGATATCTGGGGCGAGCGGATCTTGCCCTGGACGATGACGGGCCCGTGCAGGTCGAGAAGGTCGAACGACTTCGCATCGGCCTTGACCTGAACATTCACGACCTGGCTCTGCAGCGCGACCTGACCGGTGACGTGGAGGATCGATTTCTGCGTATCGAGCAGCGTTCGATCGAAGATGACGGTGCCGTGCTGGAAGTTCAGCCGGCCCAGCGCACAGAGGATCGGGATGCGATTGTCACCGGTGACGTAGAGGATCAGCGCATCGAAGAGCTGAAGGCCGGCGAGGCTCACCATGAGGCTGCTCACCGATCCGCCGGCCAGCGCCACGTCGACATGGCCGTCGGCGACGCTCATCACCTGGGCCAGCGACTTGCCCGATCCCACGAGCGACACCTGCCCCTGGATCTTGCCATGCGTGGTGTCGAAATAGCGCGAATTGCGGAAGAACATGCCGAGCTCGATGCTCGTCCCCTTGAGCGCGGCGCGCACCTTGGGAACGTCGGTCTGCGCGTCGACTGAAAGCTCGCCGGCGACGGTGCCGCCGCCGATCAGGGACAGGGTGAGCGGCTTGGCCGTCGCTACGCCATTGTTGACCAGAACACGGA
Organism: uncultured Alphaproteobacteria bacterium; assembly: GCA_963755585.1. Classification (GTDB taxonomy): domain Bacteria; phylum Pseudomonadota; class Alphaproteobacteria; order Reyranellales; family Reyranellaceae; genus Reyranella. The sequence continues at coordinate 221,886 of CAVWKN010000018.1, forward strand.
AGGCCAGCGCCTGCACCGGCAGATAGTCGGGAGCGACGACCTTCTTGGCGTCGAGCGTGACGTCCATGTTCATGGCCCGCAGACGCTCGGTATGGAGCGGCACGTTGGGGAAGAGGTCGCCGGTGGCTTCGAGCTGCTGCTGGGTCTGCTTCTGCTGCGCCGAGACGTTGCCCGTCTTGCCCGGTGGCGCGCCGACGAGGGGCGCCAGATCGGCGAAGACCAGATGCTGCGACACCAGCTTGGCGGTGAGGAACTGCGGCTTCTTGGTCTCGTCTATGAGGATGTCGCCGGTGAGATCGCTGTCGCCCACGTGCCACTTGGTGTTGACGAACTTCCACAGGCCAGGCTCGCGGTCGAGCTTGCCGCTGATCCGGTAGGGCGGCGTCGGCGGACCAGGGATGCCCAGCAGGGGATAGATCTCCGACAGGTTCGGGCCGGAGAGCGTGAGATCCACGTTGGCGCCGGTCCACTGGAAGGGATCCTGCAGGGTGCCCTTCAAGGTGAGCTTCGTGGCGCCAAAGTCGACGGTGAGATCGACCGGATAGGGCTGCTCGGTATCGCGCAGCATCAGGGCCGAGCCGCCGACGAAATGGACCGAGAGCGGCTGGTTCTCGAGCTTGCCCTTGAGCGACAGCTCGGCCTGCGGCTGGGCGCCGGCCTTGCCTTCGGCCGTCGAAATCGTGCCGTCGAGGTCGAGCTTGCGCTTGGTGTCGCGGTAGGCGAGACGCCCGTCGGTGATCTCGAGCCGGCCGACCAGCGGCATCTCGGTGCGTTCCTTGGGCGCCGCCGCCTTGGCGAGGCCGGCCGTCACCGGGCTTTCCCAAAGGCTCCAGTTCAGCTGCTCCTTGTCGCCGACCTCGACCGTAACCTCGGGCTTGCGCAACACCAGGGTCGGCAGGACGAACTCGCCCTTGAGCAGCGGCCACAGGCGGATGTCGAAGTCGACCTGCGCGGCCTTCAGCATATGGTCTTCCTTGGCCCAATCGGCATTGGCCACCTCGACACCCTCCAGGCGAACGTGCGCGGTCGAGCCCCAGTCGATCGAAATCCTGGCGATGTGCGTCTTGCGGCCGGAGAAGGCGCTGGCCTCGCTTTCGACCCGGCTGCGGAAGTCGTCGGAGGTCAGGAACAGGTAGCCCGCACCCACCGCCCCCACGATCAGGGCGACAAAAATACCGGCCGACCAGCTCAGGATTTTGGCGGTGCGTCCCATGGTTCCATTCTCTTGCCTGCGGCGTGCAGGATTGGAGACGGTCTCGATGTGGGAACGATCCAATGGCGGCGTTGGTTCCCGGCGGGGGACCAGCCCCCGCGCGGCGCGCCAGACACAGATTTGCCACTGGCCGGCATCGCGATTTCACCGGAGCTTGTCGCGATGCTGACGAATGATCCCGACGGAACCGCCGATAGCCGCGCCTTCTCCTGCCACCTGGAAGTGGGCGATCCCGAAGCGTGGCCTCCGCGGCTACGATCGCGCGACAGACGGATGGGAATCCGGCCGCCGATGCCCTCCCGACCGGTGCAGAACCGCGACACGATCACGTCGTTGATCGTGGTCGGCGCGATGCTGCTGGACGCCGATGTCGGGGGTGAGGCCTTCACCCTCGAGCAGCTCATGAAGAAAATGCGCGAACTGCTGAGGCCGGGGCAGATCCTCGCGGCCGACGACGTGCGGCCCCTTCTGCCGGGCATGGGACACTGCCTCGCCCCGGTGCTCGACCGGTGGCGGTGGAAGCGGCGTGGATCAGTATATCAGGGCTGACCGCCGACGGTGGCGTCGTCCTCCCGGCGTTGCCATTCAGCCCTACGGCCGATCAAGACGGCGTAACGCAATGGAAAAGCCCGCGCTCCTGAAGACGACCCTGGCCTTCGTCCTCGGCATGGGCCTGGCGGCAGCGCTCGGGCTCGGCATCCTCGGTGCCTGGGCGTGGTCGACGCCCGAAGTGTCGATCTGGCTCAAGGCCGGGTTGCCGCTCGCGACGATCGGCATACTGGTGCTCGAGGGCATGCTGGTCGCAAGGCTGCGGCGCGGGCGATAAGCGTCGACTGCGCGATCGCAAGATCACGGGGGCCGATACCATCGCTGGCGGTGCCGCGATGGTATAGGGTCCTGTCGCACCTTTCGCCGAACCATCCCTGCAGCCTGCGGAGCCCGGCCTTGTTGCCGATCCAGCCAGAACCTTGCGCGCTATCGGGCCCGCCATGAAGGCCGCCAAATCCGGCAACATCGGAGCATGGATCGTGCTGGCTGTCCTGGTGGCCTTTCTGTGCGCGGCCATCGCCTTCATGCTTGTCGGCTGGGGGCCGGCGGAAGGCGAACGCGGGCAGGAAATGTCGACCGCCGGCTATGTCGCCATGGCATTCGGCATCCTCGTCACCCTGGTGCTGGGAATCGGCCTGATGGCGCTCGTCTTCTACAGCAACCGCGAAGGTCACGATCGGGACGCAGACCTGAAGCGGGACGAATGAGAGCGGCGCAGAGGCAGAAGACCAGGCGTCAGTCGTAGTTGACCCGCAGCCTCTCCGCGAAGGCGCCGCGCTTGCTCAGCGTGCCCGAGGGGCCGGGCGCCCGCCGCAGGTTCGGCCGCTTGAGCAGCGGCTTCAGTATCAGCGGCAGCAGCGCCTTGTTCATCTGGGCGCCGAAGCAGGTATGCAGCCCGTAGCCGAAATGAATGTACTCATGGGGCAGTCGCCGCGGATTGAAGGATTGCGGGTCGAGCAGCCGCCTTTCATCCATCATGGCCGAGCTGAAGGCGGCGATGACGGTGGCGCCCTCGGGCACGGCGGTGGCGCGCGGCGTTCCCGCTGCAATGACGCTCGGCCCGGTGGCGACTCGCGGCAGTGCCGGCCCCAGCGGATCGAAGCGCATCGCCTCGAAGAAGTAGCCGGCAAGCAGCTGATCGTCGCCGTCGCGCGCCGCCTGTTGCGCGCCGGCCAGGGCATCCGGACGGCGCAGCAGTTGCTCGAGTGCCTGGGGAACCACCATGGGCGGCTGTGGCGGACCGCCGACCGCGAAGCTCATCAGGGCGACGCGGATCCAGTCGTCGCCGAAGCGAGGATTGCCCGCGGCCTGCTCGGCGAGGCAGCGGCCGAGCACGTCGTCCTGCTGCAGGCCGGATGTCCTGCGGGCATCAATCAGGCCCTGGACGTGGGCGCGCAAGGCCGGCGCGATCACGTCGACCTCGGTGCGCAATGCCGGGTCGTCGGCCGCATCGACGAACTGGAATTCGAACAGACGGGTCGCCCAGACGCGCATGTCCGCACCGGGCGGATCGGGGATGCCGAAATAGGATCCCAGCACCTCGAAGGTGACCCGCCGCACCAGCGAATCGACGACCTCGAGATCGCCGTTGGCCTCGGCCACGATCTGCCCGGCCAGCTGATTGACCGCAGGGACGAGGCGCGCGGCGATATCGGCCGGCCGCACGACCTTCATCAGGGCGGCGATGTCGTCGCGATAGACCGGCGTGTCGTCCATGCCCAGGATGAACGGAAACCCGCCGGTGATGATGTCGACCTTGCGCGCCCAGGGAACGCGAAACGCCTTGTCGTTGAGAAACACTTCGCGCACGTCGTCGTAGCGCGTCACGACGACGGTGTTGCGGAAGCGCAGGATGGGGCGGATGGCCCGCAGCACGCGAAAGCCGAAGGGAATTAACGCGGCCACCCGGGTCATCAGCCAGGCCTTGAACCCGGTGGCGGGCGGCCGTAGGGGATCCTGCGTCGTGGTCATGCTCATAGGCTTGCCAGGTAATTGAGGGCAGGAATGCTCGGCAGGAAGAAATATTCGCCGCCGGCCGACTGGATGAAGGTCTCGACCTCGACGATCCGGCGCAGCGGCTGCTCGCCGATGGTGAAGCCGCCTTTCGGCCCGACCAGCGGATCGGTCTCATCGTACAGCGTGGCAAAATTCCGGTTCAGGATCCATGTCTGCTGAACAAATTCGAACTGGCGGGCGATGTCGGCGTTGAGGCAGATGAAGAGCAGGCCCCGCTCCGCGCCGTCGTCGGTCTGACGGTCCTTCGGCGGGGTGCCGTACTTGCGGCCGCGCCGCAGGATGCGATGGTTGTTGGCGGCGTCGAGCAGGGTCTGCGCCGAGGCCAGGTCCTTCGCCAGCCCGTCGCGCGGATTGGAGCGGCGCACGTGCGAGCCGACCGGGCAGCCGTGGCCATAGCGGTCGGGCGTGATGTAACCAAAGGCGTTCTGCGGGAAATCGTACTCGTCCGGCGCGAGGGACCCGCTCGGGCACAGCACATGGCCGTCCTTGTTGCGGCCGACGATTCTTTCGGCCAGCCACTCGGCCGTGACCTGCGTCGCCGTCGGATCGTGGGCGCGAATTCTGGCGGCATTGGCTTCGAGGGAATTCCAGAACCGGGCGACGTATTGGCGGAGCTCGCGCACCACCACGTAGCTGCCGTTGAGGCCAAAGTTGAAATAGCCTTCGGGCGCGCCGTCCTGGGTCAGCGTCGAGGTGCGTGCCCATTGATCGTCGGGCACCAGCGGACCGGGCGACTCTTCGGCATGGGAATTGGTGTGGCCCAGCAGGATCTCGCCCAGAGGCACGCCATGCCAGGGATCGCGCAAGGCGGGCTGGCCGTTGCTGAGGACGACCGTGTCATCCTTGCCGCCATCCTGGGTGCCGAAGGGAATCGGCTGCGACAGGCCGTCGGCAAAGCCGAAATGCTCGCGGGCGATGCCCTTGTCGTCGAGCTGAAGGTCGAGGGCGAGCTGATGGACGATCTTCACGCCATGGGCCGCCAGCGCCGCCGCGACCTGCCCGGCCCAGGCATCGACGGCCGCCGGGTCCTTGTCGTAGAGCAGCAGCATCGCATGCACGGTCAGGGGCGTGATCACCTGGCGCGGCAGCGCACCCCTGTCGGGGCCCGCCAGCGTGCGATCGTCCTTGACCGGCGTATTGCCGCTCCAGCGCGGCCCGCCGTCGATGACAGGGCGCTGCCATTCGTCCCTGATCCTGTCACCAAGCCGACGCAGCCGGTCCTCCTGGTACATGCCCTCGCGGAACGGCTGCGAAAAGCTCGCCAGAGCCTCGGCGGAGAGACCCGATTTCTGCAGGCCCGTCCAGGTGAAGGCGAGGGAGGCGGCGCGCTCGTCCTTGCCGTCGCTGTCGGTGATGGGCGCCACCGCGGCGAGGGCCTGCAGCCAGGCGCCCTTGCCCGCGACGACGGCGGCCCCGGGACCATTCTCCGGCCAGTCGCACATCAGGAACAGCGCCTTGGCCGCCGGCAGATCGGCAAATCCGCTGACGACGATGCCCTGGGTCAGCGCGTCGTGCGGCGGCTTCAGCTTCCAGCTTGGGGGCGCGCCGGAGAGCTGCCCGGGAACCTGGCCAGGACGCTGATCGGGAGTTTTACCGGTCACAGATCCTGCGCCCATGCGGCTGCCTCCTGCACGCTCAACGTTTCTTTCCGCAGGCCGTCGGCGATGCGGGCATTGCGCTCGACCTGGTCGACCGTGAGGTCCCGGTAGGCGCTGTACCAGAAGCGGCTCACCGCCATCGAATGGCGGGCCCATGCCTTGAACTGCCGGCCATGGCTCGCGCCATCGAGCATGAGGAAGCGGGTAGGCGGAAAGCCGATATTGCTGCCCCACGCCAGCGTAAGCCCGGCATGCGCCTTCTCGATGAAATCGTCGAGGTAGCTTTCCCAGCTATGGTCGAAGTTGCTGAAGAACATCAGGCGGCTGCCGTTGTTCACGAACGCCCAGTGGGCGAAATGAACCGTGCGCATGCTGCCGAGATAGCCGTCGGTCGCGAGCACCCGGAGCACCAGGCCAAGGCCGCGGTGCCCAGTGCGGAACAGCGCCGTGCGCAGGATGCCGGGCTTGACGACCACGACGCTGCCCATGTGGTTCTGCGGGATCCAATCCTCGCGGCGCGCCATCTCGCCCAGCAGGCGCTCGTCGACCGGCGGTGCGTCCTGGGAAGAATCGCGCCGTTCGAGCCAGCGCAGCCACACGAAGACCATCGGTGCGGTGAAGAGGATGCCACTGATCAGGCCGAGCCCGACGACCTTGACCGATAGTTGCAGGGCCTCATCGAGCGCCAGGCCGGTCATCATCATGGCGACACCGATGCCGATCGCCGAGACGATCGCGATATAAAACGCCACGACGAGAACACCCGCGACGATGGTCGGAGTCGACAGGCTTGCGAGCGAGAAGCCGCCCGAGCGGGTCGGAACGCCTTGACCGGGCAAGGCCGTCCGCCGCCGCAGCAGCAGGATCGTCAGCACGGCCAACGCGATTGCGAGGCCGATGAGGAACCGTCCGACAGGCGTCATCGGTGCCAGGGCCATGCCGGGGAGCGAGAGACAAAAGAGGACGAGAAAGACGAAGACGATGAGCTGACCCCAATCGGCCAACCGTTCGAGCCGGGAAACTCGCGCCGGCGCCGGCTTCGCCAGCCAGGGGAAGCGACCGAGCAACTGGGCGCGCAGCTTGCGATGAATCTCCTCGGCCGGGATGCCGCGATAGGGATTGGGCTGGGTCGGGCTGGATTGCGCCAGCGCCTCGCGGGTCGCCAGGAAGAGCTTCCTTTCCCGCAGGATACGGTCCCGCTCGAGGCCGCGATTGCCCTGGTGGAAGACGCTGGGACGCAGCGTCCGCTTCTCGAGGTAAGGGGCGAGCGGATAGCGCGAAAGGGGCTGGGTGACGGCGTCGTAAGTCGGCCCGTCGCCATCGGCGGGACGCTTGCAGCAGCGCAGCATCGGCCGAAGCTGGGCGCCGAACGCTGCTTCCATCTGGGCCCAGAAGGGGCCCGGCGGTCCATCGAAGTTCGCCTCGATCACGAAGATCGGGTCGTAGCTCGCGCTCTCGAACACCGACATCGACATGAAGTGGAGTGCGGGAACCTCCGTCTTGAGGTCGCTGTACCACTCCGCGGCCCCAGGCGGTTCCTGGTCGCGCTTGAATTCCTCGATGAGACCCGAAAGGCGCTTGGCGCTCTGCGGCTCCACGTCCAAGACAACGGACAGGATCGTCTGCCGCATTCTCGCGCCCCCGTTTCGATACAATTCTCCCGAGCAGGAGGGGGCAGTCAATCTCTCTCTTATTCAGCAGGGAGAAGCCAATGTGGCATTTGCCACTGTATCGGCGATCCTTTCCGTGCTGCGCAAACAGCAAAGTTGATCGTGACGCGTCGCCCGACGATCGAAAGCCGACGCCAGGCGCTGCGATCATGACGCGATCGCAGCGCCGACAGAACGGCTAACGCGTGTAGACGGTCGTGGTCGCGGTCGCAGGCGCCGGGTCAGTGTATACGACGGTTCCGGGGGCCGCCGGTGTGGCGACAACCGTGGCCGCGGGCGCGGGCTGCTGGACTGTCCGTGTCTCCTTGATGCTGCAAGCGCCCAGCGAGGCGACGAGCACGACGGCTAAAAGCGGCAGGTAATTCATGGCGATGCTCCCTGGTTGAATAATCGTTGAACAACCGACACCAACGACGGCGACCCGCGACGGTTGCACCCGCGAAAAGCGGCGCCAAGGGGAACGAGTTCGCCTTCTCCGCGTTTCCACACCCTAACGAGGAGATATTTAATGAATGCCATCATCTACCTTGTCGGCCTCGTCGTGGTCGTCATGTTCGTCCTGTCGTTCCTCGGCCTACGTTGAAGGAGCGCCCCATGGCCATCATCGAAACGTCCACACCCGCCGTTGTGGCGGCTGAGAACGGCCGCCTTCGCTATCTCGAATGGGGGCCCGTCATCCTGGGGGCGCTGGGAGCGACGGCGATCTCGGTCGTCCTCCTGACGTTTGGCGCAGCGCTCGGTCTGACCGTCGTCTCGCCCTATCCCTATGCCGGCCTTTCGGCCAAGGGCATCGCCGTCCTGGCAGGGACCTATGTCGCGCTGGTCACGGTGGCGAGCTTCGCCGCCGGCGGCTATATGGCCGGCCGGCTGCGCATGCCGTGGGCCACCAGCGATGAAGTCGAATCGCACTTCCGCGACGGCGCCCATGGCTTTGGTGTGTGGGCGCTGGCCGTGTTGCTGGGTGCAGCCCTTGCCGTGTCGGGCGTGGGCGGGATCCTGAAGGCGGCGGTGCAGACGACAACCGCGGTCGCGGCCGCCGGCACCGCCGGTGCTGCTTCCAATCCGAATGTCGGTGCGGCGCTCAATCGCCTGTCGATGGAGCCGACAGATTTCGCCGTCGATCGCCTGCTCGCACCGGCGCCCGGCGGTACGGCGCCTGCACCGGCCGGCGCCGCTGCTCCCGCACCGTCGCGGGCCGACCTGGCCGCGCCGATCGCCCGCACCTTTGCGGCGAATCTCGGCAACCCGCAGCTCAACGCGCCGGATCGCGCCTATCTGGTTCAGCTGGTCATGCAGCAGACCGGCATGCCGCAGGCCGATGCCGAGAAGCGCGTCGATGACGCCTTCAGCCAGCTGAAGGCCGCCGAGCAGAAAGCGCGCGACGCCGCCGAGCATGCCCGCAAGATCGCGCTGATCGCGGCCTTCCTGGCGGCCGCGACCCTGGCCATCGGCTGTGCCGCCGCCTGCGCCGGCGCAGCTCTGGGCGCGCGCCATCGCGACGAGAAGACCCTGGTCGTGCTGTTCGGTTCGCGCCGCTTCTGGTAGGGACGATAACCCTTGATAAAGCGAGGCCCGGCTGCGATGGCAGCCGGGCCTTTTGCTTTTTCAGACCGGCGCATGAAGATCGCCACCTACAACGTCAACAACGTCAACCGGCGGCTGTCCAACCTCCTCGCCTGGCTGAAGCGCGCCCGGCCGGACGTGGTCTGTCTCCAGGAATTGAAGGCGGCCGACGACGCCTTTCCTGAAGAAGCACTGCGCCGGGCGGGCTACGGCGCCGCTGTGGCGCGGCCAGAAGACGTGGAACGGCGTCGCCATCCTGGCCAGGCGGGCGACGCCCGTGCTCATCCGCAAATCACTGCCGGGAGACCGCAGCGACACGCAGAGCCGATACATCGAGGCGGCGGTGGAGGGCCTCGTCATCGGCTGTCTCTACCTGCCCAACGGCAATCCGCAGCCCGGACCGAAATTCACCTACAAGCTCGACTGGTTTCGCCGCCTGCAGGCCCACGCCGAGGCGCTCCTGAAAAGCGGCGCGCCGGTCGTGCTGGCCGGAGACTACAATGCGGTACCTACCGACTTCGACATCTACGCAACGCGCTCGTGGAAGGACGACGCCCTGGTCCAGCCGCAGACCCGCGCCGCCTACCGGAAGCTGCTCGCCCAAGGCTGGACGGATGCGCTGCGCACGCTTCATCCCGACAAGCCGATGTACACTTTCTGGGATTACAAGCGGCAGCGCTGGGAGCGCGACGCAGGCTTGCGCCTCGATCATCTCCTCCTCGCGCCTTCCCTGAAGGACCGATTGAAGAAAGCCGGCGTCGACCGCACGGTCCGCGGCGCCGAGGGCGCGAGCGATCACGCCCCGGCCTGGATCGAACTTCGCTGAGCTTGTGCAGCGCTAGAGCGATTTCCGATCTGACGGAACCGCCAGCGGTTCCGTCAGATCGGAAATGCGCGCACGGACTTTCGTGGTTCAACGGGCACAATCCGTTCGGCTGATTACAGCCGAACGGAATGTGCTCTAGGCGCGTTGCCAATCCGGGAACGCCAGGCCGCGCCAGCCGCGGCGGTCGAATTTCTTCCACTGGCCTTCGGGCTGGGCGAGGCGGTCGGCGATGGCGTAGACCGCCGCCGGATGATGGCCGAGGCCGCAATGGCTGCCATAGACCTCGATGTTCTCGCTCTCGGGCGCCTCTTCGTTGAGGCACGCCTGCCAGGCGCAGATGCCGTCGCTGCGGCTGAAGATCGAGGTGGTCGGCACCGGCGGCACGCCGACCAGCGTGCCGCCGAACGGGTCGAGATCCTCGACCTTGCTGCCGCTTGCCATTTCATAGACGCGCCAGGCATTGGTCGATTTCGCCGAGCCGGCGAACGGACTGCCGAGGCTGATCACGCAACGCACCTTGTCGGGCGCGATCTTGGCGAGCTGTCGGGCATAGAGGCCGCCCAGGCTCCAGCCGACAAGGCTCACCTTGCGTTGGCCGGAGCGCTCGAAGAGCTCATCGATGCGCGCCAGCATGTCGTGTTCGACCGTGCCGCGCAGGCCGAGGTTGCGACCGAGCTCCCAGCCATGCGCCTCGTAGCCGTGGGAGTTCAGAAAACCGCGCAGCGCCCGCGTGCTCGAATCGTCCGCCAGCAGACCAGGCAGCACGAGGACAGGATGTCCATCGCCGCCGGGCGTCACCGAGAGCCAGGGACGCATCAGCCAGAACGCGCCGAGCTCCGGCACAGCGCGGCTCTCGAGCAGCATCAGTGTCGTCGACGGGGGAGGAAGCGTGGCCAGGGTGGTGGACATGAAACTCTTTACTCCTACGCATTTGAATCGAGATAGAACGTTGTGCGACGCAACATGGCTGCACCGCCTTGCCTAGGGAATTCGTCGCAGTCAGGCGAAGGCTAGTCTTGCAGGCGGCCCCTCATAGCTGGGAATTCAAACGTTAATACGCGGGAAAATTGGACCTGTCTGTGGTGTGGCGTACCGACGCGTCGCCGTTCGCACGCTCCGTGCGTCTGGGCGTGGCAGAATTGTGCAGTGCAATAAAGAGCGTTGTCGGTCTTGGCCACCGGAAGCGCGCCGCCGCCTCACGTCCACAAACCGTCGCCCAGCACAGTCCATCCGGACTATAAAAACCTGCCATTGTTAGGAAACGCCATGGCCGAAATTCTCGCCCTCGGAATATCCCACTACCCGCCGCTCACCGGGCCCGACGAGCGCATGTCGTGGATCCTGAAGAGGATGCTGCAGAATCCGCATCTGCCCGCCGCGCTCAAAACACCCGACGGCTGGCCGAGCGAGATGCGTGCCGAATGGGGCAACGACGAGGGGACCTCGTCGGCAGCGCGGCACCGCGCCGACCTGGTGGGCTGGCTTGCCAGGACGCGTGCCGCACTCGACGCCTTCAAGCCGGACTTCCTCCTGATGTGGGGCGACGACCAGTACGAGAACTTCAAGGAGGACATCGTCCCGCCCTACTGCATCAGCGCGTATGACCGCTTCACCTTTTCGGCGCCGCCCGGCAATGTGTGGGGCAAGGATGACAAGGCGTTCGACCTGCCGGGTCATCGCACCGCCGCCAAGATGCTGGCGACCGCGCTGATCGAAGATGGCTTCGACACCGCCTACGCCTACAAGCCGCTCCATCATCCGCTGGGCCACGCCTTCACCAATGCGGTGATGTATCTCGACTATGGCCGCAAGGGTTTCGACTATCCGATCGTTCCCTTCGCCATCAATTGCTACGGCCGGCGCGTGCTGGCCCAGCGCGGCGGCCTGCCGGTCTTCGACAGGACCATCAGCGACGCCGACCTCGACCCGCCGGCACCGACACCCAGGCGGCTGTTCGACCTCGGCGCAGCGACGGCGCGCATCCTCGCCCGCTCGCCCTATCGCGTGGCGCTGCTCGCCTCCTCCGGCTGGTCGCATGCCTTCCTGACGGCGAAGAACCACTACCTCTATCCCGACACGCCGGCCGACCGGCGGATGTACGACGCCCTGCGCGGCTGCGACTGGGACACCTGGCGCGGCTACTCCGGCGCCCAGGTCGAGGATAGCGGCCAACAGGAGATCCTGAACTGGATGTGCCTCGCCGGCGCGATGAGCGAGCTCAAGCGCAAGCCCAAGGAGACGGGATTCGTCGACACCTGGATATTCAATTCGTCCAAGGCATTTCTGATCGCGCCGCCGAACTGACCGTCAGAGGAGCCGGCGCACCGGCCATCGGTGAATCATGAGCAAGCCCTGCTGCGCCATCGACGTCCACACCCACGTCGTGCCGGCCCACCTGCCGGACGCGCTCGCCGACTTCCCCGGTATTCCGTGGCCGTCGATCCAGCACACCGACGCCTGCCGCGCCCAGGTCATGATCAGCGGCAAGAACTTCCGCAGCATCGACGACGCCTGCTGGAGCGTGCCGCGCCGGACGGAACAGATGGCCGGCATGGATGTCGGGAGGCAGGTCCTGTCGCCGATGCCGGAGCTGCTGTCCTACTGGCTGCCGGCCAAGCCGGCCGGCCTGCTGGCGCGGCACATCAACGAGACCATCGCCGAGATGGTGCGGGCCGTGCCCGAGCGCTTCCATGGACTGGGCATGGTGCCCTTGCAGGACATGGATCTCGCCGTGCGCGAGCTCGAGCATGCGATGCGCCAGCTCGGCCTCGGCGGCGTCGAGATCGCGACCAACGTCAATGGCGTGGCGATCGGCGATCCCTCCTTGGAACCCTTCTTTGCCGCTGCTGAAGCCCTCGGCGCGTCGATCTTCGTCCATCCGCTGCGGCCGGCGGGGCTCGACCGGCTGGTCGGGCCGCCGATGCTCGAGCAGGTCGTGGCCTTTCCCTGCGAGACGGCGTTGGCGATCGGATCGGTGATCACCGGCGGGCTGATGAAACGCCATCCGGGGCTGCGCATCGGCTTCAGCCATGGCGGCGGCGCCTTCGGCCAGGTGCTGCCGCGCCTGCAGCACGCCTGGTCCGCCATGCCACCCGTCAAGGCCGCCATGGAAGAGCCTCGCGAGGTCGCGCGGCGCCTCTACTACGACACCCTGGTCTACGACGAGACGGCGCTGCGCTTCCTGATCGACAGCTTCGGCATGAGCCAGCTCATGATCGGCAGCGACTATCCTTTTTCGATCATGGAACGGCAGCCGGTCGCCCGACTGGCCGGCCTGAAACTGTCAGAGGCGGACGCCGATCGGCTTCTGTTCGGCAACGCCGGACGTTTCCTTGGTCTCGCCCGCTGACGTCGTCGGGGCGGTCCACGCGCGCCCTCCAAGTCTTTCGGGTGGCGTCACGGGATGCTATTTTATTGAATGAAATCGCGCTTGCCGTCGCTGCGTGCCGTCGCGGTTTTCGTGGCGGCAGGCCGTGCGCTCAGCTTCACCACCGCCGCCAAGGCCGTCAACCTCAGTCCTTCGGCGGTGAGCCGGCGGGTGCGCGATCTCGAGCATGATCTCGGCGTAGCGCTTTTTCGCCGCTTCAACCGGCGCCTCGAATTGACCGCCGCCGGCGCGCGTTATCTCGAGGCGACAAGCCGGGCCATCGATCTCATCGAGCGCGAAAGCGACGCGATACGTCCCCGTCGCCGCAAGACGACGCTGCGCCTCTCGGTGTTGCAGTCCCTGGCCAGCAGCTGGCTGGTGCCGAGGCTTGCCGCCCTCAAGGCTGCGCGTCCTGACCTCGACATCGAGATCGAAACCTCGGCCGAGCTGATGGATCTCACCGACGACCGCTTCGACGCCGCCATCCGTTTCGGCACGGGACACTGGCCCGGTCTCGTTGCCCAGCGCCTCTTCAAGGTGCAGGTCTTTCCGGTCGCCGCGCCGGCGCTGATGCCCTGCGGCGGCCGCGTCTCGACGGCATTGCTCGGCCAGACGGTCCTGCTCGACATCGCGCAGGCGCCGGACCTGTGGCAGCAGTATCTGGCGGCGGTCGGGCTTGGCGGCTATCGGCCCCGCCGCCGCCAGACATTCGACAACGCCCAGGTGATGTTCGAGGCGGCGGCCAATGGGATGGGACTGGCGCTCGCGACGCAAGAGCTGGTGGAAGGCCAGCTCTCCTCGGGACGGCTGGTCAGGCCTTTCAGCAATGCATCGGTGCCGATCAAGCAGAGCTACTACCTCGCCTGTCGCAAGGATCGGCGCGACCAGCCCGCGTTGCGGGCGCTGCTCAAGGCGTTGAGCGGCAACGGCCCGGCGGCTCGGATGCGCTGACGTCATCCGACACGACGATATCGTCGTTTGTCCGACCGGCGAGCGCTTCGTAGCGTGCGGCGAAGCCCAAGGAGATCGCCATGCGCATTCCGATTCTCGCCGCCCTTGTCCTGGTCGCCAGCTTCACCGCGTCATCGGCGGCGGACCTCGACGCGAACAAGCAGCTCTTCCGGACCTACCTCGACGAGGTCTTCAACAAGCGCCAGCCCGCGGCCGCCGACCGCTATCTCGCCCCAGACTTCGTCGAGCACAACCCGAACCTGCCGCAGGGCCTTGCCGGAAGGAAGCAGTTCGTCGCGGCGGTGCTTGCCGGCTTCAGCGACTATCACGGCGAGATCGACCAGATCCTGGCCGAGGGCAACATGCTGGTGGTTCGCATTCTGTGGACCGGCACCCAGGACGGCCCGTTTCTCGGCCTGCCTCCCTCCGGCAACAAGCTGCGCTTCTACACGGCCGATTTCATTCGGATCGACAACGGCAAGCTGGCCGAGCACTGGGATGTGGTCGACAGCCTGCCGCGCGCCGTCGCTCTCGGCCTCGTGCCGGCGCCCAAGGCGACGAAACAACCGGCGACGCCGCCGCCCCAGTGACGCCGGATTCGGCCGTCGTGGCCGAGGAAATGGGCCGTTACCAACCAGAAACTTGATCCCCGGCGCCGGGACGCCATTTTGGCGGTCAAGAGGTAACCCCATGATCGAACTCAGACCTTTCGACAAGCTGGGCAAGTCCAACCACGGCTGGCTCAACGCCAACTTCCATTTCAGCTTCGCCGAGTACCGCGATCCCAAGCGCGTGCACTGGGGAGCGCTGCGCGTGTGGAACAACGACCGCATCGCCGCCAACTCGGGCTTCCCGCCGCATCCCCACCGCGACATGGAGATCGTGACCTACGTCATCAAAGGCGCGATCACGCACCAGGATCATCTCGGCAACCAGGGCCGCACCGAAGCGGGCCAGATCCAGGTGATGAGCGCGGGCAACGGCATCCAGCACGCCGAGTACAACAAGGAGAACGCCGAGACCGAGCTGTTCCAGATCTGGATCCTGCCCAACAAGGAGGGTGTTCCGGCACGCTGGGAGACCGTGCAGTTTCCGGCCGATGCGCGCGACGGCAAGCTGGCGCCGCTGGCGTCGGGTCGTGGCCATGAGGGCGCGATCCCGCTCTATGCCGACGGCGCGCTCTATGCCGGCACGCTCAAGGCCGGCCAGACGATCCGCCAGAAGCTCGACGGCAAGCCCGCCTATCTCGTGCCGGCCAAGGGCAAGATCGAGGTGAGCGGCGGCGACGGAAAGCCGGTCACCGCCAATGCGCGCGACGGCGTGGCCGTGGTCGACCAGGCCGAGATCGAGCTCAAGGCGATCGAGGATGCCGAGATCGTGCTGGTCGAAACCGACAGGCTGAACTGACGTTCCTCCGGCCCTTTCTCGGCAAAAGGGGCGAATTGACGATCAGCACCGGGCGGGGTCTTATCCCGCCCGGTTTTGTTTGGGGGAACGTCCATGGCCTACAAGGGCTTCGATCTTGGCGGCAAGGTGTCGCTGGTCACCGGCGGCAATGGCGGCATCGGCTTCGGCATGGCCGACGCGCTGGCCGAGGCCGGCGCCGACGTCTGCATCTGGGGCACCAACCCGCAGAAGAACGCCGCCGCTGCAGAGAAGCTGAAGCGTCACGGCCGCAAGGTCCACACCCAGATCGTCGATGTCGGCGAGGAGAAGCAGGTCCAGTCGGGCTTCGCCGAGACCCTGAAAGTGATGGGCCATGTCGACAACTGCGTCGCCAACTCAGGCGTCTCGGGTCGCGGCAAGGGCTCGATCCTGGAGATGGACTACGAGGAATGGCGCCGCGTCATGCGGGTCAATCTCGACGGCGTGTTCTTCACCTTCCGCGCCGCCGCCAAGCACATGGTCGAACGCGGCAAGGGCGGCTCGCTGGTGGCGATGGCCAGCACGGCGGCCATCGAGGGCGCGGCCCGCTCGAGCCACTACGGCGCCAGCAAGGGCGGCGTCACCGCCATGGTGCGCGCGCTCGCCGTCGAGCTGGCGCGCTACAAGATCACCGCCAATTCGATCCTGCCGGGCTGGATCGAGACCGAGATGACGGCCAACGCATTCGGCAACGAGAAGTTCGCCGGCAACGTGATGCCGCGTATTCCGGAGCGGCGCTGGGGCGTCGGCGCCGATTTCGGGCCGATCGCCGTCTATCTGGCGAGCGGCGCCACCGGCTATACGACGGGGCGCGACTTCGTTATCGATGGCGGCTATACCTTGTTCTAGTCCGAAGCATCTCGGGGAGACGTGGAAATGATGAAGAAATTCGCGGCCGGCCTGGCCATTGCTCTGATGACGGTGGCCGTGTCGGCCGCCGCGCAGCAGCCAGCGCCTGCAAAGCCCGCCGCAGCGCCGGCGCCGGCCAAGGTCGCCGGCGAGGACCGCTACATCGGCTACTACTATCCCAAGCCGACTGCGACCGAGACCTTCGAATCGACCATGCAGACGATCGACAAGGTCGAACGGGCCCAGCGCATCCAGTTCGTCACCGTGGTGTCGCAGGGCACGATCCAGTCGGCTTACCGCGTGCCCTACGCCGTGTTCGCCAAGGGCGAGAAGGCCGACCGCCTGATCATCGTCGGCCTGCAGCAGGGCGAGCTCAACACCATCTATCGCATGCGCGCGCTGCTCGCCAACATGACGACCATGTCGCGCCTGTCGCCGTTCTTCCAGGAGCGCACGGTGGCCGAGGATGCCACCTTCTTCGACCTCCTGAAGCTGCTGGGCTTCCGCGAGCTCACCATCACCGACGGCGAGAAGACGACGCTTCAGGTGACGATCAAATAGGTCTTCTTCGCCGGGGGCGCGCAGACTCCAGTCGCGCGTCTTCGTCGATCTAAGACATGATCGCGCCACTGGAGCGGCGCGCCCCCAGCACAGCCTCTTCCACTTCCTTGTGGTACCAGCCCAGCGCCTTCTCGAACTTGCCGAAGGTCTGGTGGCGATTGGCGCCGCTGCGGAAGTTGCGCTGGATGGTCTCGCCAATGCCGAAATCCTCGACCAGCGCGGTGGCGAACAGGTCGACATTGGCCTTCCAGTAGCTCTCCGGCTTCTTCGCTTTCTCCTCGGGCGGCACCAGCATCGAGAACTGCATCACCGATTCGTCGGGCGTGACGGGGAAGCTCGTGAACACGCCGCAATGATCCTGGGTGTAGGTCAGCACGGTATTGGGGAAGAGCTGGTAGAACACGATGGCGTGGTCGCGGATACGCCAACTCTCCGTCGGCTGGCCCTCCAGCTCGGTGAGCGTGCGCTTGGCGGCCGCCCAGCGCATGTGGCTGCCCATGCGCTCGTAGGTGGCGACGTTGTCCAGGAACAGCGGGTACACCGTGCCGGGATGCAGGTAGCGGAAGTGGTAGAGCTCGAGGAAGGTGTCGATCACCAGCTTCCAGTTCATGCGCGGCCGTATTGGCTCGGAAGAATGCAGTTCCCAGCCCTGCATGTCCCAGCCGGAGAGGTCGGCCGTGAGCGCACCGAGATAGGGATCGATGTCGAGGCTCGCCTCCTCGTTGTCGTCCAGCGCGGTCGGCACGACCCAGATCAACCCGTACTTTTCCGCCACCTTGAGCCGCCGCAAGCCATGCTTGCTCTTGTCGAGCTCGCCGAAGGCCGCGCCATCGGTGACGCCAACCAGCCGGCCGGTGAGGTCATAGCTCCAGCCGTGATAGGCGCAGACGAAGGCCCGCTTGTTGGAGCCGCAGGGTTTCTGCTCGACGGTGGCGCTGCGATGGCGGCAGACATTGAGAAAGGCGCGCAGCACGCCGTCGGTGCCGCGGGCCACCAGGATGGGCTGGCCGGTGTCGTTATGAACGATGAAGTCTCCGGGCCTGCGCACCTGGCCCGAGAAGCCGACGACGACGGGATACTTGCGGAACAACAGGTCGACCTCGCGCTGGAAGCGCACCGGGTCGTAGTACCCTTCGACCGAAGCGTGGCTGACGCCAGGGCCGTCATCCCGCGTGTTGGTACGCACCATACGCAACATACGCTCGAGATACGCGACCTGATCGGCGTGCTGCATTGCCGTCTCCGTCCCTAGATGGCGTTCATCCCTCCGTCGATCACCAGCTCGGCGCCGGTGACGAAGCGCGATTCGTCGGAAATCAGGTAGAGGATGCCATAGGCGATGTCCTCGGGCGCACCGAAATCGCCGATCGGGATGCTTTTTCGCGTGCGTTCCCGGGCCGTCGCGGACGACAGGATACCCTCGCCCATCGGCGTCAGGATGACGCCGGGATGGACCGAATTGCAGCGCACCTTGTAGCCCTTGCGCGCGCAGTCGATGGCCACGGTCTTGGTGAACTGACGCACCGCGCCCTTGCTGGCGCCGTAGGCCGAGAGGTTGGGCGTGCCGAGGAAGGCCGCCAGCGAGGAGAGATTGACGATCGAGCCGCCGCCCGATTGCCGGATCGCCGGCACGCCGTGCTTGCAGCCCAGGAACACGCCCTCGACGTTGACCGCGAGCGTGCGCCGCCACTGTTCGAGCGTCTCGGTCTCGAAGGTCGCCGGGTATGGCCCGAGGACGCCGGCATTGTTGACGAGGCCGTCGAGCCTGCCCTCGCGTGCCAGGATATCGTCGATGATGCGTTTCCAGTCGGCTTCGCGCGACGTGTCCTGTTCTTCGAAACGGGCTTTGCCGCCGATCTGCTGGACGGTCTCCAGTCCGCCGGCGCGGTTGACGTCGGTGACGACCACCGTGGCCCCTTCGACAGCGAGCAGCTTCGCCGTGGCGCGACCGATGCCCGATCCCGCACCCGTGACGAGCACGACCTTGCCTGCAACCCGGCTCATGCGTTCCTTCCCCGATCTTTCTTGAGGCAAGGCTAGAAGCAGCGCAGGCTCGCGACAAGCGAGGAGGAACCAGATGGCCCGCACGCTGGAATTCTATTACGACTACGGCAGCCCCTATTCCTATCTGGCCGACACGCAGGTCGACGCCATCGCCAAGCGCGCCGGCGCGGCCCTGGTGCGCAAGCCGATGCTGCTGGGCGGCGTCTTCAAGGCGACCGGCAACGCCTCGCCGATGACGGTGCAACAGAAATCGAAATGGAGTGCCTTCGACATGCCGATGTGGGCCACGCACTACGGCGTGCCGTTCAAGCCCAATCCGTTCTTTCCGGTGAACACGCTGGCGCTGATGCGCGGCGCCGCGGCGGCGCAGATCGACGGCACCTTCGAGCACTACCATCCGGCCATCTACAAGGCGATGTGGGTCGACGGCCGCAACCTCAACGACATGGCCGAGGTGGCCGCGGTGCTCACCGAGGCCGGCCTCGATGCCCGCAAGACCGGCAACCGCATCCAGGAGCAGGACGTCAAGGACCGGCTGAAGGCCACGACCGATGAAGCGGTGGCTCGCGGCGTGTTCGGCGCGCCGACGAGCTTCGTGGGCGACATGATGTTCTTCGGCAACGACCGCCTGCCGTTCGTCGAGATGGCGTTGAAAGGGGATCTCAAATGACCAAATTCGGTGCCTTGCTCGTCGCAGGCGTGCTGTTCGCCGCAACGCCCTCATTCGCGCAGACCGTCGGCAGCTGCGCGCGCGGTGGCGGCGCCAACCAGCCGGAGGCGGTGTGGATTCTGTTCGACCTGGGGAGCGCCCAGGTCCGCGGCGAGAACAAGAGCAAGATCGCCCAGGCCGCCGTCACCGCCAAGGCGCGCCAGGTCTCTTCGGTCTGCGTGGTCGGCCATACCGACAAGCTGGGCGACAAGGCGCTGAACGAGCAGCTCGGGCGCGCCCGCGCGAAGGCCGTCGCCGCCGAACTGGCGAGCGCGGGCATCCCGGCCAAGGATATCGTCATCGCCGCCGACCCCGAGGCGTTCGGCAATATGAGCCTGGGCAATCTCGACGCCCAGGAGAAGGACCGCAAGGTGACGATCCTGTTCTCGCGCTAGCGCGCCGCCATCTCGATCACCGCCTTGCCGACGACCTTGCGGTCGATCAGCACGCGGAAGGCGTCCGCCGCCCGTTCCATCGGGAAGCGGTGCGAGATGTGCGGACGCATGACGCCCAGCGCCGCCAGGCGCGGCAGTTCGGTGGCGTAATCCTCGCCGAGTTCGGGCGACTGGCGCCGTATGGTCTCTCCGGCGCGCACGCCCAGGATCGACAGGCCCTTGATCAGCACATGGTTGGACATGATCCTGGTCGGGCCGCCCGAGGTGAATCCCACCACCAGCAGGCGCGCGCCATAAGCCGCCGCGCGCATGGATTTCTCCAGAACCTCGCCGCCCACCGGATCGTAGATCACGTCGGCGCCATGGCCGTCGGTCATGGCTTTCACCACCGCCACGAAATCGGCCGTGCGGTAGTTCACCACCAGGTCGGCACCGTTGTCGCGCACCACCGCGAGGCGTGCATCGTCGCTGCCGGTGGCGATCACGCGCGCACCAAGATGCTTGCCGAGCTGCACCGCAGCCAGCCCGACGCCGCCCGATGCACCGTGCACCAGCAGCACTTCGCGCTGCTTGAGTTGCGCGCGATGGACCAGCGAATGGTAGGCGGTCTGGGCGCCGACCCGATAGGCGGCGCCCTCGGCGTCGGACCAGCCTGACGGCAGGCGCATCAGGTTGCCGGCGGCCGGCACTCGCACATATTCAGCGAAAGCGCCGGGCCGCACACCGAAGATCACCCTGTCGCCGGGCTGCCAGTTCTTCACCTCGGCGCCGACTGTCTCGATCGTGCCCGCGCCTTCCATGCCCGGCACGAAGGGCAGCTCCGGCTTGTGCTGATAGCCGGCCGACAGCATCAGGACGTCGGGAAAATTGACCGAGGCGGCGCCCACCCTGATCAACACATCGGTCGGGCCGGGCTCGGGAATCGGCAGGTCCTTGATCTGCAGGACGGAGGGATCGCCCAGGCGATCGCAGACGACGGCGCGCATTCAGCCCCTCATGTCATCCTGAGCGCATAGGGCGCATCTGATGCGCCTCAGAAGGATCTCATGCCGATTGCAAGCGGCGATGAGGTCCTTCGCTTCGCTCAGGACGACAGGGATCACTAGTCGAGCTCGAAGGCGTTCTTGTAGTCGAGTTTCAGCGCCGGATCCTGGTCTTCCTTCTTGAGGAAGCAGTTGCCGACCACCAGCACCTCGATCTCGCTGCCCATGAAGCAGCGGAAGGCGTCCTCGGGCGTGCACACGATCGGCTCGCCACGCACGTTGAACGAGGTGTTCACCACCACCGAGTAGCCGGTCTTGGCCTTGAACGATTCGAGAAGGTCGTGGAAGGCCGGGTTGGTTTCCTTGTGCACGGTCTGGATGCGCGCCGAGTAGTCGACATGCGTCACCGCCGGAATATCCGAGCGCGGCACGTTCAGCTTGTCGATGCCGAACAGGGCTTCCTCGGCCTCGCTCATGGCGCGGCGGCGGTCTCTCGTTCACCGGCGCCACCATCAGCATGTAGGGGCTGTCGGTCTTGATGTCGAAATACTGGCCGACATCCTCGCGCAGCACGGCCGGCGCGAAGGGCCGGAAGGACTCGCGGTACTTGACCTTGAGGTTGAGCGTCTTCTGCATCGAGGGCGAGCGGGCGTCGCCCAGGATCGAGCGCGCGCCCAGCGAACGCGGCCCGAACTCCATGCGGCCCTGCATCCAGCCGACGGCCTTCTCGTCGGCCAGCGCCTGCGCCGTCTGCTCGATCGTCTGCTCGCGCGTCAGCACCGTGAACCTGGCGCCGGCCGCCGTCAGGCGCTTGGCGATCTCGTCGTCGGAATATTCCGGCCCGAGATAGCTGCCGGCCATGCCGTCGAGATGGCCGTTGAGCTTGCGCGACTGGCCGAGATAGCCGTGATAGGCGGCATATGCCGCACCGACCGCGCCGCCGGCATCACCCGCCGCCGGCTGCACCCAGATGCCGTCGAACAGGTTCTCGCGCAAAAGCTTGCCGTTGGCGACGCAGTTCAGCGCCACGCCGCCGGCGAGGCAGATGTTCCTGGCACCGGTTTCCTTCTTCACCGAGCGCGCCAGCCGCAGCACGATCTCCTCGGTGACGGCCTGCACCGAGGCCGCCAGGTCCATATGGTGCTGGGTCAGCAGCTCGTCGGGCTTGCGCGCCTTGCCGCCGAACAGCTCGCCGAACTTCTCGTTCGTCATGCGCAGCCCGGTGCAATAGTCGAAGTACTTCTGGTCGAGCCGGAAGCTGCCGTCCTCCTTGAGGTCGACGATGTCGCTCAGGATCTTGTCCTTGAACTTCGGCTCGCCATAGGGCGCCAGCCCCATGACCTTGTACTCGCCGGAATTGACCTTGAAGCCCGTGTAGTAGGTGAAAGCCGAATAGAGCAGCCCGATCGAATGCGGAAAGTGGATCTCTTTCAGCATCTCGAGCTTGTTGCCCTGGCCCCAGGCCAGCGACGTGGTCGCCCATTCGCCGACGCCGTCCATGCACAGCACGGCTGCTTCCTCGTACGGCGAGGGGAAGAAGGCCGAGGCGGCGTGGCTCTGGTGATGCTCGCCGAACAGCAGGCGCTTCTGCCAGTCGAAGTCGGGCTGCCAGTGTTTCATCTCGTCGCGCAGCAGCGTCTTCTGGAACAGCTTCTCCTTCAGCCACAGCGGCATGGCCATGCGGAACGAGTTGAAGCCGCGCGGCGCGTAGGCGAGGTAGGTCTCGAGCAGGCGCTCGAACTTCAGGAACGGCTTGTCGTAGAAGGCGACGTAGTCGACGTCGGCCAGCTTGATGCCGGCGGTGTCGAGGCAGTACTGCACGGCGTTCTGCGGGAAGGCCGAATCATGCTTCTTGCGCGTGAAGCGTTCCTCCTGGGCGGCCCCGACGAGGTGGCCGTCCTCGATCAGCGCCGCCGCGCTGTCATGGTAGAAAGCCGAGATCCCGAGCACGCGCATGGAACGGCAACGCTCCCCTTAGAACAGCGTGTAGATGAACGGCGCGATGGCCGAGCCCTTGGTCAGCACGATCAGGCCGCCGAAGATCACCATCATGATCAGGATCGGCAACAGCCAGAACTTCTTGCGTTCGCGCATGAAGGCCCAGAGTTCGACGATGATGGAGCCCATTGGCCAGTGCCTTTCGAATTCGGAAGTGGCGGAATCAGAACTGGTTACGCATGGATTGCGGCGGCGGCCCCGGCGGCGTGCGCTCGATCCAGTAGCTCTTGGCGGCGGGATCGAGCCGCAGGCGCAGGAAGTCCTTGCCCATGGCCCGCATGACAAGACCGATCGGCATGATGGTCACGAAGAACAGCAGCCCCAGCACGATGGGGTTCATGACCTTGTAGAGCAGCAGGCCGAACTTCAGCCACAGCCTGTTGAGCGGGTTGAGCACCTTCGGAAAGGTGAAGGCCACGACCAGGAAGAGGATCGCCAGCGGCAAGGTCCAATGCCAGCCGGTATGGCCGCGCCACCACGACAACGCGCTGATGAGGGCAAAGAAGCCGGCGAAGACCAGGCCAAAGCCGCGGTCACTGCCGGCTTTGACATGCTCTTCGCGCGAAAAGTCCTCGTGAAGCTGGCTGGTCGCCATTATCGCTGATGCCGCGTCGGAAGGTCGTCTAAGGGGCCCCTAAGTCCATGATCCCAAACGCCAAGTCAATCGGGGCCCCTCAGAGAAGTTATGCGCGAGCTACTCCGCCGCGGTGACGGCAAACTCGTGCGCCAGAAGCGCGGTCAGCGTCATGCGCCAAACGGCCGTGGCCCGCTCGAAGCTGAGGCCGTCGCGGCGACGCAGCACGACCCAGGCATCGAGCGACAGGGCAGCGCCGATGGCGTCGGCCAGCTGTTCCCGCGCCAGCTCGCCCAAGGGGGCGAATTCCGGGGCGAACACCTCGAAAGTGGCGTCGCGCAAGGCCACTTTCGATGCCAGGCCGCGCTCCATCAGGGCCGGGTGATTGACGAACTGCCCGGCGGCAACCCGCAGGGGCACGATCTTGTCGAAGATCTGCGCCAGGTTCTCGACGACCTCGGCGATCCGGGCGTTCAGCGGCCGGCTGCTCGGGGTCGGCGGCGGAACCACCAGATCGCCGCGCACGGAGTTCGACGACAGTTACGAAAAGTGACTCAACGTCGCCAAAATGCTGGAAAACCGACCGGACCGAAACGTCGGCCCGCTTGGCCACCGCGACCACCGTGGGCGCCGTGCTGGTCTCGGCGATCATCTCCTTGGCGGCCGCGATGATCTTGCGGCGCGTCTCGGCCGCACGACGATTGCGTCCATCAGAACGGCCCGTCTCGACCATCTGTACCTCACCTGAGTGTGCCACTGCGCTGCCGCGCGGCAGAACCGCTGCTTCGCTCATTTGCCTATTCCTATCCGGTGTGACGGCAAACGGTGGTCAATCGCCAACCCGTCGCCTATGGAGGGCGTCAAATAAGGGCCGACTAGGGCAGGAACAAGGTAAACACCGTCGCACCACCATGAATACGAGCCATGCAATAACCCCCCTCGCCGTGCTGTGGGACTTTGGCGGGGTCATCCTCAGCAGCCCCTTCGAGGCCTTCAATCGCTACGAGGCGGAGGCCGGACTTCCCAAAGATTTCATCCGCAGCCTCAATGCGCGCAATCCGGACGCCAATGCCTGGGCAAAGATGGAACGAAGCGAGGTTTCCCTCGAAGGCTTTGTTGCACTGTTCGAAGAGGAAGCGCGCGCGCAGGGACACAGGCTCGACGGCTGGAGAATTTTGCAGTCACTAAGCGGCGACATTCGGCCGCAGATGGTCGAGGCGCTGCGCCGCTGCAAGGCTCGGTTCCGGATCGCCTGCATCACCAACAACATGAAGTCGGGCGAAGGCCCCGGCATGGCGCGCAGCGCCGACAAGGCGAAAGCGGTCGCCGAGATCATGACCTTGTTCGAGCATGTCGTGGAATCGAGCAAGCTCGGCTATCGCAAGCCCGACCCGCGCATCTACCGCCATGCCTGCGAGCTTTTGGGCGTAGCGCCCGAGCGCTGCGTCTATCTCGACGATCTCGGCATCAACCTGAAACCGGCACGCGCCATGGGCATGCGCACGATAAAAGTCGGCGACCCCGACACAGCGATCGACGAGCTGCAAGCGATGGTCGGAATCCCCCTGCGAGGCTGACAATGAGCTGGCAACCCGAGCGCTTCGGCGTCGAGGAGCCGCGCGACACGCGGCCGCCTTTGTGCGAGTTCGCCAATCTCGCCGCGCCGATGCGCAAGCCCGGCCCGCGCAGCTTCGGCTACCGGCCGTAAAGAGGGCGTCGGTGAAGCGAACGGCGCGACCGATCACCGCCAAATACCTGCAGAACGCCGCCGCGTTCTATCTCGAGCGCTATCCCAGCACGGCCGAGGGCCTGCGCCGCGTCCTGAACCGCCGGGTGCGCAAGGCCGAGATGCTCGAGGCGCCGGTGATGGACAACGTCAAGCAGGCGATCGAGGCCGTCGTCGCCAAGTTCGTCGCCGCCGGCGTGATCGACGACAAGGCCTTCGCCCAGACCAAGGCGCGTGCGCTGCACCGGCGCGGCACCTCGACCCGGCTCACCCGCCGCAAGCTCCAGATCGCCGGCGTCGACGGCGACACGCTCGACCAGGCGATGGTGGGGCTTGACCAGGAACTCGACACCAATCCCGGCCAGCGCGAGCGGCGGGCAGCGGCGGCGCTGGCGCGGCGCCGACGGCTCGGTCCCTACCGGCAGCCTGAGGACCGCAAGGACAACCGGGCGCGCGACCTGGCGGCGATGGCCCGCGCCGGCTTCGCCTACGACGTTGCCAAAAAGGTGATCGATGCCCCCAGCCCCGATGCACTGGACGAGGCGTGACGGCAAAGCCATGGTTCGCGCATGACCATCACGATCTGGCACAACCCGCGCTGCAGCAAATCGCGGCAGACCCTCGAACTCCTGCGCAGCAAGGGAATAACGCCCACCGTCCGCGAGTATCTCAAGCATCCGCCAAGCAAGGCCGAAGTCGAGAAACTGATCGAGCTGGTGGGCGGCGACGTGAAGGATCTCATTCGCGATGGCGAGCCGGAATTCAAGACGCTCAAGAAGAAGAAAGCCGATCTTGCCAAGGCCGATATCGCCAAGGCGATCGCCCAGCATCCGGTCCTGCTGCAGCGGCCGATCGTGGTCGCCGGCAAGCGCGCCGCCATCGGCCGGCCGCCCGAAGCGGTGTTGCCGCTTCTGAAATAGCGCCATGATCGGACGGGTTCGCCTCTGGTCGAGCTACGTCCTCTTCTTCTATGTCACCACGCATCTGCTCAACCATGCGTTCGGCCTGATCTCGCTGCGCGTTCTCGAAGTCGCCCGAACGGCGTTCGTTTTCATCTGGCACAATCCGGTGGGCCAGACCGTTCTCTACGGCGCCCTGCTCACCCATTTCTCCCTGGCCTTGTGGTCGCTCTACCGCCGCCGCGCGCTGAAGCTCTCGCGCTGGGAATGGACGCAACTGACCCTGGGCGCGCTGATCATTCCCCTGGGCGCATTGCATGTGGTCGGCACGCGCCTGGCGCATGACCTCTACGGCGTCGAGCCGGGCTATCCGTGGGTCCTGGGATCGCTCGTCGTCAGCGACTGGATGTCCATCGCGCGTCAATTCTTGCTGCCCCTCGTCGTCTGGCTGCATGCCTGCATCGGTCTTCACTTCGCGTGGCGCCTGCGGTCCTGGTACCCGGCCTGGCTGCCGGCACTCTACGCCTTCGCCCTGCTCGTTCCCGTGGCCGGCATCGTCGGCGCGGCGATTGCGTTGCGCGACGTTGCCGATCTCGCCCAGCAGCCAGGTTTTCTCGCGAACCTGTTCGAGCGCGTGCATGCGCCGCCGGCGGTCGACGTCGGCAATCTCTACGCGATTTCGCGCGATCTCCAGATCGGCGCGCTCGCCCTGCTGGTCGGCGTTCTGGGAGCGCGCCCGCTGCGCGACTTGTGGGAACGCCGCGCCGGCGTCGTTCACCTCGATTACGGCGAACGCCGCCTCGTCGACCAGCCGACCGGATTCACGATCCTGGAGATGAGCCGGCACGCGGGCATCCCGCATGCCTCGGTATGCGGCGGACGCGGCCGTTGCTCGACCTGCCGTGTTCGCGTCGGCGGCGCGGATCGCGGCAGGCTGCTACCGCCTTCGCCGGACGAGCAGAAGGTGCTGGCAAGGGTCGGCGCTCCGGCCGATGTGCGGCTCGCCTGCCAGGTGCGGCCGCCGCCCGGTCGGTACCGCGTGACACCCCTTCTGCCGGCATCGGCCGGCCCGATCGAAGCCTATCGCCGCCAGCCGCAGGCCCATGGCGGCGAGCAGTATGTCGCGATCCTGTTCGCCGACATCCGCGGCTTCACCTCGATCTCGGAAGGCAAGCTGCCCTACGACGTGGTGTTCCTGCTCAACCGCTATTTCCGCGCGACGGGCCACGCCATCGAGGCGGCGGGCGGCCGGGTGGACAAGTTCATCGGCGACGGCGTGATGGCGATCTTCGGGCTCGACCGCGAGCCGGAGGTCGCCTGCCGGCAGGCGCTCGACGCCGCACGCCGCATGGCGATTGCCCTCGACGACCTCAACGAGGCGATGTCGGGCGATCTCGACCAGCCACTGCGCATCGGCATCGGCCTGCACTCGGGCTCGACCATCGTGGGGCAGATGGGCTACGAGCGCGCCACCCAGCTCACCGCCATCGGCGATACCGTCAACACGGCCAGCCGGTTGGAGGCCTTGACCAAGGAATTCGGCGTCGAACTGGTCGTTTCCCAGGAATTGCTGGATCGAGCCGGCATCGATCTCGCGTCCTACGAGCGTCATGAGGTTGAAATCCGAGGCCGGCAGGAGCGGCTGGCGGTGCGCGCGGTGAAACGGGCAACCGAACTCACGGCAATGTCATAAGAATTGGTTGCTAAAACCACGGGCTGGCCAAGTATGTAGAGGTGTGACCCTCAGGAGGTGGACCATGCGCTCGACCCTTCTTGCCGCCGCGGCGGTGCTGTCTCTCGGCTTTTCGACGATGGCCTTCGCAGCAGGCGGCGGTGGCGGCAGCGAATCGCTGTCCACGCCCGCCAAGCCGGTCGATCCCAACTTCACGCGCGCCAAGGCGATGATCGAGACCAACAAGGACTACGCCAACGCGCTGCCGCTGTTGCAGCAGGTCGTGGCCAAGGATCCGCGCAACGCCGATGCCTACAACCTGATGGGCTATGCCACGCGCAAATCCGGCAACGCCAATGGCTCGCTTCAATACTACCAGCAGGCGCTGGCGATCGATCCCCGGCATCTCGGCGCGTATGAGTATCTCGGCGAGGCCTATCTGATGCTCGATCGCCCGGCCGAGGCGGACCAGATGCTGGCACGGCTCGATTCACTCTGCGTCTTCGGCTGCAGCGAATACCGTATGCTCAAAGCCGCGGTCGCCGGCTACAAGCAAGGCAAGAAGCCGACGAACTGACCGGCACCGCCCGTCTCCAGGCCTCCGTCAAGCCGCATCAGGTGCCGCCGCCCTGATCGGCCCGCGGCGGTTTAGGTCCGGCATTGCGGATCTTGAAGAGATCCTGAAGGGCCGCGAACCAGAACGGCGCGCCGAACGACACGGCAAGCGCGGTGACGAGCCAGCCGACAACAATCCAGGGGCCCGAGCCGCTTTTGAAGACGCGGTCGTAGAACAGGCTGGCGGCGCTGCTGATATCGATCGCGTCGTTCGGCGTCTTGCCGGCCTTGCACGCCTCGACGATCGCCTGCGTATCGCGCCAGCCGATCGGCAGGGGCAGAAAAGCGAGCCGGCAGCGGGCTTCATCGGCTTTCGCCTTGGCGTCGGCGGTGGGCGCTGTCTTGGCTTCGTCTTCGTACTGCTGGGCCGCACCGACCAGGACGGCGCGGATCGTCGGATCGGTCCACAAGGTGCGCGCCAAGGTGATCGAATTGACGTTGATGACAATGGCGATCACGAGGCCACAGCCGAGCGTAAAATACTGCGAGAAGCGTCGATACGTGCCGCTCACGCGGTCCATGCCGTCGTCGAACCAGGTCTCGACCCGCTTCTGCAACGTCGCGACGTCGCCTGCTGCCTGCGTGACGAAGGCGGTAAGGCTTTGCTTCGCCGCGCCCTCCGGCAGCGACGCGATGCCTTGCTCGATCTGCTTGATCAGCGGGTCCTGGCTTCCGTCGTTTTTCAGGGCCTCGAATAGCGCCATCGAGAAATTGCGCGCCGGCACGTAGGACGGAAGCTTCTTCGTGGCGAGGTCGGAGATCAGCGCGTGTCCAAAAACCTTGTCGAACAGGGCCGTTGAGGGAAGGCCATTTTTGTCGATGCCTGCCAGCAGCGCGGCGATGCCGCCGCGGAGCTTTTTCCCGCGCAGGCTGATGAAATTGGTGCAGATCTCCTGCAGACCCGACACCATGATGGACAGAAGGAGATAGGTGAACGCCAACCCGATCGCGACGTCGAGGACAATGCCAAGGGACATGGGCCAGTTCCACGTGAGCGGCGCGCCACGCGGCAGTGCCGATCGGCGCGCGATTTATCTACGATAGTAATACTACTATAGCGAGTATCCTCCCGCAACTGAAAGCCCCGGCGAGGTCTTCGCGCTGCTCCTAGTGCGCGACCAACAGCGGCGCCGTCATGCTGGCCAGCAGCGTGCGGCTGGCGCCGCCCAGCACCCGCTCGCGCAGGCGCGAATGGCCGTAGACTCCCATGACGATGAGATCGACATCGTGATCGGCGGCGCGTGACAGGATCACGCCGCCGACGTCGGAATCGGCGGCGCTGTCGCGCTGCACCGTCACCTTCACGCCGTGACGGGCGAGCCATCGGGCGACGTCGGCGCCCGGCTCTTCGCCGCCTGCTTCGGTCTTGGGGTCGATGATCAGCACGATCACCTTGTCGGCCGCCGCGAGCAGCGGCAGCGCGCCGGTCGCCGCCCGTTTGGCTTCGCGGCTGTCGTTCCAGCACAGCATCACGATCTTGCCCGGCGGCTTGGCCGCGCCGATGTAGGGCACGATCAGCACCGGACACTCGCCGGCCATCGTGACCTCCTCGGCAAGATCGGCCGGCGTGACGGTCGGCTGGGAATCCGGCTCGGCCTGACCGACGATGACGAGATCGGCCGAACGCGCCTCTGCCGGCAGGATGTCGTCGACATAGCCGTCGACGACGCGCCATTCGCTGGAATAGCCCTTGCTGCCGACCGCTTCCCGGAAAGCCGCCGTGGCCACGGCCTCGTCGGCCTTCACCGCTGCATCGTAGGTCTTGTAGAGGCTGTCCAGGGCGGCGCCGGCATCGGTGAAGGCCGGCGCCTGGAACGCCTGGCGCACATGCAAACCGATGACATGCGCATCGAAGCGGTCGGCCAGATCGAAGGCGATCCTGAGGCGGCCCGCCGTGCCGCGACCGGCATCGCAATGCACCAGGATGGTTTTGAAGCTCATGGCGCCCTCCCGAATGAGGCGAGCTTACAACAAGGCCGCACCCGGCAAGGATGCGAAATTCACCTCTCCGGCAGAGCCGTGCGGCCTTTCCCCCTGGCGGCCCGGCCCGCTATGCTCGCGTCACATAAACGCCCGTTCACGCCGCCGCTCCGGAGGGCCTTCCGCGATGAGCACCCAAGTTCCCCTCGTCTTTGGCGACTACGCCCTGGAAGACCGCTACCGGCTCGACAAAGGCCGCGTCTATCTCACCGGCATCCAGGCGCTGGTGCGCCTGCCCATGATGCAGCGCCAGCGCGACCTCGCCGCCGGCCTCAACACCGGCGGCTTCATCTCCGGTTATCGCGGCTCGCCGCTCGGCATGTATGACAACGCGCTGTGGACCGCGAAGCGCTACCTCCAGGAAAACAACATCCACTTCCAGCCCGGGCTGAACGAGGACCTCGCCGCCACCTCGGTATGGGGCAGCCAGCAGGTCAACCTGTTCCCCGGCGCCACCGTCGATGGCGTGTTCTCGATCTGGTACGGCAAGGGCCCCGGCGTCGATCGCTCGATGGACGTGCTGAAGCACGGCAATGCCGCCGGCACCTCGCCGCATGGCGGCGTGATCGCGCTGGCCGGTGACGATCACGGCTGCCAGTCCTCGACCCTGCCGCACCAGAGCGAACAGGTGTTCTCCGCGGCGATGATCCCGGTGGTGAACCCGGCCAACGTCCAGGAGTATCTCGACTTCGGCATGCTGGGCTTCGCGCTGTCGCGCTACTCGGGCTGCTGGATCGGCTTCAAGGCGATCTCCGAAACCGTCGAGAGCGGCGCTTCGGTGTGGGTCGATCCCGAGCGCATCAAGATCGTGATGCCGACCGACTTCCAGCTCCCGCCGGGCGGCCTCGGCATTCGCAATCCCGATCCACCGCTCGAGGCGGAGAAGCGCCTGCACGGGCCGAAGATGGCCGCGGTGAAGGCGTTCGTGCGCGCCAACGGCTTCGACAAGATGGTGATCGATCCACCGCAGGCGCGCATCGGCATCATGACGACGGGCAAGGCCTACCTCGACACGCGCCAGGCCCTTGAGGATCTCGGCATCGACGAGGCGCGCGCCCGCTCCCTCGGCATTCGCCTCTACAAAGTCGGCATGACCTGGCCGCTCGAGCCGGAAGGGGCGCGGCGCTTCGCCGAGGGGCTGCAGGAGGTCATCGTCGTCGAGGAGAAGCGCTCCAACCTCGAGGATCAACTCGTCCACATCCTCTACAACGCGCCGGCCGACCGCCGTCCGCTGATCATCGGCAAATCCGACGAGACCGGCCAGATCATCCTGCCCAGCGAAGGCGAGCTGACGCCGACCGGCGTCGCCATGGTGATCGCCGCCCGCCTGATGAAGCATGGCGGCGAATCGCAGGAGCTGCGCCAGCGTCTGGCCCGCCTCGAAAGCAAGGAAAAGCTTCTAGCCGCGCCGCCGCCCAAGGTGTCGCGCACGCCGTACTTCTGCTCGGGCTGCCCGCACAACACGTCGACGCGCGTGCCGGAAGGCAGCCGCGCGATGGCCGGCATCGGCTGCCACGGCATGGCGATCTGGATGCCCGAGCGCCGCACCTCGCTGATCAGCCACATGGGCGGCGAAGGCGTGAGCTGGATCGGCCAGGCGCCGTTCAGCGCCGACAAGCACATCTTCCAGAATCTCGGCGACGGTACCTATTACCATTCCGGCCTGATGGCGATCCGCCAGGCCGCCGCCGCCGGCGTCAACATCACCTACAAGATCCTGTTCAACGACGCTGTCGCCATGACCGGCGGCCAGCCGCACGACGGGCCGCTCAACGTGCCCGACATCACCAAGCAGGTCGCGGCCGAGGGCGCCCAGAAGGTCGTCGTGGTCACCGACGAGCCCGACAAGTATCCGCTGAATGCCGACTTCGCCCATGGCGTCACCATCCGCCACCGCGACGAGCTCGATGCCGTGCAGCGCGAGCTGCGCGAGATCCCGGGCCTCACCGTGCTGGTCTACGACCAGACCTGCGCCGCCGAGAAGCGCCGGCGCCGCAAGCGCGGCACTTTCCCCGATCCGGCCAAGCGCGTGTTCATCAACGACGCGGTGTGCGAGGGCTGCGGCGACTGCTCCGACAAGAGCAACTGCGTGTCGGTGAAACCGCTCGAAACCGAGCTCGGCCGCAAGCGCCAGATCGACCAGAGCAACTGCAACAAGGACTTCTCCTGCGTGAACGGCTTCTGCCCGAGCTTCGTCTCGGTGCATGGCGGCACGCCCGCCAAGGCCAGGCGCCCGCAGCTCAAGGTCGTGCAGGACGATCCCTTCGCCGCGCTGCCCATGCCGACCCTGCGGCCGCTCTCCGAGGCTTACGGCATCCTGGTCACCGGCATCGGCGGCACCGGCGTGATCACTGTCGGCGCGCTGATCGGCATGGCGGCCCATCTCGAAGGCAAGGGCTGCACCGTGCTCGACTTCACGGGCCTCGCCCAGAAGAACGGCGCGGTGATGAGCCACGTCCGTCTCGCGCCCAGGCCCGAGGACCTGCATGCGGTGCGCATCGCCGCCGGTGGCGCCAACCTCGTGCTGGGTTGCGACATGGTCGTGGCCGCCTCGCCGGCGGCGCTGTCGCGCATCGAGCAGGGCGTCACCAAGGCCGTGATCAACGGCCACGTCCAGCCGGTCGCCGCCTTCGTCATGAACGGCGACATGGATCTCGGCGCCGAGGCCATGATGAAGTCGATCCGCGACGCGGCGGGCGACGAAGCCACCTCGTTCGTCGACGGCACCGGGCTCGCCACGGCGATCCTGGGCGATTCGATCGCCACCAACCTCTTCATGCTGGGCTATGCCTGGCAGCAGGGCCTGCTGCCGCTGTCGCTCGACGCTCTCATGCGCGCCATCGAGCTGAACGGCGTGGCGGTCGAGGGCAGCAAGCGCACCTTCGACTGGGGCCGCCTCGCGGCGCACAACCTCGCCACGGTGCAGGCGGCCGCCAAGCCGACGCTGCGGATCGAGAAGCCGGTGGCGCGCACCTTGCCGGAGATCGTGGCCAAGCGGGTCGAGCTGCTGACGGCCTATCAGGACAAGTCCTATGCCGCGCGCTACAGCGCCTTCGTCGACAAGGTCGCCAGGGCGGAGAAGGAAAAAGCGCCGGGCCGGCGCGGGCTGGCCGAGGCGGTGGCCAAATCGCTCTACAAGCTGATGGCCTACAAGGACGAGTACGAGGTCGGACGTCTCTACAGCGACGGCGAGTTCCTGAAGAAGCTCAGCACGCAGTTCGAGGGCGACTACAAGCTCACCTTCCACCTGGCGCCGCCGCTGTTTTCCGATCGCGACCCGGTGACCGGCCAGCTCAAGAAGCGCGAATACGGCGCCTGGATGATGCCGATGTTCCGCTTGCTGGCGTCAATGAAGCGCCTGCGCGGCACGCGGCTCGATGTCTTCGGCTACACCGCCGAGCGCCGCCGCGAGCGCCGCCTGATCGGCGAGTACGAAGCGACCGTCGACACGCTGATCGCGAGCCTCGACCAGAACAACCACGCGCTCGCGATCCAGATCGCGGCGTTGCCGGAGACGATGCGCGGCTTCGGTCACATCAAGGACAAGAACATCGAGACGGCCAAGGAGCGCGAAGCGAGCCTGCTCGCCGCCTACCGTAATCCTGCCTTGCAGTCGGCTGCCGCCGAATAGCCACCGGAGAAGGCGGGACGCCCGCGCTCCCTAATGGGGTTGGGGAAGGAAGCACAGGCGTCCCTTGGAACGCACCAACCGCGAAGGGAGGGTTGCGGCGGCACCTTCGCGCTATAGGCCGTTGCGGCAGAAAATGTAAGCACAATCAGGGGTCGCAAAATGCACATCTGGCACCCGCCAGATGGAGGTTTTGCAGCGCAACCTTTGCACTCGCGCATCAAAGTTTCTCTCCGCGCGAAAGCGAACAGAGGAAACCTGATCTGGAAGTGTCAGGCGCGGCCGGACTGATGGGAGAACGAAGCCGGGTCGAACCGACCGCCGGGGCTGCCCTTGCCGCTCAGCCGGTCGAGGGCGCGCTGCCATTTGGCGGCAAAATCGGTGTCGAATACCAGCGCGGCATCGCCGTCGACCACCAGCCAGGCATTGTCCTGCATCTCGAAGTCGAGCTGGCCGGGTTGCCAGCCGGAATGGCCCAGGGCCAGCCAGGCCTCCTTGGGTCCGCTGCCGCCCGCCATGTCCTTGAGGATCTCCAGCGAGGCGGTGAGCGCCATGCCGCCCTCGATCAGCAGGGTCTCCCCCTCGCGCTTGTAATCGGCGGAGTGCAGCACCAGGCCGCGCGAGGTCTCGACCGGGCCGCCGAACAGCACCGCCCGTTCGGCCGCCGCCGGCGACACCTCGATCCCGAGCTGCTTGTAGACCTGGCCCAGCGGCAGGTCCTCGACCTTGTTGTTGACGATGATGCCCAAGGCGCCGTCCTCGTCGTGCTTGCAGATGAACACGACGCTCTTCTGGAAGCGCTCGTCCGGCATGGACGGCGCGGCGACCAGGAAGCGGCCGACCAACGTAGCGGCAAGGGAGCCTGATCCGGGCATGGTGCAATGATCCTCTAATTTCATGGGGATTGTCCGAGCAAAGATCAAGCCGGGGCAGGCCAATGGACAAATCCCGACCCCTCGCCTAGGGTCCGCCGGTTCGCGAGGCTGCCCGCGTCGGGCGGCAACTTAAGGAGCAAAAAATGGCGAAAGTCGGCGACAAGGTGCCCAGCGCCACGTTGCGCATGCTGGGCCCCGAGGGACCCAAAGCGGTCACCACCGAGGAACTTTTCGCGCCCGGCAAGAAGGTCGTTGCCTTCGCCCTGCCGGGTGCTTTCACCCCCACTTGTTCGGCAAAGCACGTGCCCGGTTTCGTGGCCGAAGCGGACAAGCTCAAGGCGAAGGGTGTCGACACCATCGCCTGTATTTCCGTCAATGACGCGTTCGTGATGGGCGCCTGGGGCAAGGACCAGAAGGCCGGCGACAAGGTGCTCATGCTGGGCGACGGCAACGGCGAGTTCACCCAGGCGATGGGCCTCACCATGGACGGCTCCAAGTTCGGCCTCGGCACGCGCAGCCAGCGCTACGCCATGATCGTCGACAACGGCGTCATCAAGGACCTGTTCGTCGAAAAGCCGGGCGCCTTCGAGGTGTCCGCGGCGGAGAACGTGCTGAAGCATCTCTGACGCCGCGCTTCCAAGCGCAGCCAGAATCGGCGGCGGGGCGAAAGCCCCGCCGTTTTCTTTTGGGCCGGCCTCTACAGCGTCACGCCGCCGTTGACGTGAATGGTCTGACCCGTGACATAGCTCGCCGCCGGCGAGCACAGGAAGGCGATCACGGCCGCCACCTCGGCCGGTTTGCCGTAGCGACCCATCGGCACCAGCGCGCTCATCTGCGCCATGCGATCGCGCGAAATCGCGACATGCGCCTCGGGATCCTTCTCGATCAGACCGGGCGCCACGCAATTGGCCGTCCCGCCCGACGGCGCGATCTCGAGGGCAAAGGCACGCGCCAGCGCCTCCATGCCGGCCTTGGCGGCGGCCGACGCGGGAAAGCTCGGCAGCCCGCGCGCGTAGGCGTGGGCCACGAAAGACGACAGGCCGACCAGGCGGCCCGACGCGCCTGCCTTCACCAGCCATGGCTTGGCCGCCGCGGCGAGCTCGAAGAAGGCCGAGGTCATGGCGGCGAGGCTGGCGTCCCAGCCGGCACGGTCGAGCTCGCCCACCGGCCGGCGATCGGCGAACCCTGCATTGCTCACCACGACGTCGAGCCGGCCGAATTTATCGACGGTTTCGGCGACCAGCCGTTGCGCGGTGCCGGCCTGGCCGAGATCGCCTGCAACGACCAGTGCCTCGGCCCCGGCGCCGCGGACGAAGCCCGCGACCTTCTCGGCGCCCGCGCGGTTGTTGCGGGCGTGGAGCGCGATCGCGGTGTCGGGCGCGGCCAGCGTGCGCGCGGTCGCGGCGCCGATGCCCGATGAGGCGCCGGTGATGAGGATGACGCGCGGCATCAGGCAGGCTCCGGTTGATGACAGCAGACGCAAAGCTTGTTGCCGTCGGGATCGCGAAAATAGGCGCCGTAGTAGTGAGCGTGATAGTGCGGGCGCAGGCCGGGCGCGCCCTCGGAGCGTCCACCCCGGGCCAGCGCCACGTCATGGCAGCGATCGACGGCCGCACGATCGGGCGCCAGCAAAGCGATCATCTGGCCGTTGCCGGGCGAGGCGGGGCCGCGATCGAACGGCCGGCCGATCAGGAACAGCGGCCGCGCCACGCCCGGCGACATCCAGCCCGCCCAGCCGTTGTCCGGCTCCTTGAACTTCAGCTCGAGTCCCAGCGTGTCGAGGACAGCGGCATAGAAGGGAAAGGCCCGGTCGAAATCGCCGATGCCGACATGGACGTGGGAAATCATCTCAGGCTCGAGGATAGCACCGCCTAGCGGCAGGCGTCGCGCACGACCGGCGTCAGGTCGGCCGCGAAACGCCGCGCGCCCTGCACGGAGAAATGGCCGTTGTCGACGAAATCGGCATCGCCAAAGGAATCGGGCGGAATGTCGATATAGATGTCGCCCAGCTCCTTCGCCGTCCGTGCCAACAAAGCGTTGAACTCCTGCAGCATCGGCCAGACGTCGCGGTCACGCACCAGCGGCAGCCAGCCGTAGCGGCCGTCACCGGAAAGCCGGGCGCGGTTGAGGAGCTGGCCGATCCAGATGGTGGTGACGCCGCGCTGGCGGTTGATCGCCGAAATGGCGCGTATGTTTCGTTCATAGAGCGTGTCGAGCGCCGGATCGTCGCCAGCCGCCGGCTCGAGGGCGTAGGGGTCGGTATAGTAGCGGGTGGTGTCGACGTTGGCGCTGATGAGGCGCATCACCACGGTGAGCAGCGGCGAGATCGTGATGTTCGAGCCGCCGACCCGACGCACCTTCAGCGAATCGACCTGGCTCGGCAGATCGAAGTCGGCATAGGCCGGATCGAGATTCGGGATGTGCGCGTTGCGCAGGTCGTTCCAGCCGACGTAGTAGATGGCGCAGCGCGGCTTCTTGCCGAACTTGACCTGATAGAACGCTGTCTGGATCAGGTGCTCGACCGTCGTATAGCCAGGCACGCCGTGGTTGACGACGAAGAAGCGCCCTTTGTCTTCACCTTGGTCGAGAGCGGCCGCGAGACGATCGCTCCAGGTGTCGCCTTCGCCGGCGCCGATGTCGTAGGTCGTCGAACCGCCGAAGGTCGCAACGACGCTGCGTTCCGCCAGCTCGCCCGGTACGGGGTCGCGCCCGCGCGTGCCCTCCGAGGTGTGGCTGATCGCAAGGCCGGTGGCGCTGGTGAACCGCAGCGAGGGGATCGGTACGGCCTGCAGCAACGCGTGCCACTGAAAGCGCTGCGGCTCCGACTTGTCCGGCGGCAGCAGGGACGCGCCGCCAAGCGTGGAATGCCGCAAGGAAAACGAACCGACGCCCCAGCCGAAGTCGACCAGCGCCAGGATCAGCAAGGCGCCGGCCAGCCGCGGCCAGCGCACGAGGGCTGCGACCAGAACGCAAAGCGTCAGCAGATAGAGGAAATAGAACGCGCGCGGACCGAACGCGGTGAGCTCTTCGATCGCGACCAGCCAGCCTGCCGTCAGGAGGACGGCGATCGCCAGAAAGAACGCCACGAAGGCGATGATCGCCCGCTCGAAACGGTAGGGGCGACTGAGACCGACATAGGCCAGCATTCGGCATGATTTTCTCACACTTGATCTGCGAACACCAAGCCATGCCGGGAGTTCGGGCGCGACTCGATCACGTTTGCTTGTCCTGGCGTTGTCAGATCGCTACGCGAATGAAATAGCTGGGCTCGAAAGGAGAAGCCCAATGAAAGGTCTGTCGCCAATCGTTGCCGCTCTCGCCTGCCCTCTGGCCATTTGTTCAACCTCCACCACGAGCGCGCAAATGCCGGACGCCGTCGCCGCGCCGAACGAAGCTGTGGTTGCAACCGTGCACGCCGAAGGCGCACAGATCTACGACTGCAAGGCCGGTGCGGACGGAAAGCTCGTTTGGCAATTTCGCGAGCCCATTGCGACCTTGCTGATCGACGGCAAGACGGTCGGTCGACACTTTGCCGGCCCAGGCTGGGAGATGGCCGATGGCAGCGCGGTCACCGGCAAGATCGCCGGCCGCGCCCCTGGCGCAACAGCGAAGGATATTCCCCTGCTCAAGCTCGAGGCGACGTCACACCGTGGATCGGGTCAACTGACCGGTGTCACGACGATCCAGAGGCTCAACACGAAAGGGGGCGTCGTCGAGGGCCCGTGTGAATCCGCAGGGGCGTTTCTGTCGGTGCCCTACTCGGCCGACTACACGTTTCTCAAGAAGGGCAGTTGACCTGATTTCTAATAGGCGGCCGTGAGCCTCTAGCCTCGCGGGCGGACGCTTGCTCCCACCCACTGATGAATGGTCCGGTGCGCGATGATCGGCCCGAGATCGACCTCGGCTCCCCGGCTTTGCAGGAAATCGGCGACATCGTCGCGCAAGTCGGCGAGCCGGACCACAATGCCCCGACGCTTCATGGCTGCCGCGAAGACCCGCAGGCTTGCCAGCGCCGTGACGTCGATCGTGGGCACGGCCGAGCAGTCGATCACGACCGTCTCGACCGGCGCCTCGGCGTGCGCGACGAAGTCCTGGAACTGGCGCCGGATTTGTTCGGCATTGAAGTAGACCCAGGCGCCGGCGCTGCGCAGCACCAGCACGGACGGCGTCTCCGTAGCGGCCGGATGCCTCGCCTTGTTCACGTAGTAGCCGCCCGGGTCTTGCGCCAACACCGCGACGGCCGGCCGCGAGGCGCGGGCGATCAGCATGACAAGCGAGCCGATCGCCGCCAGCAGCAAGCCCTGCAGGGGGCCGAACGCCAGCACGCCCAACAGGGCGGCAAGCGCGATCGCGAATTCCGTCCGCGAGGCGGCCTTCAACTCGCGAAGCTCGTCGAGCTTCACCAGATGCTTGGCGGCCATCAGGATGATCGCCGCAAGGACCGGTTCGGGCAGGTTGCGGAACAAGCCGGTGAAGAAGGCGAGGGTCAGCGCGACGACAATCGAGGTCACGACGAGCGGGACCGGCGACGTCGCGCCGTTCATGTCGTTCACCGCGGTCTGCGACATGCCGCCCGATACCGGAAAGCCGCGGACCAGCGCCGCGGCGACGTTGGACGCCCCCAGGGCAGTGAGTTCCTGCGCCGGGTCGATCTCGTAGCCCCGTTTCTGGGCAAAGCTGCGCGCCACTGAAATGGCCTCGCTGTAGGCCAGCAGGAAGCAGGCGAACGCCGTCGGCACCAGGTCGCTGAGCTCGGCCATCGACACCGGCGCAAAGCCGATGGCGGGCAGGCCCTGCGGCAGGTGACCGACCAGATGGATGCCGAAGCGGCCCAGGTCGAAGAAGCCGGTCGCCGCGATCGCCGCCGCAACGACGATCAACGTCGTCGGCCGCCCCGGCAGCCGCCATTCCAGCAGCAGGAAAAGTGCAATCGCCAATGCCCCGATGGCGAACGACGGCAGCGACGCGTCGGGCAGCACTGTCGCGACATGGAAAAGGCGCTCGAAGAAATTGCCGCCGGTGCCTTCGAGGCCCAGGAGCTTGGGCAACTGGGTGGACGCGATATAGAGAGCCGCGCCCGTCTTGAAGCCCGTCACGACCGAATCGGAGAAGAAGTAGGCGAGGTTGGCCAGGCCAAGGAAACGGCCGCCGATGGCGATCACGCCGACCATGAGGGCGATGGCCGCCGCCAGCGCGGCCGCCCGCGCCGGATCGCCGGCCCCGAGGGCGGCTATGCCCGCGGCGACGGCAAGCGCCAGGGCCGAGGTCGGCCCCACCGCCAGCTGGCGGCTGGTCCCGAACACGGCATAGGCGAGGCCGGCGGCGAGGTAGCAATAGAGCCCGGCCACCGGCGGCAGGCCGGCCAGCGAGGCATAGGCCAGCGATTCGGGAATGACGAAGGCGGCGAGCGACAGGCCGGCGATGCCGTCGGGCCCGAGCCGCTTCAGCGAGTAGCCGGGAAGCCATTCCACTATGGGCAGTATTTCCCGCAGCCGCATCGCCACTCCAGTTCACCCTACGTCGCAGTTCACGATCGTAGCACTGCCCCGCAGCGACCGGCGACCGACGATAACGGTCAAGAGAAGGGGGCCACCCGGCACAAGCCGGGCGGCCCTCTCTTTTGCACGGACAAAATCACTGCATCGCGACCGTGACGTCCGTGTTCCAGGTGATGTCGACCTTGTCGCCAACCTTGACCTTGTCGAACACGGCTGGATCGACGACATGTCGGCTGTACTTCCATCCGTTGGGGCCAACGAAGGTGATCGACGATGCGTTCTTGTCGATCGCGTCGATGGTCGCCGTCATCGTTCTCTGCACGGCTGTCGTGCCCCCCGGTCGTGTCTGCTGGCCCGCCGTGGTGGTCATGCTCCCGGTATCGACCGCGGCT
Source organism: uncultured Alphaproteobacteria bacterium (assembly GCA_963755585.1). GTDB lineage: Bacteria > Pseudomonadota > Alphaproteobacteria > Reyranellales > Reyranellaceae > Reyranella. The sequence goes on from CAVWKN010000018.1 coordinate 262,422, forward strand.
TCGCCCGGTGGCTTCAGTCTTGCCGAGACGTTGTTGTTGTACGTCACCGACACCTTGTCTCCGACCTTGACCTCATCGAATCGTGTCGCACTTGGCGGCACATCGATCGTCTCGAACTTGCCGTCGGCCGTCTTGATGTTAACGACGCGCTTGGCATGATCGATGGTCGCCACCGTCCCCGACAGGGTGACGGTCTGGGTCGGAATCTGTTTGACGTCCTGTGCCCAGCCGGGAAGGCAAAGAGCCAGAACCAAGCCGGACGCGCTCAGGATCGTGTTTACGCATTTCATGTCTTCCTCCTTTGGTCGTGCGGAAATCGTCGGTTCATCGAGGTCGCGGTCTCGCAGGGAACCACCAACGCCACAACACCTGGAGAGCGGCGAACTAGGCCCGAATGACCACCCCTATTGGCGCGGATTCATTGTATGCAACGCGTTGAATGAGGCGTCGTCCCGTCCGCTGGTAAGGTCAACAGGACCTCAATAAGCGGCAAGCGCCGACGCCGGATCCTCAGCCGAACGCGAGGCTGCGCTCGTTGATGAGCCCCTGTCTATTCAAAACGGGACAGCGAGGCGGTGCGGACGGTAGAATCGCCTGCCACAGGAAAGTCACAGCTTCCGAGCGGATTGACCAGCGCAGGACTGGCCGTTGGGCGGGCCCGAAGCGCTATACTGGCTACAACCAATGCTGGACTGCGTATCGGGCTATTCACCTCGATCGACTTGATCCGCCTCAAGGCATCCCTCGCCTCCTTCGTACGAGACCGCTTTCGTGCTTCAGGCGTACGGATCCCAGGAGGATGAATCATGCTGAAATCCATAGTTCCAGTTGTCGCCGCCGCGTTGCTGTTGGGCGCCTGTAATCAGGCGCCACCGCCCCAAGCTGCGCCGCCACCTCAGTATCTGACGGCGCCGCGCCAGATGCCGCCGACGACGGTGTACTTCGATACAGGCAGTTCGACCCTGTCACCGCAGGCAGTGGCCTCGATCCGGCAGATCTCGGCCGACTACAGGACCGCGGGCAATGCCACCGTGACGCTGACCGGCCACGCCGACACCGTGGGCTCGCAGGACCTGAACATGGCGCTCGCGCAGCGTCGCGCCGACGCCGTGCGGAACGCCCTTGTCCGCGAAGGCGTGCCGGCGGCCGCCATAACCACGGGCGCCCAGGGCGAAGCGAGCCTGCCCGTCCAGACCGCCGACAACGTGGACGAACGGCTGAACCGCAGTGTCGATATCGCCGTCGCCAGCCAAATGGCGCGCACCAGCGGCATGAGCGACGCCGAGTACTGCGCGGCATTGAGCGCCACGTTTAGGAATCTTCGTACCTCGCAGGTCGACGAGACGGCCGCGGCCGCAATGGCGCAATGCCAGGCGGGTAACACGGCGGCCGGCATTCCAGTGCTCGAGAGAACGCTGACAATGAACAGGATGCCGCTTCCGTCGCGGACCTGACGGCACAGTTCCGGGCGCGCTGACCGCACATCAGCGCCGCCTCCCGGAGCGTCGCCGCCCCCGGAAACGGCGACGACGCCACCGAATTGGCCACGGGGAGCAGCAAAAGGTCCTAATATGCGGGCGACGGAGGCCGCTCCCATGACCGCATTCCTGAAAACAACGATTGTCGGCGGTGTGTTGTTTCTCTTGCCACTCGCCATCGTCCTCATGCTTCTGGGCTATGCCTTGCGGCTGGCCTCGATGGTGGCGCAACCGATTACCGAAAAACTTCAGCTGCAGGACTGGAGCGAAGTGGCCGGTATCGGGCTTGTCACCATTATCTCGGCTCTGGTGCTGGTCTTCATTTCGTTCGGCGCCGGCATTACCGCCCGCACATATGTCGGCAAGCGGCTCACGGGCTGGTTCGAGAACTCCCTGCTCGGCCGTTTGCCTCAATACCAGATGATGAAGAGCATGGCCGAAGGCCTTGCACAGTTCGAAAACGCCAGCGGCATCAAGCCGGCACTGATCAGCATCGAGGACGGCTGGCAGCTCGGCTACCTGCTCGAGCCGCTCGAGAACGGCTGGGTGAGCGTGTTCCTGCCGCAGGCGCCGACGCCGATGTCGGGCAATGTCATGTACTTTCCCGCCGACCGCGTCCGGCCGCTGGGCATCACGATGGTCGAAGCCATGACGATCATAAAGCGCATCGGCGTCGGATCCGGCCAGGTTCTTCACGGCGCCGACTTGAAATTGCCGAGCGGCCAATGAGGCCGTGCTGCCCGACACCGCGGGCAGGACAGGGAGCTCCACCATGAAAAAGCAGACATCTCACGACCTCGCAGAGCCACAATACCTGCCGCCCGATGATCGCCGGGCCCACGGCAAGGCGCTGCGTGAAACGGTCCCGCGCGAGGCCCACGGGCATTGGAAACCCGCCAAGGACCGGCGCGACATCGTCGATCTCCTGAACGAGTCGAACGAGGGCCGGATGGCGCAACTCGTGCCGATCCGCTTCGGCCGCATGATGCAGTCGCCGTTCGCCTTCTATCGCGGCTCGGCCGTGATCATGGCGGCCGACCTCGCGTCGACTCCGGTTTCCGGGATTCGCGTGCAGGCCTGCGGCGACGCCCATCTGTCGAACTTCGGCGGCTTCGCCACGCCCGAGCGCCGCATCGTCTTCGACATCAACGATTTCGACGAGACCTTGCCGGCGCCGTGGGAATGGGACCTGAAGCGTCTGGCCGCCAGCGTGGTCGTCGCCGGCCGCCAGATCCGCCTGCCCGAAAGCGATGCGGCGCGGGCGGCGCGCGCCACCGCGTCCAGCTATCGCGAGCACATGTCCGACTACGCCTCCTTGCGCGCGCTGGAGGTGTGGTACGACACGATCGACGTCGATCGCTTTCTGAAGGCGATGGATTCGCCGGAAAGGCGCGAGCGGATCAGGCAGCGCCTCGAGGGCGTCGGGCAAAAGAACGTGCCGGAGTTCCTGTTCCCCAAGTTCGTCGAACATCGCGGGGCGATGCCGAAGATCAAGGACGATCCGCCTCTGATCTTTCATCCGACGGCCGAGCAGGCGCCAGGCCTGGAATCGGGCTACCAGGAAGCCCTCGCGCTCTACCGCGAATCGCTGGCCGAGCATCTTCGGACCTTGTTCGATCGCTTCCATTTCTGCGATCTGGCGATAAAGGTCGTGGGCGTCGGCAGCGTCGGCACGCTCTGCTGTGTCGCGCTGTTCATGGCCTCGGACGAAGACCCGATCTTCCTGCAGGTCAAGGAGGCGACGCCGTCCGTGCTCGAACGCCACGCCGGAAAAAGCCTGCACGCCAACCACGGCGAGCGGGTCGTCGTCGGCCAGCGCCTGATGCAGTCGGCGAGCGATCTTTTCCTGGGATGGACACGGGGCAGCGACGGTCGCGACCGCTATGTCAGGCAACTGCGCGACATGAAGATCAGCGCCATCATCGAGGATTTCGATGCCGGCGACTTGCGGGCCTATGGCCGGGTGTGCGGCTGGGCGCTGGCACGGGCGCATGCCCGCTCGGGCGACGCCGCCATGATCGCGGGCTACATGGGCGCCAGCGGGATTTTCGACGACGCCATCGCCGAGTTCGCCGTCGAATACGCCGACCAGGCGCATCGCGATCACCGTGCCTTCGTCAAGGCGGTCCGCCAGGGCCGGATCGAAGCGACCCTGGAGGCCTGAGCCGCGGCCCAGCGGCCTCCCCGGAAAGCAGTCGATGGCATGAGCGACATCCTGCAAATCGCCGAGGCCGTGCTCAGGGCATCCGTGGTTGCCTTCATGGTCGGCAACCTGCTGGCGATCGGCCTGGAAACCGACCTCAAGGCCGCCCTCACGCCGCTCGGCGACGTGCGCTTCGTCATGACGGTCATGCTGCTCGACTGGCTGCTCTGTCCGGCCTTTGCCTGGCTGATCACGCGGCTGTTGCCGATCGCCCTGCCCTACGCCACCGGCCTGTTGCTGATTGGCCTGGCGCCCGCCGCGCCGTTCCTGCCGATGATGGTGCGCCGCGCCGGCGGGGACCTTGCTTATACCGCCGCCTTCATGCTGATCGCGGCCGTCGGCACGGTCCTGCTGATGCCGGTCGCCGTCCCGCTCATCGTTCCGGGCCTGTCGGTCGATGCATGGACGGTGGCCAAGCCGCTGTTGGTGCTGCTCTTCCTGCCGATGGCAGCCGGCATCGCCGTCAAGACGGCCGCGCCAGACCTTGCCGTCCGGCTGCTGCGGATCGTGCGGCCGGTCTCGAACGCGGCGACCCTGCTCCTGCTGATGGCCATCGGGGTGCGCTATTTCGAGGGCTTCGTCGGGGCGGTCGGCAGCTACGCCATCGCCGCACAGATGATCTACGCCGTCGGCCTGGTGCTGGGCGGCCATGTCGTCGGCGCCGGCCTGCCGCCCCGCCAGCGCAGCGTGCTGAGCCTCGGCGCCTGCACCCGAAACCTCGGGGCTGCCCTGGCGCCGCTTCTCGTCACCCCGCCCGACCCCCGCGCCATGGTGATGGTGGCACTTGCCGTCCCGATCACGCTCGGCGTCACCTACGTTGCCGCGGGCTGGCTCTCGCGGGCGCACTGAGGACGACCGGCCCCGATGCCGTGACGCATTGCCCGGCACTTGCTAGCATCCGACTGTCCTCGAAGGGAGCGCGCGGCGTGAATGGTTGAGCTACTGGTCGTCGCGGGGCTGATCGGCGGGGTCGTTGTCGCTCACGAGATCGGCTTCTGGCTGGGCGGCGTGGCCCGCCGGACCGACGAAGTCTTCGACAGGCAAATCTCCCTCATCCGGAACTCGACGACCGCTCTCGTCGCGTTTCTGATCGCCTTCGCATTTTCAGGAGCCGGGTCGCGCTATGTCGACCGGCTCGACATCATCGTCAAGGAGGCGAACGCGCTCGGCACCGCGTACCTGCGCGCCGACACCATTGCCGAGCCGGAACGCGGTGACCTGAGGGCGGCGTTGCGGGAATACACGGCGGATCGCATCGAATTGCTGAGCGGCGAGCGACGCGATCGCATCGATCCGCTGCTCGCCAAGGTCAATGGCCTGCACGAACGCATGTGGCGGGCGGCGATCAAGGGCACGCAGGGCAATGCCCCGCTGATGGCAGTCGTGCTGCCGCCCGTCAACGAAGTCATCGATCTGCACACGACGCATCTCTCCATGGCGCGACGACACCTTCCGTTGCCCATACTGATCGTGCTGTTGGCGACCACGGCCGTCGCATTCGGCCTTGTCGGATTCGGCAATGGACGGATCAGCCGGCGATTCTCGTTGCTCGACTCGGTCTATGGAGCAGCGCTTGCCACCGCGCTCTGGATGGTGATCGACCTCGACTATCCGGGCTACGGCATCATTCGCCTGAGCAATCACACCTTCGTGGAAACCTTGGCGACCATGAAGTGAGATGGCGGACTGATCCTGGCCGGGCGCATCGGCTGGATCACCGCTCGGATCTGAGCTGGAGCGAGACCATGCGCGCCAGCAAGGTGGCGGGATAGAGCTGTCCGAATATTGCTTCGACGTTGGTCAGGCTGCGGGCGAACGGATGCACCGGCACGATGTCGCCGAAGCCCACGGTGGTGAGCGTCGTGAAGCTGAAATAGACGAGGTTGCTCGGCAGGGATATCCGGTCGGTTGGCGGCAGGCCGGAGAACGACCCGGGAAAAAGGGCGCCGACCAGGGTGAACAGGGCGACGAACACGAAGCCGATCGTGAGATAAAGCAGGATCGCACCGATCACGCGGTGGTAGGTGACCCTTCCCGCGCCGAAAACGGCACGCGCCACGACCCAGATGATGACGAAGCCGACCAGGAGCCAGCTCGTCGCCTCGAGACAGAGGTCGAGCGTAGCGTGGCCGCCGCGGGCTTGCAGGATCAGCGACGCAGCCAGTATCCCGAGCGCAGTGACAACCGCGACGACGGGCACGACGCTGCGCGAGACGACCACCAGTCCGCCCGCCAGCAGAATGACGATGCCCACGCTGAGCGGGCGAATTTGTACCGCATGGGCGGCTCCCAGCGGCGCGACGACGAACAGATCGAGGACCATGAGCAGGGTCAGACCTGTCAGGATCGGATCGCGCCAATGGTCGTGAATTCGTTCGAGGCTCGATGTCAGCGATCTGAAGATCATTGCCGCCCCCAACCCGCGAGAGCTCTCGCCACCGCCTGGGCGTTCAGGCCCTCATCACATCGCTGCCGACAATTGAAAAGAAAATGGCGCGCCCGAAGAGATTCGAACTCCTAGCCTTCTGATTCGTAGTCAGATGCTCTATCCAGTTGAGCTACGGGCGCACGGCCGGACGGTTTGTCGAGGGTCCGGCGAAGAGGCGCGCACCCTAATGAAACCGGCCGGGTGATGCAAGCCGTGAAGCAGCCGCACAAAATCCCAGCAAAATCAGGGCCCAAGGCACCCTAAGCGGCACCCCAAGCGCTTCTAGGGGCTGATCCAACCTTCCGGCAATCGCGTATCCCCGACCAGGGGCGTAGGATGACGGCCATGGCTTTTCGTTTGCTCGCTCTCCTCGGATTGCTCGTCGGCTGGTGCATTTCGGCGCAGGCCCAGGACGTCTCGTCGGCCGATCGCGCGGCAATCCGCGACATCATCCAGTCCCAGGTCGATGCCTTCCGGCGCGACGACGGCGACGCCGCTTTCGGCCTGGCCTCGCCCTCGATCCGCGGCATGTTCGGCTCGTCCGAGGTCTTCATGGACATGGTGCGCCAGGGCTACCAGCCGGTGTACCGCCCCAGGGAATTCGACTTCAGCGAGATCGTGACCCTGGACGGCCAGGTCACGCAGAAGGTCCACGTCATTGGCCCCGACGGCCGGCCGGTGACCGCCTTCTATCCGATGACGCAGCTGCCCGACGGTACCTGGCGCATCAACGGCTGCTATTTGCAGGCGCCCGAAGAAAACCAGGCCTGATCGATCGCCGGCAAATTCAGTCATGACTCGCGTATCGCCGAAGGTGCTGGCGCTGCTGGCCACGCTCACGCTCGTCTGGGGCACCAACTGGCCGCTGTTCAAGATCGCGCTGGACGAGCTGCCGGTGCTCACCTTCCGCGCCATCGTCCTGGTCACCGCGACCCTGGTCCTGCTGACGATCATGCTGGCGCGCGGCGAGAGCTTCGCGGTGCCGCGGGGCAAATGGCCGGCGCTGGTCGCGGCGTCCGCGTTGAACCTCTTCATCTGGAACATCGCGACGTCGCTCGCCGTGCTCTACATCCCGTCCGGACACGCCTCGGTGCTGGCCTACACGATGCCGCTCTGGGTGGCGCTGATCGGCTTCGTCGTGTTCGGCCAGCGACTGACCGGCCGCCTGCTGGCCGCGATCCTGATCGGCGCGGCCGCCGTCGTGGCGCTGATGCTGCCCAACTTCGCAAGCTACGCGCATGCGCCGGCCGGGCTCTTCTGGGGCCTGTTCGCGGGCTTCTGCTGGGCGGTCGGCACCTTCGTCGTCAAGCGCACGAGCTGGCCCGGCATGGGCCTCTCGCTCACCTTCTGGCAGGTCATCATCAGCCTGCCGCCGATCCTGCTGGGCGCGCTCCTGTTCGACGACCTGCCGACTGAGTGGCCGTCGACCAAGGCGCTGGTCGCCACGATCTACACCGGCGCCGTTCCCATGGCGCTGGGCACCGCCGCCTGGTTCGCCCTGGTGAAGCTTCTGCCGGCCCAGGTCGCGGGCCTGTCGGCGATCGCCATCCCGATCGTGGCCATCGTGAGCGGCGTGCTGATCCTGCACGAGCCGCTGTCGCCGCTGCAGGCGGTGGCCATCGCCTCGACAGTGCTGTCGCTGTGGCTCGCGCTGATGCCGGCGCGGACGCGATAACGGGCGGCGCGCTATCCCAGCTCGAGGCTGGTGACGCCGAATACGCCGCCGAGATCGACCTTCGGATCCGGGCCGGTATACATGCGCGCCGTCTCGAACGAGGGCCTCAGTCCCAGCCGGTCCGCCAGACCCGCGGTCTTCTTGTTGATGTCGGGCATGTCGATCGCCACGGCGGTCGCGCCGGTCTTTGCCGCAAGTCCTGAAACGAGCGCGGCGGCAATCTCGGGGGAATCGGCGAACAACGGGCCCACGCGCGACGCCGCCTGGCAGGCGCGCATGACGGCGAAGCCCGCAAGCTTGCCATCGCACACCGCCACCATCGCCGCGCGTTCGGGCAGCGAAATCCACGACGCCAGGAACGAATCGCGCGCCTCGGGAAAGAAGCGGCGATCGAAGGCCGCGAGCTTGTCGAACGCCACGCCGCGCGCATCGAGCAGGCTGACGCCGGCGGGAACCGGCGCGGCGACCGGCACTCCCTCGTGGCGGACGTTGTTCCAGGCGTTGCGGAAGCCCGACTTGCGATAGTTGGCCTGCTGCGCCACCACGCCGTCGAGCCCGACATTGCGACCTTCCAGGCGGGCCATGCCGGCGCGCCAAACCTGGATGCCGTAGCCTTTGCCACGCACCTGCGGCCGGGCGATGTAGAAACCCAGGAAGCCGAACCCACGGCCGTACTTCACCACCGAGATGCAGACGACCGGCTCACCCTCGAGGCGGCCGATCAGGAAGGCGCCCGGATCTGCGGCGAAGAAGGCGTGCGCATCGGTATTGCCAGGATTCCAGCCTTCGTCGCCGGCCCATTTGGCCATGCGCTGGACGTCGTCGGCGCTGCCGACCGCGATCTCGAATGTCATGCCGCCGAAGCTAGCGGAATTGTCGAAATGCGGCGACACCCTTGCAAAACCATCCCTGCGGCCTTCAGAGTGCTTGCAAGCGATAACGCATCGTCCGGGAGGACACATCGAATGAAACGGCTGGCCCTGATTCTCGCGGTGCTCTTCGTTCCGTGGCTGCTGGCCAGCGAGGCCGGCGCGCAGCAATGGGTGGCAAGCTGGACCGGCTCGGCCCATGGCCCCTATCCGGTCGGCAATCCGACCGCCCAGCCCGAACTCAAATACGCCTTGCCCGCCGCCGACGTCGGCGCCCGCAACCAGACGTTCCGCCTGATCGTGCGACCCGACGTATGGGGCCCGCAGACGCGCATCCGGCTGTCGAATGTCTTCGGCACCAAGCCGATCACTTTCAACGACGCCTTCGTCGGCCTGCAGGAGAGCGGTGCGGCGATCATGAAGGGCACCAACCAGCCCGTCCTGTTCGGCGGCCAGAAGAGCGTGACCGTCCAGCCCGGCCAGAGCGCGGTGAGCGACGCGGTGGCGCTGCCCTTCGTCCAAACCCCGCCCAGTCCGCTGCTGCGTGGGCGCAAGCTTGCGGTGAGCTTCCACGTCATGGGCGAGAGCGGCCCCATGACCTGGCACGCCAAGGCGCTGCAGACGTCGTACGTCTCGCCGCCCGGCTCCGGCCCCAAGGGGCAGGAGGAAGGCGAGAGTGCGTTCCCGTTCTCGACGACGTCCTGGTATTTCCTCGACGAGGTCGACATGAACCTGCCGAAGAAGGCTGAGGTCATCGTGGCCTTCGGCGATTCGATCACCGACGGCACGGCGAGCACGATCAACGGCGACGACCGCTGGCCCGACGTGCTGTCGCGCCGCCTGCACGCCGCCTACGGCGACGACTTCGTGATCGTCAACGAGGGCATCGGCGGAAACCAGGTCGTGGGACCGGCCGAGTACACGCCGGCCAAGCCGATGGCCGGCGGGCCGAGCGCGGTCTCACGGCTCGACCGCGACATCGCGAGCCTGCCCGGCGTCTCGGCCGTGATCTGGCTCGAGGGCATCAACGATTTCGGCGCCGACGCCACCGCCGAGGCCGTCATGGAGGGCTACACCAAGGGTGTCGGCTATCTCCGCCAGAAGATGCCCGGCGTGCGGATCTACGTCGCGACCCTGACGACGGCGCTCAACAGCGCCATCGCCACCCACGGCCGCGCCGAGGTCGATGCCAAGCGCAAGAAGCTGAACGAGTTCTTTCGGACCAGCAAACTCTTCGACGGCGTCATCGACTTCGACGCCGCCACCCTCGACCCGGCGACCGGCGAGGTGAAGGCCGAATTCCAGCCCAACTCCTCGACCGGCGGCCCGGGCGACAAACTCCATCCCAACCGCGCCGGCTATGCCGCGATGGGCAACGCCATCGACCTGGCACCGCTCACCGGGCGGACGAAGTAATCTGCTGGGGGCGCGCCACTCCAGTGGCGCGATCTTCTTGTGGTGCCGACAAAGACGCGCGACTGGAGTCGCGCGCCCCCAGCGTTACTCCGCGGCCTTGGCCGTGGCTGAGAAGAACTGGTTCTCCGGCCGCGGCAGGCCGAGATTCTCGCGCAGCGTCTTGCCTTCGTACTCTGTCCGGAACAAACCCCGGCGCTGCAGCTCGGGCACGACCTTGTTGACGAAGTCGTCGAGCCCGCCCGGCAGATAGGGGAACATGACGTTGAAGCCGTCGCTGGCGTTCGTCACCAGCCACTCTTCCATCTGGTCGGCGATCATCTTGGGCGTGCCCATCACCGCCAGGCCGCCATAGCCGCCGAGACGTCCGGCGATCTGGCGCACCGTGAGGTTCTCGCGCTTGGCCAGCGCCACCACCCGTTCGCGGCCGCTCTTGCTCTGATTGGTCTCGGGGATCTCGGGCAGCGGTCCGTCGGGATCGAACTTGCGGGCATCCTGGCCGACCGCGATCGAGAGCGCCGCAATGCCGCTCTCATAGCTCACCAGGCTGTCGAGCCGGGCCCGCTTCTCCTTCGCCTCATCGAGCGAATCACCCACGATGGTGAAAGCGCCGGGCAGGATTTTTATGTGGTCGGGATTGCGGCCGATCTTCGCCGCTCTGCCCTTCACGTCGGCATAGAAGGCGCGGCCTGCCTCGATCGGTCCGCCGGCGGCGAACACCACTTCGGCGGTCTCGGCCGCAAGCTGGCGGCCGGCATCGGACGCGCCGGCCTGCACCATCACCGGCCAGCCCTGGATCGGCCGCGCGATGTTGAGCGGGCCGCGCACCTTCAGGTACTTGCCCTTGTGATCGAGCACATGGAGCTTGGCGGGATCGAAATAGAGGCCGGAATCGACGTCGCGGATGAAGGCGTCGTCGGCCCATGAATCCCACAGTCCGGTGACGACGTCGTAGAACTCGCGGGCGCGGGCGTAGCGCTCGGCATGGTCCATCTGCTCGTCCATGCCGAAATTGAGCGCGGCGTCGGGATTGGACGTGGTCACCAGGTTCCAGCCGGCGCGGCCGTCCGAAAGGTGATCGAGCGAGGCGAAGCGGCGGGCGATCGTGTAAGGCGGCTCGAAGGTGGTGGAGGCCGTGGCAACCAGGCCGAGATGTTTGGTCACCATGGCCAGCGCCGGCAGAAGCGTCAGCGGATCGAACGAGGTCACGGTGGCGCTGCGCTTCAGCGCCTCCATGGGCATGTTCAGCACGGCCAGGTGATCGGCCATGAAGAAGGCGTCGAACTTGCCGCGTTCCAGGGTCTGGGCGTAGCTGATCAGTGCCTGGAGGTTGAAATTGGCGTCCGGCGTGCCGCCGGGATAGCGCCAGGCGGCGGTATGGATGCTGACCGGGCGCATGAAGGCGCCGAGGCGGAGTTGGCGTTTCTGGGTCATGGGGAGACATCTTGCCCGCGCCGGGCCGGCCCGCAAGGTGCACCGAGCGATAAGAACTAATTCAACGGATTAGTCCTTCAACTTTCCCAGGCCGGCTTCTCCAGACGCAGGCCGTGCGCTCCCTTGTAGGCGGCGACTGCCGGCGGCTTCCAGTCCGCGAGGAGGTTTCCCCCGAGCGCATAGACCTCGATGCCGAGTGGCCGGCAGACCTCCAGCGGGTCGCGCGCGTCAGGGCCCCACAGCGGCACCGACAGGTCGCCGCCGGGGCAGGTCGATAGCGCGCATAAAAGATCGATCTCGGCGAAGAATTCGAGATGCTCGCCCTTCTGAACGGGGCTCGCGCGCATGAAATACTTGTCTGCCCGGTTGAGGCCGGTGCACTGGAAGACATTCAGAACGTCATGCACGTCGAGTTCCGTCAGGCCGTGCGGCGCCACGGCGCGCACGAGATTGGAATGGCAGCAGTGGTCGAAATCCTCGCCGGTCAGCATGCGATTGACGTAGGGATCGCAGCGCGTGCCCAAAAGGTCGTGGATGCGCCCGCCGTACTCGTCGACACCGTAGCCGGCGAGGCTGTCGGAGGTGATGGTCGCCATCGGTCGCAGATAGGGCAATGTCGACCATAGCCGGTCGAACACCGTCACGTGCGCGGCCTGGAGCTGGCGGGTGCGCGATGCCCACAGCCGCTCGCGCGGATTGTCGAGGTTCCACAGGTTGAGATCGCCGACCTGCGGCCCCTCGACCGCGACGATGCGAAAGACGTGGCCTGCCGGCACTTTCCACGCCCGACCGGTGCGGATCGGGATGACGAAGGACTCGACCAGACGACGGCCCGCCGTGTCTTCCGCGATCCGCCGATAGAACGCCTTGTCGACATCGAGCGCCGAGCCTGCGCTCGATTGATAGGCCGCCGGAAAGTCCTTCATGTCATGCCCTCCGTTGGCGGCCGGCCCTGATGTCGAGCGCCAGGTCGGGACGATCGGTGGTGAAGACGTCGACGCCGAGATCGAACATCTTGGCGATCGCGGCCGCATCGTTGCAAGCCCAGCCGCCGATGCCGAGACCGGCCTGGCGAACGCTCTCGACCGTCGCCGCATCGAGCACGCTGCCGCGCAGGCCGAGCATGGGCACGCCGCTGGAACGCGCGAGGTCGATCACCGCCGCGAGGCCGATATCGGTCTGGGTCTCGGGCGTCACCAGCCAGACATGGCGCATCGGCGTCCCGTGGCGAGGTACTTCGGCCACCGTACCGATCTGGAAGCTGGTCATCACCGTGCGATCGAGAATGCCCCCTGCCTTGAGCGCCGCCATGATCCGCGCGGGATGGTCGGGATAGGGCACCCTGCCCGGTCCGGCCTTCATCTCCAGGCGCAGGATGATCCCGGTCGGCCGGAAGATCTCGATGACCTCGTCGAGCAGCAGCATGCGCTGGCCGCCGCTGCCTTTGAGGATGAGCTTGGAGAGCGCCGCCCAGTCATGCTGGCAGACCGCTCCGGCGCCGTCGGTCGTCCGCTCCAGCGTGGCGTCGTGGATCACCACCAGCCGGCCGTCGCGCGACGGATGGACGTCGAACTCGACCTGCTCGACCGGCAGCTTGGCCGTCTGCTCGAAGGCGAGACGGCTGTTCTCCGCCCACAACAGGGCACCGCCGCGGTGCGAGGCGATTTCGGTCATCGTTTGAAAGCTCCCCTGGGATTAGCGCAGCGTCGGGTCGAGGCGATCGCGCAGCCAGTCGCCGATGATGCTGATCGACAGTGTCGTCAGGATAATCACTGCGCTGGGAAACAGCAAAATCCACGAGGCGCGCGTCAGGTATTCGCGGCCGTAGCCCACCATGTTGCCGAGCGAGCTGAGCGGCGGCTGCACGCCGAGCCCCAGGAACGACAGGCCGCTTTCCAGCAGGATCGTCTCGGGAAAGGTGATGGTCATGGAGACGATCAGGGTCGAGGCGATGTTGGGCAGGACGTGGACGCCGTAGACCCGCCAGCTCGAGGCGCCGAGCTGGCGGATGGCGCCGGCATAGCCCTGCTCGTTGGCGGCGATGGTGAGGCCGCGGGCGATGCGGGCATAGCGCTCCCAGCTGTTCAGCCCCATGAGGCAGACGAACAGCACCAGCGAGTTGCCGAAGAAGGCGAGCACCGCCAGGGCCACGATCAGGAAGGGCACGCTGGCATGGAAATCGATCAGCATCAGGATCAGCCATTCGACCTTCCGGCGGAAATGGGCGGCGGCGAAGCCCAGCGCTGTCCCCAGGGTGGCGGCGATCAGGGTGCCGAAGAAGGCGATCAGCAGGCTGATGCGGATCGACACGATCAGGCGCGAAAGCACGTCGCGGCCAAGCTCGTCGGTGCCCAGCGCATGCCGCCACGTGCCGCCAAACGGGGCCGGCGGCAGCAGCCGCGCTTTCAGATCGAGGGCCGAGAAATGATAGGGCGCGAGCCAGTCGGCGCCCAGCGCCACCACCAGCATGAGCGCAATCCAGGTGAGCGCCGCCAGGGTGAGCGGCGGCCAGGCCTCGAAAAAGCGCGCGCCGCGGCTGCGCTGGATCGGGGCCGAGGTCGAGGTCGTGGTCGCGGTCATCGCGGGGCCGTGCGCATGCGCGGGTCGATCCAGCCATAGAGGAAATCGACGATGATGTTGGCGCTCACCATGGTCGCTGCGACGAACAGCAGGATGGTCTGCACCACGGCGAGATCGCGATTGGCGACCGAGACGACCAGCAGGCGCCCGATGCCGGGCCAGGCGAACACGCTTTCGACCACCACGGCGCCTGCGATCAAGGTGCCGACCATGAAGCCGATGATGGTCGTGGTCGGGATGGCGGCATTGGGCAGGGCATGCTCGGTCACCACCCGCCGCCATGACAGACCCTTGGCCGACGCCGCCCGGATGTAGGGCTGGCCCAGCACTTCGAGCATGGCCGACCGGGTGAAGCGCGCCAGGATCGCCGCCCCCGCCGCGCCCAGGGTGACGATGGGCAGGATGGCGTTGGCCATGCCCTCGCTGCCGCTGCTCGGCAGCCAGCCGAGCTGCACCGAAAAGATCAGGACCAGCAGGAGCGCCAGCACGAAACTCGGCATGGTGAAGCCCGCGACCGACAGCAGCATGGTCATGCGATCGGCGAAGGAATTGCGGTGCAGGGCGGCGTAGATGCCGGCCGGCACGCCGATCGCGATCTTCAGGAAGAAGGCCGGAATGGTGATCACCAGCGTGGCCGGCACGCGCTCGAGCACGAGCTGGATCGCCGGCCGGCCGTCGCGCATGGAGTTGCCGAGATCGCCGGTCAGGGCATGGCCGATATAGGCGAGATATTGCATCCAGATCGGCTGATCGAGGCCCCACGACTTGCGGAAGGCCTCGACCGACTCGGGCGGCGCATCGACCGACATGATCAGCAGGGCCGGATCGCCGGAAAGACGCAGCACGAAGAAGGCGAAGGTCACCACCAGGAAGATGGTCAGAAGGGCCCGCAACAGCCGCCCGGCGAGTAGCGCATCATCGGGAGCAGTGGGCTTCCTCTTCATGCCGCGAAGATGGCAGGCGACGTGCCGTCCATCCGCCATCGGCCGCAACGCCGGCGTTTCCGCGCGGCAGCGCGCGACGGCGATCGGGCAGCGCTCGTGGAAGGCGCAGCCTGCCGGCACGTCGACCGGATTGGGCGGATCGCCCTTCAGGATCAGCCGCTGCCGCCCGCTCCGATGCGCCACCGGAATCGCCGACACGAGCGCCTGCGTGTAGGGATGCGACGGTGCCGCGAACAGCGGGTCGGGATCGCCGCGTTCGACGATGCGGCCGAGATACATCACCGCCACCTCGTGGCTCACTTGCCGGACCATGCGCAGATCGTGACTGATGAAGAGATAGGCGAGCCCCATCTGCGCCTGCAGGTCGAGCAGGAGATTGACGACCTGCGCCTGGATCGACACGTCGAGCGCGGAGATCGGCTCGTCGCAGACCAGCAGCCGCGGCGAGAGGATCAGCGCCCGCGCGAGCACGATCCTCTGGCGCTGGCCGCCCGAGAGCTCGTGCGGATAGCGGTCGAAGTGGTGCGCCTGCAGCCCGACCGCCTGCAGGATCGCCAACGCCTTGTCGCGCCGCTCGGCAGGCGCGCCGATGGCGTGAATCACAAGCGGCTCCATGACCTGCCGGCCGACCGCGATGCGCCGATCGAGCGCCGCCAGGGGATCCTGGTAGACCATCTGCATGACACGGCGCAGCGCGCGCCAGCGCGTCGATCCCGCCTCGGGCAAGGTCTCGCCCTGCAGCCGGATTTGGCCCGCGGTCAGCGGCAACAGACCCAGCACCAGCCGGGCGGTCGTGGTCTTGCCGCAGCCGGACTCGCCCACCAGACCCAGGGTGCGGCCGGGTTGCAGGGTGAAGGAAACGCCATCGACCGCGCGCAAGGTCGCGGGATTACCGAACAGGCGGCTGCCCCGCTGGACCTTGTAGTGGCGGACGAGGCCTTCGGCCTGGAGAAGCGGCTCGCTCACGCGCGCGCACTCCGGGCATGGATGCAGGCCGCACGGTGGCCGCGCTCCAGTTCGATCGCGGGCGGGACGGACGCTTCGCAGGACGTCTCGAACTCGGGGCAGCGCGGCGCGAAGCTGCAACCGGGCGGCAGGTTCCACGGCTCGGGCACGACCCCGGGAATCGCCACCAGCCGGCGGCGCGGCCCTTCGAGATCGGGCAGGGCGGCGAGCAGGCCGGACGTATAGGGATGCGCGGGCGCCTCGAAGATCGTGTCGATCGGTGCATCCTCGACGATGCGGCCGGCATACATGACGCAGACGCGGTCGGTGTTCTCGGCCACCACGCCGAGATCGTGGCTGATCAGGACCAGCGCCATCGCGCTGTCGCGGCGGATTTCCTGCAGCAGTTCCAGGATCTGGGCCTGGATGGTGGCGTCGAGCGCCGTGGTCGGCTCGTCGGCGATCAGGATCTGCGGCTGGCCCGACAGCGCCATGGCGATCATCACCCTCTGGTTCATGCCGCCCGACAGCTCATGCGGATAATCGCGCAACCGTCGGGCTGCATCGGCGATGCCGACGCGGTCGAGCAGCCGTGCGGCTTCGGCGAGCGCCGCCGCGCCGGTCATCCCGCGATGGAGCTGCAGCGCCTCCGCCAGTTGCTGGCCGATGCGATAGACCGGGTTGAGGCTGCTCGACGGGTCCTGGAAGATCATCGCGATCCGCGCGCCGCGCACGGCTTCGAGCGCGCCGGCCGGCGCGCCCACCAGATTGCGGCCTTCGAACAGGACTTCGCCGCCAATGCGGGCGCGAGCACCGAGCAGGCCCAGGGCGGCAAGCCACGTCACGCTCTTGCCCGAGCCCAATTCGCCCACCAGCCCGACTGCCTCGCCGCCCGCGATCGCAAGGTCGACGCCATGCAGCGCCCGGACGACGCGTTGCCCGGCGTCGAAATCGACGGTCAGGTTACGTATGTCGATCAGCGGTTCGCCCATGTACGCAGCGATCGCCTGCCTAGGCCATGCGGAAGTTGCCGGCGCGGAAATCCATCTGGAAAGCGGGTGCTGCTTTCCAGGCGATATCCTTGCGCTTGGCAGTGAAGGTCGCCGTCTGGTGCAGGACGGTAAAAGCCGGGTCTTCGCGCTCGCAGATCTCGAGCATGCGCTTGAACATCGCCTTGCGTTTGACGAGGTCGAACTCGGTCTCCATGGCGCCCGACAGCGTATTCATCTCGACGTTGGTCCACTCCTGGGCCTGCTGCTGTTGGCCCTGCGGTCCGTGCTGGGCGACGATCGAGCTGATCGGATCGGAGAAACCCGCGCTGTTGGACCAGTCGCGGATCGCGCGCTGGCCGTTGTTCTCGAAGATCTGCTGCCAGTTCTCGCGCATCTCGATCTGGATGTTGAGCCCTGCGCTGCGCCACATCTCGACCAGGATCTGCGCCGTGCCGACCTGGTTGGTGTAGTAGTTGTTGAGCACGCGAAACGGGATCGGGTCGCCCTTGTAGTTGGCGGCGCGCAAGAGGTCGCGCGCCTTGGCCGGATCGAAGGCCGGCACCGTCCAGCCCTCGATGAACATCTTGTCGTAGAATTCCCATTGCAGGCCGGGCGGCACGCGCGTGCGACCGGCCCACAGGCTGTCGACGATGGCCTGACGGTCGATGGCATGGGTGATCGCCTGACGAACGCGCGGGTCGACAAGCTGCTTGTGATTCTTGTCGAAGACGGAGATGCGGTGGTTGGTGACCAGGCCGCCCTGGACCTCGAACTTGGGATTCTGCTCGATGGTCGTCACCTGATCGGGCGGCACGTCGCAGATGAACTGGTATTCGCCGGTCAAGAGGCCATTGATGCGGCTGGAGACTTCGGGAACGACGACGAAGCGCAGCGTCTTGATCGGCGGCCGCCCGCCCCAATAGTCGTCATGCGCATCGAGCAACAGGGTCTCGTCGGGCCTGAACTCGCGCACCTTGTAGGGGCCGGTCGCCACCGGCTTGCGCGACCATTCGATCCAGTTCCTGGCCTCCATGAAGCCGCGCCGGCTGATGATCTCGCTGGCCGGGCCGGCGAGACGGCCCTCCAGCGTGACATCGGGCACGCGGTTGACGAAACGCACCGTGTAGCGGTCGACCGCTTCCACCTTCTCGAGCGATGGCCAGATGCGCTTGGCGATGCCGACGACCTCGGGCGGCAGTGTCTTGCCCTCGACGCTGTCGCGCGTCATCACCGTGGTGAACATCGTCTTGCTCGAGGTGCTGTTGCCGCCCGGACCGAACATGCGCTCCGGACCGAAGGTGAACACCACGTCGTCGGCATTCATCTCGTCGCCGTTGTGGAATTTCACGCCCTTGCGCAGCACCAGCTCGACGGTGCGCTCGTCGATGCGCTTCCAGCTCTCGGCCAGCCCGGGCACCGGCTCGAGCTTGCCCTGCAGGTTGCGGGCGATCAGATTCTCGAAGATCGGCGTCTGCACACGCTCGCCGACGTTGGACCGCTCGCGTACGGTCTCGAGGTTGGCGCTGGTCGCAATCTGCTGGACGGCGATGGAAATCACCGGCCGATTGTCGGCCTGTCCGATGGCAAAGCGCGGAAGCAGGAGCCCGCCGGCTGCGAAGCCGCTGGAGGCGAGAAGCCGCCGTCGATCTAGGCGAGACATTCTTCCTCCCGAAGCAAAGCTCGACTATTCCCAATTTTATTGGGCAAATCTAACGGCCTTTCCAAAGACAGAGTCAAGCAATGCGGTTCGCGGGCACGGCCTCTGAACTACACGGCCCACATGTCGCCCGGATGACAGGCCTTACACGATCGGCGGATGCTTCTTGTCGACGCCCGACGCCTGCTCCCAGGCACGCGCCACCTGGAACAGCGTCGCCTCGTCGAAATAGCGGCCGACGAACTGCACCGACAGCGGCAGGCCGTCCCGCGACAGCCCCGCCATCATGGCGAGCGCGGGATGGCCGGTGACGTTGAACGGCGTGCGCGCCTGGCGCGGATAGGTCCGCTCGAGATCGGCCGGGCGGTCGATGCGGCAGGCCGGGTCCATCGAGCTGGCGCACAGCAGCACGTCGAAATCCCGCAGCGCCGCCTCGACCTCGGCAATCATCTCGAGCCGGCGGCGCTGCGCCTGGACATAGTCGCCGGCGCCGAAGAAGGCGCCCGCCATCAGGCGGCGGCGCGCGAGCTGGCCATAATCGCCGGGCCGCTCGCGCAGCCACGGACCGTGGATCGCCCAGGCCTCGCTTTGCAGGATCACGCGATTGACCGCACCGAACTCGCCAAGCGTCGGCAGGTGGACGTTGCGGACCTCGGCCCCCTCCGCCTGCAAGGTGCGCGCGACGTGCTCGAGGGCGGCCGTGACTTCGGGCTCCGCCGGCACGTCGATCTCGTGGAAATGGCGAACGAAGCCCACGCGCAGGTCGCGCACCGAGCGCTCGCACGCCGGCCGCATAGTGGCCGTTGGACACCGCCGCGCTGCCGGGATCGACGCGGATCGTGGCCGGCGATCACGTCCAGCATCAGCGCATTGTCGGCGACGGTGCGCGTCATCGGCCCGATATGATCGAGGGTGAAGGAGAGCGGGAAGACGCCGCGCCGCGAGACCAGGCCATAAGTCGGCTTCAGGCCGACGATGCCGCAGCTGCTGGCCGGATTGCGGACGCTGCCGCCGGTGTCGCTGCCCAATGCCATCGGGAACAGGCCGGCCGACACGCCCGAGCCCGAGCCCGACGACGAGCCGCCGGGATGATGATCCCTGTTCCACGGATTGCGCGCCGGCGGCCACGGCAGGTCGAAGCTCGGCCCGCCGATGGCGAATTCGTGGGTCGAGAGCTTGCCCATGACGATGGCGCCGGCGCCGCGCAGCTTCTCGACGCAGACGGCGTCGGCGGTCGCGAGATTGTCTTTCAGGATCTTGGAATGGCCGGTCGTCGGCAGGCCCGCGACATTGATGATGTCCTTGATGCCGACCGGCACGCCATGCAGCGGACCGCGCAGCCGGCCCGCGCTGGCCTCGGCTTCGGCCGCCTTGGCGGCCTGCATCGCCGCCTCGCCGTCGAGGCGGATGAAGGCGTTGAGCTTCGGATCGAGCGCGGCAATGCGATCGAGCAAGGCCTTCATGAGCTCGACCGGCGAGAGTTCCTTGGCGGCGATCGCGTGCGCGGCTTCGGCGGCGCCCAGCCAGTGCAGTTCGGTCACGGGCCCGTCCCTCATAGGCCCACTCCCGCGCGCATCGGCGGCCACGGCTCGGCGGCCGGGTCGGTCGGCTGCTTGATCTTCTCCGCCACGTTGGCGGCCTGCGTCGCCGCGGCCGTCACATCCTCCGGGAAATTCCGCCAGCGCCTTGGCGAGGCCCGCGCGCCGCACCAGCAGTTCGATCATCGCCTTATCCATCGAGTTCTCCTCCGCCGGGGAGCACGGTCAGCACGACTCGTGCCAGGCGTCCATCCGTTGCGTGCCGCGGACCCCCGTGCCTATAGAGTAAAGCAGCGCTAATGCGGCGGAGACAGACGTGGCAGCTGACCACACGATGGCGATCTTCGCGGCCCAGCTGATCCTGCTGCTGTTTTTCGGCCGGCTGCTGGGTGAGGGCATGGCCCGCATCGGCCAGCCGGCGATCTTCGGCCAGCTCCTGGCGGGCGTGCTGCTTGGGCCCTCGATCTTCGGCGCCGTGTTGCCGGAAGTGCGGCACATCGTTTTCCCCGACACGCCGGCGCTCAAGAGCATGATCGATGCCGTCTCGCAGATCGGTATTCTGCTCCTGCTGCTGCTGACCGGCATGGAGACAAACCTCGCCCTGGTGAACCGCAAGCGCCGGGCGGTGATCTCGACGTCGCTGTTCGGCATCGCGGTGCCGTTCGTTTGCGGAGTGGCTTTGGCCTATGCCTTGCCGGCCACGCTGATCCCCTCGACCGCGACTCGACTGGTGACGGCGCTCTTCCTCGGCACCGCGCTCTCCGTCTCCTCGGTCAAGATCGTGGCCATGGTGCTGATGGAGATCGGCGCCATCCGGCGCGACCTCGGCCAGCTCATCCTGGCCACCGCCATTCTCGACGACAGCCTGGCCTGGATCATCATCGCCGTCATCTCCGGCATCGCCGCCTACGGTGCGGTGAACTTCGAGCATGTCGGCCTGAGCATCGGCCTCACGGCGCTGTTTCTGTTGGCCAGCCTCACCGTGGGCAGGCGCGTGGTGGCGCGCATCATCGTGTGGTGCAACGACAACCTCGTCACCGAAGTGCCGGTGATCAGCGCCATCCTTCTCATCATGCTCGTGATGGCGTTCACCACCGAGCTGATCGGCGTGCACAGCGCGCTCGGCGCCTTCGTCGCCGGCATCCTGATCGGCCAGTCGCCGATCCTCACCGAGCACATCGAAAGCCAGCTGCGCGGCTTCATCATCGCCTTCTTCAGCCCGGTGTTCTTCGCGGTGGCCGGGCTCGGCATGGATCTCCGCACCCTGCTCGATCCCGCGCTGCTCGGCTTCACCCTGGCCATCATCCTGATCGCCAGCATCGGCAAGTTTCTGGGCGCGCTGGCCGGCGGCATGCTGGGCGGCCTGAATTGGCTGGAGTCGCTGGCGCTTGCCACCGGGCTCAACGCCCGCGGCTCGACCGAGGTCATCATCGCCACCGTCGGCCTGTCGATGGGCGCGCTCAGCAACCAGCTCTACACGATGATCGTCGCCATGGCCGTGATCACCACCATGGCGATGCCGCCGACCCTGCGCTGGATGATGGGCCGCGTGCCGCTGCGCGACGAGGAATTGAAACGCCTGGAGAAAGAGGAAGCCGAAGAGACCGAGAGCGTGCCGCGGATGGAGCGGGCGCTGGTCTATGTCGACGGGAGCGCAAATGGCGGACTGACCGCGATCCTGGCGGGACTGTTCGCCGCCCGCCAGGGCGTGCTCATCACCGTGCTCGAGATGCCACGGGAAGACGGCGACAAGACGCCGGGTCGCACGCGCCTGCTGGCCGCGGCCAACGCCGCCCTGCAGGACATTCCGGAGCCGGCGGAAAAGGGCGCGCCGGCCCCACCGAAGCCCGCGGTCGAGCAGCTCGTGCAGGCGCGCACGGCACAGGCCGAAGACGCCGTCGGCAAGGAAGCGGCCAAGGGCTACGACATCGCCTTCGTCGGCATCGGCCAGCCGATCTCCGCCACGGCGCCGCGCTTCGAGGAGCCGCTGCAAGCCCTGGTCGCGGCGTTCGACGGACCGGTCGCCATCCTGCTGAACGGCGGCCGGTACGAGACAGCGTCCACCGTCCCGCTGAACATCCTGGTGCCGACCGGCGGCAGCGCGGATGCGCGGCTGGCCACCGAGATCGCGCTCGCCCTTGCCGCCGCCAGCCGCGGCAGCCTGACGGCGCTGCACGTCTTCGATCCACGGGAGGACACGCTGTTGCTGCGCGGCCGGGCGCGGCGGCTCGGCATATCGGTGCTGGTCGAAGCCCATCGCCTGGGCAAGCGCAGCGGCATTTCCGTCAAGGGGTTGACCGCGACCAACCCCCAGCCCGAGACCGAGATCCGGCGCACCGCACGACGCGGCAACTACGACCTGGTCGTGCTCGGCACCTCGCTGCGCCACGGCGAGACCAAGTTCCTGGGACCGCGCACGCTGGCGCTGGTGCAGTCACTGCGTACGCCGGTCCTGCTGATCGCCCGCTGATCGGGCGTCATTGGCCTGCCGGAACGCTCGCGCCGCCCGGAGCCCGGGCGGCACCTTGTGCCACGCCCGCCCGTCCCGGGCCTCGCGGTAGCCGTAATCGAACAGCGCCTGCATGTAGGCCTGGTCGAACTCGCCGGGCCTGTCGGCGGTGAAGTCCGACCCTATGTAGGCCAGATTGTAGTCGACGCCGTCGCGGCGCGAGACGAAGTAGGTGCGCAGCACGTCGTTCTGGCCGCTGGCCCCCAGCATGGTGGCGATGGCGCGGCCGGCGATGCTGAGTGTCCGCCGCTCGGTCTGGGCGTGCTCGGGGTCGAGCCGGGCATTGCGGATGATATAGGCGATGCGCTCGCGCGGCACGCCGATCTGGCCGACCTCGATGGTCGGCGGATAGAGAAAGAGCTGGGCGATGGCGCCGCCATCGACATGCATCTCCTGGAACTTGTGGCCGTCGATCTCGACATCGATCAGCACCGGCTCGAACGCGCCCGGGATCGCCGACGACGCCCGCAAAATCTCGCGGAAGAGGTGGAGCGCCTTGGGGTGGCCGCTGACGGCGAGCGCGCCGATGTTCCAGATCACCGGCCGCTGGGCATCGAGATCGGTGGTGCCGATCAGCAGCAGGCGACCTTTTTGGTATTCGCGCGCGATCTCGTCGAACATCGCCTGATTGGCGTACTTGGCGATCACCTCGGCCAGCGGCGTCGTATCCGCCATGGCATCGTTGAACAACGCCGCAGTGAGACGGCGTCGGCGAAAGACCCTGTCGGGCGTGAGGGTCGTGTAGACCTCGCGCAGTTCGGCGTCATGGGCGGGCCCCAGGAAGGCGAAGGGCGCGATCAGGGCGCCGGTGCTGACGCCGGTCACCATCTTGAAGGAGGGCCGCGTTCCGATCGTCGTCCAGCCGTTCATCAGGCCGGCGCCGAACGCACCATTGTCGCCGCCGCCGGAAACCGCGAGATAGTATGCCGGCGGCAGCCGCGCGATCGATTGGCCGGCGGCCTGCAGGGCCGCCTTCTCCCGCGCCAGCGCGCGCGTGCCTTCCTCGATCATCGGGGCGGGGTCGCCGTCGCCATAGAAGCGCACATTGGCGATGCCGAGCGGCTGGGCCCGCTCGGTTTCGGCGTAGGGAACCACCGGGCCGCGGTCGGGAGGCGAGCAGCCGCCAAGGCCGATCAACAGGCCGACCAGGGCGATCAACAGGTGCCGACTCAATGCCCCCTCCTCCCCCGACGCCGACGGCGCGCCGTCAGCTCAATCGTTCGAGCTTGGTGATCTCCTGCGGCGGCAGCTCGGCCAGATAAAGGTTGCCATCGGCATCGCCGGAAAGTCCATGGGCGCCGTTGATGGCGCCGCGGCAGCGGCCGACCAGCTTGCCGTCCGCGTCGAGCAGGCTGATGCGCGGGATCTGGTCGGTCACGAACACCATGTCGCGATCGTCGACCCAGATCTGCATCGGATGATAGAAGTCGCCCCATTCGGCGAGGAAGGCGCCGCCGCGATCGAACACCTGGACGCGGTTGTTCTCGCGATCGCCGACCAGCACCCGGCCGAAGCGATCGATCCAGATGGCATGCGGCGTCGTGAACGTCCCCGGCCCGGCGCCGGGGCCGCCCCAGGTGGCAAGCAGCGTGCCGTCGGCAGCAAAGCGGTGGACGCTGGAATTGCCGTAACCGTCGGCGACATAGATCTCGCCATCCGGCGCCTGCGCCGCGGCCGTCGGATGGTTGAAGGGCGCATCGAGCGAGGGCCAGTGGCGCTTGCCCAGCGCCTGCAGGAGACGGCCCGACGAATCGAATCGCAGGACCTGATGGGCATCGCGGTCGGCCACCAGGATCGAGCCGTCGGGTGCGGCGTTTATGTAGTGAGGCTCGGCCAGCGCGCCCTCGCCCCAGCTTCCGACCAGGCTACCGTCACGACCGAACACCAGCACCGGCCGGTCGGTACCGCGCTGGGCGACATGCACGCGCCCCTCGCCATCGACCATCAGGTCGGACAGGAAGCCAAAATTCTCGCCCGCCGGCAGCCGCGCCCATTTGCGATGGATGGCGTAGCGCCGGTCGCCGAGGATGACGGTATAGCGTTCGTCGGACATTGGATCCTACTGGGGTGTTGCTGTTCCCGGCTTGTTTGACGCGTAGAGGTAACAGCGGATCTTCCACGCCTCCCCTTCGCGTCGAAACACGACGAGACTGTTGAAGGATTCATCGGCCTCGACCCCGGTGGCAAGGGTCTTGATGCGGCCCTTCGAGGTCGATCGCAGCCAGGCCATGCCGCCGGCCATCTCGATCTCCTGGATGTTGAAACGAAGATCGACTTTCAGCGTGGCGAAGACCTTTTGATAGGACGCGCGCAAGGCATCGGTGCCGACCACGGCCGGCAGATCCTCGCGCATGAAGACACCGTTGGCCGCATACAGCGCCACCAGCGCCTCGACGTCGTTCGAGCGCAAGGCGGCTGCATAAGCCTCCATGATCTCCGCGAGCTGGGCGGGATTGTTGGTCTGAGCCTGGGCACCGGCGCTGCCGGCGACGGCCAGGGCGGTGGCGGCAAGCAGGACGCGACGCGACGCGGAGGCGGGATCGGACACAGGCTGAATCCTTTCGTCAGGCGGCTTGCCAGATAGGCAGGGCGCGCGGCGGACGGCAAGATGGATCGTGCGCAGAACCGCCAAGGGAGCCGGAAATGACGGACGCCAAAACGACAAATGAGCGCCTTGTATTGCATGGCAGTTTCACTTCCAGCTCGACCTACAAGCCGATGCTGTTCCTGGCGCTGAGCGGCCTGCCTTTCTCGTTCCGCACCGTCAATCTCAAGAACGGCGTGCAGAAGCAACCCGAGCATCTGGCGATCAACCGCTACGGCCAGGTGCCGGTGCTGCGCCATCGCGGCCTCACCCTGGTGATGTCCAACGTCATCCTCGATTACCTCGCGCGCACGACGGGCAAGTTCGAGGCGGCAAGCGAACAGGACCGCTGGCACGCGCGCGAATGGCTGTCGTGGGAGAACGACGCCATCACCAACGTGGCCCGTGTCCGCCATTTCGCCCGCTTCCGCAAAGTCGATCCCGTGATCGTGGATTTCTTCCGCCCCTCGGCCGAAGCCGCCCTCGACATGGTCGACAAGAGCCTCGAAGGCCGGCAGTGGCTGGTGGGCGACAGCTGCACGATCGCCGACATCGGCTGCTGGGGCCGCATGGTGTTCATGGCCGAGGGCGGCATGTCGCTCGATACGCGGCCCAACGCGCGCGCCTGGCGCGACCGCATCATGGCGATGCCGGGCTTCGCGCTGCCCTACGATCTCATTCCCAAGAAGGATGCCGAGCTGCCGGCCTGAGCCGCTCCATCAGCGAATGTATTTCGAAATCCAGTAGCCGTCGGGCTTCGCAGCGCATTCCATCGGTCCACACTGCACGAAGCTGTTGACCGCATTGGCCAGCGTGACGGCGATCAGCAGGTAGACGGCGAAACGCAGGATGCCGCGAAAGCGCATCGCCGTCTGATGGTCGCTGCGATCGTGATCGGGCCGGCCCGACATCATCAGCAGCAGGGCGACCGTCGCGATCACGGCGAAGAACAGGACAAGCGACCAGCTGTCGAGATGCATGCCGAGGACGGGCGAGCCGTAAGCGGCGGCGCCCGGCGCGATGTGCTGCAACACCTGGTAGCCCGACGCGACCACGCCGAACAGCGCGCCCAGCAGGATCAGACCATAGTGCAAGGGCTGCACGCCGAAGCGCAGATTGAGGACGAAGCCGAAACTGCACAGCACGAACGCCACGCGCTGCAGGTTGCAGAGCGGGCACGGCGGTTCGTTCAAGCCGAACTGCAGGCCGAAGGCCACGAGCAGGACCATCGCGATGCCGGTCGCACCGGCGGCGTTACCCAAGCGAACGAACGGGCCCACGCTGCAAACTCTAGAGCGGCAGCCGGGGCATCTCGATCGCGTAGCGATCGAGCCACACGACCGCGGCAACGAAACTTATGCCGAACAGGCCGATCGCCATGCCGCGGTAGCCGGCCGACGCGGTCATCATCGCAATAGCCATTACCAGGAAGATCAGGGCGGTCATGACGCAACCCTCACGACGTTGCAGCTTTACCCAACGCGCAACAGTCGTAGGCGCGGATCGAGCAGATCGCGCAGACCGTCGCCCAGCATGTTAAGGCCCAGCACGGCAAGTGCAATGGCAAGGCCCGGCCATATCGCAAGTTCCGGCGCCTGGAAGATGTAGGTCTGTGCGTCGCGCAGCATGCGGCCCCACGACGGTACCGGCGGTTGTGCCCCCAAACCAAGGTAGGAGAGCCCGGCCTCGGCCAGGATGGCGACGGCGAACTGGATAGTTGCCTGCACGATGAGAACACTTGCGATGTTGGGCAGCACATGGCGCAGGGTGATGCCGAGCGGCCCCTGTCCCATCGCCGTCGCCGCGCGCACGAAGTCGCGGCTCCACATCGCGAGCGCCGCGCCGCGCGTCACGCGGGCGAACACCGGGATGTTGAAGATGGCGATGGCCAGAATGGCATTCTGTGCGCTGGCGCCCAGCACCGAGGTGATCAGGATGGCGATCAGCACGGCGGGAAAGGCAAAGATCAGATCCGACGTGCGCGACAGCGCCTCGTCGACCCAGCCGCCGCGCGCCGCCGCCCAGGCGCCCAGGGCCACGCCCGCCGACATGCCGATGCCGACGGCGATCAGCCCGACGGCGATCGAGGTCTGCGCGCCCACCATGATGCGCGAGAGCACGTCGCGGCCGAGATGGTCGGTGCCCAGCAGATAGGCGGCCGAGGACGGCATCAGCTTGGCGCGCATCTGCAGCTCGTCGACGGCATGCGGCGTCCAGAAGATCGAGACCAGCGCCGTGCCGACGAACAGCAGGAGCAGCACGGCGCCGATCTGGAAGCCGACATGGCGGAAAGCGCGCGCCAGGAAACGCTTCATGCCCGCACCCGCGGCCGCGGATCGAGGAAGGCATAGGCGAGATCGACCAGCAGGTTGACGCCGAGGACCAGGATGGTGAACAGGATCACCACGTTCTTGATCACGATCAGGTCGCGGTTGTTGATCGAATCGTAGACGAGCTGGCCGAGGCCAGGCAGGCGGAACACGCTTTCGATGATGACGGCGCCCGCTACCAGAAAACCTGCAATGAGACCGGCGACTGTCGTCACGGGAATCAGCGCGTTGCGCAGGGCATGGCGGAACAGCACGGTGCGCTCGGGCGCACCCTTGGCGCGCGCGGTGCGGACATAGTCCTCGCGCAGGGTGTCGAGCATGGCCGAGCGGGTGACGCGGGCCAGGATCGCGATCTCGCCCAATGACAGCGACAGGGCCGGCAGCACCAGCGCGTGCGCCGATTGAAGCGGATCCTGCCAGCCGGGAAAGCCGCCGGCGGGAAACCACTGCCAGGTCACGGCGAACAGCAGCACCAGCACGATGCCGAACCAGAAATTCGGCACCGAGATGCCGAGCTGGGTGAAGCCCATGACGCCCCAGTCGCCCGCCCTGCCATGCTTCCAGGCGGCGAACACGCCCAACGGAATCGCCACCAGCATGGCCCACGAGAGCGCCAGCGCGGCCAGCGGCAAGGTCACCTGCAGGCGATCGCCGATCAGCTTGGCGACCGACGTGCCGTAGGCATGGCTGTTGCCGAGATCGAAGGTCAGCAGACCGCCGATCCAGCGGAGATAACGTATTACCAGCGGCTGATCGAAGCCGTACGCGGCCCTGAGCGCCGCCAAGGTGTCGGGCCGCGCGTCGGTGCCCAGCATGACCAGCGCCGGATCGCCCGGCAGGACCTCGACCACGGCGAACACCACGACCGTGGCCAGCACCAGGGTCACCAGCGCGGCGGCCAGCCGGCGGGAGAGGAACTCAAGCACGCCGGTCGTGACGGGCGTCGCCCGTCATTTCCAATAGACGCCGGTCAGGTCCACCTGCGGCGCCGGCGAATTCTCCCACATGCCGACAAGGTCCTTCTTCCATACGCCGATCTTGGCGAGCTGGAAGAGGAAGCCGTTCACCGCGTCGCGCGCGACGATGCGCTGCGCTTCCTTGAGAAGCTCGTCGCGCTTGGCGAAGTCGGTGGCGGCCACGACCTCGCGCCACTTGGCCTTGAACTCGGGCGAATCGTAGCCCCAGTAGTAGCCGTCGCGGGCATAGCGATCCAAGTCGTTGGCCTCGGTATGGGCCACGATGGTGAGATCGTAGTTGTGCTCCTTGAACACCTCGGAGAGCCATTGCGGCCATTGCAGCTGGGTGATCGCGACCTTGATGCCGATCTTGCCGAGCTGGCTTGCGATCACCTCGCCGGCGCGCTGGGCGTAGCCGACCGGCGGCAGCTTCAGGCTGGCCTCGAAGCCGTTGGGATAGCCCGCTTCGGCGAGAAGCGCCTTGGCCTTGGCGATGTCGAACGGGTAGGTCTTGGTGAGATCGATGTAGGCCTTGTTGTGCGGCGCGAAGTGGCTGCCGATCGGCACGCCGAAGCCCGACTCGGCCGAGATCAGCTCGTCGCGGTTGATGGCATGGGCGATCGCCTGGCGCACTTTCAGGTCGCTGAACGGTTTCTTGGCGTTGTTGGTCGCCAGGATGACCTCGCCTTCGGTGGTGCCGACGACGACGGCGAAACGCGGATCCTTCTTCAGGCGCTCGACCAGCTCGGGCGCCTGGAAGCCCGGGAAGGCGTCGACGTCGCCCGCCAGCAGGGCGTTCACCTGCGCCGACGGATCCTTGATGATCTTGAAGATCACCGTGTTGAGCTTGATCGCGCCGGGATCGCGATATGTCGGCGACTTCACCAGGGTGATCGAATCGCCCTCCTTGCGCTCCTTGAACATGAAGGGGCCGGTGCCGATCGGGTTCTTGTCGTTGGTCGCCGCCGTCTTGGGATGCATGATGCCGGCATCGCCCAGCGACAGGCTGTAGAGCAGGAAGGAGTTGGGCGACTTCAACGTCACCTTGACGGTCGAGGGATCGACCACCTCGACCTTGTCGATGTCGGTATAGAGCGACTTGGCGGGATTGGTGGAATCGGCGGCGAACAGGCGGTCGAGGGTGAACTTCACCACCGCGGCGTCGAGCGGCTCGCCGTCATGGAACTTCACGCCCTGGCGCAGCTTGAAGAGATACTCCTTGCCGTCCTCGGAGATGCTCCAGCTCTCGGCGAGACCGGGCGCCACGGCGCCGGTGCGATCGATGCGGCCCAGGCTCTCGAAGATGCTGGGCGTCGTCACCTCGCGGATGGCGGCGGCGGCGTTCTTCGTCGGATCGAGCACGGGTGGCTCGAGCGACATGCCGATCACCAGCCGGTCCTTGGCCTGGGCCCATGCCTCGGCGCCGACAGCAGACACCGTCGCGAGCGCACCGGCCGCGCCCAAAAGATGCCGACGAGAAAATGAGTTCACGGAAAGCCTCCGTTGCGGTTGGTTACAAGTCTATCAGCGGCCGAACACGTCCCGCCAGCCGCGCGCCATGCCGAGCGTGGCGGCGTTGTAGACGCCGCGCGCGACGGCGCGGGCCAGGCAATCCGCCGCGAGCGTACCGAGCTCGGCCAGCGCCACCGGGGTATCGTCCAATTCATGCTTGCCCGTGGCGATGGCGAACACCGTGTCGCCATCCAGTGGCGTATGCACCGGCCGGATCGAACGCGCGAGCCCGTCCTGCGCCATCACCGCCAGCCGTTTGGCGGAAGCCTTGACGAGCCGGGCATTGGTCGCGACCACGGCGATGGTGGTGTTGGCACGCGGGTCGCTGCGGGCGGCGTCGGCCGGATCGTGCGTGAGATCGGCCCGCGTATGCGACACCGACAGCGGCAGGCCGTGCGCCGGCGGCGGCAGGCCGCCGAACTCGCCCTCCTGCTCGAGCGCCCAGGCCCAGAATTGCGGCATGTCGCCCATGGTCGTGTAACCGCACGCGTTCACCGCCACCAGCGCGCCGACTTGCAAACCGGTAACGGAATCGACGGCCGAGGCGCTGCCCAGCCCACCTTTGAGATTACCGGCCTTGGCGCCAAGACCGGCACCGGCGTTGCCCAGCGCGAAGTCGCGACCCGCCTTGTCGGCCGCGGCATAAGCCAGTTCGCGATAAGGCGGCCAGTCCCAGTTCTTGTCTCCACCATTCAGCAGGTCGAACAGGATAGCCGCCGGCACGATCGGCACGACGACGTCGGCAACGGCGAACCCACGGCCACGTTCCCTGAGCCAGTGCATCACGCCATCGGCCGCCGAGAGGCCGAATGCCGAACCGCCCGAAAGACAGATCGCATCGATGCGCTCGTTGCGGGAAGCGGGATCGAGCAGATCGGTCTCGCGCGTGCCCGGCGCACCGCCGCGGACGTCGACTGATGCCACCGACGGGTTCTCGCACAGCACGACGCTGACGCCGGAGCGCAGGCGCTGGTCCTCGATGTTGCCGACCAGGATGCCGTCGACGTCGGTGATGAGATTGCGCGGACCGGTCGGGGACGAAGCATAATCAGTCGAGCTGCAAGGTCAGCGCCTTGAGATACGCCGTCTCCGGCAGCCCCGGATGCACGGGATGATCGAGCGCGGCGCCCGAGCTCAGCAGGATGCGACCATTGCGGCTGGCATCGCGCAGGCCGCGCCGCACCTGTTCGGCAAACAGCGGCGTATCGACGAGATGTGAGCACGACGCGACGAACAGGAAACCGCCCTTCTCCACCAGGGGGGCCGCCAGGCGCACCAGCTTGCGGTAGCCCTGGGCGCCGATCTTGAGATCCTTGCGGCTTTTCACGAAGGCCGGCGGATCGCAGATCACCACGTCGAAGCGCTTGCCGGCGAGTTTCTCCATCGCATCGAAGGCCTCGCTCTTCTCGAACGAGACGATCTTGTCGACGCCGTTCAAATCGGCCGCCGCCTTGGCCGCGTTGAGCGCCGGCTGCGAGCGGTCGATGCAGGTCACCGACTTGGCGCCTTGCGCGGCGGCCAGCACGCCGAAGCCGCCGCTGTAGCTGTAGACGTCGAGGACGCGCGCCTCGCGGGCGAGCCCCGCCATGAAGCGGCGGTTGTCGCGCTGGTCGTAGAACCAGCCGGTCTTCTGGCCGCCCGACAGGTCGGCCACGAAGCGGGCGCCGTTCTCGATCAGCTCGACGGTGCCCGACATCTCGCCCTTGGCGACCGTGACCTCGCGCTTCAGGCCCTCGAGCTCGCGCACCGGCGAATCGTTCTTGAGCACGATGGTCTTGGGAGAAAGCTCGGCCTCCAGCGCTTCGAGCAGGACCGGCGTCAGCAGTTCCATGCCGGCGGTATTCACCTGGACCACCAGAGCGTCGCCAAAGCGGTCGACGATCACGCCGGGCAGGCCGTCGGCCTCGGCGTGGATCAGGCGGTAATAGGGAACGCCGATCAGGCGGTCGCGCAACGCCGCGGCCTGCGCCAGCCGCCGGCCGAGGAACAGCGCATCGACCGTGGCCTCCGGATTGGATGTCAGCACGCGGCCGGCAATCAGCGAATGCGGGTTGAAGGTGATGAGCCCCAGCGCCTCGCCGCCCGGTGCGCGCAGGGTCGCCAGCGAGCCCGGCGGCAGCGCCTTGGTCTCGGCGTCCATCAGGATCTCGTTGGAGAACGCCCAGGGATTGCCGGCACGGACGCGGCGATCCTCGCCGGCGCGCAGCAGCACCGTGGGCAGTTTCTTCTGAGCCAAGCTATTCTCCTTTGGCGACGCCGTCGCGCCTCGGATCGGCGCCGCCTTGCCAGCCGTCGCCCACCCGGCGCACGCCGGTCAGGCCGCCTTCATGTGAGCGGACTTGTACTTGATGTCCCAAGTCGCGCAAGGCGTCCGCTTCGCCGGCCAGGGGCGTGCCCGCCTCCAGTTCGGTCGCCCCGTTCATATTGATGATCCGCGGCAGGGCGATGGCTTCCTGCATGGTGAGGTCCCAATCCAGGAGGCCGATCACGGCCTGCAGCGTGTCGCCGATGATGCGCGCGCCGCCGGCCGACCCCAGCGCCGCCACGAGCTTGCGGTCCTGGTCGAAGATCAGGGTGGGCGACATCGACGAGCGTGGCCGCTTGCCGGGCTCGACCCGGTTGGCGACCGGCTTTCCGCCGGCCTCGGGCACCGCCGAGAAATCGGTCAGCTCGTTGTTGAGCAGGAAGCCGTGCAGCATGATCTGGGCGCCGAACGGCGCCTCGATGGTGGTGGTGAAGCTGACGGCATTGCCCCAGCGATCGACGATGCTGATATGGCTGGTGCCACGTTCGACATAGCCGGGCGGCAGGCCGGGGCCGACCTTGCCCATGCTGTGGTCGGTCGAGATCAGGAGGCGGCGTTCGGCGATATAGGCCGGCGAGATCAGCCCGGCCACCGGCACCGGCACGAAGGCCGGATCGGCGACATAGCGGTCGCGGTCGGCGAAGGCCAGCCGGCTCGCCTCGGCGATGAGGTGGAGCGCGCGCAGGCTGTTCGGCGGGTCGCGCCAGATGTCGAACGGCTCGATCAGGCCCAGCACCTGCAGGATGGCGATGCCGCCCGACGAGGGCGGCGGCAGGCCGCAGATCTCCCAGACGCGATAGGGGCCGCACACCGCCTCGCGCTTGACGGGCCGATAGTTCGCGAGGTCGGCGAGCGACAGGGTGCCGGGACGCACGTGGTTGTGAACGCGCTCCACCATCTCGGCCGCGATGGCGCCCTGGTAGAAAGCCTGCACGCCCTGGTCGGCGATCAGCTGCATCGTCTCGGCAAGCGCTGGATTGGTGACCGTCTCGCCGAGCTTCTTCGGCGCGCTGTCGTCGTTGAAGTAGGTCGCGCGGATGTTCGGCTCGTTGCGCAAAAGCGGTATGCGCTCGAGCCACGCGGCGAGGCGCGACGACACCGGAAAACCTGCGCGCGCGACCTCGATGGCCGGCTTGAACAGTTCGTTCCAGGCAAGCTTGCCCTTCTCCTTGTGGGCGAGCTCCAGCATCGCCAGCGCGCCCGGCACGCCGACGGAGATGCCCGACGCCGTCGCCTCGCGGAAGCCGAGCGGCTTGCCGTCGCGATCGAGGAACATCGTCGGCGTGGCGCCGGCCGGCGCGGTCTCGCGGCCGTCATAGACCGTGAGGACGCCCGTCGCGCCGTCGTAGTGCAGCATGAAGCCGCCACCGCCGAGACCCGACGCCTGCGGCTCGACCACGCCCAGCACCATCTGCACGGCGATCGCGGCATCGACCGCCGATCCGCCGCGGCGCAACACGTCCAGCCCGGCGTCGACCGCCAGGGGATGGGCGGCGGCCACCATGGCTTGCGGCGCGGCAAGACAATCCTGGACCCGGCCGGCCCCCAGCAGCAGAAGCGCAACGGTCAGGAGCCGGCGCAGCCTCATGCGCGGCGCGCCACGATGAACAGGCGGCGGAAGGGAAACAGCGTGATGCCGTCGGTGCGCGTCGGATAGGCCTCGGCCAGCAGCTTGGCGTAGGT
The DNA here is from genome assembly GCA_963755585.1 of uncultured Alphaproteobacteria bacterium. Taxonomy (GTDB): domain Bacteria; phylum Pseudomonadota; class Alphaproteobacteria; order Reyranellales; family Reyranellaceae; genus Reyranella. Next base: position 296,457 of record CAVWKN010000018.1, read on the forward strand.
GTCGTAGAAGCCCGCCTGCTCGGCTTCGTTCAGCACCGCCATGTAGGGCCGCAGGCCGGTGCCCGCGGTGTATTGCGCCACCGGATCCTTGCCGGTGAGCTGCTGCTGATAGATCGATTCCCAGACGTCGAGATCCGAACACAGCGGCTTCAGCACGTCGTAGTAACGCGCCGGATCGAACACCGAGCGGATGCCGCCCACCTTGGCGAGCTTGTCGCGCCACGGGCCGGCCTGGGCCGCCTGGCGCATCAGCGCATGCGACGGCGCCTCGTGGTTGCGCGGCATCTGGATCGCCAGCTGGCCGCCCGACGGCAGCAGCTTCAGCAGGCCGGGGAACAGGTCGATATGGCCTTCGACCCACTGGTAGGCCGCGTTGCTGTAGAGGATGCCGGGCGGCAGGCCGGGCTTGAAGTGCGCCAGGTCGCCCTTGGTGAAGGTCACGCGCGGGTCGACCGTCTGGCTGCGCGCCTTGGCGAGCATCTCCTCAGAGGAGTCGACGCCGATGACCGGCGCCGCCGGGAAACGCTCGGCCAGGATGCGACTGATGTTGCCGGCGCCGCAGCCGAGATCGTAGATCGCGTGGCCCGGGCGGGCGGCGTTGGCCGGATCGAGCCGGCCCATGAGGTCGAGCGCGGGCCGCAGGCGCGCGTCGGCGAACTTGAGATAGAGATTGGCATCCCAGATCGGGGCTTTGACGTCGTTCACGGTCACTTCTCCTCGAATGCAGCGTCGACCGGCACGCGATAGGCCATGGCGATCTTGTTGCCCTTTTGCGCGGCCAGGACGACGGCCATGAATTCCTCGTGCATCTCCTCGGTCATGCCCTTCTGCCGCGCCATCGCGCCGTGCGAGGCGATGCAATAGTCGCACTGATTGGCGATGCTGATCGCGAGATAAACTAATTCCTTGGTGAGCGGATCGAGCTTGCCGGGCGCGAAGGCCGCCTTCATCTCGGCTGCAAAGCGTCTCCATCACCGAAGGATGGCGCGCCAACGCCTTCCAGACATTGTTGATAGTGGCCGGATCGATGCCGCGCGCCTTCGCGATGCCGTCGACGACCGCCTTGGCGCGCGGGTTCATGTCCTTGTACTCGGTCAGCCTGGCCATCGAACGCTCCTGCACATGAGAGGGGGCGACACGCGGCGTCGCTGCGCCGGATCCCATTTCCGCATTTCCCGCAATTTCCGCCAGCCGTTTGCGGATGCTTCGCCGGCGCGCCGACCGGTTTCGGAGGTTTGGGAGGTTTGGGAGGTTTCTGAGGTTACTGAGGTTTGAGCGGCCGCCTTTCGCGGGCGGCTGCGCAGACAGCGCCAAGCCACCCCTCCGGGGGCGCCGCGCGCAATTCCCCAGGCGATCGGGCGTCGCTCTCGACGGAGCTCTCCCAAATCAATGGCCATGATACCGATCCTCGTCCTGCGAGTGCCGGCCTGTATACGCCACAACATTGCTCAGTACTGTCAAGTGAAAGAGACGGCAGCGTTCAAAATAATACTTGCGTACCGGTAGAACGGGCACAGAGCAGTGCAGTCACTGCATGCAAAATCGCGGCGGTCCTTAATGCGTCATCGCCGCGACGTTCGCAGGGCGAAGCATCTGGGTTGTTCGAGACACCACCTCACCCTCCCATTGCTTCGCAATGGGCCCCGCCCTCTCCCCCGCTTCGCGACGGAGAGGGGCTCTGAACCCGAATATCAAAATACAACTTTACCGAGCAATATCGGTTGGAAGAAAAGCGCCGGCAGCTTAGGAAGCGGAAAGCGCGACGAACCATTCGACGATGAATGAGCGAACGCTAATTCGAACAATCACTGGGTCGTATGCTTGTCGCAGAAGAATGAGCAACCGCTAATCCGCGTATTTTTCATGGCTGCGTCCCACACGTAATGGTCGCATCTCGTTTACATCCGAACTGCGAGTGACTATCAGTTGCGCTCAAGGGAGATCCATCTTGAGCAAGCGTCACAAGCAGGTCCAAACCGCCGTTTTCGGTATCCTCATGGCCCCCGCGGCGGCCGTCGCCCAGCAGGCGCCCGACCAGAACGCCCAGGGGCCGGCTCCGACGCCGCCGCCCGGGCAGGCCAATCCCGGCGATCCGACCGCGTCCCCGGTGACGATGCACCCGGTGACGGTCACCGGCGGCCGGCCGAGCGAGGACTTCCAGGTCACCCGCGGATCGCTCAACCGCCTGGGCGCCACCGAGCTGATGGACGTGCCGCAGACGGTGGTCGTCATCAACCGGGCGCTGATGCAGTCGCAGGGCGCCACGACGATGGAGAACGCGCTGCGCAACGTGCCGGGCGTCACCATCGGCTCGGCCGAGGGCGGCACGATCGGCACCAACATCAACCTCAACGGCTTCTCGGCGCGCACCGACATCTACCTCGACGGCATGCGCGACCGCGGCCAGTACTATCGCGACGTCTTCGCGCTGGAGCAGATCGAGGTCCTGATGGGCCCGTCCTCGATGCTGTTCGGCCGCGGCTCGACCGGCGGCATCATCAACCAGGTGGCCAAGAAGCCGTTCCTCAAGAACGCCACGGAACTCAGTCTGCAGGCGACGACCAACGGCTTGGCGCGCGGCACGGCCGACGTCAACGTGCCGTTCGCGCAGGACAGCACCAACGCGGCCCGCGTCTCCGGGATGTTCCAGGTCGGCAAGGCCTCGACCCTCGACCAGAGCAACGTGCTGGATTTCGGTTTCGCGCCGTCGGTCAAGCTGGGCATCGGAACGCCGACCGAGGTCACGCTGTCGGCGATCCTGCAGCACCGGAAGGACCAGGTGCCCTACGGCGTGCCGAACATCAACGGCTTCCCGATCAACGTCCCGCGCAACACGGCCTATGGCTACGACAGCGACGCCACCGTGCAGGATGTCGTGCAACTGGGCAGCTTGATCGAGCACAAGTTCGCCCCCAACCTCAACCTGCGCAACCAGACGGCGTTCATTTGGGTCAACACCGCGGTGCAAGAGACCTCGGGCGGATTCGTCGGCACGCTCGCCGCGAACGGCTCCTTCGTGCAGGCCGCCGCCGGTCCAGGCAACACGCCGTACAGCGGCGCTCCCCTGAACCAGCTCTACGTTCGCCAGCTCAGTCGCGATCGAAACATCAACGACTATACGCTCGAGAACCAGACCGAGGTGACGGCCAAGTTCGACACCGCCTTCGTCGGCCATTCGCTGCTGATGGGCGTCGACCTCAACTACGAGGCCTACACCAACAAGACCTTCACCCGCACCGGCACCTGCAACGGCATCGCCCTGGTGGCGGGCTCTCCAGACTGCGTGGCCTGCGGGCTTCACGACCGGCGGCAACACGCCGTCGAACGTCCCCAGCCTGCCGGGCAACTATGCATCGTCGCAGGCCTGGGGCTTCGGCATGTATGCCAACGATACCGCCCAGGTGACGCCGTGGCTCAAGCTCGTCGGCGGCGTGCGCTGGGACGCCTATACGGCGCAGATCGGCAATTCGCTCAATTCGGTCAACACGCCCGGCAGCACGACCGCAGCGTACTCGTCGCAGACCGACTACTTCACCAGCGTTCGCACCGGCGCGATCATCGAGCCGACGCGCGAGCAGTCGTACTACTTCTCCTACAGCACGTCGTTCAATCCATCGCTCGAGCAGCTCACCGCGACGACGGGCACGACCGTCCTCCCGCCGGAGACGAACGAGGGCTTCGAGGCCGGCGCCAAGTACGAGTTGTTCAACGGCAACCTGTCGCTCAATGGCGCGCTGTTCCAGATCACCAAGAACAACGCCCGCACGGCGAATGCCGACGGCACTTTCACCCCCACCGGCATGGTCCGCGTCCAGGGCGCCCGCGTCGGCGTTGCCGGCCAGATCCTGCCCGGATGGCAGGTGTTCGGCGGCTACGCCTACCTGAACGGGCGCATCCTCGCCGGCCTGCCCGCCACCAACAACGGCGTCGGCGGCACGACCGGCAATGTACCGCTCAACACGCCCAAGGACTCGGCCAACATCTGGACCACCTATACCTTCAACGACACCTACGAGATCGGCGGCGGCGTGTTCTATGTCGGCCAGCGTTACGCCAACAACCAGAACACGGTGCAGGTGCCGGAGTACACGCGCGTCGATCTGACCGCGGCGTACAAGCAACCGAGGTACGAGGTTCGCTTCAACGTCCTCAACGTGTTCAACACGATGTACTACGACCAGCTCATGGCGTCGGACGGCGGTCGCGCCGTTGCCGGGTCGGGCACGACGGGCCTGATCACGCTGACTTATCGCATGTGACGGAGGCCGCCGCCCGATCATGCTGGTCTGCATTCCCAATGTGCTCGACGCCGGGCAACTCGTCAGCGTGCGCGAGCGCCTGGATCGGGCCAATTCGTGGGTCGACGGGCGCGTCACGGCGGGCTACCAGGGCGCGCCGGTAAAGTTCAACCAGCAGATCGACGAGCGCTCCGACGTGGCGCTCGCCTGCCAGAGCATCGTCGTGTCGGCGCTCGAGCGCCATCCGACCTTCATCAGCGCCGTCCTGCCCAACGCCATCTATCCGCCGATGTTCAACCGCTACAGCGAAGGCATGAAGTTCGGCGCGCATGTCGATGGCAGCGTGCGCATCAGCCCGCACGATGGCCGGAAGCTCAGGACCGACGTGTCGGCGACGCTCTTCCTCACCAACCCCGAGGAGTATGACGGCGGCGAGCTTCAGATCGAGGACACGTTCGGCCGACACAGCATCAAGCTCGGCGCCGGCGCCATGGTGGTCTATCCGGCGACCAGCCTGCATCAGGTGGCGCCGAAGGTCGACCCGAGCGTCAGGCTGGACCTCGCCGGCGGTCGGGAGATTGCCTGCGTCGACGATCGCCTTCAGCACGGCGTACATCGCCGGCGTGCAGCGACATTTGCCGCGAAGCACAGCTCGAGGATGTCGGACGCCGGCGCCTGCGCGCGACTCGATGGAGCGGACTTGCTCATTCGAATGGGGTATCACGGAAAAAGGCGATGCCAATGATTACTAATTGCAATTGCGACCGTTTAGCGCGAATTGATTAGGGATCGCTCACTGCCCTTTTCGACACTTAGCGAACGCTAATTCTACGAAGCCGCCCAGCCTGACCCATCGACCGCCAGAGAACCGCCAAACACCGACCATTCATGCGCATACTTCTTATCGAAGACGATCCGATGATCGGTCAGAGTCTCTCGCGTGCGCTTCATGAGCAGGGAATCCTCGTCGAGTGGGCACGCGACGGTGAACAGGGAGAGGCCGCCTGGCACCGCGGCGACCATTCCGTCGTCCTGCTCGACATCGGGCTGCCGGGGCAGTCCGGCGTCGATCTGCTGAGGGCTGCCCGGGCCGCGACGATGGACACGCCGGTGGTGGTCATCACCGCCCGGGCGGAAATCGACAGCCGCGTCGCCGCCCTCGATCTCGGCGCCGACGACTACGTCGTGAAGCCATTCGAGCTGCCCGAGCTGTTCGCGCGCATCCGTGCGGTGATGCGTCGTCATGACAGGCGGCCACGCTCCAGCCTGGCGGCGGGCGAGCTCACCATCGACCTGGCAACGCACGTCGTGAGCTACAGGCAGAAAGCCATCAGGCTTCCGGCGCGCGAATTCGCGTTGCTGCAGGTCCTTGTGCGGCAACCCGGAAAGATCGTCCCTCGCGACATGATCGAGCGCGAGATCTATCTCAGCCGCGACGAGATCGAGAGCAACGCCGTCGACGTCCTGATCCACAGCGTTCGCCGCAAGTTCGACAGGGAGATCATTCGCAATGTGCGCGGGGCAGGCTGGCTCGTGACCAGGGATGCGCCGTGACGTCCATACGCTGGACGGCGCTGGCCTGGATCGCGGCGGTCCTCACGGCCGTCGGCGTGGTCGGCGTGCTGGTTGCCTATTTCGCGGGGAGGGACGAGGCGAATTTCTTCTTCGATGGCCAGCTGGCCCAGGTCGCCATGCATGTCGGCGACGACGTGCAGACGCTGCCGCCAACCTTCCTTCAGCACGATCCCGAGGACGAACTCGTCGTCCAGATCTGGGATGCCCAAGGTGGAAAGATCCGAACGACCGGTGGCGTCGACATTCTGAGCGAAGCGAACGATCTCATCGCTGCCTATCACGCGCATGTCGGCAGACATGCGCCATGACATCTCCCGAGGGTGATCGCCGGCCAGGACCTCCGCGTACTGCGCAATGGGGGAAGCGTGCGTCACTCAGTACATATGCTGGCCGCCGTTGATCGACAGCGTCGAGCCGGTGATGAAGCCGGCATCGTCGGCGATCAGGAACATCACGCCGCGCGCGATCTCGTCGGCCTTGCCGAGGCGGCCGACCGGGATCTTGGCGACGATCTTCTCCAGCACGTTGGCCGGTACGGCCGCGACCATGTCGGTCTCGGTGTAGCCCGGCGCTATGGCGTTGACGGTGATGTTCTTGGATGCGCCCTCCTGGGCCAGCGCCTTGGTGAAGCCGTGGATGCCCGACTTGGCGGCGGCGTAGTTGACCTGGCCGTACTGGCCGCCCTGGCCGTTGATCGAGCCGATATTGACGATACGGCCGAAGCCGCGCGTGTTCATGCCCTCCCACACCGCCTTCGACATGTTGAAGCAGGAGCCGAGATTGGTGTCGATCACGGCGTCCCACATGTCGCGCGTCAGGCGGCGCATGGTCGAATCGCGGGTGATGCCGGCATTGTTCACCAGCACCTCGACCGGCCCGAGATCCTTCTCGATCTGGGCGATGCCCGTCTGGCAGGCGGCGAAATCGCAGGCATCGAACTTGTAGACGGCGATGCCGGTCTCGGCCTTGAACTTCTTCGCCGCCTCATCGTTGCCGGCATAGGTGGCCGCCACCTTGTAGCCCTTGTCCTTCAGCATGCGCGAGACGGCGGCGCCGATGCCGCGCGTTCCGCCCGTCACGACTGCAACACGTTCGGCCATTTTTTCCTCCCGTAGGTTACGCCGCGATACTCTAGCCGGTTCTGCGGGGGCGCGGGCAAGAGAGACGAATTGGCGGGCGGTGCCGGATAACGCCACGCCGTACGCCGGTCATAGAACGGCAACCATGAAGCCCTTCACCGCCCTGCTCGGCGCCGCCGCCGGGACCCACGCCGCCGACCAACTGGCGCTCGCAACCCTGCCACTGACCGCGACCCTGGTCCTGGGCGCCGGACCCGGCGTGCTCGGCCTGCTGGTCGCCGCCCAAAGTGCAGCCTGGCTACTGCTCTCGCTGCCGGCCGGCGCCTGGGTCGACCGCATGACGCGGCGCACCCTGCTGATCGTCGGACTGGGCCTCGGCCTCGCGGCATCGGTCGTCGCCGTCGCGGCAGCCGCCGCCGGCATCGCGAGCCTGCTGGGCGTCGCCGCCTTCATCGGCGCCTCGGGGACCGTGGTCTATGTGCTGACATCGGTCTCGCTGCTGCCCAGCCTGGTGCCGCCGGCCGACCTGTCGCGCTCCAACGCCCGCCTCGAGCTGGCACGCGCGGTCGTGAGCCTGGCCGCGCCCTTCGTCGCCGGCCTGCTCGCCCAGCTCCTGTCGCCGACCTGGGGCTATGCCCTGGCTGCCCTGGGCGCCGCCCTGGCGCTCGCCTGCATTCTCGCTTTGCCGAAAACCCCGGCGCCGACGAGCGATGGGCAGCGGCCGTCTTTCGTCGCCGCCATCCAGGCCGGCGCGCGCTTCGTGGTGCAGCATGAATTGCTGCGCGGCATCGGCCTCTGCGCCGTGTTCTGGAACTTCGCCTTCTTCGCCCTGCTCGCGGTCTGGGCGCCGCTGGCGCTCGGCCCGCTCGGCCTCGATCCGGCGCATATGGGCCTCGCCCAGTCGGCCTATGGCGCCGGCCTGATCCTGGGTGCGCTGGCGGCGCCGATCCTGGCACGCCGACTGCCGCCCCTCGTCACCCTGATCTTCGGCCCCGCCGTGTCGGTGATCGCCGCCGGCCTGTTCCTCGCGGCCCCGGCCGGCGCCGGCTTCGCCTATGCCGCGGCCGGTCACTTCCTGGTGGGCTTCGGCCCGATGCTGTGGCTGATCTGCCAGGTCACGGTGCGCCAGCTGGTGACGCCGGCGCCGCTGATGGGCCGGGTCAATGCCACGATGCAGACCGCGATCTACGGCGTGCGGCCGCTGGGCGCGCTGGCCGGCGGCTTCGTGGCGGCCGAGGCCGGCCTGCACGCCGCCCTGCTGCTGATCGCGGCGGCCTTCGCGCTGTCGACCCTGGTCATCGTGCTGTCACCGCTGGCGCGCCTGCGCGTCCTGCCGGAGCCGGCCTGCGCCGCCTAGAGGCATCTCCTTGCACTTGACCCAAAAGTCCGTTCGGCCGACGCTGTTCGCGGAGGTCGTTGCATGAAGAAGTTTCTGCCCGTCGTTGCGTTGTCCCTGCTCGCTGCCGCCTGTACGTCTTCGACACCCGGCGGGATGTCGCGCTGGATGGAAGCCTACGGCAACAACTTCCCGGTGCCGCAGCCGGGCCTGGCCGCGGTCTACCTCGTGCGGGCTGAGGCTCCCCCGGAGGCGCAGGCGATCAACATCACGCGCAGCGGGCGGCTGGCGGGCATGCTCACCCCCAACACCTGGCTGCTTTTCGACCTGGCGCCGGGCTACCACGACTTCAGGGCCGTCGGAACGCAGCAAAGCAATGAGCTGATCATCACCACGGCTCCGGGAGAGACACGCTTCCTGCTGGTTTCGCCGACGACGACGCCGGAAAACGCCGAGCTCCTGGAGGTCTCCTCGCTGCAAGGGCGGCGGCTCGTGCTGCAGGGCCAGCACATGCAGGAGCTGCGCTGACGGCATTGCCCGCAAGCGAAACGCCCGAAGGGGTCAACCTTCGGGCGTTCGTGGCATCCGCAAAATGAGCCGTTCTCTCCAGGCCGTGAACCCATAAGCGGACTCTACTCGGACCGGCGCAAAGATGTCCGCTCCTTGTAGTCCTCGATGCATCGGACGTTGCCTGGCCATCGGGCGCCGCGGCAGCGCCGGGAAGACCATGCTGTCCGCCGATGGCTTCCCCGAAATTCGGCAGAATGCTAGCGTTCCTCCTGTTCATCGGGAGCATCTGGCGTGCGGCTGCGCAACGACCCCACGACCATCCACGACCACAAGTCGGTGTTTCTGCCGGTAGGCATCACCGTCGAGCTGGCGGAGTGGAAGTAGCGACCATGCTGCGCCGACGCCTGCTGCACCGCATTGCCTACCTGCGCCGCAACCGCTGCAGCGTGCTGCTGGCCGGGCTGTTCGCCTTTATCCTCGTCCATCCGCTGCTCGCGGAGTCGGCGATCGGCGGGACGTTTCTCGTGTTCGGAATGCTCGGCATCCTTCTTCTCGGCCTGTGGGCGCTGCACGCGCGCCGTCGCACGCTCCTGATCGTCGGCATCCTGGCGCTGCTCACCTTCCACGGCGTTGCGGCCGACCGGCTGGGTGAACACTGGCTGCGGCCGGCGACGCTGCTGGTCACGGCGGCCTTCATGGGGGCCATCACGGCTGCGTTGCTTTACTACGTGCTGGATTGGCATCCCATCTCGACCGACAAGGTGTTCGGCGCCGTGGCGGCCTATGTGCTGATCGCCTTCACCTTCGCCTGCGTGTTCGGGCTGCTGCAGGAGGTCCAGCCTAGTGCCTTCCATGCTGCTCCGGTGCATGCGCCCAACCAGCTCGACTGGTCGGCCATGATGTATTTCTCCTTCACGGTGCTGACGTCGACCGGCTTCGGCGAGATCACCCCGGTCACCAGGATGGCGCGCGCCCTGATCGTGATCGAGCAGATCGTGGGCGTTATGTATGTCGCCTTCCTCATCGCGCGGCTGGCCAATCTTTACGGTATCCACGCGCGTCGCGAGGATTGACGGGCGCGGCGTGTGGCCGGCCAGCTCACGTCCAACAGCACGAATTTGGATTTATGAGTACACGCCCTAAAGCATGATGAGTCCGGTTGGAATCAGCCGGACCCATCATGCCTTGTGGAACCGTGATCACCGGTGCGCGCGAATGAGATGAGGTGGAACCGCATGCGGTTCCACCTCATCTCATTCCGCTCTAGTCGCGCTGGACGCACATGGCGATGCCCATGCCGCCGCCGATGCAGAGGGTGGCGAGGCCCTTCTTGGCGTCGCGCTTCTGCATCTCGTAGAGCAGGGTCGTGAGCACGCGCGCGCCCGAGGCGCCGATCGGATGGCCGAGCGCGATCGCGCCGCCGTTGACGTTGAGCTTGTCGGGATCGAGGCCGAGCTCCTTGCCGACGGCGAGCGCCTGCGCGGCGAAGGCTTCGTTGGCCTCGACCAGGTCGAGATCCTTGACCGTCCAGCCGGCCTTCTTCAGCGCCGCCTGCGAGGCGGTGACCGGGCCGATGCCCATGATCGTCGGATCGACGCCGGTGGTCGCCCACGACACGATCCTGGCGAGCGGCTTGATGCCGCGCTTCTTGGCCTCGTCGGCGCTCATCAGCACCATCGCGGCGGCGCCGTCGTTGATGCCCGAGGCGTTGCCGGCGGTGACCGAGCCGTCCTTGCGCGAAGGCCGGCCGCAGCTTGGCCAGCGTCTCGACCGTCGTGCCGTGGCGCGGGAACTCGTCGGTGTCGACCACGACGTCGCCCTTGCGGGTCTTCACCGTGACCGGGACGATCTCGTCCTTGAAGCGGCCGGTCTTCTGCGCCGCCTCGGCCTTGTTCTGCGAGGAGGCCGCGAAGGCGTCCTGCTCGACGCGGGTGATCTGGTATTTCTGCGCGACGTTCTCGGCGGTGTTGCCCATGTGATAGCCGTTGAAGGCGTCCCACAGGCCGTCCTTGATCATGGTGTCGACCATCTTGAGGTCGCCCATCTTGGTGCCGTCGCGCAGGTGGGCGACGTGCGGCGCCTGGCTCATGCTCTCCTGGCCGCCGACCACCATGATGTTGGCGTCGCCGTTGCGGATCGCCTGCCAGCCGAAGGCGACGGCGCGCAGGCCCGAGCCGCAGAGCTGGTTGATGCCGAGCGCGGTCTTCTCGACCGGAATGCCGGAATTGATCGCGGCCTGGCGCGCCGGGTTCTGGCCCTGACCGGCGGTCAGGATCTGGCCCATGATCACTTCGTCGACTTCCTCGGGCTTCACCTTGGCGCGCTCGAGCGCGCCCTTGATCGCGGCCTTGCCGAGGTCGTGGGCCGGCACGGCGCCGAACGCGCCGTTGAACGAGCCGACGGGCGTGCGCGCTGCGCTCGCGATGACGATGTCGGTTGCCATTGAACTTCTCCTGACAGGCCCTGCCGCCTTAAGATGGGGATGTTATAGACGCCGCGCCACCGCCCGCAAGGCAAGGCCGAACCGCTAGGTGCAGCCGGGTGAAGCCGTCGGGGCTCCAGTCGTCGCTGCCGACGCCGTTATGGACGAAGAACAGCCCGTCGGGATCGTATTTCTGCTTCACCACGCGCAGACGGCCGTAGTTGCTTCCCCAATAGGCAGTCTGCCAGTCCTTCTGGAAGTAGCTCAATTCGGACACATAGGCGCCATTGTCCGGCGCGAGCTTCGTGACCTCGGCCAGCGAGGCGCTGACGGCGGCGGCCTCGCGCTTGGCCTTGGCGAGATCGGGCTCGTGGCCCGCGATGCCGGCGAAGGCCGGCGCGCCCGAGGCGGAGATGATCACGAGCGCGAAGGCGTCGAGCACGGCGGGATTGGTCGCGGTGTCGCGCGCGGCGGCGATGGCGTCGGGCGGCGCGCCGGCGAGGCCCTTGTTGAAGTGGAGCTGGAGCGACCATTGGCGCGAGGCCGCGAACAGCGCATCGACCAGCTTCGCCTGGTTGGCCGGATCGAGCAGCGACTGCGGCAACCACGCCGATTCGTAGTTGTGCAGGTACCAGCCCGCCTCGCCGACATTGCCCGCCCAGTAGATCGCATCGGCCGGCGCGCCGGGCCGATCGTCCGACCGGATCGCCGACGGAATGTTCTGCTTCAGGAACGCGGCATCCCAGAAGAAGTGCGCGGGTGCCGCGATCGCCATCAGCGGCATGCCGTCCACGCATAGTCGTTCGGCGATGCCGCGACCCAATCGATGAACGGCTTCCACGTCGCCTGGGCCGTCGCCAGGTCGAGACCCTGGAACACCATCTCGATGTCGAGCACGTTGTCGCGCCGGAAGCGCACCAACTCGCCCCAGTGCGGATTGAAGAGCTTGTCGCGATAGAACGTCATGAACTGCGCGATCAGCCGCTTGTAGGCCTCGGGCGAGCTGGCCTTGATGTTGCCGAAGGCGCCGCCGAGGAAATTCGGCAAGGTATGCGTCTTGAGCGTGAGGCGCGTGACGACGCCCAGGCTGCCGCCGCCGCCGCCCTTCAGGCCCCAGAAGAGATCGGGGTTGGTGCAGGCATTGGCGATGCGGATCTGGCCGTCGGCCGTCACGATCTCCGCCTCGAGCAGGCTTGCGGCCGCGAGGCCGAAGTTCTTCGAGAAGCTGCCGAAGCCGCCGCTCTGGATCAGGCCGGCCACGCCCACGGTGCAGCAGCCGCCGCCCTGCACGTAGCGTCCGGCCTTGGTCACGGCGGCATAGGCCTTCAGCCAGATGTTGCCCGCGCCCAGCGACACCGCCGGCTGCGCGGCATCGCTGCAGCCCTGGGCCACGAAGGCGTCGTGCATCTCGATGGAGTCCATCGGCCGCGTGCGCACCAGCAGCGAGTCGGCGGCGTTGGACGTGCCGTGATAGCTGTGCCCGCCGCCGCGCACGACCAGGCGCAGCTTGTTCTCGCGCGCGAAGTTCACCGCCGCCGCCACGTCGGCGGCGTTGCGGGCGTCGACCGCGTAGGCGCTGGGCGAGGACGTCCAGGCCTCGACCCAGCCGGTGGTCTGCGTCAGCGCGACATTGTCCCGGATGAAATAGGGGTTCTTGAACTGCTTGAAGACCGCGTCGCAGGTGGCGGCATCGGCGCCCTTGCAGGCCTCCAGCGGCGAGCGGACGGCGGTAAGCTGGCCACCGACCTTGGCACCCAGCTCCTGCCACTTGGCCTCGGACGGCCAGCCCGGCTCGCCGGGGCGGACGCGCTTGAAGCTGGACGTCTGGGCGGCAGCCGAAAGGGGCAGGAACGGCAGGCAGGCGGCAGTCTTGAGAAGATCGCGGCGCGTCATGGAACTCTCCCGTAGCTCGAGTGTGTCGCACGCCCTCGCTATCGTCCTAGCCTCTGATTCCGGTGCGTTTTGTGACGACCGGCGAGATCCGTGGGACGACCGGCGCGCGGGATGGGACGAGCGGTCAGCTCCTGACCGGCGCCAATGCCTCGAAGCGCTGGCGATAGCGGCGGCTCAGATTCACCTCGGCGCCGTCCTGCAGGCGGATGCGCCAGTCGCCGCTCACCCACGGCATCGACCTCGGCCACCCGCGCGATGTTCACAACGTGTGACTTGTGGACCCGCACGAAGCGCTTGGGATCGAGCTCGCCCTCGAGCTTGGCCAGCGACGAGCGGATCTCGAAGGTCTCGCCGCCGACATGCAGGATCGCGTAGTTGCCCGAGGCCTCGATCCAGTCGATGTCGGCCACCTCGACCATGACCTCGCTGCCGCCGCGCTTGCGCACGGCGAAGCGCTCGGGCGGCGCCTGCGGCTGTCCGGCGACGGCGCAGCGCGGCCGGCTCGGCTCGCGTCTCGCGCAGGATAGTGGAACGCCAGACGCCGTGGTTCATCATGCAGATAGGTGACGAGTCCTTGGTGAACTCGTACTCCAGCCGGTCGAACGTCAGCGGGAAGCGGTACGGCGCGTCGCCGAGGATGCCGCGAACCACAGCAGCGCAGCGCCGCCATGCCGAGCGTATGCAGCGATGCTGAACGGCACCACCGCCGCGACATGGACCGCGAGGTTGCGCGGCGCTCGCCGAGCGGAAAGCGCCGATGCAGCCAGTAGAGCGCCGGGATGAGGGCGGCGATCACGAGATGGCTGGTGATCTCGTCGGCGAAGCGGCCGGCCGAACGCGATGACGATGGCCGCGACGCGCCTCGTCGGCCACCGCGACGTAGGCCTGCGTGAAGCGATCGAGACGGCGAACAGGATCGTAGCCCAGATCGGCCGGCAGCGCGCCAGTCGCCACGCTCTGTTCCCGGCTCATCAGCGCGCCTTCAGCCAGTCGATCAGCGGCGTCCAGCACAGCTCGCGGGCGCGGCCGCTCACCACCATGCCGATATGGCCGAGCGGCAGGTCGAGGCGCGTGACGTTCTTCAGGCCGCGCTTGGGATCGACCAGCGCCGCCGCCGACAGCGGCGGCACGATGCGGTCGCCCGACGGGATCATCACCAGCGCCGGCTCGCGTGATCTTGCGACGGCACGATGCGCTTGCCGCCGACCACCCATTTGCCGGTGCCCGGCAGGTTGTCGCCGTACCAGCCGACCAGGCACTCGCGCGCGGTCGGGCCGGCGAGCGGCGCGCCGTCGTTCAGCCAGTCCTCCAGCAGCACGAATTCGCGCGCCGTGCTCGCCTGTGCTGGTCCATGCCGAGGAAGCGGCCGAACTTCTTCACCGCAAGCCACGGATCGAGCGACCAGAACAGGGTCTGCAGGATATCGACCGGCAACTCGCCCAGCCGTGTCGGCCAGTCTGCGCCAGCATCGGCCCGGCCGACAGCAGGAAGGCGTGGCCGGTCTTGTCGGCATGGAAGTCCCACGGCGCGGCGAGCAGCGCGAGCCCCGCGACCCGGCGCGGCCGGCGCGCGGCGAGCGCCACGGCGAGCGTGCCGCCCATGCAGTAGCCCATCACCGCCGGCGCGCGGCGGGCGCGCTTGCCGACGAAGGCGACCGCGCGCTCGAGGCGCGCGACGTAGGCCGTGAGGTCGAAGCGCCGCTCCTCGGCATCGGGCGTGCCCCAGTCGACGAGGTAGGGCCGCAGGCCTTCGGCCGCCATGGCGCGCAGCAGGCTCTTCTCGGCGGTGAGGTCGAGCACTTCCCAGCGGTTGATCAGCGACGGCACGACCAGCACGGCGCGCGCGCCGCGCTTGCGGGCGGCGCGATGGGTGGCGCCGTAGTCGAGCAGGCGCGTGTTGCCCTCCTGCCAGACGGCGGGCGGGTTCTCGAGGTCGCGATGGACCGGATGGTTGCGATAGGCGAGCACGCCCTCGGCCAGGCGATCCATGCGCCGGCCGATCTCGCGATGGAGCGCCTGCTCGAAGCCGGCGCTCGCCGCCCGAGCGCGGCGACTTCCTTCAGGACCTCGGCGACGCCTCAGCGAGCGGTCGAGCCGGGCTTCGAGCTCGGCGAGTCGCGCTTCCAGAGCTGCCACGCGCTTTCGGAGCTCGCCCAGGTCATCAGCGCCGTGCCCAGATGGAGCGGCAGCGGACGCGGTCCCAGTCGGGGTTGCGGCATGCGGAGCTCCTTGGGCAGCCTGCAGCACGGCGCGACCTGCGCGTTCGCGGCCGCGAACAGCCGGGCGATCTGCTCGGTCAGGGCCTGGTCGGCCGGCAAGCCCGGACAGCTGGCTCTGCCAGAGATCGAGATAGCGGCGCGCCAGCCTGTCGAACTCGCGGGCTGTCGTCGCTTTCCGGAGGCCATGACGCCACTATAGCCATCGTTGCGCGAACGCCTCTTTCGCAGCCGCAAACGCGGCCTTGTCGCACTGCGGCATCGGCGCTAATGGTTCGAGTCGATCAGGGTGGGGGTGAGGAGCGCAGCGTAATGGCCGATCAGCCAGTACCGGAGGGCGGCCCCAAGCCCGCGCCGGTCGTCATCAAGAAGTACGCGAACCGGCGGCTCTACAACACCGCGACCTCCGCCTACGTCACCCTCGATCACCTGTCGACGATGGTGAAGGACAAGACCGACTTCGTGGTCTACGACGCCAAGACCGGCGAGGACATCACCCGCCCGGTGCTGACCCAGATCATCTTCGAGGAAGAGAGCAAGGGCGGCCAGACGCTGTTGCCGATCCCGTTCCTGCGCCAGCTGATCTCGTTCTACGGCGACAGCCTGCAGGGCGTGGTGCCGCAGTATCTCGAGATGTCGATGACGCAGTTCGCGCGCAACCAGGAGCAGATGCGCAAGCTACATGCAGAATGCGTTCGGCTTCAACCCGTTCCAGCAGTTCGAATCGATGGGCAAGCAGAACATGGCGATGTTCGAGAACGCCATGCGCCTGTTCAATCCGTTCGCCGCCGGCCAGCCCGGAGCACCGGGTGCCGCGCCCGCGCACATGCCAACGGCGCCGAGCCGGCCAAGGCCGAAGCCGCTCGGCCGCGCCGGCACCGCCCAGCGAAGACGGCGATCGACGATCTCAAGCGCAAGCTCGACGAGCTGCAGAGCCAGCTCGCGCAGCTCAGCAAGAAGCCCTGAGCACATGGCCGATGCCGGCGCCTCCGGCCTATGCGGCGCGGCGCGTGATGTCGCCCTGCAAGGGCATCTGCATGATGGACCCAAGAGCAACCTTTGCCTCGGCTGCAAGCGCACGATCGACGAGATCGGCCGCTGGCCGATGATGGACGAGACGAGCGCCGCACGATCGTCGAGTCGAGCTGAAGGCCCGGAAGCTGCAGCCTAGCGCGCCCTTGAACACCGGCTTGCGCTTCTCGCGGAAGGCCGACGTCCCCTCCTTGTAGTCCTCGGTCAGTCCGGTCAGCACGTTCTGGTCGGCGTCCATGTGCGCGGCGAGATCGTCGAGCGCGTGCGCGAGGCGATTGACCGACGCCTTGCTCATGCGCACCGGGATCGGCGGCTGCAGCGCGATGCGCTCGGCGAAGGCCATCGACGCCGCCAGCGCCTGGCCGTCGTCGACCACCTTCTCGACCAGGCCCCAGTCGAGCGCGTCGGCGGCGCCGATGCGATCCGACGCCAGGATCACCGCCTGCTTGGTGCGCGCCGGGCCCATCAGCGCCAGCATGCGCGGGATCGAGCCCCAGCTCATGTTCATGCCGAGCTCGACCTCGGGAATGCGGAAGTGCGCGCTCTTTCCGCAGAAGCGGAAGTCGAGCGCCACGACCAGCGCCGCGCCGCCGCCGATGCAATGGCCCTCGATCGCCGCGATCGTCACCTGGTCCATGTCCTGCCAGGCCTTGCACATCTTCGGGCCCGAGCCGCTGGCGATGGATGCGCTCGCCGATCGGCAGAGTCGTCGCGCTGCGCGGCCCTCGGGATCCTTGAGATCGAAGCCGGCGGAGAAGGCCTTGGCCGAGCCGGTCAGGATCACCACCGAGGTCTCGAGATCGTCCTCGAAGTCGCGCGGCACGTCGCGCAGCTCGCGCATCGCCTGGCTGGCTGAGCGCATTGATGTTGTCGCCGCGATCGAAGCGCACGACGGCGATGCGGCCCTGCGGCCCCAGCCCCTTCTCGACCTTGACGAAGCGCCGTTCCATGCGGCGTTCCTCCCCTGTTCGCGCCACCGTAGCGCCTCGGCTTTACAAGCGCGAGCCGCTTCGTTTGACTGCCTCCATGTCCAAACGATCGCCTCCATCGCCCTCGAACGCCGCGTCGACGCGCTGTTCGCCCGCTACACCAAGCCCGGCTCGCCCGGCGCCGTCGTCGCGCGTCATGCGCGAGGGCGAGATCGAGCTCTGCAAGGGCTACGGCCTGGCCAGCATCGAGCTCGGCGTGCCGATCGCGCCCACGACGCGCTTCCGCATCGCCTCGGTCAGCAAGCAGTTCACCGTGACCGCCGCGCTGATGCTGGCGGCCGAGGGCAAGCTCAAGCTCTCCGATCCGCCGCACAAGTATCTGAAGGAGCTGACGCCGCTGCCGGTCACGATCGACCAGATGATGCGCAACTCGAGCGGCCTGCCCGATTTCCTCGAGCTGCTGCGGCTGGGCGGCCACGGGCTCGACAAGCCGGCGCGCGCCGCCGATCTGTTCGCCGCCTGCGTCGCTCAACCGCCATCTCAACTTCGCGCCGGGCAGCCGCTTCCTCTACAGCAACACCAACTTCCTGCTGCTCGGCCGCATCATCGAGAAGCTGACCAGGAAGAAGCTCGGCGACGTGCTGGCCGAGCGCATCTTCAAGCCGCTCGGCATGACCGACACGATGCTGGCGGCCGACATCGACACGGTGATCCCCAACCTCGCCACCGGCTATCTCGGCGACGCACGGCCAGGGCTTCCGCCGCGCCGCGCACGCCTATCCGCAGGGCGGCGAAGGCGGCCTCACCTCGACGGTCGAGGACCTGCTGATCTGGAGCAGGCATTTCGACGAGCCGGTCGCTGGGCAAGACCATCCCGACACAGCTCGCCGCCGTGGCGCCGCTGACCGGCGGCCACGACAACCGCTATCGTCGCGGCGTCGGCGTCGGCGAGCTGCGCGGCCTCGAGACGATCGGGCCATGGCGGCCTGTGGCCGGGCTTCCGCACCGAGTTCCTGCGGGTGCCGGCGGCCGGCCTCACCGTCGTGGTGATCGCCAATCTCGGCAGCATCGATCCGTGGCGGCTCGCCCACACGATCGCGGCCGATGCGCTGGACGGCGACAAGCGCGCTGAAGCCGGCGCTCGAGCCGATCGCGCCAGGCCGAGATCAAGCCGATCGCCGGCACCTGGTTCAATGCCGCCGAGCCGTCGCTGTTCGACCTCGCCTGGAAGAACGGCGAGGCCGATGGTGACGCAGAACGGCCTGCCCTTCGCGCTCGGCCGCCGCGCCGGCGGCTGGTTCGGCGCCGAGCGCGGCTCGTTCGAGTTCATGATCAAGCCCGGCAAGGGCGGGCTGCAGGTCGATCTCGGCGCCGGCCGCGTGCTCACCTTCAAGAAGCTCGGCAAGCGCAAGGCCGTGCCGGCCGGCGATCGCCGGCATCTACAGCTCGCCCGACACCGGCGCGACCTGGCACGTGCGCCGCGGCGGCGCGGACTACACGATCGGCGTCTACGGCCCGCTGGTCACCGGCGGCGCAGCCGTGGACCGTGAGCGGCATCGACGCCGACACGGTCGAGATCGTCTCGCCCGGCAGCTGGATCAAGGCCACCCAGCTCGCCCATCTCGAGCGCGACAAGGCCGGCAAGATCGCCGCTCTCGTCGTCTCGACCGGCCGCATCAAGAAGCTGCGCTTCGAACGCACGGGCTGACCTGCCGTCAGCGGAACGGGATCGCGTACATCAGGCCGCCGTTGGTCCACAGCGCGTTCAGGCCGCGCTCGAGCTTGAGCGGCGTGTTCTTGCCGACGTTGCGCTCGAAGCTGTCGCCGTAGTTCCCGACCTGCTTGACGATGTTGTACATCCACTTCTCGTCGACGCCGACCGCCTTGCCGTAGCCCGGCGTCACGCCGAGGAAGCGCTTGATGACGGGATCGTCGCTCTTCAGCATCTCGTCGACGTTCTTCTGGCCGATGCCCAGTTCCTCGGCCTCGATCATGCCGTCGAGCACGAACCTCACGAGGTCGAACCACTGGTCGTCGCCGTGGCGCACCATCGGCCCCAACGGCTCCTTGGAAATGCGCTCGGGCAGGATCAGCTGCTCGCCCTTGTCGGAAAGCTGGCCCGCGCGCACGCCGGCGAGCCCCGAGGCGTCGGTCGTGTAGGAATCGCAACGGCCGGAGGCATAGGCCTGCAGCAGCTCGTCGAGCTTGTCGATCAGCACCGGCTTGAAGGTCATCTTGTTCTTGCGGAAGTAGTCCGCGAGGTTGAGCTCGGTGGTCGTGCCGGGCTGCACGCAGATCGTGGCGCCGTTCAGTTCCTTGGCGCTCTTGATGCCGCTCTTGGCCGGCACCATGAAGCCCTGGCCGTCATAGAAGTTCACGCCCGCGCCATTGAAGCCGAGCTGGGTGTCGCGCAGCAGGGTCTGGGTCGCATTGCGCGTGATGACGTCGACCTCGCCCGACTGCAGCGCCACGAAGCGCTGCTGCGCCGTGGTCGGCGTGAACTTCACCTTCTCGCCGTCGCCGAACATCGCGACCGCGATCGCCTTGCACAGATCGACGTCGAGGCCGGTCCACTTGCCCTGGCTGTCGGCGAAGGAGAAGCCCGCGAGGCCGGTGTTGACCGCGCACTGCACGAAGCCCTTGGCCTTCACGGCATCGAAGGTCTGGCCGGCCGCAGGCCGGCAGTGCCGCCACACAGGCGAGAGCCGCCAAAGCGGCAAGACGTTTGAATGACATTGGAAGCCCCCCTGTTTGCTTGCTTGGGACAACGTAGCAAAAGCCACGCCGTTCGCCTCAGCAGGTCGGAGCGGCTCTCGCAGCTGCCGCTTCAGTCGAGGAGCGGGACGTCGTAAAGCGCGAACTGGCGATCCTCGGTCACGCAGCGTCAAGGTGATCGCAGTTCTCGCTTGGGCGACCAGCATGACGGTCGAAGCGGGTCGCCGTGATGGCAGGGGCAAAGCTCCTGCCGCGCTCCGCATGCAGACCGGCCGTCATGTCGAGAAGCAGCTCGAATACAGCCGGCGTCAGCGCAGGCCGTTATCGGGCTCGCCTTCGAAGTCGAGCTTGCCGATCATGCCGCTTGATGCGAGACTTCCCAAATCGCTCGCCGCGCTGACCACGATGCCGATTCTCGGGATCTTCGATCGCCACCGCGACGCCGCTTGCGCAGGCGTCGGATCGTGCCATTCCCACCAGAGAGAGACGTGGGTGTCGAGCAGCAGGTCGCACGACTCAGGGATCGTATCCCGAACTGCCTTGAGCAAATTCGCGCGGCAGCGGAGCGTCGAAGTCAGGCGATATCCATTTGATCGTCAGGGCAACCCGACGGCTTGCGCGGCCCTTTCTCCGACGGTGGCACCGGCACGAGCTTGGCAGCGGCTTGCCGTGCTTGGCGATGACGATCTCCTCGCCCGAGGCAGCACGATCCACCAGCGACGAGAGCTGGTCCTTGGCTTCGGAAAGGTTGAAGACCTTGGTCATGGGAACGCGATTGGCCAGACTTTCGATGCACAGCCGCGCGCGCGGTGCCTGATTTCAAACTCATCGATCGATTCGCCTGCGCCATCCAACGAGGAGGCACAGATGAATGTACGGTATCGGGTCGAGCTGAGCCAAGCCGAGCGCGACGAGCTCGGCAGCGCTTGCTGAGCGGCGGCAAGCAGGCGGCGCGCAAGCTCAAGCGGGCGCAGATCCTTCTGGCGGCCGATGCGGGCGCCAGCTGACGAAGAGATCGCCACCAGCGTCGCGTACGAGCGGCTCGACGGTTTACCGGACCAAGCGGCGCTTCGTCTGAGGCAATCTGGAGGCTGCGCTGAGCGAGGAGCCGCGGCCCGGAGCGGCGCGCAAGCTGCGCGGCAAGGAGGAGGCGCTGCTGGTGGCGACCGCCTGCTCCAAGCCACCGCACGGGCCGGGCGCGCTGGACCCTGGAATTGCTGGCCGGCGAGATGGTCAAGCTCACCGAGCATGAAAGCCTGTCGCGCGAGACGGTGCGCCGGCGCCTGGCCGAGAACGACCTGAAGCCGTGGCGAAAGGACATGTGGTGCATCCCGCAAGGTCGATGGCGACCTACGTCGCCCGCATGGAGGACGTGCTCGACCTCTACGCCGAAGCGCCCGATCCGAAGCGGCCGGTCGTGTGCTTCGACGAGAGCCCGACCCAGCTCATCGGCGAGGTGCGCCAGCCGATCCCGGCCGAGCCCGGGCCAGCTCGAGCGCTACGACTGCGAGTATCGGCGCAACGGCACCGTCAACCTGTTCGTCTTCCTCGACGCGCACCGCCCCTGGCGCAAGGTCAAGGTCACCGAGCAGCGCACGGCCCGCGACTTCGCCGAATGCATGCGCGATCTCGTCGACCTCCATTATCCCAAGGCCGAGCGGATCAGCGTCGTGCCGACAATCTGTCGACCCATTCGCCAGGCGCGCTCTACGAGGCCTTCCCGGCGCCCGAAGCGCATCGCATCCTGCAGCCGCATGGAGTGCCACTAACGCCCAAAGCACGCCAGCTGGCTCAACGCCAGATTCTACCGCTCGGACGGGCGAGCGGTCAAATCGTGCGCTCGACCATCAGCTTCTTGATCTCGGCGATCGCCTTGGCCGGATTGAGGCTCTTCGGGCAGGTCTTGGTGCAGTTCATGATCGTGTGGCAGCGATAGAGCCGGAACGGGTCCTCGAGATTGTCGAGCCGCTCGCCCTTGGCCTCGTCGCGGCTGTCGGCCAGCCAGCGATAGGCCTGCAGCAGGATCGCCGGGCCGAGATAGCGCTCGCCGCTCCACCAGTAGCACGGGCACGAGGTCGAGCAGCAGAAGCACAGGATGCACTCCCACAGGCCGTCGAGCTTGGCGCGCTCCTCGGGCGACTGCAGGCGCTCGCGCGTCGGCGGCTGGGTGGTCGACTTCAGCCACGGCTCGATCGAGGCGAGCTGCGCGTAGGGCACGGTGAGGTCGGGCACCAGGTCCTTGACCACCGGCATGTGCGGCAGCGGGTAGATCTTGATGTCGCCCTTCACGTCGGCGATGTACTTGGTGCAGGCCAGCGTGTTGGTGCCGTCGATGTTCATCGCGCACGAGCCGCACACGCCCTCGCGGCACGAGCGGCGGAAGGTGAGCGAGCTGTCGATCTCGTTCTTGATCTTGATCAGCGCGTCGAGAACCATCGGCCCGCAGGTCGTCCATGTCGACTTCGTAGGTGTCGACGCGCGGGCTTCTTGCCGTCGTCCGGCGTCCAGCGATAGACCTTGAACGTCTTGATGTTCTTGGTCCCGGCCGCCGCCTTGTAGGTGTCGCCGACGCCGATCTTGGAATTGGCGGGCAGTGCAAACTCAGCCATCGCTTCCTCTCGAACTCAGTAGACGCGCGCTTTGGGCGGGAACGACTGCACGTCGTTGCTCATCGGCTGCAGGTTGACCGGCCGGTAGTCGATGCGGGTCTTGCCCGTCTCGGCGTCGACCCAGACGGCGGTGTGCTTCAGCCAGTTCTTGTCGTCGCGCTCGGGGAAGTCCTCGTGCGCGTGCGCGCCGCGGCTCTCCTGGCGGTTGGCGGCGGAGTAGATCGTGCCCTGGCCTGCACGATCAGGTTCTCGAACTCCAGCGTCTCCATCAGGTCGGAGTTCCAGATCATCGAGCGGTCCTTGACCCGGATGTCGTCCTTGCCGGCGAACACCTTGTCCATGTTGGCGCAGCCCTCGGCCAGGGTCTTGGTGGTGCGGAACACCGCGCAGTCGTTCTGCATGGTCTTCTGCATGCTTGGCGCGCAGCTGCGCCGGTCGGCGTGCCGCCGTTGGCATGGCGCAGCCTGTCGAGGCGGGCGATCGCCTCCTCGCCGGCATGCTTCATGTCCTTGTGCGTCTGGCCGGGCTTCATCTGCTCGGCGACGCGGTTGGCGGCGGAGCGGCCGAACACGACCAGCTCGAGCAGCGAGTTGGAGCCCAGGCGATTGGCGCCGTGCACGCCGATCGAGGCCGCCTCGCCCAGCGCCATCAGGCCCTGCACGGCGGTGAACGGATCGCCGTCCTTCACCGTCATGACTTCGCAGTGATAGTTCGCCGGGATGCCGCCCATGTTGTAGTGGCAGGTCGGCAGGATCGGGATCGGCTGGCGCGTGACGTCGACGCCGGCGAAGATGCGCGCGGTCTCGGCGATGCCCGGCAGGCGCTCGTGGATCACCTTCGGGTCGAGATGCTCGACGTGCAGCTCGATGTAGTCCTTGTTCGGGCCGCAGCCGCGGCCTTCGCGGATCTCGATGGTCATCGAGCGGCAGACGACGTCGCGCGAGGCGAGGTCCTTGGCCGACGGCGCATAGCGCTCCATGAAGCGCTCGCCGCTCGCGTTGGTGACGTAGCCGCCCTCGCCGCGCACGCCCTCGGTGATCAGGCAGCCGGCGCCGTAGATGCCGGTCGGATGGAACTGGATGAACTCCATGTCCTGCAGCGGCAGGCCGGCGCGCAGCACCATGCCGCCGCCGTCGCCGGTGCAGGTGTGCGCCGAGGTCGCCGTCGCATAGACGCGGCCGTAGCCGCCGGTCGCCA
Source organism: uncultured Alphaproteobacteria bacterium (assembly GCA_963755585.1). GTDB lineage: Bacteria > Pseudomonadota > Alphaproteobacteria > Reyranellales > Reyranellaceae > Reyranella. The sequence goes on from CAVWKN010000018.1 coordinate 320,207, forward strand.
GCACCACCTTGTGGGCGCGGAAGCGATGGATCGTGCCGTCGTCGAGGTTCCAGGCCATGACGCCGCGGCAGACGCCCTCGTCCATGATCAGGTCGAGCGCGAAGTACTCGATGAAGAACTCGGCGTGGTTCCGGAGCGACTGCTGGTAGAGCGTGTGCAGGATGGCGTGGCCGGTGCGGTCGGCCGCGGCGCAGGTGCGCTGGGCGATGCCCTTGCCGTACTCGGTCGTCATGCCGCCGAACGGACGCTGGTAGATCTTGCCCTCGGGCGTGCGCGAGAACGGCACGCCGAAATGCTCGAGCTCGATGATCGCCGGGATGCCGTCGCGGCACATGTATTCGATCGAGTCCTGGTCGCCCAGCCAGTCGGAGCCCTTGACCGTGTCGTACATGTGCCAGCGCCAGTCGTCGGGGCCCATGTTGCCGAGCGCCGCCGAGATGCCGCCCTGCGCCGCCACGGTGTGGCTGCGGGTCGGGAACACCTTGGTGATGCAGGCGGTCTTGAAGCCCTTGTTGGCCATGCCGAAGGTGGCGCGCAGGCCGGCGCCGCCGGCGCCGACGACGACGACGTCGTACTCGTGCTCGATGATGGTGTAGGCGCGGCCGCCGATGTTGAAGGTGCCGGGCGCCGCTCCGTTGCTCTTGCCGTTGCTTGCCGTCGGCCATGACTAGCCTCCGAAACCGATACGCAGGATCGCCACGATGGCGCCGAGGCCAAAGAGCACGGCGAGGAACTTGGTGAGCACGATCATCACGACGCGCAGCGCGCCGTCGGTGTAGTCCTCCCACACGACCTGCAGGCCGAGCTGGCCGTGATGCAGGCCGATGCCGATCGTGAGGATCAGCAGCACCATGACCAGCGGCGAGCCGATCCAGGCGCGCACGACGGCGTAGTCGGCGCCGCTCAGCATGACCAGCGAGATGGCGAACCACACGACGAGCGGGATCAGCGCGATGGCGGTGAGCCGCTGCATCCACCAGTGATGCACGCCCGTCCTTGGCCGAGCCGAGGCCGCGGGCGCGGGCGAGAGGCGTTCTGCGATCGTTCATGTCACGCCTCCTCAGATCAGCCTGAGGCCGACGATCCACGACAGCCGCCGTGGCGACCAGCGAGACGCCGACGACGATCCAGCCGCTGCGATAGGCATCCTTCAGCTCGAAGCCGTAGCCCGCATCCCAGAACAGGTGCCGGATGCCGTTGCACAGGTGATAGAAGGCGCTGAACAGCCAGCCGCCGAGCACGAAGCGGCCGACGATCGAGCCGTTGAAGCTCTGGAACGAGCGCGTAGGCCTGCGGGCTGGACGCCGCGCACATCACCCAGATCGCGAGATAGAGCGCGCCGACCGACAGCGCGATGCCGGTCGCGCGGTGCAGGATCGACAGGACCGAGGTGAGCTGCCAGCGGTAGATCTGCAGATGGGGAGAGAGCGGCCGATGGACCGGCCGATTGGCGACGCTCATCGCGTTAAAACCTCTTCGTTTGCGGCATCAGCGTTTTTAGCGCACGCGCCCTCAAGTCAACGAATGTCGGCCTGCACTGCGTTAAGTCTCGGATTTCGCAGCGAAATTCGCACCGGCGCGGCATCAGCAGCCAATAGTCGAGGTCGAGCACGACGGCGGGATGGTATTTGCCGTCGGCTGCCCTTGCCCGGCCAGTCGCTGCACGGGCAGTCCTTGGTCGGCAATGGTGCGCACCCGCAGCGCGCCGAGGTCGGATCGCGGCCGGCAGCGGCGCCGTTTCCAGCACTTCCGACCAGGCATAGATCGTGTCGCCGCCGAAGGTCGGCCCGACATGGCTGCCGCCGTTGATGGCCGCAACGCGGAAGCCGTTGGCGAGGCCGTTGAACGACAGCGCCCGCGCCAGCGAGATCACGTGGCCGCCATAGGCCAGCCGCCGGCCGAAGCGCGTGGTCTTGCCGGCATCGGCGTCGAAATGGACCCGCGCGGTGTTCTGGTAGAGCCGCGTCGAGAACATGTGGTCGGAGTCCTCGAGCGTGATGCCGCTCACATGGTCGATGCGCTCGCCCGGCTGCGTAGTCCTCCCAGCGATGGGGCGAGCCGGCCGCCTCGTCGTCGTAGCCCATCGATCGAGAGGTCTGCGGCACGACCAGATCGGCCGGCGCGACGGACGGCGCGGTCTTCGGCACGACCGGTGCGCCGACCGTCGGCAGCGGCGATCGCGCTTGTGCACCATCACCCAGCGCATGTAGTCGAGCACCATCTCGTCGCGCTGGTTGATGCCGGTCGAGCGCACCCAGACGACGCCGCTCTTGCGGTTGGAGTTCTCGCGCAGGCCGAGCACCGTCGAGCGCACCGACAGCGTGTCGCCGGGATAGCACCGGCACGCCCCAGCGGAACTCGGCATAGCCCAGGTTGGCGACGGCGTTCACCGAGATGTCGGGCACCGTCTTGCCGATCACGACATGGAAGACCAGCAGGTCGTCGAGCGGCGCGCGCGGCAGGCCGAGCGCGCGGGCGAAGACGTCCGACGAATTGATCGCGAAGCGCGAGCCGTAGAGGCCGATGTTCAGCGCCGCATCGGCTTCGGTCAGGGTGCGCGGCGTGGCATGGCGGAACTCCTGGCCGACCGTGAAGTCCTCGAAGAAGTTGCCGGTCTCGGTCTTGCGCTCTTGCTCATCACGCGGCCTGCAGTTCCTTGATCGCGGCGGCGAGCGCCAGCGCGCGCTCGGCCTGCTCGACATGCAGGTTCTCGATCATGCGGCCGTCGACCGTGACCACGCCCTTGCCCTCGGCCTGCGCCGCCTTGAAGGCCGACGACGATCTTGCCCGCCATCGTCGAGCTCGGCGTGCGGACGGCGCGAAGATCTCGTTGCACGGCTCGACCTGGCTGGGATGGATCAGCGTCTTGCCGTCGAAGCCCATCTCGAGCCCCTGCCGGCACACCGCCTTGAAGCCCTCGGTGTCCTGGATGTCGTTGTAGACGCCGTCGAGGATGGTGAGGCCGTGCGCGCGGGCCGCCAGCATGCCGAGGCCGAGCGCCGTGACCATCGGCAGGCGCATCGGCGTGTGGCGCGCGCGCATGTCCTTCACCAGGTCGTTGGTGCCCATGACGAACAGGCTGCAGGCGCTTGTGCGAGCCGGCGATCTCCTCGGCGCGCAGCACGCCCTGGGGCGTCTCCATCATCGCCCACACCGCCATCGACGCGGGCGCGCCGGCGGCGTCGAGCAGCGACACGATGGCCGCCACGTCGGCCGCGCTCTCGACCTTGGGCACCAGGATCGCGTCGGCGCCGGAGTCGGCGATCGCCGCCACGTCGGCCTTGCCCCACGGCGTGCCGAGCCCGTTGCAGCGGATCGCGATCTCGCGCTTGCCGTAGGCCTTGCTCTTGGCCGCGGCCACGACATTGCCGCGCGCCGCCTCCTTGGCGTCGGGCGCGACGGCATCCTCGAGATCGAAGATCAGGGCGTCGGCCGGCAGGGTGCGCGCTTTCTCCAGCGCGCGCGTGTTGGCGCCCGGCATGTAGAGCACACTGCGGCGCGGACGGACCTGCTCGGCATCTCGAAACTCCCGGAAACGCGGCGGACTATAATGAGGGCGCGTCCTTGTGGCAAGGTGACCGCGGCCATGCGCTTCCTCTCGCTTCAGAGCCATGTCGCCTACGGCTACGTCGGCAATCGGGCAGCGACCTTTCCCCTGCAACGATTGGGCCATGAGGTCTGGGCGGTGAACACGGTCGAGTTCTCGAACCACACCGGCTACGGCGCCTGGCGCGGCCGCACCGCGCCGGCCGAACAGGTCGCCGACATCGTGCACGGCATCGAGGCGCTGGGCGTGCTCGCGACAGTGCGACGCGCTGCTCACCGGCTATGTCGGCGACGCCGCCCTGGGCGACGTCGTGCTCGACACCGCGCGCAAGGTGCGCGCGGCCAATCCCAAGGCGATCTGGTGCTGCGATCCGGTGCTGGGCGACATCGACACCGGCATCTACGTGAAGCCGGGCATCGACACCTTCTTCAGGGACCGCGCCCTGCCGGCGGCCGACCTGATCACGCCCAACCATTTCGAGCTGGAGCATCTGACCGGCCGCAAGGTCGAGACGCTCGACGAGGCGCTCGCCGCCGACGCGCAGCCTGCTGAACGGCCCGCGGCTCGCGCTCGTCACCAGCCTGCGCCGCGCCGATGCCGATGCCGAGCAGATCGAGATGCTGGCGGTCACGCCGGACGCAGCCTGGCGCATCGTCACGCCGTTGATTGGCTTCGAGATCATGCCCAACGGCACGGGAGACACGGTGGCGGCCCTGTTCACGGCGCATTGGCTGGAGAGCGGCGACATCGCGTCGCGCGCTCGGCAAGGCCGCGTCGTCGATCTATGCCGTGCTCGAGGCGACGCAGGCGATGGGCGAGCGCGAACTGCAGCTCGTCGCCGCGCAGGACCGCCTGGTGTCGCCGCCGCGACGCTTCGCGCGCCGAGACGACTATAGCGCCGCGATGCACGTTCCCGGCTTCGCCTACAATCCGATCGTGCTCGCTCGTCGAGGGCGGCGATCATCGGCTTCCTGATCGCCGTGCCGGTCGGACCGGCGGCGGCGCTCTGCATCCGCCGCTCGATCACCGTCGGCGCGGTCGCGGGCTACCTGACCGGCGTCGGCGCGGCGCTGGGCGACGCGGTGTTCGGCGCCGTCGCCGCCTTCGGCCTGAGCTTCGTCGAGAGTTTCGTCGCCCGCCACGAAGCCTGGCTGCGCGGCATCGGCGGCGTGGTGCTGGTGGTCATGGGCTGGACGACGATGCGCCATCGCCTGCGCACGGTCGGCGATCCGGTGTCCGACGACCGCGAGCACCAGGTCGCGACGCACTTCCACTTCGCCAGCTCGAGCTTCTTCATCACCGTGTTCAATCCGCTGACGGTGATGGCGTTCGGCGCGGCCTTCGCCGGCCGCGATCTCGCGGGCGTCGGCGCGCAGCCTGCCGGACGCCGCCATCCTGGTCGCCGGCGTGTTCTGCGGCGCGCTCGGCTGGTGGGCGATCCTGTGCACCGCCGCGGTCGCGCTGCGCCAGCATTTCACCGGCAAGGGCATCCTGTGGCTGAACCGCATCGCCGGCGCGGTGATCCTGGCCTTCGGCGATCGTCGCGCTGATCTCGCTGCTGCCGCTGCCGTGGGACCGGATGGCGAAGATGATCGATCTTTAAGGCTTCAGGATCATGCTTCCGGACCGCGAGCATCCTGCTCGCTCAAGCTCATGAGCGAGCGGGACGCTCGCGGTCCGGAAGATGAAGCATGACAACTCACGCGAACGTGCAGACGTCCTCGAAGTCGAGCCGCGGGTTCTGGTTGAACAGCTTGGCGTGGTCGCCGTAGCCGATGTTGCAGAGGAAGTTCGACTTGAAGCGGCCGTCGGGGAAGAAGGCCTGGTCGACGATGGCGTTGTTGAAGCCGCTCATGGCGCCGACATCGAGGCCGATCGCGCGCGCGGCGATCATCAGATAGGCGCCCTGCAGGGTGCCGTTGCGGAAGGCGGTCCGGAGCGCCACCTCCTCCTTGCCCTCGCCGATGTAGTTGTTCTGCGCCGCCGGATTGTGCGGGAAGGTCCGCGGCAGGTGCTCGTAGAAGCGCGAGTCGTAGGCGACGATCGCCGTCACCGGCGCGACCATGGTCTTGTCCAGGTTGCCGGGGCTGAGCGCCGGCCGCAGCTTCTCCTTGCCCTCCTTGGTGCGCACGAAGACGACGCGGCCGGGCTGCGAGTTCTGCGAGGTCGGGCCCCATTTCATGATCTCGTGGATCTGCCGCAGCTGCTCGTCGCTGACGGGCTTGTCCAGGAAGACGTTGTGGGTGCGGCCGTTGCGCAGGATCAGGTCGAGTGATTTGGCGTCGATCATCGCGCCACCGTAGCCAACCCCGCGCGCGCGGTCGAGTTTCGGCCTCGTAACCTGCTGGGAGCGCGACTCTCCAGAGCCGCTCATGGTCATTGGACCGCGTGCATCCTGCGCGCTCATGGACTTGAGCGCGCAGGATGCGCGCGGTCCAATGAGCGCAGGTGAACCCTGGCCTCCGGAGCCGCCTTACTCTTCGGCTTGCCTCATGAGCGGCTCTGGAGAGCCGCGCTCCCAGCGCTCAGATGTAGCCCTTGATCAGCTCCTCGGCGATCTGCACGGCGTTGAGCGCGGCGCCCTTGCGCAGGTTGTCGCTGACGATCCACATCGAGAGCCCGTTCTCGACCGTCGGATCGGTCCGCACGCGGCTCACGAACACCGGGTCCTGGCCGGTGACTTCCTTCGGCGTGACGTAGCCGCCGGCCTCGCGGCGATCGATCACCAGGATGCCCGGCGCCGCCGAGAGAAGCGCGCGCGCCTCGTGCTCGTCGAGCGGCTGCTCGAGCTCGAGGTTCACCGCCTCGCCGTGACCGATGAAGGTCGGCACGCGCACGCAGGTGGCGTGGACCTTGATCTTCGGGTCGAGGATCTTCTTGGTCTCGACCACCATCTTCCATTCTTCCTTGGTCGAGCCGTCGTCCATGAAGCTGTCGATGTGGGGAATGACGTTGAAGGCGATGTTCTTGGTGAACTTCTTTGGCTCGAGGTCCTGATTCGACGAAGAAGCTCTTGGTCTGGTTCAGCAGCTCGTCCATCGCCTCCTTGCCCGCGCCGGAGGTCGACTGATAGGTCGACACCACGACGCGCTTGATCTTCGCCGCGTCGTGGATCGGCTTCAGCGCCACCACCATCTGGATGGTCGAGCAGTTCGGATTGGCGATGATGCCGCGGCCCTTGTAGCCCTTGATCGCGTCGGCGATTCACCTCGGGCACGACCAGCGGCACGTCCGGGTCCATGCGCCAGTACGAGGTGTTGTCGATCACGATGGCGCCCGCCTTGGCGGCGCGCGGGCTGTGCTCGGCCGAGACCTTGGCGCCGGGCGACGACAGCACGATGTCGATGCCCTTGAAGTCGAACTTGGCGAGGTCCTGGACCTTCAGCACCTGGTTCTCGCCGAACGAGGTCTGGCGGCCGACCGAACGCGACGAGGCGAGCGCCACGACGTCATCGGCCGGGAAGTTCCGCTCGGCCAGGATCTGCAGCATTTCGTGACCGACATTGCCGGTCGCGCCGACGACGGCAACTTTGTAACCCATGATTCTCTGCGCTTTCGCTAGGGAGCGGAGGAGATAAGCGCTGAGGGTGGCTTTTGCAAAGATTCTTCGCCTCCCCCGACTCGGGTAGGGCTATCGCATAAGAGCTTCTCCTCCCTGCGCGCAGCGCGGGGAGGTGTCGCCGTCTTACGGCGACGGAGGGGTCATGAGCCCCAGTCGCGTTGCTCATGACCCCTCCGTCGCGGATTACCGCGCCACCTCCCCGGCTTCGCCAGGGAGGAAAGGATTATATGCGATAGCCCTGCGTAGGACGGAGGAGGAGGTATGATGGAGAGGAAGGCTATTCCGCCGACGCCCCTGACGCCTTGATGATCGGCAGCCAGAGGTCGAGGTCGTCCTTCACGACCTTTTGCGCCGCGGCCGGCGGTCCCGCGGGCAGGGCTTCGATTCCCTGGGCCTGCATCTTCTCGCGGATCGGCGGCAGATACGCGATGCGGTTCAGCTCGGCGTTCAACCGCACGGCCACCGCGTCGGGCACGCCGGCGGGGGCGGCGAAGCCCATCCAGGTGTCGACGACGTAGTCCTTCACGCCGGCCTCGATCATGGTCGGCAGCTCGGGCAGCAGGGTCGAGCGCTTCTCGCTGGTGACGGCGAGCGCCTTCAACGTGCCGGCCTTGATCTGGCCGAGCACGGTGGGCGTATTGAACAGGCCCATCTGCACCTCGCCGTTGACCACCGCCATGATGCCGGCGGGCGTCGCGCGATAGGGCACGTGCTGCAGCTTCAGCCCGGTGCGCAGCTCGAGCAGCACGCCCGACATGTGATGGGAGGTGCCGACGCCGCCCGACGAATAGGTGTACTCGCCGGGCTTGGCGCGTGCCTGCGCCAGCACGTCGGCGACCGTCTTGGCCGGATTGCTCGGATGCACGATCAGCACGTTGGAGACGCCGCCGCTGATCGTCAGGGTCGTGAAGTTCTTCAGCGGGTCGTAGCCGGGATTCTTGTAGAGCCCGATGTTGAACACCTGCGTGCCCTGCGAGACGAGCGCGATCGTGTAGCCGTCGGGCGCCGCGCGCGCCGCCTCGGCGATCCCGATCGTGCCGCCGGCGCCGGTCTTGTTGTCGACCACGATCGTCTGGCCGAGCGCCTTGGAGAGCTCGTCGGCGAAGAGGCGCGCGACGATGTCGGCGGTCGCGCCCGGCGCCAGCGGCACGATCAGGCGGATCGGCTTGCTCGGCCAGGTGTCGGCGCGCGCTGCGGCCGGAAGAACGAGGGAGCCCAGCAGCAGCGCGCGTCGTTTCATAGTCCCACCGAATTGGCGACGAGTTGGGCGAGTTGCCGGCGCAGGCGCTTGACCAGCGGCTCGGCGCCGCGCTGGCCGAGCAGGTTCTTCATCTCGTACGGATCGCTCTTGAGATCGTAGAGCTCGTCGCACTCGACGCCGTTGAGCGACTTCTGCGTCCAGTGGATGTATTTGTGCCGCTTGGTGCGGATCGCCTTGTAGCTCATGCCGATCAGCCACGGCATGGCGTTCTCGCTGAAGTACTCGCACATGAACGACGTGCGCCAGCCGCGCTTGCTGCCGCTCTTCGACAGCGGCTTGAGCGACAGGCCCTGGATGTGCTCGAAGTCGTCGCCCTTGGCGCCGGCGAGGTCGAGCACCGTCGGCGCGATGTCGAGCGCGAGCACGAGATCGTCGTTCACCGTGCCCGGCTTGAACCACGCCGGATAGCGGATCAGGAACGGCGAGCGGATGCCCTCCTCGTAGGCGAAGCGGCGCTCGGGTCCGAGCCCGTGCTCGCCGAAGAAGTAGCCGTTGTCGCCCAGGAACAGGATGAAGGTGTTGTCGAGCTCGCCGGTCTCCTCGAGCGCCTTGAAGACGTCGGCCATGCCCTCGTCGACCGAGGCCATCATCGCGGCGCGCAGGCGAATCTCCTCCTCGGTGCCGGCCTGCATGCCGTCGAGCAGCTTGCGCGAGGCCGCGTTGGTGCGCAGCGCGTGCGCCTCGGTCCAGGCCGGCTTCTGCTTCACGACTTCCGACGGCGCCACCGCATTGGGCCGGCGCGGGAAGTGCTCGCCCTTGTAGAGATCGGCGTGGCGCGCGGCCGGCAGGTAGCCGCCGTTCCTGAAGTCGATCGTGCCGTCGGCCGCCTGGTAGGCGTCGGGATGCACGGCCTTGTGGGCGAAGAACAGCGCGAAGGGCTTGTCCCGTTCCTGGCGCAGGAATTCGACGGCATGCTTGTTCAAGAGATCGGTGATGTAGCCTTTGTGCTGGCGTTCCTTGCCGTCGATGTTCAGCACCGGATCGAGGATCGAGCCGTGGCCCGGGAAGCTGACCCAGCGGTCGTAGCCCGGCCGCGGGCCGCCCGAGTTGCCCATGTGCCACTTGCCGACGTGGGCGGTCTCGTAGCCCAGCCGCTGCAGGATGACGTGATAGTTGGGCAGGCGATGGCTGTGCGCGTCGCGCGCCACATTGTCGATGATGCCGTGGCGGCTGGCGTACTGGCCGGTCAGGATCGAGGCGCGGTTGGGCGAGCAGAGCGGCGTCGTATGGAAGGCGGCATTGAACATCGCACCTTCGTGGCCGATCCGGTCGATGTTCGGCGTCTTCATGTAGGGATGTCCGCAGATCCCCAGCTCGTCGAACCGGAGATCGTCGATCAGGACGATCAGGAAATTCGGTTTACGCTTCTTCGCCGCCATGACTCTCCCCCTTTCCTCCCCAGTCTTCTGGGGAGGTGTCGCGGTACTCCGCGACGGAGGGGTCATGGGCAGCGCATTTGCCGCTCATGACCCCTCCGTCGGCGTAAGACGCCGCCACCTCCCCAGAAGACTGGGGAGGAGAACAGATCTTCACCCAGGCACGTCGCGTGCCGGAACGCACGCTAATGGGCGGCCTTGACGGATACCAGAGGCGCCGCGCCCTTAATCTCCCGAACGCTTATCGAGGATCAGCAATGACCGACTTTGCCCTGCCTCTGGCAGGACTGCGCGTACTGGATATCAGCTCGTTCATCGCCGCACCGGCCGCCGCCGTCGTGCTGGGCGACTGGGGCGCCGAGGTGATCAAGGTCGAGGGGCCCGACGGCGATCCCAACCGCTCGATCATGCACGACTCGTCGAACTACCCGAAGGCCGAGGTCAACTATCCCTGGCAGATGGACTCGCGCAACAAGCGCTCGATCGTGCTCGACCTCAAGAAGCCCGAGGCGCGCAGCGCGCTCGACCGGCTGATCGAGACGTCCGACATCCTGATCTGCAACTTCCCGCCGCCGGTGCGCGACAAGCTCCGGCTCGCCTACGACGACGTGAAGAAGGTGAATCCGAAGCTGATCTACGCCTCGCTCACCGGCTACGGCGAGAGCGGCCCCGACCGCGACCGGCCGGGCTTCGACGCCACCGCCTATTTCGCCCGCTCCGGCCTGCTCGACGCGCAGCGCTACGAAGGCGGCCCGCCCGGCGTGCCGGGCCCGGCGCAGGGCGACCGCGCGACGGCGATGGCGCTGGTCTCCTCGATCCTGATGGCGCTGATCCATCGCATGAAGACCGGCGAGGGCTCGTGGGTCGGCACGTCGCTGCTCGGCAACGGCCTGTGGTCGTGCGGCGTGATCGCCCAGGCCGCCCTGGTCGGCGCCTTCCTGCCGCATCGTCCGCCGCCCGACCGGCCACGCTCGGCGCTGGGCAACATCTACCGCACCTCGGACGATCGCTGGCTGCAGCTCACCATCGTGCGCGCCGACAAGATGTGGCGTCCGCTTGTGCGAGGCGCTGGGCCATCGCCGACCCTGGCCGACGATCCGCGCTTCGCCGACCGAGACGAGCGGCGCAGCCAATTCGGCCGCGCTGGCGCAGATCATGAGCGACACCTTCGCGACCAAGCCCTACGAATACTGGCGCGAGGCGCTGGCCGCCAACGCCATCACCTTCGGCGTCATCAGCCGGCCGCAGGACGTGCCCGACGACCAGCAGGCCGTCGCCTGCGGCGCCGTCGTCGAGACGGCGATTCCCGACATGCCGCGCACCCTGGGCAATCCGATCCGCCTTGGCTTCGCCGAGCAGCGGATCGCCCATGCCGCGCCGGCGCTCGGCCAGCACAGCGAGGAGATCCTGCGCGAGGTCGGGCATCGAGCGCGTCCGAGGTCGCGACGCTCAAGACCGCGGGAGCGATCCGATGAGCGAGCCCGTGTTGCCGCTCGCGGGACTGCTCGTCCTCGACATCAGCACCTTCATCGCCGCACCGGCCGCGGCGGTGGCGCTGGCCGACTACGGCGCCGACGTCATCAAGATCGAGGCGCCGGGCGACGGCGATCCGCATCGCCACAACTACAAGCGCGCCGCCACCTATCCCCGGAGCGAGAACAACTTCCCGCTGCAGCTCGACGGCCGGCTGAAGCGCTCGCTGGCGCTCGACCTCAAGAAGCCGGAAGCGCGCCCGGTGCTCGAGAAGCTGGTCAAGCGCGCCGACATCATGATCGTCAACTTCCCGCCGCCGGCGCGCGAGCGGCTGAAGCTGCGCTGGGAGGATATCGAGCCGCTCAACCCGCGCCTGGTCTATTGCCTCGCTCACCGGCTACGGCGAGACCGGCCCGGACCGCGACCGGCCGGGCTTCGACGTCACCGCCTATTTCGGCCGCTCCGGCATCCTCGACTCGGCACGCTACGAAGGCGGACCGCCGGGCCTGTCGCTGCCCGCGCAAGGCGACCGCGCGACGGCGATGACCTTGGTGGCGGCGATCCTGCTCGGCCTGCGCCATCGCGACCAGACCGGCAAGGGCTGCTGGGTCGGCACGTCGCTCTACGCCAACGGCGCCTGGGCCAACGGCACGACCTCGGCGGGCGCCGCGATCGGCGGCACGCTGGTGACGCGCGAGCCGCCGCACAAGCCGAAGAACGCGCTGACCAATCTCTATCGCACCAGGGACGATCGCTGGCTGCAGCTCCTGATGGTGCGCGACGACCGGCTGTGGCCGACCTTCTGCCAGGTGATCGGCCAGCCGGAGCTCGCGGAACGATCCGCGCTTCACCGACCGCGAGGAGCGCCGCCAGCGCGCGCTCGAGCTGCACGGCATCATCGCGCCGGTGCTTCGCGTCGAAGACCTATGCCGAGTGGGAGGCGCTGCTGTCGACGACCGGCATCCCGTTCGGCGTGATCGGCCGGGTGGCCGACGTGGTCGACGACGAGCAGGCCAAACACGCCGGCATCTTCGCCGACACGACCAATCCCGAGGTGCCGCGCACCGTCAACAATCCGATCCGCCTCGGCTTCGCCAAGCCGCGCATCTCCGGCCGGCCGTCGGCCGTCGGCGAGAACAACGAGGAGATCCTGCGCGAGCTGGCCTACAGCGAGGACGAGATCGAGGCGCTGAAGAAGGCGGGGGCGCTGGGGTAAGACGCATCGCGCCGGTGAGCAAGATTGTCATCCCGAGCGCAGCGAGGGATCTTTCCGCGGCGTCCGATCAAGGATCCCTCGCTGCGCTCGGGATGACAGCCTGCGTCGAGTTCTGATGCCAAGGAGGAACCATGAACGAAGTGCGCAGCGGCGAGATCGTCTTCACGGGAATGGATCGCGTGGTGTTCGGCCGACCGGCCGCCGAGGCCGTCGTGGAGAGCGGCGGATCGGCTCGGCGCCAAGCGGGTGTTCATCCTCGCCAGCGCGACGCTCAACCGGAAGACCGATGTGGTCCGGCGGATCGCCGAGGCGCTGGGTCCGCGCTACGCCGGCGTGCATGACGAGATGCCCGGCCACAGCCCGCGCGACGCGGTGGTCGCCTGCGCCAACAAGGCGCGCGAGGCCGGCTGCGACCTGCTGCTGAGCGTCGGCGGCGGCTCGACGACCGACGGCGGCAAGGCGGTCACCCTCTGCCTCGAGCACGACATCCGCGAGCCGGACGGGCTCGAGCCCTTCCGCACCGTGGTCGACGAGATCACCGGCAAGCGGAGCTTCCCGGAGTATCGCGCGCCGCGCGTCCGGCAGATCTGCGTGCCGACCACCCTGAGCGGCGGCGAGTTCAACGCCCGCGCCGGCGTCACCGAGCCGCGGCTGCGGCTGAAGCAGGCCTACATCCATCCCGGCATCATCCCGCTCGCGGTGATCTTCGATCCGGCGATCACCGTGCACACGCCGGAATGGCTGTGGCTCTCGACCGGCATCCGCGCGGTCGATCATTCGGTCGAGACCTACTGCTCGATCGACGGCAACGCCTACACCGACAGCACGTCGCTGCAGGCGCTGCGCCTGCTCGGCCGCGGCCTGGCGGCGGTGAAGCGCGATCCGTCCGACCTGGCGGCACGGCTCGACTGCCAGATCGGCGCCTGGATCTCGATGATCGGCATCGTCAGCGGCACGCGCATGGGCGCGAGCCACGCGATCGGCCATGTGCTCGGCGGCAGCGCCGGCGTGCCGCACGGCTACACCTCGTGCGTCATGCTGCCGGCGGTGCTGGCCTACAACGCCGCGGTCAACGCCGATCGCCAGGCCGAGATCAGCACCGCGCTCGGCGCGGCCGGCCAGCCGGCGTCCGAGGTGCTCGACCGCTTCATCTCGGGGCTCGGCCTGCCGCGGCGGTTGCGCGACGTCGGCGTCAAGCAGCGACGACCTGCAGCGCATCGCCACGAACTGCATGCTCGACGACTGGACCTTCAGCAATCCGCGGCCGATCCACGCGGCGCAGGAGGTCGTGCCGATCCTCGAGTTCGGTCTACTGAAGGACAGCGAGGATGGCCGATGCATCGACGATCGTTGATCCGCTCCGCTGCGGCCGTGACCCTGCTGCCCGCCTCGGCCCGGGCGCAGCCATTCCCGTCGAAGCAGCTCCGGATCCTGGTCGGCACGCCGCCCGGCGGCGGCCTCGACATCGTGGCGCGCATCCTGGCGCAGGAGCTGACCAAGAGCGCCGGCCTGTCGGTCCTGGTGGAGAACAAGGCCGGCGGCGCCGGCACCATCGCGGTGCGCGAGGCGCTGCGCGCCCCGCCCGACGGCCACACGATCCTGCTCGGCACGATCGGCATGCTGGCGGTCAATCCCTATGCCATGAAGGACGCGGGCTACAATCCGCCGACCGACATCGCGCCGGTCTGCCTGGCGGTCGATTTCTCCAACGTGCTGGTGGTGCATCCCAGCGTCCCGGCCCACACGCTCGCCGACTATCTCGAGCTGGGACGGCGGCCCGACGGCATCGACTACGGCACGTCGGGCATCGGCAGCGCCGGCCATCTCGCGGGCGAGCTGCTGCGCGTCGCGCAGCGGCGCGCGGCTGAACCACGTGCCGTTTCGCGGCGGCGGACCGGCGATGAACGACCTGATCGGCGGGCACATCGCCTCCGGCCATGGCGAGCGGTCCCACCGCGACCAATGCCGTGCGCGAGGGCCGCGTCCGCGCGCTCGCGCTGACGGCCGCCCAGCGCACGCCGATCGATCCCGACGTTCCGACCATCGCCGAATTGGGCTTCCCCGGCTACGCCGCCACCAACTGGTATGCGCTGGTGGTGTCGTCGAAAGTGCCGCGCGACATCGTCGACCGCCTCAACACGCTGATGAACCGCGGCGCTCGCCGCATCGGAGGTGCGCGAGGCCTACGCCCACCAGGGCATGGTGACGCTCGGCGGCACGGTGGACGACGCGGCCGCCTACATCGCCCGCGAGACGGAGGTCTGGAAGAAGGTCGTCGCCGACGCCGGCATCCGAATGGAATGAAGTCGAATTCCTCCCTGCGCGCAGCGCGGGGAGGTGGCGCCGTCATACGGCGACGGAGGGGTCATGCGCAACCGGTCGCGTCGCTCATGACCCCTCCGTCAGCGTAAGACGCTGACACCTCCCCGCGCTGCGCGCAGGGAGGAATCCGAACCGTCAGACACTGATCTCGTTCAGCTCCTTGCCGGCATGCTCGGGCACCCAGAGCCAGACGCCGATCGCCATCAGCACCATGAACACCGGGATGCACAGGAAGGCCAGCTTGAAGGAGCCGGTCGCCTGCTGCAGGGCGACCGTCGCGAACGGCCACAGCACGAAGCCGACGAAATAGGCGATCGCCCAGACCACGCCGTTGGCGACGCCGCGGATGCGGGTTGGAAAGATCTCCGCGGTGAGCACGGTGCTGGGCCCCCAGAAGCCCAGGAAGCCGAAGCTCCACGCCAGGCCGAAGACCCACAGCAGCACGTGGTTGTCGGTGTAGATCCAGGCGAGCAGGAACGCGGCCCCTTCGAGCAGCGTGACGATGAAGCCGATCCTCCGGCCGAACCGGTCGGCGAGCCAGCCGGCCAGCCACAGGCCAAAGAAGCCGACGATGCCCCAGGAGACGTAGAAGGCGCTGTACTCCGCCGTCGACCAGCCCTTCTCGCGGGCGAGATAGAGCGGCATCCAGGCGCCGACCGTGCCGAAGATGCAGGTGCTGCAGCAGGCGACGAAGAGCGCGACGAATGTCGACGGCAGGATGTCAGGCATGAAGACCTGGCGGATGCCGACCCTGTCGGCCTTGAGGAACCAGGCCCGGTCCACCTCGCTCACCGGTTCGCCCTGGCGCAACGCCGTGCCCACGCGCGTCCTGCGGTCCTGCGCCCGCACCCAGTACGGCGATTTGGGGCAGGTCGCGCGCACGTAGATCGCCAGCAGCGCGATGACGCCGGGCACCATGACCGCCGTCCGCCATCCCCAGTTCGCGGCGGCGATCCCGGTGATCGCCCCCGCCAGCGAGGCGCCGAAGCACCACGCCGCGCGATTGATGCTGATGACCCTGCCGCGCAGGTGCGCCGGCCAGGTCTCCGCCACCAGCATCGAGCCGAGCGACCATTCTCCGTTCAGCGCGAAGCCGACGAGCGATCGTGCGATCACGAACACCGCGAAGGTCGGCGACAGGGCGACGACCGGCATCAGCAGCGAGAACAGGGCGATGTTGATGGCCAGCAGGGTGCGCCGCCCGTAGCGGTCGGCCAGCCACGGCCAGAAATAGAGGCCGGCGATGCCGACGAAGAGCGAGATCTGCAGGCCGGTCCGGTACTCCGGCACGGTCAGCGCCGAAGTCCTTGATGATCAGCGGCGAGACGAGCGCGAAGATCACGCCGTCCATCCCGTCGAACCCCCAGCCGAGGCCGTTGGCGACGGCGATGTGCTTGTGCGTCGGGGTGACCTGGCTGTCGACGGCGACGGCACGATAGTTCGCGTGCCGCATGTGCTTCCGTTCGAGCGGACCGACGATTGCCGGTTGAAGCGAAGGCGCGTTGGGGAACCCACCCGCCCCATCGGCTGTGGCAGTGCTCATTGGCCGTTCCTCCTGTGCGGCGGGTTCGGTGCAGCCCGCTTTCTCTCTTTTTCGCTCAGCGTTGGCCGAAGGCCCCGAGTGTCATCTTTGCCGGAGCAAAGGCCGCTGCGTCGTGCCCGATCATCGTCACCTATCGCCAGAGGGCCCACAAGCAGAACGCGGCATCACAATGCGGCACTGCAATCGGAGAAAAAGAAGGTGAGCGCGTTCGACCAAAGTCATCGTCATTGGACCGCGCGCATCCTTGCGCGCTCATACGCGCATATGAATGCGCTGAATTATGAGCGCGCAAGGATGCGCGCGGTCCAATGATCATGACCTGTCGTGGCTATGCGGGACGGATCTGGTGTGCCTTCAACAGGCGCGCTTCGATGCAAGCGCGAGGTCCTTCGCTGAAGCGCGGAGGTTACTCCGCGCGACTCGGGACGACCGGAAGAAAAAGTCGACACATCTGGATCCAGCTCGGCGACTCGAGCGGAGCTGGCGACCACCTTTCAGTGGCTCAGCCCTTGCGGAAGGGCGCGGCCAGCCGGTCGGCGCGCCCCTTGATGGCCGCCATGCACTGCTCGGGACTTCCCTGACCGGCGAGCAGCTTGCCGAGCTCACCGGGGATGATGTGGTTCGCGATCTCGACCCATGCCGGCAGCTTGGGCTCGGATCCCAGGGCGTTGTCGATGGTCCATTCGGTCGCCGGGAAGTGGCGCGTCGTGCCCGGGCCGACCTTGGCGGCGGCAAGGACTCGCGGGTCCTTGTAGGTCGAGTGGCGGACCGCGGCGCCGCCGCTGCCGTGGATGGCGGAACGAGCCGCCACTTCCTTGGAGCAGATCCATTGCATGAAGATCCAGGCGGCATCGGGGTTCTTCGAATATTTCGAGAGACAGATGGAAGAGCCGCCCTGATGGCCGATGTGCGGGATTTCCTGGAAGCCGGCGGCGTCCGGGAGAGCGCAGCTTCGCTTCCGCCGGCGGACGGGCCGCTTCCATCAACCCGACCACCTTCGAGTCCTTGCCGTCGAGGCCGGGGAAGATCTCGCCCCACGACATCGCCATCGCGGCCTTTCCCTCGCGCAGCGACTGCGCCTCGCCATCCCAGGTCCAGGCCTTGGCCTCCGGCGGCATATGCTTGACCAGCTCGAGCATGTAGCCGAGGCCGCGCAGGCCGTCCTCGTCTCCGCCGGAGAAGAAGCCGTCCTTGCCGAACACCGAGCCGCCGTTGGCCCAGAGCCACGTCGGTCCAGTCGCAGTTCAGCGAATAATGCCCGGCCTTCAGCTGGCCGGTGGTGCCGCGGATGCCGTTGCCGCGCTCCGCCTCGTCGAGCGTCTTCACGGCGGTCATGTACTCGTCCATCGTCGTGGGCACCTTCAGCCGGTGCTTCTCGAACAGATCCTTGCGGTACATCAGGATGAAGATCGGGATGTCGAAGGGGATGCCGACCAGCGTGTCCTTGTAGGTCGAGATGCCCTGCATCAGGGGCTTGGAGAAGTCGTTCCAGTCGAAATCCGGCAGCGCCAGATCGCGCTTGCGGTCGTAGTGCTCGCGCGGATCGACCGTGTCGCCGGCGAACAGCGACGTCCAGGACTGGTCCATGTAGTAGAGGTCATAGGCGCCCAGCTTGCCCTGGGCGTCGGCCGTGACCTTCTGCAGGACCTGCTCGAGCGGCACGATCTCGATGTCGACCTCGATGCCGGTGTGGGCGGTGAACTCGTCCTTGGCCAGGAGCTTGGCGACCACGGTGGGCGGGGTCGCCTCGGAGACGTAGCGGATCGTCGTGCCCTTGTACTTGCTCCCGACATCGCGGAGCCATTTCGTCATGTCTGCCGAAGGACCGCTTTGCGCCAGCGCCTGCGTCGCGGGGCCTCCCGAGAACGGCCGGTTCCCGCCCAGCATGGTCGCCGCGAAGCCGGAGAGCCCGATCCCGGCCACGCCGAGGCGACGAAGGAACTCACGCTTGCCGATGCGCCGCGCCGCGAAGGCGCCGGCGCTGTCCGCAACATAGTGCTTGCGGTCGCTGTCTTTCATCTCGAGGTCCTTCGATTCATCGGGTGGCGGACAATAGCTTGAAGAACGAGATCTGCCAGTGGGCGCGCCCCCATCGTCGTCCTGAGCGACGCGAAGGACCTCACGCCGAGCAGACTCGGGTCGCTCGGCAGGTCCAACGCTTCGCTCAGGACGACAAAGGCGCTAAACTGCTCTCCCATGGCGACCCGCTCCCGGACCACGCCGACTTCTGGCCGTTCCATAAAAATCATCATGTTGCTTGAACCTTTGACCGCAGTTTCTTCCGTCGACGGCCGCTATCGCGCGACCGCCGAAGCGCTCGCTGAATATTTCAGCGAATACGCGCTCATCAAAATGCGCCTTATCGTCGAGTGTGAATATCTCATAGCACTCTCGGAGACGAAGGGGCGTCGGGATGCGTCCGCTTACTGCGGACGAGAAGACGATGCTTCGTGCGCTGCCGCATATCGTCGATCGAAGATGCACAGATCAGTCAAGAAGATCGAGCGCGAGGGCTATGGCGGTATTCCCGCAACCAATCACGACGTGAAGGCGGTCGAATATTTCATCAAGCTCAAGCTCAAGGAACTCGAGCCTCGCCGACGTACTCGAGTGGGTGCACTTCGCGCTCACCTCGGAGGACGTGAACAGCGCCGCCCATGCCCTCGCACTTCGCGGAGCGCTCGAAGGTGTCATGCTGTCCGGCGCTCGAGAAGGTGCAGAATGAGATCGTCGCGTCTCGCCCGGGCGCATGCCGATACCGCCATGCTCGCGCGCACCCACGGGCAGAGCGCGACGCCGACGACCTTCGGCAAGGAGATGAACGTCTTCGCGAAGCGCCTCGAAAAGCAGGTCGACGACCCTCAAGAACAGCACCATCCTGGTGAAGTGGGGCGGCCCATCGGGCAATTACAACGCTCAGATGGTGGCCCTTCCGCAGGTGGATTGGCTTGGCTTTTGCGCGTTCTTTTGCGGAGAGCTGAATGCGGAAGGCGCGGACAAGAACGCATTTCGTACGCCTCGAGCTCAACGAGGTGACGACCCAGATAGAGCCGCACGACACCTACGCGGAGATGTTCGACAATCTCCGCCGCATCAATACGATCCTGCTCGATCTCTCGCAGGACATGTGGCGCTACATCTCGGATGGGTGGGTCACGCAGAAGCCGAAGGAAGGCGAGGTCGGCTCGTCGGCCATGCCGCACAAGGTGAATCCGATAGATTTCGAGAATGCGGAAGGGAATTTCGGCGTCGCCAATGCGCTCTTCGAACACCTCTCGCGAAAGCTTCCGGTTTCACGCCTGCAGCGCGATCTCTCGGACTCCACGGTCGAGCGCACCTTCGGCACCGCGTTCGCGCATTCGCTCATCGGCTATCACTCGCTCGTGCGCGGCTTCGGCAAAGTAAGCGTGAACGAACAGCACTTCGCGAGGCGCTCACGGCGCATCCGGAAGTCCTCGCCGAAGCGATCCAGACGGTCCTCCGCGTCGCCGACGTCGAGATGCCGTATGAAAAGCTGAAAGCACTCACGCGCGGGAAAGCGGTGACGCTGGAGGATCTGGCGGCCTTCATCGACGGGCTCGATATCCGCCCGGACATGAAGGCGAGGCTCCAGGCGCTCCCCCGAGAATTACACGGGTCTCGCCAGCCAACTTGCGCAACAGTAGGGATCGGAAGCGGCCAGGGTGGGAGCTGTTCAGTGACGTTCTGGCACACGAAAGCGCCATTCTTCTGTCTTTCTTTTTATCCGGGATATCCCATGATAGTCAGCGATTTCTGCCTTTCGTTGTTGATCATACTGCCCGCACAAGCCTAAGGGCCTCCAACGAGGCGGAGGTGCGTACCATCGCCGTCGACTGCTGGTCGACGGGCAAACAGTGAGGCTAGCGATGAAAAGACGTGTTCTGACGCAGGTGCTTTTGATGGGCCTGGTGGGGGCACCGGCCCTTGCCGCAGATCCGCTGCCGACGATGCAGGAGACGCCGAGTCTGGTGGATCGGGTGAAGTCGGGCGCATTGCCGCCGGTCGACAAGCGCATTCCCCAGCAGCCCCGGATCATCGAGCGGTTCGCGGGCGGCGACGGCCCGGGCAAGCACGGCGGCCAGCTCAACATGCTGATCTCGGGCTCACGCGATACCCGTCTGATGACGGTCTACAGCTACACCCGACTGATCGTCTACGACGACAAGTTCGAGCTGCACCCCGACATCCTCGAGAGCTTCGAGGTCAAGGAGGGTCGCGAGTTCACCCTGAAGCTGCGCGCCGGCCACAAATGGTCGGATGGCCACCCCTTCACCACCGAGGACTTCCGCTTCTTCTGGGAGGATGTCGCCAACAACAGCGAGCTGTCGCCTTCCGGTCCGTCCGTCGAGCTCCTCGTCGACGGCCAGCCGCCCAAGGTCGAGATCATCGACGAGCGGACGATCCGCTACAGCTGGGCCAAGCCCAACCCCCATTTCATCGAAAGCCAGGCGCGCGCCGCGCCCCTCTTCCTGTTCCGGCCGGCGCACTACCTCAAGACGCTCCACGGCAAGTACACGCCCGAGGAGGAAATTCTGAAGGTTTACAAAGGCAGCCGCTGGGCCAACGTCTTCCGGCGCCAGGACGCGATGTACGGCAACAGCAATGTCGACATGCCGACGCTCAACCCGTGGGTCCTCACCACGGTCCCGCCGGCGCAGCGCTTCGTCTTCGTGCGCAATCCCTACTTTCACCGCATCGACCAGAAGGGACAGCAGCTGCCCTACATCGACGACGTGATCATGACCGTGGTGGCGGCCAACCTGATCCCCGCCAAGGCGGGCCTCGGCGAGGCAGACCTGCAGTCGCGCTATCTCAACATGCGCGACTACACCTTCCTGCAGAAGAGCGCCAAGCAATCGGGAGTCAAAGTCTATCTCTGGGAGTCCGGCTCCGGCTCGCAGCTCGCGCTCTACCCCAACCTGAACGCGAGCGACGAGGAATGGCGCAAGCTGATGCGCGACGTCCGGTTCCGCCGGGCGCTGTCGCTGGCGATCGACCGCGAGGAACTCAACCAGTCCGTCTACCTCGGCCTGGCCAAACCCTCCAACAACACGGTCATGGAGCGCTCGGAGCTGTTCAAGCCCGAGTACGCGACCAAGTGGGCGACGTACGATCCAAAGCTCGCGAACCAGCTTCTCGACGAGGCTGGCCTGAACAAGCGCGGCTCCGACGGCATCCGCCTGCTGCCCGACGGGCGACCGGCAACCATCGTGGTCGAGCATTCGAGCGAGGAGACCGAGGACACGGATGCCCTGATGCTGATCGGCGAGTACTGGAAGAAGGTCGGCATCAAGATGCTGACCAAGCCGCAGACCCTCGAGAATTTCCGGCTGAGGGCCTTCTCGGGTGACGCGATCATGACGGCCTATGCCGGGTTCGTGACGGCCGTGCCGACGGTCGACACCAACCCCAGGGAGTTCGCGCCGACCATGCAGGGCGGCCTGCAGTGGTCCCGCTGGGGCATGTACGTGGAATCCAAGGGCAAGCAGGGCGAGCAATGCGACATGCCGTCGGCCTGCAAGCTGATGGACTACCTGCAGGAGTGGGAGACCTCGACCGATCCCGCGGTGCGCCGCAAGGCCTGGGATCAGATCCTCACCGCCAACGCCGACGAGGTGTTCTCGATCGGCACGGTGAACGGGATTCGCCAGCCCGTCGTCGTTGGACCGAAGGTCCACAACGTTCCCAAGGAAGGGTACCACGCCTGGGATCCGGGCGGATACATCGGGCTCTACCAGCCCGACACGTTCTGGATCAGCCAGTAGGGCCGACCCGCCGCCAGCCGCCGTTCACCGCAACCGACGCGCTACGCCCCTGTCGGCGGCCGGCGGGCGACGATGGGCCACTACTTCGTCGTGAGCTTGCCCTCGAAAAGGCAGTAGCCGTCGAGCATGATCGTCGAGGCGCCCTCCTTGAGGGAGCCGACGACGTCCATCTTGTTGCCGCCGCCGACGATGGCCGTCGTCTTGAACTTCATGTCGGCGCCCAGCGTCGCCTTGAAGTTCCGCTCCGTGCGGCCTTCCTGCAGGAAGCGTCCCTGCACATCCGTGCCGACGACCGTGACGTCGATGGTCATCTTGTAGGTCGGGCACTTGCCGCTTCCGGGGACGTTCAGGCCATATCCCGTCCAGGTGTAAATAGCCGGCTCGGCCAGCGCCGGGCCGGCAAGAAGGAGGGTGGCCAGTGTGGCTACAGCTACTCTTTTCAGCATCGACATTCCCTCACCAGAAGGACGCAACAATTTCTCACCGGCTGCTGCAGTGGGCACCCATCGCTCGACCGGCTCTGCAAACTTTAGCCATTCTCGGTGTCGAAATCGCGCTGTTTTGAAGGCACCGGCCGGCTATTTCGGGTTCATCTCCGGTCGAGCACGGGTCGGTCGTCTACTCGCTCGCTTCGTGGATGACGATGCCGGCCAGCAGGTCGACCTCGCTGCTGCCACGGCTTCTCGGCCAGCACCTGCGGGCATGGTCGTAGCCCGCCTTCCAGCGGCTCTCGATGCCCGCGCGCGTGAAGTCGATGTCCTTGGTGTGGTCCTCGCCGTCGAGGCGCGGGCGACAGCAGGCGCACGACGTGCATCGTCGTGCCGCAGCCCCAGACGGCCAGCTCCTGGACCTCGCGTCGTCTGCGCACGCTCGGCCGGCAGGTGCTTGGCGAGCTCGCGGATGACGTGGCGCAGGCGGTGGATCTGCTTCTGGCGCGCGATGTGGCTCTTGGCGCGGCTGGCGAACTGGATGTCCTTGTGCCGGCCCATGACCTGCCAGATCGATCGTCGGCTCGGGGCCGTCCGGCTGCCACACGTTGACGGCGAAGATCAGCGAGTCGCGGCGCGGCTTGTCGTCGAGCACGGCCTCGATCGGCGTGTTCGAATAGATGCCGCCGTCCCAGTACGGCTCGCCGTCGATGCGCACCGCGGGAAACGCCGGCGGCAGCGCGCCGGAGGCCATGCACGTGCTCGACGCCGAGCGGCTCGTCGCGGCTGTCGAAGTAGCGCATCTCGCCGGTGCGGACGTTGACGGCGCCGACGGTCAGGCGCATCGTGCCGCCGGTCGAGGTAGTCGAAGTCGATCAGCCGGCCAGCGTCTCGCGCAGCGGCTCGGTCGTGTAGTAGGCCGCCTTCTCGACGCCGAGCGGCGTAGGTCGAGCCCCAGAGCGCCTGCGGGTTCGGCGCGAAGAAGCCCGGGATGCCGCGCATCACCGTCGTCATGTTGGCCAACGCGTTGCCGAAGATCGACGATCGGCCAGAGCTGGTCGAGCGGACCGTTGCTGCTCGACGCCGTCCCAGAATTCGTGCAGCCGCGCGCATGCGGTTCTCCGGCTCGTTGCCGGCGATCAGCGCGGCGTTGATCGCGCCGATCGACGTGCCGATCACCCAGTCGGGCTCGATGCCGGCCTCGTGCAGCGCCTGGTAGACGCCGACCTGGTAGGCGCCGAGCGCGCCGCCGCCCTGCAGCACCAGGACCACCTGTTCCTTGATGGCGCGTTCCTTGGCGGCGCAGCGGGTTGCGGAGGCGTCGAGGGAACAGGGTCATGGCGTTCATGGTCGGACTCCTCAGTGAGCGGCGACGCTGGAGGCGATCGAGGCGGCGACCTCGGAGGCCATCTGGAACTGCGCGTCGCGGCTGGTGACGCCGTGGCGCTTGGCGATCCAGGCGAAGTCGGTGTAGGCGACCCACACCTGCGCCTGCGCGTCGCGATAGACCAGCATGCGCACCGGCCAGTCGAGGCCGGCCTGCGGGTTGGCGGTGATGAACTGCGTGCCGAGCGGCGGATTGCCGAAGATCAGCAGGATCGACGGCCGCAGCTCGATGCCGGCCTTGGCACGCGAGCGCCGCCTGGTCGATCTCCTGGAAGAACACGATGCCCTTGGCGGCGATGTCCTTCTTCAGGCGCTCGACCGTCTCGTCGACGCCGTAGGCGCTCTTGGTGGCGATGACGCCGGAGGCCGACAACCGCGGGCTTCACGCCCTCGGCGCCGGCGTGCGAGGCCTGACGACATCATCATCGCGAGGGCGAGGGCGGCGGCCGAGCAGGCGTGGGCAATACGGTTGGGCATTGGTTCTCCGGTGGATGTGAACGCGTTATTGCGTGGCCACGGTGCCCGCGGTGGCGGCGGCTGAAACGCCGTTGCGGCAT
This sequence comes from uncultured Alphaproteobacteria bacterium, assembly GCA_963755585.1. Lineage (GTDB taxonomy): Bacteria > Pseudomonadota > Alphaproteobacteria > Reyranellales > Reyranellaceae > Reyranella. The sequence goes on from CAVWKN010000018.1 coordinate 344,664, forward strand.
CGGGTCGATGGTCCGGGCGA
>CAVWKN010000019.1:0-325494 GCA_963755585.1 uncultured Alphaproteobacteria bacterium
GGGCGCGAAAATCGTGCGAATCCGCAAGTCCTGCAGACGACGTGTCAATATCCTCGCGCCTCGCATCCCCCGGCATGCTCCTTGCTGTTCCCGGATGTCTTGCCGCAAAGTGAAAGCATGAACAGCCCATTTGGATGGCTGCGCACCAGTGCAGCGCGGATGAAGCGGACGAAGGCCGACGGCCCGGACTCGCCACAGAAGGCTCCGCGGGCGGCGGTCGTCATCGTCTCGCTTGCCGTGGCCGCGATCTTCGCCCTGTCGCTTTGGTATTTCGTCCAGCCGCAGCCGCTGCTGGTCCAGGGCGAGGCGGATGCCACGCGGATCGACATCTCGGCGCGGGTCGACGGCCGCGTTGCCCGGCGCCCGGTGGATCGCGGCCAGAACGTGACCGCGGGCCAGATCCTGGTGACGATCGACAATCCCGAACTGCTGACCAAACTCAAGGAGGCGCAGGCCGCGCAAGCCGTCGCGCAGGCCGATTTCAAGCGCATCGAGGTCGGCACCCGCGCCGAGGTCGTCGCCCAGCGCAAGGCGGCCGAAGCCTCGAGCGAGGCGAGCGAGCGGCTGGCGCAGCAGACCTACGACCGCACCAAGCAACTGACGGCGCGCGATTTCGCGTCGGTCCAGAAGCTCGATGAGGCGACTGCGAGCCTCGACGTGGCCCGACGCAGCCGGCAGGCGGCCAAGCTCGCCTACGAAGAGGCCGTCGCCGGCTACACGGTCGAGGAACGCGGCGTCGCCAAGGCCAATGTGGCCAAGGCGGACGCCGCGATCGCAACGCTCGAGGCGCAGGTCGCGGAACTGACGGTCAAGGCGCCGCTGGTGGCGCAGGTCTATCACACCAGCGCGGAAGTCGGCGAGTTCGTGTCGCCGGGCGTTCCGTTGCTCTCCCTGATCGACCTCTCGGATGTCTGGCTGCGCTTCGACCTGCGCGAGGATCTGGTCAAGGGACTGAAGATCGGCGACCGCTTCGAGGTGCGGGTGCCCGCGCTGGGCGACAGGCTGATCACCGTCGCCGTTCGCAAGATCGCCACGCGCGGCGAATATGCCGGTTGGCGCGCCACGCGGGCGACCGGCGACTTCGACCTCAGGACCTTCAACGTCCGCGCCTATCCCGTCGACCCGCTACCCGAGCTGCGCCCCGGCATGAGCGCTTACGCGGACTGGAAGAGCCGGCCCTGATGTCGGCTTCGCTCAGTCCGGGGTTCGTCAAAGTCGCAGTACGCGAGGCCCTGTGGATCTGGCGCGACCGCGTCGCCCTGGCGCTCGTGGTCGGCGTGCCGCTTTTCGCCATCGTGCTGCTGTCGCTCACCTTCAGCAACGCCGTCATCCGCGACCTCCGTGTCGATGTCGTCGACCAGGACAACACGCAAACGTCGATGACCTATGTCCAGGCCCTGAATTCCGCGCCGGGCGTGAATGTCGCCCGGCGATCGACCGACCTCAGCGCCGCCATGCACGCCATCCGTTCCGGCGAGGCGCTCGCGACGGTCTATCTGCCGCGCGACCTCGAGCGCGACATCGCCGCGGGCAAGCGGCCGCAGATCGTCATCTTCTACAACAAGCAGTATTTCACGCCCGGCAACGTCGCGTCCGCGGCCCTGGCCGCTGCGGTTTCTGCCGGCACCGCCGATCTGCCGACGTCGCCGTCGACGAGCTATGCGCCGGGCCCGCTGGTCGTCGAACAATACGTGCTGACCAATCCGGCCCTGAACTACGCCCAGTTCCTGCTGCGCGCGATCCTGCCGACCGTCCTGCATATCGTGGTCGCCATATCCGCAGGCTATGCCGTGGGATCGGAGTTCGGCTCGCGCAACCTCGGCGAATGGCTGGAGTCGGCCGGCGGCGATCCGCTGACCGCCCTGGTCGGCAAGCTCGCACCTTACTTCGGCATCTTCGTGCTCCTCCTGGTCGCGGCCGGGCTCACCATTCATCGCGGCTATGAGGTGCCGTTCCGCGGCAGCGCGGTGCTGACGGGGGCGGCGGGATGCCTGCTCGTCGTGGCCTATCTGTCGCTCGGCGCGCTTCTCCAGTTGCTGGCGCGCAACCTCGCTTTCGGCCTCAGCCTGACCGGCATCATCTGCTCACCTGCCTTCGGTTTCGCGGGAGTCGGTTTTCCGGTTCTGGCCATGGGTGGCTTCGCGCAAGTCTGGGGCTCGTTTTTGCCGCTGCGCTGGTACATCCAGATCCTGTTCGACCAGGCGGCGCGCGGCGTGCCGCCCTTCGATTCGCTCGAGCCGTTCGCCGCCCTTGCCGCGTTGGCGCTGGCCTATTTCGGCCTCGCGGTGCTTCGGCTGCGGTCCATCGCCCGCAAACCCGCGCCGGCGCCGGAGACAATCCACGACGGGCCGCCACGGACCGGCATCGCCGGCGCCTTCGTCACGGAATATGGCCGCGTCCTGCGCGACCGGGGCGCCTTCGGTCTGTTCGTGCTGGCGCCCATCCTCTATGGCGTGTTCTACCCTCAGCCTTATCTCGGACAGCTGGTTCGTGCCGTACCGATCGCCGTCGTCGACGGCGACTTCATCCGAGCTGAGCCGGGACATCATCCAGGGCCTGAACGCTTCGGAGGCGCTGCGGGTGGCGGCGCGCTCGAGCACGCTCGCCGAAGCGCAGCAGGCGCTGGCCAGACGCGAGGTTTTCGCCATCCTCGACATTCCGGCGGGGACCGAACGCGATGTTCTTTCCGGCCGCCAGGCGCGCCTGCCGGCTTACGTCGATTCCGTCTACTTCCTGCTCTACAACCGGACCCTCCAGGGCATCCTCGAGGCGACCGGCATCGTGACCGCCGACCTGTTGTCGCGCGATGCGCGGTCCGACGGCAGCCTGTATCGCGCGGCGCTGGCGAAAAGCTCTCCCGTGGAGGTGCTGAACCAGCCGCTGTTCAATCCGACCGGCGGCTATGGCAGCTATGTCGTGCCGGCGGCCTTCGTGCTGATCCTCCAGCAGACCCTGCTGCTCGGCACGGCGACGATGGGCGGTGTCGCCCTCGAGCAGGGCGGAGCGGCGGCTCGCCGCCGGCGCGGCGCGGCCACCGCCATCGTGGGGCAAGGCATTGCCCATTTGCTCCTGGCGCTCCCCGGGGCCGCGCTTTTCCTGGTGGTCCTGCCACGTCTCTACGGTTTCTCGGCCACGGCTCACTTTGGCGATCTGCTGGCCATGGTCGTGCCCTTCATCCTCTCCGTGAGCTTCCTCGGCCAGTTCGTCGGGAGCTGGTTCCAGCGCCGCGAGACGGCGATCCTGCTCTTCATTGCCCTGAGCCTGCCGCTGTTTTTCCTGGTCGGCGTGGCGTGGCCGGCGGAAGCCATCCCACCCCTGGTGCGGGCGGCGAGCTTCATCTTTCCCAGCACATCGGCAATCGACGGCCTGGTGCGAATCAACCAGATGGACGCGACCTTGGGTGACGTCTTCCGGGACTGGACGGTACTGTGGGGCCTCGCCCTGCTCTATGGCTTGCTCGCCATCCTGTCCGCCCGGGTTTTCATGTCCGAAGGAGTGCCCGATGGACGCGCGGCCTAGGAAACGTCTGCTCGCGGCGTTGGCCGTCGTCGTGGTGGCTGCAATCGCCGGGGTCGTCGTGTTCCTGCCACGCAAGGCCGCGGCACCGCCGCTTTCCGGCATGGTCCGGCAGACCGAGATCCGCATCGCCCCCGAGATTTCAGGACGCCTTGTGTCCATCCCGGTTCGCGTCGGCCAGGAGGTCCACAAAGGCGACCTGCTGGCCGTGCTCGACAATCCCGAGCTGGCCGCGTCGCTCGGTGAAGCCAAGGCGGCGGCGGCCAGCGCGCGCGCGCAGCGCGCCGACGTCTACTCCGGTGTCCGCGCCGAGGAGGTCGCCATCCTGGCCGACAGCATGCGAACGGCGGAGGCCAACCTGCTGCTGGCCGAGCAGCAGAACGCGCGTGCCGTCGCGCTGGCGGCGCGGGACTTCGCCAGTCGCCAGGAGCTCGACGAGAGCAAAGCCTCGCTGGCCAAGGCGCAGGCCGATCTCGACCTCAAGCGTGCCCAGCATGCGGCTGCGAGTGCCGGCCCGATCGCCGAGGAGCGCGCGCTGGCCGATGCCAGGGTCGCCCTGGCCGAAGCGACGGTCGCCGACCTGCAGGCCAAGCTCGACAAGACCAGGTTGATGTCGCCGGTCGACGGCACGGTCGGTATCCTGGTCGCCGAACTCGGCGAGGTCGTTCCGGTCGGCAAGCCCGTGCTGACGATCAATGCGAATGCGGCCTGGTGGTTCGCCTTCACATTGCGCGAGGACGACTTGAAGCGGTTGACGGTCGGAAGCGACGTCACGCTGACGACCGACGACGGGCGGCGCATCGCAGCCCGGGTCACCGAGCTGCGGCCGCTCGGCGAATTCGCCACATGGCGTGCCGCGCGCGCGGTCGGCGACCATGACCTCAACAGCTTTCGCCTGCGACTCGATCCGGTTGGCGCGACCGAGGGTCTGCAGCCGGGCATGACCGTGTGGTTGCCGGGATGATAGGTGATCTGACCTTCGCCGAGATCGCCGCCGATCCGTTCGTGCAGACCGGATTGCTGGCGCTGGTCGGCGCGCTCATCACCCAGGTCGTGCTGCGCCACTATCCGACCCGGCGCCTGATCGTTCAGGCCACGTTCTTCGCGGCGCTGACGGCCTTGTTGCTGCACTACAACATCATTCCCTACGAAGTGGCGTCCGCCGACACCCCCGTGTTCGAGCGCGTCTTCGTCGCCCTGGCGAAGGTCATCTGGTGGATGAACGCCGCCTGGGTGCTCACGGCCTGTGCCCGGGTGTTCCTGATCTTCGAACGCCGGCCGCGCGAGGGACAGCTGATCCAGGACCTCGTCGTCGCCACGATCTATCTCGGGGCCGCGCTGTCGGTCGTCGCCTATGTGTTCAGCGCGCCGGTGGGAACCCTGATCGCGACCTCGGGCGTTTTCGCGATCATCCTCGGCCTCGCCTTGCAGAGCACGCTCAGCGACGTCTTTTCCGGCGTCGCCCTCAATCTCAGCCGGCCCTACTCGGTGGGCGACTGGATCGTGCTGGATGACGGCATCGAAGGAAGGGTCGTCGAGACCAATTGGCGGGCGACCCATCTGGTCAATGGCTCGAACGATCTTGTCGTGCTGCCCAACAGCGTGCTGGCCAAGGCCCGGTTCACGAACCTCAGCAGTCCCAGCCGCAGTCACGGGGTTACCCTCCATATCCGTGTGATGCCGACGATGGCGCCCTCGGCCATTGCGGATGTCATGAATTCAGTGCTCCTGAGCAGCACCTCCATAGCCCCTCTGCCGGCTCCGTTGGTCCAGATCATGTCGCTGGATGCGCAGGCGATCGAGTTCCAGTTGACGTTCCGCGTCCAGGATTTTGCGACGGTGGCGTCGGTCAAGCATGAGATCTACGACCTCATCTATCGCCATTCGAAAGCAGCCGGGCTGGTGCTGGCGTCGCCTCGGCAGGCCTCGACGGTGACCGTCAGTCCGGCCCAGCCGGCGACTGCGCACGCGCCCCGAAGCACCGCGCTGAGGCTGCTCGACACGGCGCCCCTGTTCCTGTCGTTGACCGATGAAGAAAAGCAAGCGCTTGCCGAGACGATGACGCGACGGACCTACCGCAAGGACGAGGTGGTGGTCGAGCAGGGCGTCAAGCTGAACGCCCTTTTCATCATCCGCAACGGCGTGCTCGTCGTTTCACACCACGAAGAGGGCCGGCAGGTCGAGCTGAGCCGTCTCGCGCCGGGCGACTACTTCGGGGAAGACGGACTGTTCACCGGTTCCGGTGAGGAAGGAACCATCCGGGCCCTGACGGCCGTCGTCGTCTACGAAGTTGGCCAGGCGGCGTTGGCGAAACTCATGCAGGAGCGGCCGAGCATCGCCGACGAAGTCAGCATCACCCTGTCACGCCGCTCCAAACGGGGGCGGGCCCTTCTCGGCGCCGGGGACACGACCGCCCTGGCATCGGTGCCGGGGCTGGTTGCCCGGATCCGCCAGTTGTTTGAAGTGCCCCACAACTAGAGGCGGGTGTTCGCTGCGCGTGATCGCGGCACTGGCATTCGATGCCGCACGCACCACATCTGCGGTGGCCATTGGTCCTGATGAGGAGAGCCGCATGTCCGCCAAAGCCCGACAGACGCAGAAAGCCAGGATGGACGACAAGCTCGACCGGGCGCTCGAGGACAGCTTCCCGGCAAGCGATCCGGTGTCTTTCATCGAGCCCGGGCCGGCGAATGGCGGCGGCCGGAAATCGCCCGTGGCGAAGGCAGCCGCGCGGGGAAAGGCCAACCGGAAGGCGGAGGGCAAGGCAGCCCGTTCCTGACCGGCTTGTCGCGGGCTGCAGCGGCTGGCTGCTGACAGGACGCTGTCAGGAGCCTTTCAGTAGGGTCCAGCCTCACCAGGGAGTGGAGGAGGGCGCCATGGCTTCGATGCACGTCGACTACACGACGATGGACTGGACGTCCGCGGTCCCGTTCTACGGTCCGGCGGCGGTATACGACGGCAAGGATGTCGTGCAGCTGAAAGTGTTGAGCGATCGCCGTGGTGAAGGCGGTGGCATCGCCTGGCTGGTCAAGTTCTCCCCACCGGCCGGCAAGCTCATCAAGATCGTGGCGACGGCACTCTCCGACGAGCACATCTTCTCGCTGCAGGGCGGCCGCAGCACGAAGAGCGGACAGCGCGCGCAGGGAGCGGGCGGCTATGGCCTCAATCCCAAGGGCCAGCCGCACAGCGCGATGATCGCCGGCGAGACGGTGGCGCTGGTGATCTATGCCGGCGAGCCCGACGAGATCAAATCGATGGAGGTCGTCGACATCGCGTCGACGACCGCCGTGGCTGCCCCTGCCTGCCTAGGGGTGAATGATCATCCCGGTGAAGACGTAGGCCTGCAGCATCACCAGCACGCCGACCAGGCTGGCCAGCACGATGGAATGCCAGAACACGAATTGCAGGATCGAGCCTTCATGGCCGAACCAGTTGGTGGCGGTGGACGCCACGACGATCGACTGCGCATCGATCATCTTGCCCATGACGCCGCCCGAGGAATTTGCCGCGGCCATCAGGATGGGCGAGAGGCCCAACTGCTCGGCGGTGATCTTCTGCAGGCCGCCGAACAGCACGTTCGACGCGGTGTCCGATCCCGTGAGCGCCACGCCCAGCCAGCCCAGCAAGGTGCCGAAGAAGGGATACAGGAAGCCGGCATGGGCGAAGGCCAGGCCCAGCGTCGCGTCGATGCCGGAGAAGCGGGTGAGGGTGCCGATCGCCAGCATGGCGGCGATGGTGATGAGCGAGAAGCGCAGCGCCCAGATCGTCTCGCCGTAGGCCTTGATCAGGCGGCCGAGCGAAAAGCGCATCACGATGGCCGACAGGATGGCGGCGATCAGCATGCCGGTGCCGGTGTAGGTGAGCCAGGTGAAGGCGAACACCGCGCCCTCGGTCGTCGGCTTGGCGACGACGGGAGGCACCTTGGTGATCATGTTGTGCAGGCCTTCGACCGGATAGTTGAAGATGAAGATCTTGTTCATCGGCACCTTGAACCAGTCGCTGCCCCACACCAGCAGCACGGCGCAGACGATGATCCAGGGCGTGAGGCCCCGCCACATCTCCGCCGTCGTGACCTTCTCGGGCGAGGAGACGGGCCTGGCGGGCATGGTGTCGGCCGAGTTGTCGCGGCTGCGCAACTTCGGCGACAGCCAGAGCGTCTTGGGCTGCCAGATCTTGAGGAAGCCGATCAGGCAGGCCATCGACACCAGGGAGGCGCCGATATCGACGATCCACGGATTGACGAAGTTGGAGATCAGGAACTGCGGCACCGCGAAGGAGACGCCGGTGACCAGGATGGCGGGCCAGATCTCCTTCATTCCCTTGAAGCCGGCGAAGGTCCAGATCAGCCAGAACGGCACGATCAGCGAGAAGAACGGCAGCTGGCGTCCGACCATGGCGCCCAGCAGGAAGGGATCGAGGCCGGTCACCGAGGCGAGGCCCTGGATCGGCGTGCCGAGCGCGCCGTAGGCCACTGGCGCGGTGTTGGCGATCAGCGAGAGGCCGGCGGCGGCGAGCGGCGAGAAGCCCAGCCCCATCAGCATGGCGCCGGTCACGGCGACCGGCGTGCCGAAGCCCGAGGCGCCCTCGAAAAACGCGCCGAAGCAGAAGGCGATCAGCAGGAGCTGGATGCGCCGGTCGGGCGAGACGCCGCCGACCGTGCGCTGCAGCAGTTCGAAGCTGCCGTTCTCCACGCACAGGCGATAGAGGAAGAGCACGTTCAGCACGATCCAGCCGATCGGGAAGAAGCCGGTCACCAGGCCGAGTCCGGATGCCCGCAAGGCGAGGCCGGTCGGCATGGTGAAGCCCCAGGTCGCGATGACGATCGCGGCGACCAGGGCGATGACGGCGGCCATATGCGCCTTCACCTTGCCCGACGCGATCAGCGCCAACAGCACCACGACGGGAATCGCCGCGATCAGAGTCGACAGCAATTCGTTGGCAAGCGGGTCGTAGACCTGATTCCACATGGCTTGTTTCCCCCGGACTTTCCTTGCCGGCGATTGGGCACCCGACCATGGAAACGGGCAATTGAAATTCGCGTGTTCGGTGCAAGTCTGCTGTGCACAACCGGGCCCGTTGCAGAGTTAGCGCAATAAGGCCCTGAGCGGCTTGTCTCTTCCTGCGCCGGCCGGAACCGCCTACTGCACCGTGAGCAGATAGCGCATCAGCGCGCCGCGCCTGTCGGCCGGCACCTTCCGCGGGGCGTCGTTGACCTTCAGCGCCAGGTCGCAGGCCTCCCCGTTGGGCAGCCGGGCAAGCCGTCCCAGTCTCTCGAAGTCGGCCGGCTGGAAGCCGGCTTCGGCCAGGAGCGCGCGAACCTCGCCGTCGGTGGCGACGGCGGGCGCGGCCGTACCGGCAGCCTTGGCAGCGCGGCCGCTGCGATAGGCTTTTTCGAGCGCTGCCAGCAGGTCGCTCATGAGCTTCTGGCCCGCCGCGTCGAGCTTGTCGCTGCGCTGGATGCCGGTGACGGCGAATTCCTTGCAGACGACGAGGTCGGTGTCCTGGAGAGCCTTCAGCAGGGCAGCGCGCGCGTCGATCGCCGCGGCGGCACTTGCCTCATCGGCGGCTTTGAGCGCCGGCACGATGTGCGTGGCGCGCAGTTCGCTCATGAGCTTGAGCGGCCGCGACGGGCCTTGCGTCGTGGGTTGGCGAAGCTCCTCCCGGAGAGCGTCGCGCAGGCGGTCCTGCGCGCCCGGCACGTCGTCGAGCACCACGCCGACCATCGGCAGGGCGCGGGCGCTCATCATGGCCTGGTCGACGGCCATCGCGTCCTCGCCACCGCCGTCGTGCACGGCCTTGAAGCCGTACATCGCCGCGGCCGCGGCAGCGCCTGCCACGACCATGCCGATGGCGGCTGCCTGCAGGCGCTGGGTTTGCGCCGCACGACGGGTGCCGAAGAAGATCGCGACGGCCACCGCCACGGCGACGCCGATGATGACGCCGAGGTTTTCCACGGGATGCTCCAGGTTGGCTCGAAGACTACCACGCACGCAGCTTCGTGCCTGATCGTTACGTCAGTTGAAGCACCGCGCGACACGCACCGTGCAGGAATTGGAGGGGACGCGGCGATTGCAGTCGTTCCACGCCGTCTGCTGCGCCGCCTCGAGCGTCGGGCCGGCGCCGTAGCCCGAGGCGTTGCCCGGGTCGCTGCGCACGAACGCGACGCAGCGCGCCAGGGCCATGAGCCTGATGCTGCAGCTGCCGACGCATTCGCCGAGCGACGTCTGTTCGGCCGCCTCGCGCGTGGCCATGCCGACGGCATAGCCGAAATTGCGACCGTCGTCGGTCGCCACGGCGACCCACGTCTCCTGCGCTTGGAGGGCACTGGTGAATGTCGTGACGAGGATCGCCGCGGCCGCGACGACCATGGCCTTGTTCGCTTTTGCCATGCCGTAACCCTGGGGCAAGCCGGCGGATCGATGCAAGGGCAAATCGGATCAAACGGCGCAGAGGCGGCGCAGCAGCTCGTCCCAGCGCGATGCAATCGAGGACCATTGATAGCAAGGGGCGCGAGCAAGGGCGACGGCGCGACGCGCCATCTCGGCACGATGCGCCGGATCGCTGTAGAGATGCTCGAGGGCCTGGGCGACGCTTTCGGCCGAGACCACCGTCTCGCGCGTGTAGCGTCCGACCGGTGGTTGCTGGGCAGCCGGCGCCAGCAGCTCGGCACTGCCGCGCCACACCTCACCGCATACCCAGGCCTCCGGGACGATCTGCGCGGCGCCGGTGGCGGCGTGCTCGAAGCTCACCATGCCCCAGCCTTCGCTCGACGCGGTGTTCAGCCCGACGTCGCAGGCGTTGTAGAGCCGGTTGAGCGCCGCGTCGTCGAGCCGCGGATGGCCACGGGGTTCGGTCGAGGCCAGCACGACCTTGTCGGCAATGCCGAGTGCGCAAATTTTATCGGCAAGGCCGCGCCCGTCCGGCGTTTCGCCCATGTGCAGATAGAGCCGCACATTGGCGGGCTTGCCGCGGGCGAAACGGGCGAAGCCCTCCAAGGTGACGTCGATGCACTTGCGCGGCTCGTTGCGGTTGGCGTTGAGCACGACGAAGCCGTCGTCGGCCACATCGGCCAGCGCGGGGATGGCGGCGCGGGCGGCGCGCTTGTCGGGCAGCGGGTGAAAGAGGCCGGCGTCGATGCCGTGCGGGATCACTTCGAGGGCCGGCGTGCGGTCGATCCAGCCGGTGCGACGACACGCCTCGAAGCCGTCGGCGAAGTGCCGGCGCACGGCCTCGGAGAGCACGACCACGCAGTCGAAGCTGGCGTGGCGTCCGATCAGGCGCGAATCGGGCGCTTCGCCCAGCACCGGGCATTGCGATACCAGCACCGGGCGCCGCTCGCCGAGACGGGCCGGCAGGTCCCAGTAGCGTGGCAGGTTGAGGAAGCTGTTGAAGACGAACACCGCGTCGGGCGCCAACTCGGCGACCAGCGGCGCGATTCGCTCGAGGCCGTAGCGGTCGCCGACGTCCGGATTGGGCAGCACGCGCCAGCCGATATTGGCCGGCGCGCCTCTATGATTTACCGCGAGCTGGACGATGTCCCAGCTCGCGGCCAGCGGGCCAAGCGTGGCCTCAACTACGCGCGCGTAGCTCGACTGGTCGAGCGCAGGCCCCACCGCCAGGAGGCGTGGCCGGCCAGGCGGCCGACGCGGCTTGTCCTCGCTCAGGGCGAATAAGGCATTGGCGAGAAGCTCCCTCCGATCGGCAGGAGCAGGGCATTGATCGTCAGCGTGCTCGACGGGGGAATGCCGAAGTAGGTGTCCGCGAACCCTTCCAAGCCGAGAACCGAGGCGCCCGCGCCCACCAGCGCATAGACAGCCGAACCCCAGCCACTGGCGCAGCCGTGGTTCGGGTCCGTCATCCATTGGTCGAGCCCGGCGCCGCCGCCAAAGCTCTTGAGCGTGGCGTAGAGATTCGTGTTCGGGCTGCAGGCGGCGTCGTAGTCGGTGGTCGCGCTCACCAGTATGTAGTCCTTTGAGCCGACATAGGGCTGCAGATCCGCGGCGATCGCGTTGCAGGTGGGGTCGGGCCAATTCGGCGCGGCAAACTCGGGGACGTAATAGAGCTTGTTCAGTTTCACGCCAAGCGTCTTGCGATCGAGTACGACCATCTGCCAGTAGGGGCCGGTTTGAGCCGGGGGGTAGCCGCCGGGCGGAACGATCGGGGTGCTGTTGACCATGATGGTCGCCGTGCCGCTGAGTGACGCCTGGACCGACACGCGGTTGCTGCCGTAGGCGGCGTAGGCTTGCTGCAAGGCGTCCGCTTGGGCTCCGGAATACAGCGCCCAGATCGGCGTCAGCGAAAAGTTGCAGCGTGACGGATTCTGCGTGACGGCGTTCTGCCAGGCGGCGAAGTTGCCGCTATCGTCCCAGGATCCCGCGGCGGGGTTGACCCAGTCGATGACGCCGGCCGTAGCCGGCACGGTGACGGCGTGGGATTGCCGGTTCTGCGCCCAGTTGGAGGCGCACTGGTTCCACTCGGCGGTTGCCTGCGCCTGGACGCTGGAAATCAGTCCCTTGAATTCGGCGCTGGCGCTCAGCTCGATCTGGGTCGAGGTGTAGGACTCCGCCGTCGAGACGGCGAAGTAGTAATACAAGGTGCCGCCGACTGCGACCTTGCTGATGAAGTGCGTGCCGAACTTCTGGAAGAAGCGGTAGAATGCCGCTACGTTATTCATGTCGCTGGGGATGAACTTCTTGGGCAGGCCGCTCCAGTCCGGGTCATGCTTGATGTTGTCACGCAGGATCTGCGGCCCGTAGGTGATGTTGGCGTGCCACGCGAGGTAGTCGGCCTCGACCAAGGCCCAACTGTTACTGTTGGCGTTCTGCTGGCTGGTCGAATAGGTCTCGGAGAAGCTGGCGCTGAAGGCGCCGACGCTGCCCGACACCGACGCCGAGTTCTGGAAATAGGAAGCAAACTCGCTGCTGGACGCGAATGACTTCGCCGACGCGCTGGCCGACGATCCGCCCGGCGCCGGAATATTTGCCGGCAGGCCGTACGTGACGCCCGACGGTGCTTTCCACGGCGAGACCTTGCCGAGGTTGAACAATGGCTGAATGGCCGAATCGAACGAATAGTCGGCGAAGATGTTGAATCCGTAACCGAGGATTTCCGCTCCCGGCAGCAGATTCGCGATCCCCATGGCCTCCATGTTCGTCTTGACCTTCGGCGGATATGAAATAGTCATGCCCAGCTTCTCCCGTGAGTTGTATCAAATGTAGCCGCCGGCTCAGCCCAAGCTCATACGAGCCGCGACTCCGCTCATCCGATCGCCGTTCGAGGTCGGTTTCATTGAGGTGACATCAACTGGCGAGGGCACGGCCACACGCCGGCGCCCCGCGTATATTGCTACCGATGATTGTATTTGTCGACGACTAACTTTGTCCGAGCGGCGTCGGAATTGTGGTTTTGGGGCACGCACCGCCACGCCCATGCCACCTCTTGTGTTGGCAGGCTATTTCTTCGCGGAGATATGCAATCCAGTGCGGCCGCGTCAGCGCGGCGTGTTCTTCTCCAGGAAGGCGTGCACGCGGTCGATCGACGCCTGCAGGAACTGCGGTGCGCGCCAGTCCTTCTGCACTTCGATGTTGGGTGCGAGCGCGGCGATCTCCTCGCTGGTGTGCGCGGGATGAGGTTTGTCCGAACCGGGCTGCAGGAAGAGCGGCGTGCGGCAGGCCTTCACGAAGTCGCGGGTGACGGAAAACACGAAGTCGGGCCCGAACATGTTCTTGCCGAAGGAGTTGATGGCCGACTGCGGGATCGACGGATCGCGGCCTCGCACCTTCTCACCATAGTCCTTCACGGCAGCGTCCCAGCTGTCGCGGTTTTCCCACAGGCCGATCGGGTTCTGCAGTACTGCTGAAGCGACCCTGTCCGGCGCCTGCTCGATCGCCTCGAAGCAGTAGCTGCCGCCGATGCAGCCGCCCATGACGTGGAATTTCTTGAAGCCGAGATGATCGATCAGCGCCAGATGGTCGGCGGCGAAGGTGTGCCAGCCATGATCCGGCTTGACGTCGGCCACCGACTTGCCGGCGTTGCGCTGGTCCATGGCGATCACCGTGTACTTGTCGGCGAGCGCCGTGCGCGGATCCATCCAGGGAAAACCGTTGGGATAGTTGGCCGATTTGCCGCCCCACATCTCGACCCGCGAGGCGAGCCCGCCCGGGGCGTAGAGCAGGATGGGAAAACCCGAACCATGGACTTCGTAGTAGATCTCGGCGTCGGGGCGCTTCAGCATCGGCATCGCAAGAACTCCTCGTCTCACAGTTACTGCGGAGGCTTGTAGCCTATCGAGTCCAGGATCGACTTCCAGCGGGTGAAATCTCTCGCCATGAGCTGGCTCAGCTCGGCCGGAGTTGAGGTCTCGACGTCGAGGCCGAACTCGGTGAGCTTCTTGTCGACCTCCGGCATCTTGAGCACGGCGCGCAGCTCGTTGCCCCAGGCGTCGATCAGCGCCGGCGGGGTCTTGGGCGGGGCGAAGAAGACGTACCAGCCCAGGATATTGAGCGAGGGGTAGCCGAGCTCGGTGCCGGTCGGGATGTCGGGCGCCGCCGTCGTGCGCTTGGCGCCCGAGGTGAACAGCACCTTGACCTTGCCGGCGCGGTGATGCTCGAGAAAGTCGGTGATGCCGCCGCAGCCCGCCGCGATATGGCCGCCCTGCAGGTCGGCGACCAGGGGCGCCGCGCCGCGATAGGGCACGGGCTCGAGCGGGATGCCGATCGCCTGTCCGGTCATGACGCCGAAGAAATGCGTGAAGGAGCCCATCGCCGTCGTGCCGAAGCTGGCGCGCGTCGGGTTCTTCTTCAGCCATTCGATATAGTCCTTGAGCGTGTCGACGCCGATGGTGGGCGAGACGCAGAACGCGGTCTGCACGGTGCCGGCCAGGGTGACCGGCGCGAGGTCGGTCTGCGGGTCGAACGGGATCGACGGCATGGTGAGCTTCTGCACGACCGTCGCCGAGGGCATGTAGCAGACGGTCGTGCCGTCGGGCGGCGTGTTCTTCAACGCTTCGCCCGCCAGGGTGCCCGAGGCGCCGCTCTTGTTGTCGATGATGACGTTGCGCCCAGTGCGCTGCTTCAGCGCTTCGGCGATGAAGCGCGCCATCACATCCGACCCGCCGCCGGCGGGAAAGCCTACCAGGATCTTCAGGGTCTTGTCGGGCAGGGCCGTATCGGCGCGGCCCAGGGAAGGCGTCGCGAGGGTCGCGCCGCCGATCAGCAACGAGGCACGACGGGTGATGTTTCTGGTCATTGGCTTCCTTCCTAGGAGACGAGGCTCCAGGCCAGTTCGGCGCGTTCGCGCGCCGACTTGCTCATTTTTATCGATTCGGGATTGGACGAATTGCCCTGCAGGCCGCGGCGATAGACGCCCTGGGCGATGGCGGCCAGCCGGAACAGCGAGAAGGCGAGGTAGTAGTTCCAGTTCGGGATGGAAGTCGCGCCCGACCCGACGGCAGTAGGCGGCGACGTATTCGTTCTCGGTCGGCAGGCCGAGCTTCTTGAAGTCCACCCGGGCGAAGCCATGCGGCGGCTCGGTGAGGTGATAACCGAGGCAGTTGTAGGCGATGTCGCAAAGCGGATGACCGAGGGTCGAGAGTTCCCAGTCGAGCACCGCCACGATGCGCGGCTCGCTGGGATGCACGATCAGATTGCCCAGCCGATAGTCGCCATGCACGATGGTGGTGGGGTCGTCGGCGGGAATATGCTCGGGCAGCCAGGCCGAGAGCTTGTCCATCGCCGGGATGTCCTCGGTCTTGAGCTCGGCATATTGCCGGCTCCAGCGCGCCACCTGGCGGGCGATGTACTGGCCGCTGCGTCCGTAGTCGCCCAGGCCCACCTTCACCGGATCGACCTTGTGCAGGCGGGCCAGCACGTCGTTCATGGAATCGAAGATCGCCGCGCGCTCGGCCGGCGTCTGGCCGGGCATCGCGGCGTCGATCAGGATGCGGCCGGGGACGGCGTCCATGAGATAGAACATCTCGCCGATCACCGAATTGTCGGCGCACAGCAGATGGGTGCGCGCGACCGGCACGTCGGTCTGCGCCAGTGCGGAGATCACGCGGAACTCGCGGTCGACCTGGTGCGCCGAGGCGACCAGCTTGCCCGGCGGTTTCTTGCGCAGCACGAAGTCGCGGCGCTTGCCGTCGCTCATCTCCGCGGTGACGAAGAAGGTCGGGTTGGAATGGCCGGAATCGAACTGTCTGACCTCCAGCCCGCCGCGGTAGCCCGCGAGCTGGTTGCGCAGATAGCGATCGAGGGAAGCGGCATCGAAACGATGGCGCTCCATGACGGGCACGGTGTGGGCGTAGATCGACATGCGCGATGACCCTAGGGGGTGTGCGCGGTGCTGCGCAAACCATCGGGCCCGCAGAGAGGAACCCTGTTTCACATCCGGAACCGGACGCATGTCCCGGCGTTGTTATGGGCTGGGGCAGCGAGGTTACGGGGTGACCGGGACGATCATCGACGACACCAACGCGGAGCGTTTCCCCGTCGTTCATGTCCAGGGCGGATCGGCCATTCGCCGTCCGCTGATCCTGCTGGCGGTCTGCGCCGTCGGCGTGATCGGCTACCTGGCGCGCGACTTCCTCATTCCCACGGCCGCCGCGATCGTGCTGGCGCTGATGCTGACGCCGGTGGCCAAGAAGCTCGAACAAGCCCATGTGCCGCCGACGGCCGCGGCCGCGGCCTCGGTGTCGCTCCTGGCGCTGCTCGTTGCAGGACTGCTGGCGGTGGCCATTCCTTCGATTTCATCGTGGGCCTCGCAGGCGCCGTATCTGACCTACACGCTCGAACGCAAGCTCGAGGGCCTTCGCTCTTCACTGGCTATCGTCAAGCAGGTATCCGACAGGGTCGAGCAGGCCACCGCGGCGCCGGCCAGCGCCACCGCTCCCGCGCCCGAGAAGGTCGTGGTGCGGGAAAAGTCGATGCTGGGCGAGCTCGCCACCACGACGCCCGTCGTGATCCTCCAGATCGGTTATGCCGGCGTGCTGGCCTTCATGCTGCTGGCCCATCGCAACGACCATCGTCGCCAGATGCTGCGCATTCCGCTCACCTGGGCGACGCGCGTGCGGCTGGCGCGGATGATGCGCGACATCAACGACCGCGTCGGCCACTATCTCTTCGCGCTGGCCGTCATCTACTTCTGCGTCGCCGTCATTTCGGCGGTGGCGCTGGCGTTGCTGGGCTTTCCCAACGCCATCATGTGGGGAATTGTCATGGGGCTGGCGTCCTTCGTGCCCTTCGTCGGCGCGCCGCTCACGATCGTGCTGGTGGCGCTGGTCGCCCTGATCAGCTTCGACGACTGGCCGCGCATCGTGGGCGCGCCGCTTGCCCTTCTCGTCATCCATTTCTCCGAATTGCAGTTCATCACCCCGATGTTCGTGAGCCGCCGCTGCGCGCTCAACACCGTGGCGGTGTTCGTCACCATTGCGCTGCTGGGCTGGATGTGGGGCGCCATCGGCGCCATCGTGGCGGTGCCGCTGCTGATTCTGCTCAGCACGGTCGCCGCGCACCTGCCGTCCCTGCGCTGGCTCGAAGTGATGCTGGCGGACGATCGTCCGGTGAGCGAGAAGGTGGCGCTGAAGCCGGCACTTGCCTCGGTGAAGCGGCCTGCCTTCAAGCCGCCGCGTCAGCCGCGCCGGCGGCTCGTCGCGACGAAGTAGAGGAGGCCGACCAGCCCCCAGAACGCGCCGACGATGGCCCAGGCACTGGCGCGGTCGATGGTTGCGGTCAATGACGACAAAGGCGGCGCAACTCAGGCAGAGCGCGCTGACCGCCAGGGCGATGCCGGCACCCAGCATCAACAGACTATGCGTGGCAGCCTCGCGGGCGGCGACCCGCAAGGAACGCGCAGCGGTCGCCGAGGCCACGACGCGCAGAAGAGGGCCGATCACGGAAGGTCCCGCCGGCGCTGGCGCCAAACGGTTCTTGGGCGTCGGTTTAGTTCCGACGACAAAGCCAACCTGCGAGGAAGCCGATGCCGAGGACGGCGGCGAGGGTGGTGAGCGGCCGCGACTCGGTGTGCTCGATCAGCGTGTCGGCGGCCCTGTCCTTGAAATCCGCCGCCTTGTCCTTGAGACTGTTGGCGTCGCGGGCGATCGACTTCGCGGTGTCGCCGTACTTGGCGATCAGCTCGCGGGCCGAGCGCAGGGTCTCCTCGAGGGCCTCTTCGCCGCGCGCGACGATGGAGCTGCCCGTGCCGTTGACGCTGTCGGCCAGGTCCTCGAGCTGGGCCTTGAGGAGGGCGATCTCCTTGGCCAGATCCTTGCCATTGTGGGTGGCGGAATTGCGCATGACGTACTCCTGGGCTGGGGATTACGGCAGTGAACGCGAAACGACCCCAAAGGTTCCGTGACGCTCAGAAACGCAGCGTTTGTAGCACATTCTCCGGAATCTCGGACATCCGCACATATTGCGAGAGAATATGCATCAGGGCCTGGTGGGCATCCTCGACGACGCCGTAATTCTCGGCCTCGACGTGCAGGTTGATATCGGCGTTGGTCAGGCTGCGGCCGCCGGAAAAGCCCGACATGGCGATGGTGACCAGCCCGTTGGCGCGCGCCCAGGCCAGCGCGCGGATGATGTTCTCGGAATTGCCGGACGACGAGATGGTGATCAGGACATCGCCCGGCCGGGCGGCGTTCTTGAGCTGAAAGGCAAAGATCTCGGCATAGTCGATGTCGTTGGCGATCGCCGTGATCAGTTCGATGGCGGCCGACAGGCTCACGACCCGCGGGCGCAGCGTCGTGTTGGTGGAGACGTTCTTCGAGCAGTCGCAGGTGAGATGATTGGCGATCGCCGCCGAACCGCCGTTGCCGCAGGAGAAGATCAGCCGGTCGTCGCGAATGGCCTGCTTGAGGGCGGCGGCGGCGCGGTCGATCTCGGACGACCGCACGGACGTGAGACCCGCGGCAACGAGGCGGGCATAGTCGGCGACGAAGGCGCCAGCGTCGGGATATTTCCGGATGGGGAATTTGGCTGTCATGCGCATTGGGCCGTAAGCGAACCGGGCGCGGTCGTCAACCGTCCCAGACGTTCTGCGGCATCGGCAGCTTGGCGAAATCGGCGGCGACCAGCGGCCGATGATGGCTCACGCCTTCCTTCTCGAGCAGCATCATGTACTGCCGCACATGCTGGCCCGAATGCCAGGTCGTGCGTTCCATCAACTCGTGCAGGGTTTGCGGACCATAATAAGTCGGCAGCGATTTGGTGGGCGAGGTGTCGCCCTTGCTCCACCAGTCGCGGAAGCGCGCGCGCACCTTCTCGCCGTAGGCCACCAGGGTCGCGGTGTCGGCGTCGGGCGCAGGCTCCTCGCGGAACATCGACTGGACCAGGGTGGTGCCCTCGTTGGCGTCGAGGAAGGCCACGACGACGCGGAACAGATGGAAGGCGAGCGTGCGGTAGCTGCGCGGCCGGCCCGGCACATGCGTGTCCAGCCGGTCGTAGGGCATCAGCGGGATCAGCTCGAGCGCTGCACCCATGAACTTGTCGACCCGCGCCGCCAGTTCGTCGGTCGAGAGCTCGGGGCCCGACTTCTCGTGCAGGCCCAGGAAGTCGACGATCTGCTTGGTGCTCTGGCCGAACGTGAACTTGTCGCCGCGCGACAGCACGGGCACCGAGCGCACGCCAAGCTTCTGCAGCTCGGCCATGCCGTTCGGGTCTTCAAGAACATTCACTGATACGAAGTCGATCCCACGGACCGATAGAAACTCTTTGAGTCTCAGACAGCTGGTTCAACCAGGCTGCCAGAACACCTTGAACGGTTCGCTCATCTTCTTCTCCTACGCAGGCTTATGGCAGACGACGCAGATCTTGTTGCCGTCGGGATCCCTTAGATAGGCGCCATAATAGTTGGGATGATAGTGCGTGCGCAGGCCCGGCGCACCCTCGTCCTTGCCGCCGGCCGACATGCCTGCCTTGTGCGCGGCGTCGACCGCAGGGCGGTCGGACGCCTCGAGCCCGACGGTGACGCCGTTGCCCGCGCTGGCGGCCTTCTTGTCGAGCGGCTTCACGATCCAGAGCTGCGGCCGCCCGCCGGTCAGGCCGTAGCCGATCCCGTCGGGATAATCCGCCTGGCGCACCAGCCCCAGCGGCTTCAGCAGTGCGTCATAGAAGCCTTTGGCCTTGGCGATGTCGCTGCTGCCGACGGTGACGTGACTGAACATGGCGGTTCCGTTTCGAGTGTCTCAGGAAGCGGCCGGAGCATAGACCGAGGCGAGCTGGCGCGAAACCAGCCGGGCGTAGAGCCCGCCCCGCGCCAGCAGCGAGGCGTGGGTGCCGGTCTCGGCGACCCGGCCTTCGTCCAGCACCACGATCAGGTCGGCGTCGCGCACCGTCGACAGACGGTGTGCGATCACGATGGTGGTGCGGTCGGCCTGCAGCATGTCGAGCGCGCGGCGCACCGCCTGCTCGTTCACCGCGTCGAGATGCGAGGTCGCCTCGTCGAGCACCAGGATGGGCGCGTCCTTCAGGAAGGCGCGCGCAATGGCGACCCGCTGGCGCTGGCCGCCCGACAGGCTGGTGCCGCGTTCGCCGACCGGCGAGTCGAGCCCCTCGGGCAGGGCGGCGACCAGTTCCGACAGCGAGGCATGCTGGATGGCGGCCTGCAGTTCGGCCTCTGAAGCCTCGGGCCGGGCGATCAGGATGTTGGCGCGCAGGCTGTCGTTGAACAGATAGGTGTCCTGGGCGACCAGCGCGACCAGGCGGCGGAGCGCATCGAGCTTGTAGTCGCGCAGGTCGGCGCCGTTCAGCGTGATGCGGCCGGAATCGGGATCCCAGAAGCGCATCAGCAATTGCGCCGTCGTCGTCTTGCCCGCGCCCGAGGTGCCGACCAGCGCCACGGTCTTGCCGGCGGGAATCTCGAAGCTCACATCGGAGAGCGCGCGGCGGCTCTGGCCGGGATAGGTGAAGTTGACCTTCTCCAGGGCGAGCGACGCGGCGCCGCTGCGCGACACCACGCCCGGTCCGTCCTGCACCGGGATCGGCTCGTTGGCGAGCGCATAGACCCTCCGCGTCGCGCCCAGGGTGTCGGCGAGCTGGCGGCCGATCTGGGCGATCTCCGACACCGGCAGGAACGCAGCCATCGCGAGGATGGTCATGAGCGGCAGCAGGCCGGGATCGAGCGCGCCGTGCTGGGCGAGCGCCGCGCCGGTCACGACGACGGCAAGGCCGCCCAGCCCGATCAGCACTTCGAGCATGGCCTGCTGGCGCGTCAGTTCGCGGAAGAAGGGCAGGCGCAACGAGATATGGCGCTGCGAGAGCTGGTCGAGCTTGCTGCCGCGCGAGGCCTCCTGCTGGAAGGCCACGATCTCGCCCAGGCCCTGCACGGAATCGACGGCGAAGGCGCCCAGTTCACCCGCCGCCTCGCGCGCCTGGCTGCCGAGCTGGTCGACCCGCTTCCGCATCAGGAACGGGCTCAGCCCCGCGGCGAGCAGGAACGGCAGCAGCGCCACGGCGAGCCAGCCGTTGGCCCACGCCAGGACCGCGACCACGGCCGCCGGCACCAGGATGGCGACGAAAGCGGGGGCCACGGTATGGGCGAAGAAATACTCGACCAGCTCGATGTCGTGCGTGGCGAGCGCCATCAGGTCGCCGGTGCGGCGGCGCACCAGATAGGCCGGCGCCAGGGCGTCGAGCTTGCGGAAGGCGTCGATGCGCATCTCGGCCAGCAGACGGAAGGCCATGTCGTGCGCCATCCACGATTCCAGCCAGTGCAGCACGCCCGACAGCGGCGCGGTGAGGGCGAGCGCGATGGCCAGGCCGGTGTAGGGCTCGTGATGCTTCAGCGCCAGCACGATCAGCGCCGACAGAACGCCGACGCCGATGAAGGAGATGACGCGCAGCACGCCCAGGGTGAAGGTCGCGGTGAGCTTGCCCTTCCACGGCAGGATCACCTTCATCAGCGCGACCACGACCTGATACCAGGTGAGGCCCTCGGCCTTGATGATGCCTTCGGTGAGCGGCTTCACCGCGCCGCCCGGCGTGTCGGACACGCTCTCGGCCCGCGCCGGCGCCGCGATCAGGTCGGCCGCGCCGGCCGAGTGTTGCTCGCGCGCCTGTTCGGCCATCAGCGAGGCATAGACGCCGCGCCGCGCCATCAGCGCGTCATGGCGTCCCTGCTCGGCGACCTTGCCGCCGTCGAGCACGAGGATGCGGTCGCAGTCGATCACGCTCGACAGGCGATGGGCCAGGATCAAGGTCGTCCGGCCCTGCATCAGCCGGTCGAGCGCCTCCTGGATCACCGCCTCGTTCTCGGCATCGACGGCCGACAGCGCCTCGTCGAGCACCAGGATCGGCGTGTCGCGCAGCAGGGCGCGGGCGATGGCGACCCTCTGGCGCTGGCCGCCGGAGAGCTTGATGCCCTTCTCGCCGATCGTCGTCTGGTAGCCCTGCGGCAGGGTGAGGATGAAGTCGTGGATGTTGGCCGCGCGCGCGGCATCCTCGAGGTCCTCGTGCGACGCATCGGGACGGCCCAGCCGGATGTTCTCCTCGACCGTGCCGTGGAAGAGGAAGGTGTCCTGGTTCACCACCGAGATCAGCGAGCGGATCTCGGCAAACGGCAGGCTGCGCAGGTCGTGGCCGCCCAACAGGATGCGGCCGCGGTCGGGATCGTAGAAGCGCAACAGCAGGCGCACGATCGACGACTTGCCGCCGCCCGACGGCCCGACCAGCCCCAGCCGCTCGCCGGCTTCGGCGCGGAACGAGAGCCCGTCATGCACGGTGCGGCGCGTGCCGGGATAGGAGAAGCGGACGTCGTCGAACTCGATCGTGGGCGCCAGTGCCTTGTCGAGCCGCGCCGGCGGCGCGTCGGCGACACCGGGCTTGTCGTCCAGGATGCGGTAGATGCCCTGCGCGGCCGAGAGACCGACCATGCCCTGGTGCAGCACGGTGCGCAGCTCGCGCATCGGCCGGTAGATTTCTATGCCCAGCATCAGGATGACGAGCAGGGCGGAGAGCGAGAGCGCGCCGGCCTCGACCCGCGACGCGCCGTAGATCAGCGCGGCGGCGGCGCCACAGGCGATCGCGGTGTCGGTGATGCCGCGCGCCAGCGCGTTGGTGGCCAGCACCCACATGGTGCGGCGGAAGAGATCGCGCGCCTCGACCTCGAGCTTGTCGGCGCGTGCCTTGCCCTGGCCGAACGCCTTGAGCGTCGCCAGCCCCTGGATCGAATCGAGGAACTCGGCGGCGAACGACGCGTAGCTCTTCTGCCGGCGCTGCGAATTCTTGACGTCGAACTTGTGCCACAGGCCGGGCGCGAACAGCGCCACCAGCGCGAAGCCCAGCATGACCAGCGCCACCGGCAGGTCGATGAAGGCCACGACGGCGAAGATCAGCACCGGCGAGAGCAGGGCGATCAGGAACTGCGGCAGGAACTGGCCGAAATAGGTTTCGAGCTGCTCGACGCCGTCGATCATGGACAGCGTGAGCGCGCCCGAGCGCTGGCGGCCGACCGTGCCCGGGCCGAGGGCGGCGATGCGATCGTAAAGCGTTCGCCGCAGCATCTTCTGCACCCGCGCCGCCGTCTCGTGCGCCACCACGGCGCGCCAATGCTCGGCCACGCCGCGCAGCACCATGACCAGGGCGATCAGCAGCACCGACGGCACGAGCTCGGTGAGCGTGCGGCCGGCGAAGACCTGGCCGATCAGCCAGCCCAGCAGGCCGAGGCGGGCGACGCCCAGGCCGACGGACAAAAGGCCGATGCCGACAGCGGCGGCGATGCGGCCGCGGACACCTTTGGTGAAGACGAGAAGGCGCGGTTCGATGTGCATGAGGGCCATGCTAGGCCGAACGTCAATATTCGTCAGTCCACAATTTGGAAGAACCCCTGTACAATTCTGAACATGGATGCCAACTGGGACGACCTCCGCGTTTTCCTGACCCTGGCCCGCGAAGGCACGCTGAGCACGGCGGCCAAGGCGCTGGGCGTCAGCCATCCCACCGTGTCGCGCCGCGTGCAGGCGCTGGAGCAGCAGATCGGCGCCCGCCTGTTCGATCGCCTGCCCGACCGCTTCGTGCCGACCTCGGCCGGCGAGGAACTTCTGGCCGACACCGAGGCGATGGAAAAGGCCGCGCTCTCGATCCATCGCCGCAGCGCCGGGCTCAGCGACACGGTGAGCGGCGTCGTGCGGCTGTCGTCCGGCGAGGCCATGGCGGTGCTGATCGCACGCCATCTGCCGTGGCTGCGCGAGCGGCTGAGCCACATCGAGTTCGAAGTGATCGAAAGCCACATGCTGGCCAATCTCTCGCGGCGCGAGGCCGACCTGCTGATCCGCGAGCAGGTGCCGGAGGGGGCCGACATCGTGGTGCGGAAGCTCGGCCGCGCGGCCTATGCCATCTATGCCGCGCAGGATTTTCCGCTGGCGCGCAAAGCCGCCCTGGAAAGTCTTCCGTGGATCGGCTTCGACGACAACCACAGCTACATGCCGGGCCAGCAATGGCTGCACAGGAAGCTGGCCGGGGCGCGTCCTGCGGTGCGCTGCAACAACTGGCTGGTGCTGCATGAAGCGACGCGGTCGGGCGCAGGCCTCGCGGTCCTGCCGTGCTATCTGGGCGATCCCGATCCGGCCCTGAAACGGGTGGGCGGCGTCCTGCCCGACGTGTTCGCCGACCAGTGGCTGCTGGTCCATCGCGACCTCCGCGCGCTGCCGCGCGTGCGTGCCGTCATGGATGCCATCGTCGACCTGTTCCAGCGCGAAAAGGCGCTGCTCGAAGGCCGGTCGTAGGCTCCTTGCCGGGAGCGATGAGATTTGCGCAATTTCCGCTAGTGATCCGCCAATCAGGGTTGAATTCGGCCACGGCTGGGGAAGATGGGTTTCCGCAGTTTGCGCAAGCGATCCGCCAATCAGGGCAGGGTGGACGCCGGGCAGCGTCGTCGGATTTGGACAGGCGGGTCGGCCGCCGCGCATGGCGGTGCTCCTCGATTTGGCGACGGAAGCGTATATAAGCGGTACTTTAGTATTAGTCAAGTATCACTATAGGCCGGTTCAAAGGCGAGTTTCTGCGCACCATGTCGCGCAAAAACTCGCCATGCAGACCAGGCGCTTGAAGTGCCGCCAAATCGTTGCCTAACATTAACCAACACATGGCAGAACCTCTCTTCCAGAGAGATTGCATCTGTCTCAATTCATCCGACGACGACACCCGGGCCCCGGCACAGCCACGCGGGTTGTTCCTTGGCGATCAACGAAAGGCGTTCATCATGAAAGTCCTGATGGTTCTTACTTCCCACGACCAGCTCGGCAACACGGGGCGCAAGACCGGCTTCTGGCTGGAAGAGCTGGCGGCGCCTTACTACGTCTTCAAGGATGCCGGCGCCGAGATCACCCTCGCATCGCCCAAGGGCGGGCGCCCGCCGCTCGATCCCAAGAGCAACGAGCCGAACTTCCAGACCGACATCACGCGCCGCTTCGAGAAGGATGCGGCAGCCGAAGCCCAGCTCGACAAGACGGTGCGCCTCGATAGCGTCAAGCAGGAAGACTACGACACCGTCTTCTACCCGGGCGGTCACGGGCCGATGTGGGATATCGTCGACGACAAGCACTCGATCAAGCTGCTGGAATCGTTCGTGGCCGCCGGCAAGACCTTCGCGGTCGTCTGCCACTCCACCGGCGCGCTCCGCCATGTCAAGACGCCGGACGGCAAGCTGCTCGTCGAGGGCAAGACCGTGACCGGCTTCACCAACGGCGAGGAAGAAGGGGTGGGATTGACGAAGGTGGTGCCTTTCCTCGTCGAGGACGAAATGCTGAGGCTCGGCGCCACCTTTTCCAAGGTCAAGGACTGGGGCGTTCACTCGGTCACCGACGGCCAACTGATCACTGGCCAGAATCCAGCCTCGTCGGGCCCGACGGCCACGCTTCTGATCGATGCGCTGAACAAGAAGTCGAAATAGCCGGCGCAGGATCGCCTTCGTTCTTTACGGAGAATCCGAATGCTTGGATGGACACTGGCGGCGCTCGGCGCCGCTCTTGTCTTGTCGGCGGCAGCCGCCGAGGCAGGGCCGCTGACATCGACCGCCGCGTCGACGACCTACAATCATGCCCAGGTGAACGGGATCAAGGTCTTCTATCGGGAAGCAGGACCGAAAGGCGCGCCCACGCTGCTGCTGTTGCATGGCTTTCCGTCATCGTCCCGCATGTTCGATACCCTCATCCCGCTTCTGGCCGACCGCTACCACGTCATCGCGCCGGATTATCCGGGCTTCGGCCAGAGCGATGCGCCCGATGCCGGGAGCTTCAGCTATACCTTCGACCATCTCGCGGAGGTCGTCGACCAGCTCACCCAGCAACTGGGACTGACTTCGTATGTCCTCTTTCTGCAGGACTATGGCGGCCCGATCGGCTTCCGCCTCGCCCTGGCGCATCCGGAACGCGTAAAGGCAATCATCATCCAGAATGCCGTCGCGCACGAGGAAGGCCTGGGGCCGCTCTGGGAGCAGCGGCGCGCCTACTGGCGCGACAGAGCCGCTCTCGAAGAGAAAGTCATCTCGAGCTTCACCTCGCTGCAGGGCGCCCGGGAGCGGCATGTCGGGAGCAGCCCTCATCCGGAAAAATACAATCCGGATACCTGGACGGATGAGTACGCTGCCCTCATGCGTCCAGGCCAGCGTCGCATACAGGCCGATCTCTTTTACGATTATCGGACCAACGTGGCGTCATATCCGAAGTGGCAGGCCTGGTTGCGGGAGCACCGCCCGGCACTGCTTGTCCTGTGGGGCAAGTACGATCCGTCGTTCGCCGTGGCCGGGGCAACCGCCTACCAGCGGGACGTGCCCGATGCCGAGGTCCATATCCTCGACGCGGGCCACTTCGCAATGGATGAGGCGCTCGACCAGATTGCGCCGTTGGTGCGGAGCTTCCTCGGCAAGGTCGCGCGATGAGCCGACGCCGGAAAAATCAATCCTTGCGTTGAATGGCGATGATGGCGCGGCGATGGGTGCCGTCGCCGACCTTCTTGTCCTCGTCGTGCGCCTCGACCTTGAAGCGGAGCTTGCGACCATCCACCTCGAGCAGTTCGGCGCGCACCGTCACCTTCTGGCCTTTAGGGGTGGCGCCGAAGTGCTTGACGTGCACTTCGAAGCCCACGGTGGTGTGACCTTCGGGGAGATGCGCCTGCACGGCCTCGATGCCGGCGCGCTCCATCAGGCCGATCATCGATGGCGTGGACAGCACGCCGTCGCCTCCCATGTGCCTGACCACCAGCCTGTCATCGACTGTCGTGACGATCTCCGCTTTAAGTCCTGGCGTCAGTTCATTCGTCGGCATGAGTCTCTCTCCCGCATTGAGGGGCATCCGCTCAGCGACGGATGCCCTCGAGTTCCGTTTTCGCCCAATCGATCACCTGCTTCGCAGTTTGGCCGGACACGATGCGCGCCGCCATCCCCGGGATCATGTACTGGCTCCAGATCTGCACGCCAATGTCCGGCGGCGCGCTCGAGCCGACGATGTAGTACTCGGCTTCATGGTGGGGACGCACAGGATAATTATAGAGCGTACCCTTCGGTGGCTCGGTGTCGGCCCAGACCGGCAGATCCGCCATCGACAGGAAGGGCGGGATGTCATAGCCCGCCGCCGGGATGCTGAGCTTGGCGACGACCTCGCGCTGGCTGAGGAACGCCATCAGGTCTTTTGCCGCCGACTTGTTCTGTGCCCATTGCCAGATGCCCCAGAAAAACGGGCGATGAGGCACGAGCCGGCCCATCTTGCCGCTGGGCGTTGGAAAGTGCCAGGTGTCGGCGGCGATGGCCGGCGCATCACGCCTGGCCACGGCCCAGGCGCTGGGCGGGTTCCAGATCAGGGCCGCCGCGCCCGCGACGTAGGCCTTGTTGTTCGACGCGTCGTCGTAGGAGATGGTTTCGCGCGGCAGGTAGGGGACGAAGCGCTTGACGTAATCGAGCACTTCGCGGACCGGATCGGAATCGACGGTGATGTTGCCCTTGCCGTCCACGAGATGCGCGCCGAACGCCCCGAACGTGGCACCCCAGGTCTGGTTCGAGTCCGTGCTGTTGGCGCCGCAGCCCAGCGCGAACAGGACGCCCGCCTTGTGGCACTGCTCGGCCATCTTGAGCTGCTTCTCGTACGTCCACGCGGCCGCGCCTTCGGTCTTCACATCCTTGGCCGGGTACCACTCGGTCACATCCTCGCCGGTGATGCTCTTGATCATCGAGATGCGGGCGCACGGCGGCAGGGGAGCCGAGCCCCAGGCAACCGGCACGGCCAACCACTTGCCATCCGACGTGCCCAGGTATTCGACGGCCTTGCTCACCGGCCCGTGCTGCTTGATCAGCGCGTCGACGGTGTCGTTCACGGGCGTCAGCTTGTCGGCATACTGCTGGGCCGCCCATTGGTCGAAGGCCAGGATGTCGTGTCCGCTGCGCGCCTGCGCCTCGGCGGCCTGCGTGAGGATCAGCTTGTTGCCGGCGGAGGCGATGAAGTCGATCGTCACATCGACCTTGTTTTTGGCCGCCCATTCGTCGACCACGCCCTTCAGCACCGGATTGGCCGCCGGCACCCAGTGATCCCACAGGCCCATCGTGAGCTTGCCGGCAGCGCTTGCCGTCTGCACATGGACCAGCGGCAGCGCCGCGCCGACTGCGCCGGCCGTCACCTTCAGCGCCCGGCGACGAGTGATCCGATGGACACGTGTCATGGACTGGTCCTCCGTCTTATGCGCGCATTCCTACCCGTACTTTTTTCTTGAGGCTTGCCGGGCACTATATCGGCTTTGGCCGGCTCGTGTCCCGTTCTGCGGGACGCCTGTTTGTTTGCCGCTGGAGGAAGATCGAGCGCGGGCCTAAGCTCCCGCCAATCTTCCCGGGAGGAAGCGCCATGAAAAAAATGTTCCTCGCCCTCGTCGTCGGGGCGATTGCTGGCTCTGCCCATGCCGAGAACGGCATCCTGCCGATGGCCTCCAAGCCGGAGGAGGTCGGTCTTTCCTCGACGCAGCTCAAGCGCCTCGAAGACGTCACCCAGAAGCATATCGATGAAGGCTTGGTGCCCGGCGCCGTGATGCTGGTGGCGCGGCGCGGCAAGATCGCCTGGATGTCGGTGCTGGGCAAACGCGACGTCGCGGCGGGCGATGCGATGAAGTTCGATTCGATCTTCCGCATCTATTCCATGACCAAGCCGATGGTGAGCGTGGCGCTCATGCAGATGGTCGAGGAAGGCAAGCTGCAGGTGAGCGACCCGGTGTCGAAGTACCTGCCCGAGATCGGCAAGATGAAGGTCGGCGTCGAGAAGATCGTCGACGGCAAGCCGGTGCTGCAGCTCGGCGATCCCGACCGGCCGATGACGGTGCAGGACCTGCTGCGCCATACGTCTGGTCTGGTCTACGGATCTCGCGGCAGCAATCTGGTCAACCAGGCCTATATCGACGCCAAGATCGGCGATCGCGCCGACAGCAATGCCGAGTTCGTCAAGAAGCTCTCGGCGCTGCCGCTGAAATTCCAGCCCGGCGCGCGCTGGGAATACGGCGTGTCGGTCGACGTGCAGGGCCGGCTCATCGAGGTGCTCGACGGCAAGACCCTGGGCGAGTCGCTCGGCGCCCGCGTCTTCAAGCCGCTCGGCATGGTCGACTCAGGCTTCCAGGTGCCGGCCGACAAGGTCGCGCGCGCCGCCCAGCCCGGCCCGCGCCCGAACGGCGAGCCGATGACGCCGCGCTTCGCCGTCAACGACGGCGCCAAATACGAATCGGGCGGCGGCGGCATGGTCTCGACGATGGAGGACTATCTCCGCTTCACCGCCATGCTCGCCAACAAGGGCGAGCTTTCAGGCAAGCGGCTGCTCGGCAGGCAGACGGTGGCCTTCATGACCGCCGACCATGTCGGCAACCGGCCGGGCCGTCCGCCGGGCTTGGGCTTCGGCCTGGGCTTCGAGGTTCGCACCGAAGTGGGCGAGGCGGCGCTGCCCGGCTCGGTCGGCGAGTACGGCTGGGCCGGCAACGCCGGCACGCTGTTCTGGATCGATCCCAAGGAGCAGCTCATCGCCATCTACATGGTGCAGGTGAGCGATCCCGACAGGATCGCGCTGCGCAATCAGTTCCGCACGATGGTGCAGTCGGCGATCATCGATTGAAGGGGGAGGAAGCCATGACCGGTCTCAGCCGCAGGTTCGCAATCGTCCTGCTGTCGTTCGCGGCAGCCATTCCCGCAGCGCTTCACGCCGAGACGCCGACGCCGATGGCCGGCAAGCCCGAGGATGTCGGGCTGTCGTCGGCGCAACTGAAGCGCCTCGAAGCTGCCACCAGGAAGAATATCGACGACGGGCTGATGCCGGGCGCCGTCATGCTGGTGGCGCGGCACGGCAAGGTCGCCTGGGTGTCGGTGCAGGGCAAGCGCGCGCCCGATTCCGACGATCCGATGAAGTTCGATTCGATCTTCCGCATCTATTCGATGACCAAGCCGATCACCAGCATCGCGCTGATGCAGCTCGTCGAGGAGGGCAAGCTGCAGGTGAGCGACCCGGTGTCGAAGTACCTGCCCGAGATCGGCAAGATGAAGGTCGCCACCGAGGTCACCGGCGCCGACGGCAAGCCGGTCCTGCGCCTGAGCGACCCCGAGCGGGCGATGACGGTGCAGGACCTGCTGCGCCACACCTCGGGACTGACCTACGGCAACCGCGGCACGTCGCTGGTTCACCAGGCGTATGTCAACGCCAAGATCGGCGACCGCACGGTTCCCCTCGAGGAGATGGTGCACCGCCTGTCGGCGCTGCCGCTGCTCTTCCAGCCGGGTGCGCGCTGGGAATACAGCGTGGCGGTCGACGTCCAGGGCCGCCTGATCGAAGTCCTGACCGGCAAGAAGCTCAGCGAGGCGCTGGCCGAGCGCGTGCTGCAGCCGCTCGGCATGGTCGATACCGGCTTCAAGCTTCCGGACGCCAAGCTGGCGCGCGCCGCCCAGCCCGGCCAGAAGCCCAACGGTCCGCCGATGACGCCGCGCTTCAAGATCGACGACGGCGCCCAGTATGAATCGGGCGGCGGCGGCATGCTGAGCACGGCCGAGGATTACCTGCGCTTCACCACGGCGCTGGCCAACGGCGGCGCGTTCCAGGGCAAGCGCATCATCGGCAAGAAGACGCTGGAGTTCATGACGGCCGACCATGTCGGCAACCGTCCGGGACGGCCGGATGGTTTCGGCTTCGGCCTGGGCTTCGAGGTCCACACGCGGCTGGGCGATTCGGCGATCGAAGGTTCGGTCGGCGAATATGGCTGGTCGGGCGCCGCCGGCACGACCTTCTGGGTCGATCCCAAGGAAGAGCTTTTAGCCATCTACATGGTGCAGGCGAGCGAAGGCGACACGCGCTTCCTGCGCACCCAGTTCCGGACGATGGTGCAGGCCGCGATCGTCGATTAGATCGTGACCTGCTGAATCCCGCCGCGCGGGGTGTTGGCTTCGATATTGCGCCACAGGATCTCGTGGCCCTCGGGCAATGGCCGGTTGTTGGCCATGGTGAGCCACAGGCGGAGCAGCAGGCGGCTCATGCCGGCGCCGTGATCGTCCTCGAACGGCGTGCGGCCGTGATAGGTGACGTGGCTGTTGATGAGCTGCAGGTCGCCCGGTTCGAGGGTCATCTCGAAGCGGAGCTCCTCGGCCGTCGCCATCAGGACCTCGATCGCTTCCCTCTGCTTGTCGGTGAGCTTCGGCACGCCGGGCGCGAGCTGGCCGGCCTCGATGAAGGTGAGCGAATAGTGCGAGGTGAACTTGCCGTCGCGCAGGCCGAAGATCGGCAGCGGGTAGGCGGTCTCCTTGGTGGTGCCTTCTTCGCCGAAGCGGCTGCGCCAGAAGTCCTTGAACAGCTCGTCGAGCAGATCGGGCCGCCGCGCCAGGATCGCATTGTGGATGGCGGGCGTCGAGGCGAGCTTGCTGACGCCGCCGGCGCGCGCCTGGCGCACGCACAAGAGGCCGACCACGTCGGTGCGGTCGGTGTGGAAGCGCAGCTCACCGTTGGTCAGGGTGCGGGCGTAGGAGGAGAGGAAGGTCGCGCCTGTCTGGTCCTTGGTCTCGCCATAGGTGCGGCCGGCATGGGCGCCCTCGTCGCGGATGGCGCGCATCAGCTCGCCGCTCCTGTTCTGGAACACCGGCGTGCCGAGATGCGTGCCCAGCCCGAAGTAGATCCTGCGCAGGTCGTCCTCGTCGTAGCGCTCCACCGGGAAGCCGCGCAGCTTCATGATGCCGACGCCGTTCTCGAGCTCGTCGGCGATGTCGGCCAGAAGTCCGTCGAGCGAGGACAGCGGGAAGTCCTGGCGCGTGATCTGCGACCACGCGAGGCCCTTCTTCTTGACGGCGGCGAGGGCGGCATCGAGCTCGGCCGTGGCCGCGGCGGGGAAGTCGCGGATCCAGCGCTTCGACTTGGCGATTTCCTCACCACTCCAGGCGGCGGGATCGGTGATCGGCGTGCGTTTGGTCATGGGCGCACTTTATCTGCCGGGAGCGCCGTTCGATCAAGCCCACAGCAGTTTCACGAGATTGTTGTGCTGCCGGCAGCCGGCGATTCCCGGGCGCGTGACCAGGATCGCCGGCATCCTGCCCGAATCGCCGCTTCGCACGGCAATGCGCTCGATATGCAGGCCGGCGCAGGACTCGTCGGAGGTGCGCAGCAGGGCGTCGATCCCGCCTTTTTCCAGCAGCGCCGGATCGTCGGCGACCCGCAGGCCGACGATATCGGTGGAGTCCTTGTGGGCAAGGCGGTGGAGCGCCGGACAGGCCGCCTTGGCGAGGGCGGGCGTGATGCCGAGCCGGAGCCTGCGCTTGCGCAGGCCGGGCGCCGTCGCCTCGGTCGCTTTGGCGATCACCTCGAAGGCGGTGCGGATCGACGGCAGATACTTCTTGCCGTCGGCCGTGAGCGCGATGGCCCGCGCCGAGCGGCGAAAAAGCTTTATGCCGAGCGCGGCCTCGAGCGCCTTCACATGCTGGCTGACGGCGCCCGGCGTGACGCAGAGCTCGTCGGCCGCGCGCTTGAAGCTCATGTGACGCGCGGCGGTTTCGAAGGCGCGCAGGCCGTTCAGGGGCGGAAGTCGATAGGTCACGATCGTTCTCTCCGCGCGCAGGATAGTGCCGCGCGGGCCACCGCATGCATCAGTTATTCTAAGCCTTTCGAGGCGGAGAATAGCTGATTTGTCTGCCGCCGATCGGGGCGCGATTGTCGCCGCCGCCGATCCAGGCGCAGGAGACCTTCATGAACGACGAGATTGCGATCAGCCATCTGCAGAAGCGCAAGATCGAGGCGCGTGTGCTCATTCCCTTCATCGCCGCGTGCCGGGAAAAATTCGGCGCCGGACCGACCGGCGAGGCGGTTGCCGCGACGGTCCGCGCGCTGGCGGCCGAGGAGGGCGCGAAATGGGCCGGCAGCCTGGGCAGCGACGTCGCGGGACTGCGCGCGGTGGCCGAGACGGTGTGGGCCGGCGGCGGCGGCCTCGACATCGAAATCCTCGACCAGACCGACGATCGGCTCGACTTCAACGTGACCCGCTGCAGATACGCGGAATTCTACAAGGAGCTCGGCCTGGAGGATCTCGGGTCGGTCATCCATTGCAGCCGGGATCACGCCATGGTCGTGGGCTTCAACGACGGCCTCGAGCTCGACCCGCAGCCAGACCATCATGCAAGGCGCCAGATGTTGCGACTTTCGCTTCCGCAGGAAAACCTAGGCGCGCAACGCCTTGCGCATGTTGATCGACGTCGGATGATCGAAGCCCTCATGCGCCTCGCGCGAGACCTCGACATAGCCCAGCTGACGTGAACAGCCGCTGGTTCTCGGTGAGCACGATGCGCACGCCCAGCCGCACGCCGCCCAGCTCGCGCCGGCGCGCCTCGTCCTCGACGGCCTCGACCAGGCGGCGGGCGATGCCCTGGCCGCGCGCGGCGGGCACGACCGACAGCCGGCCCAGATAGAGATCGTCCTCCATCAGCTTGACCATGACGCAGCCGACGATCTTGCCGTTCCGCTCCGCGATGATGGCGCCCGATTCGTGGGCGAGCTCGGCGGCGATGCCGTCCGCGGTCTCGCGGAAGGCGCCCGATTCAGGCGCGAGCTTGCCGCGATATTCTTCGAACGCCGCGGCGATGATCGCGG
The DNA here is from genome assembly GCA_963755585.1 of uncultured Alphaproteobacteria bacterium. Taxonomy (GTDB): domain Bacteria; phylum Pseudomonadota; class Alphaproteobacteria; order Reyranellales; family Reyranellaceae; genus Reyranella. The sequence continues at coordinate 33,578 of CAVWKN010000019.1, forward strand.
CGACGGTCGGGGCGTCGGCCGCGGTCGCGGCGCGCAGGATAAGATGGTCGCTCATGCGGTATTTCTCGCGTAGGCTTGCGGCAAAAGTGAGGAAAAGCCGATGGGTTACCAGACGATCGAGGTGCGCAAGCTCACGCCCGCCATCGGTGCGGAGATCTTCGGTGTCGATCTCGCCAAGCCACTGGGCAACCAGACTTTTCAGGAGATTCATGACGCCTTGATGGCGAACCTGGTGATCTTCTTCCGCGACCAGGAGCTCACGCACGAGCAGCACAAGGCGTTCGGCCGTCGCTTCGGCGAGCTGCACCTGCATCCCGACCTCGCGCATGAGCGGCGAGCATCCGGAGATCCTGGTCATCAAGGCCGACGAGAAGTCCAAGCACGTCGCCGGCGAGGAGTGGCATTCCGACGTCAGTTGCGATGCCGAACCGCCGATGGGCAGCATCCTCTACATGAAGGAGCTGCCGCCCGACGGCGGCGGCAACACCCTGTTCGCCAACATGTACCGCGCCTACGAGACGCTCTCAGCCCCGATCCAGAAACTGTGCGAAAGCCTGACGGCCATCCACGACGGCGCCCAGGTCTATGGCGGCCGCTTCGGCCACACGCCCAAGGAGGGCGGCTTCCCGCGCAACGAGCATCCTGTCGTGCGCACGCATCCGGTGACCGGGCGCAAGGCGCTCTACGTCAACCGCAACTTCACCACGCGCATCGCGGGCCTCCGCAGGAACGAGAGCGACGCGCTGCTGGAGATGCTCTACCGCCACAGCGAGACGCCGGAATTCCAGTGCCGCTTCGTCTGGCAGCCCAACTCGATCGCCTTCTGGGACAACCGCGCCGCCATGCATCACGCCATGTGGGATTACTTCCCGCACAAGCGGCTGGGCTATCGCGTGACGGTCAAGGGCGACAAGCCGTTCTATCGCGCCTAAGGCGCGCCCGGGGAGACATCATGGCGCTCATCACCTACCTCACGCGCATCCAGTTCGATTTCGGCGCGCTGAAGCTTCTCGACTCCGAGCTGCAGCTTCTCGGCATCCGCCGGCCGCTGATCGTCACCGACAAGGGCGTGATCGCAGCCGGCCTGTGGGCCAAGGTGAAGGAGCAGCTGCCGGGCAACATGCCGCTCGCGATGTATGACGGCACGCCGGAGAATCCGACCGAAGCCGCCATGCGCGATGCGCTCAGGATCTACAAGGACGAGGGCTGCGACGGCATCATCGCCATCGGCGGCGGCTCGCCGATGGACCTCGCCAAGGCGGTCGGCCTGATGGCGACCCATCCCGGCAATTCGCTGCAGGCCTATTCGTTCGTCGAGGGCGGCGCGCCCAGGATCACCGCGGCGGTGGCGCCGATCGTCGCCATTCCCACGACCTCGGGCACCGGCAGCGAGGTGAGCCGCGGCGGCGTCATCATCATGGATTCCGGCCGCAAGCTCGCCATCGGCAGTCCGCATCTCATTCCCCGGCTGGCGCTGATCGATCCCGAGCTCACGCTCAGCCTGCCGCCGCATCTCACGGCCGGCACCGGCATGGACGCCTTCACGCACAACATCGAGTGCTTCCTGTCCAATGCCGTGAACCCGCCGGCCAATTCGATCGCGCTCGACGGTCTGGAGAAGGCGTGGACCTACGTCGAACGCGCCACCAAGGACGGCCAGGACCGCGAGGCGCGCTACAACATGGCGATGGCCGCCATGGAAGGCGCCATGGTTTTCCAGAAGGGCCTGGGCGCGGTGCATGCGCTCAGCCATCCGACCGGCGGGCTGAAAGGCTATCGCCTGCATCACGGCACGTTGAATGCGATCTACCTGCCGGCGGTGCTGCGCTTCAACCAGCCGGCGGTCGGCGAGAAGTACAAGCGCGTGGCCCAGCTGCTGGGCCTGCCCGAGCGCGAGGCCAATGCCGAGGGCGTCGCCAACGCCGTCAGCGAGCTGAATGCGCGGCTCGGCATCCCGAAGGGCCTGGGCGCGCTCGGCCTGGCGCAGGACACGGTCGAGAAGATCGCCGACGGCGCGCTGGGCGATCACTGCCACCAGTCGACGCCGCGCCAGCCGACCAAGGCGCAGTATGTCGAGTTGATCGAGGAGTCGTGGGGATGAAGGTCAAAGACAAGGTCTGCGTCGTCACCGGCGCGGCCGGCGGCATCGGCGAGGCGATCGCGCGGCGCTACGCCAAGGAGGGCGCCAAGGGCGTGGTCGTGGCCGACCGCGACGCCGGCCGTCTGCAGGCCGTCGCCGGGGACATCAAGGGCATCGCGGTCGCCTGCGACGTCGCCAAGGAGGCCGACATCCGCCACCTGATCGCCGAGGCGGAGCGGCACTACGGGCCGGTCGACGTCTTCTTCTCCAACGCCGGCATCGGTCGCGGCGGCCACGAGGACGCGCTCGACCAGGACTGGGCCGATTCATGGGGCATCCACGTCATGTCCCATGTCTATGCCGCGCGCGCCCTCGTGCCGGGCATGCTGGCGCGGAAGTCGGGCTACCTGCTCAACACCGCGAGCGCCGCGGGCCTGCTCGCCTCGATGGGCTCGGCGCCCTACGGCGTCACCAAGCACGCCGCGGTGGCGCTGGCCGAGCATCTGTCGATCCAGTACGGCGACAAGGGCATCTGCGTGTCGGTGCTGTGCCCGCAGGCGGTCGACACCAACATGCTGCGCATGGCGGGCGCCACCGCGGCGTCGGTCGACGGCGTGCTCAACACCGACGCCGTGGCGCAGACCGTGATCGACGTCATGGACGCCGAGACCTTCCATATCCTGCCGCATCCCGACGTGCTGCAATACATGACGCGCAAGACCGGCGACATCGACCGCTGGCTGCGCGGCATGCGACGCCTGCGCGACAAGACAGGCGAAGGCCAGGGTCGGCGCGCATGAGCAAGAGCGTCGACCTCTGGCTCGATCTCAAGAGCCCGTACTCGTTCCTGGCCAAGGATCCGGCCTATGCGCTGGAGAAGGAACTCGGCGTGACCTTGCGCCTGCGGCCCTACACGCTCGACATCCTGGGCGCCTACAACGTCGCCGATCCCAAGGTGGCCGAGCGCGGCCTGCGTCGCATAAAATACCTCTATCTCGACGTCCGACGCTTCGCCAACCAGCGCGGCATGATCATCCGCGGCCCGCAGAAGATCTTCAATTCGACGCTCATCCATCTCGCCTGGATGTTCGCCGACGCCGGCGGCAAGGGCAGGGCGCTGATCGACGCCGCCTATCCGCGCTTCTTCAAGCGCGAGCTCGACTACGAGGATCGCGCCGCCGTCGAAGCGCTCCTGAAGGAGACCGGCGTGGATCTTGCGGGCTTCGATGCCTTCGCGACGGGCGCGGGGCCGGCCCTGCTCGCCCAGCATCAAGCGGAGGCGGACAAGCAGGGCGTGTTCGCCGTGCCGACCTTCGTCGTCGACGGCGAGCTGTTCTGGGGCCAGGACAGGATCGACTTCGTGCGCGCCAAGCTCGCCGCCACGCAGCGCCGGTTGACGGCATGACCGTTATCGCCGAAGGTCCCGACCCCATGAAGCGACTGACGACGCTACGACTTATCGCCTGATCCCTCGTCCCCGCCTGCCGGGGACCAGCGGATCGCGCCGTCGTACGTCCTCTTGCAAAGCAGTCGTGTCATGATCTCCTACATCGCTTCCCTGTTCGCCGGCATCGGCCTGTGGACCGCCATCGGCGTCACCCTGGTGGCGGGCCTGATGCGCGGCTTCGCGGGTTTCGGCTCGGCCATGCTGATGGCGCCGATCTTCGCCATCCTGTTCGGCTCGGCCGACATGGTGGTGACCGTGGTGGCGATCGAGCTCGTGGTGTCGGTCCAGCTCTTCCCGCAGGTTCGCCGACATGCCGACTGGCACGTGCTGACGCCCATGAGCATCGCCGCCTGCGCCGCCATGCCGCTCGGCGTGTGGCTGCTGGCGAACGTCGACAAGAACACCATCGTCACCGTGGTGTCGGCGGTGATCGTGGGTTTCGTCGTGCTGATGTGGAGCGGCTGGAAATACACCGGCCGTCGCTCGGCCGCCGCCGGCGTCGCGGTCGGCGCGGTGTCGGGCGCGATGATGGCGACCACCAGTGTCGGCGGCCCGCCGGTGCTGCTCTACCTGCTGTCGGGCAACGATCCGCCGCAGGTCAACCGCGCCAACATCGTCACCTATTATTTCCTCACTCAATTCCTGTTGATCGTGATCGTGATGGCGAGCGGCGTCGCGGGCTGGGAAGCGTTGGCGCGCGCCGTCGTGCTGTTTCCCGTCATGGTGCTGGGCGCGTGGGCGGGCGGACGCCTGTTTCATGGTTTGGCCAGCGAGCGGTTGTACCGCAATGCAGCACTCGCCATCCTTTTCGCCACCGGCATGTTCGGCCTGTTGCGCGGATGGATCGTCGGCTGACGGAAAAATTTCCTGCGGAATGCAACCTCATCGATATTAAAGCCCGTAATTACCTAACGATCGATTGGGGGCGCTTGTAGGCGGCGGCCTCAGGATCAACTTCCGCATCGGCACGGCGTTTTGACGCTGGGGCTAAGCCGCCTTCTGCGCCTCGGTCGCGTCCTGCATGATGGTGACGCGCCAGTGGATGCGCTGCTCCTCGATCGGATAGCCGCCGGTCGCCGAGTGCAGCGCGCAGCGATTGTCCCAGATCACGATGTCGCCCTTCTGCCACTTGTGCCGGTACTGCGCCGGCGTCGCGACCATGTGGGCGGTGAGCTCGGCGATCAGGCTGTCGCTCTCGGCGTCGCCCAGCCCCTGGATGCGCAGGATGTGGGTCGGGTTGGCGTAGAGCGACTTGCGGCCGGTCTCCTCGTGGGTGCGCACGACGGGATGCACCGCCGGCGGCCGGCGCTGGTCCTCCGGCTCGAGCAGCTCGAAGCCCCGGCGCTCGCGGCCGCCATAGGCGTGCTCGGCCTTCAGCCCCTCGATGCGCTTCTTCAGGCCCTCGGGCAGCGTGGCGTAGGCCTCGTACATGCTGGCGAACAGCGTGTCGCCGCCGCGCGAGGGAATGGCGATGCCGTAGAGCTGCGTGCCCTTGCAGATCTCGGTGTCCCACGGCGAATCGGTGTGCCAGCCGCCGCCGCGATTGTAGATCGCCTTGTTGACCTCGCCGTCGGGCTTGCGCGTGCCCAGCCCCATCACCGTGAGCTCGGGATAGTCGGCATGGCGCGTCTTGCGCACGCGATGCGGCTTCAGCCGGCCGAAGCGGCGCGAGTAGGCGAGGAACTCCTCGATGGTGAGCGTCTGGCCGCGCACCACCAGCACGATGCCGTCGAGCCAGGCGCGGTAGAGCGTGCTCCAGTCGGCGTCCGACAGGGCGCGCACGTCGAGGTCGGTGGCGATCGCGCCGATGCGGGGATCCGGTCGTTCGAGTTTCATCGGGGAAGCTTACGCCCTTCGCCGCGCTGGTAAAGACCGGCCGCTTGGCCCAGCATCGGCGCCAAGAAGACGAAGGAGGAAACCGATGCGCCGCATCGCGGCTTTGCTTTTCGCTGTCTTCGCCGCCTGTCTCCGGCGGCGGCCGCAGGACGTCTATCCCAGCCATGCCATCACCATGATCACGCCCTATGCGCCGGGCGGCGCCAGCGATTTCCTGGCGCGCACGCTCGCCGAGGCGCTGCAAGACGCAGGCTCAACCAGACCGTGCTCGTGCAGAATGTCGGCGGCGCCGGCGGCGCGGTCGGCTCGATGCAGGCGGCCAAGGCCAAGCCCGACGGCTATACCTTGCTGTTGCAACCACATCGGCATGTCGACCATCCCGCTCGCTCTACAAGAAGCTCAATTTCGATCCGCTGGCCTCCTACGAATTCATCGGCCTGTTCGCCGAGGCGCCGATGGTGATCCTGGCGCGCAAGGACTTCGCGCCCAAGAACTTCGCCGAGCTGGTGGCCTACGCCAAGGCCAACAGGGAGAAGCTCACCGTCGCCTCGGCGGGCATGGGCAGCGCCACGCATCTCTGCGCCATGCTGTTCCAGGAGGCGCTCGGCGTGCCGCTCACCATGGTGCAGTACAAGGGCGCCGGACCGGCGGTGATCGACGTGCGCTCGGGCCAGGTCGACCTGATCTGCGACCTGCCGACCACCAACTCCGGCCTGATCCGCTCGCGGCGATCTCCGGGCCTATGTGCTGACCGCGCCGCAGCGCATGGCGACGCTGCCCGACGTGCCGACGGCGGCCGAGGTCGGCATGCCCAGCCTCGATATCGGCGTGTGGTTCGGCCTCTACGCGCCGCTCGGCACGCCCAAGCCCATCCTCGACACCTTGAACAAGGCGCTGCGCGACGTCGTGGCCGACAAGGCCGTCGGCGCCCAGCTCGAGAAGATCGAGACCTACCTGCTGCCGCTCGACCAGGCGACGCCCGAGGCGCACCGCCAGCAAGCTCGCCTCGCAGATCGAGCTGTGGCGGCCGATCATCGAAAAGGCCGGCATCCAGGCGGAATAGGCAGCGGCCCGCCGGCGCGATATCATGGGGGCGTGCCGCGCGGGGCGGCCGGTTCCAGGGGAGTGCTCGATGCGTATGGTTTCTTTCGGCCCTGTTGCCTGTGTCGTGGCCTTCTGTGTGCTGGCTGCCGGCCTGTCGAGCGGCGCGCGCGCCGACGACTTCATGAACGAGTGCCTGGTCACCGGAAGCCAGAAGATGTGCGATTGCATGTCGGCCAAGATCCCGGCCGACAAGCGCGCGGCCGCCATCTCCGGCATGCGCAAGTCCAACGCCTCGACGCAGCCCGGCGGCAACCTGCTCGATCCCTCGACGCTGTCGCAGGAGCAGATGCAGGGCCTCGACGCCGTGGTCATCGCCCAGGCCTCGTGCATGTAGCGCGTGCCTGCAGGGCCGCGGCCGGAAGCTTTTTAGGCAAAGGAAGAGCGAGTTCCCGACGTCCGCCGGGAGCGGGCGGGGCGAGTCTCGCGGGCATTCCGAATTAACTAACCGTCTGGTAAGTTATTAAGATGGCATCGACTGCGATCTCCGCTCCGTCGACGCGCTGGCGCCGGCGCAAGGATGCGCGACCCGGCGAGATCGTCGCGGCGGCGCTCGCCTGTTTCGCCGAGCGGGGCTTCGCCGCGACCCGTCTCGAGGACGTCGCCAGGCGGGCCGGCGTCACCAAGGGGACGCTCTATCTCTACTTCCCGAACAAGGAAGAGCTCTTCAAGGCCGTGGTGCGCCAGGCCGTCGTTCCCAACATCGCCTTCGGCGAAGCACTCGTGGGCGAATCGGCCGAGCCGGCGCCGGTCGTGCTGGAACAGCTGGTCGCCCGCCTGTCGGCGGCGATGGTGGCGCCGGCGAGCGCCATCCCGAAGATCGTCATCGCCGAGGCCGGCAATTTCCCCGACATCGCGCGCTTCTATCTCGACGAGGTCATCCATCGCGGCCTCGGCCGTGTTCCGGCGGCTGCTCGAGCTCGGCGTCGCGCGCGGCGAGTTCCGTCCAATGGATGTCGACAACACCGCCTACTGCATCGTCGCGCCGATCGTGTTGGGCATGATGTGGCGGCACTCGTTCGCGCGTCACGAGGAACGTCCGCTCGACGCCGCCGCCTTGTGCCGTGCCCACCTGAGGGTCCTGACGCACGGCCTTGCCCCGCTGCACGAGAAGGGCCGCGCCGCCGCCGCGGCCGCGCCGCCGGCGCAACGGAGCGGATCGATGAGCCCCGACCAGCCCGTCATCGTCGAGCAGGCGCCGCAACCGGCACCCGTCGTCGCACGGCTGCCGCGCCGCCGTCGCCGGCCTGTCGTGGTGCCGCTGGTGCTCGCCGTCATCGGGTTCGCCGCGGTGGGCGGCGGCGTGCTGTGGTGGCTCGATGCGCGCGACTACAAATCGACCGACGATGCCTTCATCGATGTCCACATGGTGCGCGTCGCGCCCCAGGTCGCGGGCCGCGTGGCGGCGGTTCCGGTCGACGACAATCAGGCGGTGGCGCCCGGCCAGCTCCTGATCAAGATCGATCCGGCCAGCTTTCGGGCAAAGCTCGATCAGGCCGAGGCCATGCAGGCGAACGCGGCGGGCCTCCTCGCAGAGGCCAGGGCGCGGCGGGCGGTGGTCCTGGCCAACTCGGACCAGGCGCGCGCCCAGGTCGGCGTCGCCGAAGCCAATGCGACGAACGCCTCACTCCAGCTCAAGCGCAGCGAGTCGCTGGTGGCCAAGGCGGCTGTCTCCCAGCAGACGCTCGACGACGCCACCGCGGCCGCACGGCGCACCGCAGCGACCCTGGTCGCGGCGCAGCGCGCCCTCGAGGCGGCCGAGGCGCAGTTCTCCGTGACCACGAGCCAGATCGACACCGCAGAGGCTGCCCTCAAGAGCGCAGGGGCGCAGGTCGAGCAGGCGCGGCTCGATCTCTCCTACACCGAGGTCTTCGCCTCCGAGGCCGGCACGATCGCGCGCAAGAACGTGTCGCCCGGCGACTACGTGCAGATCGGCCAGAACCTCATCGCGCTCGTGCCGCTCAAGATCTGGATCACCGCCAATTTCAAGGAGACGCAACTCGATCTCATGCACGCCGGACAGCCGGTCGAGATCCAGATCGATGCCTATCCCGACAAGACCTTCCACGGCCATGTCGACAGCTTCCAGCGCGGCAGCGGCCCGGCCTTCAGCCTGCTGCCGCCGGAGAACGCAACCGGGAACTACGTCAAGGTGGTGCAGCGCGTTCCCGTCAAGATCGTGTTCGACGATCCGCCCGACCCCAGCCGGCCGCTCGGTCCGGGCATGTCGGTCGTGCCGCGCGTCAAGGTGCGCTAGCATGTCGAGCCTCGACGGCGCGGCCTTGCGCGCGACGCCGGCGCCGCCGAAGCGCTGGCTCGTGGCGCCCACCGTCGGGCTCGCGGCCTTCATGGAGGTGCTCGACATCTCCATCGCCAACGTGGCCCTGCAGCACATCGCCGGCAGCCTCGCGGCAAGCCCGGAGGAAGCGACCTGGGTCCTCACGTCCTACCTGGTCGCCAATGCCATCGTCCTGCCGATGAGCGGCTGGCTCGCCTCGGCGATCGGCCGCCGGAAATATTTCCTCGGCTGCATCATCGGCTTCAGCGCCACCTCGCTGCTGTGCGGCCTGGCACCCAGCCTGCCGCTGCTCATCGCGGCGCGCGCGCTGCAGGGCGTCACCGGCGGCGGTCTGCAGCCCAATGCGCAGGCCATCCTCGCCGACGCGTTTCCGCCGCACAAGCGCGGCCAGGCCTTCGCCGTCTACGGCATCGCCGTCGTGTTCGCGCCGGCCATCGGACCGACCCTGGGCGGCTGGATCACCGACAACCTCTCGTGGCGCTGGGTCTTCCTGCTGAATGTGCCGGTCGGCATCCTGCTGTCGATCCTGGCGGCGCGGGTGATCGTCGAGCCGCCGGACCGCGTCGCGGCGCTCAAGACGCGCTTCAAGGACGGCATCCGCTTCGACTATGTCGGATTCAGTTTCCTGGTCGTCGGCATGTGCGCGCTTCAGGTCGTGCTCGACAAGGGCCAGGAGGATGACTGGTGGTCGTCCGCCTTCATCACGAGGCTCGCCATCGTCGCTGTGGTGGCGCTGGTCGCGTTCGTCATCTGGGAACTGCGCCGCCCCGATCCGATCGTCGATCTGCGCCTCTTCAGGAACCGCAACTTCGCCATCGGCAACCTCCTGATGTTCATGGTGGGCTTCGTCCTGCTGAGCAGCACCGTGCTGTTGCCGCTGTTCGTGCAGAGCCAGCTCGGCTACACCGCGACCGAAGCGGGCATGGTGATCTCGCCGGGCGGTTTCGCCGTCATGCTGATGATGCCCGTCGTCGGCATCCTGGTCGGCCGGGTCGATGCACGCTGGCTCATCGCCTTTGGCCTGATCACCACGTCGCTGGCGCTGTTCAACATGCTGCGTTTCGACACCAATGTCGGCTACTCAACCGTTGCCTGGGCGCGCATCTACCAGTCGATCGGCCTCGCCTTCCTGTTCATTCCCGTCAACACCATCGCCTTTCTCGGCCTGCCGCCGGGAAAGAACAACGACGCCTCGGCCATCATCAACATGATGCGCAATCTCGGCGGCAGCTTCGGCATCGCCATCGCCACGACGGTGCTGGCGCGCCGCCAGCAGGTTCACCACAACGTGCTGGTCGGGCACGTCACGCCCTACAACAGCCAATACGACACCACGATCGAGGCCCTCCAGAAGGCTTTCATGGCCGGCTCCGCCAACGCCGCCGACGCGCTGCACAAGGCGCAGGCGCAGCTCTACGCCATCGTGCAGAAGCAGGCGCTCATGCTGTCCTATATCGACGCCTTCTGGCTGCTCGCCCTCGTCTTCGCCGCGCTGGTCCCGCTCGTCCTGCTGTTGCGCAAGCCGGACCATGGCGCCGCCCCGCCGGGGCATTGAGGCGGGCGCATTGAGGCGGGGCGGAGGAGGCGGCGTCGGCCGGTCCGGGCCACGCGGCGTCCTCCGACGATTTCGGCCGGGTGTTCAATAGCGAACAGTCGCGCCGGGCCGCGCGACTTATCGTGCCCTTGGGTACCGTGGGTGCGCAGCGTTTTCCGCGGGACCCCGCCCGAGGGGGGCGCGATCCATGATCCGTCCGGTCAAGCCGGCAGAGAGCCACGGCCTCGACATCCTCGTTTCTGCGACCGTCGGTGCTGCCGACGACGAACGGCTGCGCCTGGCGGCGGTGATGCGCTACGAGATCCTCGATACCCCGCCCGAAGCCGCCTGCGATCGCATCACCGCGCTGGCCGCGAAGTCTCTTCGACGTCCCCATCTCGATCATCGGCTTCGCCGACCGCGACCGCATCTGGTTCAAGTCGCATCATGGTCTCGACGCGACGGAGATCGGTCGCGAGGCGCGGAATGGCGAAGGCGGACCGGCCGTATTGCCCTCGATCGGGCTGCGGCTTTCGGCGGATGCGGCGGCCGATCTTCAATCCCTCGTCGTCCCGCACGCGGTGGGAGAGCCCGGCAGCCGGTTTTGCATCGCCGCGCCGCTGCGCACCAGCGACGGCTACGATCTCGGCACGCTGTGCGTGATCGATCGCAAACCCATCCCGGTCGACGCCCGGCGGACCCGCCAGCTCGAAACCCTGGCGGCCATCGTGATGGATCAGCTCGAGGTGCGCCTGGCAAGTCGTCGCGCCGAAGCCAACGCGGTGATCATGGCCGGCGAAAACGATCACCGGACGATGAACAGCCTGCAATTCGTCTCCAGCCTGCTCAACCTGCAGAGCCGCGCCGTGCGCTCGACCGAGGCAGCGGGCCAGCTGACCGCCGCGGCGAACCGCGTCACCGCCGTGGCGCGCGTCCATCGGACCTTCGCCGCCGAGCCGACGGCGGAGCGGCTGCCGATCCTGGCCCATCTTCGCCGCTTGTGCGGCGAGCTTGCGGACATCCTGGAGAGCGCGGTCGAGGTCGACGGCATCGAGGCCAGCATCGCGGTCGATCAGATCCTGGCGCTGGGCCTGATCGCCAATGAGCTCATCACCAATGCCAAGAAGCACGGCGCCGGATCGATCAGGGTCACTTTCACCAAGGGCGGGCCGGGCGAGTACGAACTTTCCGTTCTCGACGAAGGCCCGGGCCTGCCCGCGGGCTTCGCGCCCGACCGCCGCGCGCCGGGCAGCCTCGGCATGAAGCTGGTGGCTCTCCTGGCAAGCCAGCTTGGCGGCCGGCTCTCGGCCGGCGCCAACCCGGCGGGCCGCGGCGCCTGCTTCACCGTGACGTTTCCCGGCGGCCGATGAGGCCGGCTCTCAGCTCCGTTGTCGACAGCCGTCAGGTCGGCGTCCGCACCAGGGCATAGACCAGGATCACGAGAACCAGGAACAACGGGAAGATGACGGGCGGTACGAGCCAGTCGCGCATGAGTGCACCTCGCGGGTTGGGCGGGAGCGCACGGCTCTCTCAGCCATCGCAAGCCGAAGGCTTGGGGGGCGATGGTGCGCAAGCCCTACACCCGCCCTGCGGGCGCGTCCATGAAAGCCTGTCACAAAGACTGTCAAAGGAGGAATCATCGCCGTGCGCAGCACCGAGACCACGATCACCCTCCGGCATCCCTTCAGGCTCGCTGCTCTCGAGGCGGCGCAGCCCGCCGGAACCTATCGCCTGGTCACGGAGGAAGAGGAGATAGATGGCCTGTCTTTTGTGGCTTTCCGGCGCACGGCGACACTGCTGCATCTTCCCGCCCTGTCGGCGGCCGGCGTCACGCATCAGGTCGTGACCGTCGATCCGCTGGAGTGGGCCGCGATCGTGGAGGCGGACGGGCGGCATTAGGCGGTTTGGGCGCGATGGCGGCGATTTAAGTCAGATATCGCTTGCCGGTCGATAAAAGAGCACTATCTCTCTACCGTCTGTTGTATCGTGGGCGCCCGGCGCTCACCCTCAAAAAAACCCGAACAAATCGAGAGAAACGCCATGAAATTCAGGCCGCTGCACGATCGCGTGGTGATTCGCCGCGTCGAGCCGGAAATCAAGACGACGGGCGGCATCCTTATTCCCGACACTGCCCAGGAAAAGCCGATGGAAGGCGAGATCGTAGCCGTCGGTCCGGGCGCGCGCGACGAGGCGGGCAAGGTCGTCCCCCTCGACGTCCGGCAGGGCGACCGCATCCTGTTCGGCAAGTGGTCCGGCACCGAGATCAAGCTCGATGGCGAGGATCTCCTGATCATGAACGAATCCGACATCATGGGCGTCGTCGACAAGAAGGCCGCCTGACGCCGTCGACAAACGTCGAACCATAAAACAAGGAACAAGAACCATGGCAGCGAAAGAAGTACGTTTTGGCGGCGACGCCCGCGCCCGCATGATCCGCGGCGTCGATATCCTGGCCAATTCGGTGAAGGTCACGCTCGGCCCCAAGGGCCGCAACGTCGTGCTCGACAAGTCGTACGGCTCGCCGCGCATCACCAAGGACGGCGTCACCGTCGCCAAGGAGATCGAGCTCTCCGACAAGTTCGAGAACATGGGCGCCCAGCTGGTGCGCGAAGTGGCGACCCGGACGTCGGACAGCGCCGGCGACGGCACCACCACGGCGACCGTGCTTGCCCAGGCGATCGTGCGCGAGGGCGCCAAGTCGGTCGCCGCCGGGATGAACCCGATGGACCTCAAGCGCGGCATCGACCTCGCCGCCGAACTGGTCATGGAAGAGCTCAAGAGCCGCTCGAAGAAGGTATCGACCAGCGAGGAGATCGCCCAGGTCGGCACTGTCTCGGCCAACGGCGACAAGGCGATCGGCACGATGATCGCCAAGGCGATGGACAAGGTCGGCAAGGACGGCGTGATCACCATCGAGGAAGCCAAGAGCATGGAGACCGAGCTCGAGGTCGTCGAAGGCATGCAGTTCGACCGCGGCTATCTCTCGCCCTACTTCGTCACCAACGCCGAGAAGATGATCGTCGAGCTCGAGAACCCCTACATCCTCATCCATGAGAAGAAGCTGGCGGGCCTGCAGTCGCTGCTGCCGCTGCTCGAGCTGGTCGTCCAGTCGGGCCGGCCGCTCCTGATCATCGCCGAGGAGGTCGAGGGCGAGGCGCTCGCCACCCTGGTCGTCAACAAGCTGCGCGGCGGGCTCAAGGTCGCCGCCGTCAAGGCGCCGGGCTTCGGCGATCGCCGCAAGGCGATGCTCGAGGACATCGCCATCCTGACCGCCGGCAAGGAGATCAGCGAGGATCTCGGCATCAAGCTCGAGAACGTGACGCTCGACATGCTGGGCACCGCCAAGAAGGTCCATATCGACAAGGACAACACCACCATCATCGACGGCGCCGGCAAGAAGAAGGACATCGAGAGCCGGGTCACCCAGCTCAAGGCGCAGGTCGAGGAGACGACGTCCGACTACGACCGCGAGAAGATTCAGGAGCGGCTGGCCAAGCTGGCCGGCGGCGTGGCCATCATCAAGGTCGGCGGCTCGACCGAGATCGAGGTCAAGGAGCGCAAGGATCGCGTCGAGGACGCCATGCATGCGACCAAGGCCGCGGTCGAGGAAGGCGTCGTCGCCGGTGGCGGCGCGGCCTTGCTCTATGCCACGCGCGTGCTCGAGAACAAGAAGGGCGCCAACCACGACCAGCAGGTCGGCATCGAGATCGTGCGCCGCGCCCTGCAGGCGCCGGTCCGCCAGATCGCCGAGAATGCCGGCTTCGACGGCGCCGTGGTGGCGGGCCGCATGCTCGACCAGAAGGACGTCAATTTCGGCTTCGACGCCCAGAAGGCCGAGTACGTCAACATGATCAAGGCCGGCGTCATCGATCCGACCAAGGTCGTCCGCACGGCGCTCCAGGGCGCGGTGTCGGTCGCAGGCTTGCTGATCACGACGGAAGCCATGGTCGCCGAAAGTCCGGCGAACAACCCGCCGCCGGCAATGCCGGGCGGCGGCGGTGGCGGCATGGGCTTCTAGCCCGGCCGCAAGGCTGCGCCAGACGCAGCGGAAAGAGAAGGCGTCATGACGCTGCGTCCGGAATATGCGTTGGGTCACTCGCCATACAACCCGTTTCTCTTCGCCGGCATCGGCGAGGAGAAAGTCGGGATGGAGCTCACGGTCTTCTCGGCCCTGACACGGCTGGGCTTCGATCCGTGGCGGGAGGCCGCCCGGTTGGCGGGTTTGCCCCGGGAAACCGCGGTCCGCGCGTTTGCCGTCACACTCGCGATGCTGCCCGAAGGAGACTGGAACGCATCGGACTCGGAGGCGATCTCGGCGCGCCTCGTGAACTGGTTGCCCGGGCCGAGCGACTTGACCATCGCTCCAGTGAAATCAGCCGGGCGGCGCATCGGAGGCAGCAGGATGAAACCGGGCTTGAGGACATGGCTGACGTGGGGAGTGCTTGCCGTTGCGCTCCTCGTTCTGGCGTTCCAGCTGCAGCCCGACAACAATCTCGAACCTGGCTCGCGTGCCGACGTGTCGGGGCAGCGCTAGAACCGGCAAGCCGCACGATTTTCTTTCTCCCATATGACGCTTCAGGCCGCCGCCGAACGCAAGGGCGCGGCTCTCGCGAGCTCGGCATTGCTCGCCGACGACCTGGCAACGGGTCGCCTCGTCAAGCCGTTCGGCGACCTCGCGGTGCGTGGTCCCTACGGGTTCTTCATCGTCTGCCCCGAGGCGACCGCGGATCGCGAGAAGGTCGTCATGTTCCGCAATTGGGCTCTCGCCGAAGCGGCCAGGCAAAGCTGACGCGCAGGCTCTTCGCGATCTTCGGTCGGCGACGTTAATGCCGCCCCCGGTGCAAGACTGGTTGTGCCGCACTGGACAAATTGCCAAACTTGCACTCAGACTGAACTGGCCGAGGCAGACCACGACGAACGGGGCCGCCTTCGCTGATGGGACAGCATGCCACCGCGCGCCAGAACGCGGGGCCACTGGGAAGGAGCGAACGATGGCGGTCACGTCCACGATCGACAGCCCGGCCGCGACTGCGAACACCACGCCTCGGGCGCGGCGACGCGGCACCTTTGGCGCCGACAAGCTCTGGGCGCTGGCCTTCGTCACGCCCTATGTCGCGGTCTTCGTGGCCTTCGTGATCTACCCGATCGGCTATGGGCTGTGGCTGGGCAGCGATCCGGCCAGCTATTCCGCGCTGTTCGGCGATCCGGTCTATCCGCGCACGGTGGTGAACACGCTGCTCTATCTGCTGTTCGGCGTGAACCTGAAATTGCTGCTGGCGCTGCTGCTGTCGGGCTTCTTCATGCGCAAGGGCTGGTGGACGAAGATCCTGCTGCTGATCTTCATGCTGCCCTGGGCGGTGCCGGCGCTGCCCAGCTACCTGTCCATCAACTGGATGCTGAACGGGCAATGGGGGCTGATCAATAACATCATCTGGCTGGTGGCAGGCGTGGACGGGCCGCCCTGGCTCGACAGTCCGGGCCTCGCGCTGGCGTCGGTCATCTATGGCCATATCTGGAAATGGCTGCCCTTCTGGACCCTGATCTTCCTCGCCGGGCGCATGGCCATTTCGCTCGAACTGTACGAGGCCGCGGATGTCGATGGCGCCAGCCGGCTGCAGAAATTCAAGCTCGTGACCCTGCCGCTGATGGCGGGGATGTATCTGGTCTGCACCATGCTCTCCACCATCTGGGCGCTGGGTGATTTCAACGCCGTGCGCTTCATCTCCGGCGGCGGGCCGGCGCTGTCGACGCATGTGCTCGCGACCCTGGGCATCCGCAACGCCTTCGAACTGGGCGATCCCAAGCTGGGCATGGCGACGGTGCTGACGGCGCTGCCCTTGCTGATCCCGCTGGTGATCCTGCTGATGCGCCAGTTGCGGCGCAACGAGGTCACGATATGACCGCGCAACGCCGGACCCGCGCCATCAACAGCATCGGCGTGTGGTTGCTGTCGGCGGTGCTGCTGGTTTGGACGCTGCTGCCGATCTACAACATCATCCGCGTGTCCATGCAGGAAAAGGAGGAGGTGCTCAGCACCTCCGTCTTCCCGGTCGCGCCCAGCCCGCATGCCTTCAGCGTCGTGTTCCGCCAGGCCTACTGGCTGCTGGAGACGTTCTGGAACCAGATGGGCAACAGTTTCTTCATCGGTATCGTTGTCGCGTTGTTGACGCTCGCGATCGGGACCCTGACCAGCTTCACCATCAGCCGG
Source organism: uncultured Alphaproteobacteria bacterium (assembly GCA_963755585.1). Taxonomy (GTDB): domain Bacteria; phylum Pseudomonadota; class Alphaproteobacteria; order Reyranellales; family Reyranellaceae; genus Reyranella. The sequence goes on from CAVWKN010000019.1 coordinate 50,083, forward strand.
ATGCGCATCCGCAGCGGCTGGATGCTGACCAACGCGGCGCTGCTGACCTATGTGATCCCGATGTCGTTCCTGGCCATCCCGTTCTACGGCATCATGGGTAAATATGGCCTGACCAACAATCCGCTCGCGGTGATCGCGGTCGAAGTGACCTTCGCCACGCCCTATGCGATTTTCATCTTCCAGCAGTACAGCGCCTCGATCCCGTTCGAGCTCGATGAGGCGGCGCGCATCGACGGCGCCTCGCCGCCGCAGATCTTCTTCCGCATCTATCTGCCGCTGATGGCCCCCGCCCTGGTGGCGATCGGCACCTATGCGCTGCTGCTGTCCTGGAACGAATATCTCTATGCGTTCCTGCTGCTGTCGGGCGGCAAGGTCATCACCGTGCCGGTGGCACTCGGCAAGTTCCTGGTGGGCGACGAGGCGCCGTGGAACTACCTGATGGCGGCGGCGATCATCTACGCCATTCCGCCCTTGATCATCTACTACGGCTTCCGCCGCAAGATGAGCGGCGGTCTGACCATGGGCGGGGTGAAAGGCTGAACGCGCGCGCAACGGCGTCAAGGGAGGAAAACAAGATGAAGCGCATTTCACGACGGCTTGTATTGGGCGGCGCGGGCGCCGCGGTCGCGGCGGGCACCGGTTTGAGGCCGCGCGGTGCGAAGGCGGCAGGCGAACTCACGGTGTGGTGGACCCAGGGCTTCTACAAGGCCGAAAACGATGCCGTGATCGCCTGGATGGCGGACTGGGAAAAGCGCAACAACACCAAGGTCAATCTGACCATCATGAACGGGCCGGATGTGATCACCAAGCTGATCGCCGGCATGCAGGTGGGCGATGTGCCGGACGTGGTGCACACCGTCACCGGCGACCGCTTCCTGGTGCCGCGCGCGGCCTGGAACGACCAGCTCGAGGATGTCTCCGATGTCGTGGAGTCGCAGAAGGCCGAGTTCACGGAAACCGCGCTGGTCAGCGCGCGGCTCTATAACGCCAAGCAGAAGAAATATTCGTATTACGGCGTGCCGACCAAAGCCTCCTCGCTGATGAATTCGGTCTGGCGCCCGTTGCTGGAGGAGGTCGGCTTCAGCGCGACCGACATGCCGGGCACGCAGGACAAATTTTACGATTTTTTCCAGACCGTGCAGGACAAGCTGCGCTCCAAGGGCAAGCGTATTTTCGGCCTCGGCTATTCGATGGCGGCGAAGGAGGCGGACGCCGGCAATCTGTTCCACCAGTTCCTGGTCAGCTATGGCGGCGCCGGCATCGTCACCCCGGATGGCAAGCTGAACATCGACGATCCCGCCGTGCGCAAGGCGGCGATTACGTCGCTGGAGCGGCTGACGACGCCGTTCAAGAAAGGCTATGTGCCGCCCGGTGCCATCAACTGGGGCGATGTCGACAACAACAACGCCTTCTTCGCCCGACAGATCGTGATGACGCCCAACGCGACCATCTCGATCGCCGCGGCGCAGATGGACAAGCCCGATCTCTACTACAAGGAGATCATTACCCTCGGCGTCCCCCTGGGCAATGACGGCAAGCCGGTGCCCAGTGTGCTGGCGATTTCCCCCACCATCATCCCGAAAGGGGCGAAGAACGTGGACGCCGCCAAGGCGCTGCTGCGCGATTTCATCCAGCCGGCGAACCTCAACGCCTATCTGAAGGAAACCCGCGCCCGCTATCTGCCGGTGATGGCCTCCATCGTGAAGAACGATCCGTACTGGACCGACCCGAAGGACCCGCACCGCCAGGTTGCGGTGGATATGGGGCTGACCAAGCCGACGGTACCGTGGTGGATGTCCTACAATCCGGCTTATTCGGCCGTGCTGTCCGAGCAGGTCTGGCCGCAGGCGGAAGCCAATATCACGCAACGCAACATGACCCCGGAACAGGCCACCGACGACGCGGCCAAGCGGATCAAGCAGCTGTTCGAGCAGTATCAGAAATGACAAAGCGCGGACAGGCGCCTTTGCCGCGCCGTCGCGCGACCCGCTCCGGTGATATCATTGTCGGACACAACTGACTGGGGATATGCCGTGATCGTCAAACAGATCTGGACCGCCAACGCCTACCGCAATTTCAACTACCTGATCGCCTGCAGCGAAACCGGCGAGGCCCTGGCCATCGACCCGTTGGATCATGAAAAGTGTCTGAGGGCCGCCAAGGAAGAAGGCTGGGACATCACCCAGATCCTGAACACGCACGAACATCGCGACCATACCGGCGGCAACGAGGCTGTGGCCGGCAAGACCGGAGCGCGGATCCTGGCGCACAAGAATGCCCGGGACAAAATCGACGACATGGCCCGAGGCTTGAGCGCGGGCGATGTCGTAAAGGTGGGCAAGACCGTCGAACTCGAGGTGCTGGACACGCCAGGCCATACGATGTGTCACGTGTGCCTGCGGTCGCACACCGACCAGCCGGCGCTGTTCTGCGGCGATACGCTGTTCAACGCCGGCGCCGGCAATTGCCACAACGGCGGTCATCCGGAAGAGCTGTACAAGACGTTCGACCAGCAGCTCGCCAAGCTGCCGCCGTCGACATTGATCTATCCGGGCCACGATTACGTGGAAAACAATCTGCGCTTCACGTTGAATCGTGAGCCCGACAACAAGAGCGCCCAGCAGATGCTCGACAAGCTCACGGGTCAGGACCCCAACAGCGCGTACGTTTCGACGCTCGAAGTCGAAGGCGAGGTCAACACGTTCTTTCGCCTCGGCAGCCCGACGGTCATCGCGAAATTGCGCGAATCCTTTCCCGACCTGCCCGAGAAGCCCGACCAGCGCACGGTGTTCCTGAAACTCCGCGAGCTGCGCAACTCGTGGTGACCCCCGCATTGCTTACAAAGGAACGGCGCACCCTGCGGTGCGCCGTTTTATCCCTTCGCCAATTGGTCGGAGTGAGAGGATTCGAACCTCCGGCCCCTAGCTCCCGAAGCTAGTGCTCTACCAGGCTGAGCTACACTCCGTCAGATAGCAGAGTTCCCCCGGCCGTTTGGCGAGGCGGGTTATAGCCGCCACCCCCCATGGTCGCAAGTACGGTCGCTGGGGCCGCGCCGGCCCGCTATAGTCGCACGTTTCACGGGCAGGCGGGGGATCGCATGGCGAAGAAGAAGCGGCTGAAAATCGCGCTGATCGGCTACGGCGCCATCAGCCAGACGCTGTTCGACATCTTTCGCGCCAAGAAACCCGCCATCGACATCGTGGGCGTGCTGGTTCGGCCGGGCCGCGCCAAGGCGACGCAGAAGAAGGTCGGCCGCAAGGTGGCCGTCGTCGAGACGCTGAAGGCGCTCCTGAAGCTCAAGCCCGACGTCGTGGTCGAGGCGGCGAGCCAGCAGGCGGTGCGCGACTGGGGCGAGACGATCCTGAAGAAGGGCATCGACCTGATGGTGATCGCCACCGGCGCCTACGGCGATCCCAAGCTCTACAAGACCCACATCAAGGCGGCCGAGAAGAGTGGCGCCAGGCTCCGGCTGCCGTCGGGCGCCATCGCCGGCCTCGACGGGCTGCTGGCCATGCGGTTGGGCAAGCTCGAGCGCGTGAAGTACGTCTCGATCAAGCCGCCCCATGCCTGGAGCGGCACGCCGGCCGAGACCGAGTTCGACCTGCCGTCGATCAAGGAGCCGACGGTGATCTTCCGCGGCAAGCCCGCCGATGCCGGCCGGCTCTACCCGAAGAATGCCAATCTCGCGGTGACGGTGGCGCTGTGCGGCGCCGGCCTCGCGCACACCGACATCGAGCTGGTGGCCGATCCGACCTTGCCGGAGGGCACCAATGCCAGCCGGCTGGAGATCGTGGGCGATTCGGGCGAGATCAACCTGCAGCGGCTCGGCCGCTCGATGCCCGACAACCCGAAGACCGGCGTGCTGACCGCGCTCACCATGGCCGACGACCTGATGAAGATGGTGCGCAGCAGCGACTGGTAAGTCTTCGCTGGGCGCGCGCCACTCCAGTGGCGCGATCATCTCTGGGATCAGCTAAAGACGCGCCACTGGAGTGGCGCGCCCCCAGCAATGACGACTACCGCGGACCGCCGTGACGATGGCCTTCGCGGCCCATCATGCCGCGCGGCCGGTCGAGCACCACCTTCTGCTCCGGCGAGAGCGTGTTGTAGAAGGCGAGGAGGGTCGGCTTGACGGCCTCGATGCGCTCGATCCGCGCCTTCATGAAGTCCTCTTCCCGGCTCAGGCGATCGACGAAGTTCGGCCGCTCCTTCATGTCCGTCGGCAGCGCATTGCAGCGCGTCGTCTCCTTGGCGTCGGCGGCGTCGGCGGCCTGCGAAAAGGCGTTCCAGGTCGTCATCTGCTCGGGCTTCAGCTCGAGCCGGACCTTGAGATAGGCGCGGGCGCCGGCGCGGTGGGCGACCCGGTCGAGGCAGAAGTTCTTGGGATTGAAGTTGGCGGCGCGGTCGCGGCGCTCCGGACCGGCGGCCGGCGGCGCCGGCGGGGTGGCCTGGGCCATCTCCAGCAGGTCGTCGGAGCCGCTGTCGAGCGCCGAGGCGGGGCTCATCCAGGCAAGGCCGGCGGCGGCGGCCAGGGAGAAGACGGCGGCTGTTGAAACGGCTGGAAACAGGCGACGAACGGACATCATGGACCTCACCGAAATGCTTGGGCTGCGTCGGTGATACGGGCAGGCGTGGCCGAACGTGCCCGCTCGCCCGCGTAAAGTTATGTAAAGCTTGGCCGGAATACGGCAGCGCAGGCCTTTGGGGAAATCGAACCGGAACCATGGCAGGGGCCCGGCGATATTTCGACCAAGGTCGACTTTGACTCAATTGCGGCGTGTGACTTAGACGAAACAGGTCAAAGCGACCGCATTGTAAGCGTTAAGTTGGAGGGTTCCAGACCATGCAGAGCAAGCCAAGCATCGTATTCGCCCACGGCCTCTGGGCCGACGGTTCGTGCTTCAGCAAGTTGATCCCGCAGCTTCAGGCCGAGGGCCATGAGGTGATGGCGAGCCAGCACGGCCTCGACTCGCTGAAGGGCGACGTCGCCTCCGTCGTCCGCTGCTTCGGGCGGGTCAGCGGTCCGGTCGTCCTGGTCGGCCACTCCTATGGCGGCACGCTCATCACGCATGCGGGAACCGACGAGAGGGTCGCCGCCCTGGTCTATATCGCGGCCCTCGCCCCCGACGAGACCGAGACGTCGCAGGCCCAGCTTGCCAAGTTCCCCACCACCGACGTCTTCGGCCAGATCGAGGTTGCCGACGGGCGCGTGTGGCTGCGCCGCGAGGGCGTCCCGTTCTTTGCAGGCGACCTCTCCGAGCCGGACCAGAAGCTCGTCTGGGCGACCCAGGGAGCGCCGGTCGCGGATCTGCTCACCCAGAAGGTCGACGGCGTCGCCTGGCGCAAGAAGCCGAGCTGGTACATCGTCGCCAAGCAGGACCGCACCGTTCATCCCGAGCTGGAGCGTTCAGTGTCGAAGCGGATGGGCGCCACGACCGTCGAGGTCGACTCCAGCCACGTGCCCATGCTCTCCCACCCAGGCGTCGTGCTCGACGTGATTCGTGCCGCGGCAAAAGCGGTTGCGGCGCAGACAAGCAAGGCTGCGGCAGGAGCCTAGAACACAATCACCTTCAGCCCTTCAAGAAGGTCGTTGAAGGGACGCATTGGTTGCGTAGTCCTGGGGGTTCTTGCTGAAGTAGGCTTTGACGGGGTTGAAGGGCGTATCGATCGCGGCAAGCTCGGGCGCTATCGGGTCGGTCTGGCAGAACATTTTCACCAGGCCGAAGTTGCTGGGTTTTGCCAGGAATCCCTCGGACGACGACTGCGCCTGATCCAGGATGAACGGATATCCGTCGCCGCCGTGCGACGCCCTGAATACCTTCTGGCCCTTCTCCGAGAGATAGATGTTGCTGACCAGTATGGTTGCGAACTCCTCGATGTCATCGTAGGCCGCCGACTCTTCGTTGGCATACATCGTCGGGTGCTCGGGATCCGGTTTGAGCTTGTCCGTTTTTTGCGGCCAAAACCCGTCGAGCAGCCTGCCGGAGTGAACAAGCTCGTGAAAAAGAACCTCATCCCGGAGCATGCCCGGCTGAAAGGCCCTTAAATCGGTCGGTATGGTCAAACGAGACTGCGCAGGCGTGATCCTCCACTGCTGGGGCGTGAACCAGATTATTATCTTGGTGATGTCCTTACCCACCGTCCTGCCGTTGACGGTTTTCAATTTGAACGTCGCCTCCGCATTCAGTCCTTGCTCATATCGCGGGTATATCTCGACATCGCCGTGGCTTCGTCCGATTCTCCTGAGCACGATCGCCCCGGTTTTCTTGGGGGCGATGTCGCCGCGAATGATGGTGTTGGCGACCGTGTTCTCGAAATCGATCACTTTTGCCGGATCGTATTTGTAGGGATCGCCATACACCGTAATGCTCGATTCTTGCACCGGGATCGACAAGAAGGTCCTCCATGGTCGTTCGCTGGGCCGACCTCTGCAGGTCGCGGCTGCTCAGTGTGGCGAAAAGAGAAACCAGGCGGTCAGGCCGACCGAGACCACGGCCGCGGCAAAGCTGCCATTGACGGTCATGCTGGCGATACCTCTGACCGTCGGCGAGGCGCTCGTGGTGGCGGCGACAGCAGCCAGTGTCGCCACGATCACGAAGGCGATGGCCATCTCCGGGAAAATCACCTCAACCATCCCTGTCTCCTAGCAGGACGAAGGTTGCCGGCTCTGTAGCTTTGATCACATTGTTCGGCGAGCGCGAAGGCGCCCCGTGGGAACGCGCTGTGGGAACAAGCATCGGCGCTTCAAAATGTTGCGCGGCGCGCGCCAGGCCGGTCCACCAAGGCCTAGCCAGTTTGCGCCACTATCTCGACGCCAACCTGCATCAACCGTTTCGGCGGGATCCAAGGCTGGCTACAGGACGACATGGTTCTCGAAGACGCTGCGTTCGAACAACGTGCGTTTCCCCACGTTTGCCTGCCGGAGCGTTTTCCAGCCTGAACGACGCACGAAGGTGCGCCGTCCGGCAAATCCGTCGAGAGGAACTCATGGGCGACCCCACCCCGGAGATCGAAACCGAGCTTGCACGGCACATCGTCACGCAGGAGCAGGCGAAGGATCATCGCACGAAGCTGAACGAGAGCTTCGCCAAATTGAGCCAGGACCAGGCCGCGGCGCTGCTTGGCCGGCTTCTGAAGCCGGACGAATTGGCGCTGGCTGCAAATTTCCGCCGCCTTCATCGGGCCAACCGCCTCGCGCTCCTCAATCGCCTTGCCATGGAACTGGGCACGCAAACGGCGGAGGATTTCCACAGCCTGCTCACGGCACGGGGTGACAACCCGCAGAAGAGGGGCTTGAGGTTTCTTTTCCCGGACTACACGCAAACCGAGCGCGACAAATTTCTCCAGGGACTGGTCAAGGCGACCCCGGTTGGCACACCCGTCGTGCGCCTGGAGTTTCGCAATAAGGGTCCGTTCAGCCCTGACAACCTGGCGCCGATCATCGTCTCGAAAGACATGGAAGGCCCCGAGCTGGGGCTGGTTGACGGTACCGGGTTCAACCAAATGGAAATTCGCGGCGTTGTGATCGGCCACCGGCACGATGCCGAATACCGTTTCGGCAGGCTTCGCGTGATGAAGCAGTGGTTCGGGGTGAACGACAGGTGGCAGTATCTGACCGCGCCGGACCTCAAACCCACCAATGACAAGACACATCACCGGGATGAAGACACCCATCCGGACAACGACCATATCTATTCATTCGACTCTCCGGGGTTGGCAGGTCCTTTGGGCAGCCCTCCCTTCCTGACCCTTGTGCCGCCGCCGGTCCGTTCCAGCGTCACCGAGGTCGTGTACATGATGAATGCGACGGAAACGGTAGAGGTCAGGGTGGATCATGGGGCCTGGACGAAGGCCGACAGCCTGGATTGGTTCACCGTCACGTGGCTGGAGAAGGTCGGCGGACAATGGCAACGAAAGCCGGAGTCGAATTTGATCAGCCAAGGGTCAATCATCAATCTGGACGATGCCAATGCACTGCCGAGCAATGTCAGTTGGTAGGCAGATCGAAGGCATGACGCGACGAGCCCCACGCCCCAGCGGGTAGGGCTATCGCATATGACAATTCCCGTCGTCTCGACCGGAGCCGAGCGCAGCGCGCCGAGCGGAGAGACCTTGCTTCAACGACAAGCAGCTAATCGGAGAGAGAAGGTCTCTCGGCTCCGCGTGGAGTTTACCCCGAGGTATTCGAGGGGCGCTCCGGTCGAGACGACGGAAATCTTTCGCAGCTATCCCCGATTTGGTTATGCGGCGTTGGGCCTGCTGCTCGGCCATCCACCGCGCGAACGCCGCGCGCTCTGCCTCGGTCATGTGCAGGCCTTCCTTGGTCCGCCGCCACAGCACGTCCTCGGGCTCGACCGCCCATTCATCGCGCATCAGGTAGCGGACCTCCGTCTCGTAGAGATAGCCGCCGAAATGGCGGCCGAGATCGGCGACCGTTTTGACGTCCTCGAGAAGCTCGTCCAGCCCCGACCCGTGCCGGCGGCACAGCACGCGCACGAGTTCCTTGGGCAGGCCGGGCTTCACCGAGGCGGCGCTGTCGACGTAGGTATCGAACGCCTCCTCGAAAGTCGGCGCATCGGCCAGCTCGCCGTCGGCCACCGCGCGGGTGGCGGTCCACGGCAGGCCCATGTGCGGGTAATAGGGCGCGAGATCCTTCAACGCGTGCTCGGCCAGCCGGCGATAGGTCGTGATCTTGCCGCCGAACACCGAGAGCAGCGGCGCCACGCCGCTGGCGCCGGAGGCGCGCGGCGTGCCGTCGACCTCGAGATGGTAGTCGCGCGTCACCGCCGAGGGGTTGTCGTCGCCGTCGTCGAACAGCGGGCGCACGCCGGAATAGGTCCATACGACGTCGGCCGGCGTCACCTGCTTCACCATGTAGTGGCTGGCGATCTCGCAGAGATAGGCGGTCTCCTCCGGCGTGCAGACCGGTTTCTCGCCCGCCTCGACCGTTATGTCGGTGGTGCCGATGCAGGAGAAATCCCGTTCGTAGGGGATGATGAAGACGATGCGGTGATCGCTGTTCTGCAGGATGAAGGCGTGGTCGCCCTCGTGCAGGCGCGGCACGATGATGTGGCTGCCCTTGATCAGGCGCACGCGCTTGGTCGTCTTGATGTGGGTCTGCTCGTCGAGGAAGCGCTTCACCCAGGGGCCGGTGGCGTTGACCAGGCCGCGCGCCTTCAACGGCACCTTGGCGCCGTCGGGGCCGGCGAGCTCGATGTTCCACAGCCGGCCGTCGTCGCTGCGCCGGGCCGAGACGCAGCGGTGGCGGGCGAAGATGCGGGCGCCCATCTGGCGCGCCGACTTCACGTTGGAGATCACCAGCCGCGCGTCGTCGACCCAGGCGTCGGAATAGACGAAGCCCTTCTTGAACGACGGCTTCAGGCCGACGCCGAACTTCGACTCCGGCAGGTCGACCGCGATCGACTTGGGCAGGGTCTGGTGCCAGTCGAGATGGTCGTAGAGGAAGAGACCGAGCCGCAGCATCCAGCGTGGCCTGAGATGCGGCTCGTGCGGCAGCACGAAGCGCAGCGGCCGGCTGAGATGCGGCGCCTTGGCCAGAAGCACCTCGCGCTCCTGCAGCGCCTCGCGCACCAGACGGAACTCGTACTGCTCGAGGTAGCGCAGCCCGCCATGGATCAGCTTGGTCGAGGCCGAGGAGGTGGCGCTGGCGAAATCGTTCATTTCGCAGAGCCCGACCTTGAGCGACCGCCCCACCGCGTCGCAGGCGATCCCCGCGCCATTGATCCCGCCGCCGACCACGAACAGGTCGAGCGGCGCTGTCGTCACTTCCATTCATGGCCGACCATATAGCGGGCGCTGGCGCCCGATCATATAGCGGGGACGCGAGATGGCTTGACCCGGTGCCGCCCGGTCCGCACAACCAGTCGATGGGGTTTCTGCTCAAGATCATCCTGTTCGGCGTCGCCATCTATGCGGTGTGGAAAACCTTTGCCCGCTGGAAGGGCCTGTACGACCGCTTCGTCGGCAACCCCCAGGAACCTGCACGGACCGCGCCACCGCCCTCGCCACCGCCGGCGGCGCCCCGCCCGTCCGCCGACGCCCAGGTCAGCGCCCGCAAGGTCGTGATCGAGGATACCGTCCAGTGCGCCGGCTGCGGCGCCTATATCTCGGCTGCTGCGGAGAAATGCGGCCAGTGCGGCCGCCTCCGGGGATAACGCCGCAGGACGCAGCGGCGCTGGTATCCTCTGGAAGTGCAGCAATCGTGAACGTCTTCCGCTTGACGTTCCTGAGCAATGTTGTGGCTTATGCCTGCCGACCTTCGTCGACAAAGGATCGGCATGATGTTCAGCATCGACTCTTCAACAGGCGCGCGCGATCGGTGGCGGCCGCCGGTACGCGCGCCGCGACCGCCGTGCGGGGCTCGTCCGCGGCCGTCAAATGAGGGGCGGAAAGGGCGCAAAGGGCGGAAACCTCGAATTCCTCGGAAAAACGGCCCCTGCGGACGATGTCGCGAAGCGGCGGAAACTGGCGGAAAGGGCCGGAAACCCGTTTTTGCGGCCCTATGGCGGCACGAAAGTATTCTCAGGCGCAAGGGATCGGGCCGCCAGCGCCGACCTGTGGGCGATCGGCGTATCGCTTGCGGGAACTGCGGGAATTGCGGAAATCGGCCGCGTCAGGCCGCCGGCCACGGTGCTTGACCGGGGTAGGGGCCGCACCTATTTTGCCGCACCGCAAAAACGGCCTTAAGTCGCGGAAACACAAGGCCTTCTGAGCTTCGGGGAAGTCCGGTGTCGAACCCCATATCAGCACGCGCCAAGCCGACGTGCTTCCAGGAACTCATCCTCACCCTGCAGGAATACTGGGCCCGCGAGGGCTGCCTGATCCTGCAGCCGTTCGACATGGAAATGGGCGCCGGCACCTTCCATCCCGCCACGACCTTGCGCGCGCTCGGCCCCAAGCCCTGGTACGCCGCCTACGTCCAGCCCTCGCGCCGCCCGACGGACGGGCGCTACGGCGAGAATCCCATGCGGCTGCAGCACTACTACCAGTTCCAGGCGATCCTGAAGCCGTCGCCGCCGGACATCCTCGAGCGCTATCTGGGCTCGCTCGAGGCGATCGGCATCGACACCTCCCTGCACGATATCCGCTTCGTCGAGGACGACTGGGAGAGCCCGACGCTCGGCGCCTGGGGGCTGGGCTGGGAAGTCTGGTGCGACGGCAGCGAGGTCTCGCAGTTCACCTATTTCCAGCAGGTCGGCGGCATCGAGGTCGATCTGGTGTCGGGCGAGATCACCTACGGGCTGGAGCGGCTCGCCATGTACCTGTTCGACAAGAAGTCGATCTACGAGCTGCCGTTCAACCGCACCGATTCGGAAGTGCCGCTGAGCTACGGCGACGTGTTCCTGCAGAACGAGCGGGAGCAGTCGACCTACAATTTCGAGGTCGCCGACACCGACATGCTGTTCCGCCACTTCGCCGACGCCGAGAAGGAATCGCACGCGGCTGGTCGAGCGGAAGCTTCCGCTGCCGGCCTACGAGCAGTGCATCAAGGCCTCGCACTGCTTCAACCTGCTGGACGCCCGCGGCGTGATCAGCGTCACCGAGCGGCAGAGCTATATCCTGCGCGTGCGCAATCTCGCCAAGGCGTGCTGCGAGGCGTGGCTCGCCACCCAGATGGCGGAGCCTGCGCTCAGCGCAGCCGCAGGACCTGCCCTGAGCGCAGTCGAAGGGGCTGCGTAGCATGGCCGAACTGCTTCTCGAGCTCCTGAGCGAAGAGATCCCGGCGCGCATGCAGGCGCGCGCGGCGGAGGATCTCAAGCGCCTTGTCGGCGACGGGCTGAAGGCGGCGGGGCTGGCGTTCACCGACGCGCGCGCCTTCGTGACGCCGCGGCGGCTGGCGCTCGTGGTCGATGGCCTGCCGACGACGCGCGCCGATGTGAGCGAGGAACGGCGCGGCCCCCGGGTCGGCGCGCCGGACCAGGCGGTCCAGGGCTTCCTGAAGGGCGCCGGCCTCGCCTCGCTCGACCAGGCGGAGAAGCGCGACACCGGCAAGGGCGAGTTCTGGTTCGCCGTGCTGAACAAGAAAGGCGGCCCGACGGCCGAGGCGTTGCCCGGCATCATCGATGCCGCGATGAAGGCGCTGCCCTGGCCCAAATCGATGAAATGGGGCAGCGGCACCATGACCTGGGTGCGTCCGCTGCAGTCCATCGTGGCACTTGTTCGACGGCAAGGTGCTGGCAGGCGAAGTTGCGCCGGGCGGCCGGATGGCGCCGATCAGGTTCGGCGACACCACGCGCGGGCACCGCTTCCTGAGCAAGGGCGAGATCACGGTGTCCGGCTTTGCCGACTACACGGCCAAGCTCAGGGCGGCGCACGTGATCCTCGATCCGGCCGAGCGCAAGCAGATCGTGCTCGCCGGGGCGGAGAAGCTCTGCGCCGAGGCGCAGGTGGCGCTGAAGAGCGACGACGGCCTGCTCGACGAGGTGGCGGGCCTCGTCGAATGGCCGGTGCCGATGCTGGGCACGATCGACGGCCAGTTCATGGACGTGCCGCCCGAGGTGCTGATCGTCTCGATGAAGAACCACCAGCGCTACTTCGCGACGGCAAGGAAGGACGGCGCGCTCGCCAGCCGCTTTGTCGTGGTCGCCAACACGGTGGCGCGCGATGGCGGCAAGGCCATCGTCGACGGCAACGAACGTGTGCTGCGCGCCCGTCTCAGCGACGCCAAGTTCTTCTGGGATCAGGATCGCAAGACCACCCTCGAAGCGCGGCTGCCGGCGCTGAAAGGCATCGTGTTCCACGCCAAGCTCGGCACGCAGGCCGAGCGGGTGGAACGGATCGCCAGGCTGGCCAACCAAATCGCCAGGTTTGTCCCGGGCGCCGATGCCGGCGAGGTCGAGCAGGCCGCGCGGCTCTGCAAGGCCGACCTGGTGAGCGGCATGGTCGGCGAATTCCCCGAGCTGCAGGGCGTGATGGGCCGCTACTATGCGCTGGGCGAGAAGCTGCCGGCCGCGGTGGCCGACGCCATCGGCGATCACTATGCGCCGGCCGGGCCCAACGATCGCTGTCCGTCGGCGCCGGTGTCGATCGCCGTGGCGCTGGCCGACAAGCTCGACGCGCTCGTGAGCTTCTGGTCGATCGGCGAGAAGCCCACAGGGTCGCGTGATCCCTTCGCATTACGCCGCTCCGCCTTGGGCATCATTCGCATCCTGATCGAGAACAAGATCCGCATGCCTTTGAATGATTTCGTCAAGGCCGCCGATCTGATGGCCTTCTTTGCCGAACGATTGAAGGTGCAGATGCGCGAAAGGGGTGTGCGTCACGACGTGGTGGACGCGATATTCGCCTTGGGTGACGAGGACGATCTCGTGCGACTGCTGGCGCGGGCAGAGGCGTTGCAATCCTTCCTCGGCACTGACGCCGGCAAGAATTTGCTCACCGCCTATGGTCGCGCCGCCAATATCGTTCGCGCCGAGGAGAAGAAAGACAAGAAGCTTGCCGTCGAGATCGCGCATGATCCTGATGCCGCACTGCTGGAACAAGCCGAGGAAAAGGCCGTTGCTTCGGCTCTGGCCGACGTCGAGCGCACGCTTGGGCCGGCCATCAAGGCCGAGGATTTTGCCGGCGCGATGAAAGACTTTGCCGCCCTGCGCGCGCCGATCGACTCGTTTTTCGACAAGGTCACGGTAAATGTCGCGGACAAACCCGAGTTGCGCCTGAACCGGCTGAAATTGCTCAACCAGATACGCGCCACCATGGATTCGGTGGCGGATTTTTCCAGGATCGAGGGCTGAAATGGCCAAGTGGGTCTACAGTTTCGGAGATGGCAAGGCCGAGGGCCGTGCCGACATGCGTAATCTGCTGGGCGGCAAGGGCGCCAACCTGGCCGAGATGTCGAGCCTCGGCCTGCCGGTGCCGCCGGGCTTCACCATCACCACCGAGCTCTGCACCTGGTACTACGCCAACAACAACAGCTATCCGCCCGAGCTGAAGGACGAGGTCGAGAAGGCGCTCGTTTCGGTCGAGAAGATCGTGGGTCTGGGCTTCGGCGACGCCAACAACCCGCTGCTGGTTTCGGTGCGCTCGGGCGCGCGCGCCTCGATGCCCGGCATGATGGACACCGTCCTCAATCTCGGCCTGAACGACCGCACGGTGCTCGGGCTCGGCCAATCGTCGGGCGACGAGCGCTTTGCCTGGGACAGCTATCGGCGCTTCATCCAGATGTACTCCAACGTCGTGCTCGATGTCGGGCACCACTATTTCGAGGAGGCACTGGAGCTCAAGAAGGAGGATCTCGGCGTCACCATGGACACCGAGCTCAAGGCCGACGACTGGCGCTCGGTGGTGGGCGAGTACAAGAAGATCGTCGAGAAGCGCACCGGCAAGCCGTTCCCGCAGGAGCCGCGCGAGCAGCTGTGGGGCGCGATCGGCGCGGTGTTCGGCTCGTGGATGAACCAGCGCGCCATCACCTACCGCCGCCTGCACCAGATCCCCGAGAGCTGGGGCACCGCGGTCAACGTGCAGGCCATGGTGTTCGGCAACATGGGCGAGGATTGCGCCACCGGCGTGGCCTTCACGCGCGATCCCTCGACCGGCGCCAATCTTTTCTACGGCGAGTACCTGGTGAACGCCCAGGGCGAGGACGTGGTGGCGGGCATCCGCACGCCGCAGCACCTGACGGTGCAGGGCAAGGAAGCGCAGAAATCCGATGCGCCTTCCATGGAAGAGACGATGCCCGAGGTCTTCAAGCAACTCGACGCCGTGCGCAGCCGGCTCGAGACGCATTACAGCGACATGCAGGACATCGAGTTCACCGTGCAGCGCGGCAAGCTCTACATGCTGCAGACGCGCAACGGCAAACGCACCGCCAAGGCCGCGCTCAGGATCGCCGTCGACATGGTGCGCGAGGGCCTGATCGACAAGAAGGAGGCGGTGGCGCGCATCGTGCCGAGCTCGTTCGAGCAGCTCCTGCATCCCACGCTCGATCCCAAGGCGGAGCGCAAGGTGATCGCCAAGGGACTGCCGGCCTCGCCGGGTGCCGCATCGGGCAAGGCGGTGTTCTCGGCCGACGAGGCGGAGAAGCAGGCGCGTGCCGGCGAGAAGGTGATCCTGGTGCGGCGCGAGACCAGCCCCGAGGACATCCACGGCATGCACGCGGCCGAGGGCATCCTGACCTCGACCGGCGGCATGACCAGCCATGCCGCCGTGGTGGCGCGCGGCATGGGCAAGCCCTGCGTGGCGGGCGCCGGCGACGTCCGCATCGACGGCAACGCCGGCACGCTCTCGGTGCGCGGCACGGTGGTCAAGGCGGGCGACTTCATGACCCTCGACGGCAGCACCGGCGAGATCATGCTGGGCGTCGTGCCGACGGTGCAGCCCGAGCTCAGCGGCGACTTCGCCGAGCTGATGGAATGGGCCGACGAGTTCCGCACGCTCGGCATCCGCGCCAACGCCGAGACGCCGGCCGACGCGGCCCAGGCCCGCAAGTTCGGCGCCGAGGGCATCGGGCTTTGCCGTACCGAGCACATGTTCTTCGAAGGCGACCGCATCGTGGCCGTCCGCCAGATGATCCTGTCCGACGACGAGAAGAGCCGGCGCGCGGCGCTGGCCAAGATCCAGCCGATGCAGCGCCAGGACTTCGTCGGGCTGTTCGAGATCATGGCCGGCCTGCCCGTCACCATCCGTCTGCTCGATCCGCCCTTGCACGAGTTCCTGCCCAAGACCCATGCCGACATGGAGGTCGTGGCCAAGGATCTGGGCGTCGCGGTGAGCGAGATCGAGGCGCGCGCCCACAAGCTGCACGAGTTCAACCCCATGCTCGGCCATCGCGGCGTGCGGCTCGGCATCTCCTATCCCGGAGATCTACGAGATGCAGGCGCGCGCCATCTTCGAGGCCGTGGTCGAGGTCCAGAAGAAGGCGGGCAAGACGGTGATCCCGGAGATCATGATCCCGCTGGTCGCCACCAAGAGGGAACTCGACCTCATGAAGGTGGTGATCGACCAGGTCGCGAGCGAGGTGAGCCAGCTCTCGGGCGAGAAGCTCGAATACCTGACCGGCACCATGATCGAGCTGCCGCGCGCGGCGTTGCGCGCCGGCGACATCGCCGAATCGGCCGACTTCTTCAGCTTCGGCACCAACGACCTCACGCAGACCACCTGGGGCCTGAGCCGCGACGATTCGGGCTCGTTCCTGGAGAAGTACCAGCAGCGCGGCATCCTCGAGCACGATCCCTTCGCCTCGCTCGACATCGAGGGCGTGGGCGAGCTGATCGAGATCGCCTGCGAGCGCGGCCGCAAGGTGCGCAACAACCTGAAGCTCGGCATCTGCGGCGAGCATGGCGGCGATCCGGCCTCGGTGTTCTTCTGCCACAAGGCGGGCCTCGACTACGTCTCCTGCTCGCCCTACCGCGTGCCGATCGCCCGGCTCGCCGCCGCGCAGGCGGCCCTGGGCGGCCCGCTCAAGACGGAATGACGCTCTCCGCGCTTCGGCAAGGCGGCAAGCGGGCGCTGGCGGCGGCGCTCGCCCAACTGGAGCGCGATCCCGACGGCGCGCCGGCGCAGGCGCTGCTCGACGCGGCGTGGCGCGAACCCGCGCCCATGTCGTGGGCATCACCGGCCCGCCGGGCGTCGGCAAGTCCTCGCTGTGCGCCGCCCTGGTCGCGGCCTGGCGCAAGTCCGGCCACAGCGTGGGCGTGATCGCGGTCGATCCTTCTTCCAGGTCGAGCGGCGGCGCGCTGCTGGGCGATCGCGTGCGCATCGTCCATGACAGCGCCGACGAGGGCGTCTTCGTGCGCTCGATGGCCGCGCGCGACCGGCTGGGCGGACTGGCCGACCAGACGCTGGCGGCCATGGTGGTGATGCGCGCTTTGTTCGACCGCGTGCTGATCGAGACCGTGGGGGTCGGCCAGTCGGAGACCGACGTGGCGGGCGTCGCCGACACGGTGGTGTTCTGCGTGCAGCCCGGCTCGGGCGATTCGCTGCAGTTCATGAAGGCGGGCATCGTCGAGATCCCCCACGTGATCGCCGTCACCAAGGCCGATCTCGGCGGCGCCGCCGAACGGGCGCGCGCCGACGTGGCGGGCGCGCTGTCGCTCGCCGCGGCGGGCGACGGCGGCGACTGGCCGCTCAAGGCGTTGGCCGTCTCCTCGCGCAGCGGCGCGGGTCTCGACGGCTTGCTGGCGGCGCTCGAGGCGCACCGCGCCTATCTCGCGGCCGATGGCAGGCTCGTCGCTCGCCCGCCATCGCCAGAGCGAAGGCTGGGTCGCTCAGTCGCTGCGCGATCGTTTCGGCCGCGAGGGCATTGCCAGGCTGGACCGTCTGGGCTTCGATCTCGCTTTGGCGCCCGGGACGCAGCCGTTTCAGCGGCTGCGCGAACTGGGCGCGACCCTGGAGATGACGCGATGAGCCATCCGACCGACCCGAACTGCATCTTCTGCAAGATCGTCGCGGGGCAGATCCCGAGCTTCAAGCTGCTGGAGGATGACGAGACCATCGCCTTCATGGACATCAATCCGGTGAATCCCGGCCATGCGCTGGCCGTCGCCAAGGGTCACTGGCCGACCGTCGACGTCATTCCGCCCGAGGTGCTGGGCGCCGTGGCGAGAAGCGCGCAACGGGTCGCCAAGGCGGTGATGAAGGAGCTGAAACCGGTCGGCGTGAACCTGCTTCAGGCCAACGGCGCCGGCGCCGGCCAGAGCGTGCCGCACCTGCACATCCACATCATGCCGCGCCGGCCCAACGACGATGTCGTGCTCAATTGGGAACCCAGGCCCGGCGAGAGGGCCGAGATCGAGGCGATGTGCAAGAGGCTGAAGGCGGCGCTGCCGTGACGGGCGGCGTCAGGCGGCCGAGATCGTCTCGTGGCGCATGCTGGCCGAGAACCACTCGCGCTCGTCCTGGCGGAACTGTTCGCGCACGTAGTCGATGACCGCGCGGATGCGCGCGCCCTTGTTGGTCTCCTCGTGCGACACCAGCCAGATGTCGCGCACGATACCGAGGTTGATCGGCGCCTCGATGAGATTGGCGGTCTTGCTGCTGTAGCTCGGGAAGATCGACAGTCCCCACGACGCCTTCACCGCCTCCATCGCCGAGTGCGAGGAGTTGGTGCGCAGCACGACGTTGGAGCTGCGCTCGACGACTTCGCTCCACGGCTTCATCGCCGGCAGGCTGTGCAGGGTGGTGTGGTCGACGATGTGGTGCTCGCGCAGATCGTCGAGCTCCTGCGGCAGGCCGAACTGCTCGATGTAGCCGGGCGAGGCGAAGATCGACATGTTGAACTGGCCGACCCGGGCGGCCACGAGCTGGTTGGAGGTCGGGCGGAAGAAGCGGATGGCGAGATCGGCCTGGCGCGTGGCGAGGTCGAGCACCTGGTCGCCCACGATCACCTGCACGACGATGTCGGAATGGCGCCGCCGGAGTTCGGTGAGGCGGGGGACGAGCCACTGGGCGGCAAGGCCTTCGGTCGCGGCCACGCGCACGACGCCGGCCATTTCACGGTCGAGGCCGGCCAAATGTCGCTCGATCGACGTGGCGTTCGACAGCATCGATTCGGCCTGGACGAGCACGCCGCGGGCGGCGGGCGTCACTTCCATGCCGTGGCGGTGGCGATCGAACAGCTTGGCGCCCAGCCGGCGCTCGAGCGCCTGGATCCGGCGGCCGACCGTCGTCTGCTTGGTGTTGAGCTGGGTCGCCGCGGCGCTGAAACTGCCTGTTTTCGCAACTGCCAGGAAAAAACGGACGTCGTCCCAGTCGCCGAGAATATTGGGGACCTTGCTCTTGCGCGGAGGAATCGTAACCATAGTAACAATCGATACAATAAGGTTGTCGGGCCTAAGTTTACTTGAATGGGGCCACGTGGTTTATCTTACACCATTATTAGTAAAATGTCGGTTTCTGTCTCATTTATAGGGCACTAGGTCGGTTTTTTCATCACCTGCGTGGATTGAGCCTGTGTGTATCTAGTCCTCGTATTCGTTAGTCAATCAACCTGTAGTTTGTTGGCCGATTGACGCTTCGTAACGGGGCTAGGGTGCATCTGTGGCCGCCATCGGCTCGGAGAAGAAAACGACGCCACTGTCGGTGCTCGCCGACAGGTTCGGCCGCTGGGTGCGCAGTCCGTCGACGCGCATGGCGGCCTTTGTCGGCCTGGTTTCATACCTGAGCTATGCGTTCGCGCACGGCAGTTGGGCTAACCCGGCGCTGATCGGCGTGTCAGTCTTTGTCGGGGTTTTTCTTCCGAGCTACGCCAAGCTCAGCAACAAGGCCGAACTGTGGGCCAACAACCGGTTCGGCTTCGTGACGGGCGGCCGGCTGGGGCGTTTCATCCCTCAGTATGCGTTCAACTTGGCGGTGTTCTGGATCATGGACTGGGGAGGGGCTCTTAACCGCGACGGTCTCGCGTCGGTGGGCGGCGTCGCGTCAGCCGCGCTCGTCACCACGCTCGCCTCCCAGGGCGCTCAGTATGTCGGCCTCTATCTCTTCCAGCGCGGCATCGGCGATGCAAACCGCAACGTGCTGGTCGGCGTGTCGATCAATCTCGTCCTGGCCGCGCTCGGCACGGCCGGCATTCCGGGAGCCCGCGAGCTCTTCCTGATCTCAGGCGTCGTGTTCGGCGCGCTCTTCTTCGGCGTCGGCCTCCTGTCGGACATCCGTTCGGTGGCGGCGCCCAAGGGCGGCATCGCGATCTACTTCGGCACCTTCAATCCGTTCCACAACAGCCATCTCGGCATCGTGCGCCGGGCCATCGCGGAGCGCGGCCTGGAAAAGGTGATCATCCATCCGACGCTGGTCCCGCGGATATATCTCGATGCGTTCCGCAAGGGCGAGATCAGGGTCGGCCGGCTGGAGAACGGCTTCCAGATCTACGAGAAGACCGACAAGGCCGACGTTGCCGTCGACTACTTCCCGGGCGGCCGGCAGTTCCTGCCGCCCGAGACTCGCAAGGCTTTGATCGAGCTCGCCGTTGCCGAGGCCGGCATCGGCGACAAGGTCGAGGTCGCCTTCTATCCCGAGACCTACAACAGCAAGGGTTTCCAGGGCGTGATTGCCGAGGTGAAGCGGCGGCATCCTGGCGTCCGCCTGCACGGTCTGCACGGCACGGATCATGGCGGCATGACCGTGCGCGGCATATATGACGAGTGCGGCTGGATCTATCCATGGCGCATCCTGCGCCGCGACGCCGTATCGGCGACGGCGATCCGTCGCGGTGCCAAGGGCATGACGTCGACGGTCGTGACCGACGTGCTCGGGCAATTGACAGCGAATCTTCCGGTGGTGACGGCTGGGGGCCGCCGCTTCCGGAACGACAATGGCGTACTGACCGAGGGGGACTGACATGACAGTGCAAATGACGGCGGCGCCGACGCTGGCGCCCGTCGTGACCATCAAGCTCGCGGCGACGTCCGATGAGCTCCTGCAGTCTTTCGCGTTGCGCGCCGCCGTGTTCATGGGCGAGCAGCAGTGCCCGTATGACGAGGAGTTCGACGGCAACGACTACACCGCCACTCACATCATCATGTATGTCGACGGCGAGCCCGCCGGCACGATGCGCCTGCGCTGGTTCCACTCGTTCTGCAAGTTCGAGCGCTGCGTCGTGCTGCGGCGCTATCGCGGCCTCGGCATCCACCATGAGATCAATGCGTGGTGCAAGGAATTCGCCCGGCGCAAGGGATACACCCGGGTCTATCTGCACCTGCAGAAGCGGCATATGCCGATGATGGAGAAGGAGGGCTTCCGCCGCGTCGACGACCGGGTCTTCCACTTCTCCGACCACGAATACTACGCGGTCTATTGCGATCTCGTGCCGAGCGAAGGCGCCGTGAAGCTCGACGTCCTGCCGATGGTCATCAATCGGCCGGAAGATCGCATGGACGTCGAGGGCATCCTCGAGAAGTCGGCGGCGCGCGGGGCATCCAACCCGCATGCACCGCACCCTGAACGCCGCGTCAATTGAGAGACCAGATCATGAGTACGATCCCACAATCGATCGACGGCGAGGCCGTCACCACCAAGCTCGCGATGAGGATGGAGGATTCGCTGCAGGCCTTCGCGGTGCGGGCCGCCTGCTTCATCGGCGAGCTGGACGTGCCGTACTCCGAGGAGTTCGACGGCCACGATTTCGGCGCCACCCACATCATCGCCTGTGTCGGCGACGAGCCGGTGGGCGCGCTCCGCGTGCGCTGGTTCCAGTCCTTCGCCATGCCCGAGCGGCTGGCCGTCATCCAGCGCTTCCGCGGCCATGGCATCGGCCAGCTCCTGATCGAACGCTGCCGCGCGTTGGCCGACAGCCGCGGCTGCAACATGCTCTATTCCCAGGTCCTGCCGGCCGACGTGAAGTACTGGGAAAAGCACGGCTGGCGCCGCCTGATCGCCGAGGAGGCAAGCTCGGGCGCCAAGCGCATCGTCGCCATGGTCAGGACGGTCGACCCCAACAAGCCGCTGCCCGCGGCCGAGGCGCCGGAAACCATCGCACTGCGCCGCGAAGCGGAACTCGACGCCTCCGGCATGCCCCTCGGGACCGTCTCGAACTGAGCGGGGCCTGACACCTGGAGGCAGGACGCCTCCCGATACGTCGTGTAGAATTGCCGGGCTACTCGATCGCGGGGGATGAATTGATCCAGATCATCGTCGAGCCGAACGTGCGGCGACAGCGTTTTCGCCGGCCGCTCTCGGCCAAGAAGCGGGCGGCGGCGCTGTTTCGCGTATGGCATGGCCTGCGCGAGCTGATCGTGGAAGCCGAACGGCTGGGCGACAGCGAATTGGTGCATTTCCTGGCGGTTGCCCTGCTCCTGGTCGAGGAGCGGGCCGCGACCGCGACCTCGGGCGTGGCGGCCTTCGACCAGGTCGACACGTCGCTGCCGAACTAGGCCGGCGGACGCCGGCCTGTTTGTGCCGGGCCTACTTGTGCCGGGGGTCGAGCGCGTCGCGCAGCCCGTCGCCCAGAAGATTGAACGACAGCACGGCGAAGAAGATCGCAAAGCCCGGCCAGAAGGCCATCCACGGCGCCTGGGCGATGAAGCGCTGCGCCGAGTTCAGCATGCTGCCCCATGACGGCGACGGCGGCTGCTGGCCGAGCCCCAGGAAGGAAAGTGCCGCTTCGGCGATGATGGCGCCGGCGATGGCGAGCGAGGCCTGCACCAGGAGCGGCGGCACGATGTTGGGCAGGACGTGGCGAAGCGCAATGCGCCAGTGCGGATTGCCGACGGCGCGGGCGGCCTCGACATAGTCCTCGACCTTGGCCGCCAGCGTCTGGCCGCGCGTCAGCCGCACGAAGATCGGTGTCGCCGTGACGCCGATGGCGATCATGGCGTTGCTGAGGCTCGGTCCCAGGAAGGCCGCGAGCGCGATCGCCAGGATCAGGAACGGCACGGCCAGCATGGCGTCGACGATGCGCGACAGCGCTGCGTCGACCCAGCCGCCGGCATAGCCCGCCAGCAGGCCGAGCGGCACGCCGACGCCGAGCGCGATGCCGACCGAGACGAGACCGGCGCTGAGCGAGGCGCGCGCGCCCCAGATGACGCGGCTCAGCACGTCGCGGCCGACTTCGTCGGTGCCGAGCCAATGGGCCCAGGACGGCGGCTTGCGCACCAGGCTCCAGCTCGTGGCGATCGGATCGTAGGGCACGATCAGAGGTGCTGCGACGGCGAGCAGGATGAACAGCGCCACGATGACCAGCCCGACCATGGCGCCCTTGCGGCGCTTGAGCCGGCGCCAGGCGCGCGCCCATGGGTTCTCTTCGGTGGCGTCGGCTTCCACGACGGTGGCGAGCGTGGCGGCGGTCATCCGCGCAGCCTCGGATTGACCAGCATGTAGGCCACGTCGGCCAGCAGGTTGAGCACGATGTAGGTCGTGGCCGTCACCAGCACGACGCCCTGGACCACGGCATAGTCGCGGTTGAACACGGCATCGACGATCAGCTTGCCGAAGCCCGGGATGGTGAAGATCTGCTCGGTCAGCACCGCGCCCGACAGCAAGGTGCCGAATTCGAGCGCGCCCAGGGTGATCACCGGTGTCATGGCGTTGCGCAGCGCGTGCTTCAGCACCACGCGGCGTTCATAGAGCCCCTTGGCGCGCGCGGTGCGGACATAGTCCGCGCCCATCGCCTGCATCATGGCGCTGCGGGTGTGCCGCATCAGGACGGCGGCGATGGCATTGCCCAGCACGAAGGCCGGCATCACCGTGGTGGCGAGACTGGCGCGCCAATCCTCGCCCAGCCGCACATAGCCCGACGCGGGCAGCCAGCCCAGGGTCACCGAAAACAGGAAGATCATCAGGATGCCCAGCCAGAAATTGGGCGTGCTGATGCCCCACAGCGCGAAGATGTTGGCGCCGTAGTCCCATGCCGTGTCCTTCTTCACCGCCGAGATGATGCCGGCGGGAATGCCGATGCCCAGCGCCACGATGATCGCCATGCCGGCGAGCTGCAGGGTCACCGGCAGCTTCTCGGCGACCAGCGAGGCCACCGAGCTCTTGAGCCGCATCGATTCGCCCAGGTTCCCCGACAGCACGCCCTTCATCCAGTAGAAGTACTGCACGGGAATCGGCTCGTTCAGCCGGTACTGCTGGCGGATCTCCTCGAGCACCTTGGGGTCGCGTTCCTCGCCCGCCATGATCAGCGCCGGATCGCCCGGCAGGAGCTGCTGCAGGCCGAAGATCAGCATCGACACCAGGATCAGCGTCGGGATGATCTGCAGCAGCCGCTGGGTGAGGAAGGCGAGCACGTTACTTGAGCTTCACGCCGACCACGCGCACCAGCCCGTCGGGCATCTGCTTGTAGCCTTCGACCTTGTCGGAAAGCGCCACCAGCACCTGTACGTGGTAGAGATAGAGGATCGAGCCATCGGCGAGGAATTTCTTCGCCACGATCTCGTAGGCCTTCTTGCGGTCCGCCGGCTCGCTCCTGGTGCGGGCCTCGGCGTGGGCGGCGTCGACTTCCTTGTCGCAATAGCCGGCATTGTTCTGCGGCGCCTTGCAGGTCTGGAAGGAGAACGAGTTGCCGTCGGGATCGCTGCGCCCGCTCCAGCCGATGAGATAGAGCTGGTAGTCGCCATCCTCGGCCTGTTTCAGCGAGGTCGCGAACTCGGTGACGCGGATCTTGAGGTCGAAGCCCGCCTCGGCCGCCATCGACTGGACGACCTCGGCGACGGCGCGATTTTCGGGACCGTTGGGCACCATGAAGTCGAGCGTGAGGCGGCCGGTGACGCCGGCTTCCTTCAGGAGCGCCTTGGCCTTGGCGAGGTCGCGCTTGGGAATCGGGAAGGCCTGCTGATAGTAGAAGTTCTGCGGGCTGATCCACTGGTTGCCCGGCACGAATTCGCCGTTGAACACGACCTGGTTGATCGCCTCGCGGTCTATGCTGAGCTCGAGGGCGCGGCGCACGCGGGCATCCTTGGCGAACGGCGTGTCGGCCTTGGGACCGTTGGCGAGGTTCATGGTGAGGCCGACATAGCCCAGCGACACCGCCTTGATCAGCTTGAGCTTGGGATCGTCGCGTACCGTCTTGATGTCGGTGGCGAGCACCCGCTCGATCAGGTCGAGACCGCCCGACCGCAGGTTGGCCAGGCGCACCGTGCCATCGTTGATCGGCAGGTAGGTGATCTTGTCGATGAAGATGTTGTCCTTGTTCCAGTAGTCGGCGAACTTCTCGACCACGATGCGGTCCTGCTGGACCCGCTCGACGAACTTGTAGGGACCGGCGCAGACCGGCTTCAAACCGAACTTGTCGCCCGCCGCTTCGGCCGCCTTGGGCGAGACCATCATGCCGGCGCGGTCGGTGAGCTGGGCGAGCAGCGGCGAGAACGGCTCTTTCAGGATCAGCTTGATCGTCAGCGGATCGACGACCTCGACCTTGTCGACCGATCCCAGCTCGGGTTTGCGGAACGAGCCCTTGATGGTGAGATGGCGGTCGAGGCTGTACTTCGCCGCCGCGGCGTCAAGCGGCTCGCCGTCATGGAATTTCACGCCGGGCCTGAGCTTGATGGTGACGGTCTTGCCGTCGGCAGAGGTCTCGTGGCTGAGGGCGAGCTGCGGCACGACAGCGAGTTTTTCGTCGATGTCGAACAGCTTGTCGCAAATCGACGAGAACACGATGCGGCCGACATAGGTGCGCGCCAGCGACGGATCGAGCACGTCGGGATCTTCGGCCAGGCCGACGCGCAGATGGGTTTCCGCCAATGCGCTGCCCGCCAGCACTGCAGAGAACGCCAAGGAAAGGGCCATTAGGCCGAGTGTTTTTTTCATGAAGCCTCCCTTTGAGCAGATACGAACGCCGCCTGCAGGCGTTCGAGCCGGATTCGGTCTTGGTCTTGCCCGCGCGCTTCGGTGAGGATGTGTGCTGCGGGGAATTCAGGCCAGTAGGGACAGGCGGTAGCATGTCCTGTGCCATCGTCGGCGAGCAGAGGAACGTCGCGCCGGCAAGCCTCGCGGGCGAACGGGCAGCGCGTGTGGAAATGGCAGCCCGCCGGCGGGTTCATGGCGCTCGGGATGTCGCCCTCGAGCAGCGCGCGTTCGCGCACCGCCATCGGATCGGGCAGCGGCACGGCGGCCAGCAGGGCGCGCGTGTAGGGATGCCTCGGGCTGCGGAAGAGTTCGTCGGTCGTCGCCGTCTCCACGATCTTGCCGAGGTACATTACGGCGATGCGATCGGCGATATGCTTCACAACCGCGAGATCGTGGCTGATGAAGATGTAGGCCATCCCGAAGCGCTGCTGCAGCGAGCGCATCAGGTTGATGACCTGGGCCTGGATGGAGACGTCGAGCGCCGACACCGGCTCATCGGCCACGATCAGCCGGGGCTCGACGGCGAGCGCACGGGCGATCGCCAGCCGCTGGCGCTGGCCTCCCGAGAACTCGTGCGGGATAGCGGCGCGCGTGATCGGGCCGGAGCCCTACCAGATCGAGCAGTTCGCCGACCCTGGCGCGGCGCGCCGCTTCGGTTCTGGCCAGACCATGCAGCATCAACGGTTCGCCCAGCATGGCGCCCACCGTCATGCGCGGGTTGAGGGACGCGTAGGGGTCCTGGAAGATCACCTGCATGCGCTGGCGCCGGGCACGCATCTCCTCATCGCTGAGCGCCAGCAGGTCCTCTCCTTCGAAGCGGACCTTGCCGGCGGTGGGCTCGAGCAGGCGCAGCACCAGCCGGCCGACCGTCGACTTGCCGCAGCCCGATTCGCCCACGATGGCCAGCGTCTCGCCCGCCTCGAGGTGAAAGTCGACGCCGTCGACAGCCCGGACATGCCCGGAGACCAGGCCGAACGCGCCGCGCCGCACTGGAAAGTGCTTGGCGAGGCCGGCCACTTCCAGCAAGGCACTCATCGGATAACGCTCATTGGAGGATTTGCGCGAGCGGGGCGCGGCGGCAGCGCGTCAGGTGGCCCGGCGCCACCTCGACCAGCGCCGGCGCGGCGGTGCGGCAGGCCGGCTCGACGAACGGGCAGCGCGCGGCGAAGCGGCAGCCCTCGGGCGGCCGCGTCATGTCGGGCACGCGGCCCTCGATCGAGGGCAGGCGCTCGCGCTTCTCGTCGAGCCGCGGGATCGAGCCCAGCAGACCCACCGTGTAGGGATGCTCAGGCCGGGCGAAGAGATCGCGCACCGGCGCGCGCTCGACGATCTGGCCGGCATACATCACGGCCACGTCGTCGGCCATCTCGGCCACCACGCCGAGGTCGTGCGTGATCAGGATGATGGCGGTGCCGGTGTCGCGGCGCAGTCCGCGCATCAGGTCGAGAATCTGTGCCTGGATGGTGACGTCGAGCGCGGTGGTCGGTTCGTCGGCGATCAGGAGGTCGGGCCCGCAGGCCAGCGCCATGGCGATCATGGCGCGCTGGCGCATGCCGCCCGACAGCTTGTGCGGATAGTCGTCGATCCGCCGCTCCGGCGAGGGGATGCGCACGATGCGCAGCATCTCGATGGCGCGCGCCCGCGCATCGGCGGCCGACAGGCCCTGGTGGCGCTGGATCGCCTCGATGATCTGGTCGCCCACCGTGTAGGCCGGATTGAGCGACGTCATCGGCTCCTGGAAGATCATGGCGAGGCGGGCGCCGCGCAGGTCGCGGATGGTGTCGGCGCCGACAGTGAGGAGATCGCGGCCCTCGAAGCGGACCTCGCCTCTCACCTTGGAATTCTCCGGCGGCAGCAGTCCCATGATGGCGAGCGACGTCACGCTCTTGCCGCAGCCCGATTCGCCCACCAGCCCCAGGGTGCGGCCGCGCGCCAGCGACAGGTCGATGCCGTCGACGGCCTGCACGGTGCCGTCGTCGGTGGCGAAGGAAACGGCAAGACGGCGCAGCTCCAGCAGCGGCTCGTTCACGGGTCCGCTCATCGGCGCTCCGCCGCCAGGCTCCTCTCGATGCCGGCATCGAGCTCGGCGCGGTCGTGGACGCCGGCCCGGTTCTCGCGCGTCGGCATGAAGGCGCGGAAATGTGTCCAGTGTTCGCGGCTCACCGCTTCGAGGCGGGCGAGCTCCAGCAGCGGTTCGACGTGGTCGTCGACCCGAAGATCGAGTTCCGAATATTCCTGGTTGCCATAGATGACGAGGGCGGCCGATTGCTTGCCACGCTTGTCGCCGCCCGCTTTCTCGCCTGCCTTCATGGCGGCGATCAGGCGTCGCGGCAGCGGCATCGACTCGTTTTCGCGGAAGTAGCGCACCGTCTCGGCGACCACCTGCGGACCGGCCAGCATGTTGCCGGCGACCGACATGTCCTCGCCGATCCAGTGTCCACACCACGGCACGCACTCGGCGCCGGTATGGGCGGCGAAGCGACCGTCGGCGCCCATGACATGGAGCTGGCGATGCTCGCGGCCGGCATCGGGCGTCGTCAGGATGCGCACGATGTCGGTGGCGCCCAGGCCCTCGCGGATCAACCGCAGCCCGTGCGGGCCATAGAGGGGATTGACCATCGCCTGCGTGCAGACCGCGCCCTTTTGCGGCTCGATATAGGGCACACGGGCGCCGACGGCGAAAAACTTGGTGGCGACGGCGATGGCGATGCGGCCGCTGCTGCGTTCATGGAAAATGATCGACCAGGTCATTCTTCGATCGATATCCTTCCCTCAACGCCCGGCCGCGTAGCCCTGCATGCCGCGCGGATTGGCCGCCGCCTTGCGCCAGGGATCCTCGCGCGAGGCTGCGGTCAGGCGGCCTTCCGACCATTGGTCGTTCACCTCGACCTCGTGGCCGCGCTTCTTGAGTTCGTCGACCGTCGCCTTGGGCACGCGGCCTTCCAGCACCAGCACGCCGGGGCGCGCCGTGCGCGGCCAGAAGGAGGAAGGGAAGTGCTCGCTGTGCCAGGCCGGCGCATCGATCGCCTCCTGCAGGTTCATGTCGCAATGGGCGTGGCGCAGCAGGAACTGGGTGATCCACTGGTCCTGCTGGTCGCCGCCCGGCGAGCCCCACACCATGTACGGCTTGCCGTCGCGATGGGCGAGGGTGGGCGTCAGCGTCGTGCGCGGCCGCTTGCCCGGCTCCAGCGAGCCCGGCAGGCCTTCCTCGAGCCAGAACATCTGCCCGCGGGTGCCGAGCGGGAAGCCGAGCTCGGGAATGACCGGCGAGCTTTGCAGCCAGCCGCCCGACGGGGTGGCCGAGATCATGTTGCCGTCCCTGTCGACGATGTCGAAATGCACCGTGTCGCCGGTGGTCTGGCCGACCCGGCCGACCGTCGGCTCGCCGGCGCCGCTCGAGGCTACGCCCAGCCGGACACCATCGGCGCGGCGCAGCTTCACCACGCCGCCATAACCGTCGACCTTGCCGGGCCGTTGGTCGAGCGACGCATGGCGGGGATCGACCAGCTTGCGGCGGTCGCTGTTGTAGGCGTCCGACAGCAGGGTCTTCATCGGCACGTCGACGAACGCCGGATCGCCATAGAAGGCTTCGCGGTCGGCAAAGGCCAGCTTCAGGCACTCGATCTGCAGGTGGATGAAGTCGGGGCTGGTCGGATCCATGCCGTCGAGGTTGAAGCCCTTCAGCAGGGCAAGTTGCTGCAGGACCACCGGGCCCTGCGTCCATGGCCCCGCCTTGCAAACAGTGTACCGACCGTAGTCGTAGGTGAGCGGCGCCTCGACGGTGGCCTGCCACTTGGCCATGTCGTGGCCCGTCAGCACGCCCTTGTTGGGCTTGCCGGAGACGTCCATCACCTCCTCGGTGCGGCAGAATTTGTCGATCGCCTCGGCGACGAAGCCCTGGCTCCAGGCCCTGCGCGCCCGCTCGATTTCGGCCTCGCGACCGCCGCCGCCGGCTTCGGCCTCCTTCAGGAGGCGGGCATAGGTGTTGCCGAGCGCCGAATTGCCGAACAGCGAACCGGGCGCCGGCACCTTGTCGCCCGGCAGGAAGACCGCCGCCGAGGTCTTCCAATGGGTGCGGAACTGCTCGGCCACGGTGGCGATGGTGGCCGAGGCGCGCTCGGCCAGCGGATGGCCGTTCAGGTGGTAGCCGATGGCGGGCGAGAGGACGTCGGTGACCCGCATCGTGCCGTAATCGCGCAGCAGCAGCATGTAGGCGTCGAAAGTGCCCGGAATGCAGGCGGGCAGCAGCCCGGTGCCGGGAATCAGGTCGAGGCCGAGGCCCCGGTAGTGCGCGATGGTGGCACCCGCCGGCATCGAGCCCTGGCCGCAGATCACCTCGGTCTTGTTGCGTCTCGTGTCGTGCAGGATCAACGGCGCGTCGCCGCCCGGCCCGCAGAGATGCGGCTCGACGACCTGCAGGGTGAAGGCGGTGGCGACGGCGGCATCGAAGGCGTTGCCGCCTTTTTCGAGGATGCTCATGCCGACCGCCGTGGCGATCCAATGCGTGGAGGCGACCACCCCGAAGGTGCCGACGATCTCCGGACGGGTGGTGAAGGGGTTGGGATTGATCCGATTCAAGGGCCGCTCTCCTCGCGCGTATGGCGCGGGGGGACCTTAGGCCGGACACGCCGGGGCGGCTAGGGGTCGGGGGTGGCGGGAAGCCGCATCCAGGCTGGAATTTCCGGCAAAACGCCGGCCTCGCCCGCGGTCAGCTTCTGGCCGGCCTGCACGGCGTCCAGGCGCAGCATGGCGAGCGCGCGGTTGCCGGAGCCCGAGCGCAGCTCGCCGACTTCCTGGCCGTCCTTGAAGATGGAGGTGCCCGGCGCGGGCAGCGCGCCCTCGATGCGAACCGGAAACAGGCGCTTCCTGATCAGGGCGCGGTACTTGGTGCGAGCCGTCAGTTCCTGGCCCATGTAGCAGCCCTTCTGCCAGTCGACGCCGTTCAGCTCGTCGAAGCCGTTCTCCAGCAACAGCGCCTTGTCGACCGTGAGGTCGCGGCTGCCGTCGGGCACGCCCAGTTCGAGGCGCAAGGCGTCATAGGCTTCGAGCGGCGCCGCGGCGAAGCCGCGGGCCGCCAGCAGGGAGGCTGCCTGGCCGGCCGGTGCCAGCACGCGCACGCCCAGCGCGGCGAGCCTGGGATCGAGGAATGTGGTGGCGCCCTCGACCGGCGCTGTCTTGTCGGCCTCGGCGCCAAACACCGCCGCGACTTCCATCGTCGCCGCGCGATCCTCGACCGTCACCTTGGACCGCAGTTTGTAGAGGCCGAGCTTCCTGGCGAGCGCCGGTGCATGCGCGCGCTCGGTCTCGAGCAGCAGGGTGTCGCCGCCGCCATGGGCCACGAACATGTCGTTGAGGAAACGCCCCTGTGGCGTCAGCAGCGCCGCCCAGACGGCGCGATCGGACGCCACCTTGGTCGTGTCGTTGGAGATCAGGCCCTGCAGGAACTCGACCCTGTCGGGGCCGCTCACGGCAATGACGCTGCGGTGGGGCAGGAGGCTGAACTGGGGGGCACTCATTGCGCCCAAGATGTGGGGCGCAGGGAGCGGCTTGGCAAGCGTCATCGATGGCGCGCCCGCCTGCCTGCTTACGCCGCGCGGTAAAACGGCCTGTCGCCGCACACCGTCACGCGGTGGCCGTAGCGGCGATGCGGGAAATAGTCGAACAGGGCGTGATGCTGGGCGGCGCGGTTGTCCCAGAACGCCACCGAACCGGCCTGCCACTTGAAGCGGCAGTGGAACTCCGGCGTCTCGATGTGCCGGTAGAGCATCTCGAGCAGCGCATCGCTCTCGTTGCGGCGGAGCTGCGGGATGCGCAAGGTGAAGCCGCGGTTGACGAACAGCGCCTGCCGGCCGGTCACCGGATGCGTGCGCACGATGGGATGCTCGGCGTTGGGGAACTTGACGTCGTCGCGGTCCGTGGCCTTGACCCGGTAGTAGTGCGCCTTGGAGCTGTCGTGCAGCGCGGTGAGGCCCTGCAGCATCTGCTTGAGCGGCTCGGAGAGCGTCTCGTAGGCGCGGTAGGTGTTGGCGAACAGCGTGTCGCCGCCGCCTTCGGGCGGCACCTCGGTAAGGTAGAGGATCGAGCCCATCGGCGGTTCGAGATCGCACGAGACGTCGGAATGCCACTCTTCGCCGGCGACGCGCTTGGAGTTCTCGTCGGCCTTGATCACCAGGATCTCGGGGTGCTCGGGAAAGGCGATCGGCGCGTTGGGATGGGTGTGCAGCGGCCCGAAGCGGCGGCCGAAATCCTTGTGCTGTCCGATCGACATCTTCTGGTCGCGAAAGAAGATCACCAGATTGTCCATCAGTGCGTCGTGCACTTCCTGGAACTGCTGATTGCCGAGCGGCTTGCCGAGATCGACGCCGAAGATCTCGGCGCCGATGGTGGGCGTCAGCTTGCGGACCTCGATCGACTGATAGGCCATGGGTGTTCCTCCTGCCCTGACGATACGCCTTGTGTCCGCGGGCGCGCGGGCAAAGTCGACAAAGTCCGTATTGCGGACTAGTGTTGCGGCATGGCAGTCGAGGCCGTCATCGAACCGGTGCGCCGCAGCTTCGCGGTGCTGGAGGCGCTCAGTCGCCGGCGGGCCTCGACCCTTTCGGTGCTGGTCGACGAGACCGCGCTGCCGCGGCCGACCGTGGTTCGGCTGCTGCACACGCTGGCGGCGCTCGGCTACGCCCAGCGCATTTCCCGCCAGCAGGGCTATCGGCTCACCGACCGGGTGCTGGGGCTTTCCGGATCCATCCGCTTCGTCGACCACCTGGTCGACGCCGCTCTTCCGCATATGAGCCGCTTCACGTCCGAGCATGGCTGGCCGCTCTATCTCGCGACCTTGAGCTACGGCGCCATCACCATCCGCCATTCGACGGCGCCGGAAAGCCCGATGTCGTTCGAGGGTGCGGGGCTCAATACCCGCCGCTCCGTGCTGCAGAGCGCGCTTGGCCGCGCCTGGCTCGCCTTTTGTCCGGCAGACGAGCGACGCAGCGTCCTGCGCGACATCGGCGGGCTGACAGCGCGCCAGGAAGCCGCCCTGCGCACCGCACTCGCGCGTGTCCGCCGTGCCGGCCACGCCTTCACGGCACCTCCTCGGCCCATGCGCATCCACGGCATGGCCGTGCCGATCCGCAATGGCGAGCGCATGCTGGGCAGTCTCTCGATGCGCTTCCCGCGCTCGGCCATGACCGAGGAGGAGGTCGCACAGCGTTTCGGCCGCCGGCTCGCAGCGCTCGCCCGTGCGATCGCGAACGATGCCGGCGACCGGCCTACCCTCTAGCGGGGTGCAGGCTCAGTCGAAGACGCCGCGCTCACGCAGGGCGTCGATGATGACGTCGACTTCCTGGTCGATCGTCATTTCAGGAGTCCGCAGGCGTATGTCCGGATCCTTCGGCGGTTCGTAGGCCGAGTCGATGCCGGTGAAATTCTTCACCTTTCCGGCCCGTGCCTTGCGGTAGAGGCCCTTGGGATCGCGTCGTTCGCATTCGGCGAGCGGCGTGTCGACGAAGATTTCCATGAACTGATCGTCCTTCAGGCGCTCGCGCGCCAACCGCCGTTCGGCGCGGAACGGAGAGATGAACGAGACCAGCACGATGAGACCGGCGTCGGCGATCAGGCGCGCCGTTTCGACCACGCGCCGGATGTTCTCGACCCGGTCGGCGTCGGTGAAGCCCAGGTCGCGGCTGAGACCATGGCGGACATTGTCGCCGTCCAGCGTGTAGGTGTGCCGGCCGAGCGCCAGCAGGCGCTTCTCGACCGCGTCGGCGATCGTCGATTTGCCCGAGCCCGACAGTCCGGTGAACCACAGGACGGCCGGCCGATGCCCCTTGATCGCCGCCCGTGCGTCCTTGTCGACGGTGAACTTGTGCCAACTGAGGTTCGCGGCGCGGCGCAGGGGGAAGCGGACCATGCCCGCTCCGACCGTCGCATTGCTGATGCGATCGATCAGCACGAAGCTGCCGGTCTCCCGGTTCTCGCCGTAGGTGTCGAAGGGCATCGCGCGGTCGAGCGCAAGATTGGCGAAGCCGATTTCGTTCATCGCCAGCTGCTTGGCGGCCTCTTGCGTGCCGCTGCTGATGTCGAGCTGATGCTTGAGCTCGCTCACCGTCGCGGTCAGCGTGGTGGTGCCGAGCCGCATCAGATAGGGACGGCCGGGCAGCATCGGCGTCTCGTGCATCCACACCAGGTGCGCGGCGAACTGGTCGGCCATGTGCGGCGGCCGGTTCGCGTCGGCAATGAGATCGCCCCGCGCGACGTCGATCGCCTCGGCGAGGGTGAGAGTCACCGCCTGGCCGGCGACGGCCCGGTCGAGGTCGCCTTCGTAGGTCACGATGCGCGCGACATGCGCGCGCTGGCCCGCCGGCAGGACGACGATTTCATCGCCCGGCCGGACGCTGCCGCCCTGCACGGTGCCGGCGTAGCCGCGAAAGCCCGTGCCGTCGTGGTTGATCCACTGCACCGCGAGGCGGAAAGGCCGGCCTTCGCGCGGCCGGGCGCTCACGTTCTCCAGATGGGTCAACAGCGTCGGCCCGTCGTACCAGGGCATGGCCGCACTCGCCCGGATGACATTGTCGCCGAGCAGGGCGGAGAGCGGGATGGCCGTGACCGCAGACAGGCCAAGCCGCTCGGCCATCGTGGCGTATGCCGCGACGATCTCGGTAAAGCGGTCTTCCTGATAGTCGACGAGGTCCATCTTGTTGACGGCGAGGACGACGTGCTGGATGCCCATCAGGGCGACGATCGCGCTATGCCTGTAAGTCTGCCGCAGCAGGCCCTTGGTCGCGTCGACGAGGATCACCGCCAGATCGGCGGTCGACGCGCCGGTCGCCATGTTGCGCGTGTACTGCTCGTGCCCCGGCGTGTCGGCAATGATGAACCTGCGGCGCGGCGTCGAGAAGAACCGGTATCCGACGTCGATCGTGATGCCCTGCTCGCGCTCGGCCTGCAGGCCATCGACCAGCAGCGCGAGATCCGGCATGTCGCCGAAGGCACGGTAGTGGTGACCGTCGCGGGTCAAGGCCGTCAGCTGGTCTTCCGGAACGACCTTGGCGTCGTACAGGAGGCGGCCGATCAAGGTGCTCTTGCCGTCGTCGACGCTGCCGCACGTGATGAACCGCAGCATGTCCTCGCCGGCCGAGCGGGGCGCGACGGTGAGTCCCATCAGAAATAGCCCTCGTGCTTCTTGCGCTCCATCGAGCCGCCGGCGCCGTGATCGATCATCCGGCCCTGGCGCTCGGATGTCCGGCTGGCGGCCAGCTCGGCGATGATCTCGGGCAGGGTGTCGGCATGCAATTCGATGGCGCCGGTCAGCGGATAGCATCCCAGCGTGCGGAACCTCACCCAGCGCTGCTGGGGAACCTCCTTCGGCAACAACGGCAGGCGGTCGTCGTCGAGCATGATCAGGGTGCTGCCCCGTTCCACCACGGTTCGCCTGGCCGCGAAGTAGAGCGGAACGACGGGAATGCTCTCGTGCTCGATGTACGTCCAGATGTCGAGCTCGGTCCAGTTCGACAGCGGGAAGACCCGAATGCTTTCGCCGGGATTGAGGCGACCGTTATACAGCCGCCACAGCTCGGGACGCTGTCCGCGGGGATCCCAGCGGTGGGTGGCGCTGCGCAGCGAGAACACCCGCTCCTTCGCGCGCGAAGCCTCTTCGTCGCGCCGCGCTCCGCCGATCGCCGCGTCGTAGCCGTGCAGCTCCAGCGCCTGCTTCAGCGCCTCGGTCTTCATGACGTCGGTGTGCACCGCGGCGCCATGGGAGACCGGGCTGATGCCCCGGCCGATTCCCTCGTGGTTGACGTGGACGCGGAGGTCGAGGCCGAGCTCCTTCATTCGCCGGTCGCGGAAGGCGATCATGTCGCGGAACTTCCAGGTCGTATCGACGTGGAGCACCGAGAACGGCGGCTTGGCGGGGTAGAACGCCTTGAGCGCGAGGTGAAGCAGGACCGAGGAATCCTTGCCGATCGAATAGAGGATGACCGGATTTCGGAACGTAGCGGCCGCTTCGCGCAGCACGTGGATACTCTCGGCTTCGAGTTCCTGCAGGTATGGATGGGAGGCTGGCAAGGGGGCTGCTCTTTCCAGGTTCGTCGACGACGTTCGTCAGGGAGGGGAGGCGTCGACTTCCATCGCGAAGGCTCTGATGTCCACGCTACGGAAGGCGCGGCTTGGCGGGCATTCGATCAGATCGGTATCGATGCGCCGGGCCCGCGAAGGCGGGCCGCCGACGATACGGTTCCGGCCTCGCTCATCCCTGGCGGGATAACCGAGGGAGGACACCGCGCAGCGGAGGAACCAAGTACCCGACCGAGGGATCGTCGAGAGGGTTGGTCGACTTTTCATTTTAGGCATCGCACTCAGTACGAATGAGATAGCCACAATCTCCCCACAACGGAGGCTCGAATGTGACATATCTCACATGCGCCGATGCACTTCTGGGTAGCATTTTCCGTGCAAGGCGGGGGATTTTGGTCCGCATCTTGCCGCGAACTGGGCCTCATCCGAGTCGCAGAGGCTGAGCAGTCTTGGTAGAACCCCGGCGGAATCAAAGCGGGGGTTTCCATGTCGTTTCGTGCGCTCGTGCTGAGCCAGGCCGCCGACCGCAAAGTGAGCGGCGCGGTCGAGACCCTGTCGGTGGACAAGCTGCCGGCCGGCGATGTCACGGTCGCGGTCGACTATTCGACGCTCAACTACAAGGACGGTCTGGTGCTGACGACGGGGGGCGGCCTGGTGAAGACCTGGCCTCATGTCGGCGGCATTGACTTCGCCGGCACTGTAGAAAGCTCGGAGAATCCGGATTTCAGGCCCGGCGACAAGGTCGTCTTGAACGGTTGGCGCGTGGGCGAGCTGCACTGGGGCGGCTACGCCACCAAGGCCCGGGTCAAAGGTGACTGGCTCGTCAAGTTGCCACCGTCGATCTCGCCGCGCCGCGCCATGGCGATCGGCACGGCGGGCTACACGTCGATGCTCTGCGTCATGGCGTTGGAGAAGCATGGCCTCAAGCCGGCCGCCGGCGAAATCCTGGTCACCGGCGCCGCGGGCGGCGTCGGCAGCGTCGCCGTCGCCATCCTGGCCAAGCTCGGCTACCGGGTCGTGGCCGCCACCGGCCGACCCCAGGAGGCGGACTACCTGAAGGCGCTGGGCGCCACGTCCGTCATGGACCGCAAGGAACTGACCGAAGCGCCCGACCGGCCGTTGCTCTCGGAGCGCTTCGCAGGCCTCGTCGATACGGTGTCGGGCGTCATGTTCGCCCGGGCGCTCGCGCAGGTGAAATACGGCGGCGCGGCCGCGGTCTGCGGGCTCGCGGCCGGACCGGCATTCCCCGGCTCGATCCTGCCGTTCATCCTGCGCTCGATCGCGGTCTATGGCATCAACTCGGTCATGCTGCCCAAGGCGCCGCGCGAGGAGGCGTGGCGGCGGCTCGGCAGCGACCTGCCGCTCG
This sequence comes from uncultured Alphaproteobacteria bacterium, assembly GCA_963755585.1. GTDB lineage: Bacteria > Pseudomonadota > Alphaproteobacteria > Reyranellales > Reyranellaceae > Reyranella. The sequence continues at coordinate 86,753 of CAVWKN010000019.1, forward strand.
ACAAGCTCGACAGCACGGTGAGCGAGGTCGGGCTTTCGGCGCTCATGCCGCTGGCGCCCCGCATCCTGAAGGGCGAGGTGCGCGGCCGCGTCGTGGTGAACGTCGCCGAATAATCCGTGTCTGTCCGCCATTTGCCGGTTGGGCTCGGCCAGCCGGCAATGCTAGCCTTCCGCCAACCAGAAATTTCCGACGGTTCAGCCGACGGAAAGCGACATAAAGGGCGGAGGAAGATTATGGCAATGCGGATTTTCGCAGCGATTGCGGGCGCGATGCTCATGGCGTGCGGTGTGTCGGTCGGCCCGGCGGGCGCGCAGGACACCATCAAGATCGCCTATACGGACCCGCTGTCGGGTCCGTTCGCGCAAGTGGGCGACGCCAACCTGAAGCAGATGCAGTACATCATCGACTACATCAACACGGCCAAGGGCGGTGCGCTGGGCAAGAAGTTCGAGCTGGTGCCGTTCGACAACAAGTCGCAGCCGTCCGACGCGCTGATCGCGCTCAAGAGCGCGACCGACCAGAACATGCCCTTCATCATGCAGTGCAGCGGCTCGAACATCGCCGCCGCGCTGATCGAAGCGGTCGACAAGCACAACGCCCGAAACCCGGAAAGCCGCATCATCTACATCAACTGCGGCGCGGTGGCGACCGAGCTCACCAACGAGAAGTGCAGCTTCTGGCATTTCCGCTTCGACGCCAATTCGGCGATGAAGGCCGAGGTCATGGTGCGCGCGCTGCCGAAGGACGTCACCAAGATCTACCTGCTCAACCAGGATTACCTGTTCGGCCAGTCGGTGCAGCGCGACGTCAAGGCGTCGCTCGCCAAGATCAGGCCTGACGTGCAGGTGGTGGGCGACGAGCTGATCCCGCTCGGCAAGGTCAAGGATTTCGCGCCCTACATCACCAAGATCAAGGCGTCCGGCGCGCAGGCGCTGCTGACCGGCAACTGGGGCCCGGACATGAACCTCCTGATCAAGGCCGGCATCGATGCCGGCGTCGATCTGCGCTATTACACGATGTACGCCCATCTCGCGGGCGGCCCCACGGCGATCGGGCCGGCCGGCGACGGCAAGGTGTTCTCGGTGATGTCCTTCGGCGAGAACGTTGCGCCGGAGATCGGCAACAAGGAAGCCGAAGCCTGGACGGCGGCGTTCCGCGAAAAGTATCCCTTCGACTTCTCCTCGGCGGGCTTCCGCACCATCTTCGAGTACCTGCAGGAGGCCACCAAGAAGGCGGGCTCGGTCGATGCGACCAAGATCGCCTTCGCCCTCGAGGGCCTGCAGCACAAGGACTTCATCGGCTTCGACTCGGTGATGCGCAAGGACGACCACCAGCTCATCGGCGAGTACTTCGTCGGCGTCTTCAAGAAGGGCGTGAAGTACGAATCGGAGAAGACCGGGCTCGGCTGGGCCACCGCCTCGACCGTGCTGGCCAAGGATTTCAACGAGCCCACGACCTGCAAGATGAAGCGGCCGGCCGAGAAGTAGTCCGCGTCTCCGCCCGCCGGCAGGGAGCGGAACCATGGAAGTCTTCCTCGTCTCGCTGCTGAACGGGCTGGTCTACGGCATGCTGCTGTTCATGCTGGCGAGCGGGCTCACGCTCATCCTCAGCATGATGGGCGTGCTGAACTTCGCGCACGCCAGCGCCTACATGCTGGGCGCCTATTTCGCCTTCACCATCAGCCAGCATATCGGCTTCTGGCCGGCGCTCGTGCTGGCGCCGCTGCTGTGCGGCCTGGTCGGCGCCGCCATCGAGATGTACGGGCTGCGGCGCGTGCATCGCAACGGCCACATCGCCGAGCTGCTGTTCACCTTCGGCCTGGCGCTGATCATCGAGAAGGTCGTGCAGATGACCTGGGGCCTCCTGCCGGTGCCCTATCGCGTGCCCGAAAGCCTCGATTTCCCGCTGTTCACGGTCTACGGCACGCAGTTCCCGGCCTATCGCGCCTTCATGCTGCTGATCTCGGCCCTGATGTTCGGCGCGATCTGGCTCGGGCTGACGCGCACCCGCATCGGCCTGGTCATCCAGGCCGCGCTGCACCATCCCGAGATGGTGGGCGCGCTCGGCCACAACGTGCCGCGCGTCTTCACCACCGTCTTCGCCGCCGGCACGGCGCTGGCGGGCCTGGCCGGCGTGATCGGCGGCAACTACCAGGTCACCGAGCCGGCGATGGCCTTCAGCATGGGGCCGATCGTGTTCGTCGTCGTGGTGTTCGGCGGCCTGGGCTCGCTCACCGGCTGCTTCATCGCCTCGCTGCTGATGGGCTTGATCCAGACCTTCGCCGTGGTGCTCGACTATTCCCTGGCCGACCTGCTGGCGCGGTTCGGCCTCGCCGTATCGAGCGCCACGCCGTTCCATGAGGTGCTGACCGTGCCGCTGTCCCGCATCGGCGCGCTGCTGCCCTACATCATGCTGGTGCTGATCCTGGTGTTCAGGCCGCGCGGCCTCATGGGCACGCGCGAAGCATGACCGTCGATACCCAGCGCGCCGCCGCCGCGCCGGCGGGCTTCGCGGCCTTCGTCCGGCGCCACTGGCTGTGGCCGGCCGCCGTCGTAGCTGCGCTGCTGCTGCCCTGGCTTTTCTTCGACTGGGGCACGCACCGCCATTCCGGCTTCGTGCTCACCATGCTGAGCGAGATCGGCCTGATGGCGGTGTTCGCGCTCTCCTTCAACATGCAGATGGGCCAGGCCGGATTGCTCTCGTTCGGCCATGCCATCCTGTTCGGCCTGGGCGGCTATGTCACCGCGCACACGCTGAACGCCGTCAAGGCGGGCGGCCTGTGGCTGCCGACCGAGCTGGTGCCGCTGGCCGGCGGCCTGGGCGGGCTCGTCTTCGGCGCCCTGTTCGGCTACGTCGCCACCAAGCAGCGCGCCACCGCCTTCGCCATGATCACCCTGGGGCTGGGCGAGCTGGTGGCCGCCTGCGCGCTCATGTTCATGGGCTTCTTCGGCGGCGAAGGCGGCATCAGCACCGACCGCGTCATCGACACCAGCCTGTTCGGCGTGCCCTACACCTCGTCGTGGCAGGTCTACTGCCTGGTCGTGGCCTGGGCGGTGATCGCCACCCTGCTGATGCGCCTGCAGACCCGGACGCCGCTCGGCCGCATGGCCAACGCCACGCGCGACAATTTCGAGCGCGTCCAGTTCGTCGGCTACGACCCGCGCATGGTGCGCTTCTACCAGTTCACCCTCTCGGGTTTCTTCGCCGGCATCGGCGGCGCGCTCTACGTGCTGGTCTACGAGATCGTGACCTTCGACACGGTGGCCGCGGCCAAATCGGCGACCGCGCTGCTCGCCACCTATATCGGCGGCGCCGGCAGCTTCTTCGGGCCCGTCGTCGGCACCGTCGTGGTCGTGCTGCTGCAAAGCGGCGTCAGCCTGCTCAGCAACGCCTGGCTGCTCTATGTCGGCGTGCTGTTCATCGTCATGGTGATGTACGCGCCGGGCGGGCTGATGGGCATCGTCGCCGAGCATGCGCCGATCGCGCGCATCGGCCGCCTGGGCGACCTCGTCGTCCCCTATATCCGCATCCTCGTGCCCGGGCTGCTCGCGGTGCTGGGCTTCGTGCTGCTGGTCGAGCTCGCATCCTTCACCACCATCGGTGCGGCGCAGGGCAAGGCCTTCAAGATCGGGCCGCACGTCGTCGATCCCCACAGCCCCTTGGTGTGGGTAATGGGGGCGGTTGCGTTGCTGGGCGGCGGGCTGTGGCTGCGCCTGGAATCGCGCGCGTTCCGCGCCCGCTGGGACGCGCTGATCGCCGACGCCAAGGCCAAGGGGGCGATGCTGTGAGCGACCCCGCCATCTCCCTGCGCGGCGTGCACAAGAGCTTCGGCCATACAAGGATCATCCGCGGCGTCGATCTCGACATCCCGCGCGGCCAGCGCCATGCGCTGATCGGCCCCAACGGCGCGGGCAAGACGACGCTGTTCAACCTGATCAGCGGACGCTTTCCCCTGACCTCCGGCACGATCGCGCTGAACGGCCGCTCGACCGCGGGGCTGGCGCCGCACGAGATCAATCGCCTGGGCCTGTCGCGCAGCTTCCAGATCACCTCGATCTTCCCCAGGCTCACCGTCTTCGAGAACATCCGTTGCGGGCTGCTCGTGGGCGCGCGGCTACCGCTACTCGTTCTGGCACCTGCTGGGCGGCCAGCGGGCGCTGAACGAGGAGACCGACCGGCTGATCGAGCGGCTGGCCCTGCAAAGCCGTCGCGACGTGCCGGCCGGCCTGCTCTCCTATGCCGAGCAGCGCGCGCTCGAGATCGGCATCACGGTGGCGGGCGGTGCCGAGATCATCCTGCTCGACGAGCCGACCGCCGGCATGAGCCACAGCGAGACGGAATACGCCGTGGCGCTGATCCGCCAGGTGTCGGAGGGCAAGACGCTGCTGATGGTCGAGCACGACATGAGCGTGGTGTTCGGCCTGGCCGACGTCATCACCGTGCTGGTCTATGGCGAGGTCATCGCCAGCGACGCGCCGGCCAGGATCCGCGGCAACAAGGCGGTGCAGGAAGCCTATCTCGGCACGGAAGCCGCGTGATGCTCGAAGTCAGCGGATTGCACGCCTATTACGGCAAGAGCCACATCCTGCAGGGCGTCGACCTTGCGATCGGCGAGGGCGAGATCGTGAGCCTGCTGGGTCGCAACGGCGTCGGCCGATCGACGACCTGCAAGGCGATCATGGGCCTGGTCCGTCCGGAGGGCGAGGTGCGCTTCAAGGGGCGGCCGATCGCGGGCCTGCGGCCCGACGAGATCGCCCATGCCGGCCTGGGCTACGTGCCGGAGGACCGCCAGGTCTTTCCCGCCCTGACGGTGAGGCAGAATCTCGAGCTGGGCCTGAAGCGCGCCGGCAAGTTCGGCCGCTGGAGCTTCGACGACATGTTCGGCCTGTTCCCGAACCTGGGCGAGCGCCAGGCCAACCAGGCCGGCGTCCTGTCGGGCGGCGAGCAGCAGATGCTCACCATGTGCCGCACCCTGATGGGCGATCCCGACCTCGTCATCATCGACGAGCCGACCGAGGGCCTGGCGCCCAAGCTGGTCGAGCAGGTCGGCCGCCTGCTCGACGAGATCGCCCGCCGCGGCATCTCCATCCTGCTGGTCGAGCAGAAGCTCACCATCGCGCTGAAGATATCGAAGCGGCTGTATGTCATGGGCCATGGCCGCATCGTCTTCGAAGGCACGCCCACCCAGCTCGCCGCCGATGCCGCCATCCGCAAGGAATGGCTCGAAGTCTGAGGCTGCCGGCGGACCGGGTCTAGAAATCTTCACGCCGGCATTACGTCGCGCCGCGTGGTTGTCGACGCGGACAAGTGGTACGCTCTGAATGCATCGTATTTTCACAGTCTGCCGAAGGTAATCCGCCCATGACGCCCCCCGCCACCAAGCCCGTCGCCAACAATCTCGAAGCCTTCTTCATGCCGTTCACGGCGAACCGGCAGTTCAAGAAGAACCCGCGGATGCTGGCCAAGGCCAAGGGCGTGCACTACTGGACGCCGGAGGGCCGCAAGATCATCGACGGCACGGCCGGCCTGTGGTGCGTCAATGCCGGGCACGGCCGCGAGGAGATCAAGGCGGCGATCGCCAAGCAGCTCGACGAGATGGACTATGCACCGTCGTTCCAGATGGGCCATCCCAAGGCGTTCGAGCTGGCGGCGCGCCATGCCGCCCTTCTGCCGGGCGACCTCAACCACGCTTTCTACTGCAACTCCGGCTCCGAGGCCGTCGACTCAGCGCTCAAGATCGCGCTCGCCTACCATCGCGCCAATGGCCAGGGCACGCGCACGCGCTTCGTCGGCCGCGAGCGCGGCTATCATGGCGTGGGCTTCGGCGGCATCTCCGTGGGCGGCATGGTCAACAATCGTAAATGGTTCGGCGCCATGCTGCCGGGCGTCGATCACCTGCCGCACACCCATCTGGCGAAGAACGCCTTCTCGAAGGGCCAGCCCGAGCATGGCGTGGAGCTGGCCGACGCGCTCGAGGGCATCGTCGGCCTGCACGATGCCTCGAACATCGCCGCGGTCATCGTCGAGCCCTGCGCCGGCTCGACCGGCTACCTGCCGCCGCCCAAGGGCTACCTCGAGCGCCTGCGCCAGATCTGCGACAAGCACGGCATCCTGCTGATCTTCGACGAGGTCATCACCGGCTTCGGCCGCCTCGGCACCGGCTTCGCCGCCGACAAGTTCGGCGTCATTCCCGACCTGATGACGGTCGCCAAGGGCATCAGCAACGCCACGGTGCCGATGGGCGGCGTGTTCGTGCGCAAGACCGTGTTCGACGGGCTGATGAACGGACCGGAGAACGCCATCGACCTGTTCCACGGCTATACCTACTCGGCGCATCCGCTGGCCTGCGCGGCGGCGTCGGCCGTGCTCGACATCTATCGCGACGAGAACCTGTTCGAACGCTCGGCCGAGCTGTCGCCCTACTGGGAAGAGGGCGTGCACTCGCTGAAGGGTCTGCCGAACGTCACCGACATCCGCAATCTCGGCCTTGCCGCCGGCATCGACCTCGCGCCCAAGGGCCCGGTCGGCACGCGCGGCTACGAGGCCTTCACCAAGGCGTTCGAGCTCGGCCTCATGGTGCGCCAGTCGGGCGACGCCATCGCCATGTCGCCGCCGCTGGTGATCGAGAAGGCGCAGATCGACGAGATCATCGACATCACGGCCAGGACGATCAAGGCGGTCGCCTAGCGGAGTCTGGTATAGTGGGCGCGTGAACTCGGACTCCGAACTGGTCTGGCTGCTTGGTGAATTTGCCGCGCTGATGCACGTGGCCATCGCCAGCGCGGTGACCGTCCACGTTCTCCTCTACAAGCGCAATGTCGGCGCAGCCGTGTCGTGGATCGGCATCGCCTGGCTGTCGCCGTTCCTGGGCGCGCTCCTCTACGCCACCATGGGCATCAACAGGGTCAAGCGGCGCGCCCAGCGGCTGCGCCGTCGGCTCGTGCCGCCCACCGTCGCCGAAGAGGAGGCCCTGGCCGACCCCGCCGATCCGCTGACGCCGCTGGAATTCGCGATCGGCCGGCTGACCGGACTGCCCAGCCAGCCCGGCAACAGGATCGAGATGCTGCGCAGCGGCGATCAGGCCTATCCGCGCATGCTGGCGGCGATCGCGGCAGCGGAGAAGAGCGTCGGGCTCATGAGCTACATCTTCCGCGCCGACAAGGCGGGCGAGGCCTTCCATCAGGCCCTGATCCAGGCGCAGCGCCGCGGCGTGCAAGTGCGGGTGCTGATCGACGGCGTCGGCGGCGGCTACTTCTGGTCGGGCACCTACAATCATCTGCGCCGCGCCGGCGTACCGGTCGCGCGCTTCCTGCATTCGTATTTTCCCTTGCGCATGCCGTTCGTGAACCTGCGCAATCATCGCAAGGTGCTGGTGGTCGACGGCCGCCTCGGCTTCACCGGCGGCATCAACATCGCCGCCGAGAATATCCGCGCCGACAATCCGCCGCATATCGTGCTCGATACGCACTTCGAGCTCGAGGGGCCGATCGTCGAGCAGCTGACGGACGCCTTCGCCGACGACTGGCTGTTCACCACCGGGGAGAAATTGCTGGCCGATCACTGGTTCCCGCCGCTCGAGAAGGCGGGCACGGTGACGGCGCGCGTCGTCACCTCCGGCCCGGACGAGGAGATGGAGCAGATCGAGTTCGTGACGCTGCATGCGATTTCCTGCGCCAACAAGTCGATTCGCGTCGTCACGCCCTATTTCCTGCCGCCCGAACCGCTGACCATCACGCTGGGGCTGGCGGCGCTGCGTGGCGTCAAGGTCGACATCGTCCTGCCCGAGCATTCCAACCACAGGCTCCTCGACTGGGCGCGTCGCATACCGCTCAGGCCGCTGATCGAGGCGGGCTGCCGTGTCTGGCTGATGCCTGCGCCGTTCGACCACTCCAAGCTCATGGTCATCGACGATTCGTGGACGCTGATCGGCAGCGCCAACTGGGATACCAGGAGCTTCCGGCTGAACTTCGAATTGAATGTAGAACTCGACGATCCCGACTTCGCCTGCACGGTCGGTGCGGTCGGGCCGACGACACGGCGGCTGACGCTGGCCGAACTCGACGGCGACCCGCTGCCGATCCGCCTGCGCAACAGCGCCGCGCGGCTGCTGCAGCCTTATCTCTAGGAGGCCGGCGTGTAGCCCTTCGGGGCTTCCTGCATGAGGGCGAGCGTATGGCCGTCCGCGTCCTTGAAGAACGCCATCCACAGATCGTGGTCGTCCATCCGGGCGATGAGGTGCGGACGCGACGTGAAGCCGAGGCCGCGCTTCTCGAGCTCGCCAACCGCCAGGGCGATGTCGGCACAGCGAAAATAGATGCAGCCGCGTGACGTGACATTGGCCGGATCGGCAGCTTTTTCGAGGAGCAGGCGCACGCCGGCGCAGTCGAAGAACGACAGGTCGCCGAAGCGATAGAGTTTCCTGAGCCCGATGACCTGCTCGTAGAAGGTCTCTGCCCGGTCGACGTCGGCGACGGGCAGGGCGATCTGCCCGATCTGGCTGAGGTTGAGCAGCATGCTCGTCTCCCTTTATCGATAGAGTCGTCCCAGGCGATCCTTGCGCGACGCGCGATGTCCACGGTGCTGCGGGTTGTTGGGAGCCTGGCCCCAGCCCTCGGCGATGCCGAGTTCGAGGCGGATCGGTCGGTGATCGGACGGGCCGAAAGCGAGCGCGGCGGCGGCGCGGCAGGTGAGGCCGTGCACCAGGCAGCGGTCGAGCCGGAACGGCACGACGTTGCTGGCGAAGTGCGTCGACTCGCGCGGGCCGACGTCGCTGAAGCCCGGCAGCAGGACGGTCCCCACCATGTTGTAGTCGCCGATGATCGCCGAGGGCTTGCCGCGCAACGAAGCGGCGATGCGCGCAAGCTGGCGACGGTTCAACAGCTGGCCGTGCGAGAGATGGACGTTGGCGAAAGTGATGTCGCCCAGCTGGACGAGTTGCGCCCGCCGGCGGGGCAGGCGGCCGGGCAGTCGCGAGGCCGGAAGCGACAGGGCGCGCGGCGCCGCGAAGCGATGCAGGCTCCAGGCGCCGAGTCCGTGGATGCGGCCGAGCCAGGACAGCCGATGGAAATGGCCGCCGACCAGCGACGGCAGCGCCTCCATGTGGCGCGTGGCCTCCTGCATCAGCATCAGGTCGGGCTTTTCGCGGGCGATCAGGGCGGCCACGTCCTCGACGGCAGCGCCGGTGAGGCGCAGCAGGTTCCAGCTTATGACTTTCAAGCGTTCCTCATGATCTCGACGTCCGATCGCGCCTCGCCTGGCGGATGCGTTCTGTAAGCGACGACGTACTGCCTGCCGCGGCCTGCAGCTCGTGCCGTACCTCCTCGCGCCGCTCGTGGATCGAGGCGATCACCAGGCCCATCGGCACACCCAATCCAACGAGCGCCGATTCGGCAAGTTGCAGGCTCGCCTCGATGGTTTCGGGAACCGTATCGGTGACGCGCAGCGTATAGAGATGCCGGGCATGCTTGGCGTCGTGGGCGCGCGCCACGATCATCACATCCGACCGCCGCGCCCGTACGGCGCGCACCACATCGTCGACGGCGGCGGTATCGATGGTGACGATGACGCCCAGCGCCTCGTCGATGCCGCAGCGCCGCAGGAACAGGGGATTGGCAGCGTCGCCGTAGTAGATCGGCCGGCCGATCTGGCGCCAGCGCTCGACCAGGGCGGTATTGCTGTCGGCGGCGATGTAGGCGATGTCGTGCTTCTCCAGAAGGTCGCAGACAAGCTGGCCGACCCGGCCGTGGCCGACAACGATGACGCGCCTGGCGCGATCGTCGGGCGGCAGGACGGTGAAGACCGGATCGGCCGAGACTTCCTTCGCGAAAATGTGGCCGGCCCGCCGGGCGAACAAGGCGAAGAAAGGCAGCACGGCCATGGTCAGCGACACGACGGCCAGCACGCCGGCCGCCACGTCGCCCGCGATCAGGCCGACCTGGACGGCGAGACCGATGCCGATGAAGGCAAATTCACCCCCCGGCGCCAGCAGCAGGCTGGTTTCGACGCCGGCGGCCCACGGGATGCCGAACAGCCGGCAGAGTGGCGCGACCAGCACCGTCTTGGCCACGATCATGCCGAGAAAGCCCCCCGCCACCAGCAACGGCTCGCGCCAGATGAAGCCGAGATCGATGTGCATGCCGACCGAGAAGAAGAACACGCCCAGCAGCAGGCCGCGGAACGGATCGATCATCGCCTCGACGGCGCGGCGGTACTGGGTCTCGGCCAGCAGCAGCCCGGCGATGAAGGCGCCGAGCGCCATCGACAGGCCGGCATAGGCCGCGATCACCCCGGAACCGACCGAGATCAGCAGGGTGGCGGCCATGAAGAATTCCGGGTTGTCGGTCCCGGCGGCGAGACGGAACAGCGGCTTCAGGACGAGCCTGCCGACGATCGCGATCACGCCGACCGCGAGGGCGGCCTCGCCCAGCGCCACGGCCACGCCCAGGGCGACCGATGGCCCTTCGGCACGCCCGCCGAGCGCACTGATCAGGAACAGCAACGGCACGACGGCGAGGTCCTGGGCGAGCAGGATGGCGAAACTCGTGCGGCCGGTCGTCGACGTCATGCGGCGCTGGCCCGACAGCAACTCCATGACGATGGCGGTCGAGGACAGCGCCACGCAGGTGCCGATGATCAGGGACGCGGCGCCGGACTGGCCGAGCCACAGCGCGCCCAGGCCGATCGGCAGCGCGGTGACCACGACCTGAAGCCAGCCCAGGCCGAATACCAGGCGGCGCATGGTGAGCAGGCGCCGCATCGACAGTTCCAGCCCGATGAAGAACAGCAGGAAGACGATGCCGAAGTCGGCGATGAAGGCGATCTGCTTCTCGCCGGTGACGGTGAACCAGTCGATGGCGCGCGAGTGCTCGGCGAGCCGGCCGAGGCCATGCGGCCCCAGGGCGGCGCCGACGACCAGGAAACCGAGGATCGGACTGATCTTGAGGCGGTGCACCACCGGCGCCACGATGGCTGCCGTGCCGAGCACGATCAGGGCGTCCTTGAAGACGAAAATTTCGCTCGTTCCCGCCATTCTGCGCAACATAGACTGTGAACGCCGATCTGTGCACACTTTCATCGGCAGCGAAGAAGACCAGCGCAAGGGATGGAGACGACATGAAAGTGGTGATCACGGGTGGTGCGGGTTTCCTCGGCAAGAAACTCGCGCGACGCATCCTGCAGCAGGGCTCGATCGCCGGGCCGGACGGCAAGCCCGAGCGCGTGAGCGAGCTGCTGCTGTTCGACGTCGGCAAGGCAAGCGGCGCCGGCCTCGACGATGCGCGGGTCAAGACCCTGGCCGGCGACATCGCCAATTTCGCCACGGTGCAGTCGATCGTGCAGGGCGCCGCCACCGTGTTCCATTTTGCCGCGGTGGTCAGTGCCGGCGCCGAGGCCGATTTCGACCTCGGCTACCGGGTCAATCTCGACGGTACACGCAACGTGCTGGAAGCCTGCCGCGCGCTCGGCACCAATCCGCGCGTCGTCTTCACCAGTTCACTGGCGGCGTTCGGCGGCGATCTGCCGCCGGCCGTGACCGACGACACGCCGCTCACGCCGCAGACGTCCTACGGCGCGCAGAAGTCGATCGGCGAGTTCCTGGTGCGCGACTACACCCGCAAGGGGTTTTTGCGCGGCACCGCGGTGAGGTTGCCGACGATCTGCGTGCGCACCGGGCTGCCCAACAAGGCGGCCTCGACCTGGGCGAGCTCGGTGGTGCGTGAGCCGCTGACCGGCGTCGACGTCGTCTGCCCGGTGACGCCGCAGACGATCATGGTGGTGCTCAGTCCGCGCAAGACCGTCGACGCCTTCATGCGCCTGCACGACCTGCCGACCGACGCCTTCGGCCCCGGCCGCACGCTCCTGCTGAACGGTATCAACGTCACCGCCAAGGAACTCGAGCAGGCGGTCGGTCGCCATGCCGGCAACCGCAAGGTCGGCAAGGTGGTCTGGCAGCACGATCCGGCGATCCAGAAGATCTGCGACGGCTGGCCCCAGGGCATCGATTCCAAGCGCTCGCGCAGCCTGGGATTCGAGATGGACAAGGATCTCGACGAGGTCGTGCGCAATTTCATCGCCGACGATCTCGACGAGCAGATGAAGATTGTGACAGCAACGGCGGCGTAGCCGCCGTTGCCTGTCATCCCGACCGAAGCCGAGCGCAGCGAGGCGCAGCGGAGGGACCTTTTCTTGTGTTCGACGAAGAGAGGTCCCTCCACTCCGCTTCGCTCCGGTCGGGATGACGGGGGGTCTACCGCCCCCGCAGCATCCGCCAGCCGTTCTGCAGGTGACGCATCGGACCCCAGACGTGCCGGGTGCGCATCATGTGCCAGCGCTGCGGCTCGTTGTCGGGGCCGGCAATCGGACCGGCATCGTCGACATAGTCGGTGATGCCGACGGCGTCGGTGTCCCACGGGCCGGTGGTCTTGAAGATCGTGGTCTTGGCGCCGTAGGCGCCGAGCGCGCCGCTCATGCCCGAAGCCATGAAGTCCATGTAGCGCGGCAGGCTCTCGGGCCGGCACAGATAGCCCTTGTTGAAGCCGACGGCGAGCAGGCGGAAATGGAACGGGTTCTTCTCGAGGTAGCGGATCGCCTCGGTGGTGTTGGCCGGATAGCGCGGCGAGAAGAAGTCGTCGATCACCACGATGCCGTCGGTGTTGACGATGCGGTTGGCGAATTCGAGCTCGCGATAGACCGCGGTGCCGGTGTGCTCGCCGTCGATGTGGAACCAGCGCACGGTCTGGTGCATGGCCCTGAGGTCGAGCTTGGCCGGCAGGTCGGCCGACGGCCCCGACAGCGGCACGATGTTGACGGGCTCGCTGCCGACCGAGCGGATGGCGCGTTGCACGGCGGGCTCGTCCAGCCGGAGATCGCACAGGTAAAGTTTCTCGTCGCCCTTGCGATAGGAGGCGAGCAGCGACGCCGAGCGGCCGCGCCACACGCCGATCTCGAACAGGTCGCCCGAGACCCGGGCCTGCTGGTCGAGCAGGGCGCGCCAGACGCAATAGGACTGGAACATGAACCAGCCCGGGATGGCGTCGATTTTCTCCCAACTGAGCATCGTCGATCCTCGCATGCGGCGTCTTGCTAACAGCGCTTTTTCGACGCCGCAAGCCGGGACCGCTTGCGCCTGCGCCAACGGTCCTGTAGAGCCCGCACGCCTACGCATGCCAACAACAACGGTCGCCTATCGAACGACAGTCTGTCTGATCTGGGGGCTGGCACTCTGGCATAGCTGGGAGAGCCGGGGCCTCTTTGTCGACGGCTCGGCGTTCCTTGTCCAGATCGCCCGGCGCGAGTGGTTTTTCGACTTCTATGCGCCGCGCCTCTACGCCATGGTGGTGGGCCAGGCGCCGATCATGACCGCCGTCTTCCTCGGCGTGACCGACCTGCACCTGCTGGCGCGCCTGCTGTCGCTCGGCCTGTTCGCGCTGCCGACGGCGCTCTATCACCTGGCGCTGGTGCGCGTGAAGGACGACGCGGTGTTGCTGGCCGCCGTGATCGCCGCCATCGCCGTGGTGTTCATGACGACCTCCTTCTTCATCGTCGGGGAATACAACACCGCCTATGCCATCGCCATCCTGGTGGCGGTCCGGTTGGCCACGGCCCAGCGCCTTACCCTGGTCGATGGCCTGTTCGTGGCGGTGATCGGCGGTCTCGCCATCCGGACCTACGAGGTCATGCTCTATCTCGGGCCTCTCCTGTCGGTGATGGTAGGATGGGCGATCTGGCGCGCACCGTCGCGGCCGTGGCTGCCGACCTTCCTGCATCTTCTCTCGATCGTCGGCTTCATCGCCGGCATGTTCGTGGCGATCGGCTCGCTCACCCGGCCCTACTCGGTCGAGCATCTCGACGAGACGATCCAGACGGCGACGAATTTCTGGCAGAACATGCAGTTCGACCTGGCGGTGGCCGCCGCGCTCATGATCGTGGTGTGGGCGCTGGTGCGGCCGCGCGACCTGATGCTGGGCAAGCCCTATCTGTGGGCGGGCGTCTGCCTGGTCATCCTGGCGTTGTCGCCGGTTCTGATGCTGGGCGACATCGTGGTGCGGCCGCTCGCAAAGTCGCAATACGTGGCGCGTACGGCGGCCGGACTGATCATCGCCTCGATCGTGGTGTTCATCTGGGCCTACGCCACCAACATGCGCGGCAAGCTGCCGGCCTTCGTCGTCCTGGGCACGGCCGCGGCGGGTCGGCGCTTCCTCCTCTTTTCCCTCCTGATATTGCTGGCGGTGCTTCCGTCGGACATCTTCCTCACCCAGAGCTGGGTGTCGTATCTCGACACCATGCGCAAGACGGTGCGCAACCACGACGGCGTGATCGCCTTCGAGGACTCGCCGCTGTCCCAGTATCCCTACAACCTTCTGGTCGAGGACTGGATCCTGCCGAGCCAAAGCCTCGCGCTGCGCGCCAAGCGGGGCGACGGCATCGTCGCCCCGCCCAAGCAATTCAATGCCTGGCAGCCGTTCCCGCCGCCGGACCCGTATCCCCTCGGCAATTACGTCTGGCGCGACTAGCGTGCGCGCCGTGCGCCAGGTTGATGCCTATCGTGCCGTCGTCCTGCTGCTGTGGGGCCTGGCCGCCTACGCCACCGCCACCTGTCGCGGGCTGTTCTGGGACGGCTCGTCCTTTCTGGTGAACATCCTCGACCAGGGGCGCTTCCACGATTTCTACGTCGCCCGGGCCCATGTCGACTGGGTGACGCAGGCCCCGGTGCTGCTGCTCTCCAAGTTCGGCGTGCGCGACGCCAGACTGTTGGCGATCGTCTATTCGGCGGCGCTCTTCGGATTGCCGACCGCGCTTTATCACCTGGCCCTGGCGCGGGTGCGCGGCGATGCCGTGCTGCTCGGCATCGTCATCACTGCCGTCGCCGTGGTCTATCTGCCGACCTCCTTCTTCATCATCGGCGAGTACAACGCGACCTTCGCCGCCGCTTCTGCCGCCATGGCGGTGGCGGTGACATCGCGCAAGAACCGCCCCGGCGATGCGGCGCTTCTCTGCCTGCTCGGCGTGTTCTCGGTTCGCTCCTACGAGGCGATGATCTATCTCGGCCCGCTATTGGCCGCCGCCATCGTCTGGTCGCTGCGCAAGAACGACGACGCCGCGACCAGGCTGATCGCCGGCATCGCCGCCCTGGCCTTCATCGCCGCCGCAGTGGTCTCGGCCGCGACCATCGCCGAATATTGGGACCATCCGCATTTCATCAAGGTGCGGTCGATGAGTTTCGACTTCTGGCAGAACCTGCAGTTCTCCATTCCCCTGATCGGGCTGGCGATCTGCGTGGCGGCCGGGCTGCGCAGGGCGGCGTGGCTGGAGGGGCGCGGGCCGCTCCTCGTCATGGGCAGCAGTGCAGCCTTGCTCGCGCTCACGCCGTGGTGGCGCCTCCTGCACGAACATTCCATTCTCTATCCGCCGTCGCACTATCTGGCGCGCCAGGCGGCCGGCCTGCTGCTGGCGGTGCTGCTCGGCTGCATGTGGGCCTATGTTGCCTGGCAGCACCGGCCGCCGGCCGTGCTCGCGACCCTTCGTCGGCCCGTGATCTCGCGGCGCCTCGTCACGACCATGACGGTGCTCGTCATCGCCGCCGCCGTTCCCGACGTCGTGCTGACGGGCTTGTGGTCGGGTTATGTCGGCCGCATGCGCAACGTGGTCGACAACCGCCAGGGCATCGTGCGGGCGAGCGAGCTGCCGCTGCTCGATTGGCCGGACAAGCTCTTTGCCCAGGACTGGTCGCTGCCGGCCATGAGCGCGATCGTGAGCCGCGCGCCCGGTCGCGCGTTCGTGCGCGTCGACGACGACTTTCTCAGCAATCCGCCGTTCGATCCGGCCTGCGGGACGCTGCCGCGCCTCAAAGGCTACGGCTGGGGGACATAGTCCGGAGCGCGGACCTGAGGTCCGCGCTCCGAAGGCCAGGCTAAGGCCGCATCCAGTGGCGGCTGGGGCCGCTGCCGCGCACCGGCGCGGCCGCCTCGACGAACTCGCAGAGGAGCTTGCGGGTGTCGCGCGGATCGACGATCTCCTCGATCCAGAAGGTCTCGGCGCTGCGGAACGGCGAGCGCAGCTTGTTCAGGCGATCCTCGATCTCGGCCATCTTGGCCTTGGGATCGTCCGCCGCCGCGATGTCGGCACGGTAGGCCGCCTCGATGCCGCCCTCGAGCGGCAGCGAGCCCCAGCGGCCCGACGGCCAGGCATAGCGCCAGTTGAGCCGCGCGCCGTTCTGGTGCGCCGCACCGGCCACGCCGAAGGCATTGCGGATGATGAAGCTGCACCACGGCACGGTGGTCTGGAACATCGCCGACATGGCGCGCACGCCCTGGCGGATGACGCCGCTCTTCTCGGCCTCGAGCCCGATCAGGAAGCCCGGGCAGTCGCAGAAATAGACCACCGGCAGATGGAAGGTCTCGGCGAGGTCGACGAAGCGCGCCACCTTCTGGCAGGCGTCGGCCGTCCAGCCGCCGCCGTAGAACATCGGATCGCTCGCCATGACGGCGACCGGCCAGCCGTCGATGCGGGCGAACGCGGTCACGACCGATCGGCCGTAGAGCTTGCCCATCTCGAAGAACGAGCCCTGGTCGACGATCTTCTCGACGATCGGACGGATGCGATAGACCTTGCGGATGTCGCGCGGGATGACGTCGAACAGCGAGTCCTCGCGCCGCGCCGGGTCGTCGGTCTGCGGGCCGCGGGCGGCCGCCGTGTCGATCGACGACGGCAGGTAGGACAGGAAGCGCCGCGCGCAGGCGAAGGCCTCGTCCTCGCTGTCGGTCGCCTCGTCGATGGCGCCGGCGCGCAACTGGATCTCCCAGCCGCCCAGCTCCTGCTTGTCGTACTGCTTGGGGCTGAGCCGGTTCACCACCGGCGGGCCGGCGACGAACATCGCCGAGATCTCCTTCACCATCACCGAGTAGTGCGTGGCGGCGAGCCGGGCGGCACCCAGCCCGGCGACCGAACCGAGGCCCAGGCCCACGGTCGGCACGACGCCCATGTTCTGCACCACCCATTCCCAGCCGCGCACGCCCGGCACGTTGGCGCGCCCCGTCGTCTCGATGGTCTTGACCGAGCCGCCGCCGCCCGAGCCCTCGATCATGCGGATCAGCGGCACGCGATACTGGTTGGCGTAGCGCTCGATGAAGATGTCCTTTTCCTTGATGGTGGCGTCGGCCGAGCCGCCGCGCACCGTGAAGTCGTCGCCGGTGACGGCGACGGGACGGCCGTCGATCTTGGCGCGGCCCATCACGGCATTGGCCGGCATCAGGTCGACCAGGTCGTTGCGGCCGTCATATTCGGCCTTGCCGGCGATGCTGCCGATCTCGCGGAACGACTCCTTGTCGACCAGCCGGTCGATGCGCTCGCGCACGGTGAGGCGCCCGCCATCGTGCTGGCGCTTGACCTTGTCGGCCCCGCCCATGCGCCTGGTCGAGCTCCTGGCGGCGGCGCAGTTCATCCATTTCCGGCTTCCAGGTCATCTCGCTGCTTCCCGGCCCGGTTGTTTCAATCGTCTCCGCCGGGCCCTGTCTCGTACCAACGCCGGGCCGGACCGGCTAGACTGAAAGCACCCGAGGGGGAGAGCAGGGCCGATGGACGAAACGGGCGACAGTAGCGTGCTGCTGGTGGCGCGGTGCCTGCTGGCCGGCCTGTTCCTCTGGTCGGGTCTCGGCAAGATCAACGGCTACGACGAGATCGGCATCCTGATGCAGGAGCATGGCATGATGGGCCTGCTGCTGCCGGTGGCGATCTTCATCGAGATCGCCGGCGCCCTGCTCCTGATCATCGGCTTCAGGGCGCGCTTCGTGGCGTTGGCGCTGGCCGGCTTCTGCGTGGTGACGGCCCTCCTGTTCCACGCCAACTTCACCGACCGCACCCAGATGTTCCACTTCCTCAAGAACTTCGCGATCGTGGGCGGGCTGCTCGCCCTTTACGTCTCGGGCCCCGGCCGCCTGTCGTTCGACGGTCTGAACGAAGGCCCCGAATAGGGCGCGTACTCAATTGTCGAGCGGCGTATCCCTGAAGGGTGCCCTACTGCAGTCCCTCCACCGCATAGATCCGAAACTTCGCATATTTGTCGCCGATCGCCTTGGCATCGGTGTAGGCCTTGGAGGCGAACACGGCCTGTGCTTTCGCCAGGCTCTCGAACTGCATGATGGCCAGTGCTTTGGGGGGCTCGCCATAGAGGGACACGCTCTTGCCGTTGCGCACGATGTACTTGCCTCCGCCGTCCACGACCGCCTTGGCGGCGACCGGAACGTACTCCTTGAAGTAGGCTGGCGCGTTCTCGACATCGATCTCGCCCACGACAAAGGCGGCCGGCGGGACCTGGGCCTTGAGAGCCTCGCTTCCCATCGCGCCCAGCGCGGCGCCGACGAGAACAGCTACAATGGCGACGTATGGAATTTTCATCTTGTCGCTCCTGCGTGCGGTGGCCGAAAATTCAACGAGGTCAATTGGTCGAGCTGATCCACGAGAGCCAGGCGCCCATGTCCGTTTTGGGTCAAAAGCGGCAAACCTGATGGAGCATATGCTTTGAAGACGCCGACCCTGCACATGATTTGCGGCAAGATCGCCGCCGGCAAGTCGACGCTGGCCCGGCGCCTGGCCGACGCGCCCGGCACGATCCTGATCAGCGAGGACGTCTGGCTTTCCACGCTCTATCGCGACGAACAGCGGACGGTGGCCGACTACGCCCGCAATGCGCGCCGTCTGCGCGAGGTGATGGGCGGCCATGTCGAGACCCTGCTGCGCGCCGGCCTGTCGGTCGTGCTCGACTTTCCCGCCAACACGGTCGCCAACCGGCAGTGGATGCGCGGCCTGTTCGAGAAGGCAGGGGCCGCGCACTGCCTCCATTTCCTCGACATGCCGGACGCCGTCTGCAAGGCGCGCTTGCGGCAGCGCAACGCCGCCGGCACGCATCAGTTCACGGTGAGCGACGCGGAGTTCGACGAGATCACCAGCTACTTCGTGCCGCCATCGGCTGCGGAAGGCTTCGAAACGACCGTCTACCGCGAGGCCGAGGCCGGCTCGTAGATGACACCGTCGATCAGATTCTCTTCGTAGAGGCGCGCGAGGTCGATGCCACCGGGTGGCCGCGCGGCGGCGAATCCCGAGATAGCGCGCTCGATGCGCGCTTCCTGGTCGCGGCGCAACTGCTCGGCCTCGTCGACCGTGACGGCAGCGAAGCGGACGGTCTGGCCCGGCAACAGGCGGCCGAGCCGCGGCAGGTCGACCGAGGCCACGGTGGCGATCTTCGGATAGCCGCCCACGGTCTGCCGGTCGGCCAGCAGCACGATCGGCAGGCCGGCGCCCGGCACCTGGATGGCGCCGGGACCGATGCCGTCGGAGATGATGTCCGCGCCGCCCTTGTCGACGCTGACGGCGTGCTCGATCGTCGGGCCCTCGAAACGGATGCCCATGCGATCGGCCTCCTTGGAGACGCGATAGTCGGACTCCGTGAAGGTGCGGCGGCCGCGCGCGCTGAAATGGTCGTCCTGCGGTCCCCAGACGATGCGGATCGGGCCGCTGCCATAGTCGAAGGGCTGGCCGAGCTTTCTCTCGTCGCCGGGCAGAGCCTGCTCGCGGGCGAGCGGCAGGGAATCGCCCTGGGCGAGCTTGCGGCCCTGGAAGCCGCCGACTCCGGCGCGTGCATAGGTCGACAGGCTGCCCATGAAGGCCGGCAGCGCAAAGCCGCCGGCGACGGCGAGATAGGCCGTGCTCGAGCCTTCGATCATGCCGACCTTCAGCACCTGGCCGCGCTTCAGAAGATGCGTGCGATCCGCCTCGAGCGGCTTGGGGGGCGCGTCAGGCGCCTCGAGCAGGGCAGGCGAGAGCGGACCGACCAGAGCCACGCGCACGCTGTCGGCCTCGACCAGGAGGTCCGGACCCATCACGCCGATCTCCAGGCCCGCCATGCCGGCGGGATTGCCGCAAAGCGCGTTGGCCAGACGCAGGCCGACCCGGTCCATGGCGCCGGCGGTCGGCATGCCGAGCGCCATGAAGCCGATGCGGCCAAGATCCTGCAGCGTGTCGAACAGGCCCGGACGCGTCACTTTCAGCGCCGCGCTCATGCGTCCTGCACCAGGGTCGCCCAGTCGAACGTGCCGGCCTCGACCGCGCGGGCGATGCGGTCGAAGCTCTTGCGATCGATGCGCTGGAAGGAAAGCGAATCGCCCGGCGCCAGAAAGACCGGCTGCTCGCGGCGCTGGTCGAACATCCAGAGCGGCGTGCGGCCGATCAGGTGCCAGCCGCCCGGGCTTTCGAAGGGATAGATGGTCGTCATGTCCATGGCGATCGCCACCGACGAGCGCGGCAGGCGCACGCGCGGCTGCGAGCGGCGCGGCAGGTACAATGTCTGATCGAGACCCGCGACATAGGCGAGACCCGGCATGAAGCCCAGCACATAGACCTTGAACGGCGAGGCGAGGTGGGCCGCGATCACCTGCTCGGTCGTCTTCTTGGTGCGCTTGGCGACCTCGGCGAGATCCGGGGCGAATTCGGGATCGTCGTAGCAGCAGGGGATCGACACGCGGCGACTCGCCCCGCCGGCCGGCAGGCCGCGGGCGATCAGGGCGTCGATCTCGGGCTCCAGCCTGGCGCGCGACGTCGCCAAGGGGTCATAGCTCACCATCAGGGAGCGCATGGTCGGCACGGTCTCGACCACGCCCGGCAGCCCGCCGGCGCCCGTGGCGCGGCCGATGGCGGCATGGAGGGCCATCACCCGACCGTTGATTTCGGGGGAGATTTCGTTACCGAATTCGACGGTGAAGGCGGTATCGCCGCAGGACAGGTAGCGAACGCTCACATCTGCTAGGATAGCCTGCCCGCGCGGCCCCGCCAGCATTTTCGAACCACGGAGTTCATCATGGCCACAGCCACCAATTCAGGCTTCGTCAACATCAACTCCGACCTGGGCGAGAGCTTCGGCCCCTGGGTGATGGGCAACGACACCGAGGTGCTGAAGATCGTGAAGTCGGCCAACGTCGCCTGCGGCTTCCATGCCAGCGATCCGGTGGTGATGGCCGACACGGTGAAGCTCTGCCAGCAGAACGGCGTGTCGATCGGCGCCCATCCCGGCTTCGCCGACCTGCAGGGCTTCGGCCGGCGCGTCATCAACCTCTCGATCAAGGAACTCGAGGCCAACATCGCCTACCAGATCGGCGCGCTGCAGGCGATCGCGGCGCTTCACGGCGCCAAGGTCACGCACATGAAGCCGCACGGCATGATGGCCAACATGTCGGCCGAGAGCGCCGAGATGTCGGAGGCGATCTGCCGCGCCACCAAGGCGGTCGACCGCGACCTGATCTTCCTTGCCCAGGCCAACACCGAGCAGGGCAAGGCGGCGCGCAAGGCGGGCCTGCGCGTGGCCGAGGAGGTGTTCGCCGACCGCACCTACGGCGACAACGGCCTGCTGACGCCGCGCAAGGAAGCCAATTCGATGATCAAGGACCCCGCGCAGGCGGTGGCCAGCGTCCGCCGCATGGTCGACGAGCAGGCGATCTACTCGACCTCGGGCAAGCGCATCGCCTGCCAGGTCGATTCGATCTGTGTGCACGGCGATGGTCCGACGGCGGTCACGGTTTCCAAGGCAGTGCGCGAGGGTCTGGAGGCCGCCGGCATCCGCATCGTGCCGCTGACCGAGATGCCCAACCTCAAGCACTGACTCGCGCCTCCCCGGTCCGACCGTTATCCCGGCTCAGCTGCCGCCGCGCGGCTGCAGGGTATGTGAGTCTCTTTTCGGGAAAAGTTGAAAGAGGCGCTTGACGGCTCTGAGCAATGTTGTGGCTTATCCCTGCCGACACTCACCAAGAGGTTCGGCATGATGATTCATCAAGGCCTTCGGGCATCAGGCAGCGACAGCATCGGCAGGTGGGCCTCGGGGGCCGACGCGGACGAAAGCTGGCCCGCGATCGAAGCCCACCTGTTGGAAGACAAGCGTCGCCCGGTGCCGGCCTTCCAGATCGACCTGCTGCCCCAGCCGTGGCGCGGCTGGGTCGCCGACACGGCGCGGGCAACGGGCGCCCCGGCCGATTACGTGGCGCAGTCCGTACTGGCAATCGTCGCCGGCCTCTGCGCCGGGGCGGCGGTGCGCGTCACACCGACGTGGTCGGAGGCGCTGGTGCTGCGCCAGGCGCTGGTCGGCGGGCCGGCCAGCGGCAAGTCGCCGGCGCTCGCCCCGATGCGCGCCCTGCTGGCCGCGGTCGAGGCCGACGACCCGGACCAGGCGCCGGCAGCGGCGTTGCTGTGGCACGACGAATCCGCGGCCTGGCTTCGTGACGGCGGCGCGCAGGTGCTCGAGACCTGGGGCTGAAACCTGCCCGCCCAGCATCCTGGGCACGCTCAGCCCGGGCGAGATGCTGCAGACGCTGCGGCACGGCAGTGTGGGACTTGCCGCCCGCTTCCTTTACGCCTGGCCCGAGCTGCCGCCCTACTGCCCGCTGGCCGAGCGCAAGGCGCCGGACGATGGCCGAGTGCTGGCGATGTTGCGGCGCCTCCGTCACACCATCCGCGCGCTGGGCGCGCCGCTGGTGCTCTGCTTCGACGCGCAGGGCCTCGACGCCTTCGACCGCTTCCTGGCGCGGCTGCATGCCCAGCGTCCCGGAGTCGAGGGGGCGGAAGCCGCCTGGTTGGGCAAGGGCGCGGGGACGGTGGCAAGGCTTGCCGGCGTGCTGGCGTTGCTGACCTGGTCCGGCGCCAGCGGACCGGCCGTGCCGGGTCCGATCGACCGCGAATCGGTGATGGCAGCGATCGGGCTATGGGAAGGCTACTACCGGCCGCACGCTCGAGCGCTGTTCGACTGTGCGGTGCCGGACGGACTCGATCAGCGGGTGCGTCGCGTCGTCCGCTGGCTGAAGCACGACCGACGGACGGAGGTGTCGCGGGAAGACATGAGGCGCGATGCGCTTGCCCAGTCGGTGACGGCCGTCGAGACGGACGTCGTGATTTACCGGCTCGAGGAAGCCGGCATCCTGCGCCGCGTCGAGGGCGGGTCCTCGCCGCGGGGCGGCCCGCGGGCCAAGCGCTGGCTGGTCAACCCAGGCTTGGCGACCGCGTGATGAACTGCGCTAACTGCGCTAACTGCGCCAACCCCGGTCCGGCATTGCCGCCACCGCTCCCGGTGCCGGCAGATGCCTTATTTGCGGCCTTTTGTCCGTGGTCCCCGCAGCGAGACCTTCCGCCGCGCTGGCTTGTGGGATGCCGCCTCGCCGCTATAGTCCGCCCGTTCTCGCAGCGGGCGGGATGACGAGGAGTAGCGTATGGCGGTGTTCGGCAAGGCCCAGTACATCAAGCGCGTCGAGGACGATCGGCTGCTGACCGGCACCGGCGGTTTCACCGACAACCTGTCCCGGCCCGACCAGGCGCATGTCATCCTGGTGCGCTCGCCGCATGCCCACGCCCGGATCGCAAAGATCGACACGGCGGCCGCGCGCAAGGCGGCGGGCGTGGTTGCCGTCTTCACCTGGGCCGACATGGCCAAGGAGGGCGTCGGCGACTTCTCCTTTCCGGCGATGTTCCCCAACGCCGACGGCAGCAAGCCCGAGATGACGCCGCGCCGCTCGCTGGCGCACGAGGTCGTGCGCTATGTCGGCGAGGCGGTGGCCGCGGTGGTCGCCGAGAGCCGCGAGCAGGCCCAGGACGCCGCCGAGCTGGTCGAGGTCGCGTACGATCCCCTGCCGTCGGTGAGCGAGATCGAGGACGCCCTGAAGCCCGGCGCGCCGCAGGTCTGGAAGGGCGCCCCCGGGAACATGGTGGGCTTCAACCGCTTCGGCGATGCCGCCAAGGTCGACGCCGCTTTCAAGCAGGCGGCCCATACCGTGTCGCTCGACATCGTGCACCAGCGCCTGATCGTGAACGCCATGGAGCCGCGCGCCGTGATGGCCGAGTGGGAGGGCGATCGCCTGATCGTCCATATCGGCAGCCAGAATCCCCAGGGCACGCGCGACACGCTGTGCGACGTCGTCCTCAAGATGCCCAAGGACAAGGTGCGCGTGGTGGTGCGTGACATCGGCGGCGGCTTCGGCATGAAGGTCGGCATCCAGCCCGACGAGGCGGTCACGGTGTGGGCGGCCAAGGTGCTGAAGCGTCCCGTGAAGTGGCACGCCGAGCGCAGCGAGGAATTCGCCGGCGCGACGGCCGGGCGCGACCAGCTCCACAAGTGCGCGCTGGCGCTCGACAAGGACGGCAAGATCCTGGCCTTGCGCATGGAGGCCTTCGCCAATGTCGGCGCCTATCCGTCGGGCGCGGGCGTCGCCATCCCGCTGTTCGTCGGCCCCAAGGTCACGACCGGCACCTACGATATCCCGGTGGTCGACCTCAAGATCACCTGCGTGCTCACCCATTCGGGGACGATCGGCGCCTATCGCGGCGCCGGGCGTCCGGAGTGCCTGCTCAATCTCGAACGGCTGGTCGACACGGCGGCGCGCCAGATCGGCCTCGATCCGGCCGAGCTGCGCCGGCGCAACTTCGTGACGCCGGCGCAGATGCCCTACACCTCGGCGGTGGGCGAGAAGTACGACACCGGCGACTTCAACCTCTTCCTCACCAAGACGCTGGCCGCCGCCGACTGGAACGGCTTTGCCGCGCGCAAGCAGGAGGCCGAGAAGCGCGGCAAGCTCTACGGCCGCGGCCTTGCCTCCTACGTCGAATGGACCGGCGCCATGGTCATGAACGAGATGGCCCATTACGAGGTCAAGGCCGACGGCAAGGTCGTGATCTGGATGGGCACCCAGGGCATGGGCCAGGGGCTCGAGACCAGCTTCACCCAGCTCGCCTCCGAGCTTTTAGGCATCGACGCCTCCCGGATCCAGGTCGCCATGGGCGATTCCGACCGCGTGGGCGGCGCGGGCTCGATGGGCTCGCGCTCGGCCTATATCGGCGGCTCGGCCGTGCTGGCCGGCAGCGAGAAGCTCGTCGACAAGGGCAAGGAGCTGGCGGCCGATGCGCTGGAGGCCAGCGCCGCCGACATCGGCTATGCCGCGGGCCGCTTCACCATCGCCGGCACCGACCGCGGCATCGGTCTGGCGGAGCTTGCCGCCAAGCAGCCCGACAAGCGCATCTTCATCGAGAACGTCAACACGGTCGACGGCATCGCCTGGCCGAACGGCGCGCATGTCGGCGAGGTCGAGATCGATCCCGATACCGGCTTCGTCGAGCTCAAGCGCTACACCACCGTCGACGATGTCGGCCGGCCGTTGCACCGGCCGATCGTGTTCGGCCAGATCCAGGGCGGCTGCGCCCAGGGCATCGGCCAGGCGCTGCTCGAGGAGAATGTCTACGACCGCGAGACCGGCCAGCTCATCACCGGCTCGTTCATGGACTACGCCATGCCGCGCGCCGCGACCTTCCCGACCTTCTCCAACGCGCTCGACGACAGCGTGCCGTCGAAGAACAATCCGCTGGGCGCCAAGGGTGTCGGCGAATCGGGCGCGGTGGGCTCGACCCCCACGGTGATGAACGCAATCATGGACGCGCTATGGCCGCTCGGCGTGCGCAATGTCCAGATGCCGGCGACGCCGTTGCGTGTCTGGCAGGCCATCCAGAATACCAAGCATTGACGGGAAGGCGATGAAGCAGCGCATCTTCGGTTGGGTCTCGATACTCATCGGCGTCGTACTGGCGCTGGCCACCGTCGAGGTTGCGGCCATCGCCTGGCTGTACATCGAGGATGGTCATTACACGCCCGCGGCCGAGCTCTTCGAGCGCACGCAGAACACCTATGTGCGCGACGCGACCAAGGGCACGGCCTGCCGTTACGTCGACACGCTCTATCCGCATCCCTACGTCGCGTTCGTCCATCATGCCAACCCGCCGTGCGGCCAGTCCTGGGTCAATAACGTCGGGCTGTTCGGTCCCGACTTCCCCGTCATCAAGAATCCCGATTATTACACGGTCATTCTGACCGGCGGCTCGGTCGCCTCGCAGCTCGGCCAGAACCAGAAGCCGCCGGCGCCGCGCTACCTCGAGGAAGAGCTGAACAAGAAATACGTCAGTCCCAACGGCAAGCCCTGGCTGGTCCTGAACGGCGCCGACGGTGCGTGGAAGGAGCCGCAGCCTTTCATCCTGTTCTCGCTTTACGCCAGCTCGGTCGACGCCGTCGTCAGTCTGGGCGGCTACAACGAGCATTATTTCTTCTGGCCCGGCGCGGAGGAGCGCCTCGAACGACCGCTCAGCAACTTCATCGAAGTCAATCCGTTTGCCGCCGACGAGAATTTCGGCGATGCGGCGATCGGCTGGGTGATGGGCCGGGTGGCCGGCACGCTGGCGCTCAATCCCATCCTCGGCCATTCACACGCCGCCTACATGGTCATTCGCGGCATCGAACAGGTCGCCAAGGGACAGGATATCTTCAAGTCGACCAAGAAGACGACGCTCAACAGCATCTTCAACATGCCGTTGGAAATCCGCAAGAACACCGAGCTGGCGTTCAATGTCCAGCTCGGCCTTTACCAGAAGTACCTGCGCGCGACCGAAGCAGTCGCGCACGACTACAACGTGAAATCGGCCTACTTCCTCCAGCCGGCGCCGGCCTACGGCAAGACGTTGACCGAGGACGAGAAGCGTAATGCCGGCGATCTGGGCTACCGCGATCTCTACCGCAGGGTCGCGGCCGGCATGATGACGCTCCGCGAGCGCGGCCTGCCGATCTACGACCTTGCCGACATCTTCGCGAACGAGAAGGGCACGATCTACGCCGACCATATCCACTATGTCCGCGACGCCGCCGGCGAAAGCCGCGGCAATCGCCTGATGGCCGCCCGTGTCGGCGAATTGCTGGCAGAGACCTGGGGACTGCAGCGCAAGCCTTGATCGGGCCTGCCCGGAAACAATTGATACCACGTCGCCGTTGGTCCGGTGATGCACATCGCATTCGAGCCATATATAAGGCGCGGCGGCGCGCGGGAGGGGTCTCGGGCGTCGGGTTGTGGGACCTGTTTTCTGGTTTGTGTGGATGAGGCTCTCGCCCGTTTGGGCGGGCGCAAGGGTGCCGGCCAATGGGAGCGGAGGGTTTCGCTCCCGGCCGGCGGGGTTCGAAACGTGGGGATTTACATGAAGACCGTTGTTGCGCTTCTGAAGGACAGGGCCGGCGCTTCCTCGACGAAGCTCGCCCTCATGATCGGCCTGTCGTCCTCGGCCGTGCTGGTTCTCGTCCGCATCGGCGTGGCTGCTGCCGGGCAGTAGCTGCGCGTCTACCGGATCACCACCGGCTGCACCTTGGTGATCTGGCACTGGTGTCTGTTCCCGCGGCGGCTAATAAAGTTACATTTTGCGCGCGCATGGTGCCGCATAATTCGAACGCAGCCCTCGGATCGGGTCGCGCGGATTGTCGGGTCGGGCGGATTGCGGAAATCCCTGGCTCCTTGCGTTGATCGGGGGGCGGGCATGGGCCACTCTTGCCAGCGCTGGACTTCCTGGCCCGGCCAATGTCCCGAGGAAATGACCCGTGTCGCGTGCCGACCGCGCCGAAGGCGCTGCCACCCCCAATTCGCCCGCTCACCGCCCGCCTTCGATCGATCGCATGGCCGGCTGGCCGGCCCTGGCGCCCCTGATTGCGCGCGCCGGCCGGCCGCTGGTGATCGAGGCCCTGCGGGCCTGGGCCGATGCCAAGCGCGGCACCGAGGAGGGCGCCGACGAGGCAGCCTGTGCCCGTTGGTGCGCGGCACGGCTTGCCGATCTGGTGCGCCCTTCGCAGCGGCGCGTCTTCAATCTCACCGGCACGGTGCTGCACACCAATCTCGGCCGCGCGCAGCTTGCCGAGGAAGCCATCGAGG
This sequence comes from uncultured Alphaproteobacteria bacterium, assembly GCA_963755585.1. GTDB lineage: Bacteria > Pseudomonadota > Alphaproteobacteria > Reyranellales > Reyranellaceae > Reyranella. Next base: position 114,502 of record CAVWKN010000019.1, read on the forward strand.
CGGCGGTCGAGGCCATGCGGTCACCGACGACGCTGGAGTACGACCTCTCGGGCGGTGCGCGCGGCGAGCGCGACGAGCATATCGCGCCTTGGCTCCTGAGGTTGACCGGCGCCGAGGCCGCGACGGCCGTCAACAACAACGCCGCCGCCGTGCTGCTGGTGCTGAACGCGCTGGCGGACGGGCGCGAGGTGATCGTCTCGCGGGGCGAGCTGATCGAGATCGGCGGCGCCTTCCGCATTCCCGACATCATGGCGCGTGCCGGCTGCCGGCTGGTCGAGGTCGGCACCACCAACCGCACGCATCTCAAGGACTATGCCGCCGCGATCGGACCCGACACCGCGGCGATCATGAAGGTCCATCCCTCGAACTACGCCATCGCAGGCTTCACCAAGGCGGTCTCGGCGGCCGAGCTCGTGCCGCTGGCCCGCGAGAAGGGCCTGGCGCTGATCGAGGATCTCGGCAGCGGCACGCTCGTCGATCTCGAGACCTGGGGCCTGCCGCACGAACCGACGGCGCGCGAGGCGATCGAGGCCGGCATCGATGTCGTCACTTTCTCAGGTGACAAGCTCCTGGGCGGCCCGCAGGCCGGGCTCATCGTCGGACGCAGGCATCTGGTCGAGCGCATCGCCCGCAATCCGATGAAACGCGCATTGCGCCTCGACAAGGTGCGGCTGGCGGCACTGGAAGCGACATTGCGCCTCTACGCCGATCCGGCGCGTCTCGCCGAGCGGCTGCCGACGATCCGCGCGCTCGCCCGTCCCGCGGCGGAGATCCGCGCGCTTGCCGAACGCGTTCTGCCGGTGCTGGCCGGTGCGCTGGGCCGTGACGCCAAGGTCGGCATCGAGTCGGTGCGCGGCCAGATCGGCTCCGGCGCGTTGCCCGTGGACCTGCTGCCGTCATTTGCGCTGGCGATCCGGGCCAATGGGCTCGACCGGCTGGCCGACGCCTTTCGCCGCCTGCCGATCCCGGTGATCGGCCGCATCAGCGAGGGCGCGCTCTACTTCGACCTGCGCACTCTCGAGGACGAGGCGGCGTTCGTCGCCCAACTGGGCGAGCTCGGTGGCGCATGATCGTCGGCACCGCGGGCCACATCGATCACGGCAAGACCGCGCTCGTCAAGGCGCTGACCGGCGTCGACGCCGACCGCCTGAAGGAGGAGAAGGCGCGCGGCATCACCATCGATCTCGGCTATGCCTACAGCGACCTCGGTGACGGACGGCAGCTCGGCTTCGTCGACGTGCCGGGCCACGAGCGTTTCGTGCACAACATGCTGGCCGGCGCCACCGGCATCGACGCCGCCCTGCTCGTCGTGTCGGCGGCGGAGGGCATCAAGCCGCAGACGGTCGAGCATCTGCAGATCGTCGATCTGCTGGGCCTCGATCGCGGCATCGTCGCGCTGACCAAGGCCGACCTCGCCGACGATGACCAGCTCCTCGAGCGCATGGCCGAGGTGGAAACGCTGCTTTCTTCGACGTCGCTCAAGGGTGCGGAGATCGTGCCCGTGTCGGCGCTGACCGGACAGGGCGTCGACGAACTGAAGACCAAGCTGCTGGCGCTGGGCGAAAGCGGCAAGGGCGCCACGGGCTTCGCGCGCCTCGCGGTCGATCGCTGCTTCGTTCTGACCGGCACGGGCGTCGTCGTCACCGGCACTGTCCATGCCGGCGAGATCAGGGCCGACGACCGGTTGCTGCTGACGCCGTCGGGGCTGGAGGCGCGCGTGCGCTCGCTGCACGCACAGAACCGCGCGGCAGAAGTCGGCCGGGCCGGTGAACGCTGCGCCCTCAATCTGACCGGTCCGCGACTTTCGAAGGACGCGATCCGCCGCGGCGACTGGGTGGTGAGCCCCGAGCTGCACGCGCCGACCGATCGCCCGGACGTCCGCCTTCACCTGCTCGCCTCGGAGAACCATCCGCTCAAGCACTGGTCGCCGGTGCATGTTCATCTCGGCTCGGCCCACGTCATGGGCCGCGTCGCGCTGCTCGAAGGCGACAGGCTGGCGCCGGGCGGGACGGCGTTGGCGCAGCTCGTGCTCGAGGACAAGATCGGCGCCCTCTCGGGCGACCGCGTCATCCTGCGCGATCCTTCGGCCACCCGTACGATCGCGGGCGCTACGGTGATCGATCCGTTCGGTCCGCCGCGCAACCGCCGCTCGGAGCGCCGGCTGGCCGAACTCGACGCCTTGGGCGAGACCGACTCCGATGTCCTGCCGAAGTTGCTGCGGCTGGAATCCGGCTTCGTCGAGACCCGCCGCTTCGGTCAAGCGCGCAATCTGCGGCCTGCCGACGTCGACAGGCTCCTGCAGGCGGCCGGCGGCACCAGGCTGGACGCGTTCGGATTCCAGGCCGAGACGCTGGCGCGCGCCCGCAAGGACATTGTCGAAACGCTCGCAGCTCACCATAAATCCAAACCCGATGCGCCCGGCCTGCAGCCCGAGCGGCTGCGGGTCGCTCTTCAGAAGCGCTGGCCGGCGCCCGTGTTCAAGGCGCTGCTCGACCAGGAGGTGCGCGCCAAGACGGTGATGGTCGACGGGCCGTTCCTGCGCCTGCCCAGCCACTCCTTGACCTTCGGCGCGCGCGACGAGGCGTTGTGGCAGAAGATCTCGGCCGAGCTCACCCGCGAGCGTTTCAAGCCGCCCCGCGTGCGCGACTTCGCCAGTGCCCATGCGGTGCCGGAGGCCGAGATGCGCCGGCTGATGCAGCGGCTGGCCAAGGTCGGCAGGGTCGTCGAGGTGGCGCCCGACCAGTATTTCCTGCGTCCCGCGGTGGCCGAGATGATCGGCATCGCCCATGGCTTCGGCCATGACTTCACTGCCGCCGAGTTCCGCGACAAGCTCGACAACGGCCGCAAGGTGGCGATCCAGATCCTGGAGTTCTTCGACCGCCACGGCATCACGATCCGCCGCGGCGATTTGCGCCGGACCGTGCCGCAGAAACTGGCGCAGTTCGGTCCTCCGTCCGCCAGCGCCGAGCGGTGACAGGGCGCGGGTTCTGGGCGATTATCGGCGACGGAGGGGAAGCGCTCCCGGTGGGGCGGCTGGCCTTCAAAGCCAGAGAGGGCCGTTAGCCGGTTCTTAGTGGGTTCGACTCCCACTCTCTTCCGCCAATCCCCCTCCAAAATGCGCCCGCATGGTCTTCGTGCAATCCGCAGGACCGATCAGAAGCGAAAGTAGATGAAAGGGTTGAAGCTGTTGGCTGCGAGCAGGAGTGAGGAATACACGAGGCTCAGGCTCGCCACGCCAAGCTGGGTTGCCAGCAGGCTGAGACGATCGAAGCGCAGCTGATAGAGGCGCTCCATCGGTGCGAAAGCGAAGATCAGCCCGAGCGCCAGATAGAAGAGAGTGTCGAGCGTGAGGTAGGTGGCGATGGGCTGATAGGCGCTGGCCGGCGATCCGAGCAGGAACATCGCCGAGAGGTAGTGGCCTGCCGCCGGCAGGGTCGGTGCCCGAAAGAATACCCAGCCGAGCGTGACCAGGAGAAAGGTCATCGCGATCCCGGCCAATCCTGAAGGCCGCCAGCGCAGGTGCGTGTCGGCCAATCGCTCCAGAACCAGCAACAGGCCGTGGTAGAGGCCCCAGACGACAAAGGTCAGGCCGGCGCCATGCCACAGGCCGCACAGAAAGAACACGATCCACAGATTGGCGAATGTGCGTAGCGCTCCGTGTCGATTGCCGCCGAGCGGGATGTACAGGTAGTCGCGGAACCAGCGCGACAACGTCATGTGCCAGCGACGCCAGAACTCCGTGACGCTGGCGGAACGGTACGGCTGGTCGAAGTTCTCGGGGAAATGGAAGCCGAGGAGCCGACCCATGCCGATCGCCATGTCGGAATAGCCGGAGAAGTCGAAATAGATCTGCAGCGAATAGCACAGGATGCCGACCCACGCATGGGCAAATCCAAGTTCGCTGGCGGGCAGGGCGAAGATCGAGTCGGCGACGGTTCCCAGATTGTCCGCGATCACCATTTTTTTGCCGAGGCCCAGGCAAAAACGGTACGCGCCGGTGGTCAGGGCCTCTCGATCGATACGGCGCCGGCCCATTTCCGACCTGATCTCGCGATAGCGCACGATCGGGCCCGCCACCAGCTGAGGAAAGAGCGAGTGGTAGACGGCGAATTCGCCGTAGCTGCCGGCGGCCGGAATTTCCCGCCGATAGACGTCGATGAGATACGAAACCGCCTGGAAGGTGAAAAATGAGATACCGACCGGCAGCGGGATCTCCGGCGCGGCGGGAAGCGGCGGCAAGCCAGCAGCAGCAAAGCCATCGCCGGCGAGGTGCCATAGAAAGCTGCCGTATTTGTAATAGGCCAACCCCAGCAGATTGATCGCCACCCCGAGCGCCAGCAGCACCGAGCGACGCCGCGGCGCGGCGGGCTCGATGCGAACCGCCAGGAACTGGTTGACCCATATGGAAGCCAGCAGCACGAGCACCGTGCTGCCCGCTCCGACGCCATAGAAAATCAGGCTGGCTGTCAGTATCAGCCAGTTCTTGCGGCGATCATTGATCAGATAGTAGAGCGAGAAAAAAATCGGCAGGAAGCCGTATAGAAATAATTGTGAGCTGAATACCATTGATGGCCTCTCCTGGCGCTAACGCACGGGAGGTGCTGCGTGGGGAAGGAACGTTGCGTAATACTGAAAGATAAAATACTTGGTGCCGGCTGGAATGGATTCCAAAGAAAGCGCCAGGCGATCTATCGGAATGCGGCTGCGTTGGATGGAGCAGAAGTACCGATGCATGCCCAGGATCCAATAATCATCGCTGAACGAGTTGCCCAAGATCACCGTTGCCGGCAGGCGTTCGTTGCACAGCTCGGGACGCGAATGGAACTCCCAGGCGAAGGGCGGCCCACTGCCGTCATAGGGGCGATTTAAAATGCCGGGATCGGCCATATTCCAATGACCGCCTGCTTCCTTGTCGCCGAGCGAATACCTTCCCTTGAAGTAGACGTTTTTTTCGAGCACCGGCACCAGCAGCGACAGGAAACGCGCCTCGCCGCCCGGTCCCCACACCTCGGTGGCTCGTTCAAACTTCTCGTTCCAGCTAATATTCGGGCGACCTTCGGCTCGTGCGATTCGAGCAATGATCTCCTTGACGATGAGGAGCTGGCCCAGCTCGTTGGCGTGCAGATCGGTCTTGTAATAGAGAGTATCCGTACTGATGGATCGTTCGTGCCGCAGGATCTCTTCGACATCGATAAAGGTCAGGGCCGACTGACGGGACAGGAACTGCCGCAACTTGTCGTAGTGGCCGCCAGGTGGGAGCAAGGGCTCTGCCGCCGGCACCATTTCCGGATAAACCCGGGACTTGTCGGGGTAGCCGACGACAAGGAGCTGGATACCTTTCTCCTGCAACTGACGCGCAAGATTCAGGAAGCCTGCCTTCACGGCATCGAATCCGGCGGCATTGAGCCGTTCCAATGCCAGGCCCGGGTAACCCCGTTCGAACAGCCAGCCATCGGATCCGACATATACCTTGCGCGACGTGGAAAAGACCGAGTAGTCGATTTGATTTTTGGTACGAATGAACAAATCGCGGAAACCGACGTGATCATCGAACCATTTGTTGAGTCCGTCGGCAAAATCGCCATTCGCACGCAGCAGTAGGCCGGGCGATGGGAATGGATTGGCGGTGCGATGTTCGTCGACGGGCTGGACAATCGCCCCAAAGAACGGGTGAAGCGTCTCCAGCAACGGCAGGACAACGCAAGCGATCACGACTGCAAGGAAAGCAACTGGCAGAAAACGGCCCGGCGAACCGGCCCTCTGCGCCGTGGCTTGAGGGTTCGAGGACGAGCCGGCAGACATCGCCTGTGGCGTATCGCTCGCCAGACCGCCCCTGACCTGCGTCTCTACCCCACGCTCCTCCTGCATCCCGCCCCTCTAGCCAGCCAGCCCTGCTTGGTATTCCCCCGAGTCGCTGAAGAGACATCGAAGGGTCAGCCGTTTATTCGACAGCGCGGTGCTTGAATGCAATGTACACGCTTTTCGAAGGAACATGGAATCGCCTCGGCGAATTGGGCAGTTTTGTGCTCTTCGCTGTCGGGCTAGAAGATGAGCTGGCCGCGCGCTTTCAAGACATAGCCCATGGCTCTGAACTCGGAATTCGCACGGATCGCCGCCGCGACCTTGACATCGCCGTCGCGGTTGGTTGCCTCGACAAGCTTCTCGGTTTCGGGTGAACAGGCCAGAGCCACGGCACGGGCGATGGTGGCAGGATCGGAGTTGCTGATGTCGTCGGCGGAGGCGTTCCTGGCCAGGCAGGCATCACGTGCTGCGTAGTACTTGTCGATATTCGACGTACGCCTGCCGTCACCATTCGTGCTGGTGCATGCGCCAAGCAACAGGGCGAGAAGGACAAGAGCGGTTCGCATGCAGAGCCTCGGTCTGAAACTGGACAGGAAAGCGGAACGTCACCGGGAGTATCATTTTAAAGCTCATTTCAACACATGTTCCAAGGTGTCAAGTCCGCGGCTATCCTGGCAGGGCGGCGCCCAGGATTGTGTTCGGGGCGTCTGGGTGCAGTTTTAGGATAACCGGCGGCTGACGAATGCAAAACAGAGTTGTATCTATGGCTTGGTCGGGATCCATCCTTCGTCCTCTCTCCGTCCGTTGAGACCGAGGTTCTTCATGCGAACTGCTTTTGCCTTTCTCGCCCTGCTGTTGGGCGCGTGCTCGGTAGGAACCTATTCCAGCCCCACCGATGGCAGACTGGCGACGAGGATCGAGAGGTCGTTTGCGGCGCGCGATGCCTGCCTGGCCAAGAACGCCGCGGCCGACGATGTCGGCAACGCCGATCCCGCCGCCATCGCCAGGACGGTGGCATTGGCCTGCACATCCGAGACCGAAAAGCTGGTCGAAGTGTCCAATCGCGACGGCGATCCAAGGGCCGCCAACGCAATTCGCAAGGACTCCGAATTCCGCGCCATGGGCTACGTGCTCCGGGCCCGCCAGCAAGTGAGCAACTAGCTGCGTCATTTTCGTGCCAATCAGAAACAGAAATTCCAAACGCAAACGGCGCGAGACCGAAATCTCGCGCCGCCGCGACCGCCTCAGGATGCTTCAGGGAGGAGGGGCGGTCGAACCGGGTATAGAGGCGCCCCAGTTCCATTCCGACTGTGATGTCCGGGGCTTACGGGGACCTTACCGGTGACTGCAAAATTGTCCCCAGGATCGGATCGGCCGGCCGGAGTGGCATGCGACTTGGACGCAGTCCCGGAATCGGGGTAGCGTGCAGCCGCGGGCGGCTGGTTGCGTTAACTACAACTACGGCTACGTTCGTTTTTGTCTCACAAGGAGAATGTCTATGCTGCGATCGGTTCTAGCTGCGGCGAGCGCCGCCACGCTGCTCGTGGGTGTTGCGACGGACGCATACTCCCAATCCGGCGCCAATGTCGGCACGCTCACCTGTAACGTGGCAGGCGGCATCGGCTTCGTCTTCGGCTCGTCGAAGGACCTGAGCTGCCTGTTCACCCGCACCAACGGCACTGCCGAGAAGTACACGGGTTCGATCAAGAAGTTCGGCGTCGATGTCGGCTTCACCAAGGAAGCGCAGATGGTGTGGCTGGTGTTCGCACCGGGCAACATTGCCCCGGGCGCTGTCGCGGGCTCCTATGGCGGCGCTACCGCATCGGGCACCGTCGGGGTCGGGGTCGGCGCCAATGTGCTGGTTGGCGGCAGCAACAAGCAGATTACCCTGCAGCCTGTCAGCGTCGAGGGCAGCATCGGTCTGAACGCCGCGGCCGGCATCGGCGTGGTCGAGCTCCAGTTCGTCAAGTAGGCCCTTCCGGCACCGCCGAAGCGCTTGCGGGGGACGGCCGGCCGGGCCAATTTGGCCCCATCATGCCGTCCCCCGCCGATAGCCAATGGGAAGCCGACGACCAGGGCTCCATCCACCGTCCGGCACGGCGGCTGACGGCCGCCGGCGAGGAAGCGCTGGATGAGGTCGTCGCGCAGGAAGTGGCCGTGGCGCTGGTCTACAACGGCGTCAGTCATGCCGTGATGATGGCAACGCCGTGTGACCTCGAGGATTTCGCCCGAGGTTTCTCGCTCACCGAGCGCATTGTCGAAAAGCCGTCGGAAATCTACGACATCGAGGTCGAGCCCGTCGGGCGCGGCATCGAGGTTCGCCTCAGCATCGCGGCCCAACGGATGGCGGGCCTGCAGCAGCGCCGACGCACGCTGGCCGGTCGCACCGGTTGCGGCTTGTGCGGGGTCGACAGTCTCGACGAGGCGATGCGGCCCGTCGCGACATCGCACGCGACGGAAACCGTGTCGCGCCAGGCGATCTGGCGGGCCATGGCCGCGCTGCCGTCCCAGCAGCGCATCAACCGGCAGAACGGCGCCACCCATGCCGCAGGCTGGGCGACGGCGGACGGGACATTGCTCGCCGTACGCGAGGATGTCGGCCGACACAACGCACTCGACAAGCTGGGCGGCGCGCTCGCCCGATCGGGAGCTTCCGCCCGGGGCGGCTTCGTGGTGGTCACCAGCCGCTGCTCCTACGAGATGGTGCACAAGGCGGCCGCCTTGGGCGCGGCGGCGATCGCGGCGGTATCGGCGCCGACATCGCTTGCCATCGAGACCGCCGAGCAGGCGGGAATCGCGCTGGTCGCCTTCGTGCGCGACGGCCGGCTCACCGTCTACGCCAATCCCGACCGGATCGCCGCGTGAACGATCGACGGGTGTTCGGCGTCGTCGGCTGGAAGAATGCCGGCAAGACGACGCTGGTCGAGCGGCTGGTCGCGGAGTTCGTGCGCCGCGGCTGGCGGGTCGCGACGATCAAGCATGCCCACCACGACGCCGATGTCGATCAGCCGGGTACCGATTCCTTTCGCCATCGTGCCGCCGGCGCCACCGAGGTCGCGCTGGTTGGCGGCCATCGTTACGCGATCATGCGCGAGCAGGAGGAACCGACGTTGGCCGAGGTTTTCGCGCGGCTCGCGCCGGCCGACCTCGTGCTGATCGAGGGTTTCAAGCGTGAGCGTCATGCCAAGATCGAGGTACGGTCAGGCGAAGGCGATAAGAACGCGCCGCCGATGGCGCCCAAGGATCCCAGCATCGTCGCCGTCGCGGCTGATCAGCCAACCGTCGATCCGCGCCTGCCGTGGTTCCGACGCGACGATATCGCGGGCCTTGCCGACTTCATCGCCGGCCAAGGTCAGCGCTGACCGGCGAAGATGCCCGATCGCCTTGTAGTCGGAACGGTTGTTCCCGATCGAGAACGATGCCGGCCTGATACTTCGCCGCGCTCGGTCGGCGCGGCGAAGAACGAGCCGTTCAGGGTGCCGACGTGTGCCCCTGCCGCCGGCGAATGCGCCGGCGAAGGTCGTGCCGCCTGATCCCTGTATCGGGGGTGCCGCGATAGCTCTGCCATCGAAGCTGCCGTTGAGGCTGCCGGTGCGGTACCGGAAATTCCAGACCATTTGATAGTTGCCGGCCGCCGATGTAGGCAGCTGCCGCATTTTTGACGTTGCCGACCATGAAGCCGGTGTAGGTCGCGCTGCCCATCGGCGGCACTGGACCACGGTGGTCGGCGTGCCGACCACGTAGGAGCCCAGATTGACGCGATCGGTCTGGCCCCTGCCGTTGTCGATGCTGGTGCTCCACCAGCCCCAGCTCAGAAATTCGCAGGTGCAGCCGGGATTGCCAGGCAGGGCAACCGGCGCCGCGCCGGCGCTCGCCAGCACGGTGCTGTCCTTGATGCGGGAGGTATGATCACCCGTTCGCAAGCGTCGACAGGCGCGACGGATCGTTGGTCGTGACCATGGCGTAGGTCTTGTTGTCGATGAACGCGCTGGTCGCATCGGGCCGCCCGGAGGTGCCGCCGAGCTGCAGCTTGACGGTGGCCCGAACAGCGTGCCGTCGAAGCCGCGCACGACGATGCGTGCCCATTGCCTGATTGCTGGCCGCATCGGTCGTGATCGAGACGTCCGTCGGCCGGCTCAGAAGAGCGATTGGCACATGACGTCGATGTGCGGCCGCGATCGTCGAGTTCGACCAGACCGCCGACATAGCCGGTCAGGGTCTGGCTGGTGCGCGTCTGGCCGATCGTCGGCGAAATGGCAGCGGCCTCGGCCGGCGCGGCGACGGTGACCGGGTAGTAGGAATCGCTCCGGCTGTTGGCGGACGGCTGATTGAGCGCGGCCTGATCCACGCGCGTCGTCGTCTGTCGATGGTTGGAGGTTTCGATCTTGCCGGGGGTATAGACCATGTACTGGCCGGTATCGCCGTAGATCGCATTGCCCTGGCCGGTAGCGGCCGTGGCCTGCGAGGAGGTGGCGCGGCCGATCGTGCGATCCGAGCCAAGCCGATAAGACGCGACGTAGTTGCCGGTGCTGTCGATCGAGTTGGTGGCGTAGTCGGTGCCGTAGTTGGCGATGAACACGCCCATGTACGACTTCTGCGCAGCGCCGCTGCCGGCAATGGAAACCGTGACCTGCAGGCCGGTCGGCGCGCCTTGGCCGGCCGGGACGCTGCCGGTGTTCGGCGTATAGAGGGTATAGAGCGGCGATGTGTTGGCTGCCGCCTTAAGCTGTGGATCGCTGCCGACGGAGGTGGGCGCAAACGGCAGGTCGCCGGGATGGGTCAGGTTGACGAGCTGCTGCGCGCCGATTCCCGCTGTCGGGAAATTCGCCTTGGCCGTGGGCGTGCCGCCAAACAGGACGAATTTCCGGCCGTCGGTGGGCGTGAGCTGGTAGGCAAAAAAACTGCCATCCGCGCTCACCAGGCCCACGCCCCTGGCGGGACCGGAAGGCGTGGCGCCATTGAAATTGAAGAGTTGTCCGGGGAGCCACGGGAGCTGAAGCACATCGCCGTTCTGGATGGTGATGGTGGCGACCTGGTTCAGGACCGAGCCGGTCGGTTCCAGCGGCTGGTTGTTTGCGGGGTTGGGCCTGGCATGAAGCGTACGCGGATCGAACGTGTGCTCCAGATACGGCTTGTCCTGCAGGAAGCGGCCGTAGGTGACGATGACCTGAGGCTGCGGAGGTGGATTCGGCCTGCGCTTGGATTGGGGGTCGGGTTTGGATTGGTGTCGGGTTTGGAGTCGGATTGGGGGTCGAGTCTGCGTGGGCCCCGTCGACGTAGGGGTTGTCGTCGTCTTCTGAGGCGTCGCGTTATCCTGCTGGGTTGCGTTGGTCCGTTGCTGACGGCGTTCGTCAGCGTGTTGTTGGTCGTATTGGGCGGCCCGTTCTGCTTGAAATTCGGCGTGGTGGGGGGCTGGCCGGAATTCTTATCGGAGAACCCGGAACTTCTGCGCCGACTGATCCGCACTGTTGTTGTTGTTGGAGCTGCGCCTTCGAGCGGCTGAGGGCGGCGTTCAGGCTGCCGGGCTTGAAGAGCGTCAGGTGCCCGGCGCGCCACCGGCATTGGTGGTCACCTGTGATCCCGCCCGCGTGGCGGTCTGGGTCTGGCCGCCGCCGGTCACCGTCATGCTGTTGCCGAAGACGAAAGTCCGCAGATCGTCTGGACCTCGGTGACGGACAAGATCGTGATGCCGCCCCGGATGCCGATCGTGCTCGAGGGCGTGGTGATGGTAATGGCGTTGGTCTTGCTGATCTTGCCGCCGACCAGACGCAATACGCCCTTGCTGGCGTTGATGGCGAGTTCGCCCTTCTTGGTGCTGGGATCAAAGACGAAATTGTCGATGGTGAGTCGCGCGTTGGGGCCGACGGTGAGCGAACTGCCGTCGATGAACACCAGGTGGGCGCGGTCGTTGGCGGCTGTGGTGATCAGCTCGTTGGCCTGCACATCGATGCCGATGCGCAGAATGCGTTCGTTCTCATTGGGCGGCTTGCCGAGTGGATCGCCGTCGGCCCCCGAGGTGACGCCGACGCGCGCCCAAGCCGGACTGCCGATTGCGAAAACCAGACCCGTCGTGATGAGCAAGGCTGCGCGCAGCAGCAGCGAAGCGGCCGCCGGTCGCGGTGCAAGTGGCCATCACACCCTCCATGCTGGCGCTAGAAGCGCCAGCTCATCCCAAACATGAAGCTGTTATTTTCAAACGCGTAGTTGGGCACCGTTGACGCGCGCACGAAACGCCCCCCGACAGGCTCAAGGTCGTACGATCGTCGAACGGCACGGTCAGCACTAGGCTCAGAATCGTGTCGTTTTGATAGCGCATTGTGTTGGGATCGACAACAACATCAGGTTGATCATATATCCACCACTGCTCGCTGACCGACAGGTTGATAGCCCAGGGCAGGCCGGTTTTGAGCAAGGGATCGGGGAAACGAAACGCGAACCCGCCGCCGACGCCCCATAGGTTGTAGCTCTGCCAAGGTGCGATATCCGCCTCGAAACGCTGGGCACTGCCGATCGAGTACAGCATCACCGTCGGCGTGAGCTGGTACTCGAAGGCCGTATTGGCAGACATGGAATTGCCACGATACTGGCTGTTGGTCGGCAGATAGCTGGTGTCCTGATTGTCTTGCCGCCTGAACACGGCGACCGACGTGTTGCGAAAGCCGTTGGCCAGCAGCACGGTCGATTCGAGGCCGCCGCCCCAGCTGCCGTAGTAGGAGGTGTCGTTGACCCAGACGTAGCCGCCGGTGACGAAGGGCTTCAGCGTCACGTCCTCGAAGATGCCGTTGAAGACCTGGAAACGCGGCCCGCTCGTCAGGTCGAGCAGAGTGACGTTCGCGGCCGATACCTGGAACTGGCGGTTGGCATAAGCGGTGAACTGGGTTTCCAGCGCGCCTTTGTCCTGATTGCCGAAGTCGTAACGATGCCGGACGACCGCCGAACTCACGATGCCCCAGTCGGCCGTCCCCAGGCCTTGCTGGTTCAGGTTGGCCGGCTGTCCGAACAACAACACGCTCGAGCCCGCGGGGCCGAGATTGGCGTTCGACTGGTAGCGCCAGCCGAAGAAGACTTCGCCGCCCAGGCTCGACGGCTTCGACTTGGACTCGATTTCCGCAAGATATTCCTGTGCCTTGCCCCGCACGTCGGCGGGCAATGACGGTGATTTCAGCGCCGTATCGAGATATGTCCGCGCGACCTCGTACGATCCCAGGCGATAGTAAAGCACGCCCAATTCGAGTCGCACCCGCGGCAGGTCCGGATTGATCAGGAGCATGCGTTCGAGGGCAGAAACCGCGCCTTCGAGGTCGCCCGTCTGCGTCGCCAGACTGGCAAAACGGAACAGCACATCGAGATCGGCCGGCTTGCTCAGCGTTTCCTGGAACGCGGCGTCGTACTGCTGCTTCAGCTCGGATGACGGTACAGATGGCGCTTGGGCAAAGGCGTGCTTAATGCCTGCGCCACCGGCGCACAACACGCCCGCCCAGAGAATGAAGACGCGGCCAAGCCGCTTCACTCGACGCAAGATGCCTCGCCTCCCCCGAGGCCCGCCCATTCGCGAGCCACTCTCCTCCATCACATCATCATACAACAGATACCCGAATTAGCGGGATTGGAACGGGCTGTTGTCGTGTGTCTTTATTGGGGTACGGCAAAATGAGGCGAAGGTGTGTGGCTTTCGTCACACCAGCCAGCTGCGCACTGCAAATAACCAGGAGGCCGGCCAAGCTGCCCGGGCGGCCTTCATGCGCAGCAGCAGGCGCCGATATTGCCGGTCGCCGAGCGCGCCGACGAAGCGTTCGCAGTCGTGCTGCAAGGCCCACAGCATGCGATCCAGCATCTCGGCGTATGTATTGCCCCAGTCGCGGCTCGACAGGTGCAGCCGGCCGCCCAGCACCGGATTGTCGGCCGCACCGTTGCGACCGTGCAGCCGGTAAGAATAGAGCGCCTCGTCGATGAGCAGCGAGCCCGCCACCATCTGCGCCAGAACGACGACGTAGAAATCCATGTGCAGGCGGAACGTCTCATCATCCTCGGGAAAGACGAGGTCGATCAGCGAGCGGCGGAACATCATCGACGAGGTGCTCACCCACACCCAGTGCACCACGCGCTTGGTGTAAAGGCGATAGGGTGTCTGTTTCTGCCACTCCGCTGACTGGCGGGCGATGTCGAGCTTGGGCACGCGTGCCGGATCGATGGGGACGAAGGCGCGGTCGCGATCGGCTCTGGCGCGTTCCTTGCCGAACCAGTAGACGCAGCCGGCAATCAGCTTGCCCTGGCCATCGATCAGCCGCGCATTGCAGGCGGTGAAGCCCACGGCATACGTCTCGTTCAGGTGCGCGGCGAGATGGCGCTCGAGGAAATCGGGGTTCCACAGGTCGTCGGAATCGAGGAAGCAGACGAAGGTCGCCCGCGTTGCTGCCAGGCCGCGCCGCGTGGCGCCGGTCTGGCCGACGTTCTTCTCGAGGCGGATCTGCGAAAAGCGCTTGTCGCCCAGTTCGTCGAGCGTGCGCTGCACCACGTCGGCCGAATCGTCGGTCGAGGCGTCGTCGACGATGACGCACTCGAAATCACGCAGCGTCTGGCACGCCACCGAGCGGATCGCATCGCCGATATAGTCACGACTATTGTAGCACGTGACGACGACGGAAATGCCCGGGAGCGTCGCCTCGCTCACGATTTCGCCGGGCCGAGGAAGCCGAAATCGACGCCTTCATCGGCTTGAAGCACTTCCTTCTGGAAGAGGCCGGCGTAGCCGCGGTCGCTGCCTGCAGGCGGCGTGGGCGCCTTCCACGTCTTGCGGCGTGCCGCGAGCTCCTTGGCGTTCGACCAGGAGCTCGAGCCTGCGCTTGGGCACATCGAGAGTGATGCGATCACCGGTCTTGACCAGGGCGAGCGGGCCGCCGACCGCCGATTCGGGCGCCACATGCAGCACGATGGTGCCGAACGCCGTGCCGCTCATGCGCGCGTCGGAGATGCGGATCATGTCCTTGACGCCCGCACGGGCGAGCTTCATCGGGATGGGGAAGGAGCCCGCCTCGGGCATGCCGGGAGCACCCTTGGGACCGGCGTTGCGCAACACCAGGATGTCGTCGGCCTTCACGTCGAGCGCCGGATCGTCGCCGCGCGCCGCGAGATCCTCCAGAGAGTCGAAGACGACGGCACGGCCAGTGTGCGTCAGCAGCGCGGGCGAGGCGGCCGAATGCTTGATCACGGCGCCACGCGGCGCAAGGTTGCCGCGCAGCACGGCCATGCCGCCGGTTTTCTTGATCGGATTCGCCTGCGTGCGGATGACGGTCTGGTTGGGCACGATCTCGGCCGCGTCGATCACCTGCTTCAGGGTGCGGCCCGCGACCGTGCGGCATTTCTCGTCGAGATGGCCGCGGATCTCGCGCATCAGCCGCGAGTTGCCGCCGGCCCAATGGAAATGCTCCATGTAGTGATCGCCCGAGGGCTTGAGGTCGACCAGCACCGGCGCCTTGCGCCCGATTTCGTCGAACTCCTCGAGGTCGATCTCGATGCCGAGCCGGCGCGCCACCGCGGTGAGATGTACCAGCGCGTTGGTCGAGCCGCCGATCGCCTGCAGCACGGTGAGCGCATTGCGGAAGGCCGCCTTGGTCATGATCTCGCTGGGGCGCGGGCCCTGCTTCCGGGCCATCTCGGCCGCGAGCTTGCCGCTGGCCTCGGCGACCCGCAGTCGGTCCGAGTGCGTCGCCGGAATCGAGCCGCTGCCCGGCAGGCCCATGCCGAGCGTCTCGACGATGCAGCCCATGGTGCTGGCCGTGCCCATCACCATGCAGGTGCCCTTGGTCGGCGCCAGCCGCTCGCTCACCTGTTCGATGTCGGCCTCGGAGAAAGTGCCGGCGCGATACTGGCCCCACAGCCGGCGGCAGTCGGTGCAGGCGCCCAAAACCTCGCCCTTGAAGTGGCCGACCAGCATCGGCCCGACGGGAAGGACGACCGCCGGCCGGTCGGCACTCGCTGCCGCCATGAGCTGGGCCGGCAGCGTCTTGTCGCAGCCGCCGATCAGGACCACCGAGTCCATCGGCTGGGCGCGGATCATTTCCTCGGTGTCGATCGACATCAGGTTGCGCAGGAACATGCTGGTCGGATGCGAGAAGCTCTCGTGGATCGACACGGTCGGGAAGACCATGGGCAGGGCGCCGGCCAGCATGACGCCGCGCTTCACCGCCTCGATCAGGTCCGGCACGTTGCCGTGGCAGGGGTTGTAGTCGCTGAAGGTATTGGTGATGCCGACGATCGGCCGGTCGAGCGCGTCGTCGGAATAGCCGCCGGCCTTGATGAAGGCCTTGCGCAGGAACAGCGAGAAGCCCGCATCGCCATAGTTGGCGAGGCCTTGACGCAGTCCGGTGGCATCGGCCGCGCCCGGGACGCGTCGCTTACGGGAAGCCATGTCGATTTCTCTCCCTAATTCAGGACATTCTGTCAGGTCGGCTTGTCGCCTTCCAGACCGGCGGCCCAGCGCGCATGGGCGGCGGGGTCGCGGCCCGCGACAATCGTGCGGGCGAGCTCCAGTCCCATCACGGCGCCGAACTTGAAGCCATGGCCGGAGCAGGGCGACATCACCCAGCCCTTGGCGCCCTGCTTCTCGACGACGAAGCGTTCGTCGTCCGTCACGGTATAGAAGCAGGCTTTCACCCGGTCGATGCGCCAGCGCTCGAAGCCTTTGAACAGATTGCGGCAGCGCTCGAGCAGCGGCGCGATCTCGGCGGCGCTGGCGTCGCGGCCGCCGGCGGGATCGCCGCTGCGGCTGAACGCGTGATCGCCGACCTTGAGGCCGCGGCCTTCGGCCGGAGGCACCAGGTAGAGCCCGACGTCGCCCGTCTTCTGGATGATCATGGGGCCCGTTGCCCAAACCGCGCGCTGGTCGTTCGGGACGTCGAAATAGACGACGATCTGGCGCGACGGAATCAGGCGCCGGCCCTGGGAAGGCAGCAGGCGGCCGACCCAGGCGCCCGCCGCCACCACGACGATGTCGGCGTCGTGGGTGGCGCCTGATTCGACGACGATGCGCGCCCGTTCGAGATCCACGGCGCGGACCGGCGTATCGGGGTGCAGACGGACACCGGGCTTTTGCGCGAGATGGCGGGCAAGAGCGGCCACGATGTCCTGGGCGAACAGAACGCCGCCGGTGTCGATCCAGAAGGCACGCTCGACGCCCTTCGCGTCGAGCTGGGGAAATCGCCGCGGCAGGTCGGCGAGCCTGAGCTCGGTCATCGGCTTGCCGATTCCCGCGAGCACTGCGGCGGAACGCGCTGCCCAGGTCTCGCCGTTGCCGGTCAGGGCGAGCGTTCCGGTGGGGGCGTAGAGACGTTGGCCCAGGTCGGCCCACAGCAGGTCCCAGGCGACATAGGCGTCGTCGATCATCCGGGCGTAGCCGCGATGGTCGCCGTAGGGATGGCGGATGAGACGATGCTCGTCCATCGAGGAAGCCAGCGGATTGGGCAGCGGCCCCTGTTCGAACAGCTCGACCTCGTGGCCATCGCGCGCCAGCGCCCAGGCCGTCGCCAGACCCATGATGCCGCCGCCGACGATGATCGCCTTCATGGGGTTGCCTTCATGAAGGTGTCCTAGCGCACCCTCGGCACGCCGCCCAGCGATCCCTGGGTGCCCCGCGTACGACCCGGCAGCAGGCTTCGGAGATCATGGCGGCGATAGGAAAATATCCTATGAAACGCCGGTCGATAGGCTAGCGGGCGTACTTGCCGACGATCAGCTGGGCCTTCTGCCACTGGCTGCGGTCGAGATCGAAATCCTTCGCCGGATTGAACTGGCGCACGCGCCATTTCTCCGGCGTGCTGCGCAGCAGACGCTTGATCAGTGCCTGCTGACTGCCGTCGCCTTGGTCTCGAATGAAGGCACAGTCGTCGCCCGGTCGCGCTGGCCGGCCGGGATGGACGAGCAACAGGTCGCCCTGCTCGTAGGCCGGGCTCATGCTGTCGCCGATGACATAGCAGGCGTAGCCGTCGCGTACCGACAAGAGCGGCTCGGGACGGCGAATGACGTCGATCGGTTCGCTGGTGATAATGATGACGCCCCCGCCACCTTCGGCCGAGGCATAGACCGGCAGGTCGCCGCTGCGCAGCGGTCCGGCGCCGCGCGGGTCGCCCTCGGCCCGGCTGCTCACCGGCAGCACCGTCGAGCGCAGGTCATCCGGCGAAATGCCGAGCAGGGGGGCCAGGCCATGGCGCGCCGTTTCGGGCAGTTCGCGCGGCGAGCCGCGCATCAGATACTGCTGGAGGTAGGCGTGGTTGCGACCGATCGTCAGCGAAAGCTTCTTGAGGTCTAGATCAGGCCGGCGCGCCAACGTGTCGACCAGAAGCTTGCGGGCTGCGTCCATCGTATCGCCATCCTGCCGCCCGGTAGCGATTTCGTCTACCGGAAATTGTACGATTGACAGGATTAATCATCCTATATTCCTCTCGTCGGGAGGTGTTGGGTGATGGAGCTTCCTCGATTGTTTCATCCTCCATCGAGGAGACGATCGTTGGCGATACCATGCCTTTTCCGGCGGCCTGCTCCGGCGTCAGTATCTGTGAAGGACGCCGTCGCCCGGACGATGCGGTCGTCTGAAGGGGCGTCACGGCGGATCATTACACGATCATGACCGATTGGCGTCGTGTCATGCGGCTGTGGGTATTGCAAAATGGACCGCCTTGGGCGTTGATACCGCCCACGCTTACACAACCGTTGAGTAGTTTGAGGGGAAAAACATGGCAATGACCATGCTGCAGATGGCGGGGGCGACGCCCACGCCGGCGACCATGGCCGACGGCATCCTGCTGATTATCGATGCACAGAGGGAATACACGGATGGCCTGATGCCGTTGTCCGGCGTGCAGTCGGCCATCGAGGCGCTGGCGGGCCTGCTCGAGAAGGCCCGCAAGGCCGGTGCACCGATCGTGCATGTGCGCCACCAGTCCAAGGGCAAGGCCTTCAACCCCTCGTCGAGCGGCTACGAGATCGTGGCGCCGCTTACGCCGCGGGCCGGCGAGACCATCATCGACAAGGGCCTGCCCAACGCCTTTGCCGGCACCGACCTCGCCAAGCACCTGGCAGTGAGCGGCCGCAAGAACCTGATCGTCGGCGGCTTCATGACCCATATGTGCGTGTCGGCGACGGTGCGCTCGGCCACCGACAACGGCTTCATGAGTACCGTCGCCGCCGACACCGTGGCGACGCGCGACCTGCCCGATGCCACCGGCGGAGCGACCATCACCGCCGATGCCATCAATCGCATCACGCTGGCGGCGCTCTCCGACCGTTTTGCCTGGGTCGTGCCCAAGGCCGGCCAGATCTCCTGACCGTCGCGTCGGCGAGCCGGCGCAACGGTCAATCCGAGGAAGTGATGTTGGCGTTGCGCGTCGACTTCGCGCCATTGCTCGAGTGCCCCAGCACGGCGATCGCGGCAACGGCAAAGAGCAGCATGAGCGACGTGTAGCCGACCAGCGCCGCGCCGCGCGCGCAGCCGAGGAGACGACGTGCCGCCGCGGCTGCGCGTTGCATCAGTTGAAGCCGTTGGCGACGATGGTCATCTTGTTCTGGAGCGTCTGGCCAATGATTCCCATCGCGGCGATGGCGGCGACCGAGATCAGGGCAGCGACGACTGCATATTCGGCGGACGAAGCGCCGTGCCGGCCTTTGACGAGGCTGCGGAAGACGAACGGCAGATGGGCCAGCACGTGTTACTCCCCTCGAGCATCGTTGAAGGCTATTGGCCTCGACCGACCTGGCGAGCCGACGCTCGAGCCTAACGCCTCGGATGATACGGACAACGCCTGGCATGTAACGTTGGTAGGCACGATGCGTCGTGGCCAAAAGAAATGGGCGGCCCGTTGCCGGACCGCCCATGCCGGGACCGAAACGGTCTCGATCAGCCCATGTTGACGGCGACGTTGCTCATGACGCTCGAAACCTTGGTACCAACGGTGGTGAACGCGGCGATCGCGGCGACGGCGATCAGAGAAGCGATCAGCGTATACTCGATGGCGGTGGCGCCATGCTCGTTCTTCATCAGGCGGCGGAAAATGGACAGCATTGGTATCTCCAAAGGAAAAAGTTCTTTGACCGGCGCTCCTGTCCACCGCTCACCGGTTCTGGGGACCGCTGAAAAGATCGACACAAACGCCTGGGGCCGATAATGCCCCTCGCCTCAACCATTGGATGAGGTATGGAATCTAACATATTGATAAAGCACACCTGCTCAACGCGAATTTTGTATCAACTTCGTCATCGCCACCGAGTTGCGTCGGCCTGCCATTTTGAGGGCCCGGCGCCGGCGGACCTCGTGCTATCGTTCATTGAACAGGGGAGGGGCATGTCATGAAGTCAATTCTGACAATGGCCTGGACGGCGGAAGATCCGTCCGCTTTCGATCTGGCGGCGAAGATTGCGCGGACGTTCAATGCGCGCCTGGTCGGACTCGAGCCGCCGTCCTACGGCGTCATGAGCATGGCGTGGGCCGATGCCGGCATGGGCGCGCCGATCGGCGGCGGCCTGGCGGAGGACGCCGAGGAGCGCCAGCGCGTCGCCGCGGTGAAGCAGGCGTTCGACCAGCGCGCGGCGGGACTCACTTCGGAATGGCGCTCGGCCGATGACAGCGGCCCGACGGCGATCGGCACGATCGGCCGGGCCTATGACCTGATCGTCATGCCGCAGCCGGGTCCGCTGCCCAAGATGCCGGAAAGCGTGTTCGAAACCGCGCTGTTCGATTCCGGCCGACCGGTGCTGGTGGTGCCTCTGGGCTTCAACGGCATGGTCGGCAAGCGGATCCTGTTCGCCTGGAACGGCTCGACCGAAAGCGCGCGCGCCATTTCGCTCGCCATGCCCGTGCTGGGCGGCGCCGAGGCAATCGATGTGCTGAGCATCGAGGGCGCGATGGTGCCTGGCCCGAGCGCGGCCGAGATCGCCGAGTCGCTTCGCAGTCACGGGCTGAACGTCACCAGCCAGCACGTGAAGCCGGGCAACCGGTCGGCCGGCCAGACGATCGTCGATACGGCGGTCGCCGGCGGTGCCGACCTGATCGTCAAGGGCGCCTATACGCAAAGCCGCCTGCGTCAGATGATCTTCGGCGGCATGACCCGCCATCTCATCCTGAACTCGCCGCTGCCGGTGTTGTTCTCGTACTGACAATCCGCCGCCGGTCCCGATGCCGGCGGTCATGCTAGAAGCACCGCATGACGGCGGGTCCGACCGAGACCAACGATGCACGACGCGTGCGCCGAGCGCTTGTCGCGGTGGCGCTGCTTGGCGCCGCCCTTGCCGCCATATGCTACCTGCTGATGCGGGAACAGACGCCGGGCACGGGTCCGACGGTCGGCGAGAGGGTTGCCGTGCTCGCGGCCGAACGCGCGAGCCTGCAGGCGCGTGCCGACGGCGAGGCGCGCATTGACCTGTTGCCGGCGTTCCGCGCCGCCAGCCTTATGACCGATGCACTGACCGTGCGCTCCGAGCCCGATGCCGAGCGCGCATTCGACGGCTTGCCGCCCTTCCGACGTCAGGCCTTTGCCGAGATCGACGCGCTGAACGGGGCGATCCGGGATGCCCTCGAGCGACCCGGCGTTGACGCGCGGGCGGCCGCGCTCAAGGCAGCCGCTGCGCGCGACGGCCGAACTCGATCGGTTGGCCAGCCTCGACAACGCGCCGCTGATTCTGTCTTTTACGCCCCACTTCGTGCCGCCGCGTCGCCCGCCGGACGCCGCCGGCTCGCGCGATCAGGATCCAGCGGTGCAGATCGAGGTCACCGGCGCGCACCTGGCGTCCGCCGGCGGGCCGCCAACCGTGCTTGCGGTCGGCGCATGGCGCGGCACGGCCGTGGTCACACCGGAGCGCCTGCGCTTTGACGTCCCGCGCTCGGCCTTCACCACGGATCCCAAGCGGACCCTCTTTGCAACCGCTACGCTGTCGGTGCGCGGCTCCGGCCGAAGTGTGACGTTCCAGCTTCTGTTCATCGTGCTGCCCGACAGCCCCGGCGCTTTCGCTCTCGATCAGCGGGTGCAAACGACCACGCTCGAGTCGAACACGCTGGTGTCGCCGGAAATCCTGTCGCGGGCGCCGGCCGGCGAGACGCGTACGGTGCGCCGCTGCTTCGATCCGCCGCCCGGATGGCGTTTCGATCAGGAGCACCGCCGCGTGGTCATTGTCGAACGGCTTGGCTGGCAGGAGGACCTCAGCGATCCGACGCTGAATAGCGGCTCTGTCGAGTTCGTGCCCGAGGAAAAGCCGGGCCAGATCTGCATTGCCGTGATCGCCCGGCCGGTCATGCGCTCCGCGCGGACGGCGACGATCGGCCGTTTCGAGGCCACGCTGGTGCGCGATCGGCCGGTCGAGCAGGTGGTGAAGAGCGGCATCCGCGCGCTCGATTGGCGCGAGCCGGTTCGCGTGCCGATCGAGCCCGGCATGACCGAGTGGAAACTCTATGTCCGGCTGTTTGACGAGATCGACCGCGAGTTCGCCAAGACCGAGGAGGCTTCGACCGCCTTCCTGCGAATCACCCGCGACGACGACGGCCATGCCATCGTCCTGCAGGCCGATCCCGCGGCGGAACCTTAGCGGCCACGGGCCTCGAGCCGCAGGCGCCGTTTGCCGGCGGCGTCCAGCAAATCGAGCGTCAGGCCGGCGAGTTGGGCCTGGCGGACCGCGCCGAGCGCGTCGATGAAACGACGCTCGAGCGCGCTGACCGACGGCGCGCAACCGATCAGGGTCGTTGCCGATGCGAGAAAGCGCAGTCCTTCGGGATCGAGCTGGTAGCTGCCGGTGAGCGTGTTGCAGCCGGTCGAGGCGGTGTATTTCCCCTGATCTTCGAGACGCAGCGTCGGCCGCTGCCGCCAGTCGTCGAACAGCGGACGCTCGCCGTCGATCTCGAGCAGGCGCCATTCGGTACCGCGCAATGCCGCGCTGCGCGGCGGCAGAGGCGCACAGGCGCCGTCGCGGTTCAGGCTGAGAAAGCGTTCGACGCGGATCTCGCCGTCGGCGAAACTGCCGACGACCTGGACGTAGAGCTGGGCCTCGCGCGACGGTGTCGCTTCCGTCCAGGCACGCTCGAGGTCGGGTTCGGCACCGTTGGGCGCCACCGGATAGGTGCGGCCGGTCAGGCATTCGGCAAACAAGCCGCCGCTCGGCGTGTCGCGATAGAGGCCGGCGAGGTGGAAGCGAGCCTCGATCAGATCGGGCGTGGGCGCGCGCACCAGCTCGGTGCCGTTCTCCGCGATCAGCCGGTTGCCATCGGCTTCGCGAAAGGCGCGCCGGGCCACCGTGCCGCCGCGCAGCACCAGGCGCACGCCGCCATCGACCTCCTGGAACCATTGGCCGAGATCGAGAACCGGTTCGCCGCCGTCGCGGCGCTCGCGCAGGCGGAAGATGCCGTCGGGAAAGAGCGTGATGGTGAGGCCGCCGCCTTCATAAGTGCGCGGCGGCTCGCCAGGCCGGCCGACGGCATGGCAGCGCATCGAGCGGCCGGCCGCGGTGAGCGTCGCCTCGCGACCCCGTCCGCGCAGCTCATAATAGGAGTCGCCGTAGGCAAACCCCGAGCCCGTCTGCTGGTGCGACAGCTCGATCTCCGGCTGGCCCGGCACCGTGAGGGTCGCGAGGTCGCCATCCTTGGAGAAGACGGCTGAGAAATCAGTACCGCCGGGACAGGCATACATGACTTCCAGGCCTGGCGGCCGCGCGTCGGATGAGGCGGATGCCGCGGGCGAGGATGGGGCTGCATCCGGCGGCGCCGGCGTCGCCGTTTGCGCCGAGGCCGCGCCGGCAGCGAGCAGCAGAAAAAAGAAGAATGCCAATCGTCTCATCAGGCGGCCTCGCCCTGGGGTTCCGGAATCCTGCCGTCTGCCGACAGCAGCACGGCGAGCGGTCGTGTCGTCTCGAACTGCGCCAGGACGATCAGCGCCACCACCATGATGGGTACGCACAGGAACATGCCGACCACGCCCCAGATCGTGCCCCACACGACCAGCGAGACGATCACGACCAAGGGCGAGAGGTTGAGGGTACGGCCCATGATGGTGGGCTCGATCACATTGGCCGTCACGATCTGGATGGTGCCGAATACGAACAACACGATGAGAAACGGGGTCAGATGGTCGAACTGCACCAGGGCCAGCACCGCCGGCGCCGCAATGGCGAGAATCGAACCGACGGTCGGGATATAATAGAAAAAGAACACCATGACTGCCCAGAAGGCGGCGAAGTTCACGCCAACCGCGGCCATCACGACGTAGGCGAACGCCGCCGTCGCCACGGCGAGCGTGGTCTTGATGCGGATGTAGACGCGGATGTCGCGGTCGATGCGGTCGAGGACCGCCAGCACGCGCGCCTGGTGTCCACTCTTGCCGAGGATGATGGCAAGCTTGCGGCGAAAGCGCACCTGCTCGACGAACAGGAAGCCTGCATAGATCACCACGATGCCGGCTACGCTCACCACCGAGGCGGCGGCTGTGGCGAGGCTGCTCAGCGTGTCGGTGAGGCTGATGCGGTCGAACAGCTCGCTGAGGGTCGGTGCCTGCTCGACGCCGATCAGGCGTGCGCCCTCGTTGACCAGGATCTGCAGACGGCGCTCGTAGTTGGGTGCAGCGGCGGCGACCGCGCTGATATTGCGGCCGATCGTGCGCCCGACCACCCACAGCAACCCGCCCATGACGCAGACCGCCGCCAGCAGCGCGACCGGCCGCGGCAGGCGCAACCGATCGATCCGCGGCTGCTCGAAGGCGTCGGCCAGTGCGTCGATCATGTACCAGAGCACGAGACCCAGCACGAAGGGCAGCAGCAGGCCACGCCCGGCCACAAGTAGGTACATCGTGGCTGCAACGACGATTGCCCACAGGGCGGCGCGCTGGAGGGTCATGGCCGCTCCATAGTAGCCTGAGGCGCGGTGAGGCCGCTGTAAGAAATGAAGTGCGGGTTTCATCGGCCCATCAGGGGCAAACGGGGAGACCACAAATGACAAGCCTACTGTTCAGCTTTCAGGGACGTATCAACCGCGCCAAGTTCTGGCTCGTTCATCTCGCCATATTCGTCGTTGAGGCGATTGTCTTGTCGCTGATGGGCGGCACTGCCGCGATCATGTCGGGGGACTACGAGCAGGCCATCGTCGTGTTCGGTGGCGCAAGCGGCGCCGTTTGGAGCATCGTGGCCGTGCTTGCTTTCTGGATCTCGCTCGCCCTCGGCGTGAAGCGCTGGCACGATCGCAACAAGACCGGCTGGTGGATGCTGATCATCTTCGTGCCGGTGATCGGCGGCCTGTGGTACCTGATCGAGTGCGGCTTCCTGAAGGGCACTACCGGCCCCAACAGCTACGGTCCGGACCCGCTGACGGCGGTCTGAGCAACACCCTCGACTAGAGACGATCCCGCGCGCGCTCGAGCGCCGTGCGTCCGCGCCTGGTCAATTCGACCCGGCGTTCGCCGGTCTCGCCGCCGCATTGCCGGACGAGGCCCTCGGCATTGGCATCCTCCCACACCGGGAAGCGTGGGCAGGAGCTGCGCCATGCCTCCATGACGTCCTCGCGGCGGCGTGGCCGGTCGGCCACCCATTGCAGGAACTGGATCATGATCAGGCTGGGTTGGGCTTCCATGCCGTATCCTGCAGCCGAGGGTGCAGCAGGCGCAAGACCGGGCCGCGGCAGCCCCCGCTGCGTGGGAAATCCTGGGCAACGGCTACAGGTGCATAATAACACGAATAAAATGTGTTTCTTGCATATACGGAGCCTGTCTTTGCAAGGTTTCGCAGGCCCGCTGCTCCTGTGACCGGCGTGCAACACTTGGGGGGACAATCGGGGCGATCGGCTTGTAGCTGTGGCTTCCATTCCGGCCCTTCAGGTACATTCGGGCCGTCCTTGCCCCACCTGCCGGTAGTGGGCGGCTCGCGAAACATGGAGATACTTATGAAGAAGGCTTTAGTGGCCGCCGCAGCGCTTGTTGCATTGCCGGTCATGGCTCAGGCGCAGGCTCCGTCGCCGGGCGTGTATATCGGTGCGGAAGGCGGTGTGAACTGGCTTCTGAACTTCACCGCCAACACCAACATCCCCGCGTTCCCGACGGTGAGCGTGACCCCGAACACGGGTTGGGCGGTCGGTGGCGTGATCGGTTACGACTTCGTCGGTCCGCGCGTTGAGCTGGAAGGCGTCTATCGCAACAACCAGTTGAACATCGGCGTGCCTGGCACGGCGATCAACAACCAGGTCGGCCAGCTCGGCATCATGGCGAACCTGCTGTACGACTTCATGCCCGGTTCTGTGATCACGCCGTACATCGGCGCCGGCGCGGGCGTTGGCTTCGTCGACAGCAACGCCTCTCTGGGCAGCACGGTGTTTGCCTATCAGGGCATCATCGGCCTGGGCTGGAACGTCGACACGAACTTCCGGGTGAACCTGGACGGCCGCTACTACGGCACGTCGAACCCGACGGTGAACGGCCAGACTTGGACGAACAACAACTTCAGCATCATGCTGGGTCTGCAGTTGAAGTTCGGCGCGGCGGCTCCGCCGCCCCCGCCGCCGCCGCCGCCGATGGTGGCGCCGCCGTCGTTCATGGTGTTCTTCGATTGGGACCGCTCGAACCTCTCGCAGCAGGCTCTGACCACGATCGGTCAGGCCGCCGCGGCCTTCAAGGCCAAGGGCAGCGCCCGCATCACGGCGACCGGCCACACCGACACGACCGGTCCGGAGAGCTACAACATGGCGCTGTCGCTGCGTCGTGCCAACGCGGTCAAGGACGCGCTGGTCCGCAACGGCGTGCCGGCGCAGGCGATCACGGTCATCGGCAAGGGCGAGAGCCAGCTGCTGGTGCCGACCGGCGACAACGTGCGCGAGCCGCAGAACCGCCGCGTCGAGATCGTCATCCAGTAAGGCTGACGAAGACAGAATCAAATCGGGCGGCCCCCACAAGGGGCCGCTCTTTTTTCAGCGGATGTCCTTGAACCCGTAGCTGCTCAGCACGAGCTGGCCGCCCGCGCCGAGAGAATCATGTTGCGTGTTATCTCGTTGGCGACATCCGGACGCATGCGGATGCCGACGACTTGGCCCCCTTCGCCCACCAACGAACCCAGAATATAGCCGTCGTCCGTGCACATCCTGAAATCGGCAGAGGCGACGTTGAGGGCGCCGCTGATTGTGCCGGGGCTCACCTGGGCGCTGCCCTCGTCATCCTCGACCGACAGGGATCGCCGCCGCGCCATCTCCGCTGCCACGCGCTGAAGCGATCCGATGAATCCCATGAGGTCGGAGAGACTGGCGATACAGGCAATGGAATGCTGATGCTCGTCGGCAAAGACCATGGCGCAGCTCATGCCGTCGGCCGCCAAACCGATGTGGAATTTGGCCAATGTGCCGGGAGTGTCGTCGCTGCGCGCCGTGGTGCCAGGTTGATTGGCCATGGCAGCCTCCTTGTTCAACAGACAACGGGCAAGGGTTCGCACCGTTGCATCGGTGGGTGAGCCGGTCGGAACCCCGCTTCCCCCGCGTGCGTTTCTCACAAGCATGCTCAACCGGCGGGCGTGCAGCCCGGCCGGTGAGCTCGCTTACGTGCCGGCCGGCACACGATTGACGCGTCGTCAGCATCGCGATCATCTGAACGGGCAGGCCGACGGGCACGATGGGCACAAGCCAGATGCCCCGCATGGGCTCCGCTTGACGTCCCTAATCCCATGCTCTTTGGTCTTCTGACAGGAACATGAAATGAACTTTACGGATCTTGTCGAAAGCCATCCCGAGGTCGTGCGGGATCGGTACGCTCTTTCTTTTTCGAAGCAACGTGCCCCTGCCGAGATCGCCGACGCCTTCTCGCGCTTCAGTGTCGTCATGCTGAAAAATGCCTTGGCGCCCGAGTTGCTCGAGGCTTGTGCCGAGGTTTTTCAGCGCTACGTCCAATCGCTCAAGGCCGGGACCGACGCAGCCGCCGGGGAACGCAGGCGTCTGCAGGGGGCCAATGGCGAAGCCCATGTCGGAAGCTGGCACAGTCCCTGGGCGGTGCGGGAAGGGGATGATTTTCCCACCGCAACCGTCATATCGGCAGTCATCAGGTCCTGGGTATGGGATGTCGTCGAAGAAATCTGCGGCTCGTCGCACATCGTCATCCTGCTGAAGTGGTGTACCGCGCGGCACGCCATCGACCAGCCGCTCGGCATCGGCGCGCACCAGGACGCGAAGGTCGTGGCCTCTGCCGTGCCTTTCTCGATTTGGATTCCGTTGCAGAAAATCGTGCCGGGCATGAACTCCGGCCTTGGCTTCGTCGTGCCGGGTCCCGATCGCCTTCTGCCGACGCTGCCGCATGACGATGTCGGCTCGGAATATGTCCTGAGCGATCTTGCCAGGCTCTGGATTCCGCCTTACGAGGTCGGAGATCTCACCATCCATTCCAGGTTCTCGCCGCACTTCACGACCGGTTACGGCACGCTATCCGATCGCTTTAGCCTCGAAATCCGCGCCATGCCGCGCAACGCCGCTCCTCAGAACTATCTCGATCCCGCGATTTATGTGTCGCGAAGAAACGGCGTTCCGACGATCGTGGAAACGAGGAGCTCGGCCAAGATCGGCCCCCAAGACTTTTTCGATTCCCCCGGTCTCTCCGGCTGCGACTTCCCGGGAATTGCGCAAAGTCCTTTTGTGATCAGGAACCGATCGTCTTGCCGTGCCGCGCCGGATAGGGCAGCGGCGGCGAGCGAAGCGCAAGTATCTGTTCGCCGGTGAAAGCAAGCAGGATCTCGATCCGCCGGATCACGTCCTTGCCGCCGGGCATCGTGCTATGCAGCGGCGTGTCGAGCGGCAGCCTGATATGGGGATCTTCTGGTAGCTGCGAAAGATCCAGCGTGACGCTTTGCAGGCACTCGAGCTCCTCCGGCTGCACCGCGCTGAAGGTGCGCACGTAGATTTGGACGTGCAGGACGCCGCGCGCCGGAGCGGCAAGCTCGAGCTCGATGCCGTCTACCTTCGCATGGTCGGTCTCGATCGAGCCGAAGCTGTGCGGGATGTCGCGCACGGAGTAATAAGGCGGTGCCTCCAGCAGGTAGAATTTCGTGTCGGCGAAAGAGGGCTGCGGCGCGGCGAGGGGCTTGGCGGGATCGGTCCGGCGAACCACGTCGGCGATATCCCGCCACTCGGGATGGCCTTCGAGAAACAGCTTGGTGGCAAAGCGCGGGCCTGGCTGGTCGACATTGTCGAGCACGATGAGGCCGCCTGGCCGAATGAGCCGGGCCGCACACATGAGATCGAAGAGTGCGAACTCGAGTTCGTGGTTGCCGTCGATCAGCACCAGGTCGTAGAGCACGCCGTTGCCCATCGCCCGGTCGAAATGAAAGCCGGAATTGACTGGCCGGAAAGTAATCCGTTCACGAAGCTGGGGCGGAAAGGTGGCAATGATCGGCGGGCATCGTTCGCCGCCAAAGGGGTCGATCGTCTCGAGATGCCCGTGGGCTGTCTCCCACAGTGCGCGCGCCATCACTTCGGCCGTGCCGGCTTCATACGTGCCGAGTTCCAGCACGCGCTCGGGGCGGCGCATGACGATCAGGTGGTGCAGGAACGCACGGGCCTCGTCGCTCTGGAGCGATCGCGTGGGATAGTTGCGGTAGAACGCAAATACGCGCTCGAATGCCTCGGAACGGCGCCAGGTGGCCAAGCCAGCTGCTGAGATGTCGAATTGTTCGCGTGATCCATAGAGCGGGACAAGAGGCTTTATCGATTCTACTTCTTTTGCATCCATGTCCTTGACCATAACAGAGAACGGCGAGTGCGAGCGTGCCACGGCTCGATGCCCAGTTCCATATCGACTACCCGTCTGACAACATGCAACGCTTCAGGCGCTTCGCCGGTTCCGCAGGGAACCGCCTGCTCGCAAGAGCAGATGCCAGCTTCATGACGGGGCGCGAAAAAACCCTCAAGGCGCTGCCCGCCGCTTTGACCGTCTAGTGCACTTGCCGCACGTGCGGCGTGCCCTCGCAAGGCAGGTAGCGCACACCGCCCTTCATGATGAAGGCGAAGCGTTCCTTGTTTTGCAGCACGCGGACGTCCTTCAACGGGTCGCCGTCGACCAACAGCAAATCGGCGAGATGGCCTTCCTTCACCAGGCCGAGCTCGTGGCCGCGCTGCATGATCTCGCCGCCTGTGCGGGTCGCCGCCTGCAGCGCCTCGCTGGGCGAGAAGCCGAAATGCGTCACGAAATGTTCGAGGTCGCGGGCGTTGGTGCCCTGCGGATTGGCGGCAAAGCCGTAGTCGCCGCCGACGACAATGCGGATGCCGCGCTTGCGCATCTCGTCGTGCGTGCGGCAGGTCGCTTCGTAGAGCGGCTTCAGACGCTCCAGATAGAGGCGGCCTTGCGGAGTATTGTCGCCGCGCAGGCTCTCCAGGCGCGCCACCACGAGGCCGATGGCCGGCCCGGTGAAGATGCGATCCTTGGCTGCTTCCAACAGGTCGAGCGCTTCCTCGTCGGCATAGTCGCAGTGGTAGATCACGTCGACGCCGTGCTTGAGCGCGCGCTTCACCGCGGCCGAGGCACGGGCATGGGCGGCGACCCGGCGGCCGATCGTGTGGGCGGCCTCGACGCCTGCCGCCACCTCGGCGTCGGTCATCACGGTCGCCTCGGACGGCGCCGACTCCGTGCCGGCGTCGCCCGAGATGTTGAGCTTGATGATATCGACGCCCTCGCGCAGGCAGAGCCGCGCCATGCGACGCACTTCGTCGGGCCCGTCGACGGCAATGCCGAAACTGTCCTGGTGCAGGTGAAGCTTGCGGCCATCGCCCAGGCCGCCGGTGACGGTCAGTTCCGGGCTGGCTGCCAGCAGGCGCGGCCCGTCGACCATGCCCTGGTCGATGGCGTCGCGCACGGCGACGTCGAGCCGGATCTTGGCGGCCGCCGCCGAACAGGCGCTGGTGAAGCCCGCGCCCAGCAACTTGCGCGCGGCGTCCATGGTGAGCAGCGCATGATCCTCGGGCGGCAGCTCGCCCAGCGCCGTCCCGCGCGGGGTGTCGACGAAGGACAGATGGGCGTGGCCTTCCACCATCCCCGGCATCAGGAACTTGCCGGCAGCGTCGATACGCTCCGCTCCATCGGCGGCCAGCGCCTCGGATTGCGGCGCGACCGCGGCAATCCGTTCTCCGTCTATCAGCACTTTGCCCGGAAAGGGCGAGGCGCCGGTGCCATTCCACACCATGGCGCCGTCAATCAATAGGCGCATCGCTTCCTCCGCCTTGTCTTCGATTTGCTTTCCATCATAGCGGCGTTAGCTGTTTTTATGGGTGCCGGGTAGCGGAATTTCGTTGCCCGGAGATGCGAGGGTGCCTAGCGTCGCCTCCAAGGTCCCATCGAGGACCAGTCTCAGGGAGGAAAAACATGGCTTCATCGAAGATTGCGCGTCGTCGATTCGTTGCTGGTACCGCCGTGGCGTCGGCGGCCTTCGTTGCCGCGCCGTTCGTGCGCGGCGCTTACGCGGCCGGCAAGCTCACGCTGGCGTTGTGGGACCATTGGGTGCCCGACGCCAACAATGCGACCAAAAAGTTGATCGACGAATGGGCGGCCAAGGAGAAGGTCGAGGTCAACATCGACTTCATCACGTCGCAGGGCAACAAGCTGCTTCTGACCGGGGCCGCCGAGTCGCAGGCGAAGTCCGGTCACGATGTCTTCGCTCTGTCGACCTGGCTGCCGTCGCGCTACGCCGACCAGCTCGTGGCGATGAACGACGTCATGGAGCCGCTGATCAATCAGAACGGCGCCGTGAACGGCACCGTCGAGTATCTCGGCAAAGTCGACGGCAAATGGCTGGGCGTGCCGGCGACCGTCGGCAGCCAGATCAAGGGGCCGTGCTCGCGCATCGATCTGATGAAGGATCTGGCCGGCATCGACGTGCAGGCCATGTATCCGGCGGGCGCTCCGGCCAAGGCGGACGCCTGGACATTCGACACCTTCCTCAAAGCGGCCGAGGCCTGCCACAAGGGCGGCCATGCCTTCGGCATCGGCCTCGGCACGACGTCCGACAATGTCGACACCGCGGGCATGATCTTCCACGGCTTCGGCGCCATGCTGGTCGACGCCAAGGGCAATATGACGGTCAAGAGCGATCCCGTGCGTCAGGCGCTCGACTACTACAAGCGGCTGATGGCCTTTTTGCCGTCCGACGTGCCGTCCTGGGACGACGCCTCGAACAACAAGTGGCTGGTGTCGGGCAAGGGCGCGCTGATCATGAACCCGCCCAGCGCCTGGGCGGTCGCCAAGCGCGACGCACCCAAGGTCGCCGAGCAGCTGTGGACGCACGGCTCTCCCGCCGGGCCTAAGGGCCGCTATGCGCCGTTCGTGCCCTACTTCTGGAGCATCTGGAATTTCAGCAAGAACCAGGCGGCGGCCAAGAGCCTGATCGTCCATCTTTCCCAGCCGTCGTCGGCCGAGAAGATGGTCGAGGCGAGCAACGGCTACGACCTGCCGTCGTTCGAGAAGCTCACGACCTTCAAGACCTGGGCCGAGGAGGGGCCGCCCAAGGGCACGCTCTACCATTATCCGAATATCAACAATCACCAGATCCTGTCGCTCGCCGGCGCGCCGGCGCCGCACAAGATCGGCGAACAGATCTACGTTCAGGCGCTGATGACCCAGATGGCGGTGCGCTACTTCCGCGGCGACACCATGGAAAAAACGCTCGATTGGGCGGCCAACGAGCTCGAGGGCTTCACGCGCAACTGAGGCGAATGCTTCGACCGACCTCGAAGTCCGACCCGCGGTGTCGGTGCAGGCCGTCGGCCCCGGGAAGCTGGTGCTGCCGCACAGGATTGAACTGTGGACCTCTCCCTTACCAAGGGAGTGCTCTACCACTGAGCTACGGCAGCGCCATTTGGCTTTAGAGGGGCGGGGTATGCCATAGGGTGGGGGGCGGTTCAACCGCTGCCGCCCGCCGAAACGGGCGTTCCGCGGTGGCTTGCCGCGGCGCTTGCGCTCTGCCTACCATTTTGCCGAGGAACGGCCCCCAAGAACATAGGCAGGAGGGAACGCATGGACTGGCGCCCGATTTCCGCCGACTCGCATATCACCGAGCCGCCCAACTGCTACATCGACAATATCGATCCGGCGTGGCGCGAAAAGGCGCCGCATGTCGTCCACAAGGAAGGCATGGGCGACACCTATATCGTGGACGGCATGAAGACGCCCGTGCCGATGGGCCTGATCGCCGCGGCCGGCGTGCCGCCCAAGGACATCCGCATAGGGGGCGCGAAATTCGAGGATCTTCACCGCAGTGGCTGGGATCCCGCGACGCGGCTCGCCGACCAGGACAAGGACGGCGTGGCGGCCGAGATCATCTATCCGACGGTCGGCATGCTGATCTGCAACCATCCCGACTTCGACTACAAGAAGGCCTGCTTCGACGCCTACAACCGCTGGCTCCAGGCCTATTGCGCCCATGCGCCGGACCGCCTGATCGGGTGCGGCCAGACGGCGATGCGCAGCGTCAAGGAGGGCATCGAGGACCTCGAGCGCATCAAGGCCATGGGCTTCCGCGGCGTGATGATGCCGGGCAATCCTGCCGAGAAGGACTACGACGACCCGGCCTACGACCCGTTCTGGGAAGCCGCCATCGCGCTCGAGCTGCCGCTGTCGTTCCACATCCTGACGTCGAGCGGCGACAATTCGCTGGTCAAGCCGCGCGGCCCCAAGATCAACGGCTTCCTCAGCATCATCCGCGGCTGCCAGGATATCATGGGCATGCTGGTGTTCTCGGGCGTGTTCGAACGGCACCCTGCGCTGCGCGTGGTCTGCGTCGAGGCCGACGCCGGCTGGGCGCCGCATTTCATGTATCGCATGGACCATGCCTACAAGCGGCACCGCTACTGGATGAAGGGCAAGGAGCTTGCCCGCCTGCCGTCGGAGTATTTCCGCGACCACATCGCGCTCACCTTCCAGGACGACTGGACGGCCTTCCAGTTCGCCGACCAGCTCGGTCCGCACCAGCTCATGTGGGCCAACGACTTCCCGCACAGCGATTCGACCTGGCCGTGGAGCCAGGACGTCATTGCCGAGCAGGCCGCCCATCTCAGCCCGGCACTGCGCAAGCGGATCCTGCGGGACAACGTCGTCGAGCTCTACAAACTGGCGGCCTAGCGGCCGGTCGACGCGATGCGCTTCAGCCTGTTCATGTACTGCACGGTCGGCCGGCGGGCCGAGCTCGAGGCCGGCATGGCGGGGCGCAATCCCGAGCTCTATCAGCGCATGCTCGCCGAGATCGCCGAGTACGTGAGCTTCGCCGACGATGCCGGGTATTTCGGCTTCGGCCATCCCGAGCACCATCTGCAGATCGAGGGCTTCGAGATCTCCAACGATCCGCGGCTGATGTCGATGTGGCTCGGCAGGCATTCGAAACGACTGCGCGTCATCACCTGCGGCTTCGTCTCGACCACGCACAATCCCCTGCGCGTGGCCGAGGACATCGCCACCATGGACCACATGCTGGGTGGCCGCTTCGGCGTCGGGCTGGTGCGCGGCTATCAGGCGCGCTGGGTCGAGAACTTCAAGGTCCGCGACGAGCTGAACGCCGTCGGCCCCTGGAACAAGGACACGCCCGCCGACACGGCCAATCGCGAATACTTCTCCGAGTTCGTCGATGTCGTGGTGAAGGCGCTCTCCCATGAGACCTTCAGCCATCACGGCAAGTACTGGAACTTCCCGCCGGCGGGAATGGTCAATCCGCACGAGCATCCGGTCTATGTGAAGTACGGCCAGGGTGTGACGCCGGCGATGAAGATCGAGCAGGTCGGCATCGCGCCGCGTCCGCTGCAGACGCCGCATCCGCCGCTCTACGGCGGCTTCGCCGCCTCGATGCGCACGGCCCTGTTCTGGGCCAAGTACGGCGGCAAGCCGATCGTGCTCACCGACAACCTCAAATTCTACGACCAGCTCTGTCGCGGCTACACCGAGGAGGCCGCCCGGCACGGCCGCACCGTCAAGAACGGCCAGCAGGCCGGCTGGGGCGGCATCTTCGTCTGCGCGCCGACCGATGAGCAGGCGCAGGAATGGGCCAAGGACATGATGTGGTTCTGGCAGAACTGGGCGACGCCGTTCGGCCAGGGCGTGCCGGAGCTTCTGGTCGGTTCACCCGACACGATCTGCCGGCGGCTCGAGCAGGTGCAACAGGTCATCCCCGATCAGGACGAGGTGATCCTGCTGATCCCGCAGGGCATCCACGACCGCAGCCAGATCCTGACATCGCTCGAGCTGATGGCGACCAAGGTGATGCCGAAGTTCGCCTAGGACGAACGTCGGTCGCCCTCCCTGCGCAAGGTGATGAGGGCTGCCTCGCCCCGGCAGTTGAAGCGAACCGGCAGCCCTGAAACGCCCAGGCCACGGTTGGTGTAGCCAATCATGCTTCCCTGACGCCACAGGCCGCGCGCGGCATGCCGGCATCGCCTGAGCTGGCTGACCAGCGGTCTGCCGCCGGGCAGGCAAATCTGTCCGCCATGCGTATGCCCGCAAAGATACAGCGCGTAGCCCGCTTCATCGGCGTAGTCGGCAACCTCCGCGGAGTGCACGAGGGCGATACGGAACTCGCCGGCGTGGTCGGCCAACGCCGCGTGCGCGGCTTCGGTATAGAAGCTGTTGACGTCATCGAGCCCCGTGACGCGCAGGCTCTCGCCGTCGCGCCGAAGCATGAGCGAGCGATTGATCAGAACCTCGAACCCCGTTCGTTCGAGCGCATCGACCATCGCGAGCGGATCGTGATTGCCAAGCACGGCCACGCGGTGACCCCGCACGCGGACGCCGTCGAGCGCCTGTGCCAGCAATCCGACCGAACGGGCGATCGGCGCTCGATGGTCTCCGTGCACGTCCCCTGTCACGGCGAGCATGTCGACTTCGAGGCCTCCGAGCAGCTTTCGGGCAACGTCTGTGATCGCCGGGAACGCGTCGAGATGCGTGTCGCTGACATGCAGTATCCGGTAACCATCGAAATGCCGCGGCAGCTCTGGAAAGGCGAGCTCGAATTCGGTCAACTGGAGATCGAGGGCGTTCAGCCGGCCGCGTCGATGCAGCGGCGTGAGGCGAAGGCCCGTGCCGAATGCGGCCAGAAGGCCGGAGAACAGCCGCTTGCGCCAGCGGCCGCGCCGGCCGGCGGGGCTGGTCCAATATCGGCTGTTCTCCATGCCGAGCCGTCGGGAGGCCCATTCAGGCGAGGAATGACTCAAGGAGGGCCCCGTCGCGCGTTGCATTCTTCTTTGCGGCCGAGACTGTGGTTCTCGAAGGCTCGTTTGTCCAACAAGCTGACGAGAGGAACAGGTGCAGCCAATGGCGCCGCTTCACGTTATTGCAGTGCAACGGCCGTGGTGGGCCGGGAGAGCGTATAGCGTATGCAGGTCGATAGTCTCGTCACGGCGCTGGAACAGATCGAATTCGCCGCCAGCGGGTTCATGAAGGCACCGCGCCGGCAGGCGAGCCGCGGCACGTTGCTCGAGGTGCTGGCGAGGTGGGGCCAGGCGCTGCAGGAACCATATGGTCTGGACCCTGGTCTCGACGATGTTCGCAGCCTGGCCTCGCGGCGCTGCGCGGCGGTTCAGGCCAATTTGGCGGCGATGCAGCGCAGCGATGCGCTGAACGAACCCGGCCCGGCATTGGTGCAGCAGGTCCGTCAGCTTCATTCGACCGTTGGCGCCCTGTTGCCCCCCTTGGTCAGGATCGCCGACCGGGATTGATCAGCGACTGCCCTCGGCGGGCTGGTTCCGGTTGGGCGGCCGAGCCGGGTGCGCCGCCGCTTCGAGCAATTCGTTTCGCGTCTGGATGACGGCCGGATTCCGGCCGTCGATTTTCTCGGCCTCATCGAGCGCCCGGTCGGCCGCAGCGTAGTCGTGGCGCGCAATCGCCGCCCGCGCGGTCGCG
Source organism: uncultured Alphaproteobacteria bacterium (assembly GCA_963755585.1). GTDB lineage: Bacteria > Pseudomonadota > Alphaproteobacteria > Reyranellales > Reyranellaceae > Reyranella. The sequence continues at coordinate 151,152 of CAVWKN010000019.1, forward strand.
ATCAGGGCCGGCAACTGATTGTTCTGGTGATTGTCCGGGCGGCCGGTCTGGCCACGGGCCGTGCGCATGTCGGCGATCTCGCGTCGCGCCAATGCCGTCTCGGCAAAGCCAGGGACGATCCTGTCAGCCGTCTGAAGCGCCGCTTCCGCGTCGCCGAAATTGCCCCTCGCTGCCAGGCGCCGCGCATCGGCAATCGAAGAGCGGGCGAGGCCGAGCTCGCCAGCCGTCGGGCCGGCGGGTGCAGGCGGGGGCGCGGGCTTGGGAGCGGCCTGGACGGGCGGTGCGGGCGGCGTGGCGGCCGCTGCCGGAGCAGCTTGCGCCGCCTCGGGCGCCGGTTTTGCGGTCAGGCTGTTTTGGTAGATATAGAACCCGCCACCGGCCACGACGACGCAAAGCGCGCCGATGACGCCGTAAAGCAGGCCGTTGCCGGTTCCCTGGGTGCCGTCGTTCGCCACGTTGTCTTTCTCCTAGAGCTAGTCAGGACAACGCCGGCCATGCGTGATCGTTCCGTCCTCACCGCTTCATCGACATCCGCCATCGCACCGTATCCTCGATCTGCGTTTCGAGGCCGCGCAGGGGACTCCAGTCGAGTTCGCGCCGGGCCTTGTCGATGCAGCCGACCAGGCGCGGCGAATCGCCGGGTCGGCGGGCGCCGTAGACATGGGGAACCGGCCGCCCGACGAGGCGGCCGATGGACTCGACGACCTGCCTGACGCTGTGGCCGGTGCCGGAGCCGAGATTGAACACGTCGTGGCGGCCTCGCCCGACCTTCTGCCTGACCAGCCACTGCACCGCGCGCAGGTGGGCGTCGGCCAGATCCGACACATGGACGTAGTCGCGTACGCACGAACCGTCATCCGTCGGATAGTCCGACCCGTGCACGACGAGGGAGGCACGCAGGCCGAGGGCCGCGTCGACCGCGAGAGGCAGGAGATGGGTCTCCGGGTCGTGAGCCTCGCCGATCTCGGCCGCGGCGTCCGCGCCGGTGGCGTTGAAATAGCGCAGCGATGCGGCGCGAAGGCCGCGCGAGGCGGCCGAGTCCAGCGCGCGTTCGACGCTTGCCTTCGAGGCGGCGTAGGGATTGATCGGCGCGATCCGGTGCGATTCGGCCAGCAGGTCCGACTGCGGCAGGCCATAGACGGCGCAGGTGCTCGAGAACACGAAGGCCTCGACCTTGTGCCGGAGCGCCGCACCGATCAGGACGCGACTCTTGGCGGCATTGTTGCTGAGGTAGCGCTCGGGCCGCGCGACCGATTCGCCGACTTCGATGTAGCCCGCGAGATGAATGACGATCTGCGGTTTGTGGCGAAGGAAAACGTCTTCGACGAATCGGCCGTCTCCGACGTCGCCGCGTTCAAGCGATCCCCAGCGGACGGCCCAGTCGTGGCCTTTTTCCAGCGTGTCCAGGCAGATCGGCTGGGCACCGGCCTCGGCCAGCGCCTTGCAGACGTGGCTGCCGATGTAGCCGGCGCCGCCGGTGACGAGCACCGGACCAGAAACCGAAAACAATGATCTCTCCCCACAAGGTTTGCCGCGGCGAAGCCCGCGATAGTTGGCGATAAGAAGCGGTGGCTCAATTGCCGCCACGGCCGATCACTAACTGGTCACGAGGGGATCGCATCGCCGATGGGTCACTATCTTCGGAACACCCTCGGAGACTGCCATGCTCAAGATCGTCAAGGACTCCGTTCTCAGGGTCAGCCGATCGTTCGGTTACGACATCGTGCCGTTGCGCGACATGAAGGAGCGCGACTTCGCGCTGCATCTGCGCGAACTGCTCGCCCGCCTCGAGATCGATTGCGTGCTCGATGTCGGCGCCAATGCCGGCCAATATCACGACTTCCTGCGTGACAAGGTCCAATATGACGGCCCGATCATTTCATTCGAACCGGTGAGCCATCATATCGAAGCGTTGCGTGAACGCAGCCGGAGTGACCGCGACTGGCATATCGAAGGTTACGCGCTGGGCAGCAGCGACGGGTCGATGCCGATCAACGTCATGGTCTCCGACCAGTTCAGTTCTTTCCTCGAGCCCGATCATGGCCGGGTCAGGGACTATGCCGGGCTGAATGTGCCGTGCCACACCGAGATGGTAACGGTGCGAACCCTCGATGTCGTGCTGCCCGTCCTGCAGGAACGCCTCGGCTTCGACCGGCCCTACCTCAAGATCGATACCCAGGGTTTTGACATCGAGGTCCTGCGCGGTGCCGGCGAGAGCCTGCCCGCGGTCAAGGCCCTGCAGACCGAGGCGTCGGTGATCGCCATCTACAAGGGCATGCCGCAATACATGGATATCATCCGCTATCTCGACGAGCGCGGCTTCGACATCACCGGCCTCTATCCGGTGAGCCGCGACAACGCGCTCCGGCTGGTCGAGTTCGACTGCGTCATGATCAACCGCCTCGTCGCCGGCGCAACGGCCTAGGCGCGGCCGGCGGCAATCATCGTGCAGAGGCGGGCGACATCGTCGCCGGCCACGAACATGCTGCGCGGCACCGAGCGGAGCCGCCCGCGGATGTGTTCGTAATCCGCCGGCGTCAGCTGCTCGAAGAAGCGGGCCAGCAACTCCTCGAGCGGCGCGTCGAAAGTCCAGCCGATCCGGTGCTTCTCGATGGTGTTGCCGACCTCGAAACCGTGCACGGCAAGGCAGGGGATGCCGAAGTATCCGGCCTCGTAGAAGCGGCAGGGCATCAACCAGCGAGAATTGTGGTCGGTGTGTTCCAGATCGAGCGCCCAGGTGAAGTCGACGTCGCGATAGAGGTGCTCGAGATCCTGCTGCGGCAGGTAGGGCCCGCCATAGACGATGTTCGGACAGCGCCGCAGGACTTCGTCGAACCTCGCCTGGTCGACCGTGGTCAGGATGCCGCCGAACTTGAACAGGATTCTGCCCTGGAGGCGTTCGGCCAATCGCGTCATGAGAGCGAAGGTCGATTCGCCGCGGATCAGGCCGAAATAGCCGACCACCCAGGGCCGGCCGCGCGCGGCGGCGCGTCGCACGGGGGACGGCGGCGAGGAGATCGAGGGGTGCAGCTTGTTCTCGAGCAGAAACCAGTCGCCGCGATATTTCTGGACGGCGGCGTAGTAGTTCCGGTGGAAGGCCGGCGAGGAAACGACCAGCAGGCTGATCCGGCGCAGGCACAAGCGCTCGATCACCCTGACCAATGCCGGCACCGGCCCGCGCCGCATGAGGATGGGGGGAATGTCGAGCACCTCATACGCGACGGGCGCGCGCGAGGCGCAGATCAGCCGGGCGAGGAGCGCGAGAAGCAGCTGATCGATGTTCCGGGCGTAGAAGACCGTCGCGCGCTTCAGCACATCGCGATGCGCGAACAGGGCCGGAATGGCGCGCAGCAGGGCGCGAATCCGATGCCCGTACCGCGCATCGGTCGTGAAGCCCAACGGGATGTTCGGCCAGGGCGGCTGATAGGCCGTGTTGTAGCGCTCGCGCCGGAAGCCGAAGACCGTGACGCGATAACCGTAGTCCATGAACTGCTGGACGCGCTTCAGCGTGCTGGCGTCAGTCACGTCCGGGCAGAAGAACGAGAGCTCATTGCCGTCCACGCGCGACGCGTGGGCGCCGCCGCGCGGACCATCACCGGCGCCGTCGGAAAGGCTCATATCGTCTCTTGCGCTGACTGATTGTTGCATGCGGTGTCGTCTCCGGATCGCCAGTATTGGCGAGCGTCGCGCCGATGCTGCGTGATCAATCTGTGGCGTTGCGCGCGTGCAAAAGGGCAAGTCACAGGTTGATCACTAGCCGCACGACAACGCGCGATGCTTCCATGCTCGTGATGAACGTCGCTTCCAAAATCAATGTCGGTGACGCGCTGCGCTTCGATCGCGTGGCCATCACCTGCGTCTTCGGCGATCCGCGCGACCTGCGATCGTGGTCGGGGGCGCCGGCCAATCTGGCGAACGCGCTGGAGCGGCTCGGCGTCTCCGTCGAGGCCATCCGGCCGCGCATGAGTTGACTCGCCAAGTGGGGCATCGCGGCCTGTGACATGGTCACGGGATTGGGCCGGCCCCTGAGCAGCGAACAGGTCCTGCGCGGGCTGCGCTCGCGACGCCGGCTCGCCGCCCAGGTGGCCGAGGCCGCACGCGCCCTGGGCGCGCGGCACGTCCTTCATACCGGCACCTTCGATCTGCCGGCGACCGACCGCGCCAGCGGCGTCGAGCATTATCTCTACTGCGACCACAGCTGGGCCCTGGCCAGGGCCCACCATGTCCATGCCCGGCGATACGGCGAGAGGGCGATGGCGGCATTCGAGCAGCGCCGAACGCGAATCGCTGAGCGGACTGGCACACGTCTTCACGTTCGGCGCCTACGTCCGCGACAATCTGATCGCACACTACGGCTTGCCGGCCGATCGCGTTACCGCTGTCGGTTCCGGCATGGGCGCCATCGAGCCGTATGACGGGCCGAAGACCTACGACAGACCGGCGCTGCTCTTCGTCGCCAAGCATCTGTTTCAGGCCAAGGGTGGCGTGCTGCTGCTCGATGCCTTCGACCTGGCGCGTCGGCGCCGGCCGGACCTGACGCTTACCGTCGTCGGCGACGAGCGCAGCCGCAGCTTCGTGGGCGGCCGGCCTGGCGTCGCCTTCCACGCCCACCTTCCGTGGTCCGCGCTGCAACAGCTTTTCCGCGACGCCACGCTCCTGGTCCAGCCGATGCTGAACGACCCCTGGGGGCAGGTCTATCTCGAGGCGATGGCGTCGCGGACGCCCGTCATGGGCCTCAATCGCAACGGTCTGCCGGAACTCGTCGATGGCGGGCGGCACGGCTTCCTGATCGACCGCGCCGATCCGGCGGCGCTGGCCGAAGCCATCGTCAACGCCGTGTCCGATCCGCAAAGGCTCGAACACATGGCATCGACCGCCCAGCGCCACGTCCTGGCGAATTACTCGTGGAACCGCGTGGCTGAACGAATCGCCTATTCCCGAAGCGTTGCGTAATCGAGAGGTCGGCAGCATGTCCAGAAAAGTGGCACTCATTACCGGAATCACCGGGCAGGACGGCGCCTATCTCGCCGATTTCCTGCTGTCGCAGGGCTACATCGTGCACGGCATCAAGCGCCGCTCGTCGTTGCTGAACACCGAACGCATCGACTATCTGTACCGCGACCGCCACGACGCCGACGTCAGATTGTTCCTGCATTACGGCGATATGACCGATTCGGCGAACCTCCTGCGGCTGCTCGGCGAGATCAAGCCGACCGAGGTCTACAACCTCGCGGCGCAAAGCCATGTGCAGGTGAGCTTCGAGACGCCGGAATACACGGCCAACACCGATGCGCTCGGTACGCTGCGGCTGCTCGAGGCGATCCGCATCCTCAGCATGCAGGACGGGGTGCGCTTCTACCAGGCATCGACATCGGAGCTGTTCGGAAAGGTGCAGGAGACGCCGCAACGCGAGCTCACGCCATTCTATCCGCGCAGCCCCTACGCGGTGGCCAAGCTCTATGCCTACTGGATCACCGTCAATTATCGCGAAGCCTATGGCATGCACGCCTCGAACGGCATTCTGTTCAACCACGAATCGCCGATCCGCGGCGAGACCTTCGTCACCCGCAAGATCACCCGCGCGGTGGCGGCGATCGAGCGCGGCTATCAGGACTGTCTTTATCTCGGCAATCTCGACGCCCAGCGCGACTGGGGACATGCCCGCGACTATGTCGAGGGCATGTGGCGGATCCTGCAGCAGGACGAGCCCGACGACTACGTGCTGGCGACCGGCGAGACGCATACCGTACGTGAGTTCGTCGAGCTTGCCTTCCATCAGATCGACCGTCCCATCGCATGGCGCGGCGGCGGTGACGGCGAACAGGGCTGCTGCCGGCGGACCGGCCGCGTGCTGGTCGCGATCGACGGCTCGTATCGCCGGCCGACCGAGGTCGACCTGCTGCTCGGCGATCCGGCCAAGGCGCTGAGCAAGCTCGGCTGGCGGCACCGTACGACCTTTCCGGAGCTGGTGGCCGAGATGGTGCAAGCCGATCGCGTCGTGATGAAGAACATGGGAGCCCGGAATGGTCACGAGCCCAAGCTATACGCTGCGCAATAAGCGGGTCTGGGTCGCCGGCGACCGCGGTCTCGTCGGCAGCGCCCTCGTGCGCCGCTTGCAGCGCGAAGGCTGCGAGCTCCTGACGGCGCCGCGCGACACCGTCGATTTGCGCCGGCCCGATCAGGTCGAGGGCTGGATGGCGGCAGCCAGGCCGCAAGCGGTGTTTCTTGCCGCAGCGAGGGTCGGCGGCATCTATGCCAACGACACGCGCCCGGCGGAATTCATCTACGACAATCTGATGATCCAGAGCAATGTCGTGGAGGCGTCGCGGCGCACCGGTGTCGAGAAACTGATGCTGCTGGGCTCTTCCTGCATCTACCCACGCCTGGCGCCGCAGCCTATCCCGGAAGGGGCGCTGCTCACCGGGCCGCTCGAGCCGACCAACCAGTGGTATGCGGTGGCCAAGATCGCCGGCATCAAGCTCGGCCAGGCCTACCGCCGGCAGTATGGTTGTAACTTCATCTCGGTCATGCCGACCAATCTCTACGGCCCGGGCGACAATTTCGACCTCATGCAAAGCCATGTCGTGCCGGCGCTGCTGGTCAAGGCCCACGCGGCCATGCGCGCCCGGGCGCCCGCCATCGAGGTGTGGGGAACCGGTGCGGTGCGACGGGAGTTCCTCTACGTCGACGACGCCGCCGACGGCATGGTGTTCCTGATGCAGAACTATTCCGACGAGGGGATCGTAAATCTCGGCCCCGGCTCCGACGTGCCGATCGTCGATCTCGTCGAACTGATCTGCAAGGTCGTGGGCTACAAGGGTGGCGTGCAGTTCGACGCCAGCCGCCCCGACGGCGCGCCGCGCAAGATGGTGGATACTGCCTTCGCCGCGTCGCTCGGCTGGCGGGCGCGGACGACTCTGCGCGACGGCCTTGCCGCGACCTACCGGTGGTATGTTGACCACATCGCACCCGAGCGACAGCGCGCCGTCGCCTGAGGCGGCGCTCGCCACCGACCATCTGATCGAGGACATCGGGCGCAGATCCCGACGCGGCGGCTCGATCCTGCTGGCGGCGCAGGCGGTCCGCGTGCTCGGGCAGGTCGGAACCTTGGTCGTGCTGGCGCGACTGCTGCCGCCATCGGCCTTCGGCCTGCTCGCCATGGTGGCCTCGCTCGCGGCGATCCTCGATCTGGTCAAGGAATTCGGCCTCTCTGCAGCGACCATCCAGAAACCGGGTATTTCCCACGCCCAGGTTTCCGCCCTGTTCTGGATCAACGCGGCGGTGGGCGCGTTGCTCGGGGTGGGGCTGGTGCTGGCGGCGCCGCTGTTGGCACGGTTCTACGGTCAACCCGAGCTCGAGGCCGTCGCCGAGTGGCTGGCGCTGGGCTTCGTCCTGAGTGGGCTCACGGTGCAGCACTGGGCGCTGCTGCGCCGACAGATGCGATTTGGCGCGATTGCCGGTCTGGAGACGGCCGCCGACATCGTGGCGTTTGCCGTGGCGATTGCCCTGGCGCTGGCGGGCAAGGGCTACTGGGCGCTGGTCGCGCAGCGCCTGGTCTCGCCGGCACTGCTGCTGGCGGGAAGCTGGGCCGTCTGTCGCTGGCGGCCGGCGCGACCGGCCGCGGCGGCGGGGCTGCGCGAGCTGCTGCACTTCGGTGCCTCGGTGACGGCCAGCGGGCTCGCCCTGGCGCTGGCCCGCAGCGTCGACCAGATCCTGATCGGCTGGCTGTGGGGACCGGCCGTACTCGGCCTCTATGAGCGCACGACCCGGCTGGTTCTGCTGCCCGTCAATACCATCAACGCACCGGTCTATGCCGCCGGCATGCCGGCGCTCAGTCGCCTGCTCGACCGGCCGGAGCGTTATCGGTCGATGTTCCGGCAGATCATGCAGAAGCTCGCGTTGCTCACCATGCCTGTCTTCGCGATGGCTGCCGTCCTGGCCGACTGGCTGGTCGGCATCCTGTTCGGCGCGGCCTGGGCGCAGGCTGCGCCGCTGGTGGCGCTGTTCAGCGTGTCGGCGGCCTATCTGCCGGTGCTGCTGGCGCTCAGCCTGCTCTACATGACGCAGGGCCGGTCCGGCGAGATGTTGCGCGCCAGCCTGATCGATGCCGCCCTGTGCATCGTGGCCATCCTGGCCGGACTGCCATGGGGTGTGACGGGCGTGGCGGCCTCGATTGCCGCCGTCGGCCTGCTGGTTCGCCTGCCCGTCGCCCTCCGGCTGGCGACCCGCCGCGGTCCGGTGGCGATGGGCCACGTCCTCACCGCGATCGCTCCCGCGGCCTGCGCTGCAGCCGTTGCGGCGGCGGCCATAGCGGCGTTGCGTTACGGCGTCCTCGGCGATATCGGACCAACGGTTCCGGGCATCCTGCTTGTCGGCGCCGTCGGGCTCGCCGCCGTCGGGCTCACCGTGCTGGCCTGGCCGGAGACCCGTCGCGAGCTTTTCGAGATGGCGCGTGTCCAGCCTTAGGCGCCGACGGGCGCGGCGATTGCCGACACGATCTGCCTGCCGCGGCTCGACCAGTCGAACCGGTCGCTGCAGACGGCGAAGGCCCGCTCCTGCAGGCGGTTGAGCCGATCGACATCGTCGATCGCCTCGAGCACGCCGTGCGCCAGCGCGGCGTGGTCGGGAAAGAGCATGACGCTGTCGTTGTGTCGCAGCGGGACGCCGGCGAACGATCCGGTCAGCGCAAAGACGGGCACGCGATTGAAGACATATTCCAGGACCTTGAGCTTGAAGCCGCCGCCATTGCGTTCCGGCACGATGGCGATTCGCGCATCGTCGAGGTAGGGCTCGATGTCCGGCACCGTGCCGGTGAATTGCGTGGCCACGGTCCGCTGGCGGAGCTGCCCGAGGAAGGCTTCGTCGGCGCTGCCGACCGCCTGCAGCTCGGCGCCGGCATCGGCGAATAACGGGTCGGCGACGTCGACGAACTCGGCGAGGTTCATGCGCTTGGCGATCCAGTCGAAGCTGCCGACGATCACGGCATGGCGCGGCAGGGCGTCCGAAATGCGCCGCTTGTCGAGACGCCGCCCGCAGTAGCCCGGCGACAGCACGCCCATCGGCTTGTCCCAGCTGCGGCGCCGGTAGAGCGCAAGGTCTTCCTGGGTGATCGCCGTGACGAAGTCGACGGCATCGACGAGTTCGCGCTCCAGGCGCGACACCTTGAGGGCGTCGAAGCGGATGGCCTGGCGCTTGAGGAACAGCGGCTGGCTCTCGGCGATCTGGGTGCGCAGGCTTTCTTCGTGATTGTGCGAGATGTAGATCAGGCGCGGCCGGTCGCTGCGGCCGGCATAGTGCTCGAGCACGCGAGGCAGCGCCCATCCCGTCGAGATGCCGTCGAAGACGATGCCGTCCCAGCCGCCGCGCGTCAGCAGCTTGTCGAGGATGTAGCGCATGCCCGTCGTGCGGCAGCGATAGGCGGTGTGCGGCAGCAGCGAGGCGAGACTTCCCCAGTGCGAATGCGGCACGTCGGACGGCAGCCACCAGACGACGTGCCGGGCGCGCGGACCGCCCGGCTGGCCCGCCTCGGAGCGGCCGAGACCGAGCACCTCGACGTCGCTGCCGGCCTCGGCGACAGAATCGATCAGGCCGCCGGAATAGACGTACTGGCCATTGTGACGCGGTTCGGGGTCGGCCAGGGTCAGCCACAGGCAGCGCACCGTCGATCTCCGCTGGCCGCTAGAACGCGTTGCGACCGGTGAATCCGCCGACGATGGTGCGCGCGATGATCCGGAGGTCGAGGGCGATCGACCAATGCTCGATGTAGTGTAGGTCATGCTCCACACGCTTCCGTATCTGCTCCAGGGTATCGGTCTCGCCGCGCCAGCCGTTGACCTGGGCCCAGCCCGTGATCCCCGGCTTCATCCGGTGCCGTGCGTCGTAGTACTTGACGGCTTCCTGGTAGAGCAGGGTGCCCGCCTTGGCTGAAAGGGCGTGCGGGCGCGGACCGACGATCGACATGTCGCCGCACAACACGTTCAGGAACTGCGGCAGCTCGTCCAGGCTGGTGCGTCGCAGGAAGGCGCCGACTCGCGTGATGCGCGGGTCGTTGCGCTCGGTCAGGCGCTCGCCGTTGGCGTCGCTCTTTTCCTGGTACATGGTGCGGAACTTCAGCACCTCGATCAGCTGGTTGTTGAACCCGTAGCGCTTTTGCCGGAACAGGGCGGGACCCGGGCTGTCGAACCTGACCAGTAGCGCGATCGCCATCATGACCGGCGAGATCAGCATCAGGATGAGGGCGCCGATGACGCGGTCCTCGACGCTCTTGGCGATCCACCGCCAGTCGCGCAGCGGCCTGTCGATGACGTTGAGAAAAGTGTGGCCGCCGATGTGGCTGGCCTGAAGCGTGCCGAGACGCATGGCGAACTCGCCGGGGCAGAGCCTGACGTCGACGGGCACCAGACTGAGCTTGTTCAGCGTCTCGACCAGCAGATGATCGGTCGTCGATGGCATGGCCACGATGACGGTATCGATGCCGTGCGCCCGCACATCCTGCAGCAGTTCGTCGATCGAACCGCGAATGGCGTGTCCCATGCAGCGCCCCGGCAGGGAGGGCGCATCGTCGTCGTAGACGCCGAAGATGCGTGGCCCGCCTTGGCTGCCGTTCATGCTGCGCAGCAGGCGTTGGGCGATCGGTCCCGCGCCGACAATGGCGACGACCTGGCCAAGGCGGCCGGCGCGACTCCAGATCTTCATCTGGTGATGCAGGACGACACGGCTGGCCACCAGCAGCACGACACTCCCCGAGAACCACAGGGCGATCCACGGCCCGTCCGCGGCGGTGAGCGGCTCGACCAGGAGGGCTACAAGGAACAGCATGCCCAGCGTCATCAGCCAGCCGAGCAGGGCGCGGCCGATGGCGGCCCCGAGATCGCCGAACTGGCTGAAGCGATCGGCGCCGGCAAGGTGCAGAAAGTTCAGGCCGAGCAGCGAGCCCAGCAGAACGATCAGGCCCTCGAGGCGCCAGTCGACAGTGGAGGTGTCCCAGTGCATCGCGGCGATGCCCGAGGCGACGATGGCGACGGCGTCGAAAGCCGTGACGAACCGGCTGACGATCACTTCCGATATGGCACCGCCTTGCCTCGGCGTGCCCGAAGCGGAGCCGGTCCTTGCGGGATCGTGGAGCTTGCCGGCCGTGCGGCCGATCTGCGCTGTCGTTGTCTGTCGTACGACGTCATGCTTCATGCGGTCTCTCCTCGCGGATGACCCGACGGCCCGTGGGTCGTCGAACTACATGAGTCGATTCTCCACGGCGTCCAACAGCGGTGTTGTGATCATGTTGAGGTTTGCCGGCGCTGTTGTGATCATGTTGAGGCCGCCGCGACACTACGCGGCGATGCCGGCGATCACGCTGGAGAACACTGCTGATGCGAAGCGGTGCGGTGTTCGCGAAGACGCGAAAGTCGACGCCGATGACAGGTCGATGAAATTCTCCGGCCCGCGCACGACCATGCTTTCGATCTCGCCGGCGAGACGGACCGGGTCGGATGAGTCGGCGACTGCGCCCAGGCGGTGATCGCGGGTCAGCCGTCCGACCAGCCCGAATTCCTGGGCAAGCACAGGACGACCGGCGCCCGCCGCCCGCAGCAGGACGCCGCTCGAGCCGACGAACCGTTGGTAGGGCGCCAGCACGACGTCGCTGCGCGCCACCAGGATGTCGAGCTCGGCGCGGTCGAGTCGCCGATCCTCGATGCGCAGCCACAGCTCCGGCTGCTCCCGCGCCAGCAGGCTGCGGCGGGCGTCGATGCCGTCGCGGATGGCCGGATCGATGCGGCCGGCAAACAGCACGGCCACGCGGGCTGCGATGCGTGCCGGCAGAAGCCGCAGCGCGTCGAGCACCATCAAGGGGCCTTTGCGTTCGGTCAGGTAGCCGAACAGCAGAAGGCCGGTGCGCCCGGGCGGCACGAAGTCGACGACGGTGCTGCGGCCGTTGGCCTCGATCGCCGGCTCGGCCGGATCGGGCACCGCCTGCACCTTGTCGCCATGGCTGTAGTGCGAGACGGCGTAGGCCGGGAAGAAGGGATCGAGCGACAATACGGCCCTGATGGTTGGATTGTGCAACATCAGCCGGTAGAGCAGTTGCTTGCGCAGGTCGCGCAGCCGCTCGCCCGAGCTCGGCCGGTAGCTGCCGAGTGCGCCGTAATGCACGGAGGGGCGGAACAGTATCCCACCGATCGGCTTTCCCCGGGCGCGCAGCCCGAGCGCGAAGGGGAGGCAGAGAAGATCGAAGGAAAGGAAGAAGCCGGCATCGGCGCCGCTGCGATTGAGGTATCGGCGCATCGTCCACCAGCGTGCGAACGCCGAGACCGACAGGGATCGATGGGTGCAGAGCCTGAGTTCGCGCGGCCGCAACGCGATGAAGCGAATGCGGCCGTCGGCAACGCTCGGCATCGACTGCGACAGCGCGGCACAAAGCGATGCCGGCGCGACCACGGAGATTGCCGGGGCGCCAGCGTCGGCCGCGACGAACTCCGCCAGATGCTGCAGCCATTCCTGCGAGTGACCTTCGGCATCGGGTTCGAGGATCAGGACCTCGCGCGGCGCCGGCGCGCTATTTGGCGACGACGGCATCGAGACGGCCCATGAGATGGTCGAGGATGCGCGGCTTGGCATAGTGCTGTTCGACGAATGCGCGTCCGCGCCGACCGAGCTCGTGGCGCAGGCGACGGTCGTCGGCGAGCTCGATGACGGCTTCGGCGAAGGTCAGGGGATCATCCGGCGGCACGCACAGAAAAGCCCCGCTTTGCCGCTGCAGCCGCCACAAGGCGCTGTCCGGCAGGGCGGTGGCCACGAACGGACGTCCGACCGCCATGATGTTGAAGACCTTCGACGGGACGGCAAACGCCGCCGCATCGGGACGCTGCGGCACCAGATGGATGTCGCCCGCCGCCAAGGCCGTCGCCAACGCCTCGTTCGGCTGCAGGTCCGTCAGACGAATGTTGGTGAGACCAAGGCGTGCGATCTCCGTCACCAGTTCTGCAGCCTGGCTGCCATTGCCGCGCAGCACGATCTCGATATCCGAGCGGCGGATCGCCAGCTCCCGCGCCAGCTCGACGACCTGGCCGAGCCCCTGCTTGCGGCCGAGATTTCCGCTGTAGAGGACCCTCACGCCGGATCGGGCGGTGGCGGGGGTTGGCCGGATCTGGTCGGTATCGACCCAAAGCGGCACCACCTCGATCGGCACCGTGATCCCGATGCGGCGCAACTGATCCTTCATCTCCGTCGACAGCACCACGACCAGGTCCGTCCGGTTCAGCACGGCCTGCTCACAGGTCCGCATGAACGCCGCCAACCGGCCGCCGCCGACCATGCCGAGCTTCTCGGCCAGGCCCGACTGGATGTCGTGGACGACGGCGACGCATATGCCGCCGCGCCGGCGGGCCGCCACGCCCAGCGCCACGCTCAGGATCGACGGGCAAAGCGCCAGGACGATCGAGTGCCGCCGGACGCGGCCGCTCGCCAGGGCCAGCAGGCCGCGCAGCAGGAACTCGGCCTCATTGGCGATGCGCGCCATCGCCGAAGCGCCATGCGGCGGCCCGGCGTGCAAACGCTCGACGTCGACGCCGCGGACCGTCTCCCGACGGTGCCGGCCGTCGCGGTAGTCGGGGAAGACGGCGGTGTCGGGATAGTGCGGCAGGCCGCTCACGACCGTGGTCGGCCGCCCATGCGCCGTCAGCCACTCGGCGATGTCCGTGCTGAAAGGCGCGGAGCCGATCAGCTCCGGCCAGTAGTAGCGGCTGACGAACAGGATGCGTGACGGATCGTGCATGGTCTAAGCGCGATAAGTCGCCGTCGCACTTCGCTTGCCTTCGAAGAACGGGTCGCCGTCGGCGTACTGGCGATACTGCTTGGACAGCACGCGCGACATCACGATGCCGGCAACGTCGCCTTGTGCGTCGAGGATCTGCTTCAAGGCCTCGAGCACCGCTTCCTGCCGCGTATGGCCCCAGCGCACCACGAACACCACCTTCTCGACCAGCCGCGACAACGAAAGCACGTCGGCCGTGACCAGGGCGGGCGGCGTATCGAGGATGATGAACTCGTAGTGCGGCTCGAGCGCCTCGAGGAGGCGACGCATTTGATCCGATCCGAGCAGATGGGCGAACCGCGGGCTCCATGAGCCCGCCGGCATCACGTCGACGCCGGACAGCGCATCGTGATGGATCGCCTGGTCGAGCTGGACGTCCTTGTCGATCAACAGGCTGGCCAGGCCGTCGCGATTGCCGCAGCGGAAAATCAGGTGCAGCCGCGGGCTGCGCCAGTCGCAGTCGATCAGCAGCACGCGCTTGCCGTTGCTGGCGAGCAACCGGCCGAGCGAGGCCACCATCACCGACTTTCCTTCCGACGGCGTCGCCGAGCTGAACAGGATGGTCTTGGGCGAGGCGACCGTTTCGGACAGCTCGACGCCGATGTGCAGGCGACGAAGCGCCTCGCTGTAGGCCGATGTCGGTTGGCGCAGCACCTGCATCGCCGGCGGGGTACGGCCGGCGACCTGCGGCACCACGGCCATGACCGGCAGGCCGGTCGCCGTCTCGATCTGCTCGGCGCGGCGGAAGGTATGGTCGCCGCCCTCGCGCAGCAGGGCGATCGCCGCACCGACCATCATGCCGCCGGCGATGCCGAGCATGGCGATCAGCGTCTTCGGCGGATAGCTCGGCGCGCTGGTCGGGGCGGCGGGCGAGACCATCTTGGCATTGGCCTGCAGGATGGTCTCGGCGCCGGTGCTCTGCTTGGCGCGCAGCAGCATCGCTTCCAGAAGATTGCGGTTGACCGTGGCATCGCGCTCGAGCGATTCGAGCTGGATCGATCGATCGTTGACGGCGCCCATCTGCTTCTTCAGGGTCTCGAAGTTCTTGGCAAGCGCCTCGTATCGCGCATTGGCGGTGCGTGACTCGCGGGCCAGGCCATCGACGATCTTCGAGACTTCGGCAGCCACGCGGCCCTGGATATTGGCCGCTTCGGCGCGGGCGTTGACCAGGGCGGGATGGCGCGCGCCATAGGAGGCCGACAGCTCGGCGGCTTTCCGTTCGGATTCGGCAAGCTGCTGTTTGAGCAGGGCGATCAGCGGCGACCGCAGCACCTCCGGCACGCTTTCGTTGCTGAGACTGCCCTTGCGCATCTCCTGGGCTTCGTTCAGCCGCGACTCGGCCTCGGCCTTGGCCGTCTGCGCGGCGGTGAGCTGCGTGTTGAGCTCGTTGAGCTGCTGGGCCGTGACGCCGCTTCCGGCGCTCTTGTAGAGGTCGTGGCTGCGGCGATAGTCCTCGACCGCCTGGTCCGACTTGGTGACCTGCTGGCGGAGCTCGGCGACCCGGCCAAGCATGAACTTGTCGACCCTGTCCATCGAGTTCGATCTTGTCGCGGCGCTGGTAATCCAGATATCGCTCGGCAAGTGCGTTGGCGATGGCTGCGGCCGTCACCGGATTTTGCGATTTCGGCCTTGACGCTGAGAACGTGCGAGCGACCGAGCGTCGAGACGTCGACACGAGAGAGGAGGGCGTCGATCATCCGGTCTTCGCTGGTGGCTCCTCCGGGGCCTGTCGAGAATCCCGTGAACTTGTCGGCATCTGCAGCCTGCGGCTTGGCCGATGCCAGGCGGGCGATCCAGGTTTCGACCGCCGCCGGCAGGTATTGGCGCGGATTGAAGCGCGACCAGAACGACGGCTTGCGCAGGTTGGGATTGAATTCCGGATCGTCGCGAAGCCTCAACTGGTCGATCACCTGCTTGGCGATGTTGCGCGACTGCAGGATGAATCCCTCGTTCTGCACGCGTTCGGCGTCGGGACTGACGTCGGCGACGATCGATTCGACGTTGGGCAGGCGCGGCGCCTGGACGCCGACCAGCACCCTCGCTTCCGAGATGTAGAAGGAGGGCATCGACCATGCGCCCACGATCGCCGCTCCGCCCAGCACCAGCGTGCAGACGGCGATCAGCCCGCGCCGTCGCCAGAGCTTGCGGATGGTCTCGAGGAAACCCTGTTCCTCCGCCGCCGGCGCCAGGCGCGCGACCGGTTCCCGGGCCATGTAGTGAGGCGTCGGTGGCACCGCGCGGAGGGCAACGCGCCGACGCCCCGGCGAAGACGATGGGTCCGAGGCATAGGCCATCAGAAGAGCCGCTCGCGAACGTCGAGGGTGTCGCCGGGTTGAAGCACCGTCCCGGAATTTGCTTCGATACGAACCGTCTGGCCGTTTTGGTCGGTGCGTCTGACGTAGAAGTCGTTCTTCCGTGCCCGGCGTGTGAAGCCGCCGGCCATCGCCACGGCGTTGATTGCGGTTATGCCGGTCAGGTAGGGATAGTTGCCGGGCTTCTGCACCTCGCCGATCACGTAAAACGGACGGCGGGTTATGACTTCGGCGCTGACGTCGGGATTCACCAGGTAGTCCGGCGCGAGCTTGGCGGCGATGGCCTTTTGCAGCTGGCTGGTGGTCAGGCCGTCGGCCGGGACGTTGCCGACCAGAGGAAAGGACAGGACGCCATTGCCGTCGAGGGCATATTCGCCGGTGAGCGTCGGCTGGCCAAATACAGTGATCCTGAGGCGATCGTTCGCGCCGAGCTTGTAGTCGGAATCTTTGCCCGTCGCGGCTTTGGCACCCTGCCGAAGCCCGCCACCCGGCGCGTTGGTTGGCGCGAGTTGCAGGCTTTCCCCGCTTTCCTTGACGATCGGAGTCGTATCGCCGTCGCATGCGGCGAGGGCGAGAAACGCCGCGAAGAGGCCGCGACGGCGCAGGCAGAGGATTGCTGAATGTTCTGTCGACATATCATCACCCTTGAATGTGGCGGGCGATCGCTCCGTGCGCTCCGGGATCTGTGGTCACCAGAGCGCCTAGGCCCGTCCGTAGCTGTCGGATACGCGCACGATGTCGTCTTCGCCGAGGTACGGTCCCGATTGCACCTCGATCAGCTGCAACGGCAGCTTGCCGGGATTCTCCAGCCGATGGTGGACGCCGATCGGGATATAGACGGACTCGTTTTCGCGAACGAGCATGCGCTCTTCGTCGCGCTGCACGATCGCGGTACCGCGCACGACCACCCAGTGCTCCGCCCGATGATAATGCTTCTGCAGGCTGAGCTTCGCGCCGGGTTTTACGGTGATGCGCTTGACCTGGAACCGCTCGCCGGCGTCGACGGTGCGGTAGTGTCCCCACGGCCGATGGCAGGTGATGTGCTGCTGCGACTCCGGCCGATTCTGCAGGCGCAATCTCGCCACGATGCCCGAGACTTCGGCGGCGGAGTTGGCGTCGGCGACCAGCACGGCGTCGTCGGTCGCGACCACGATCACGTTGTCGAGGCCGACCGTGGCGATGAGCGGGCCTTCGCTCCTGAGGTAGGAGTTGTGGACGCGTTCGGCGAGGACGTCGCCCTGCAGGATGTTGCCGTCGGCGTCGGACTGGCCGACGCTGCGAAGGGCCCGCCACGAGCCGATATCGCTCCACGCCATGTCGACCGGCACCACCGCGGCCCGGGTTGTATGTTCCATGACGGCATGATCGATCGAAAGCTCGGGCGCCTTGCCGAACGAATCGGCGCAGAGGCGGAAGAAGGTGAGGTCTTCCTTGCCGTTGCGCACGGCGCGCTCGCAGGCGGCGAGCATCGCCGGGTTGATGCGCGAGAGCTCGCCAATATAGGCCCGCGCGCTCAGGAGGAAGATCCCGCTGTTCCAGAAGAAGGTGCCACTGTCGACGAAACGCTGGGCCGTCGCGTGGTCCGGCTTCTCGACGAATCGGTCGACGGCGAACACGCCTTCGATGCCCTCGACCGGCTCGCCGCTCTGGATGTAGCCGTAGCCAGTATCGGCGTGGCCCGGCTTGACGCCGAAGGTGACCAGCCGGCCGGCTTGCGCGGCGGCGAGCCCGCGCATGACGGCACGGTGGAAGTCGGCCAGCGAGGCGATGACGTGGTCGGACGGCTGCACGAGCATCAAGGCATCGGGGTCGCGTGCCAAAAGCCACAAGGCGGCCGCGGCGATCGCAGGCCCGGTGTTGCGGGCGAGCGGCTCGAGCAGGATGGTCTGCGGCTTGATGCCGATTTGCTGCAATTGGTCGTCGACCAGAAATCGGTGATCCTCGTTGCAGACCAGGACCGGTGCGGCAAAGCCTACGTCGCTCAGTCCGCGCGCCGCAGTGTCCTGGAGCATCGTCCGTTCGGACGCGAGCTTGAGGAGCTGCTTGGGATACGACGCGCGCGACAGCGGCCACAGGCGCGTCCCTGCGCCACCGGACAGGATGACCGGATGGATCTGCGCAGATCCCTGTTCCTGGAATTTCGCGAGGGTGCCGACTGTATCCATGAGTTGTGAACGCTCCGAACGTGGTCCTCTACGTTCGAAGCTAGGCGACTGCCGGCAAGCCAACCAGTGATCAAGTTGTGGTTCGCCGACTCAACAATTACGGATGATTAAGGGCCGTTGCGCGGCAGTGTAATCGTCACAGAGAGGCCACCGCCGATGCGATTGGCAGCGCCGACGCTGCCGCCCAACGCTTCGACGTTGCGCTGTACGATCCAAAGGCCGAGGCCGGCATGTTCGGAAGGCTGGGCCTCCGGATCGTCGGCATCACGCGGTCGTGACGAGAAGTAGCGCTCGAACACGTGGGCAATCTTGACGGGATCGACGCCCGGCCCCTCGTCGTCGATCTGCAGGTCGACCGTCTCGCCGTTGGTGGTCTGCGTCACGATGATCGTGCCGCCGCGCGGCGAGAAGCTGATGGCGTTTTCCAGGACGTTCTGCAGCACCACCTCGAGCACGCCACGGCCGGCGCGCACCACGGCGCGTTCGTCGAGACGGCGAATGAGGCGGATGTCCTTGCTGGCGAGGATTTCGCGGAAGTGGAGGGCCGCATCGCCGATCAGCTGTGTGAAATCGGTGGGAACGCGGGGTGTCTCGATGAGGTCGGCGGTGCTGATATCGTGCCTTTGCGCCGCAATCACCAGATCGAGCAGGCGGGCCAGCGAGGAATCGACGATCTCGAGCGCGCGCCGGGCGCGCTGGTTGTCGCCGGGCACGGCGCGGCGAACCGGTTCCAGCGCCGAGCGGATGGCGGCGAGCGGCGTCTTGAAGGAATGCGCCTTGTCCTCCGCCGACTGGCGGATCTGCTGCGACACGCCACGCAGGTCATGGACCAGCTTGTCGAAGTCGCGAGCCACGCTCGAGAGTTCGGGCACGACATTGCGGTGGCTGAAGGCGTAGTCGCCGATGCGCCCCTGGCTGATTTCGGCGGCGACATCGCGAAAGCGGCGCAGGCTGAGCCGGATGCTGATGGCCACCAGCAGGGCGATCACCGCCAGCACGAGGTAGATCGCCGCGGCCACGCGGATCTCGCGCGTCTCCCAATAGGGGCGGCCGATCGACGTGTTGAGGAACTCGGAGGTGGCGTGGGTGGAGGTCAGGACCCAGCAGCCCGCCGCCGTCTTGATCGGAATGATCGAGGTCAGGAGCTCGACGGTGCCGTCCGCCTGCTTGTAGCGGATCTCGTTGGTCGCATCCCACATGCAGGCGTCGGACAGGCGTTGCAGGATCCCGCGGTGGCGAAGCTCGTCGAGTTCGGCCGAAACTTCGTCGGCCCGGATCTGCGGGGCCGACGCCACGAAATAGAAGCGTCTGGGGCTGGCCGCCGAATCGCGCTCTGCGGCAGGCTGGAACATCAGCTTCAGGACCGTGCCGTCGCTGCTGTACTTGGCGAGGTCTGTGTCGAGGGCGACCTGGCTTTTGGGGTCGACGTTCTTGAGCGTGGGCGCCAGCGCATCAGCGATCAGGGCGCTGCGGTCCTGGATGGCCCGCGTCACAAGCTCCCGCATCTGACGGTCGGCGCTCTCGAACTGCCCGTAGAGGACGACGGGCAGCGCGATGAAGATGCCGATCAAGGCGACGAGCTTGAGGGTCAGCGAGGCGGCGAGGCGATGGAACGCCCGCCGCCAGCCGCGCGGCGCAGGCGGCGGCTTAGGTCTTTCCCCAGCGATATCCGAAGGACTGATAGTTATCGATCTCGGCGAAGGTAGGGTCGACGGCGCGGAACTTGTTTCTAATCCGCTTGATGCAAGAGCGGACATTCGTTCGGTAGCCATTTTCGCCGCTCCCCGCGATGAAACCGACGTAATGCATGCAATCGTAGACCGCCCGATAGGTTACGTAACTCCCGATATTCGAGGCCAGCAAGTGCACGATCTTGAATTCGGTAAGCGTCAGATGGATGTCGGCCTCGTCCCAGAAGGCGCGGCTGACCCGCGGCTTCAGCATCAGCCTGCCGCAATGGAAATTGTCCACCAGGTCGGGCTCGCTGGGTTTTTTCACCGAATCGGCAATCAGGCGGAGGCGGTGGGCAAGGATGGGAACGCCGCGCGCCTTGTCGACGAAGTCGAGCGCACCGCGGTCAAAGGCGAGCTTCTCGTAGGCCGGTTGCGAACGGCCGGTCAGGAAGACCACCGGCAGGGCGACGCCGTTGCGCCGCAGGCGCGGCAGCAGATCGATGCCCGATACGCTGGGCAGGCTCCAGTCCAGCAGGATGATCTCGGCTTCGGCTCCATCGGCAAAAGAGCTGAGCAGTGCCGCGCCGTCAGAGAAGGTCGTCACGTCGAAGCCGTGGTCGCCGAGCTCGTTGCTCACCGCCTCACGATAATCGTCGTCATCTTCGACGAACGCGACCCGGATTTTTCTTTCCACGTCGCGACTAGTGTCGGGCCTGAACGCGGGACTGGATTTGGGCCAAGCAGAGTCGCTTTCCTTCATCTGTGTTGTCATCGCTCTTTACCTCGTACGCAAGAGTTCCGAACTGCTTCGTCTGAACGTCCGGGTAGAGCTGGACGTCCAGTGTGCATTGCCCATCTCGATAACGCCATCGTTTGCCGGGCGGGCGATCCTCCTCGCTTGTTGGGGCGCCGAGCAGCGCTCGGAGCTCGCTCTCGCTCTTGCCGGCGAGTGTGACCGGGGCGCTGTCGTCGGACGATGGCGAGACCGGGGCGGGGCTGGCGGTGGCGTCGACGGCAGCGGCTGTCTGGGAAGAGGTGTTGCGCGGACGAGCCTTCGGCTGCGCTGCAGGGGCCTTGCGCGCCTGCTCGGACACCCGCGGCGGCGAGGTCAGGCGGTCGAAGTCGTCGCGCGCGATACGCACCGCATCGCAGCCCGACAAGAGCAATAGTCCTATACCGAGGGTAGGTCTCATCAGGCCCCTGCCCGTCATCATCTTGATCTTGTCCAATACGTGTCGAGAGCCCTAAAGATGCCTTGTGGCCTGATTGCGGCACGACTTCGTCACAAGCACCTGAACGGCCCTATGCGACGGCTGGTTGCGGCTACTGACAACTCGCCGCAGGTTTCACGGTTACGGCGCGTGCCACCGGCGCGTGCCTAGGCTTGTTGTTGCGACTGCGTACTCTTTTCGCAAGTGCAGCGTGACGCGGAGGCCGCCGGTCACGGAATGGCCACCGCGCCACGAAATTATCATAAGAAAAGCGGGCCGTGAACCGCAACTGACGTTGCGCCGTGACTGCATGAACGAAATCAGGCCACGGCGGCCCAGCGGCGGTCATGGCGCGGTGCCGCTTCCTTGGGCACGAACAGCAGATCGAGCTGCGCCGTGGCATTATCGAGCGGCCGGCGGCGCAAACCGATGACGTCGGCCAAGACGAAGCCCGCCCCGCCCAGGAAGCGTACGACGCCTTCGACTTCGGCGCCATCCTTCACCGTAGCGATCGTACTGGTCTCGATGACCAGTGCGTCGATGTCGGCGAGCCGTCGGGTCATGCCGGCAAGCACCATCAGTTCGGCGCCCTGGACGTCAATCTTGCACAGCGCAGGCCGTGCGATCGGACCGGCGAAGAGAGCGTCGAAACGGCGCAGGGGCACGCGATCGATGCGACGCACGCGCCGTGGTCCCAGTTCCTCGAGCAGGGTCGATTCCTGGATGTCATCACGAACCTCGAGCGCTGCTTCGCCGTCGTGATCACCCAGCGCTACTGCGTGTAACTCGCACTGCAGCCGGCGTGACAGGCGCTGCATATAGGCCAGCGACTCCCGCGCCGGATCGATCAAATGGTAGAAGGCGTCGGGAAAGGCGCGATAGAGCGGAAAAGTGCCGTAGCCGACACCGATGTCGAAGATCGTGACCGGCGAAAATCCGTGATGCTTGAGCACGCCCATCGCGCGCGCCCAGGATGGCAGGCCCGATAGTTGAGGGAGCGCCGACGCGAACGGGCGTAACCTGTCCTTAAGACGTGTGACAAGCCGCCTGCCAGTCTGAACCGGTTCGCTCGCATCGCTGAACGCCACCGCCGTGCCTCCCTTTAAATATCCGTCGGGCGGCCGGATGGTAGGCAATCGAAGCGGCGAGGCGTGTGACCAATAGGTGGTGCGTATGCCGTCGCGTCTAGAGCATATTCGTCCGGCTGTAATCGGCCGGACGGAATATGCTCTGTTAAACCACGATCTCCGGTGCGCGCGTTTCCGATGAGATGGAACCGCTCGCGGTTCCATCTCATCGGAAACCGCTCTAGGCGACCGCCGGAATGACCGTCAGGACCGCCAGATAGTGGATACTGGCCGCGGCCAGCACGAAGCCGTGCCAGATCGCGTTGTGATAAGGCAGGCGGTGCCACAGGTGGAAGACGACGCCGACCGAATAGAGGAGTCCTCCCGCCGCCAGCAGGGCGAGGGTCGACGTGTCGAGTGCCGCCCTGAACGGCTGCAGGGCGACCAGGCCGATCCAGCCGAGCCCCAGGTAGAGGGCGATGGAAATGGTCTCGATGCGGCGCGGCTGCCATAGCTTCAGGGCGATGCCGATGGCGGCCACCGACCAGATCAGGACCGTCAGGCCCGACGACCAGCCGCCTTCAAGGCCGAGTATCGTGAAGGGCGTATAGGTGCCGGCGATCATGGCGAAGATCGCGGCATGATCGAAACGCCGCAGCCAGTCGCGCCGCCGGCTCGACCGCAAGAGATTGTAGGCGGCCGAGCAGCCCAGCATGGCGACCAGGCCGGCGGCATAAATGAACAATGGCACCACGAGCACCGGATTGCCGTAGAAGACGGCAAGACCGACGAGGGCAACGGCACCCACGACACCAAGGGCCAGGCCCAAGGCGTGGACGACGCCGTCCGCCAAAACCTCGCGCGCGAGGAGTTCGCGGCTCAACCCTGATCGAGGAAGCTGCGCAGCATCCGCGAGCGGCTGGGATGCTTCAGCTTGCGCAGCGCCTTGGCCTCGATCTGGCGGATGCGCTCGCGGGTGACGGAGAACTGCTGGCCGACCTCTTCCAAGGTGTGGTCGGTGTTCATGCCGATGCCGAAACGCATGCGCAGCACGCGCTCCTCGCGTGGCGTCAGCGTGGCCAGCACCCGGGTCGTGCTCTCGCGCAGGTTACCCTGGATGGCAGCCTCGAGCGGAATGACCGCGTTCTTGTCCTCGATGAAATCGCCGAGATGCAAATCTTCCTCGTCGCCGATCGGCGTCTCGAGGCTGATCGGCTCCTTGGCGATCTTCAGCACCTTGCGCACCTTCTCGAGCGGCATGCCGAGCTTCTCGGCCAGCTCCTCGGGCTGCGGCTCGCGGCCGATCTCGTGCAGCATCTGGCGGCTGGTGCGGACCAGCTTGTTGATGGTCTCGATCATGTGCACCGGGATGCGGATGGTGCGTGCCTGGTCGGCGATCGAGCGCGTGATGGCCTGGCGGATCCACCACGTGGCGTAGGTCGAGAACTTGTAGCCGCGGCGGTACTCGAACTTGTCGACCGCCTTCATCAGGCCGATGTTGCCTTCCTGGATCAGGTCGAGGAACTGCAGGCCGCGGTTGGTGTACTTCTTGGCGATCGAGATCACGAGGCGCAGGTTGGCCTCGATCATCTCCTTCTTGGCGCGCATCATCTCGCGCTCGCCGTCCTGCACGGTCTTGCACATGCGGCGGAATTCGAAGATCGGCGCGCCCGCGGAATCGGAGATCGCCTTGACCTCGGCGCGCAGCTTCTCGACGTCGACCACCTTCTTCTTGGCGAAGTCCTTCCAGCCCCGGCCCGACAGCTTGCCGACCTTGTCGAGCCAGTTCGGGTCGATCTCGTGGGTCAGGTAGTTATCGAGGAAGTCCTGGCGCGGAATGCGGAAACCCTCGGCCAGCCGCAGCAGGCGGCCTTCGAGCATCATCAGCTTGCGGTTCAGGTCGTAGAGCGCGAGCTTCAGCTGTTCGATGCGGTTGGCATTGATGTGCACCGTGCGCACCAGCTCGACGATCTTCTTGCGGTGCTTCTCGTAGCTCTTTTCGAACTCGGCACTCGGCTTCTGGCCGCGGCTCAAGGTCGACAGGCGCCGGTTCTGCACCTTCGACATCTCGGCATAGACCTTGGCGATGCGCGTCAGCGTGCGCAGCACCTCGGGCTTGAGCTTCTCTTCGAGCGCCGACAGCGACAGCGCGTTCTCGTCGTCCTCTTCGCCGCCTTCGGTCGAGGCCTCGGCGGGCCCGGCCTCGCCGTTGAGCGCCGGCGCCGCCGGGCGCACGAGCTTGGGCATCGCCGGGCGCGGCATTGGCGGCGCGGCCGGAATGGCGGGGGCCGCGATGACGCCCTTGCCCTCGCCGGGGGCGCCGCCTTGCGTCGCCTCGAGGTCGATCACGTCGCGCAGCAGGATGCGGCCTTCGTTGATCGCGTCGCGCCATGCCAGGAGCGCCGTGATGGTCATCGGGCTCTCGCAGATGCCGCCGATCATCTTGTCCTGGCCGGCCTCGATGCGCTTGGCGATCTCGATTTCGCCTTCGCGGCTCAGAAGCTCGACGCTGCCCATCTCGCGCAGGTACATGCGCACGGGGTCGTCGGTGCGGCCGAGTTCCTCGTCCTCGCCGGTCGCCTCGGCGGCAACCACGGCGGTCTTGGCGGGCTCGGCCGGGGTGGCGGCGGGAGCCTCTTCCTGCTCCTCGGCTTCCACGACATTGACGCCGGCTTCCGACAGCATCGCCATCGTGTCCTCGATCTGCTCGGAGGACACTTCGTCGGGCGGCAGGGCGGCATTCAGCTCGTCGTAGGTGACATAGCCGCGCTCCTTGCCCTTCTGGACGAGCTTCTTGAGCTCGGCGCCGAGGGTGTCGAGCAGGGGGGCGTCGGGCCCCTCTTCGCGGGCGTCAGTGGCTTCAGGCTGGGCGGCGGGCGCGGTCTTGGTCGCCATTCGTTATCCTTAGGTGCGACAAACAGGTAAAACGGCCGGTTTTGGCCGTCAATTTGGCTGCAAGAAGGGGAAGCGGGAAGGGCGATCCCCGCTGAAAACTACCCTTCTACTATATGGGGTTTAAGTTCAAGCGGCGATAGGGGTTGCCGCATGGATTCGGCTGCAAGCCAGCTATCCCGGCCCGGACTCGATGCTTTCCCGCCGCATTCGATCCAGAATCTCCTGTAGCCGGTGCAGATTCTCCTCATTCATGTCCTCGGCGAGGGCCTCTTCGGCCCGTTTCAGCTCCTCGGGATCGGCGGTCAGCCGGCTGAGGTGGCGGGCGGCCCGGCGCCACTGGCCTACCCAGCCCTCGGCGTCGGCCGGATCGTCGCGGAACACCTCCCGGGCCTTGGCCAAGGCAGCCGCTGCGACCCGCTGCAGTCCGGACCGCTCCAGATGTTCCTCGATCAGCCGGGCTTCAAGGGGGAGGCCGTCCGCGCCTTCCTCGGACAGCGCCTCGTCGGCCGCCGGATCGACCCCCGACGGGGCCAGGGAAAGGGCATCCAGGAGGCCGCTGCGCAGGCGGTCCAATTCGGAATTGGTGATGGTGAGCGCCGCCAGGTCCTCCGCGAGGATGTGGAGGAGCGCCGGCCGCTCGATCAGAGCACCCAGGAGGGCGCGCTCCTGCCGCGAGCCGTCGAGATCGGTGCCGGATCGCCGGGCCGCCGAGCCGGCGGCAAAGGGTGCCGGCTCGGGGCCGGAACCGCGGAAGAACCGTCGCTCGCCCGCCTGCCAGGCCGGGCCCTCGGGACGCCGGAGCCGGGCCAGCCGGCTGCGCATGTCGGATCGGTAATAATCCCGGACCACCGGATCGGCGATCTCGGCCACCCGCTGCTCGACAGCGCGCTGCAGGCTGGCGCGGCGCTCCGGCGTGTCGGCCACCTTGCCTTCGGTCTCCATGTCCCACACCACGTCCGACAGCGGGCGCGCGAGATCGAGGACGCGGCGGAGAGCGTCGGCGCCTCGAACGCGGATCAGGCTGTCGGGATCCTCGCCGGCGGGCAGCGCCAGGAAGCGCAGGCTCTTGCCGGCGCGCAGCAGCGGCAGCGCCCGCTCGGCGGCGCGGGCTGCCGCGCGCCGGCCGGCATTGTCGCCGTCGAAGCAGAGATAGGGCTCGTCGGCCAGCTTCCACAACTCGCCGAGCTGGCCTTCGGTGAGCGCGGTGCCGAGCGGCGCCACGGCGCCTAAAAATCCCGCGCCGTGCAACGCGATCACGTCCATGTAGCCTTCGGCCACGATCACCGGCTGGTCCTTGGTCGCCGCGACCCGGGCGCGATCGAGGCAGTAGAGATTGGCGCCCTTGTGGAACAGCGGCGTCTCGGGCGAGTTGAGATATTTCGGCTCGCCCGCGCCCATCACCCGCCCGCCGAAGGCAATGACCCTGCCGCGGCGGTCGTTGATGGGGAATATCACGCGCCCGCGGAAGCGATCATAGGGGTCGCGATTGTCCTCGGGCTGGATGACGAGGCCCGCCTCGATGATCTTGTCGATCGGCACGCCCTCGCGCTTCAGCGCCGCCAGAAGCCCGTCGCGCGAATCGGGCGCGAAGCCCAGGCGGAAGTCGTCGATCGTCGCTTCTTCGAGCCCACGGCCGCGCAGATAATCGAGCCCCTGGCGTCCGACGGGGAGGCGCAGCTGCTTCTGGAACCAGCGCGCCGCTTCTTCGACGACCTGCTGGAGGGTCGAGACGCGCTCGGCACGATCGCGTTCGGCCGGCGTGGCGCGCGGCACCGGCAGGTTGACCTCGCGCGCAAGCTTCTCGACCGCCTCAGGAAACGACAGGCCCTCGGTCTTCATGACGAAGCCCACGACATCGCCCTTCTCGTGGCAGCCGAAGCAGTAGAAGAAGCCCTTCTTGTCGTTGACCGTGAAGGACGGCGTCTTCTCGTTATGGAATGGGCAGAGCCCCGCATACTCCGCACCCGAGCGCCGCTTCAGCGACACCTTGCGGCCGACGACGTCGGACAGGCTAAGGCGCGCGCGCAGCTCGTCGAGGAAGCCCGGGGGGAAGGCCATCTGCTAGATGTACACCGAATGTAAAGTCGGGTTGATAGCGCCTCGACATTTCGACGGGGGACTAAGGGGGAAAGGGGGATAAAAACCTGTTTGCCAGAAGTAATACTTGACTTTTACTGAAGTGTCACTTATATATCTGGCGCGACCCAGGCCGCCATTGCCGTCGCGCATGATCAATGCAGGTTCACCCAATGCAAGTATCAGGGCACGGCAGCGAAAAACGACTGCCGGAAATACCGCAAATACCGGAAATTGCCGCCAGCGGCAGAAGCGCTGTCGTATTCCGCGATGCGAAGCGACACTTCAGTGCGACCAACCAAAATCGTGAGCGGCCAAAATCGTTAGCGGAAAGTGCGGGAAGTGCGGAAAGTTCCCAATGCGATGCCTCCCAGGGGGAAGCGGCTATCCCGTCAACGCTTTCTTCACCGCAGCCGACGCCTTGGCGAAATCCATCTGGCCGGCGTATTTGGCCTTGAGCGCCGCCATCACGCCGCCCATGTCCTTGACCGTCTTGGCGCCGGACGTGGCCACGGCATCGGCGACGGCGGCCTCGACGGCCGCGTCGTCCATCTGCTTGGGCAGGAAGCGCTCGATCACCAGGATCTCGGCCTTTTCCTTGTCGGCCAGATCGGCGCGGTTGCCCTTCTCGTAGAGGGTGACCGATTCGTTTCGTTGTTTGATCATGCCCTGCAGCATCGACAGGATGCGGTCGTCGGCCACGCCCTCGCGGCTGGTCTCGGTGCGGGCCGCGATATCGACGTCCTTGAGCTTGGCCAGGATCAGGCGAATGGTGCCGAGCGCCGCGGTGTCGCGGGCGCGCATGGCGGTCTTCATCGCCTCGTTCAGTTGCTCGCGCAGCATGTCTTTGTCCCGATGGATCGAAGGCCGGAAACTAATCGCTCGCCCCGCTGTTGGCAAAGCAAATAAGTTATTGAAAAGGCTTATTAATTAGCGATCCGCAGCGCCTTGACCCTATGCGACCGCTTGGTTACAAACCCGCGCGGTTCGCGAGGTCGCCTTTCCGGGCAGGCTGGGCGGGCCGCACGAACGGAAAAATTCATCATGACCTCTCCTAAGACCGCCGGCGCGACTGACGCCGCGCCGCGTTGGGCCACGGCCGCGCTGGTGCTGGCCGATGGCGCGGTCTTTTGGGGCAAGGGCGTCGGCGCGGCGCGCCATGCGGTGGGCGAGGTCTGCTTCAACACCTCGATGACCGGCTACCAGGAGATCGTCACCGATCCCTCCTATGCCGGGCAGATCATCACCTTCACCTTTCCCCATATCGGCAATGTCGGCACCAATCTCGAGGATATCGAGAGCATCAACCCCGCCGCGCGTGGCGTCGTCCTGCGCGGCGACATCACCGAGCCGGCCAACTGGCGGTCGGCCAAGCCGCTCGACGACTGGCTGAAGAGCCACAATCTGCCGGGTGTCTGCGGTGTCGACACGCGGGCGATCACGCGCCGTGTCCGCGACGGCGGCGCGCCCAGCGGCGTGGTCGTCCATGCCCCCGACGGCAAGTTCGACATCCCCAAGCTGCGCAGGATCGCCGAGGAGTGGCCCGGCCTCGACGGCATGGATCTCGCCGTCGAGGTGACGACCAAGCAGACTTACGGCTGGGACGAGACCAAGTGGGCGCTGGGCAAGGGCTACGGCAAGCTCGCCAAGGCCAAGTATCATGTGGTCGCCGTGGACTACGGCGCCAAGCGCAACATTCTGCGCTGCCTCGCCAACACCGGCTGCAAGGTCACGGTCGTTCCGGCGACGGCCACGGCCGAGGATATCCTGCGTCACAAGCCCGATGGCGTGTTCCTGTCCAACGGCCCGGGCGATCCCGCGGCGACGGTGGGCTACAGCGTGCCCGCGGTCCAGGGCGTGCTCGACAAGAAGGTGCCGCTGTTCGGCATCTGCCTCGGCCATCAGATCCTGGCCCTCACCCTGGGCGGCAAGACGCGCAAGATGGAACGCGGCCATCGCGGCGCCAACCAGCCGGTCAAGGACCTGACGACCGGCAAGGTCGAGATCACCTCGCAGAACCACGGCTTCTGCGTTGTGCCCGAAGTCGCTGCCCAAGAACGTCGAGGTGACGCACGTCTCGCTGTTCGACGGCACCAACGAAGGCCTGCGCTGCACCGACATGCCGGCCTTCTCGGTCCAGTACCATCCCGAGGCCTCGCCGGGCCCGACCGACAGCCACTATCTCTTCGACCGCTTCGTCGAGATGATCGACAAGAGCAAGGGCCAGTAGCCTTTCATGCCCAAGCGCACCGACATCAAGAGCATCCTGGTCATTGGCGCCGGCCCGATCGTGATCGGCCAGGCCTGCGAGTTCGACTATTCCGGCGTGCAGGCCTGCAAGGCGCTGAAGGACGAGGGCTACCGCGTCATCCTGGTCAATTCCAACCCGGCCACGATCATGACCGATCCGGGCCTGGCCGATGCGACCTATATCGAGCCGATCACGCCCGACATGGTGGCCAAGATCATCGAGAAGGAAAGGCCGGACGCCATCCTGCCGACCATGGGCGGGCAGACGGCGCTCAACACGGCGATGGCGCTGCATCGCGACGGCCGGCTCAAGAAATTCAAGGTCGAGCTGATCGGCGCCAACGCCGAGGCGATCGACAAGGCCGAGGATCGCCTGCTGTTCCGCGAGGCCATGACCAAGATCGGGCTGGATTGCCCCAAGAGCGAGGTCGTGCATAACCGCGAGGAAGCGATCAGCGCGCTCGACCATGTCGGCCTGCCCGCGATCATCCGTCCGTCCTTCACCCTGGGCGGCACCGGCGGCGGCATCGCCTACAATCGCGACGAATATTTCGACATCGTGCAGGGCGGCGTCGACGCCTCGCCGGTCGGCGAGGTGCTGGTCGAGGAATCGGTGCTCGGCTGGAAAGAGTACGAGATGGAGGTCGTGCGCGACCGGCGCGACAACTGCATCATCATCTGCTCGATCGAGAACGTCGATCCGATGGGCATCCATACCGGCAATTCGGTGACGGTGGCGCCGGCGCTCACCCTCACCGACAAGGAATACCAGATCATGCGCGACGCCTCGATCGCGTGCCTGCGCGAGATCGGCGTCGACAC
Organism: uncultured Alphaproteobacteria bacterium; assembly: GCA_963755585.1. Classification (GTDB taxonomy): domain Bacteria; phylum Pseudomonadota; class Alphaproteobacteria; order Reyranellales; family Reyranellaceae; genus Reyranella. The sequence continues at coordinate 181,430 of CAVWKN010000019.1, forward strand.
CGGCGGCTCGAACGTGCAGTTCGCGGTCGATCCGGAGACCGGCCGCATGGTCGTGATCGAGATGAACCCGCGCGTGTCGCGCTCCTCGGCGCTGGCCTCGAAGGCCACCGGCTTCCCGATCGCCAAGGTCGCCGCGCGCCTGGCCGTCGGTTACACGCTCGACGAGCTGCTGAACGACATCACCGGCACGACGCCCGCCTCGTTCGAGCCCACGATCGACTACGTCGTCACCAAGATGCCGCGCTTCGCCTTCGAGAAGTTCCCCGGCGCGGAGGCCCTGCTCACCACCTCGATGAAGAGCGTCGGCGAGGCCATGTCGATCGGCCGGACCTTCCAGGAATCGCTGCAGAAGGCGCTGCGCTCGATGGAGACGGGTCTGACCGGCCTGAACGAGATCGAGATCAAGGGCGCGCCCGACAAGTCGGCCATCGTCGGCGCCCTGTCGCGGCCCACGCCCGATCGCATCCTGACCATCGCCCAGGCCTTCCGCTTCGGCCTCTCGGTCGAGGAGGTGGCGCACGCCTGCAAGTACGAGCCGTGGTTCCTGCGCCAGATCGAGCAGCTCGTGACGATCGAGGCGGAGCTCCGGGCCAAGGGATTGCCCAAGGACGCCAAGGGCGTGCTCGATCTCAAGAAGAAGGGCTTTTCGGACGAGCGGCTGGCCGAGCTCACCGGACAGTCGGCGGCCGATGTCGCGGGCAAGCGGCGCAGCCTCGGCGTCAAGCCGGTGTTCAAGCGCATCGACACCTGCGCCGCCGAGTTCGAATCGCGCACGCCCTATCTCTATTCCTGCTACGAGGGCGACGGCGTGCGGCCGGCCGAGTGCGAGGCCCAGCCGACCGACCGGCGCAAGGTCATCATCCTGGGCGGCGGCCCGAATCGCATCGGGCAGGGCATCGAGTTCGACTATTGCTGCGTGCACGCCGTCTATGCGCTGCGCGAGGCGGGCTACGAGACCATCATGGTCAACTGCAATCCCGAGACCGTCTCGACCGACTATGACACCGCCGACCGCCTCTATTTCGAGCCGTTGACCGCCGAGGACGTGATCGAGCTGGTCGAGGTCGAGCGCCGCAACGGCGAGCTTTTGGGTCTGATCGTGCAGTTCGGCGGCCAGACGCCGCTCAAGCTCGCCAAGCCGCTCGAGGCGGCGGGCATCCCCATCCTCGGCACCTCGCCCGACGCCATCGACCTCGCCGAGGACCGCGAGCGCTTCCAGAAGCTCATTCACAGACTGAAGCTGCGCCAGCCCGACAACGGCACGGCGACGTCTCAGGAGCAGGCGATCAAGGTCGCCGAGAAGATCGGCTATCCGGTCGTCATTCGTCCGTCCTATGTGCTGGGCGGCCGCGCCATGCAGATCGTCTACGATCGCGAAGGCCTGGAGCGCTATACGCGCGACGCGGTGAAGGTCTCGGGCGCCAATCCGGTGCTGATCGATTCCTACCTGCGCGACGCCATCGAGGTCGATGTCGATGCGCTGGCCGACAAGGACCAGAACGTGTTCGTCGCCGGCATCATGGAACACATCGAGGAGGCCGGCATCCACTCCGGCGATTCGGCCTGCTCGCTGCCGCCCCATTCGCTGCCATCCAGAATCTTGGCCGAGATCGAGCGCCAGACCGAGGCGATGGCGCGCGCGCTCAAGGTCGTCGGCCTTATGAACGTGCAGTACGCCGTCAAGGACGGCGAGGTCTACGTGCTCGAGGTCAATCCGCGCGCCAGCCGCACGGTGCCTTTCGTCGCCAAGGCGACCGGCCAGCCGATCGCCAAATATGCCGCCCGCCTGATGGTCGGCGAGTCGCTGAAGTCGCTCGCCATCAAGAAGGCGCGCGGCAAGCACATCGCGGTCAAGGAAGCGGTGTTCCCGTTCGCCCGCTTCCCCGGTGTCGACGTCATCCTCGGTCCCGAGATGCGATCGACCGGCGAGGTCATGGGCCTCGATTCCGATTTCGGCCGCGCCTTCGCCAAATCGCAGCTCGGCGCCGGCAGCAAGGTGCCGCTGGACGGGGTGGTGTTCGTGTCGGTCAAGGACCAGGACAAGGCTCAGATGGTGAAGCCGGTGAAACGGCTGCTCGATCTCGGCTTCAAGGTCGTGGCGACCGGCGGCACCGCCGATTTCCTGCACAAGCACGGTATCGAAGCGCAGCGGGTGAACAAGGTGCTCGAGGGGCGGCCGCACATCGTCGACCTGATGAAGGACGGCAAGGTCCAGCTCGTCTTCAACACCGTCGACGGGGCGGGCGCCCTGACCGACAGCTATACGCTGCGGCGCGCCGCGCTGATGCACAAGATCGCCTATTACACCACGGTCGCCGGCGCCAAGGCGTCGGTCGAAGGCATCGCGGCGCTGAGCGAGGGGGCCCTCGACGTGGCGCCCCTGCAATCCTACTTCAAAACCACCTTCTAGCCGCCAAACCCCGCAACTTGCGCGATGCAGCCCGAATTCGGGGTGCGTTGGCCGTTGACGCCGCGCGATTCATTGAGGACGATTAAGCAATGGAAAGGGTTCCGACGACCGCCGAGGGCCTGAAGAGCCTGACGGACGAACTGAAGCAGCTGAAGAGCGTGGAGCGCCCGGCGATCATCAAGGCGATCGCGGCGGCACGCGAGCACGGCGATCTTTCGGAGAACGCCGAATATACGTCCGCGCGTGAAAAACAGGGCTTCATCGAAGGCCGCATCGCCGAGATCGAGGACATCATCTCGCGCGCCGAGGTGATCGATTTCAGCAAGCTTTCCGGCAAGATCGTGAAGTTCGGCGCCACCGTGCAGCTCGCCGACGAGGACACCGACGAGAAGGTGAAATACCAGATCGTCGGCCCCTACGAGGCCGACCTTGCCAAGCGCCGCATCTCGGTGACCTCGCCGATCGGCCGGGCGCTGATCGGCAAGACCGTGGGCGATACCGTCGAGGTCCAGACCCCGCGCGGCGCGCGCTCCTACGAGGTCGTGGCCGTTCAATTCAAGTAGCGGTCGCCGTCGCTGCGGCGGCTCGGCGCCGCCCGACCATGGTCATCACCGCATATTGGACCAGGAACAGGCCGATCTTGCTCGCGATGCCCCAGGCCGACATGGCGGCGGCCCAGCTCTTGGGGTCGAGCGTGAGGGCGAGCGCGATGTTGAGCACCGCCGAGGCGAACATCATGCCGGCCCAGGCATAGCCGAAGGTCGTGGCGACATCGGCCACCGGCGCGGCGCGCGGCGGCAGGTAGCGGTTCATCCAGCCGCGCTTCAGCATGACCACGCCCACGATGCAGTAGATGACGCTGGGCTTCAGCATCACGAAGCGTGGATCGTGGGTGAAGAAGGTCGCCGTGCCCGACGCCAGGATCAGCACCAGGCTCAGCCACTGCAGCGTCTCGATCGGCTTCCTCTTGAAGAGCTGCCAGCCGATCTGGGCGATGCCCAGCACCATGCCCAGCCCGACGGCCAGGAAGAGATTGTCGGTCAGCAGATAGACCGCGAGGAACAGCACCGTCGAGGCGAGATCGAGCAGCAGGACCCGCGCTGCCTGGAAGAGGTTCTTCATGTAACCCCCTGTTCGGGTAACGCCGTGTATTTTACCACGCTATCCATACACGCTGTTCCCCGCAAGAGGATTTTTAGACCACGACCTTGATGTAGGTGTCTTTCATGACGATCAGGCTGCGGCGGAAGGTGTAGAGGTCGCAGCCCAGCCATTCCTGGCGCTCGCCTGTCGCGAGCGTCGCCGTGCGGTGCCATTCGGTGACGGCGCGATTGCCGCAGATGAACTCGCTGGTGTGGCGCCACGCGACATCGCCGGTGCTGGCGAACAATGGCGCAAAGTAGCTGCGGATCGCAGCCTTGCCCTTGAAGCTCTGGCCCCAGTAATCCGGACCACGGGCGTTGCGGAACTCGCCGTCCTCGGCAAACGAATTGACGATGCCCTCGACATCACGGCGCGCGAAGGCGTCGGCGATCTCGTGCAGGCGTTCCAGGGTCACGTCGGGGGCGGCGCTTCCGTCCATGAGGCGTCCTCCTATTCGACCGCGATCGGCACCCCGGGAAACTGCTTGGCGGTGCGGAACACCATCATCGATTTCACGTGGCTGACGTTGGGCGCCGAGGTGAGCCGGGTGGTCAGGAACTTCTGATATTCGTCCCATGTCTCGGCGACGATCTTCAGCAGGAAGTCGGCTTCGCCGGCCAGCATGTGGCATTCGCGGACCTCGTCCCATTTGGCGATCAGTTCCTCGAACGCCTTGAGGTCGGTCTCGGCCTGGCTGTTGAGGCCGACCAGGGCGAATACCGAGACGCTGTAGCCCAACGCCTCGGGGCTGAGGTCGGCGTGGTAGCCCTTGATGATCCCGGCGCGCTCGAGGGCCCGCACCCGGCGCAGGCAGGGCGGCGCAGAGATGCCCGCCCGCTCTGCCAACTCCACGTTGGTCATGCGCCCATTCGACTGCAGGTCGCTGAGAATGCGCCGGTCGATCCGGTCGAGCTTTGCGCGAGCCATCCAATTTTCCTCCCGTTGGCCGCGGTCTATGCCAGAACCATGCCACGCACGCAATAAAGTTGCGAGATTTGCACGGTCCGCTGTGAACAATTGCGTCTGGAGTGCAGAACGGCCGTGCATCCCTGGCGAGGTTTGCATATATGTCGAAGATATGCGGTTGGCGGGATGCGGGACGGACATGGCAGCGACTCATCGTAGTAAGGTGCTCATTCTGGGGTCAGGGCCGGCAGGCTACACGGCGGCCATCTATGCCGCGCGCGCCAGCCTCAAGCCCATGCTGGTGCAAGGCATCCAGCCTGGCGGCCAGCTCACCATCACGACGGACGTCGAGAACTATCCGGGCTTCGCCGACGTCATCCAGGGCCCGTGGCTGATGGAGCAGATGCAGAAGCAGGCCGAGCATGTCGGCACCGAGCTTTTCTTCGACACCATCGTCGACGTCGACCTCAGCCGCCGGCCGTTCGTGTGCAGCGGCGATTCGGGCGATCGCTACGAGACCGATGCGCTCATCATTTCGACAGGCGCCACGGCCAAATGGCTGGGCCTGCCCAGCGAAGAGTCGTTTCGCGGCGGCGGCGTTTCGGCCTGCGCAACCTGTGACGGGTTCTTCTTCCGCGGCAAGGAAGTGGTCGTGGTGGGCGGCGGCAACACCGCCGTCGAGGAGGCGCTCTACCTCACGCATCACGCCTCCAAGGTGACCCTGATCCACCGCCGTGATTCGTTCCGCGCCGAGAAGATCCTGCAGGACCGGCTGTTCAAGAATCCCAAGGTGACGGTGCTGTGGGACCATACGCTGCAGGAGATCGTGGGCGAGGCGAAGCCCGCGCCGCTGGTGCAGGGCGTGCGGGTCAAGAACGTCAAGACCGGTGTGGAGAAGGAGCTGGCGACCGACGGCGTGTTCATCGCCATCGGCCATTCACCCAACACCGAGCTGTTCAAGGGCAAGCTCGCCATGGACGGCGAAGGCTACCTGATCACCAAGCCCGACTCGACCGCCACGGATGTCGAGGGCGTCTACGCCGCGGGCGACGTGCAGGACAAGATCTTCCGCCAGGCCGTCACCGCGGCCGGCACCGGCTGCATGGCGGCGCTCGAGGCGGAAAAATGGTTGGCGCACCAGGAAGCGCGCCTCGCGCAAGCCGCGGAGTAAGCGGCGGCGCGGATCGGCGTCTGGCGGGTAGCGCCAAGGCGCCTTAGGGAGGCGATGTCATGGACTGGGACAAGCTGCGGATCTTTCAGGCCGTAGCCGATGCCGGGAGCTTCACTCATGCCGGCGAGACGCTGAAGCTCAGCCAGTCGGCGATCTCGCGCCAGATCGGCGCGCTCGAGGAGCAGCTCGGCGTCATGCTGTTTCACCGGCATGCGCGCGGGCTCATCCTCACCGAGCAGGGCGAATTGCTCTACCGCACCGCGCGCGACATGGCCGCCAAGGTCAACACCGCCGAGGCGCTGCTGCGCGCCAACCAGGACAAGCCGGCGGGCCGCCTGAAAGTCACGACCACGGTCGGTTTCGGCTCGACCTGGCTCACCGCGCAGATGCACGAATTCATCACCATGTACCCCGATATCGACGTCAGCCTGGTGCTGTCGGACAACGAGCTCGATCTCGGCATGCGCGAGGCCGATGTTGCCATTCGCATGATGATGCCGCGCCAGCCCGGCCTGGTGCAGCGCCATCTGCTCACGGTGCGCAGCCACGTCTATGCCTCGCACGGCTATATCCAGAAGTACGGCAAGCCGCAGGCCGTCGAGGAACTCGACCAGCATCGCCTGATCATCTTCGGCGAGGACGCCCGGGCGCCGGTCCAGGACGTCAACTGGCTGCTGCGCGAGGGCAATGTCGACCAGTCGGGGCGGGTCGTGGTGCTGCGGGTGAACAACGTCTACGGCATCTTCCGCGCCGTCGAATCGGGCCTGGGCATTGCCTCCTTGCCCGATTATCTCGCCCGCGAATCGACCAAGATCGAGATGGTCCTGCCCGACCTCAATGTCCGTACGACCGATGTGTATTTCACCTATCCCGAGGAATTGCGGCATTCCAAGCGCATCGCCGTGTTCCGCGATTTCCTTTTGCGGAAGGTCGCAGAGACTCGTTTCTGATGGCTGAGACCTGCAGTATTGCATAGTTAGTGAAAGGCATGCGTCCTTCGCATGCCAGTGTTCGGAAATTCCCCCCTACCAATACATCGAGCGAGGGCTACGTTCGCTCTCAGGTCTTCGACACGAGCGGTTTCGGCTGATCGCGTTCGAAACTCGGGATCCTCATGATCCCACGTCTCCCAGACGTGAAGCCTCCCTGTTTAACTCGCCGGGCCTTTTGGCCCGGCGTCTTTTTTCAGGGGTCTTTTTCAGCAGGGTCGAGACCGTCCGTCGGAAGCTCCTGTGGGACGTTCTGCCGCTGATGGGCTAACGGTGCACCCCACCTAGCGATTGATGTGGCAGAGCCCACACACCACATGTATTTTCAGAGTTAACCAAAAGATGTTTTCCGAGGTCCGCCACGCCATTCTCCCCCTGGCTTTGCGCAAGATGATGCGCCGGGGCGATTTGGAGCGCGCGGGTCTTTTGATCGAATCGCTGGCCAAGCATTGGCGCGACGCCAAACCCTTCGAATTGCTGATCGTGTCGCCCGGCAGCGACACCCACCTGCTGCGCACCAGCCTGCCGCGCTTTTCCAACATCAATGTCTCGGTGCGGCCGGAGAGCGACTTCATCTCGCCGTTCAGCGGCTTCTACCTGATGACCGGCTGGTACCGGCAGCAGATCGTCAAGCTCAAGGTTCCGGCGATGCTGGGCTTCGGCGGCTATCTGACGCTCAATTCGGACGTCTGCTGCGTCGGCGACTTCGATGCCACCACCTTTGTGCTCGACGGAAGGGGCCTCTCGCGCTGGGAGCCCAAGCTGCACCACGATTGGTGGCGCCACGCCGCCGACGTCGTGGGCTCGGCCTATGACGCCAAGGGCCACGGTCTGTCGGTGACGCCCAACCTGCTGCACGGCACGCTGGCGGCGCAGACGCTGGAGCACGTCCGCAATGGCGGCAACGACGCCGCGACGGCGTTGATGCTGCGCAAGGCGCGCAAGCCGATCGGCGTGCCGTGGACCGAATATTCGCTCTACACCAGCGTCGCCGAGATCAAGGGCAACCTGTTCGACTATCACGTCGACTGGAACACCTGCTACGCCGCCGACGTGCACCTGTTCTCCGAGCAATCCTGCGTCTGGGGCGCCGATGACTTCGAGCGCCTGGTGAAGCTGCCCAACGGCACCGATCCCGGCGGCAAGTTCATCATCGTCCAGAGCCACGCCCGCATTCCCCTGGAACGCGTCCGCGAATACTGCCTGAGCTTCGCCAGCTGAGGTCTAGCCGTCGTTGTGTTCGCCGATTTTCGGCGCGACCTCCGACCCACCTGCCCGGATACCGTCGAAACTCACCGGCAGGCCATGGAACAGCGCGTCCTGGCCGGCATAAGGCTTGGCGAACATGCCGAGCGCGGCTGTCTGCGCCAGTTCCAGCACCTGCGGCACCGTGTTGAGCGGGCCGTTGGGCACGCCCAGCGCGTCGAGCTTGGCCGACCAGTAGGCGCGGCTCTCGGCCTTCATGATGTCGGAGATCATGCCCAGCAGCAGGTCGCGCTGCTGCATGCGCTCGACATTGGTCTTGAAGCGCGGCTCGTCGGGCCATTCGGGATGGCCCAGCGCCTCGGCGAACTTGCGCCATAGCCGGTCGTTGCCGGGACAGATCATCAGCGGGCCGTCGCTGCACTCGAACGCCTGGTAGGGCGTGAGCGAGGGGTGTCCGGTCCCCTGGCGTGCCGCCATCTTGCCGGTCACCGAGTAGGAGGCGACATGGTTGGACGCCCACATCAGCCCGCTCTCGAACAGCGACGTGTTGACCAGGCTGCCCTGGCCCGTGGCCGCGCGCTTGGCCAACGCCGCCAAAACGCCGATCGCCGTCCACATGCCGGTCGACAGGTCGATGATGGACACGCCGATGCGCGCTTCCGGTCCCGACGGATCGCCGTTCAGCGAGATCAGCCCGGCCACCGCCTGGATGATCGGCTCGTAGCCCGGCCGCTCCTTCCACGGGCCGACATGGCCGAAGGCGCCGAGATCGGCATAGACCAGCTTCGGGAAACGCTTGGTGAGGGTCGCGCCATCGATGCCGAACTTGGCCGGCACGTCGGCCCGGAGATTGTGCACGAAAACGTCGGCCGCGCCGATGCGCTCGATCAGCGCCTCGCGCTCGGCCTTGTCGCCGAGATCGCAGGTGATCGACGTCTTGCCGCGGTTGAGCGCGATGAAGCTCAAGGCGTCGCCCTCGATGAACGGAGGTCCCCACTTGCGGGCGTCGTCGCCTTCCGGCCGCTCGACCTTGACCACGTCGGCGCCGAGAAAGGCCAGGATCTGCCCGCAATAGGGACCGGCCAGGTTCTGGCCGAACTCGACGACCTTGATGCCCTCGAGAGGTTTGCTCATCTGAGGTTGCTGCCCAGGATCTCGCGCGCGATCACCATGCGCTGGACCTCGCTCGGTCCCTCGCCGACCCGGCGGATGCGCATCTCGCGATACCAGCGCTCGAGCGGCAGGTCCTTGGTCATGCCCATGCCGCCGTGGATCTGCATCGAGCGGTCGACCACCCGGCCGCCGCCCTCCGACGCGATCAGCTTGGCGATGGCGGCCTCGGTCCGGAAGGGAAGGCCGCGCCGCGCCTTTTCCGCCGCTTCCAGGGTGAAGTGCCTGGCCGAGCGGATGTCGATCTCGTTGTCGACCAGCATCCATTGCACGGCCTGGCGGTTGGCGAGCTTCTCGCCGAAGGTCGAGCGCATCTTCGCCCATTCGATCGCCATCTCGTGGGCGGCGATGGCGATGCCGATGCAGGCGGCGGCGTAGGGGATGCGCTGGCGGGTCAGCCGGTCGTTGGCGACGGCGAAGCCCTTGTTGACCTCGCCCAGCACCTGGTGGTCCGACACCCAGCAATCCTTGAATTCGAGTTCGGTGGCGTAGCTCGACGAGCGCAGCGTGTGCACGACCCTGCGCACATGAAAGCCCGGCGTGTCGGCATCGACGATGAAGCAGGTGATGCCGGCGCGGCCCTTGGAGGCATCGGTGCGGGCGAACACGATGCCGTACTGCGCGCGGTCGGCGCCGGAGATGAAGATCTTGGCGCCGTTCAACACCCAGCCGTTGTCCTTGCGCTCGGCCTTGGTCTGGATGGCGCGTGCAGGGTCGCTGCCGCCCGACGGCTCGGTCAGCCCGAAGAACGGCTTCTTCTCGCCGCGCAGGGTCGGATAGAGATAGCGCTCCTTCTGGTCGGCGTTGGCTTCGAAAATCTGGGCGAGGCCCGCACCGCCGAAAGTGCCGTAGCAGGGCACGTAGAGGCCGGCGCGATGCTGGGACATCTCGATGGCGAGTAGCACGCGCGTCACGATATCGATGTCGGGTCCGCCGAATTCCTTGGGGATGTCGATGCCGAACAGCCCCATCGCCTTGGTCTTCTCGGTCAGCCGCGCGTAGTCGGCGGCATCGATCTCGGAGGCGTCGGGATCGAGCTTGGCCTCGAGCGGAATGATCTCCTCGCGCACATAGCGGCGGACCTGGTCGATCAGCATCTGCTGTTCGGAACTCGGCTCGAAATCCATGGTGGTCCTCAGGCGGGGCTGAGCCGCCCCAGGGGCGGCGGGTTCTTGGCGTTGTCGGCGGGCAGGCTGCCATGGTCGGCCTTGTGGACCATCAGCAGCTCGAACCAGCGCGTGCGATACTGCTGGTTCACTTCGACGCGAAACTGGTGGCCCTGCGCCGCGCTCCTGGAACTCGCGCTGCAGTTCGCTGCGCAGCCCGAAGGGCGAGCGGGCGCCCGCCTGGCCGATATAGACGATCGTGCCCTTGGCATCGGCGACCTGGTAGACGCCGAGCTGTCCCGGCAGGCGTGTCGCCGTTTCCGCCGTCAGCGGTTGCCAGGGCTTGTCGAGGCGCAGCCTGAGCGGCACGGCTACTTGCCCTGGAACTTGGCGGTGCGCTTCTCCAGGCGGGCCTTCATGCCCTCCTGCGCGTCCTGGCTCTGCATCGCCGCCCGCACCAGCGCATCGATGTCGTCGTGCTTGATGGCGTCGCGGAACTCGAGCTGCCGCACGGTGAGGCCCTTCATGGCCTTGAGCGACAACGGCGCATTGGCGGCCAGCCGATCGATCACCTTCTTCGCTTCGGCTTCGAGCTCGGCGGCCGGCACGCAGCGGGCGATCAGGCCCAGCGCATGGAGCTTGGTCGAGGGCAGGGGATCGCCCAGCAGCAGCATCTCGCGCGTCGTCACCGGGCCCAGCACTTCCATCAGCTTCTTGGCCAGGAACCAGTTGGGCGCCAGCCCGACCTGGGCGAGCGACATGCCGAAGCGTGCCTTGTCGCTTGCCACCACGAGGTCGCAATGCAGCGCCAGCTCGTTGCCGCCGGCGATCGCGTCGCCCTGCACGACCGCCACGACGGGCAGCGGGCAGAGCTCGATGGCGCGCAGCATGATCTCGATGCCGCTGGCCTCGCCGGCGCCGGCCGATTTGCTGCGTTCGGCCATGTCGAGCCCGGCGCAGAACACGGCGCCCTTGCCGCGGATCACCATGACCCGGTCGTCGGCCGCGACGGGCGCGCCCAGCGCTTCGATCATCTCGCGCAAGAGCTCGCTGTCGAGTGCGTTGCGCTTCTCCGGCCGGTTCATCCAGATGGTCTTTACCGGACCGTCCTTCTCGATGATGACCTTGTTCATTGTGCTTCCCCTCGATGTCATTCCGGCTCGATGCCGGCTGCCTTGATCGATTTCGTCCACCAGCCGGTCTCGGCCTTCACGTAGGCCGCGAAGTCGTCGAGGCCGAGCGGCGAGATTTCCATGCGGCCCTGGGTCATCGCCTTGCCGGTCGCGGGATCCTTCAGCGCCTCGGCGATGGCCTCGTACAGCGCCTTCTGGATCGGCTTGGGCGTCGCGGCCGGCGCGAACACGGCGAGCCAGTAGACCAGCGAATAGCCCGGCACCGTCTCGGCGATGGCCGGCAGGTCGGCCGCGACCGACGTGCGCTTGGGGCCGGTGGTGGCGAGGCCGCGCACGCGGCCGGCCTCGATCTGGGTCATGGCCTGCGGCAGGTCGGGAAACATCACCTGGACCTGGCCCGACGCCACGTCGCCCAGCGCCTGCGGGCTCGCCTTGTACGGCACGCGCTCGATCTTGACGTCGGCCAGCTGATTGAACATCTCGCCCGACAGGCGCTGCGAGGCGCTGGCCTCCGCGTAGTTGAGCTTGCCCGGGTTCTTCCGGGCGTAGCCGATCAGCTCGGCCACGGTCTTCACCGGCAGGTCGTTGTTCACCACCAGCGCGTTGACGCCGGTGACGCAGCGCATGATCGGCGCGAAGTCCTTCTCGGGGTCGTAGGAGAGCTGCTTGAACAGCGCACCATTGGCGGCGTTGGTGGTGTTGGTGCCCATCAGCAGCGTGTAGCCGTCGGCCGGCGCCGTCGCCGCGGCCGAGGCGCCGAGCTGGCCGCTGGCGCCCGGCTTGTCGTCGACGATGATCGGCTGCTTCAGGATCTCCTGCAGCTTGGCGGCGAGGCCACGCGCCGTGAGGTCGGTGGCGCTGCCGGCGGCGAAGGGCACGATGATCTTGATCGGCTTGCTGGGAAACGCCTGCGCAAAGGCTTTCGGCGCCGCCCCGAAGGCAGCGACGCCCGCAAGCGCGGCACGGCGGTTCAATTTCACTAAAAGTCCTCCCTTGGCCTCGGCGGCCAACCCGTTGTAGCGCGGGCCGGCGCAGCGAGGCAAAGGCAGGCGGCTACATGAAGAGCTTTTCCGCTTTGCGGTCGGCGTACATCGAGGCCACGAACTCGCCGTAGCCGTTGTAGAGCAGGGTCGGGACGCGGTCGTCGCTGCCCAGCGGCTTTTCGGTCGCCTGGCTCCAGCGCGGATGCGCGACCTGCGGGTTCACGTTGGCCCAGAAGCCGTATTCGCTCGACTGCAGCGCCTCCCAGAAGGTCGCCGGCCGCTTGTCGCTGAACTCGAGGCTGACGATCGACTTCACGCTCTTGAAACCGTACTTCCACGGCGTCACCAGGCGCAGCGGCGCGCCGTTCTGCTTGGCGATCGGCTTGCCGTAGAGGCCGGTGGCGATGAAGGTGAGATCGTTCATCGCCTCGTCCATCGCCAGGCCCTCGGTATAGGGCCAGGGATAGAGCGTGTCTTTCTGCTCGGGCATCACCGAAGGCTTCAACAACGTCTTCATGACGACGTACTTGGGATTGCCGGTGGGCTTGCACAGCTCGACCAGCGAGCGCAGCGGAAAACCGCTCCACGGCACGACCATCGACCAGGTCTCGACGCAGCGGTGGCGGTAGACGCGCTCCTCGAGCTGGACCTTGGCGAGAAGATCGTCGATGCCGATCTCGAACGGCTTCTCGACCATGCCGCTCACCTTGATCGTCCACGGACGGACGTCGAGCTTCTGCGCCTCGCGGTAGATGCTCTTGTCGGTGCCGAACTCATAGTAGTTGTTGTAGGTGGTGGCGCGCCGCTCCTCGGTCATGGGCGTGGGCACGCCGTATTTGTCGTTGCGCTTGGCCGGGTAGAGCGCGGCCGACGGATCCTTGGTCTCGGCCCACGCGATCGACGGCACGGCCATCGCCGCCGCGCCGAGGCCCATCGCCCGCACCAGATCGCGGCGCTTCAGGTAGCAGGCTTCCGGCGTTGCCTGATTTTCGCCCAATTCCCAGCCGCGCCGACGCTTGATCAACATCTCTGGAACTCCTTTGCGCTCCTCATGGCGCGATGGCGCGGTATCCGCAAATCAAGCCTGCTCACCGCGCCGTGACATCGCCTTCGCCCATGGCCTCTGCAAGATCCGTGCGCTGGCCCATGACCACCATGGCCTCGGCGACCAGAAACATCGGCCCGATGAAGCCCTGGAAGATATTGTCGAGCAGCGCCGGCCGCTTGCCTTCGTAATGGTGGCCGAGGAACTGCAGCGCCCAGCCGCCGACGAACAGGACGATGAACGCCATCCAGACGGCAGAAGCCGAGCCCAGCGCGCCGGCCAGCGCCTCTGCGGCGAACCAGGCAACGGCCATGAGCAGGGCCATGACGAGGCCGATGCCGAGATCGAGCGCCATCCATCCCAGGACCGCGACGATCGCCACGGCGAGCGACAGCGTCCAGTCGCGGCCGCCGAGCTCGAAGCGTCCCAGCGACAGCACCAGCAGCAGGGAGAAGACGATGATGGGGATGCCCACGAAGTGGGTGGTCTTGTTGCGCCAGTCGCGATGCACGGCCGCGTAGGAGGCGAGCTGGCGCCGGAACAGATCATGGGTCATGGGGCCAATATGATCCAACCCTGCAGCACGGGAAAGCTACGACAGCGCTTTCCTCCCCTCGTCAAACGAGGGGAGAAAGGGTTTGCCTTACGCTGCCGCGCGCTTCTTGGTCTCCTCGACGATGCGCTCCGCCGTGCGTCCGGCCAGCTCCTGCAGATGGTCGAACTCGGTGCGGAAGGTGCCGACGCCCTGGGTCACCGATCGGATCTCGACGATCATGTCGGCGATCTCCGCCTCGGGCATCAGCGCCGAGACCTCGTCCCAGCCGTTCCAGCCGGCGCGGGCGTCGTAGCCCAGGAGCTGGCCGCGGCGGCCGGAGATCAGCCGCTGGATGCGCGGCGTCAACTCGCTGGGCGCCGCCACGGTGACCTTGAGGATGGGCTCGAGCAGGACCGGGCGGCACTTGGGCATGGCCTCGCTCATGGCGATGCGCGCCGCCATCTTGAACGACATCTCCGAGCTGTCGACGGCGTGGTATTGGCCGTCGAACAGCGTGACCTCGAGATCGACGACCGGTTGGCCAAGCGGACCTTCCTTGGTGTAGTCGAACAGGCCTTCCTCGACGGCAGGAATGAAGTTGCGCGGCACGACGCCGCCCACGATCTTGTCGACGAAGCGGAAGCCCGAGCCGCGCGGCAGCGGCTTGATCTCGACCTTGATGTCGGCGAACTGGCCGTGGCCGCCCGTCTGGCGCTTGTAGCGCGCGTGTTGCTGGGTGCCGCCCTGGATCGTCTCGCGATAGGCGACGCGCGGCGTCGTGGTCTCGACCGCGACGTTGTAGCGGCCGGCCAGCTTGTCGACCGCGACCTTGAGATGCATCTCGCCCTGGCCCTTGATCAGCAGTTCATGGGTCTCGCCGCGTGCTTCGAAGGAGAGCGACGGATCCTCCTCGACGATCTTGTGCAGGGCGCCCGAAAGCTTGACCTCGTCGTTGCGGTTCTTGGCGGCCAGCGAGAGCGCAAACACCGGCGGCTCGGCGGGCGGGAAGTCGACCGTCGGCGCGATCCCCGCGGCGGCGAGCGACTGGCCGGCGGAAAGCACATCGACCTTGGCGAGCGCCACGATCTCGCCGGCCTTGGCCTCGCTGATCTTGTCGAGGCGCTGGCCGAACGGGCGCAGCAGCGTGCCGATGCGCTGGCCGCCCAGGTTCTGGCCCTCGCTCAAGGTGCCCGACCAGACGCGGCACAGCGACAGCTTGCCGGCATGAGACTGGTGCAGGACCTTGAAGCATTCCGCCATGGCCACGCCGTTGGACGGCAGCGTGCGGCGCTCGGCGGTGACGGCGACGACCGGCGTGTCGTGGCGCAGCGCCTTCAGGAGCCGGCGCACGCCGTTCTCGCGGTCGCCGGCGCCCAGCAGGACGGGCACGATCTTGTCGGCGCCGAACTCGTCGTGCAGGTCGCGGTAGATCAGCGATTTCTCGGGCGCAATGTCCTCGATCAGCTGCTCGAGCAGCGTGTCGTCGAACTCCGAGAGCGTCTCCAGCATCTCGCGCCGGGCATCGGCCTCGCGCGGCAGGATCTCGGCTGGCATCTCGATCAGATCCGATGCGCCGCTCGATTTGTAGCGGTAGGCGCGCTCGCTCACGAGGTCGACATAACCGATGGTCTCCTCGCCGCCGTCGTTGGTCGGGCGGCGGATCGGGACCTGGCGCAGCACGAGCTTGCGCGCCGACACGGCCTGCAGCGCGCCCAGCATGTCGCGCACGCGAACCTGGGCTGAATCGATCTTGTTGACGAAGATGATGTGCGGGATGTGGTTGTCTTCGATGTATTTCAGGAGCGGCGTCAACGCCACTACGCGCTCGGGCGAGGGCTCGCAGACCAGCACGGCCGCGTCGCACACCGCGAGCGCCGCGAAGGCATCGTGCTGGAACTCGATCGAACCCGGGACGTCCAGGAAGCTCCACTGGTCGCCGAGGTAGTCGACGGAGGCGACGTTGATCTCGGTGCCCATGCCGCGCTTGCGCGCCTCGGCGGCGCCGTCGCCGATCGAGGTGCCTGCGCGCGTCGATCCGCGCCGGCCGATGGCCCCCGTGGCGTAGAGGATGCTCTCGAGCAGGCTGGTCTTGCCCGACAGATACGGCCCGCACAGCGCCACCACGCGATGCGCGCCGCTGCCTGGTCTGCCTCCGGTGATGCTCTCGGATTTGATGTCGTTCATGACAACGTCCTCCCTTCCGCGCGTTGGTCTGCGCCTGAAAGCTCCGGACGATGGTCGCTACGGATCTCGGCCGGAGCGAAGCCTTGTCCTGGAAATCGTTTCACCCTGGCCGAGGGGAGTCAATCCACAGGCGGGGGAAGATTCCGCGCGGCCGCCGGCCGTCGACGCCGCCCACCCTCACCAAGTGCAATATTGGTCCGGATTTACATGCATCTTTGGATTGTATAAACAATGGAACATACGCTCATGGGAATTGGCGACGAAGGAGGCGACAGATGCGCATTGGCATACCGGTGTACGACGGCGTCGACGTCCTCGATGTCACGGGCCCCTACGAGCTCTTCGGCTGGGCGGGACTGGACATCGAGCTTGTCGCTCAGAAGCCCGGGCTGATCCGGTGTCGCGGCGGCCTGGTCATCCAGGTCGATGTCGGGTTCACCGGCGCCAGCGCCTACGACGTCCTTTGGGTGCCGGGCGGAGATCCTCCGGCACTCTCGGTTCTGATGTATGGCGCCGATCGCACCTACCTCGACTTCCTCGTCGAGAAGAGCAAAAGCGTGCGCTACGTGTCATCGGTATGCGAGGGCGCGCTGCTGCTCGCTGCGGCAGGCCTTCTCGATGGCTACGCGGCGACGACGCATTGGGCCTTCGTCCCCTGCTTCGCCGAGCGTTTCCCCAAGGTCAAGATCGTTCCCGGCCATCCTCGCTTTCACCTCGATCGCAATCGCCTGACGGGGGGAGGGATCTCCTCCGGTCTCGACGAAGCCCTGAAACTCATCGAGCTCCTGCAGGGCACGGCGGCGGCGCAGAGCGTTCAGCAGACGACGCAGTACTATCCCTGCCCGCCGGTTTCGAGCGTGTTCCCGGAGGCTACTTCCTGTCCCCTGCCGCTGACCCCGGCGGCACCGATCAACCGGAACTGGGCAGGAAGCCGAGCATCTTTGGGTTATCGCTGAATATCCGGCGCCAAGACGCTCTTTCAGTGCCGGGAACGCGCGGCTTGCCCGGGCACCAGGCGCACCTTGCGCGGAGCGGCCATCCAGATCGCCGCTGCCGAGACGACGCAGCAGGCAATCGTCAGAAGAAAGGCGAGCTGGTAGCTGCCGGTCGCGTCGTGGATGGCGCCGGCGATCCACGGCCCGGCCGCGCCGCCGCCGGTCAGGGCCACGGTGAGGGTGCCGAATATGGCGCCGTAGTGCGGTCCTTCGAAGATCTCGGCGACGATGGGGCCCATGACCGAGGTCAGGGCATATCCCAGGAAGCCTTGCGAGAACACCATCAGGTAGAGAAGGGGCGTCGAGGGCCCGCGCTCGAGGGCAATCAGGCAGGCGTAGCAGACGACGAAGCCGAAACATCCTGCCGACCACACCCATTCGCGGCCGATGCGGTCGGACAGGGCGCCGAAGCCGATCTGCCCGGGAATGGCGACGACGCTGACGATGCCGAGGGCCCATCCGGCCAGCAGCGGACTGAATCCGATGTCGACGAGGTACTTGGTCTGGTGGACCTGCACCACGTACCACGCCACGAGGGCGAGGAAATAGCCGAGCACGAGCCACCAGAAGCGGCCGGTGCGGATCGCCCGGGCGATCGTCCAGTCCGTCGACGCCCAGGCCGGATCGACGATGGTCAAGGCGCTGCGCGGCTTGCCGGTCCCGGGCACCGACGATGCCCCGTCCGGCAACAGACCGATATCCTGCGGCTTGTGCCGCACGAAGAGGTTCAGCGGGCCGAGCACGAAAAGCACCAGCAGGCCCATCGCCCAGCACGAGGCGCGCCAGCCCTCCTGGCTGATGATCGCCTGCAGCCAGGGCAGCAGGACGATGGCGCCGATGCCGACGCCGGTGAAGGCGATGCTGATGGCCAGGCCGCGGCGGCGCGCGAACCAGTTGGGCAGGTAAAGTGATTGCGCGGTGAAGGTCATGAGATTGGCGCCGCCGCCCACCAGGACGCCCAGCGTCGCATAGAGCTGCCAGGGCTCTTTGATCAGGGGAGCGAGGAAAAGCCCGACCGCCAGCATGCCGACGCCGCATTCGATCACCACGCGGGGGCCTCGCCGATCCATGACGCGGCCCACGATCGGGCTCACGACGGCGGAGAACAGGAAGCCGAAGGAGAAGGCGCCGGCGACGACGCCGCGATGCCAGCCGAACTCGTCGATCAGCGGCGGCAGCAGGAGCGAGAAGGCGGTGCGGGCGCTCACGGCGATCGCCATGGTGACGAACGCGATGCCGACGATCAGCCAGCCGTAATAGAACGGCAGGCGCTGAGACCAGTGATGGACGCCTTGCTTCGCCGGCACTTTTCAGGACGCCGGCTTGATGACGTTGAGGGGCATTTCTCCGCGTGCCGTCCGGGCGATATTGTCCGCGATCAGCGTGGCCCGGGCCTCGAGCATGCCTTCCGTCCAGCCGGAAATGTGCGGAGTCATGATCACGTTGCCGAGTTCGCCAAAATTCTGCGTGGCCGGCTGAGTCGGCCCGGTCGAGGTCGGATAGCGGTACCACACATCGAGCGCCGCGCCGGCGAGCTGGCCCGCGGCCAGCGCCCGGTAGAGCGCCGCCTCGTCGAAGATCTCGGCGCGTGCGACGTTGACCAGGAAAGCGCTGGGCTTCATCGACTGCAGGCGGCGCGCGTCGATCAGGTTGCGCGTCTCCGAGGAGAGCGACAGCGTGACGGCAAGGTAGTCCGACAGCCGCAGCACCTCGTCCAGGCGCTCGGCTCCGCCGATGAACGACACGCCATCAGGTGTTTCCGCCGGCGCCTGTCGTCGGATGGCACAGACCTGCATGTCGAAGGCGATGGCGCGGCGGGCCAGTGCTTGCCCGATGTGACCGAATCCCAGGATGCCCAACGTCTTGCCCGCCAGTTCCGGCCAGAGCGGCGGTGGGGGCGTACCGAGGGCCCACTGACTTTCCCATTCGCCGCGACGCATCTTGGCGTCGAGGCGTCCGAACGATCGGGTGAGGGCGATCATGGCGCCGATGATGTACTCGGCGATGCCGGCCTCGTGACCGTAGGCATTCGCGAGATGCGTGCCCGGCCCGAGCGCGCCGCGATCGATGCGATCGAGGCCGGCGCCCGGCACCTGCACCAGCCGAAGCCGCGGCGCGGCCTTGGCCATGACGGTCGAGAACCCCATGGAAACCAGCACGTCGACATCGCCCAGGCGCGCGACGATGCCGGCTTCGTCATCGACCACCACGTCGCACGGCAGGGCAAGTCGTGCCCGCACGGGCTCCGCCATCTGCGCGGCGAATGCTCCGGCAAAGGCCACTTTCATCACACGACCCCGCTCTGTCGACCCGCCGGCTGCCCAAGGCGCCGCGCGTTGCGGCCGGACTATCGCGACGTCAAAGTCCTCCGGCAACTACTTGCCGGGTAGTCGGGCAGGATCCGCGTTCTACGCCAGCGCCCCGCAGGCCCGCTGGATGCGCCGGCCGGCCTCTTCGAGGAGGTCGGTCGCCGTGGCGTAGGAGATGCGGAAGGCCGGGCCCTGGCCGAAGGCCGAGCCCTGCACGACCGACAGGCCTTCCAATTCGAGGAGATAGTTCACGAAATCGGTGTCGTTCTCGATCGTCTTGCCGTCGGGCGTCTTCTTGCCGATCGCGCCGGCGCACGACGGGTAGACATAGAAGGCGCCTTCCGGCCGCGGGCACTTGAGGCCCTTCGACTGGTTCAGCATCGAGACGATGAGGTCGCGGCGCTGCTTGAAGATGGCGACGTTCTTCGGGATGAAATCGGTCGGGCCGTTCAGCGCGGCGACCGACGCCGCCTGGCTGATCGAGCTGGCGTTCGAGGTGCTCTGCGACTGCACGGTGATCATCGAATCGATCAGCTTCTGCGGGCCGGCGGCGTAGCCGATGCGCCAGCCCGTCATGTTGTAGGCCTTCGACACGCCGTTCATGGTGAGCGTGCGGTCGTACAGCTTGGGTTCGACCTCGGCCGGCGTCGCGAACACGAAGTCGTCGTAGACGAGCTTCTCGTACATGTCGTCGGTCAGGATATGGACCTGCGGATGGCGCAGCAGCACGTCGCACAGCGCCCGCAGGTCGGCGCGGGTGTAGGCCGCCCCGGTCGGGTTGCTGGGCGAGTTCATGATCAGCCACTTGGTCCTGGGCGTGATCGCCCGTTCGAGATCCTCGGGGCGGAGCTTGAAGCCGGACGATTCCGGGCACTGCACGATGACGGGCGTGCCGTCACCGAACATCACCATCTCGGGATACGACACCCAGTAGGGCGCCGGGATGATGACTTCGTCGCCCGGATTGAGCGTCGCCAGCATGGCGTTGAAGATGATCTGCTTGCCGCCCGACGTGACCACGGTCTGCGACGGCTTGTAGTCGAGGCCATGGTCGCGCTTCATCTTGGCGCAGATCGCCTGGCGCAGCGCCGGCGTGCCGGGCACCGCGGTGTACTTGGTGTCGTTGGCGTGGATGGCCTTGATGGCCGCTTCCTTGATGTGGTCGGGCGTCGGGAAGTCGGGCTCGCCGGCGGCCAGGCCAATCACGTCCTTGCCGGCCGCTTTCATCTCCAGGAACTTGCCTTGGGCGGCATTGGTCGGAGAGGGCTTGATGCGGCTGAGACGATCGGCAATGAAAGCCATGACGCGATACTTCCTTTCAGGCCTCGAAAAAGGCGCGCGAAAGTACTTGTGGAGCGCTGTTTTCGCAAGGCAAGGCGATGTCGCTGCCTTACCCCGAGGACTATTTCTCGTAGGTTCGCACCGTATCCGCCCTAGGTCTCATGCGGAGCGCGCTCCCGCGATGATCAATCGACGAGCTTCACCTCGGCGTCGACGCTCATCCTGGCGTCGCCGAAGCCCACCCGCCGGCCGCTGACCGGGGCGGCGTCGCGATAGTCGAGGCCGATCGCCACCCGCAGGCTGTCGCCGCGCGGGCTGATGTTGTTGGCCGGATCGAAGCCCACCCATTCGAGGCCGGGCACCCAGGCCTCCGCCCAGGAATGGCTGGTACGGCCGACATGCAGCTCGGGATCGTCGTTGCGCAGGTAGCCGCTGACATAGCGCGCCGGCACGCCGAGCCGGCGGCAGCAGGCGATGAAGATGTGCGCGTCGTCCTGGGCGACGCCGGCGCCGCGCGCCAGCGCCTCGAGCGCCGTCGTCTCCACCGTGGAGACGCCGGTCTTGTAGGCGACCCGCTCGCTCACTCTGCGCATGACTTCGTGCAGCACGGCGACGCGTTCCCGCGCATCGGCGGCTTTTTCGACAAGACCCTCGATCAGCGGATCGAAGCTCGCATCGTGGCGCGTGAGCGGCGAGCTGCGCAGCCAGAACGGCGCCGGCAGCGTCGGCACCTCGGCGTAGCGCAGCCACTGTTCGGAGCCGCTGTATTCGTAGAGGCCGTGCACCACGATCTCGACATGGTCGTGCTGCTGCGCCACCGAGAAGGTCGTGACCTGGTTGCCGTGGCCGTCGAGCCATTCCGAGCGCTTGCCCGGCCCGTCGATGCGCCACGACACGATGCGCTGGCCGGCGGCGGGCTTGGGCGTGAGCCGCACGTCGTGGATCGAATGGCCCGAGGGCTGATCGAAGTCGAAGCGCGTGGCGTGGAGGACGGCAAGGCGCATGCTTGTTCGCTCAATCCAGCAGGAACTGACGGCCGATTTCCTCGGACAGGGTGGCGATGTCGCCGCGCACGCCGCCCAGGAATTTTCGCAAGCCCAGGTCGAACACCTGGTCGATGCGCGCATAGCGCAGCCGGGCATGCAGCTCGCCGGCCAGCCGGTCGGCCTCGCCGCGCGTGCCGTAGGCCTCGGCCAGCTCCTGCATGCTGAGATCGGCCATCCATAGGCAATGATGCACCGAGCGCGGCACGTCGCGGCGCAGCATCATCAGCTCGGCGACCTTCACGGGATCGAGGGCGCTGCGATAGATGCGCCGGTAGGTGCGCACCGCGCCGATGCAGGCCAGCACCTCCGACCAGGCGAAGTAGTCGAGCCCGTCGGCATGCGAGGCGCCGTCCGGGCGCAGCAGGTGGAATTTCACGTCGAGGATGCGGGCGGTGTTGTCGGCGCGCTCCAGGAAGGCGCCGAGCTGCAGGAAATTATAGGCCTCGTCGCGCAGCAGGGTGACCTGTGCGGCACCGAAGATCATCACCGCCTGCTTCTTCACCAATTCGATCAGCGCGCCGCGATCGAGCGCGGCGCGGTCGACCCGCAGCCGGCCGTTGAGCTCGAGCCACAGCGCGTTCAGGCTTTCCCAGACATCGACCGTGATGTTGTTGCGCTCCTCGCGGGCGTTGCGCCGCGCCGCGCCGATCGAGCTCACGATCGAGGAGGGGTTGTTCTCGTCGACGACCAGGAAGTCGATCAGGCTGGCCAGCCGGCCGCTCGACTGCTGCTGGGTCTGGCGGAACTCGTCCTCCATGCCGAAGATCGCCGCCACTCCGGCCGCCTCCTCGCCGCGCGATTGCAGCGCCATGCGCTGGGTCGCCTCGATCAGCCGCGCCGTCGACTTGGCGCGCTGCAGGTAGCGTCCCATCCAGTACAGGTTCTTGGCGGTGCTGCTCAGCATGTCGTGTCTTTGCTGGGAGCGCGCCACTCAAGGCGGAGTTTACTCCGCCGCGAGTGGCGCAATCTTCCTGCGACCACGGAAGATTAAGCGCCACTGGAGTGGCGCGCTCCCAGCAATGAGAGCGAAGTACAGCCATGCGCTACCCGCCGCTCTTCGGATCCGGCGCCAGCACCCAGGTGTCCTTGGTGCCGCCGCCCTGGCTCGAATTCACGACCAGCGAGCCTTCCTTCAGCGCCACGCGCGTGAGGCCGCCGGGAATGATGGTGATCTTGCGCCCCGACAGCACGAAGGGCCGGAGGTCGACATGGCGCGGCGCCACGCCCTGGCTGACGAAGGTCGGGCAGGTCGACAGCGCCAGGGTCGGCTGGGCGATGTAGTTGTCCGGCCGGCTCTTCAGGATCGCGGTGAATTCCTCGATCTCGACCTTGCTCGAGGTCGGGCCGACCAGCATGCCCTTGCCGCCCGAGCCGTGGATTTCCTTGACCACCAGTTCTGAGAGTCGCTCGACCACGTACTTGAAATCGTCGGCCCGATCGCAGCGCCAGGTCGGCACATTGGCCAGGATCGGCTCCTCGCCGAGATAGAAGCGCACCATCTCGGGCACATAGGTGTAGGTCGACTTGTCGTCGGCCACGCCGTTGCCCAGTGCGTTCACGATGTTGACCCGGCCGGCACGCAGCGCCCCCAGCAATCCGGCGACGCCGAGAAAGGAATCCGGCCGCATCGCCAGCGGATCGAGGAAGCCGTCGTCGACCCGGCGGTAGATCACGTCGACCCGCTGCGGGCCGCGCGGCGTGCGCATGTAGACGCGGCCTTCGTCGACGAACAGGTCGGAGCCCTCGACCAGCTCGATGCCCATCTCGTCGGCCAGGAAGGCATGCTCGAAGTAGGCCGAGTTGAAATGGCCCGGCGTCAGCAGCACGACGTTGGGCTCGGCGTCGTCGCTGAACGACACCGAGCGCAATGTGGCCAAAAGCTCTTCGGAATAGTCGGCGACCGGCAGGACGCGCATGGCAGAGAACAGCTCGGGCGCCAGCCGCATCATGACCTCGCGGTTCTCCAGCACATAGGAGACGCCCGACGGCGTGCGCACATTGTCCTCGAGGACGTAAAAATCCTTTTCGCCGACCCTCACCAGGTCGATGCCGGCGATGTGGGCGTGCACGCCGCCCGGCAGCTCGAGCCCCTGCGCCATGGCCACGAACTCGGCGTTCATCAGCACCTGCTGCTCGGGGATGATGCCGGCGCGGCAGATCTCGCGCTCGCCGTAGGCGTCGGACAGGAAGGCATTGAGCGCGCGCACGCGCTGCACCAGACCCTTGTGCAGGTACTCCCACTCGTCCCAGGCGATGACTCGCGGGATGATGTCGAAGGGGATCGTCGTCTCGGCGCCGTCGACCGCGCCATAGGCGCCGAAGGTGATGCCGTGGCGGCGATAGAACAGGTCGACCTCGTGACGCGTCGCCGCGATCCTCTCCGGCGACGTTTTAGCCAGCCAGTCCGCCACACTGCGATAAGGCGCACGGACGGAGTCCGCCGCTCCGGAATTCATCTCGTCAAATGCCTTGGCTGCCATCCGGCATTTCACCCCTTCGCGAATCACAATATAAGCAATCGACGGGCCAACAAAGCGCCCCCGCGAAGGAGGAGACGCGTGAAGCAGGTGCAGATCGACCGTTACGGAACGCCGTGGGACGTGGCGCGCGCGGCCGACGTGCCGGACGTCGGCGATCCCGGTCCCGATGAAGTCGTGTTCGACGTGCTGGCCTTTCCCATCAACCCGGCCGACATGTGGTTCTGCCGGGGAAGCTACCGGCTGAAGCCGCCCTTGCCGGCGACGCCCGGCGCCGAGTGCGTCGGCCGCGTGGCCGCCGTCGGCGCCGCGGTGAAGCATGTGAAGAAGGGCGATCTCGTCATCAACCTGCAACGCGAGAACTGGGCCCAGCGGCGCAAGGTGAAGGGCGACGATGCGATCCCGCTGCCGGCCGGCATCGATCTCAGGCAGGCGGCGATGGTCCGCATCAATCCGCCGACGGCCCAGCTCATGCTGTCGGACTTCGTCGACCTCAAGCCCGGCGACTGGGTGATCCAGAACGTCGCCAACTCGGCGGTCGGCCGGCTGCTGATCGTGCTGGCCAGGCAACGCGGCCTGCGCACCGTCAATGTCGTGCGGCGGGCCGAGCTCGCAGAGGAACTGAAGGCGCTCGGTGCCGACATCGTGCTCGTCGATGGCGACGATCTTGCGCAAAGGGTCGCCAGGCAGACGGCCGAGGCCAAGATCATGCTGGGCGTCGAGGCGATCGGCGGGGCCGCCACGGGGCGCCTCGCCGATTGCCTCGCGACCGACGGCACCCTGGTTCACTATGGCTCGATGAGCGGCGAGGATCCCTCGGTGGGTCGCAGCAACTTCATCTATCGCGGTGTCAGGCTCACGGGCTTCATGCTCGGCCGGTTTCTCAGCCGTCGCAGCCCCGAGAAGATCCGCGAGATCTACGCCGATCTCGCCGGCCAGGTGATGGCCGGCAAATTGTCGGCGCCGGTCGACACCGTCTATCCGATCGAGAAGATCAAGGACGCGCTGGCGCACGCCGACAAGGGCGGACGCAACGGCAAGATCCTGGTGAGCCCCAACGGCCTTATTTAAGAGTGGGCGATTTGAACGAGGGAGAAGACAAATGAGCTCGGAAGTCGCGGCGGTCGAGAAGGTGC
This sequence comes from uncultured Alphaproteobacteria bacterium, assembly GCA_963755585.1. Taxonomy (GTDB): domain Bacteria; phylum Pseudomonadota; class Alphaproteobacteria; order Reyranellales; family Reyranellaceae; genus Reyranella. Next base: position 206,655 of record CAVWKN010000019.1, read on the forward strand.
TGCAGGTCTATTTCGACGGCCTTTACGAAGGCGATACCAGGAAGCTCGGCGAGGCCTTCCATCCGTCGTCGCATCTCTACAGCGCCGACGGCGACGGCAAGGCGGCCGACTGGCCGCGCGCCGACTGGTTCAAGATGGTCGACAGCCGGCCGTCGGCGAAGTCCAAGGGCAGCGCGCGGGCCGATCGCATCGTGTCGATCGACTTTTCCGGCCCGACCACGGCCTTCGCCAAGGTCGAGTGCCAGATCCCGCCGCGCTACTTCACCGACTACCTGACGCTGCTGAAGGTGGACGGCCGTTGGCAGGTCATCGCCAAGGCGTTCCATACGGTGACCAAGGAAGGCTGAGGCGTGCTAGCCGCGTCATCGTGAGCTGCGCTCGGATGACGAGGGAGAGCTCACGCTCCCCCTTCATAAGGGGGAGGTGGCGTCTAGCCGGAGGGGGTCAGCTCTTCGCGTCGGCCGCGACCTGGACCTTGATCATCTTGTCGGCTGGCGCCGCGACCGCCCCCGAGCCTGCCGCGCCGCGCTTGATCTTGTCGACGAACTCCATGCCCGAGGTGACCTTGCCCCACACCGTGTACTGGCCGTCGAGGAAGTTCGAGTCCTTGAAGACGATGAAGAACTGGCTGCGCGCGCTGTTCGGATCGTTGGTGCGGGCCATCGAGACCGTGCCGCGCACATGCGGCTCCTTGGAGAATTCGGCCTTGAGCGGATCGCCCATGCCGCCCGAGCCGGTGCCGGTGGGGTCGCCGGTCTGCGCCATGAAGCCTTCGATCACGCGATGGAACGGCACGCCGTCGTACTTGCCCTCGCGCGCCAGCTTCTTGATCTGCTTGACGTGGTTGGGCGCGAGATTGGGCAGCATCTCGATGACCACACGGCCGTCCTTGAGGTCGATGTAGAGGGTGTTTTCCTTGTCCATGGCGGCGGCGGCTCCTGCGAACATGAAAGAGATGGCGACGAAGAACGACATCAGTGCCAGACGCATCACGGGATCCTTTCGCTAGAATCACGCCGGGCGCGGCCGGCGCGCGCGACCATACTGGCAGACCCGGGAAAGACAAGCGGCCACTTCGGGTCACAGATTAATCACAACGCCGAACCCATTGAAATTAAATGGAACTGCTCGCCGGCAAAAGGTATCGGCGCAACCTGTGCATCGATTGCCGTGGAGTTCCGCGAAGGCCGACGGCAGAGTGTGAATGATTGCAGGACGGCGGCGTATTTGCCGCCGGCTTTGGTTACGCATACTGGAAGTCATTCATTTAAGCGGATTGGTCGATGACCGCGCTCAGCGGCGGGGAGCAGCTCGATGAAGAGCTGTCCCCCGTGAATTCCGTGCTCGAACGACCCGACGCCAGCGCCGGCGATGCGCGGCGCCCGTCGCGTTCGCTCGACGAGATCTTTCCCCTGCGCGGCGATGCCACGCGCGGCCTCCAGATGAAGGAGACGTGGCGCGCCTTCGGCGGCGAGATGGAAGGCGCGGTGCGGGCGGCGCTCGACACAAGCCGTTCGCCGCCGGAGATCGCCTATGCGATCGGCGGGATCGTCCACAACTACTTCCGCACGCGCGGCGTGACCCTGACGAGCTACGAACTGCGCAGCCTGGTCGCCGAACTTCTCGTCCTGCGGCAACGCGCCGAGCCGGCGCCGCCGCTTGTCACGTTCACGGCCGAGCCGGCCGCCGAAACGTCGTGGACCGGCGATGAACCGGGCACGCCGGGGCCCGTCGTGCCCGATGTCGTGTTCGAAGGCGCACCCTCCCGGCTGGTCGAAGTGGTGCCCCGCGACGCCGATGGCGCGCTGCTGGTCGCGGTGGTGGCCAAGGCGCGTGCGGCGCTCGGGTCGGTGTCGGAAGGTCGTTTGCCGCGCGAAGCCGCGGCCCGCGCGATCGATGCGGCGCTCCGCGAGCTCTTTCAGGGCGAGCCCGAAAGAAGCGGGCGTCTGGCACGGCAGGCCTTGAGCGAACTCTGCGGCATGGGTCCGCTCGACCCGATCTGGGCCGACCGCTCTGTCCGCGCGGTGTTCGTGAATGGACCGGCGGCAATCTATGTCGAGCGCAAGGGCGTGCTCGAACCGTCGCCGGAAAGATTTCGCGACCAGGCCCATTTGACGGAGCTCGTCGGTCGCCTTGTGCGGCCGTCGTCGGGGGCCGCGCCGTTCCGCTTGCGCGACGGCGGGGAGGGCATGGTGATCTTTCCGCCGGCCGCCCCGGCGGGGCCGGTATTGGTGTTGCGCCGCGGCGAGCCGGGCAGTGCCACCTTCGAGCGTCTGATCGCCGCGGGCACGCTCGACCGGCCGATGGCCGACCTGCTGCGCATCGCTGCGCGCGCTCGCCTGAACGTGCTCGTGGTCGGGCCCGAGGGCTCCGGCAAGACCGCGCTGTTGGCCGCTCTGGCGCGCGACGCTTCAGGCACGCGCGTCGTGACCTTGGCGCGTCATCGCGAGTTTCGCTGGCCCTCGGCCGCGAAGGTCGAATTGGTCGTGCCCTCGGACTCGGCCTTTGCGACGATGTTGGCGGCGGCCGCGCAGCTGCGGCCGGACCTGTTGATCGTCGACCCGGTGCGGCGGGGCGACGCGCCGGCCTTGGCCGGGCTTTTGTCCCGCGGCGGCCGCGGCATTGTCGCCGCGCTGGAAGCGCAGGCGATGGCGGGCACGCCTCGCACAGCGGTCGATCTCGTGATTCGCGTCGGCGGGCGACATGATGGATCGCTGGGCGTGGTCTCCATGGAAGACTCGAACGACGTCCGGATCTTCATCTACGAAGACGGTCGGTTTCATCGGCGAACGACGGCCCCGTCCTTTGCCGGCCTCGTGCACAAGGCGGGCTACGGTGCGGCGCTTTCGAGTGCGCTTGGCTGACAACTGCGACCGGCCGCCACATACCGAGTGGGGTCGAAAACCCGTTACCTGCCAAGCCTATATCTGGTACTAACCGCTTTGAAATGCGGGGGATTTTGCGGGTCGGAATCCTGATGGATCGGGTCGCTGAAGGGACGGTTGTATGGTCGGCAAGCGCGGTTTGGGCATCCTTGGAGTTCTGTCGGCGATCGCGGGGCTCGGCATCGCGAGCAGCACCCAGGCGCAACCGATCGTGGGCGTGCCGCACGAATGGCAGATGGACTTTCCGCCGGCCTTCACGCCGCTGATGGCGAAGGTCGAATCGCTGCACGACCTCCTGCTGGTGATCATCTCGCTGATTTGCGTCTTTGTGGCGGCACTCCTCCTCTATGCCGTCTGGCGCTTCCATGCCTCGCGCAATCCCGTACCGACGACGACGACCCACAACACCTTCATCGAGATTGCCTGGACGGTCCTGCCCATCCTGATCCTGGTGTTCATCGCCATCCCGTCCTTCCGCCTGCTGTATTACGGCGACAAGGCCACGGATGCCGCCTTCACCGTCAAGGTCACCGGCCACCAGTGGTATTGGCAGTACGAGTATCCCGATCAGGGCAACTTCTCGGTCGAGAGCCGCATCCTGGCCGAGGCCGACAGGATCAAGCAGAAGCCCCAGGTGCCGCGCCTTCTGGCGGTCGACGAGGAAATGGTGATCCCCAAGGGCACGACGATCCGCATCATCGGCACCGCGGCCAATTCCATGCACGGCTGGACCGTTCCCGGCTTCGGCATCAAGAAGACCGTGATCCCCGGCCGCCTCAACGAGGGCTGGATCAACGTCACCGACGAAGGCTTCTACTTCGGCCAGTGCTCGCAGATCTGCGGCAACAACCATAGCTACATGCCGATCGCGGTCCGCGTGGTGTCCAAGCCTGAATTCGACAAGTGGGTAGAGGCGAAGAAGAAGTCGGCCGGGCTTTTGCCCACGACCGACGTCGCCGCCGCCACCCCTCCCGCCAACCGCTAAGCGCTTCTCCGCAGGAGAGATAAAATGGCCACCGCGCACGGCGCCGCTCACGACCATAGCCACGACGACCACGACCATCACACCCCGACCGGGTGGCGTCGCTACGTCTACAGCACGAATCACAAGGACATCGGCACGATGTACCTGGTGTTCGCGATCATCGCCGCCCTGATCGGCGCCAGCTTCTCGGTGGTCATGCGCCTCGAGCTGCTGCAGCCCGGCGTGCAGTATTTCAACAACGCCGACGGCACGCCCGACGGCCATCTGTGGAACACCGTCGTCACGGCGCACGGCCTGATCATGGTGTTCTTCGTCGTCATGCCGGCCTTGATCGGCGGGTTCGGCAACTGGTTCGTGCCGCTGATGATCGGCGCGCCCGACATGGCCTTCCCGCGCATGAACAACATCAGCTTCTGGCTGCTGCCGCCGGCCTTCCTGCTGCTGCTGATGTCGGCCGTCATCGGCGGCGGCGTGGGCACCGGTTGGACGATCTATCCGCCGCTCACGATCCAGCAGGGCGCGGGCATGGATCTCGCCATCTTCTCGCTGCATCTCGCGGGCGCCTCGTCGATCCTGGGCGCCATCAACTTCATCACCACGATCTTCAACATGCGCGCGCCGGGCATGACCCTGCATCGCATGCCGCTGTTCGCCTGGTCGATCCTGGTGACGGCCTTCCTGCTGCTGCTCGCCCTGCCGGTGCTGGCCGGCGCCATCACCATGCTGCTGACCGATCGCAACTTCGGCACGCACTTCTTCGATCCGGCCGGCGGCGGCGACCCGACCCTGTTCCTGCACCTCTTCTGGTTCTTCGGCCATCCCGAGGTGTACATCATGATCCTGCCGGCCTTCGGCATCGTCAGCCACATCATCTCGACCTTCTCGAAGAAGCCGATCTTCGGCTATCTCGGCATGGCCTACGCGATGGTGGCGATCGGCGTCGTCGGCTTCGTGGTGTGGGCGCACCACATGTTCACCGTCGGCATGGACGTCGACACGCGCGCCTACTTCGTGGCCGCCACCATGGTGATCGCGGTGCCGACGGGCGTGAAGATCTTCTCGTGGATCGCCACCATGTGGGGCGGCTCGATCCGCATCGAAGTGCCGATGTTGTGGGCGATGGGCTTCATCTTCCTGTTCACCGTGGGCGGCGTCACCGGCGTCGTGCTGGCCAATGCCGGCGTCGATTACGCCCTGCACAACACCTATTACGTGATCGCGCACTTCCACTACGTGCTGTCGCTCGGCGCCGTGTTCGGCATGTTTGCCGGCTTCTACTACTGGTTCGGCAAGATGACCGGCCGGCAGTATCCGGAATGGGCCGGCCAGATCCATTTCTGGACGACCTTCATCGGCGTCAACCTGACGTTCTTCCCGATGCATTTCAGCGGGCTGGCCGGCATGCCGCGCCACTACGTCGACTATCCCGATGCGATGTCGCACTGGAACTACATCTCGTCGCTCGGCGCCTTCCTGTCGTTCGGCTCGACCATCTTCTGGCTGATCTTCGTCGTGTTCGGCGGGATGCTGTACGGCCGGCGGGTCGGCGCCAGCTACTGGGGCGAGGGCGCCACGACGCTGGAATGGACGGTGGCCTCGCCGCCGCCGTTCCACACGTTCGAGGAGCTGCCGCACATCTCTCCGACGGCGCACCACTGATTATAGGAGCGGAGGCGCCCCCTGTATTCCAATAGGACGGGCGCCTTCACCTTGAGGCGATGAGCGATACGGCACAGATCCTGACAAGGGCATTGGACGCGTCTTCGCCGACGCGCGTGCGGGACTATGTCGACCTCCTGAAACCCCGCGTCATGTCGCTCGTGGTGTTCACGGGCCTGGTCGGCGTGCTGATCGCGCCGGGACATATCCATCCCTTTGCCGCCGCGCTCGCCGTGCTGGCAATCGCGCTGGGCTCCGGTGCGGCCGGCGCCATCAACATGTGGTACGAGCGCGATCTCGATGCCCTGATGACGCGGACGCGCAATCGGCCGCTGCCGGCCGGCCGCGTCGCGCCCGACGATGCGCTGGGCCTGGGCGTGCTGTTGTCGATCTTCTCCGTCCTGCTGATGGCGGTGGCGACCAACTACGCCGCCGCGGCGCTGCTCGCGGCGGCGATCCTGTTCTACGTTTTCATCTACACGATCTGGCTGAAGCGCCGGACGCCGCAGAACATCGTGATCGGCGGCGCCGCCGGCGCCTTCCCGCCGATGATCGGCTGGGCGGCGGTGACCGGCGACGTGTCGGCCGTCGGCATCGCGCTCTTCCTGCTGATCTTCCTGTGGACGCCGCCGCATTTCTGGGCGCTGGCGCTCTATCGCAGCGACGACTACCGCCGCGCCGGCGTGCCCATGCTGCCGGTGGTGGCGGGACCGCGCGAGACCAAGCGCCAGATGCTGATCTACACCCTGGTGCTGATGCCGGTGGCGCTGGCGCCGACCCTGCTGGGTGCGGTCGGCTGGCCGTACGGTGTCGTGGCGCTGGCGATGAGCCTCGCCTTCATCGGCCACGCGCGTCGTGGTGTGGCGCACCGCCGACGACCAGAGCGCCTTCCCGGCGGCCCGGCGGATGTTCCGCTTCTCGCTGCTCTATCTCGCCGTCCTGTTCGCAGCCCTGCCGCTCGATCGGGTGGCGACCTGGATGCTGGTCGGATGAGCGACGCCATGGCCGACGACCGCCGTCCCGGCGACACCGACAGGCACCGCCGCCAGCGCGGCAAGAACCTGTTCATGGCGGCCTTCCTGCTGGCGCTCGCGGTGATCTTCTTCGTGCTCACCCTGGTGCGCATGGGAGGCCAGGCATGAGCGCCGCCCCCGATCGCAACGCGCGTCTGGCGTGGCGCCTGGTGGCCGTGGTGGGCGGCATGCTGGCGCTCGCCTATGCCGCGTCGCCGCTCTACGACATGTTCTGCCGGGCCACCGGGTTCGCCGGCACGCCGCTGGTCGCCCAGGAGGGGGAACGCCCGGTCCTGTCGCGCACCGTGGCCGTGCGCTTCGATACCAACGTCGATCCCAACCTGGCATGGCGCTTCCAGCCGCTCGAGCGCGAGGTCAAGGTGCGGCTGGGCGAGGAGAAGCTGGTCCATTTCCGCGCGACCAACGTCTCGCAGCGGCCGATCGTCGGCACCGCGGCCTACAACGTGACGCCGGAGCCCGCCGGGCCATGGTTCAACAAGCTGCAATGCTTCTGCTTCACCGAGCAGCTGCTGCAGCCCGGCCAGTCGGTCGACATGCCCGTGGTATTCTTCGTCGATCCCGAGATGGACAAGGATCGGCGCTACGACAACATTCGCACGATTACGCTCTCCTACACCTTCTTCGAGGCCAAGACGGAGCGGGCGAAGACTTTGCTGGGCGGTACTCCCGCCAACGGATCTGGAAAGGGTGGATGAATATGGCCGACGGCGTGCAGAAGCATCCCTATCATCTCGTCGACCCCAGCCCATGGCCGGCGCTGGGCGCCATCGGCGCGCTGCTGCTGGCCTTCGGCGCGGCCCTCGGCATGCATCCCGACATGCTGGGCACGCATGTCGAGATGATCGTCAAATACATCGAATGGTGGATCGTCGCCCCCGGCTTCCTGATCATCTTCGCCGTGATGTTCTGGTGGTGGAGCGACGTCATCGTCGAATCGCGCAAGTATCACACCGCGGTGGTCCAGCTCGGCCTGCGCTACGGCATGATCCTGTTCATCGCCTCGGAAGTGCTGTTCTTCGCGGCGTTCTTCTGGGCGTTCTTCGACGCCTCGCTGTTCCCCGGGTCGCCCGAGATGCCGGTCCGCGCCGAGGCGACCGGCGGCATCTGGCCGCCCAAGGGCGTGCACGTCATCGCGCCGTTCGACCTGCCGTTCATGAACACGCTGATCCTGCTGCTCTCGGGCACCACGGTCACGTGGGCGCACCATGCCATCCTCGAGGGCAACAAGCGCGATGCGGTGCGCGGACTGACGCTCACGGTGATCCTGGGTCTCTGCTTCACCGGGATCCAGGCCTACGAGTACTTCAACGCGCCGTTCGGCTTCCGCGACAACATCTATTCGTCGACGTTCTTCATGGCGACCGGCTTCCATGGCTTCCATGTCTTCGTCGGCACGACCTTCCTGCTGGTCTGCCTGTTCCGCGCCATGGCGGGCCAGTTCAAGCCCAGGCAGCATTTCGGCTTCGAGGCCGCGGCCTGGTACTGGCACTTCGTCGACGTGGTGTGGCTGTTCCTGTTCTTCTGCATCTACTGGTGGGGCTCGGGCAAGGCGCCGATCGCTCTGCACTGACGCGGCGACGCGCACTATAGTTTGGAACCGCCGGGCGCTCCCCGGCGGTTCGCCTTTGGGAGCCAAGCACCATGATCAGGCTGCGGCCCGCTTTGTGGCCCACGCTCATCTCGCTGCCGATCTTCGTGCTCTCGCTCGGGCTCGCGGTCTGGCAGATGGAGCGCCGCGAGTGGAAGCGCGACATCCTCGATCGCATCGCCGTCAACCAGGCGGCGGCGCCGCTCACGCTCGACGAGCTGCTGCAGGGCGATCCGCTGCGCTTCGAGTACGGTCGCGTGAAGCTCGCCGGCAGCTTCCTGCACGACAAGGAGTTCTATCTCGCCGCGCGCAGCCTCAAGAACACCGTCGGCCTGCAGGTCGTCACGCCGGTCAGGACCGACGACGGCCGCGTGGTCCTGTTCGACCGCGGCTTCATTCCCCAGGAGCAGAAGGACCCGGCCCGTCGCGCCCAGGGCCAGCCTGCCGGCAAGGTCGAGCTCACCGGCATCGTGCGGCGCAACCAGGAGCAGCGCCAGTTCGCGCCCGACAACGCGCCCGACCGCAACGTCTGGTTCCATGTCGACGTGCCGCTGATGCGCAGCATGGCCGGCGGCAAGCCCGATCCCAGGCTCGACGCGTTCTTCCTCGAGGCCGATGCCGCGCCCAACCCGGGCGGCGTGCCGGTCGGCGGCCAGACCCGGCTCGACATCCCCAACGACCACCTGCAATACGCCATCACGTGGTTCCTGATCGCGATGGCCCTGGCCGGCGTCTATCTCGCCTATCATTGGGAAAACGGACGGTTGACGATCGCCGGCCGCACGAAGGTCAAGCCCAAGGACGCGCCATGATTGCCAACGATCCCTACGGCGAGCTGGAACGCCGCTTCGCGCGGCTGAGCGCCGTCAATCGCGCCTGCGCAATCCTGAACTGGGATCGCTCGGCCATGATGCCCGCGGGCGCCAGCGAGGACCGCGCCGACCAGCTCGCCACCTTGGGCGTCATCGCCCACGGCATGATCGCGGCGCCCGATATGCCCGACCTGCTGGCGCGGGCGGAAGAGGGTGCCCGGAGCCTCGATCCGTGGCGCGCCGCCAACCTCGCGCGAGATGCGCCGGTCGTGGGTGCATGAAAGCGCGCTGCCCGCCGAGCTCGTCGAGGCGCGCACCCTTGCCACCTCGGCCTGCGAGATGGCCTGGCGGGAGGCCCGGAAGAACAAGGACTTCAAGTCGCTGCTGCCGACGCTCTCCGAGGTCCTGGCCGTGATGCGCCGGGTCGGCGAGGCCAAGGCGGCGGCGCTGGGCACCTCGCTCTACGACGCGCTGCTCGACGAGTTCGAGCCGGGCGGCCGCGCCCAGCGCATCGACGGGCTGTTCGCCGAGCTGCGCGCCTTCCTGCCCGACCTGCTCGGCCGCGTCAGGGAACGCCAGAAGCGCGAGCCTGAACCGCTCGCCCTCGACGGGCCGTTTCCCGTCGCCGAGCAGCGCAAGCTGGGCGAGGAGCTGATCCGCCTCATCGGCTTCGACTTCACGCACGGCCGGCTCGACGTCTCGGCGCATCCCTTCACCGGCGGCACGGCCGACGATGTGCGCATCACCACGCGCTACGACGAGGCCGACTTCGCGCAATCCCTGATGGGCGTGCTGCACGAGACCGGCCATGGGCTCTACGAAGCCGGCCTGCCGCGCGACTGGCGGCGCCAGCCGGTCGGCAATGCGCGCGGCATGGTGCTGCACGAAAGCCAGTCGCTGCTGATGGAGATGCAGGCCTGCCGGAGCGCCGCCTTCCTCGCTTTCGTCGCCCCGCGCATGCGCGCCGCCTTCGGCAAGGACGGCCCGGCCTGGACGGTCGACAATATCCGCCGCGTCTACACGCGCGTGGCGCCAGGCTTCATCCGCGTCGACGCCGACGAGGTGACCTATCCGCTGCACATCATGCTGCGCTACCGGCTGGAGCGGGCGATGCTGGCGGGCGACCTCAAGCTCGCCGACCTGCCGGGCGCCTGGAACGAGGGCATGCGCGAGCTCCTGGGCATCGTGCCGACCGACGACGCGGTCGGCTGCCTGCAGGACATCCATTGGCCGGACGGCGGCTGGGGCTATTTCCCGACCTACACCCTGGGCGCGCTGGCCGCCGCCCAGCTCTTTGCCGCCGCCCGCAAGGCCCATCCCGGCCTCCTGGAGTCCATCGGAAAGGGCGATTTTGCGCCGCTATTGGGCTGGCTGCGCACGAATGTGCATGGCAAGGGCTCGATTGCCGGCACCGACGAGATCCTGAGCGAGGCCACCGGAGCGCCGCTCGGCACCGCCGCGTTCAAGGCCCATCTGGAAAGCCGCTATCTCTCGGCGTAAGAGGAAGCCATGCTCGACCTCCGTCCCAACTGCGAATGCTGCGACAAGGACCTGCCCAACGGCGCGCCCGATGCCCTGATCTGCACCTACGAGTGCACGTTCTGCGCCGACTGCGCCCGAACTCGGCTGGGCGGCCATTGCCCCAATTGCGGTGGTGACCTCGTCAGGCGTCCGACCCGTCCGGAGCGGATGCTGGAGAAGCATCCCGCCTCGACCAAAAGGGTCCGCAAGGATCACGCAGCCTGCCGCCAAGTGGCGTAACAAGTGGCGTAGCAAGGTTGCCCAGTCGGAGTTTCATCGTGCGCTACATCAGTACCCGCCACGGCTCGCAGGGGGATCCCGCGCCGCTTGGCTTCGAGGACGTCATGCTCGCGGGCCTCGCCCGCGACGGCGGCCTCTATCTGCCGGCCGAATGGCCGCGCTTCTCCACGGCCGAGATCGCCCAGCTCAAGGACCTGCCCTATGGCGAGCTGGCCTTTCGCATCATGCGGCCCTTCGTCGGCGATGCCTTCGACGAGGCGACCTTCCGCCGCCTGATCGGCGAGGCCTATGCCTCGTTCGAGACGCCGGAAGTGGCGCCGCTGAAGCCGCTCGGCGACAGCGGATCTGCACCTGCTCGAGCTGTTCCACGGCCCGACGCTCGCCTTCAAGGACGTGGCGCTGCAGCTCCTCGGGCGCATGCTCGACCATACGCTGCGCGACCACGCGGCCAGCGCGCCACGATCGTCGGCGCCACCTCGGGCGACACCGGCTCGGCCGCCATCGAGGCGGTGCGCGACCGCAAGACCATCGACATCTTCATGCTGCATCCGCACGGCCGGGTGAGCGAGGTCCAGCGCCGCCAGATGACCACGGTGCTGGCGCCCAACGTGCACAACATCGCCGTCGACGGCACGTTCGACGACTGCCAGGACCTCGCCAAGGCCTGCTTCAACGATCTCGCCTTCCGCGACCGCCATGCGCTGACGGCGGTGAACTCGATCAATTTCGCGCGCGTGATGGCGCAGATCGTCTATTACTTCTGGGCCGCGCTGAAGCTCGGCGCGCCCGAGCGGCCGGTGGCCTTCACCGTGCCGACCGGCAATTTCGGCAACGTCTATGCCGGCTACGCCGCCCAGCGCATGGGCCTGCCGATCCATCACTTCGTGGTCGCCGCCAACACCAACGACATCCTGGCGCGCTTCTTCGAGACCGGCGCCATGACGACGGCGGACGTGGTGCCGACCTGGAGCCCCAGCATGGACATCCAGATCTCGAGCAACTTCGAGCGCCTGCTGTTCGACCTCTACGACAGGAACGGCCGTGCGCTCGCCGAGGCGATGACCGAGTTCCGGCGCTCCGGCACGCTCAAGGTCGGCGCCAATGCGCTGGCCGATGTGCGCGTCCTGTTCGACGCGGGGCGTGTCGACGAGGAGGGCACGCTCGCCGCCATCGCCGACTGCCGCCGCCGCTTCGGCGAGACGATCGATCCGCACACCGCGGTGGGCTATGCCGTGGCCCAGCGCCATCGCCGCGATCCCAAGGTGCCCATGGTCGTGCTGGCGACCGCCCATCCCGCCAAGTTCCCGGATGCCGTGGAAAAGGCTACCGGCGAGCGGCCGCGCCTGCCGGCCCGCCTGGGCGACCTGATGGACCGGGCGGAGCGGGTCGATGGGCTGCCCAACGACATCGCTGCCCTGAAGCTTCTGATCGACGAGCGCATGGCGCTGGCGCGCGAGCCCGCGCCCGCCCGCACAAAGGTACGCACATGAGCGACATCAAGGTCACCACCCTCGCCAACGGCCTGCGTGTGGCCGTCGATCCGATGCCCGAGGTCGAATCGGCCTCGCTCGGCATCTGGGTGGCCTGCGGCACGCGCCACGAGAATGCCGAGCTGAACGGCATGGCGCACATGCTCGAGCACATGGCGTTCAAGGGCACGCGGACCCGCTCGGCCCGCGCCATCGCCGAGGAGATCGAGAATGTCGGCGGCAGCCTCAACGCCTATACCGGCCGCGAGATCACCGCCTACCACGCTTCGGTGCTGAAGGAGGACGTGGCGCTCGGCGTCGAGATGATCTCCGACATCCTGCGCAACTCGGTGTTCGATCCCGACGAGCTGCAGCGCGAGCGCGGCGTCATCCTGCAGGAGATCGGCCAGGCGCTCGACACGCCCGACGACGTGATCTTCGACCAGTTCCAGGAGACCGCGCTGCCCGGCCAGCCGCTCGGCCGTCCGGTGCTGGGCACGGCGGCCTCCGTCGAGGCGATCGGCCGCGACGATCTGTTCGCCTATCTCGCCCGCCACTACACCGCCTCCAACATGGTCCTGTCGGCGGCCGGCCGGGTCGAGCACGACCAGGTCGTCGATCTCGCCAACAGGCATTTCGGCTCGGTGCCGCGCACGCCGGCCAACGCCGAGCAGCCGGTGCCGCTGCAGCTATGTCGGCGGCGACGGGCGCGAGACGCGGGTGCTGGAGCAGGCCCACCTGGTGCTGGGCTGCGAGGGCATCGGCTATCGCGATCCCGACTATTTCGCGCTCGCCGTCTATTCGACCCTGTTCGGCGGCGGCATGTCCTCGCGCCTGTTCCAGCGTATCCGCGAGGAGCGCGGCCTGGTCTACGGCATCCACTGCTTCAACACCGCCTATGGCGATGGCGGCCTGTTCGGCATCTATGCCGGCACGGGCGAAGACGACCTGGCCGAGCTGGTGCCGGCCGTCTGCGAGGAATTCGTGAGCGTCGCCAGCACGCTGAGCGAGGCCGAGCTCGTGCGCGCCCGCAACCAGATCAAGGCCGGCACCTTGATGGCGCTCGAATTCGAGCGGCGCGCGCTGCGAGCAGGCGGCGCGCCATCTCATCATCCACGGCCGCACGATCCCCTATGCCGAGATCGTGGCCCGCATCGAGGCGGTGGATCAGGCGGCGGTGCGCCGCGTCGCGCGCCGGCTGCTGCAGGGCAAGCTCACCCTGGCCGCCCTGGGTCCGATCGACGAACTGGAGTCACTCGACAAGATCGCCGCGCGCCTCGCGGCTTAGTCTTGCCGGACGCGGGCCTCCAGGCCCGCTCAAGCTCTTCTTCATTGCTGGGAGCGCGCCACTCCAGTGGCGCATCGTTCCTTCGTGGATCACGCAGCCCATGAGCGCCACTGGAGTGGCGCGCTCCCAGCAAAGACTGAAGGCTCGCGCCCCCAGCCCGCCCGGCTATTTGCGATCGACGTTCGCGGGCGACGTCGTGTGGCTCGCCATGCTGATCAGGCCCTTCGATACCTGGGACGGCGACCCGGCCCGCGGCGGCACGCCGATGGCGGCGCGCTCGATGACGGCTTTGACCTCGGCGCTGCGGCGAATGAGGTTGTAGCGCAGCCCGGTGTAGAGATTCACCGGGAAGGGCATGTCGGCGTTGAAGTCGATGATCAGCACCACGCGGGTCTCTTCGGTCTGGTTCTTGACCCAGTGCTCGCGCGTGTCGTCGAACACCAGCGGCACGCCTTCCTCCCAGAAGAAGTGATGGCCGCCGATCTCGATCCAGCATTTCTCCGGCTCGGTCGGCACGATCAGCGGATAGTGGAAGCGGACCACGCCCGCCGCCGAGCCGCGATGGGGCTCGATCTCGGCGCCGCCGGCCAGGATGCTGAACAGCGCCGTGTGCACGCCCGGAATCCGGCAGATCGCCTCGTAGGTGTCGGGTACCGCGGTCGTGTTCTCCTTGACCTCGTGGCCCCAGATCTTGAGCAGGAAGGTGCGCCAGGCGCGGCCCGCCACGTAGAGGTCGCGCGGATGGACCTCGTGCAGCGCCGGAATCTCCTCGTGGTGGCTCAGCAGGTACTGGAGGTCGGCCTTGATCTTGTCGTGGCTCTTCCTGAGCTCGCCCAGCACCGGAAACATCCTGAGAGCATCGTCGCCGCTCAAGGGCAGCTTGGGCATGCGCCGCAGGATCATGTCCCCCATCTTGAGATTGAGCTTCTCGATCGGCTCCTGCGGCAGCCAGATGTTCTTGGTCAGATAGAAGCGGCCCTTCTGTCCGACGTTGGGATTTTGATCGATTTCCATGACGGGTCCTGGGGATGACTCTAGTCTAATCGAGGTGGGAATTTCATACCACTGTCGGTCCGTTTCAAGACTGTCATGCGGTCTCGGGGGCGCGGCGGACGGTCTCAATTTCCTACGTCAAGCCTCGGAAAACATGTAACAATTCCGAACCTAACGTTACTATAGACCAAGATGTTCCGTTTCGCCGATGTCCCATTGTCCCTGTCGGGGATGACCCGGATCCCCGGGAAACGGGTGTTTTTGCGCGCCCCGACAATGGACGATTGGGCGGAATGGGCGGAACTGCGGGCCCGCAGCCGGGCCTTTTTGACCCCGTGGGAGCCGACCTGGCCCGAGGATTCCCTGGGCCGCGACCATTTTCGCCGCCGGCTGCGCCAGCAGGCGCGCGAATGGCGGTCGGGCGAGGCCTACGGGCTGTTCGTCTTCACCAACGAGGGCCGGCGGCTGGCCGGCGGCATCAACCTCAGCAACGTCCGGCGCGGCGTCGCCCAGGCGGCCTCGGTCGGCTACTGGATGGGCCAGCCCTATGCCGGGCAGGGGCTGATGACCGACGCGTTGCGCGGCGTCCTGCCCTTCGTCTTCGACGATCTCAGGCTGCACCGCCTCGAGGCCGCCTGCCTGCCGCACAACGAGCCCTCCAAGGGGGTGCTGGCCAAGGTCGGCTTCCACGAAGAGGGCCTGGCGCGCCAGTATCTCCGGATCAACGGCCAGTGGGCGGACCATCTGCTGTTCGCCCTGCTGCGCGCCGACTACGATACGCTCCTGAGATCGGCCCGCTGAACGGGCGGGAGATTTTTGACATGCGCAATCTTACGCCGACCAGCATCACCCAGGCCTTCGCCGACTATGCCAAGAACGCGCCGTCGGAGCGCACGCGGACCCTGCTGGTCAGCCTGGCCGGCCACCTGCACAGCTTCGTGCGCGAGAACAAGCTCACCCAGGCCGAATGGACGGCCGCGATCGACGCGCTGACCCGCGCCACGCAATTCACCGACGACAAGCGCAACGAATACATCCTGTTCTCCGACCTGCTGGGCGTTTCCTCGCTGGTCGACATGGTCAATGCCGCGACGTCGGGGACGCCGTCCTCGGTGCTGGGCCCGTTCCACATCGAGGGCGCGCCCGAGCTGGCCAACGGCGGCGACCTGTGGCGCGGCCAGGTCGGCGAGCCGCTGGTGGTGAGCGGCAGGATAGCGGACGAGAAGGGCGCGCCGGCCAAGGGCGCGGTGCTGGCGCTGTGGCAGAACGGCGGCAACGGGCTCTATTCGCAGCAGGACAAGACGGTGGCGCCGACCAACTATCACGCGCGCCTCACCGTGGCGCCCGACGGCAGCTTCGCCTTCTCGACCGTGCGCCCGGTCTCCTACACGGTGCCCGACGACGGGCCGGCCGGCGACATGCTGCGCGCGCTGGGTCGCCACGCCTGGCGCCCGGCGCACCTGCACATGATCATCCAGGCGCCCGGCCACAAGCCGCTGATCACCGAGTTCTTTCCCGAGGACGACAAGTACCTCGACCGCGACGCCGTGTTCGGCGTGCGCGCCGGCCTCGTGCTGCCGTTCAGCCGCGTGACGGATCGCGCGACCCTGCCGGCCAATCTCGCGGCACGCGACAGCCTGCCGCTGCCGGTGTGGTCGGCCAGGCTCGACCTCACCTTGCCACCGGCCTGATGGCGCTGGTCGGCGTTCGCGGCGTCTCCAAGGTCTTTGCCAACGGCGTCCAGGCGCTCGCCGACGTCACGCTCGACATCCAAGCCGGCGAGTTCCTGAGCGTCCTGGGCCCGTCGGGCTGCGGCAAGTCCACGCTGTTGCGCCTGATTGCCGGGACTGATCCAGCCGAACGCCGGCACGATCGAATCGTCCGTCGGCAAGGCCGATCTCGGCTTCGTCTTCCAGGAGCCGACACTGATGCCGTGGGCCACCGCGCTCGCCAATGTGGCATTGCCGCTGAAACTGCGCGGCATGGCGGCGAGCGAACGCGAGGCCCGGTCGGCCAGGGCGCTGACCGACGTCGGGCTGAAAGGCTTCGAGCGCGCGTGGCCGCGCGAACTGTCGGGCGGCATGAAGATGCGGGTCTCGATTGCCCGTGCCCTGGTGACCGGGCCCAGGCTGCTGCTGATGGACGAGCCGTTCGCCGCCCTCGACGAGATCACGCGCCACCGGCTGAACGCCGATCTTCTCGACCTGTGGCAGCGCACCGGCGTCACCGTCGTCTTCGTCACGCACTCGGTGTTCGAATCGGTCTTCCTGTCGCAGCGCATTGCCGTGATGGCGGCGCGGCCGGGCCGCGTGCTGTCCGAGCTTTCGATCGCCGCACCCTATCCGCGCAGCGCGGCCTTCCGGACGTCGGCGGAGTACGCGGCCTGGTGCCGGCAGGCCTCGGCCCGACTCGGCGAGGCGATGGCGGCATGAGGCACAGAGCGCGCGCATCGCGGCGCCCATCGTCCTCGGCATCGTCATGCTTGGCCTGTGGGAGGGCGCCGTGCGCGCCGCGGACATACCGCCCTACATCCTGCCCGGCCCGATCCTGGTGGCGCAGGACACTGGTCGCCGATTGGAGCACGCTGGCACCGTCGCTCCTGGTCACGATCGAGATCACCCTCGAGGCGCTCCTGGCCGCCGTCGTGGTCGGCGGCCTGCTGGCGGTGCTGTTCTCGCTGTCGCGCTGGCTCGAGCTCTCGCTCTTTCCCTATGCCATCATCCTGCAGGTGACGCCGATCGTGGCGATCGCGCCGCTGATCATCGTGTGGGCCAACAATGTCGAGCTGTCGCTGCTGATCTGCGCCTGGCTGGTGGCGTTCTTTCCCATCCTGTCCAACACCATCCTCGGCCTGCGCTCGGTCGATCCCAACCTGCTCAGCCTGTTCGAGCTCTACGGTGCGGGGCGCTGGCGCACGCTGACCAATCTCCGCCTGCCCTCGGCGCTGCCCTATTTCCTGGGCGGCCTGCGCATCTCGGGCGGCCTGGCGCTGATCGGCGCCGTGGTCGCGGAGTTCGTGGCCGGCACCGGCGGCGAGTCCTCGGGGCTCGCCTATCGCATCCTCGAATCGGGCTACCAGCTCAAGATCCCGCGCATGTTCGCGGCGCTCGCGCTGATCTCGGCGACCGGCATCGTGATCTTCCTGCTGCTGAGCCTGCTCAGCCACCTGCTGCTGCGGCACTGGCACGAGAGCGCGCTCGCGCCGGAGAAGTGACAACACGTAACAGAACCAAAAAAGGGGGGAGTCGTGCGACAGACGCTCAAAGGACTATTTGCCTCGATCCTTTCCTGCCTTCTTGCCCTGCCGGCGCTCGGCCAGTCGGCCGGACCGCAGGACGCCGAACGCAGCGCCAATCGCGAGCAGGTCTGGCGCATCCCCGCCGCCGGCGGCGCGCCGCTGATGCTCTCGACCGTGATGCGCCCGCCCGGCGAGGCAAAGGCGCCCCTCGTCGTCATCAATCATGGTTCGCCACCTGACAGTTCGGCGCGGCCGCAAATGGGCCGGCAGCGTTATAGTGGGCTCGCCTCGTGGTTCGTCGCGCATGGTTATGTCGTGGCCGTTCCGCTGCGACGCGGCTACGGCGCGACAGGAGGCGCCTGGGCGGAGGACTACGGGCCCTGCAACAACCCCGATTATGCCGGCGCCGGCCTGCAGACAGCGGCCGACATCAAGGCCACCATCGACTTCATGCGTACCCAGCCGTTCGTGGCGCCCGACCATGCCATCGTCGTCGGGCAATCGGCCGGCGGCTGGGGCACCATAGCGCTCTCCAGTCTCAATCCGCCGGGCGTCTCGGGGATGATCAACTTTGCCGGCGGCCGCGGCGGACATTCGAGGATGCCGACCGGTGGGCTGGGCAACTGCACGCCGAGCGCGCTGGTGCGGGCAGCGGCCAGGTACGGCGCCACGGCCCGGGTGCCCATGCTGTGGATCTATGCGGCGAACGATAGCTACTTCGACCCCGCCCTCGCCCGCAGCATGGTCGACGCCTACGACGGCGCCGGTGGCCGGGCGACCCTGCAAGCCGTCGGCCCGAACGGCGAGGACGGTCACACTCTGGCGACCAGTGCCGATGGTCCCGCGGTGTGGAGGCCGCTGGTCGAGAATTTCCTGCGGACCTTGCGCTGACGGGCGCAGGGAATTTCTGCGCAGCATGGTGCGCAGAAACTCGCCATACGAGCCGGCCGACCTCGTTGGGGAGCTGAAATCGCGAAAGTGTTACTTTAGTAAAGTTGACTATTAATAAATAATATACTAAAGATACGTCCGACGCCGGCACACCGTATGCCCGGCGAAACGCGAGCTTGTCGGATGTATTGCGATCCAGCCGAACCAGCAGAGCCCGGGCGGAAGGTCCGGCGTCGCTGCCGTTTTGCCGCGTCCAGAAGGCATGCCTCGGCCGCCTCTCGAACTGGCGTAGCGCTTGCGCGAATTGCGGAAATTCCCGGGAAGGCTTCCGACAGGGGCGCCCTGGCGTCCGCTGTGCCGCGCTCATCCCATCGCCCGCGCCGGTGCGCACGCCTCGGGCAGCTGTGGAATCGGCGTAACGCTTGCGCGAATTGCGGAAATTCCCGGGGAGGCTTGCGAAAGGGTTGGCCTCGCGCCGGCTGCGCCGCGTCGGCCGGCCGCCCGAGCCGGTGCGCACGCCTCGGCCGCCTCTCGAATTGGCAAATCACTAGCGGAAACTTGCGGAAACTCCCGGTGAAGCTCCCGAAAGGGTCGCCCTAGCGTCCGCTGCGCCGCGTCGGCCGGCCGCCCGAGCCGGTGCGCACGCCGCGGAACACGCGGCTGTTCTGCATGCGGCCGAGATGGACGCCGACATTGGCGCTGGCGGCCTGGCCGGGCAGTTCGAGCTCGTGGGCCTCGAGGCGGCGGATCTCGTCGCGGATGCGCGCCGCCTCCTCGAATTCGAGGTTGGCGGCGGCGTCGCGCATGCGCTTCTCGAGCTCGGCGATGTGGCTGCGCAAATTGTGCCCGACCAGGTGGACGTCGCCCGACACGCCGGTGTCGACCGTGTAATGGTCGCGCTCGGCGGTCGACTGCAGGATCTCGTTGATGTTCTTCTTGATCGACGCCGGCGTGATGCCGTGCGCCTCGTTGTAGGCGGTCTGCTTGGCGCGCCGCCGGTCGGTCTCGGCGATCGCGTACTTGATCGAATTGGTCATCTTGTCGGCATAGAGGATGACCCGGCCGTCGACGTTGCGCGCGGCGCGGCCGATCGTCTGCACCAGCGAGGTCGGCGAGCGCAGGAAGCCCTCCTTGTCGGCGTCGAGGATCGCCACCAGCGCGCATTCGGGAATGTCGAGGCCCTCGCGCAGGAGGTTGATGCCGACCAGCACGTCGAAGGCGCCCAGCCGGAGGTCGCGGATGATCTCGATGCGCTCCAGGGTGTCGATGTCGGAATGCAGGTAGCGGCAGCGGACGCCGGCCTCGTGCATGTACTCGACGAGATCCTCGGCCATGCGCTTGGTCAGCACGGTGACCAGCACGCGCTCGCCTTTCTTCGCGCAGTCCTTGCACTCGGCGATCAGGTCGTCGACCTGCTTCTCGACCGGCCGGATGATGACGGTCGGGTCGATCAGCCCGGTCGGGCGGATGACCTGCTCGATGAAGATGCCCTGGGTGCGCTCCATCTCCCACGGGCCGGGCGTGGCGCTGACGAAGGTCGTCTGCGGCCGCAGCGCCTCCCATTCCTCGAACTTCAGCGGCCGGTTGTCGATCGCCGAGGGCAGGCGGAAGCCGAACTCGGCCAGGACGCTCTTGCGGTTGAAGTCGCCGCGGAACATGCCGCCGATCTGCGGCACCGTGACGTGGCTCTCGTCGACGATCAGCAGCGAGGTCTCGGGGAAATACTCGAACAGGGTGGGCGGCGGCTCGCCCGGCTTGCGGCCGGTGAGGTAGCGCGAGTAGTTCTCGATGCCGGCGCAGGCGCCCGTGGTCTCCATCATCTCGATGTCGAAGTTGGTGCGCTGCTCCAGGCGCTGCGCCTCGAGCAGCCGGCCGGCGCGGTTGAACTCGTCGAGCCGCTGCTTGAGGTCGGTCTTGATCTGCTGGATGGCGGTCTGCATCGTCGGCCGCGGCGTCACGTAATGGCTGTTGGCGTAGACGATGATGTCCGACAGCGTCGCCGTCTTCTCGCCGGTCAGCGGATCGAACTCGACGATCGATTCGATCTCGTCGCCGAACATCTCGATGCGCCAGGCCTTGTCCTCGTAATGCGCCGGAAACAGGTCGACGGTGTCGCCGCGCACGCGGAAGGTGCCGCGCTGGAAGGCGTTGTCGTTGCGCTTGTACTGCTGCTCGACGAGGCGGCGCAGCAGGGTGGTGCGGTCGACCTTCTCGCCCTTGTCCAGGCGGAAGGTCATCGCCTGGTAGTTCTCGAGCGGGCCGATGCCGTAGATGCACGACACCGAGGCCACGATGATGACGTCGTCGCGCTCCATCAGCGCGCGCGTCGCGGAGTGGCGCATGCGGTCGATCTGCTCGTTGATCGACGAGTCCTTCTCGATGTAGGTGTCGCTGCGCGGCACGTAGGCTTCGGGCTGGTAGTAGTCGTAGTACGAGACGAAATACTCGACGGCGTTCTCGGGAAAGAACGTCTTCATCTCGCTCCACAGCTGCGCCGCCAGCGTCTTGTTGGGCGCCAGCAC
Source organism: uncultured Alphaproteobacteria bacterium (assembly GCA_963755585.1). Lineage (GTDB taxonomy): Bacteria > Pseudomonadota > Alphaproteobacteria > Reyranellales > Reyranellaceae > Reyranella. The sequence continues at coordinate 227,780 of CAVWKN010000019.1, forward strand.
CAGGGTCGGCCGCCGCTGCGAGGCGATGACGTTGGCCATGGTGAAGGTCTTGCCCGAGCCGGTGACGCCCAGCAGCACCTGGTTGCGCTCGCCGCTCGTCACGCCCTCGATGAGCTGGCGGATCGCCTCGGGCTGGTCGCCCGCCGGCGTGTAGTCGGACACCAGCTTGAAGGGTTTGCCGCCGACCGTTTCGGGCCGTCGCTGGATGTACGGCATGAGGAGCGGGACGGTTGAAACCGCGAGATTCTTTGAGGGCATGGCCTGCATTATATGATGCTCGGGTCGCACTCCGGCAATGCTAGCGTGATCGGCTTATGCCCGACCTGTTGGCTGTTCCCTTCCTGATTTGCGCCGTCGTTGCCTGCATTGCAGGCACGGTGCGGGGTTTCGCCGGCTTTGGCGCGGCCATGATCATGACTCCGGTGTTTTCCGCGCTCTATGGGCCGGCGGTCGGGGTGCCGCTCTGCCTGCTGCTGGAAATCGTCGTCGTCCTGCCGATGCTGCCCAGCGTCGTGCGGCTGGTCGACTGGCGCCGCATCGGCCTGCTCCTGGCCGCCGCCGTGGTGGGCGTTCCCGTCGGCAATCTCGTGTTGACCCGCGTCGCGCCCGAGCCGATGCGCTGGGTGATCTCGGCCATCGTGCTCGGCGCCGTCGTCTTGCTGGCCAGCGGCTGGCGCTTCGCCGGCCAGCCGCGCACGGCCACGACCGTGGCGGCGGGTGTCAGCAGCGGCTTCCTCAACGGCCTCGCCGGGATGGCCGGGCCGCCGATCGCCTTCTACTATCTGGCAGGTGACGAAACGGTTACACGCGTGCGGGCCAACCTCACGACCTATTTCGTGTTCGTCGATCTGATGGCGCTCGCCATGTTCGCCTCGCGCGGCCTGGTCGACGGCAGCACCGGCGTACAGGCGCTTTTCCTGGCGCCGGCCGTCGTGCTGGGCGGCCTGCTGGGCGGGCGGCTTTTCCCGCTGGCCAGCGAGCGCTTCTACCGCCGCCTTGCACTGGCCCTGCTGGTCGGCGTGGCGATCGGCGCCTTGATCCTGTAAGCGGGAAATTGTAGCGGGGCGATATGAGAATCTGGGACAGGATCGTCGACGGAGCGACGCGGCTGGCCAACGGCGAGCCGATCGGCTCGCTGCTCGGCCTGGCGTCGCCGCCGGCCGACGATGGCGTGCATCCAGGGCTGCGCCAGATCGGCTTCACCATCGGCGTGATCGCGCTCGGCGCCAAGATGGCGGGCGCCGACGGCCAGGTGTCGGATGCCGAGATCGAGGCGTTCCGCAATTTCTTCCAGGTGCCGCCGGGCGAGGAGAAGAACGTCGAGCGGTTCTTCAATCTGGCCAAGCGCGACGTCGCCGGCTTCGAAACCTACGCCCGCCAGCTCGCCGCGCTTTTTCCCGACGCGCCGGAAGTCCTCGAGAACGTGCTCGAGGGTCTGTTCGACATCGCCCGGGCCGACGGCCCGGTCGACGCCGCGGAGGCCGACTATCTCGCCAAGGTGGCGCGCCTGTTCGGGCTCAGCAGCGCGCGCTTCGAGCGCGCCAAGGCCGCGGCGCTGGGCATCGTCGAATGCGAGCCGTGCATCATTCTCGGCATCGACCCGCTGGCGACCGACGAGCAGGTGCGCGAGGCGTGGCTGCGCCAGGTCCGCGCCCATCATCCCGACCGCATGATCGCGCAGGGCCTGCCGGAGGAGGCGATCAAGATCGCCAACCGCAAGCTTGCCCTGATCAACGACGCCTATGACCGGCTGCGGCGCGAGCGTGGGCTGGTGCCCGCCCTGTCGTGAACGTCGTCGTGAACGTCGTCGACCGGCCCTCGCCCAATCACGCACCGCGCGCCGCCGACGCCGTGGTCGACGTGCTGGTGCTGCACTACACCGAACTGCCGCTGAAGGAGTCGCTCGACATCCTGTGCGACGCTGCGCGCGAGCATCCCGTCAGCGCACACTACGTGCTGGCGGAAGACGGCATGCTCCATCGGCTCGTGCCGGAAGGCCGCGTTGCCTGGCATGCCGGCCACTCGCACTGGCGCGGCCGCGACGCCCTGAACGGCACGTCGATCGGCGTCGAGATCGTCAACCTGCACGGCGATCGCCACGACTATCCCGCGGCGCAGATCGCGGCGCTGATCGAGCTTTGCCACGGCATCCTGGCGCGCCATCCCGCCATCGTGGCGCGCAACGTCGTGGGCCATTCCGACATCGCGCCCAGGCGCAAGATCGATCCCGGCCTGCGTTTTCCCTGGGCGACGCTGGCGCGTTCCGGCATCGGGCTGTGGCCCGGCCCGGGCGCCCAGCCGCTCGAGGGCTGCGTGCAGGCCGCGCTCGAGCGCTTCGGCTATCCGCCGGCCACGGGCCTCACGACGGCCGATATCGTCGCTTCCTTCCAGCGCCGCTTCCGGCCGAGCCGCGTCGACGGCATTGCCGATCCGGAAACCCGCGCCCTGCTGGCCGGTCTTCTTGACCAGGTCGGGGGAGGGGCCTAGCTAGGCCGCGCGGGTCAGACGGCTGGATGGCTGCGCCGGACGGGCAACCGGTCGGCGAGGAAAGTCCGGGCTCCACGGAGACACGGTGCCGGATAACGTCCGGCGGGGGCGACCCCAGGGAAAGTGCCACAGAGAACAGACCGCCAGCCCGGTTCGCCGGGAAGGTAAGGGTGAAACGGTGGGGTAAGAGCCCACCGCGCGACCGGCAACGGAAGCGGCACGGCAAACCCCACCGGGAGCAAGACCAAATAGGGGCGGCACGCCGGGCAACCGGCAGCGGTGTTTCCGCGTCGCCGCCCGGGTCGGTCGCGCGAGGCGCTCGGCAACGGGCGTCCCAGAGGAATGGCCATCCATCGCTTTCGGGCGAGGACAGAACCCGGCTTACAGGCCGTCTGACCCGCTTCGATTCCGCGCTGCGAGTCTCCTTTACAACCGCTTGCGTTTGGAACCCGCCGGCGCACAATAGATGTTGTGTCTAACGCCTTCAGATTCCTTGTGGATTCCTGCTATTGATCGTTGCATCCCCGAAAATCCCATGATATCCCATTGTATCCCGTGACAGAGGTCACGTAGGGGCGTGGGGCACCTACGGCGGGATGCAGGGGGACTGGGCCGTGGCATTTCGGTCCGAAATCCTGATCAAGCTCGACAAGAAAGGCCGGGTCCTGTTGCCCGCCGCCTTCCGTGACGAGCTGCCGGCCGACGACCGCGGCGCCTTCGTCCTCTATCACTCGCCCAACCTGCCCGGAGTCGTGAACGGCAACTCGCGCGCGGGCTTCGACGCCATGCTCGACCGGCTGCGCATCGAGGCGCTCGGACCCAAGGGCGCGCTCAAGGTGGCGCTCGACGACGAGGCCTTCGATCCCGCCGGCTACCTGTCGGCCAGCGCCCGCACCATCGCCATGGAGCCGGACGGCCGCTTTTCGTTGCCCGCCGAGTTCGCCGGCGTGCTCGAGACCGGCGACGGCGTGATGCTGGTCGGCAAGGGCGACAAGTTCCAACTGTGGAATCCCGGACGCTGGCAGGCCCGCCGCGATTCCGATCGCGACAAGATGGCCGCCTTCGTGCGCGGGCTGGGGGGAGGCGACGCATGACCGCCGCCCGCCACGTCCCCGTTCTCGCGCGCGAGGTCGTCGATGCCCTGCAGCCGCGCGACGGCGGCCGCTATCTCGACGGCACGTTCGGCGCCGGCGGCTACAGCCGGGCGATGCTCGATCGCGCCGACTGCCAGGTGATCGCCATCGACCGCGATCCCGACGCCATCGCCGCGGGCCAGGCGCTGGCCGAACGCTATGCGCCTCGATTGCACCTGATCGAAGGTCGCTTCGGCGACATGGCCGAGCTGCTGTCGGCCGAAGGTTTCGAGGATGTCGACGGCGTGGCGCTCGATCTCGGCGTCTCGTCGATGCAGTTCGACCAGGCGGATCGCGGTTTCTCGTTCCGGGCTTCCGGCCCGCTCGACATGCGCATGGAGCGGAACGGCTCGTCCGCCGCCGACTTCGTGAACGAGGCCGACGAGACCGAACTCGCCGACGTCATCTGGCGCTACGGCGAGGAACGCAAGAGCCGCCGCGTGGCGCGCGCCATCGTCGAGGCGCGCAAGCACAAGCGCATCGAGACCACGGGCGAGCTGGCCGACATCGTGCGCCGCGCCGTCGGGCCGAAGGGCCGGGACGAAAGCGATCCCGCGACCCGCACCTTCCAGGCGCTGCGCATCGCCGTGAACGACGAGCTGGGCGAACTCGAACGCGGGCTCGCCGCTGCCGAACAGGTGCTGGCGCCGGGCGGACGGCTGGCTGTCGTGTCGTTCCATTCGCTGGAGGACCGCGCGGTCAAGGAATTCGTGCGGGCCCGCGCCGGCCGCACGCCCGGCCCGTCGCGCCATGCTCCGCCGCGCGGCGAGGATCGCGCCGCGACGCTGGGCGACCTCACGCGCAAGCCGGTGCTGCCGTCGGCCGCCGAGATTGCCGCCAATCCGCGGGCGCGCTCGGCGCGCCTGCGCGTGGCCGAGAAGCTCGCGGCCAGGGCAGGCCGGCCATGATCCATCGCGGACTCCTGTTCTGGTCGGTTGCCGCCGTCGCCACGGCGGTCGGTCTGTTCACCGTGAAATACAAGGTGCAGGACCTCGAGGAGAAGATCGACCGCACCAACCAGAAGATCATCGAGAGCCAGGAGGCCACGCACATCCTGCGGGTCGAATGGGCTCACCTGAACGAGGCCGAGCGCATCGAGCGGCTCGCCATCAAGCATCTCAACCTCGAGCCGGCCTCGATCAAGCAGGTCATCCGGCTCGATTCGCTGAAGTCAGAATCTCGTCCCCCCGCGGCGCGATCCACCACTCCCTTCCCCCCCACGAACGGGCAACGACGTCCCCTCGTCGACTTTGCCCGGTGGTGGTCGCGTCGCAGCGGAGGCCGGCAGCCCCTCGCCGGCCTCCGCACCCCATCCAGGGCGTTCATCCGGGCCCTCGACGCCCCCTCGGCCGGCCAAAGTAGAAGAGCCGGTAACCACGGGTCCGGATGGCGACGGCCAGAGCGCCGCCGTCTCAATCGACGCAATCCTCTCGCGAAATGAAGGGGGTCGTCGGTGAGACTGTGGCGCAGGTCTGCCTCGCCCGAACCGGCCGCCGCGGCAAACGCGGCGGCCGGCGCGCGTTACGGTTCGGTTCAGGAGCGTCTCAAGGGCGATGCCCAGGAGACGGCCCGCCAGCGCATCGTCATGGCCTCGGCGATCTTCGCCATGGTTTTCGTCGTGGTCGGCTTGCGCATGGGCTACGTGTCGCTGTTGCGCGACGGCGCGGAGCCGACGCAGCGAGTCGCCGCCCGCGGCGGCTCGATCCAGTCGGAGCGCGCCGACATCGTCGACCGCAACGGCGCGGTGCTGGCGACGTCGGTGCCGGTCATGTCGGCCTTCGTCAATCCGCGGCTGCTGCTCGACCCGCAGGACGCCGCGCGCAAGATCGTCTCCGCGCTGCCCGATCTCAAGTACGACGATGTCCGCGAGAAGCTCGAAGGCGACAAGACCTTCGTCTGGGTCAAGCGCGGCCTCAGCCCGCGCGAGCAGGACAGGGTCAATCGTCTCGGCATTCCGGGCCTCGAGTTCCAGGCCGAAGAGCGCCGCATCTATCCGCAGGGCACGGCGGCCGCCCACATCATGGGCTATTCCAGCGTCGACAATACCGGCCTGGCCGGCGTCGAGCGCTTCTTCGACCAGCAGCTGCAAAGCGGCGAGACGCTGCAGCTCGCCGTCGATCTCCGCCTGCAGCGCATGGTCGAGCGCGAGATCGCGGCCGCGGTGAAGAAGTTCTCGGCGATCGGCGCCACCGCCATCGTCATGGACGCGACCAACGGCGAGGTCCTCGCCATGGCCTCGCTGCCGACCTTCGATCCGAACAGCACCAAGACGCTCACCAACGAGGCGCTGTTCAACCGCGCCACGCTCGGCGTCTATGAGCAGGGCTCGACCTTCAAGATCTTCAATACCGCGATGGCGCTCGACACCGGCAAGGTGACGCTCAGCAGCGTCTTCGACGCCACCTCGCCGATCAAGATCGACCGCTTCACGATCAACGACGACCATGCCCAGCGCCGGCCGCTTACCGTGCCGGAACTCTTCAAGTACTCGTCCAACATCGCGTCGGCCAAGATGGCGGTGGCGATGGGCATCGAGACCCAGCGCGCCTTCTTCGACAAGATCGGCTTCCTGAAACCGCTCACCACGCAGCTCACCGAGCTCGCGGCGCCGCTTTATCCGCGGCACTGGATGACCATCAACGCCATGACCATCGCCTTCGGGCATGGCATGTCCGTCACGCCGCTGCACCTCGCCATGGGCGCCGCGGCCGTCGTCAACGGCGGGATGCTCTATCCACCGAGCATCGTCAAGCGCAACGCCGCCAGCGATCCCGGGCGCCGCGTCATCCAGGCCAAGACCTCGGTGATGATGCGCCAGCTGCTGCGGCTCAACGTCGTCGACGGCACCGGCAAGAAGTCCGACGTGCCGGGTTACGAGGTCGGCGGCAAGACCGGCACCGCCGAGAAACCCTCGCGCGGCGGATACCGCCAAAAAGCCCTAATCAGCTCGTTCATTGGCATGTTTCCGATGAACGACCCCAAGTTCGTCGTTCTCGTTTCGCTCGATGAGCCCAAGGGCATCGCCGAAACCGCCGGCTACGCCACGGGCGGCATGGTCGCGGCCCCCAGCGTCAAGACGCTCATCGAAGAGATCGCGTCGCTCTACGGCATCCTGCCGGGCGACTTGAAGGAGGGTCTGCCGCCGATCGAAATCGCCTCGACTCCGGTGCCGGCACAAGTGGTGCCGCCGCAATTCGTGCCGGCGAATGCACGCCATCGCGCGCAGGAGCCGCGCAAGGCGCTGCCGGCAGGGCCCGGCCCGAACCAGACGGCGGCCGCCCCCGCAGCGGGAGTGCGCCGCGTTGCTGCTGAGTGAGCTCATGCGGGCGAGCGCCGACGCTTCCGCGTCTCCTCCGGCCCTGCCGCGCGACCCTGTTCTTTCCGGCCTCACCCTCGACTCGCGCAACGTAAAACCCGGCTTCCTGTTCGCGGCCCTCGCCGGAGCCCGCCAGGATGGCGCGGCGTTCATCGCCGATGCGGTCGGCCGCGGAGCGGTGGCGATCCTCGCCGCCTTCGATGCCGAGCTGCCGCCGCTCGATCCCGCCATCGTCGTCGTGCGCGCCACCAATCCGCGCCGCCGCGTGGCGCTGATGGCCGCCGCCTTCGCCGGTCTGCAGCCGGCTGTCATCGCCGCCGTCACCGGCACCAACGGCAAATCCTCGACCGTCCATTTCGTGCGTCACATCTGGGAGGCGCTCGGGCTCAAGGCGGCGAGCGTGGGCACGCTCGGCATCGTCTCGCCGGGACTGACACGCGACGCCGGCCTTACCACGCCCGATCCGGTTCAGCTCCACGAGGATCTCGCGACCCTGGCGCGCGAGGGTGTGACGCATCTTGCGATCGAGGCATCGAGCCATGGTCTCGATCAGCATCGCCTCGACGGCATCCGTCTGTCCGCCGCCTGCTTCACCAACCTGACGCACGAGCATCTCGACTACCACGCCTCGATGGACGACTACTTCGCGGCCAAGGCGCGGCTGTTCGAGAGTCTGTTGCCGCAAAGCGGCACCGCCGTCGTCAACGCCGACAGCGATCGCGCCCCGGCCCTGGCCGCAATCTGCAAGCGCCGCGGCGTCCGCTTCTGGACCTATGGCGCCAAAGGCCGCGAGTTCCGGCTGCTCAAGGACGATCCGACGCCGGCCGGCCAGCATCTCGTGGTCGAGGTGCTGGGCCAGCGCCATGAGATCGAGCTGCCGCTGGTCGGCGGCTTCCAGGCCTCCAACGCGCTGGGTGCTCTCGGCCTCGTCGTCGCCACCGGCGGCGAACCGGCACGCGCTGTCGCGGCGCTGGCGAGCGTGAGCGGTGCGCCCGGCCGCCTGCAGCTCGTCGCCCGTCATCGCTCGGGCGCGGCGGTCTATGTCGACTACGCCCACAAGCCCGAGGCGCTCGAAACTGTTCTTGCGACCCTGCGCCCCTTCGCCCGCGGCAAGCTGGTCGTGGTGTTCGGCTGCGGCGGCGATCGCGATCGTGCCAAGCGGCCGGTGATGGGCGAGATCGCCACGCGCCTCGCCGACCTCACGCTGGTGACCGACGACAATCCGCGCAGCGAGGAGCCGGCCGCGATCCGCGCCGAGATCGTGCGCGGCATTCCAGCCGACCGGAAGAACTGGATGGAGGTGGCGGACGGCCGCCATGCCGCCATCGAACAGGGCATGGCTGCTCTCAAGGGCAAGGATGACCTGCTGCTGATCGCCGGCAAAGGCCACGAGACCGGCCAGACGATCAAGGGCGTGACGCATCATTTCGACGATGCGGAAGTGGCGCGCGAGTTCGCCGAGGCGGTGACATGAGCGCGCTCTGGACCTCCGACGAGGTGGCGCAAGCCTTGGCGCCGGCCGCGGTCACCGCGGCCTTCGCGGCGAACGGCGTCACTTTCGACAGCCGCGCCGTCGCCCAGGGAGACCTGTTCTTTGCCCTGAGCGGCGAGACAACGGACGGCCACGGTTTTGTCGGCGAGGCGCTGAAGCGCGGCGCCGCGGCTGCCGTGGTGTCGCGCGATGTCGAGCGTGCGAACGGCACGCTGATCCGCGTACCCGACACCATGAAGGCGCTGGTCGACCTCGGCCAGGCCGGCCGTCGCCGCAGCAGGGCCCGGATCGCGAGCGTCACCGGCTCGGTCGGCAAGACCAGCACCAAGGACGCGCTGCGTGCCATGCTCGCGGCGCAGGCCCCGACCTCGGCCAGCGCGGCGAGCTTCAACAACCATGTCGGCGTGCCGATCAGCCTCGCCCGTCTGCCGCGCGAGGCGCGCTACGGCGTGTTCGAGATCGGCATGAATCATCCCGGCGAGATCGAGCCGCTGGCCCGCCAGGTCGAGGCGCATGTCGGCGTGGTGACCAATGTGGGGCCGGTCCATATCGGCCACATGGGCTCGGAGGAGGCCATCGCCGACGAAAAAGGCTGCTTGTTCGCCGGCATGGCGGAAGGTGCAGTGGCCGTGCTCAACCGCGACAGTCCTCACTACGCTCGCCTGGTCGGCCGCGCGCGCCACTTCGGCGTATCGCGCATCGTCGGCTTCGGCCGCAGCGACGCGGCCGAGGCGCGGCTTCTTTCCTGCAACCTGCAGGATTCGGGCAGCGATGTTGTCGCCTTGATCCACGGACGGCGGATCGAGTATCGCCTAGGCGCGGCGGGCGAGCATTGGGTGCTGAACAGCATTGCAGCGCTGGCCGTCGTGGAGGCGCTTGGTGCAAATGTCGCCGAGGCGGCTGCGACGCTGAAAGGCGTCGGCGCGTCGCCCGGCCGCGGCGCGCGGCGGATGCTGAAGTTCGGCGCCGGCACGGTGGAGTTGCTCGACGAGAGCTATAACGCCAACCCGGTTTCGATGCGGGCGATGCTGGCCTTGCTGGCACGCACCGAGCCGGCTCGTGGCGGGCGCCGTCTGCTGGCGATGGGCGACATGCGCGAGCTGGGCGAGGGGGCGGATGCCTACCATGCCGGGCTTGCCGACGCGGTGGCGGCGAGCGGCGCGGCACAGGTCTTCCTGTGCGGCCCTCACATGCAGGCGCTGTGGCAACTCCTGGCGCCGGCGCAACGCGGCGTACATCGGCCGGACTCGGCATCGCTTGCGGGCGAGGTCGCGGCGGCACTCAGGGCGGGGGACGTGATCGCGGTGAAGGGTTCGTTGGGCTCGAAAATGAAAAATGTCGTCGACGCCATCGTGGCGGCAAGCGACGGCGAGGCGGGACGCTAAGATGTTTTACCTTCTCTATCCCCTGGCGGACGTTTTCAGCCCCTTCAACCTGTTCCGCTACCTGACGTTCCGCTCGATCGCGGCCTTCCTGACGGCGCTGGTCCTGAGTTTCCTGATCGGCGGCGGGCTGATCCGCTGGCTGCGCAGCAAGCAGAAGCAGGGCCAGCCGATCCGCGACGACGGTCCGGCCAGCCATCTCGTGAACAAGAAGGGCACGCCGACCATGGGCGGGCTCCTGATCCTGATCACGCTCACGATCGCCACCCTGCTGTGGGCGGACCTCACCAACCCCTATGTCTGGATCGTGCTCGGCGTCACCCTGACATTCGGCGCCGTGGGCTTTTGGGACGACTTCCTCAAGGTCACCAAGCGCAACCCCAAGGGCGTGCCGGGCAAGCTGAAACTGGCCCTTTCGGTCGTGGTGGCCGGCGTCGCCGCCTGGCTGATCTCCCAGAGCTCGCCGGTGCCGCTGCGCTACATGCTGGCGTTCCCATTCCTCAAGGATGTGTTGTTGCCGCTGAGCTTCGTCGGTTTCCTGGCGTTCGCCATCCTGGTGATGGTGGGCGCCTCCAACGCCGTCAATCTCACCGACGGCCTCGACGGCCTCGCGATCGGGCCGGTGATCATGGCGTCGGCCGTGTTCGGCTTCATCGCCTACGTGGTGGGCAACACCGTCCTCACCAACTACCTCTATCTCCATCACATCCCGCGCTCGGGCGAGCTTGCCGTGCTGCTTTCCGCGCTGGTCGGCGCGGGGCTGGGCTTCCTGTGGTTCAACGCGCCGCCCGCCATGGTCTTCATGGGCGACACCGGATCGCTCGCCATCGGCGGGGCGCTCGGCGCGGTCGCCGTCGTCACCAAGCACGAGATCGTGCTGGCCATCGTCGGCGGCCTGTTCGTGCTCGAGACCGTGTCGGTGATCGTCCAGGTCCTGTCCTACAAATGGACCGGCCGCCGCGTCTTCCGCATGGCGCCGCTGCACCATCATTTCGAGCAGAAGGGCTGGGCCGAGCCCACCATCGTCTTCCGCTTCTGGATCATCGCCGCCATCCTGGCGATGGCCGGTCTCGCCACCCTGAAGCTCAGGTGACCGAATGATCGATCTGGGCGTGCTCAAGGGTTCGTCGTTCGTCGTGCTGGGGCTCGCGCGCTCCGGCCTGGCGACCGCGCGCGCCCTGAAAGCGGCCGGCATCGACTTTGTCGCCTGGGACGACAACGCCAACTCGCGCGAGGCGGCGGCAAAGATCGGTGTTTCCGTGGTCGAGCCGGCTTCGATCGGCTGGTCGCAGCGCGGCGGCGCTGATCATCAGTCCGGGCATTCCGAGCCGCCTGCCCAAGCCGCATCCCGTCGCCGTGGCGGCGCGGGCTGCCGGCAAGAAGATCATTTGCGACATCGAGCTTCTGGCCCGCGCCCAGACGCAGGCGGGCTTCGTCGGCATCACCGGCACCAACGGCAAGTCGACCACGACGGCCTTGATCGGCCACATCCTCGTCGAGGCTGGCATGCGCTGCGAGGTCGGCGGCAATATCGGCCGCGGCGCGCTCGATCTCGCGTCGCTCGGCCGAGGCGGCATCTATGTGCTGGAGCTCTCGTCCTACCAGCTCGAATTGCTCGACACCTTCCGCGCCAACGTCGCGGTCTGGCTCAACATCACGCCCGATCATATCGATCGGCACGGCGACATGGCGGGCTATGTCACGGCCAAGGAAAACATCTTCGCGCGCCAGCGGCCCGGCGACTGCGCCGTGATCGGCATCGACGATCAGCCCTCGCGCACCGTTTACGACAAGTTGGCGGCGCGTCCGGGCATCGCCGCGGTGCCGGTGGCGCTGGAGCGCCCCGTTGCCGGCGGCGTGTCGTTCCGCGCCGGCATGCTGATCGACGCCGACGGCTACACGGTGGATTTCTCCGACGTGCCGACCCTGCCGGGTGACCATAACGCGCAGAACGCCGCCTGTGCCTGGGCGGCCTGCCGCTGGCTCGAGGTGCCGCGCGAGAAGATCGTGGCCGGCCTCAGGAGCTATCCCGGCCTGCCGCATCGCCAGGAGCGCGTCGCGTCGGTCGGCAACGTCGTCTACATCAACGACAGCAAGGCGACCAACGCCGACGCCACGGCGCGCGCGCTGTCGTCCTATCGCGACATCTACTGGATCCTGGGCGGTCAGGCGAAGGAGGGCGGCGTGGCGCCGCTCGCGCCCTGGTTCGACCGGATCCGCCATGCCTTCCTGATCGGTGAGGCGACCGAGCTGTTCGCCGGCCAACTCGAGGGCAAGCTCGCCTACAGCCGCTGCGGCGACTTGAAGTCGGCGCTCGACGCGGCGCACCGGCAGGCGCAACGCGAGGCGCCCTCATCGGGTAGTGGCGGCACGGCGGTCGTCCTGCTGTCGCCGGCGTGTGCATCGTGGGATCAGTGGAAGAGTTACGAGCACCGTGGCGATGCGTTTCGCGCCATGGCGCGGGCGCTGCCGGGGGCGGCGAGTTTGGGGAGGGCAGCGTGATCCAGGTTCCGCGCGACGACCGCAGTGTCATCGGCCAATGGTGGTGGACCGTCGACCGTTGGTCGCTGGGCGCCGTGCTGGCGATCATGGCGTTCGGCGTGCTGCTCACCCTTGCCGCCTCGCCGCCGGCCGCCGAGCGCATCGGCGCCGACTCGTTCCTGTTCGCCAAGCGCCAGTTCGTGTTCCTGCCGATGGCGCTGATGCTGATGCTGGCCATCTCGCTGGCCTCGCCGCGCCACGTCCGGCGTCTGGCGCTGATCGTGTTCTGCGGCAGCGTGCTGTTGCTGGCCGCCACCTTCGTCATCGGGGTCGAGATCAAGGGCGCGCGGCGCTGGATCTCGGTGCCCGGCCTTTCCAGCGTGCAGCCCTCGGAGTTCGTGAAGCCCAGCCTGGCGGTGATCTCGGCGTGGCTGCTGGCGCAGAGCCGCACCGAACGCCGCGCGCCGGGTTACATTCTCTCGACCCTGCTGGTCGGCGGCGTGCTGGCGCTGCTGGTCATGCAGCCCGACCTCGGCATGAGCATCGTGGTGGCCCTGGTGTGGGCGATCCAGCTCTTCGTCGTCGGCCTGCCGATGTGGGTCGCGGGCTTCGGCGCGGCAGGCGGCGCGGCGGCGATCGTCGGCGCCTATTTCGCATTCGGCCACGTGCGCAGCCGCTTCGACCGCTTCCTCGATCCCTCCTCGGGCGACAACTACCAGGTCAATACCTCCCTCGAGGCCTTCATGAACGGTTCGCTGTTCGGCCGCGGCCCGGGCGAGGGCACGGTGAAGGCGCAGCTTGCCCGACGCCCATACCGATTTCGTGATGGCCGTCGCCGGCGAGGAATTCGGCCTGGTCGTCTGCCTGATGATCCTCGGCCTGTTCGCCTTCGTGACCCTGCGCGCGATGTCGCGCGCCTCGAAGGAGACCAGCCTTTTCATCACCCTGGCGGCCACCGGGCTCGGCGTTCAGTTCGGCCTGCAGGCCGCCATCAACATGGCCTCGACCATCCAGCTCATTCCCGCCAAGGGCATGACCCTGCCGTTCATTTCCTACGGCGGCTCCTCGGCGCTGGCGATGGCGATCTGCGTCGGCATGATGCTCTCGCTCACCCGCGAGCATGCCGGCCTCAGGGAGGCGGTGTAATGGCCGAGCCGCGTTCCCTTCAGGGGCCGGTGGTCCTGGCGACGGGCGGCACCGGCGGGCACGTGTTCCCGGCCGAGGCGCTGGCCGGCGAGCTCGAGGCGCGCGGCGTGCCCTTCACGCTGGTCACCGATGCACGCGGCAAGCAGTGGCAGGGCGCGCTGGCGCGCCGGCCGATCCACTATATCCACTCGGCAAGCCCCAGCGGATCGCTGGGCCATCGCCTGATGGCGGTGTTGTCGCTGGGCCTCGGGCTGCTGGACGCCTGGCGGGCGCTGGGCCGCATCGGTCCATCGGCCGTCGTCGGTTTCGGCGGCTACGCCTCGGTGCCGACCATGATGGCCGCCCGCCTGCGCCGGCTGCCATCCATGCTGCACGAGCAGAACGCCGTGCTGGGCCGGGCGAATCGCCTGGTGCAGGGCGGCGCGGCGCGGATCGCCACCTCGTTCGCCCGCACCCGCCACATCGCCGCCGCCGACCGCCGTGCGCGCCTCGTCGGCAATCCGGTGCGCGAGAGCGTGCGGGCGCTGCGCAGCTCTCCTTATCGCGCGCCAGGCGCCGGCAGGGTCATCGATCTCGTGGTCTTCGGCGGCAGCCAGGGCGCCGCTTCGTTCAGCCAGGTCGTGCCCGAGGCTGTGCTGTCCCTGCCAGCGCCGCTGCGGGCACGGCTGCGCCTGGTGCAGCAATGCCGGCCCGACGATCTCGAGCGGGTGCGCCAGCGCTACGCCCAGGCCGGCATCGTGGTCGAGCTGGCGCCGTTCTTCGCCGACCTGCCGCAGCGGCTCGCCGCCGCGCATCTCGTGATCGGCCGCGCCGGCGCCTCGACCGTGGCCGAGCTCGCCACCATCGGCCGGCCGTCGATCCTGGTGCCGTATCCCCACGCCACCGACGATCACCAGACGGCCAATGCCCGCGCTTTCGAGGCGGCCGGCGCCTGCATCGTGATCCCGCACGCCGCCTTCACGGCCGCGACCCTGGCCGGTCACCTGGCGACCCTGGCCGAGACGCCGCAGCTTCTGGCCGACATGGCTGCCGCCGCCCACGCCGCGGGCCGGCCCGATGCGGCGGCGCGCCTGGCCGACCTGGTCGGTGAAATGACCGGACTTGTTCTCTCGCCAACAGGAGTCGCCGCATGAGGGCGCTGCCGCTCGATATCGGACTGATCCACTTCGTCGGTATCGGCGGCATCGGCATGTCCGGAATCGCCGAGGTGCTGAACAATCTCGGCTACAAGGTGCAGGGCAGCGACATCGCCGAGGGCGCCAACACGCGGCGGCTGGTCGAGCACGGCATCAAGGTCGCGATCGGCCATCGCGCCGACAACATCGCCAACGCCCAGGTCGTGGTCGTGTCGAGTGCGGTCAAGAAGGACAATCCCGAGGTGCTGGCCGCTCGCGCCCGCCAGCTGCCGATCGTGCGCCGCGCCGAGATGCTGGGCGAGCTGATGCGGCTCAAATGGTCGATCGCCGTCGGCGGCACCCACGGCAAGACCACGACCACGTCGATGGTCGCCGCCATGCTCGATGCCGGTGGTCTCGATCCGACAGTGATCAACGGCGGCATCATCAACGCCTACGGCACCAACGCGCGGCTGGGCGAGGGCGACTGGATGGTGGTGGAGTCCGACGAGTCCGACGGCTCGTTCCTGCGCCTGCCCGCCACCATCGCGGTGGTCACCAACGTCGATCCCGAGCATCTCGAGCATTACGGCACGTTCGACGCGCTGCGCGACGCCTTCGTGCGCTTCGTCGAGAACATCCCGTTCTACGGCTTCGCCGTCATGTGCTTCGATCATCCCGAGGTCCAGGCGCTGATCCCGCGGGTCGCCGACCGCCGCATCGTCACCTATGGCCTGGGCGCCAACGCCGACGTTCATGCCATCAACCTCCGGCTCGACCGCGGCGGCGCCGATTTCGATGTCGTGGTCGAAAACCGCGCCACCAACGAATCGCGGGTCATCGTCGACATGCGCCTGCCCATGTTCGGCCAGCACAACGTGCAGAACGCGTTGGCCGCCATCGCCGTGGCGCAGGAAATGGGCCTGCCCGACGACACGATCCGCCGCGCGCTGGGCTCCTTCGCCGGGGTCAAGCGGCGCTTCACCAAGACCGGGGAGGCGCACGGCATCACCGTGATCGACGATTACGGTCACCATCCGGTCGAGATCGCCGTCACGCTGCGCGCCGCGCGCCAGGCCTATGGCGGATCGGGGCGGGTGATCGCGGTCATGCAGCCGCACCGCTATACGCGGCTCGGCGCGCTCAAGGACGAGTTCGCCACCTGCTTTTCCGACGCCGATGCCGTCCTGATCGCCGACGTCTATGCCGCCGGCGAGACGCCGATCGCAGGCGTCAATCGCGACATGCTGGTCGATTTGGTGCGCCGCGCCGGCCATCGCGACGTGACGCCGCTCGGCGCGCCGGGCGATCTGCCCGGGATGGTCTGGCAGGCGGCGCGGCCGGGCGATGTCGTGGTCTTTCTCGGCGCCGGCAACATCACCGCCTGGGCGCATGCGCTGCCCGGCCAGATCCAGCAGATCGCGGCCGAGCACGGTGGCCCGCGCGCCATCGCCAACGATCCGGGATCGGCGGCATGATGGCGCTCGCAAACTCCCGCGTTCACCTGATCGACCGGCTGCCCAAGCCGCGCGGCCGGCTGGCGGCCGATGCACCGCTCGGTCCGCAGACCTGGTTCGGTACCGGCGGACCGGCCGAGGTGCTGTTCCGCCCGGCCGACGTCGAGGACCTCGCCTCGTTCCTGAAAGCGCTGCCGTCCGACGTGCCGGTCACCGTTCTGGGTGTCGGCTCGAATCTGCTGGTGCGCGACGGCGGCGTGAAGGGCGTCGTGATCCGCCTGATGCGCGGCTTCACTGCCATCAGCGTCGACGGAAACGAGGTTCTGGCAGGCGCGGGTGCGCCCGATCTCAACGTGGCGTTGACGGCACGCGAGCAGGCGCTGGCCGGGCTGGAGTTCCTGAGCGGCATTCCGGGCACGATCGGCGGGGCGGTGGCCATGAATGCCGGCGCCTATGGCGGCGAGCTCGCGCAGGTCCTGGTCTCGGCCGAGGCGGTTGACCGCGCCGGCAAAGTGCATCGGGTCAGCGCCTCCGAGCTCAGCTTCAGCTACCGGCACAGCAGCGCACCGGCGGACTGGATCTTCACCTCTGCCCGGCTGCGCGCCGAGCCCGGCGACCAGCTCGCCATCGCCCGCCGCATCGCCGAGATCGACGCCCAGCGCACCGAATCGCAGCCGCGCAGCCGTACCGGCGGCTCGACCTTCGTCAATCCGCCGGGTCACAAAGCGTGGGAGCTGATCGACCAGGCCGGCTGTCGTGGCCTGCGCATCGGCGAGGCGCAGGTCTCCGAAAAGCACTGCAACTTCCTGATCAACCTCGGCGCCGCCACCGCGACCGACCTCGAGGCGCTGGGCGAGGAAGTGCGCCGTCGCGTGCTCGACAAGAGCGGTGTTCGTCTCGACTGGGAAATCCGCCGCCTTGGAGTGCCGCTATGAGCAAGGTCGCGGTCCTGATGGGCGGCTGGTCGCCCGAGCGCGAGGTCTCGCTGGTGAGCGGCAAGGCCTGCGCCGAGGGTCTGCGCGAAGGCGGCCACGATGTCGTCGAATACGACGTCAAGCGCGACCTGCGCGCACTGATCGATTTCCTGCGGCCCGCCGGCGGCGGCGGGCCCGACGTGGTGTTCAATGCCCTGCACGGCAGGTACGGCGAGGATGGCTGCATCCAGGGCGTGCTCGAGGTGCTGGCCGTGCCCTACACCCATTCCGGCGTGCTGGCCTCGGCGATCGCCATGGACAAGCCGATGGCGCGTCACGTCTTCACCTCGCTCGGGCTGCGCGTCGCGCAAGGCAAGGTGATCGAACGCCACGCGCTTGCAACAGGCGATCCCATGCCGCGGCCTTATGTGGTAAAGCCGATCGATCAAGGCTCCAGCGTAGGCGTGTACATCGTGCGTGAGGGCGACAACCTCGCCGCCGTCGAGACGGCGGAAGCGGCATTCGGCGAAAAGGTCCTGGTCGAGAAGTTCGTACCCGGCCGCGAACTCACCGTGGCGGTGATGGGCGATCGCCCCGTGGCGGTCACCGAGCTGCGTCCGCGCACGCGTTTCTACGACTACGAGGCCAAGTACACCGACGGCATCACCGAGCACCTGGTGCCGGCGCCGATCCCGACCGAGGTCTACGAGCTTGCCAAGCAGTGGGCGCTCACCGCCCACCAGGCGCTGGGCTGCAGCGGCCTCAGCCGCGCCGACCTGCGCTGGGACAATTCCAAGCCCGATACGTCGGGCCTGGTCATTCTCGAGCTCAATACCCAGCCCGGCATGACGCCGCTGTCGCTGGCGCCGGAACAGGCCAAGTGGGCCGGCATTTCATGGCCCGAGCTCATGACCTGGATGGTCGATCACGCGAGGCATCCGACATGAGCGCGGCGCCCACCAAGGTTCCCGGCCAGCGGCGCGATTACGACCGGCGCAAGAAGCGCGGTCCGATCCGCAACAAGACCGTGCGTCCATTGTGGCGCCAGCCGATGCTGCTCGGCCTCGTCGTCCTGCTGCTGGGCTGCGGCGGGGCCGGCGGCTGGTGGGCGTGGCACGAGGGCTGGCTGGTCGAGGCGCGCAACCGCCTCGATGCCGTCGGACGCGGCATCGTCGGCGCCATCACGCCCTTCAAGCTGACCGACGTCACGGTCGAAGGCCGCGACTATGTCGAGAAGAGCGCCATCCTGGCCGCGCTCGACGTCAAGCCGGGCAATTCGCTGCTCGGCGTCGACCTGCAGGCCTCGCGGCAGAGGCTCGAGGCGATCGACTGGGTGGCGAGCGCCACCGTCGAGCGTCGCCTGCCCGACACGCTCTACGTCACGCTGAAGGAGCGCCGTGCCGTCGCCATCTGGCAGAACGGCTCGGAATACACCCTGATCGACCGCGACGGCCGCACCGTGCGCGCCAGCCGCATGCCGCCGGGCGCCGAGACGCTGCTGCTGCTGGGCGGCGCGGGCGCTCCCGAGCATGTCGGCGAACTGCTGCTGCTGCTGGCCTACGAGCCCACGGTCGCCCGCCAGCTGCGCGCCGCCGTGTGGGTGGCCCAGCGGCGGTGGAACCTGATCCTGACCAATGGCGTCGAGATCTGGCTGCCCGAGGAGGACGCGGTCGCCGCCCTCCAGCAGCTCGCCAAGCTCGACGGGCAATACAAATTGCTGGCGCGCGAGTTCGGCGTCGTCGATCTCAGGCTGCCGGACAAGCTCTACCTCAAGAAGCGCAGCGCGGGCGAGGCAATGCCCGGGCCGGCGTGATGACTGTGAGACCTGAAGTGTACGCGTAGCGACGGGGGAACATCGTGGCGAAGACAAGAAACGGCGTGATCGCAGCACTCGACATCGGCACCAGCAAAGTCGTCTGTTTCGTGGCGCGGGTCGACGGCCAGGGATTGCGGGTGGTCGGCATCGGCCACCAGCCGGCCCAGGGCATGCGCTCGGGCAACATCGTCGACATGGAGGCCGCCACGCGCGCCATCTCCTCGGCGGTGTCGACGGCGGAGGAAATGTGCGGCGAGCATGTGCGCGAGGTCATCGTCGGCGTGAGCGGCGGCTCGGCCGCCTCGCACAATCAGAGCCTCGACGTCGCCATCGGCCATCACGAGATCGGCGAGCGCGACGTGCGGCGCGTGCAGACGCACATCCACCTGCCGGCCGAGACCGCCGACCGCGACATCATCCATTCCGAGGCGATCGGCTACTCGGTCGACGGCACGCCGGTGCGCGATGCGCGCGGCATGTTCGGCGAGCGGCTGGGGGTCGACGTGCACCTGGTCACGGCGGCGAGCGGCGCGATGCGCAACCTGCAGGTCTGCGTGCGCCGCGCCCATCTCGAGATCGCCGAGAGGGTGGTGGCGGCGCACGCCTCGGGCCTCAGCTCGCTGGTGTCCGACGAGCGCGACCTCGGCGTCACCCTGATCGACATGGGCGGCGGCACGACCTCGATCGCCGTCTTCTACGAAGGCCATCTCGTGCATGTCGACACCATCCCGGTCGGCGGCGAGCACGTCACCCGCGACATCGCCCGCGGCCTGTCGACGCCGCTCGCCCATGCCGACCGCATGAAGACCCAGATCGGCCGCGCCGTCGCCAAGCCCAACGACGAGTACGACATCATCGACGTGCCGCTGATCGGCGAGGAGGACCGCACGCGGCCCAACCATATCCCGCGCTCGATCCTGGTCGGCATCATCCGGCCCCGCATCGAGGAGACGTTCGAGCTGGTGCGTAACCGGCTCGAAGCCAGCGGTGTGGATAAGTTGGCCGGCGGCCGCGCCGTCATCGTCGGCGGCGCCTGCCAACTCGACGGCGTGCCTGAGGTCGCAGCGGCCATCCTCAACAAGAAAGTCCGCATCGGCGGGCCTCTGCGACTGGCGGGATTGGCGGATTCCACGGGCGGTCCGGCCTTTTCGGCGGCCGCGGGCCTGCTTGCCTTCGCGCAGCACCATCATGCCGCCGCCCAGGCACAGCCGGTCGCGATGGAAGCGCCGACAGGTCGAATTGGGCGCATTGGCAGTTGGATTAGGGAGAACTTTTAGGCAATATGTTGTGCGGGGATGGGCAATCCCCACAGGCTATTGATAAGAAGCAAGAAAAGCCGGTGGTGGTGAAGGGTCTTTCTACAAAAATGGCCCGCACTGCTACTCCGAGCAGATAACCCCCTCGTTTGCGTGGAGAAGCCTAATGACAATCAACCTCAGTCTCCCTCAGACGGAGTCCGAGATTAAGCCGCGTATCACCGTCGTCGGCGTCGGTGGCGCGGGCGGAAACGCCGTCAACAACATGATCAGTGCCGCCCTCGAGGGCGTGGAGTTCATCGTCGCCAACACCGACGCGCAGGCGCTCGGCCAGTCGCTGGCCGACCGCCGCGTCCAGCTCGGCATCACCATCACCCAGGGCCTGGGCGCCGGTGCGCGGCCCGAGGTCGGCCGGCAGGCGGCGGAAGAGGCGTTGCCGGAGATCCTGCAGCTGCTCGACGGCGCCAACATGGTGTTCGTCACCGCCGGCATGGGCGGCGGCACGGGTACCGGCGCCGCACCGGTCATCGCTGCGGCGGCCCGCGAGCAGGGCATCCTCACCATCGGCGTCGTCACCAAGCCGTTCCACTTCGAGGGTCGTCGGCGCATGCAGTCGGCCGAACAGGGCATCCTGGAACTGGAGAAGGTCGTCGACACGCTGATCGTCATTCCCAACCAGAACCTGTTCAAGATCGCCAACGAGAAGACGACCTTCGCCGACGCCTTCAAGATGGCCGACGACGTGCTGCACATGGGCGTGCGCGGCGTCACCGACCTCATGGTCATGCCCGGCCTCATCAACCTCGACTTTGCCGACATCCGCACGGTGATGGGCGAGATGGGCAAGGCAATGATGGGCACTGGCGAGGCCGAGGGCCAGGATCGCAGCAGGGTCGCGGCCGAGAGCGCGATCTCCAACCCGTTGCTGGAAGACCATTCGATGAAGGGCGCCAAGGGCGTGCTCATCAACATCACCGGCGGCCTCGACATGACCCTGCACGAGGTCGACGAGGCGGCCAACCGCATCCGCGAGGAAGTCGACGCCGACGCCAACATCATCTTCGGCTCGACCTTCGACGCCACGATGCAGGGCCGCATGCGGGTGTCGGTGGTCGCCACCGGCATCGCCGCCCTGGCCGCCCAGCAGCCGGCGCCGAACTACCTGTCGCTCGACATGAACCGGCCGATGCAGACCGGCCAGCCAGCACTCAGCCGTCCGGCCGCCGCGCCGGTCGGCCGCGTCGCCATGCCGGCCGCTGCCATGGCGCCACCGGCCCCTGTGGCAGTAGCACCCCCGCCGGCCCCGCCGGTGATGGCGCCGCCGCCCGCGCCGATGGCGGCCGTCGCCCAGGCGGCGCCAATCCCGGCGCCTGTCGAAGAACCCGCGATGGCGCCGGTCGCCGAAGCGCCGATCGCCGCGCAGGTCATGATGGTGGCGCCGGTCGAGGCGCCAGCCGCCCCACCGCCGGCGCCCGTGGCTGTCGCGCCGCCGGCTCCGGTCGCCGCGGCGCCTGCGCCGGCACCCGCCGCTGCAGCGCAGCGGCCGCTGGTCGACGAGAACGACTGGCGCGTCAGTCGCCCGTCGGCACCCAAGCCGCCGGTGCGTACCGCCGAGCCGCTTGCGCGGCCGGTTGTCGCGCGGCCGGCCGTCGAGAGCCGCTCGCCGAACCTGTTCCAGCGCATTACGGGCGCCTTCGCAGCTCCCAAGCCCGTGGCATCGACCGCCCCGGCAGCCCCACCGGCCGCCGAGCCGCCGGCTCCGCGTCCGGTGCCGGAAAACGTCGTTGCCGTTGCCCCCAAGGCGGCGGCCCGGCCGGCGCCGGCCCAGGCCTCGATCAACCTCGATGTCACGGAACGGGCCAAGCCGGCGCGAGATGACGACGACCTGCAAATTCCTGCGTTCCTGCGTCGCCAAGCCAATTGACCGAGGTTCTGGCGTTCTCCACGCATCTTTGAGGGGCCGCGCGGCCCCTCTTTTTTTCGCCTTGGCATGATATAACCGCCGGCCCAACAGTTTGACGGATGAGTATGTCGAAAGCGGTTTCAGGTAAGGCTCGCGGCGCGGTCGCCGGGCTGGCGCTCGGTCTGGCGTCGCTCGGGCTTGGCGGTTGCGGCGGCTCGTCGGACGAGGACACGACCTACGTCGAACAGCCTGTCGAGGTTCTCTACAACCGCGCCCTCGATGCGCTGGGCCAGCAGGAATACAAGGCCGCCGCCAAGGGCTTCGAGGAAGTCGACCGCCAGCACCCCTACTCGGTGTGGGCGACCAAGGCCGAGATCATGGCCGCCTTCGCCTACTACCAGTCGAACAAGTACGACGACGCGATCATCGCGCTCGACCGCTTCATCCAGCTCCATCCCGGCCATCGCGACATTCCCTACGCCTACTACCTGAAGGCGCTGTGCTACTACGAGCAGATCTCCGATATCGGCCGCGACCAGCGCATCACCCAGCAGGCGCTCGATGCCCTGGCCGAGGTCGTCAAGCGTTTCCCCGAATCGCCCTACGCCCGCGACGCGCGGCTCAAGGTCGAGCTCGCCATCGACCATCTTGCCGGCAAGGAGATGGCGGTCGGCCGCTACTACCAGTCGAACCAGCAGTATATCGGGGCGATCAACCGCTATCGTGTCGTGATCGAGCGCTACCAGACCACCACCCACGTGCCCGAGGCGCTGCATCGCCTGGTCGAGAGCTATCTGTCGCTCGGCGTGAAGAGCGAGGCCCAGGAGGCGGCGGCGGTGCTGGGCTACAACTTCCCCGGCAGCGACTGGTATCAGGACAGCTACTTCCTGATGACCGGCGAGGGCACCCGGCCGCAGGACGAGAATCGCGGCTGGTTTTTCGGCCTGTTCTGACCGGCCTTGCATGCTCGTCTCGCTTTCGATCCGCGACTTCGTCCTGATCGAGAAGCTCGACCTCAATTTTTCACAGCGCTCCGCCGGTAGGCCGGAAGGCGGGCTGGGCGCGCTCACCGGCGAGACCGGCGCCGGCAAGTCGATCCTGATCGACGCGCTCGGCCTTGCCCTGGGCAACCGCGCCGAATCGGGCGCGGTGCGACGCGGTGCCGGCCAGGCATCGGTGGCCGCCTCGTTCGACCTTCCGAAAAACCATCCCGCCCACGCCGTCCTGGCCGAGCAGGCGCTCGACGACGACGACACGCTGACGCTCCGTCGCCTGGTCGGCGCCGACGGGCGTGGCCGTGCCTTCGTCAACGACCAGCCGGTGTCGGTGGCGCTGCTGCGCCGGCTGGGCGACTCGCTTGTCGAGATCCAGGGCCAGATGGAGCAGCACGGCCTTTTGGACATGGCGACCCACCGCGCCTCGCTCGACGCCTTTGCCGGGCTGGAAAAGCAGGGCGACGCCGTACGGGAGGCTTGGCGGGCCTGGCGGGCCGCCGAGCAGGCGCGCGTCGACGCGGAGACGACGGCCGCCGCGGCGCGGCGCGACGAGGAATTCCTGCGCCATGCGGTGAAGGAGCTCGAGGCGCTGGCGCCCAAGGCGGATGACGAGGAGACCCTGGCGGGCGAACGGCAATTGCTGCGCGCCGGCAGCGCGCTGGGCGAGGCGGTGGCGCAGGCACTGGCCGAGTTGGAGCACGGCCGCGGCGCGGTCACCGCTCTGCGTACGGCGCATCGTCTGGTCGAGCGCAATGTCGACAAGGCCGTCGGCCGCCTCGATACCGCGTTTGCCGCACTCGACCGGGCGCTCAGCGAGGCGACCGAGGCGCAGGCCCAGCTCGAGGCCGCGCGGGACGCGCTGGAATTCGATCCGGCGCGGCTGGAAAAGATCGAGGAGCGCCTGTTCGCCCTGCGCGCCGCCGCCCGCAAGCACAACGTCGCCGTACCCGAGCTGTCCGCCCTCATGGAAAGGTTCGCCGCCCAGCTGGCGGCGCTCGACGATGGCGAGGCCGGATTGAAACGCCTGGCGGGCGAGGCGAAGGTCGCGCGTGCCGCCTACGTCGCCGCCGCCGCGGCGCAGGCGGCGGCCCGCCGCAAGGGGGCGGCGCGGCTCGACAAGGCGGTCGCGGCCGAACTGGGGCCGCTCAGGCTCGAGAAAGCCAGGTTCGTCACCGATCTTGCCGCACTGCCCGAGACCGAGTGGTCCGAATCAGGCACCGACCGGGTGCAGTTCACGGTCGCCACCAATCCCGGCACGCCACCCGCGCCGATCGCCCGTATCGCCTCGGGCGGTGAACTCTCGCGCTTTCTGCTGGCGCTGAAGGTTTGCCTTGCCAAGGTGGGCGACGCCGGGACGATCGTGTTCGACGAGGTCGATTCAGGCATTGGCGGCGCCACCGCGGCAGCCGTCGGCGAGCGGCTGAAGCGGCTGGCGAAGGATGTCCAGGTGCTGGTGGTTACCCATTCGCCGCAGGTCGCGGCGGTGGCCGACCGGCACTGGCTGATCCGCAAGACGACGACCCGAAGTGCTGCCAGCACCGACGTGCTGGCGCTCGACACCAAGGGCCGCCGCGAGGAAATTGCCCGCATGCTGTCGGGCGCCGAGGTGACGGCGGAGGCGCGCGCCGCCGCCGACCGGCTGCTGGCGGCGGGCTAGGAGAGAGCGATGTCGCGTGCCGCCAAGGTCGTAGCGTCCACCGCGGTCGATGACCTGACCGAGCGCCAGGCGCGCGCCGAGCACAAGCGTCTCGGCGAGGAGATCGCTCATCACGACAAGCTCTATCACGAGCAGGATTCGCCCGAGATTTCCGACGCCGACTACGACAAGTTGCGCCAGCGCCTGAAGGCGATCGAGGCGCGCTTTCCCCAGCTCGTCGACATGTTCAGCCCGACCCAGAGGGTGGCGCCGACGCCGACCACGGCCTTCGCCAAGGTCCGCCACGCGCGGCCGATGCTGTCGCTGGACAACGCCTTCACGGACGAGGAGCTGCAAGGCTTCTTCGATCGTCTCCGGCGGGCGCTCGAGCGCGAGACCGACCTCAAGGCGGATGACGAGATAGCGCTCGCCTGCGAGCCCAAGATCGACGGCCTGTCGATCAGCCTGCGCTACGAGGACGGCGTGTTCACGGTCGGCGCCACGCGCGGCGACGGCACGACGGGCGAGGACGTCACCGCCAACCTGCGCACCGTGAAGGACATCCCGCACAGACTGAAAGGCAAGGCACCGAAGGTCATCGACGTGCGCGGTGAAGTCTACATGGAGCGCCACGCCTTCCAGGAAATGAACAAGCGTCAGGAGGCGGCGGGCGACAAGACCTTCGCCAATCCGCGCAACGCGGCGGCGGGCTCGCTGCGCCAGCTCGATTCCGACATCACCGCGAGCCGGCCCCTGCGTTTCTTCGCCTATGCCTGGGGCGAGGCCGAGCCGCGCTCCTGGAAGACCCATAGCGAGTATCTGAAGCTGCTGAAGGAATGGGGTTTCAAGGTCAATCCCCTGTCCAAACTCTGCCGCACGCCCGAGCAGGTGCGCGAATTCTATCGCAAGATGAGCGTCGAGCGGCCGTCGCTGCCCTACGACATCGACGGCGTCGTCTACAAGGTCGACCGTATCGACTGGCAGGAGCGGCTGGGCTTCGTGAGCCGCGCGCCGCGCTGGGCGATCGCCCACAAGTTCCCGGCCGAGCAGGCGCGCACGCACCTCAACGACATCCTGATCCAGGTCGGACGCACCGGTGCGCTGACGCCGGTCGCCGACCTCGAGCCGGTCAATGTCGGCGGCGTCATGGTGGCGCGTGCCTCGCTGCACAATGCCGACGAGATCGAGCGGCTCGATGTGCGCAAGGGCGACATGGTGATCGTGCAACGCGCCGGCGACGTCATTCCGCAGATCCTGGGCTACGTGCCGGAGGAGCGGAAGAAGGGCGCGCGCAAGTTCCAGTTCCCGACGCACTGCCCCTGTCCGCTCAAGACCAAGGTGGCCAGCGAGGAGGGCGGCGTGGTGCGGCGCTGCTCGGGCGGGCTGGAGTGCCCGTTCCAGCAGGTCGAGCGGCTGCGCTACTTCGTGTCGCGCAATTGCTTCGACATCGAGGGCCTGGGCGGCACGCACATCGAGAACTTCCACCGCGACGGGCTGCTGAAGATCCCGGGCGACATCTTCCGGCTGCCCCAGCATGTCGCTGACATCAAGAAGCGCGAGGGCTGGGGCGACCTGTCGGTGCGCAATCTCCTGGCGGCGATCGAGGCGCGCAGGACCATCTCGCTCGACCGCTTCATCAACGCCATCGGCATCCCGCTGATCGGCGAGGCCACCGCCAAGATCATGGCGCAGGAATACGGCGACGTGGACGGCTGGCTCGACGAGATGCTGGAGGCCGCCAGGGAGCGCAAGAAGACGCCGGATGACGTCAAGAAGGAGAAGGCCGCGGCCGAGATCGGACCGAGCTACGGACGGCTGTGCAATATCGAGCAGATCGGCGTCACCACGGCCGACGCGATGTGCGCCTTCTTCAGCGAAGGCCACAATGTCCAGATCATCCGCGACCTGCGCAAGCAGCTCACCGTCGAGGCGGTGGCGCGCCGGATCGTGGCGGCCGACGCCAAGCTGCGGGACAAGATCGTGGTCTTCACCGGCGAGCTGTCGGCGATGACCCGCGATGCCGCCAAGGCGCGCGCCGAGGAACTGGGCGCCAAGGTCACCGACTCGGTGTCGAAGAAGACCAGCCTCGTGGTGGTGGGCGAGAATGCCGGCTCCAAGGCGCGCAAGGCGGCCGAGCTCGGTGTCGAGACCATGACCGAAGCGGAGTGGCTGAAGCTCGCGGAGTGAGCTGCCGGACAAAAAGAAACGGCCGGGCTGAGCCCGGCCGTTCCCGAAGTCTCGGTGTTTCGATCGTCTTACTGGATGACGATCTCGACGCGGCGGTTCTGCGGCTCGCGCACGTTGTCACCGGTCGGCACCAGCAGCTGGCTCTCGCCCTTGCCGATGACCGTGATCGCCTGGGCCGGCACGCCGTCGCGGACGAGAGCGTCCTTGACCGCGTTGGCACGACGCAGCGACAGCGCCATGTTGTAGCTCTCCGGACCGGTCGTGTCGGTGTGGCCGGTCGCCGTGATGCGCGCGCTACCCTTGGCCTTGAAGGCGTCGGACGCTTGCTTGATGGTGGCCAGCGCCTGGGCCGACAGGTTCGAGCGGTCCCAATCGAAGAACACCATGAACGACGGCGGCGTCACGATCGGCGGCGGCGGCGGCGGCGGCGGCGGGCTCGAGCCGAACTTCACCTGGATGCTGGCGAGCAGGCTGATGTTGTTGTTGCTCCAGCCAAAGCCGGCGACCGTCGGGTTCGTCGTGCCGTAGTAGCGGCCTTCGAGGTTGAACCGGAGGTTCGGGCTGAAGTTGTAGCCAGCACCCAGGATGCCCTGGAAGGCAAACACCGTGCTGCCGAGGTTCATGTCGGAATCAACGAAGCCGACGCCGGCGCCCGCGCCGATATAGGGCACGAAGGTGCCCGTGGCGTTGAAGTCGTAGAGGAAGTTGGCCATGGCCGAGACCTGGCTGATCTGGCCGTTGATGGCGCGGTTGCCAAAGAACTGGCCGGTCTGGTTCTGGCGATAGAGGCCTTCGACTTCGACGCGCGGTCCGAGCCAGTCGTAACCGATCTTGCCGCCCAGCGCCCATCCCGTCTGCGGGGTGACGTTGGTGCCGAGAATGGTGGTGTTAAACATCCAGTTCAGTCCGCCTTCGACGCCGATATAGACGCCAGGGGATTGAACATCTTGGGCCTCGGCGATGGCTGGCAGTGCCATCACCGCCGCCGCCGCTAGTAGGACCTTCTTCATACAGTATCTCCTCGTCGAAGAATTTCAGAGAGGTGCTTCGCGTCGGGCTGAGCAAATGCGTAAGCAGGCGAATTCTACGCGGAGATTTTTGCACTCGCCACCAAATGGAGCCGGCATCGTCGCATTGCTGCCCAAGTGTGGTCCTGATGTAACAGTCACCCCGTTTCGGCCGTAAAAATCACTTTTTGGCCACGGCTTTTGGCCATTTTTGCATTGTAAATTCAGAAACTCTGGGGTCTTGCCGTCCGACCTGTGGGCAAGATCCTCCCGGCGATGGCCCGGCAGCAGTCGATTTTCGCGGTGCAGACATGCCTGAAGGCGGGGCCGACCGCAGCCACCGGCCAGCAGTGTTTCGGCGATCGTATCGCTTGTGGCATATCATGAACGCGTCGTCGTCTTTTGCTGGAGTTGATCGAATGGATTTGGCCCGTTTTCCGCGTCGCAGCTACACGCACGCCCCGACGCCGATCGAGCTGCTTCCGCATTTTACCAAGGCGCTGGCGGCGGGTTGCCCGGGCGGCGTCGGACCGGAAATCTGGATCAAGCGCGACGATCTGCTGGGCCTCTTTCCCGGCGGCAACAAGACCCGCAAGCTCGA
The DNA here is from genome assembly GCA_963755585.1 of uncultured Alphaproteobacteria bacterium. Lineage (GTDB taxonomy): Bacteria > Pseudomonadota > Alphaproteobacteria > Reyranellales > Reyranellaceae > Reyranella. The sequence goes on from CAVWKN010000019.1 coordinate 256,104, forward strand.
GTTCCTGGCGGCGGATGCGCTGGCGCAGGGGGCCGATACCTTGATCACCTGCGGCGCGCCGCAGTCCAACCATTGCCGCATCACCCTCTCCGCCGCGGTCAAGGAAGGGCTCAAGTGCCGCTTCGTGATCGAGGAGCGCGTCCCCGGCAGCTACCGCAAGGAGGCCGGCGGCAACAATTTCATGTTCGAGCTGATGGGCGTCGAAGCCATCACCGTGGTGCCCGGCGGCTCGGACATGGGTGCGGCAATGTCCAAGGTCGCGCAGGAAGTCGCTTCGCTCGGTCGCAAGGGCTACGTCATCCCGGGCGGCGGTTCGAACGCGATCGGCGGCTTGGGCTACGTCGCGTGCGTGCAGGAGATGCAGCAGCAGTGGCTCGACATGGGGCTGGCGCTCGATGCCGTCGTTGTCGGCTCGGGCAGCTCGGGAACCCATGGCGGCATGGCGGCGGGCTTCTTCGGCAACAACATCAAGATCCCGCTGATCGGCATCGGCGTCAGCCGCGATCCCGCCGACCAGGAGCCGCTGGTTCACAAGGAGGCGCAGGCCGTGGCCGACCTGCTCGGGATCGGCAAGGTGCCGCGCGACGCCGTGAAGAGCGTCGGCGGCTTCTGGCAGCCGAAATACTCCGTGCCCAACGCCAAGATGGTGGAAGCCGTCCAGATGCTGGCGCGGACCGAAGGCGTCCTGCTCGATCCGGTCTATACCGGAAAGATCATGGCCGGCCTGATCGGGCTCGCGCGCCAAGGCTACTTCAAGCCCAACGCCAAGGTGCTCTTCATGCACACCGGCGGGCTGCCGTCGCTCCATGTCTACGAGGACGTCGTGCTGGGCCGAGCCGTCCTGGCCGACTAGCGGGCCGGGATCGCACGGGTCGCTTCGGCGAGCCATGTCCGCGTCGTCTCGTCGACCTGCGGCGCCACCGTTTCGCGCACGCGACGGTGATAGTCGTTGAGCCACTGCCGCTCGGCGTCGGTCAACAAGCCGGGCTCGATGCAGGCCAGGTCGATCGGCGCCAGGGTCAGCGTCTCGAACTCGAGGTAGCGGCGGTCGGCGCCCTCGATCGTGGCCTCGCGCACCGCGACCAGGTTCTCGATGCGTATGCCGTAGGCGTCGGTCTTGTAGTAGCCCGGCTCGTTGCTGACGATCATGCCAGGCTGCAAGGCGACGTTGTTGGCCATCTTCGAGATGCGGTGCGGACCCTCGTGGACCGAGAGATAGGCGCCGACGCCGTGGCCGGTGCCGTGATCGTAGTCGAGTCCGGCCTGCCACAGCGCATAGCGCGCCAGCGCATCGAGCTGCGAGCCCGTGGTGCCGGCCGGAAAGCGCGCCATGGCGAGCGCGATATGGCCCTTGAGGACGCGGGTGAAGCGGTCGCGCATCTCCGGGCTGGGCGTGCCGATCGCCACGGTGCGGGTGATGTCGGTCGTGCCGTCGCGATACTGGCCGCCTGAATCCACCAGATAGAGGCTGCCCGGCTCGAGCGTGCGCTGGCTCGCCTCGGAGGCGCGGTAATGCACGATGGCGCCGTTCGGGCCGGCGCCGGAAATCGTGTCGAAGCTCAGGTCGCGCAGCTTGCCGGTCTCCTGGCGCAGCGCCTGCAGCCGGTCGGACGCCTCGATCTCGCGCAGCTTTCCGGTCTTGGACTCGCGGGCCAGCCAGCCCAGGAAGCCGCTGACCGCGGCGCCGTCGCGGCGATGGGCATGGCGGATGCCCTCGAGCTCGACCGCGTTCTTGCACGCCTTGGGCAGCGCCACCGGATCGGCGTCGCGGATCAGCACCACGCCGGCCGCCTGCAGGCGCGTCGCCGCCCACACCGGCGCGGTGGCGCTCTCGACCAGCACGCGCTTGCCGACCTTGCCCAGCATGTCGAGGGCCGGCGCGAGCTCGTCGGGCGGCGCCAGGGTCACGGCGTTGCCGAGCCAGGCCAGCGTGCGGTCGGGCACCTTGCGGCGGTCCATGAACAGGTCGACATGGCCGTCGCCGTGCAGCAGCGCGAAGCCCAGCGCGAACGGCGTGCGCGGCACGTCGCCGCCGCGCACGTTGAGCAGCCAGGCGATCGAATCGGGCGCGGTGATCAGCGCCACGTCGGCGCCCTTGGCCTTGACGGTGCCGGCGATGCGCGTGCGCTTGGCCGCGCTGCTCTCGCCGGCGAACTCGTCGGGATGCGGCAGGACCGGCGCGAGCGGCGCCGGCGGCCGGTCGGGCCACACCGCGTCGACCGGATTGGAATCGACCGGCACGAAGTCGCCGCCGGCGCGCTGGCAGGCGCGGGCGAAGCGCTCATGGCCGTCCATGGTCTGCAGCCAGGGATCGAAGCCGAGCTTGCCGCCCTTGGGCAGGTTCTCGGCGATCCAAGTTTCCGGCGATTGTTCCGGGATCTGGTGCGGCACGAAGGCGTCGGTATCGACCTGGCCACGCACGGCGAGCGTGTAACGGCCGTCGATGAAGATCGCCGCGCGGTCGGCCAGCACGATGGCCAGGCCCGCCGATCCGCTGAAGCCGGTGAGCCAGGCCAGCCGCTGCGAACGGCGCGGCACATATTCGCCCTGATGCTCGTCGGCGCGCGGCACGACGAAGCCGGAGAGGTCGCGGCGCTTGAGCTCGGCGCGCAGCGCCGCCAGGCGGGAGGCCGGCGCGGGCGCGGCGTCGAGCCCGTCATCGGCCTTGGCGAGCTCGGCCCGCCATGCCGTCAGGGCCCTGGTCAGCTCGGGATCGGCGTCGGGATCGACCAACTCGACCCATTCGGGGCCAGCCAGGCCCTCCGGGGCGGCGGCGACGCCCCGCATCAGGGAATCGAGGGCGGACGGGTCGGGGTGGCGACCGCGCTGCCGGAGGAGCTCTAGGACGTCATCGGGAGCGGAAGTCATGGTCGGGCGGACCCTACGCGTGGCGTGTTGGAGAGGCAAACTGAGCAATATTTGTTCTTTCGCACCTGCGAAATGCCAATTAATTAGGCCCCATGCGGTCAGTGCATATCAGAAGATCAAGGAGCTCACTTATTGTTGTAACTCAAGGCTCTATATTAGCTCAGTGCATCGCAGCATTATGTACCGCGCTGCACAAAGTAAGGAGTGGACCATGATGACCCAGCCGATTCGGACCTTTAAAGATCTGACCAGCGAAACTACGCCGGCGGGGGGAAACGATTTTGCCAAGCTTGATCTGTCCCATGAGAACCGCCAGTTGCTCGAGCAGCGCGCCCGTTACGCGCGGGCCGAGCTGTTGGCCAACACCCTCGGGGATGCGGCTCTCTGGTTGGGCCGCCAATGGCGCCGCCTGGTTGCCGGGATCAAGGCGGATTTCAAGCTGCGCGCCGCCGAGGCCCAGCTCTTCCGCATGAGCGACCGTGAGCTGGCCGACATCGGCCTGTGCCGTGGCGACATCTCGTTTGCGATCCGCGAAGTCACGCACGGCGTGGCTCCCGAGATCAACGGCGACACCGCGCCGCTCACCGCGGCCAACCAGAACATGCGCCGCGCGGCGTAGACCACCTTTAGCGTAGCGTAAGCGTAAGCGTAGAGGGGCCGGCGAAAGCCGGCCCTTTTTCGTTGTCGCGTCCCGGGAACGCGAGACTTCAGGTTCGGCACTTCACGGGGAAGGCACCGTCCCGGGAGTTTCCGCAATTTCCGCTAGTGTTTTGCCAATTCCAACTAGTGTGTATTCGCATTGCCGGCCCCAGATATAGGCTGCGCCGGCAGGTCGACCATGACACGACGGCATGATCCGATACTATAGTGTTACTATAGTAAAAGTCAAGTATCATTAAACGGCATGTGCGAGCGGCGCCCGAGTTTCTGCGCACCATATCGCGCAAAAACTCACGCCGCCCAAGGCCGCGCCCGCGGGAAGCTCAGCCATGGCGGGGCAGGCGCTGCAGCAACAGGGTGCGCCACCAGGCGCCGCCGGTCTCGAGGTCGAGGCGGCGTTCGAAGACGAAGCCGCGCCGGCCATAGACGGCGAGGATATGCGCCGCCTGCTCGACCAGAAGACCGCTCAGCAGCACGCGGCCTCCCGGGCGCACCGCCGCTGCGAATGAGTCCGACAGATCGGTGAGGGGGCCGGCCAGGATATTGGCCACGACCAGGTCGAAGGGTGCACGCTCTTCGAGCTCGCGCGCGTGCAGGCCGGCGGCGTGCACGAAGCGGCAGAGCGAGCCGACGCCGTTCAATGCGGCGTTCTCCCGCGCGACGGCGACCGTTTCGGCGTCGTTGTCGCCGCCCAGCACCGGGCGCTTCCACAGCTTGGCCATGGCGATGGCCAGGATGCCGCTGCCGCTGCCGACATCGACGCTATTGACCGTCTCGCGCGGGTCGATCGTCGCCAGCAGCATGAGGCAGCCGCGTGTCGTGGCGTGCGTGCCGGTGCCGAAGGCAAGGCCGGCATCGATCCGAGCGGCAACAAGCCGGACGGCATGCCGTCGGCGACATGCGAGGGATGGACCCAGAACGCTCCCACTTCGAACGGCCGGAACGAGCGCTGGTTCTCCGCCACCCAGTCGATATCGGGCAGCTCCTCCCAGTGCCAGTCGGGTGCCCCGCCGAGTGCAGCCTCGACTTTCTCCCGCGCACCGTCGCCGAAGATTTCCACGCACCACGGTCCGTCACGCGAAACCTCGCGGCTGGTGACGATGAAGCCGTCCTCGTTCAGATGCTCGAGCGCTTCTTCCCAGGCCGCACGCTCGGCCGCGGGCACGACAAATGACGCCTTGGCAACGCTCACGCCGCCTCGATGAAGCTGTCCAGGACCTTCTTCGGGCCGGCTTTCTCGAACTCGATGTCGAGCTTGTTGCCGTCGACCGCCAGGATGCGGCCGTAGCCGAACTTCTGGTGGAACACCCGCTGGCCGACGCTGAGATCGACCTTGTCGCCCTCGACGGCGCGGCGGTCGTCGAACGTCTCGTCGCGCCAGCGCGTGCGCCGGCCCGAGGAGACGCCCAGGCTCTCATAGTCGAAGCCGCTCGCCTGCTCGCGCAGGCCGCCGTGATGGCCCGCCGAGTAGGTGGCGTAGAGGCCCGCGTCGCTGCTCTCGGCAAGCTGCTCGGTCGGCAGCTCGCGCAGGAAGCGCGACGGGATGGCGGCCTGCCACTGGTTGAACACGCGCCGGTTGGCGGCGAAGGAGACGTAGGCCCGCTTGCGCGCCCGTGTCAGGCCGACATAGGCCAGCCGCCGTTCCTCCTCGAGCCCGGCCAGGCCCTTGTCGTCGAGCGCGCGCTGGTTGGGGAAAAGTCCTTCCTCCCAGCCCGGCAGGAACACGGTGTCGAACTCCAGCCCCTTGGCGGCATGCAGGGTCATGACGCTCACCATGTCGCTGTCCGCGCGGGCGGCGTTGTCGGTCAGCAGCGCCACATGCTCGAGGAAGGCGGGCAGGGTGTCGAACTCCTGCAGGGCGTTGGTGAGCTCCTTGAGGTTCTCCAGCCGGCCCTCGGCCTCGGGCGAGCGATCGAGGCGCAGCATGTCGGTGTAGCCCGATTCGTCCAGAATGGTCTCGACCACCTCGACGTGATTCATGCCGTCGAGCATGGCGCGCCAGCGGTCGAAGCCCTTGATGAGATCGCCCAGCGACTTGCGCTGCCTGCCCTTGAGCTCGTCGGTCTCGAGCGCCCGGCGCGTCGCCTCGAACAGCGAGATCTTCTGGGCGCGCTGGATCAGCCGCAGCGTGCGCAGCGCCGATTCGCCCAGGCCGCGGCGCGGCGTGTTGTAGATGCGCTCGAAGGCCAGGTCATCATCGGGCTGCACGGTGACGCGGCAGTAGGCCATCGCGTCGCGGATCTCCTGGCGTTCATAGAAGCGCGGCCCGCCGATCACCCGGTAGGGCAGGCCCATGGTGATGAAGCGTTCCTCGAATTCGCGGGTCTGGAAGCCGGCGCGCACCAGGATGGCCATCTGGCTGAGCGCATGCTTGTCGCGCTGCAGCGCCTCGATCTCCTCGCCGATCGTGCGCGCCTCCTCGTCGCCGTCCCACACGCCGCGCAGCGAGATGCGCTCGCCCTCTTTCATATCGGTCCACAGCGTCTTTCCCAGACGGCCTTCGTTGTGGGCGATGAGATGCGAGGCGGCGGCCAGGATGTGCGGGGTCGAGCGGTAGTTGCGCTCCAGCCGCACGATGGTGGCGCCGGGGAAATCCTTCTCGAAGCGCAGGATGTTGCCCACTTCGGCGCCGCGCCAGCCGTAGATCGACTGATCGTCGTCGCCGACGCAGCAGACGTCCTGGGTGCCCTGGGCCAGCAGGCGCAGCCACAGATACTGCGCCACGTTGGTGTCCTGGTATTCGTCGACCAGGATGTGGCGGAAGCGGCGATGATATTGCGCCAGCACGTCGGGATGCTTCTGCCACAGCGTCACGCAATGCATGACGAGGTCGCCGAAATCGACGGCGTTCACCTCGGCGAGGCGTTCCTGGTACTGACGGTAGATGTCGGCCGCCTTGCCGTTGGCGAACTCGCCGGCATCCTCGCCCGACACCTTGTCGGGGGTGAGGGCGCGGTCCTTCCAGCGCTGGATGATCCCGGACAGCACCCGCGCCGGCCATTTCTTGTCGTCGATGCCCTCGGCCTGCAGGAGCTGCTTGATCAGCCGCGTCTGGTCGTCGGTGTCGAGGATGGTGAAGTTGCTCTTCAGCCCGACCAGCTCGGCATGGCGGCGCAGCACGCGCACGCCGATGGCGTGGAAGGTGCCGAGCCACATGCCGTCGGCCGCGCCGCCGATCAGGCTGGCGACGCGATCGAGCATCTCGCGCGCCGCCTTGTTGGTGAAAGTGACGGCCAGGACCTGGGAGGGCCGGGCGCGGCCGGTGATCAAAAGATTGGCGATCCGGGTGGTCAGCACGCGGGTCTTGCCGGTGCCGGCGCCGGCCAGCACCAGCAGCGGCCCGCCCTGGTGGATAACCGCCAGCCGCTGTTCCTCGTTCAGCCCCTCCAGATGGGCCGTGGACGAGACGGCGCGCCGCGCCGGCTGGGGATCGGCCGGGACGGGATCGTCGGTGATTTCGAACGGATCGGCGGGGGACGCCATGCAGCGTCATATAGCAATCGGCGCGGCAGACGCCTATCCTTGAGAAGGGGGTTGCGTCGAGGTGTGACGTTGGAGGTGTACCGATGGCCCGAGGCTTGAACGGTTCCATGAACGGCGCGGGTCATGGCCCGACCGGCCGGGAGGGCGTCGAAGCACGCCTGCCCGGCGTTTCCAATCTGCCGACGCCGATCGCGGACGCCCTGTCCGCCGTGGTCGGCGTGCGCACCACCATCCCCAAGGACCGCCGGTCGGCGCAGACGCTCGGCACCGAGCGCGAGGGCCACGGCGCCCTGATCGGTGACGACGGCCTGATCGTCACCATCGGCTACCTGATCATGGAGGCCGACAGCGTCACCGTGACCGACATCGACGGCAACGAGCTGCCGGCCTACATCGTGGGCTACGACTACGAGAGCGGCTTCGGCCTGGTCCGCACCGAGCGGCCGATCGGCCTCAAGCCGCTGAGCTTCGGCGATTCCGACACGCTCGAGCTGCGCAGCGAGGCCTATGTCGCCGGCCTGGGCGGCGAGAAAGCGACGCTCAAGGTCAAGGTCGCGGGCCGGCGCGAGTTCGCCGGCTACTGGGAGTATCTTTTGGACAACGCCATCTTCACGGTCCCGGCCTATCCGCTGTGGGGCGGCTCCGCCCTGATCGGCCAGGACGGCACGCTGCTGGGGATCGGTTCGCTCCTCGTGCAGGAAGCGCTCGGCCCGGGCGCGCCTGCCTTTCCCGGCAACATGTACGTGCCCATCAACCGCCTGAAGCCGATCTTCAAGGAACTGGTGTCCACCGGACGGATCTCGACGCCGCCGCGGCCGTGGCTCGGCCTCTACACGGTCGAGCATATGGGCCAGCTCGTGGTCGGCGGCATCTCCGACGGCGGTCCGGCCGATCGCGCCGGCCTGCAGCGCGGCGATATACTGCATGCGCTGGACGGGGAGGTGCTGGACGACGTGCCCGACTTTTATCGCAAGCTGTGGGCGAGCGGCCCGGCCGGCACGGCGGTGACCTTGCGCATGGAGCGCGACAACGATTCCTTCGAGGTCACTGTGCGCACCGGCGACCGTGGGCGCTATCACAAGTACGGTTCCGACTGACTTGTCCGATACTTTCTCGGTCATCGAGACGGCGAAAACGGATACGGGAGAGACGTCGATGACCAAGGCCTTCGCCTCGCAGGCCGACATGGCGGAAAAGAGGATCACGTTCAGCCGTCTGTCAGAACACGCTTATGCATTCACCGCCGAGGGCGACCCCAACACCGGCATCGTGGTGGGCGACGATGCGGTGATGGTGATCGACACGCAGGCGACGCCCAAGATGGCCCAGACCGTGATCGAGCGGGTCCGCAGCGTCACCGACAAGCCGATCAGGTACGTGGTGCTGTCGAACTATCACGCGATGCGCGTGCTGGGCGCCACCGCCTACGAGGCGCAGCATGTCATCTGCAGCGAGGCGACGCGCGAGATGATCGTCGAGCGCGGCGCGCAGGACTACAAATCCGAGGTCCAGCGCCTGCCGCGCCTGTTCCAGGCGGCCGAGACGATTCCCGGACTGACCTGGCCCACCATCACCTTCACCGACCGCATGACGATCTGGCTGGGCAAGCTGCAGGTCGACATCATCCAGCCCGGCCGCGGCCACACCAAGGGCGACACCGTCGTCTGGCTGCCCGAGGAGCGCACGCTGTTCAGCGGCGACCTGGTCGAGTCGGGCGCCACGCCCTATGCCGGCGACGCACATTACAAGGACTGGCCCGACACGCTGCAGAAGCTGCGCGACCTCAGGGCGCTCGCCCTGTTGCCCGGCCGCGGCGACGCGCTGGCCGGCGAGGAAGACGTCGAGAAGGGCATCGCCGGCACGCAGGCCTTCCTTGGCGAACTCTACACGGCGGTGTCGCAGAGCGCCGAGGCCGGCGATTCGCTGAAGCAGGCCTATGACAAGGCGATGGCCACCTTGCAGCCGCGCTACGGCAACTGGGTGATCTTCGATCACTGCATGCCGTTCGACGTATCGCGTGCCTACGACGAGGCCAAGGGCCTCGACCATCCGCGCATCTGGACCGCCGAGCGCGACCTCGAGACCTGGGCGGAGCTGGAGACGGGCGATTGATGCTCCCAGCCATGAGTTTCCTGCCATGCTGAAAGACCTTCTCACCGGCCGCCTTGCTCTCGTCACCGGCGCCGGCCGCGGCAATGGCGCCGCCATCGCCCGCGGCCTGGCCGAGGCCGGCGCCAAGGTGATCGTGACCGATATCGACATCGACGCCGCCCACGCCACGGCCGAGAGCATCGCCCGGGCGGGCGGCGAGGCGCGCGGTTACGCGCTCGATGTCACCGACCACGATAGTTGCCGCAAGCTCGCCGACGATATCGCGCTGCTGGTCGGGCCGATCCGCATCCTGGTCAACAACGCCGGCATCTTTTTGCGCGGCAACCTGCTGGCGGCTGACGGCCGCGAGCGCTGGGACCGGACCATGGCGGTGAATGTCGACGGTGCGTTCAACGTCACCTCGGCCTTTGCCGATCAGCTCAAGCGTACGCACGGCGCCGTGGTCAACATCGCGTCGATCAACTCCTTCACGGCGCCCGCCGGCAGCGGCGTCTATCCCGTGACCAAGGGCGCCATCGCCCAATTCACGCGGGCGCTCGCCGCCGAGCTGGCGCCCGACGGCGTGCGGGTGAACGCCATCGCGCCCGGCATCATCGCCACCGCCATGGCCGAGCCGACGATCGCCGATCCCAGGCGGCTGGAGGCATTCCTGACGCACGTGCCGATGAAGCGCGTCGGTCAGCCCGAGGAACTTGTAGGCCCCGTGGTGTTCCTCTGTTCGGACGCGGCGAGCTACGTGACCGGCGCCATCCTGGCCGTCGATGGAGGTTTCCTTGCCGTCTGAGAATCCATCGGTGCCCTCGTCCGTCATCGTGCGGATGGCCACGGTCGAGGACGTCGAGCTGCTGCACCGCTTCTCGGTCGATCTCTCGACCTACGAGGACGAGCCCGATGCCGTCACCTCGACGCCGCAGACCCTGGCGCGCGACGGCTTCGGCAAGGATCCGCAGTTCGCCGCCCTGATCGCCGAACGCGCCGGCAAGCCGGTCGGCTTCGCGCTCTACACGTTCAACTACTCCGTCTGGACGGCGGCGCGCGGCATCTTCATCGAGGACATCTGGGTGGTGCCCGACGAGCGGCGCGGCGGCGTGGCGCGGTCGCTGATGCAGGCGCTGGCCCAGGAATGCGTCGCCAAGGGCTTCCGGCGCATCGACCTCAATGTGCTCGACTGGAATCCGGCGCGCGGCTTCTACGAGCGAATCGGCTTCAGGTGGATCCGCAATTGGCTGCCCTATCGCCTGAGTGGCGAGGCGCTGGAGAAGCTGGCGAGCGATTAGCGGCGCGCTCTTCTTGCCGGACCGCGGGCCTCCAGGCCCGCTCATACTCACATAGGCGCCGTCATCAAAGCACACGCGGCGGGCCTGGAGGCCCGCGGTCCGGCAAGACGCCCGAACGGATCTAACGGGTCGTCTCGTACAGGAACCAGGTGCGTCGCTCGGTTTCGTCGATCCAGTTTTCGAGCAGGCTGGCGGTCGCGACGTCGTTGTGCTCGTCGCAAAGCGCATGCGTCTCGCGCATATAGGATCCCAGCCGTTTGTTGTCGTCGCGCAGCTCGGCGAGCATCGTCGAGGGCGAAACGAATCCGGCGTCGTTGTCGAGCAGCCGCTGCAGGCGACCGATATGGCCGATCGACCGCAGCGTGGTGCCGCCGATCTTGCGCACCCTCTCGGCGATGGCGTCCGTCATGGCGAAGATCTGGTCGCTCTGCTCGTCGAGAAGCAGGTGATAGTCGCGGAAGTGCGAACCGGACATGTGCCAGTGGAAGTTCTTGGTCTTCACGTAAAGCGCAAAGGTGTCGGCCAGCAATGTCGTGAGCGACGTCGAAAGGTCCTTGACGGCATCGGTTCCGAGTTCCGAGGGGGTGCCGAGCGGGGCGAGGCGCCGCTCCCTTGCTGTCATTTCGCTCATCGTTCGAATTCCTTTACAGACCCAACACATGTGAGCGCGGATCTATCCCACCCAAGGCGGGCGATCTTTCACAAGCGAACGAGACCTTTCACGAATGCACGGCGGCGCGCCGCGGAGTCGCGCGTGCTCAACCTTTGCGCGACAGACTCATGACCCGGCCGGCTTTGGCCGGCCGCGGCAGGCCTTTGTGAGCCTGCCACAGCGTTTCCAGCCGCTCGGCCACGGGAGCGGGCCACGGGCCGGACCGACGCGTGGCGTAGTCGATATTCATCACGATCACCTCGTTGGTGGCGGCGAGGTAGCCCTGCTCGGCGTGGAACATCTCGTGATAGAGGTGGACGCGCTTGGCGTCGCGCTCGAGGAGCTGGGTGGTGAAACGCAACGGCGCGCCTTCGCGCAGCTCGCGGTCATAGGTGATGTGGGCTTCCAGCACGAAGGTCATGCCGAGCTTGCCGTCAACGTAGCGCCGGCCCAGCCCCATGTTGCGCATGAAGGCGCCGGATGCCTGGTCGAAGGCCGTGACGTAGAAGGCGACGTTCATGTGGCCGTTCCAATCGACCCATTCGGGCAGTACGGCGGATCGGTGGGTGTCGAGCGGTGCGCGGATGATCAGCTCAGGCAACTCGTAGGGCAGTGAATCGAGCATGGATTACTTCTTTTTGATGCCGATGAGGCGGCCAGCCTGTTTGGGCACGGGCAGGTTCTTGTGCGCCGCGGCCAGCCTGTCGATGCGGTCCATGGCGAAATCGGGCCACGGGGCGGAGCGGCGGGTCGCGTAGTCGATGTTCATCAGCATCAGCTCGTTGGTGGCGGCGAGGTAGCCCTCGTCGGCGTGGTACATCGCGTGGATGTAATGCAGGCGCTTGGCGTCGTGGTCGAGGATCTGGGTGGTGATGCGCAGTCTGTCGCCCTCCTTGACCTCCTGGTCGTAGGTGACGTGCGCTTCCAGCACGAAGGTCATGCCGATCTTGTCGCGCGTGTATTCCCAGCTGCAGCCGAACTGCGCACACAGCGTGTCGGTCGCCTTGTCGAAAGCGACGACATAGAAGCCGACGTTCATGTGGCCGTTCCAGTCGATCCAGTCGGGCAGGACGGTGGCGCGATGCCGGTCGAGCGGCGCACCGAGGTCGAGATCGATCATGGGGTAGGGAGGTAATTTCATGCGGGCGGACCGTAGCGAAGGCAAGCCTCGCACCGCAAGTTCCGTCCGAATCGTTATTGCGAGGACCGATATGGCCAAGAAAAAGGCAGTGGTGCTGGGCGTGGGCGCCGAACGCGGACTGGGTGCCGCTGCGAGTCGCCGCTTTGCGAAAGAGGGCTATCACGTGCTGGTGGCCGGCCGGACGGCAGCCAAGATCGCGAAGGTCGCGGAGTCGATCCGCGCGGCCGGCGGTTCGGCGACGCCGGTCACGGTGGACGGCACCCACGAGGCTGAGGTGATCGCCCTGTTCGACAAGGCGATGGCCGACGATGCCGAGGGTGCACCGGCCGACCTGGCCGTGTTCAACATGGGCAACAATGCCGCCGTCGATGTCCGCGAGATGACGGCCCAGCATTTCGAGGATTCCTGGAGGGTCGGCTGCTTCGCCGGCTTCCTGTTCGGCCGCGAGGCGGTGCGCAGGCTGGCGCCGCTCGGCCGCGGCACGGTGATCTTCACGGGCGCCTCGGGCTCGTTGCGCGGCCGGCCGCGCTTCGCCGCCTTCAACGCGACCAAGGGCGGCTTGAGGCTGCTGGTGCAGTCGCTGGCGCGCGAGTTCGGGCCGCAGGGCATCCACATCGCCCACGCCATCATCGACGGCGGCATCGAAGGCGATCGCCTGCTGGCGCGCATGCCCGACCGCAAGGACAAGGCCGGCGCCGACGGTCTCTTGAACATCGAGGCGATCGCCGACAGCTATTGGCACCTGCACCGCCAGCACCGCAGCGCCTGGACGCACGAGATCGACCTCAGGCCGTACAAGGAGCCATTCTAGTGTCCCGGTTTTGAAGTTCGTCCGATCAATTCAAGAGGCTGTATCGCCCAAACTCGCTGTCATCCCGAGCGCAGCGAGGGACCTTTACTGGGGCCTTAAAGGTCCCTCGCTGCGCTCGGGATGACAGCATGCGGGACCAAGCGCCAAGTGCAAGTCCCACGAATTTCCGAATCGGGACACGAGGAGGTGCGGCCGCGCGGCACTATCGGGGGCGGATGTCGCGCCCTCACTTCTGTTCGGGCAAGCGGATGCCGCCGGGACCGATCAGCCCGGGGTTGGGCGTCTTGAAGCGCCAGAACGTGCCGCTGTTGGCCGCCATCACGAAGATCTCTTTGTTGTCCTGGCCGCCAAAGGCGAGGTTGGTTGTCGCCAGATCGCCGTTCGGCGCCGGTATCGGGACAAACCCGACGATGACGCCGCGCGGGTCGACCTGTATGACGCCACCGAGCCCGCCGGCGGCGATCCAGAGATTGCCCTTGACGTCATAGTGGAGGCCGTCCGGGCAGCCGGCGCCGGGAAAGTAGGTGCCGGCCCTGACGGTCTGGAAGGTCAGGTGCAGCGGGTCCGCTTTTGCCCCCGGGACACCCACGGTCGGCCCGGTCGCAAACAGGGCGTAGACCATCCGGCTCGCCGTGCAGTCGCCGATCGCCAACCGGCTGTTATCGGGCGAGACCGCGATCCCGTTCGGGAAGTGCAGGTTGTCGATCACCCGGCGCAAGATGCCGTCCTTCGAGTACTGATACACGGCGCCGGACTGGTCGTTCATGCCGGGCCCCACGCCGGTGGCCCATGGGTCGGTGAAGAACAGGTTGCCTTCGGCGTCGAAATCGAGGTCGTTGGGGCCTTTGAACAGCTGGTTGCGCCAGGTGTAGACGAGGGTCTTCAGCTCCTTGGTCTTCGGGTCATAGGTCAGGATGCCGCGATGGCGGGTGGTCAGGTAGAGCTTGCCATCCTTCCAGCGGGTACCCTGCGGCTCGCAGGTCTGGCCGTAGTCGTCCGGAGGATTGCAGTTGACCACTGGAACCAGCGTGCCATCCGGCTTGAGGTAGGAGATCCACCCGGTACCGATCCCGACGAACCACAAGTTACCCTGGTCGTCGAAAGCGCCGCCCTCGAGGAACTTGCCCTGCGGGGTATTGCCGATATCGGCGAATTTCTCGACCGGTCCAACCCCCTGCGGCAGCGGCGGCAGTCCCCACGGCTGGACCGGCCCCGCGTTGATCGGCTGGGCGGGCGCTTGAGCAAAAGCCGGGCCGTCGACTGCGCCCAAGCCGGCGAGCAGCGCGCCAAGAATGAGAATGCACATGCGCATGGCGTCGATCCTCCCGTATCGGATCTTCGCGGTTGTGTTGCCGCGACTGTCGCAAGCCTATGGAGTAGGCAGCCGGCCGTCACGCGGTTTTCGATCGCTTAGGAGAACGATCGGAAAGGCGCTCGAAGACAACCCTGCCTCGACCACAGCCTCACGCGCCTTGAGTCTGCGTGTAGCGCCTACGGCCGGCGGCGGGTCACGAGAACAACTTGAAAGACGCCGTCGGTCCGCCGTGGGTCGCCGGGGACGGCGATGACCAGTGCCGCGTTGTCGGCCGACAACGCGACGATGTCCAACGGCCGGCCGGGAACGACGGCATCGCAGGTGCCTGAAGCCTCGTTCACGTCACTTGGCGCGGGCAAATCGATGAACCTGATGCAAGCTTGGTCAGACGGCTGGCGAGCGCTGTCGGCCATCACCGCACGCCGGCCACTCTCATCGATCGCCGCCACGATCTTGCGGTGGACATTCATGAGAGCCTCTTGCTCCTCGTTGAACTTCGCCCACTGGAGCGCGAGGCGAAAAAGCGGCGTGCAGGTGACTATCGGGTTCCCCGCCCGTGCGCCGACCTCGCATTCAGCCATGCCGGCGATCTCCCGGATCCGACCCTCTTCGCGCTGTTCATAGGAAAAGCTGACGAGGGTTGGCGAAGACGACGACGCAGCCGTTGCCCGCGTCGGACTGGCCAGCGCCCCCGAGATTTCCAGCGGCACGCCCGAAATCGCCGCCGGCGTGTTCGTCGCGCCAGTAAACAGCACGACGGAGGCTGCGCTTTCGCCGTGCACGTTCAGTCCGACGCGCATGCTCTTGCTTGCGTCCGATCGAATGCCAACCAAGCTTCCGGGCCAATAGGCGAGGGCTTGGGGCATGGCGACGATGACGCCGAATTGGCTGCCGGTCTCCCGATCCATGAGCTTGAGACGCTCGAGGTCAGTGTCCTGCAGGGGACGTGACGCGCCCGCGAGATAGAGTTGGCTGCGCGAGCCGGACGGCAGCTCCGTCAGCAGCGTCGCCGGCCGGGCCGTCGGTGTGTCGACGAAATGAGCGAGCAAGGTCGCCTGATTGGCTGCGGCCGGCCAATCGAGCGCGACGCCACGCGAATGCGCGGAGATGGAGTTCTCCTCGATGACGTTTATGCGTTGATGACAGAGGAGTTCCAGGTCCGACGTGGACTCGGGCTTCAGGCCCGGCACCCGCACTTCCTCTCGCTGTCCGGAGTCGAAGCGCTGGCGGACCAGAACGAGGTCGATGGGGTCGGAACGCGTCCTGTCGACGGTGTGCGGCCGCAGGAGCGCGCCTTGAACGGTGCTCAGGAAAACAAAGCTCTGCCTGTCACAGAAGGCAGGCCGCGCGACCCCGTCATAACGGACGGTGACGACCCCGGTCTGCTGCTGGGCCGCAGCCGGCCTAACGCCGGGCCACAGCAAGGCGAGCAAGCACGCAACCAGGCGGGGCAGGACCGCGGGAGGGAACATTACCTTCCAAACTATGCCTCGATTCGCACGGCATGACGCGTCATTAAATTCCAGGGCTGCCCCGTCCAAGGCATCATATCGGCACTCCGCATGGAGCACCGCCGCGAACCGTAGCCGACTCCTTTGTCACCCCTCCGCCATCGGTCTCCGCCCTGTTGGGGCTTGGAGCCGACGCGCAGAACGCACATGTGTTTCCCCCGCGTTACACAATCGGCGGTTGACGCACTGCCGGCGATGCGGCAAGCTTGGACGACGCTTTCAATGCCTTTCCAGCAGTCACAGCCTTGTGACCGCTGCCGCCGGAGAATGGGGGCGTGTCGCCCCGTTCTCCGAGACATCGATGGCGTCGTGGCCAGAAGGTCAGCACCCGGAAAGCTGCGCGCCTCGCTCCACCTTGCTGCCGTAGAGACCACCGCGAGAATGAGGGGGAAGGCCGTGACAAAGAGCGACGACGACCCGCCCGTCGACCATCCGACCTGGTTCGGCCAAATTCGCACCTTCTTCACGGAAGACGACATCGACCACATGGGGCGCAAGGGGATCGACCTTGGCACCTACAAGGGCGTCGTCGACAACGCGATCTCGATCTACGCCCAGACCAGCGCGGGCAACATGCCGCCGGACGATGCCCCGAAGTGGAGCCCGGGCCGGGTCCAGACCTTTCTGAACTGGATCACCGACAATTATACGCTCGGCACCCCGCCGGACCCGCCGGCGGCGGGCCTCAGGCGCGCCGCCGCGCTCATGGCGGCGCCACGGATGCGCAAGGAGGTGAGCAGCCTCGACGCCGGCGAGATCGCGACCCTCAAGACCGCGTTCAAGGGCGTCATGGGCCGCGATCCGACGCAGGCCGACAGCTATTACGCGATTGCCGGCGTTCACTGGTTCCCGGCGATCGACCAGAATTCGCTGTTCCACTGCCTCCATCACGAAAACCGTTTCCTGCCCTGGCACCGGCTCCACCTCAAGCGCATGGAGGACGCGCTGCGCTCCGTACCCGGTTGCGCCGACGTGACGCTGCCGTACTGGGACGTCACCACGCCGGTCCCGCCTGTGCTCTACGAGGATCCGTTCGCGCGCTACGCGCTCCAGGCGCCGATCGGCCATGACTACGACCCGCTCACGACCAGCCGCTATCCGGTCGACGAGATCTCCGCAAACGTCGCCTCGTTCGGCGTTCCGGATCTGATCGTCACATCCCTCAATCAGTCGTTCTGGGAGCAGTTCAACAGCACCTTCTGGCAGGCGCACGACAACGGCCATGTCTCCTGCGGCACGACCATGGAGAACCAGGACATCTCCGCCTTCGACCCGATCTTCTGGTTCTTCCATTGCAATCTTGATAGGCTGTGGCTGCAGTGGCAGCACAGCGTCGGTGCGACGACTCTCGCCGGCTTCAAGTCGACCTGCCGGACTTCGACCGCGTGGCTCGACGTTCCCGCGCTGGGCGTCCTGCCGCCGTTCGACGGCCATGCCGCGGACACGATCACGTTCGCCGAAGTGGGTTATGCGCCGCCGCCCCAAGGAGCCGCGCCGATGAAATTCGAGAACAAGGCTGGCAACGTTGCCGCCGCCAAGCGCTTTCGCATCGACAGCGCCGCCCCGCTTTCGGTCAGGGTCAAGGATATCGATCGCTCGGCGATCCCCGGCACCTTCGTCGTCCACCTGCTCGCCGACGGGAAGGAGATTGCGCGCCAGGCTTTCTTCCAGCCGACCGATCCCGGCATCTGTCCCAATTGCAGCACCAACGCCAAGGTCGCCCTCGATTTCCGCGTCGCGCCCGCCAAGATCCTGGACAAGGCGCTATCGGTCGAAATCCATGTTCCCGGCCAACGCGCGATCGGGACACGCTTCCCTCTGTCGAAGGTGGGCGAGCCGACCATCAACGTGCGGCACCTGATCGAGGAGGACTGACGGGGCTCGACCCTGTCGCCATCCGGGCGCGGCGCAGGGCTATCGTATGTGACAATTCCCGTCGTCTCGACCGGAGCCGAGCCCCTCGACTTCGCTCGGGGCAGGCTCCGTGCGCGCAGCGGAGAGACCTTGCTTCATCGTTGAGCAGGCTAATCGAGGAGACGAGGTCTCTCGGCTACGCGACTTCAGGCGGCTCCGGTCGAGACGACGGAATTTTGCATTCGCCCTAGCCGCGCGCGTGTGTCGGGAATCTCCGACAGATCTCGAAAGATGCGTTTGCCGAGCTTCTCGCCCGTCGCGACCATGTCATCGGCGCCGGTCGACGGACCGCCGATGCGCAGCACGGCGTCGCACTTGCCGATCAGTTCGCGGGCGATCGGATGGAAGATCTCGTCGAATACGGCATCGCCGATCTTCTTCGAGCCGGCATGCCTGAGCAGCGGCAGGGCGAACCATTCGCCCAGCACCGGCAGATGGCCGCGGCGGAACACGGCCAGCGCCATGTCCTCCATGGCGTCGACATTGCGCTGGATCAGCACGGGATCGTCGTTGGTGCCGGAGCGATAGGGGCCCGCCACCAGGATCATGAGCTGCTTGGTCACCGGGGGACCTCCTGTCACTGCCGCAGGTTCGGACAAGTCGCGCACTCTGGCGAGCTTTTGTGGGGATTGCCACGATGCATGCCGCAGCGGTGGGAGTAAGGTGCCGGCCGGGCCTATTGATCGGTTCCGAGGGAAATCGTCATGCGGTTGCTGGCCGCACTGTTGCTTTGCGTGATCGGGTTGTCGGCATCGACGCCGCAGGGCCGAGCCACGGCAGAAGCCCTGCCGCACGACGCCTATATCTGGCAGCGCGTCTGGACGCCGCCCGTGATCGCCGCCGCTCGTCGGTCGTCGGACATCGTTCGGGCCTGGCGCGTTCTGCTGGCCGAAGCCGACCGGTCGGGACGATGGACGACGGTCGCCATACCGTGGAACGACATTCTCGCCACGCAACGACCGGTCATCGCGGTGATCCGGATCGACGGCCGGCTCGATGAAGCACGAATGTCCACGATGCTCGACCAGCTCGTGTCGAGGATCGATGAGGCGGCGGCCCGGCCGGGCGCAGCGCTGGCCGGCGTCGAAGTCGACTATGATTGCCCGACCTCCAAGCTGCCGACCTATGCGCGCTTCCTGGCCGAACTCCGGACACGACTGGCGCGCCCCATTGCCCTCTCGATCACGGCGCTGCCGACCTGGATGAATTCGGCGGAACTGGAGCGGCTCGCGAGGGACGTCGACGAGGTCGTGCTGCAGGTTCATGCCGTCGAGGACCCGCGCCGCGGCCTGTTCGATCCGGCGCAGGCCGAGCGCTGGGTCCACGAGTTCGGGCGACGGATACGGCGACCCTTCCGTGTCGCGCTCCCCGCCTATGACGTGCGCGTGAGCTGGCAGGCCGACGGACGGCTGGCGAGTGTCGAGGGGGAAGTGCCGCTCCTCGCCGGCGGCCGCGACAGTGAGCTGCTCGGCGCCGAGCCCGAAGCGGTCCTGCGGTTCCTTCGCTCGCTGCAGCGCATGGCCCCGGAGGGATTGATCGGCATCGTCTGGTTCCGGCTGCCGACCGACGCCGACACACGGTCGTGGAGTCCCCAGACATGGCGTGCCGTCGTCACCGGCGCATTGCCGCCCAGCCGGTTGAGCGCCGGGCTCGTGCCGACCGAGCGTTCCGATCTCTGGACGGTCACCCTGGCCAATGACGGGCCCGTCGACGCCGCATTGCCGCGGCAGGTCCGCCTCGATCCAGCCTGCGAGATGGCAGACGGCGCCAACGGATTTCGGCTGATGACGGGCGCGCGCGCAGCCCGATCGGGCGCTGGTGCTCGAAGCAGCCGCCGGCGGCCGGCTTCGCGCCCATCGCCAGAGGGTCATCGGCTGGGCCCGATGCACGGAACCCGGGAGGGAGTTGCATGTCGCTCAATAGGATCGTCGTGGGCGCCGTGCTGGCCGCGGCCTGCGTCGGCGGTGCGCTGGCCTGCGGCCCGTTCTTCCCCTGGCAGCTTCTCGACGACCGCGATCAGACCGTGGCGGATCCGGTCGGGCTGGGCTTTGCCTTCGAGGCGTCGCGCCTGGCGACCGTCCCCAACGATCGCCTGCGCGCCGTCGAGCCGATCGACCGGACAGCGCCGAACGCCGACATGGCCGAACCGGAAGCGATGGTCGCCGAGCGCGACGAGGCTCTTTCGGGGGCCTGGCGCGCGCTCATGCGCGAGCCGATCGGCGATTCGGATGCGCTCCTGTCGAAGCTCGCGGCGGTGCGCGAGGCTGTCGACGGCGAGGCGGCACTGTCGGCGGGCGCCGGCCTTCCCGCGGCCGTGGTCGACTATATCGCCGGCGCCATCGAATTCCGCGCCGATCGCCTCGATGCCGCGATGCGTTACTTCGAGGCGATCGACCGCCTGCCGCAGGATCAACGCCAGATCCGCGCGGTCGCGTCCGCCTACATGCAGGGCCGCACCCACCAGCGGCTGGGGGCGACTGGCGCCGGCGCGGGCCGCCTTTCCAGGCCGCACGCCGGTACGCCGAGGCCGGTGCGCCGGATCCGATGGGGCTCGCGGTGGCGAGCCTTGGCGAGGAGGCGCGCATCGACCTTGTCGAAGCGGGATTGGTGACTGCGCCGTGGCCGGTGCCGGAGTCGAAGGCCGACGACGCGGAGGCCGCCCGCCTGATCGCCAATGCCGTCCGGCTCTATGCCGACCAGGCGGCGCGCGGATCGAAGATGGCCCTGCTGTCGCTGCGCGAGGTGGCGACGCTGCTGGCGTCGCCGGACGGCTGGCTCGACCTCGCCGTCGCCGATCCGCTCGTCCGTCGGCTGCTCGTGGCCTATGTGGTCGCGCGCGACGGCCAATCGCCGTTCGACGACAGCGTTGCGGGTGCAGAGGATCCGGTGGTTGTCCGCGTGAGCGAAGCCGTGCTGGCCCAGCCCGCTCCTGTTGCCGGAGACGATCTCGATCGTCTGGCGGCGCTGGCCTACCAGGCCGGCCGCTACGACCTTGCCGAGAAGCTCACCGTGGCGACGAACCGGCCCTTGGGCCTGTGGGTGCGCGCGAAGCTGGCGTTGCGCCGTGGCGATCGGGCCGCCGCCGCCCGGGACTGGACCGCGGCGGTCCTCGGCACCGAGAATGGCGGCGCCGCAACGGCACTCGACACGCCGGAGAAAAGCCGGCTGCGCGGCGAGCTCGCGGTCATCAGGCTGAGCCAGGGTGAATACCAGGATTCGCTCAGGGTGCTGTTTCCCTTGGCGCGCACCTATTGGGGCGACGTCGCCTACATCGCCGAACGCGTGCTGACGCTGGACGAGCTCAAGGCGTTCGTCGACCGTCTGCCGGCCGCGCCCGAGATCTTGCCGCCGCCGAGCGACCTCGAGATGGCCATGCAGGGCGACCCGGTCGCCGCGCTGCGCACCCTGCTGGCACGGCGGCTGATACGGGAGGGACGGATAGCCGAGGCGCTCGCTTACTTTCCGGCGTCACCGCCGGCGTCGCCACCGGGAACGACGCCGGAATCGACGTCCGACCAGCGCGATGACCGCGCGACGGCCGACGCCTATCTCGCCGCCGTCGAGGCCGCGCGGCCGGGCCGACCCTTCGATTGGCCATGGCAGAGGGTTCCTCGCGCCGCGGCGTTGTTCGAGGTCGCCAGGATGGCGCGGCAGCAGGGAATGGAGCTGATGGGGACGGAGGGCCCGCCGGACGAAGCCGTGCTCGACGGTGCGTTCGCGGGAGGTTTCGGCCAATCGAGTCCGGACGGTACGTCCAGCGCGCCGAGCAACGCTGCTTGGCCCCGACGAGGCGAGCCGCTTCGCCGCGAGCGCGCCCAAACCCAATAAGCGGTTCCACTATCGAGTCATCGCTGCCGATCAGGCGCTCGCCGCCGCCGATCTGCTGCCGCAGCGCTCCCAGGCCTATGCCGCCACTCTGTGCTGGGCGGCGCGCTATGCATTCGACAGCTCGGACGAGGCGCGCGCGGCGGCCATCTATCGTCGTTATGTGGCGACAGGCGCCTACCAGCCCTGGGCAAAACGCTTCGGGCGGGCCTGCCCCGAGCCGGATTTCCAGTCCGCGCGGACTTTCTGGCTGCGGAGGATCGCGGCGTGGCCGGCGCAGGCGGCCGAATTCGGCGTGGCGGCACATCACGCTGGTCGCCGCCATGGTGGTCGTCGC
Source organism: uncultured Alphaproteobacteria bacterium (assembly GCA_963755585.1). Taxonomy (GTDB): domain Bacteria; phylum Pseudomonadota; class Alphaproteobacteria; order Reyranellales; family Reyranellaceae; genus Reyranella. Next base: position 278,010 of record CAVWKN010000019.1, read on the forward strand.
GGCAGGGCTGATCGCGGTGTGGGTCAGAGCCCGACGGTCGCGGCACGCGCGTCTCGGGTGAGCCGACGCTACGGGATTTCCAGCAGTTCCTTCGCCACGAGGTCCGGCGCCGAGATGATGCAGTTGTGGCCGGCTTCGATCGGCCGGAAGCGGACATGCGGCATGGTCTGGACCTTCTCGTGCATGCCGGCCGACACCGGATAGCGCGGCCTGGTGCAGGCGATGTAGGTCATCGGCCGGCCGTTGCCGGCAGGATGGTTCAGCCGGATCGGCTTGGTGTAGCAGGCCAGCGGATGCGGCGTGAGCTGGCGGTGCGTCCAGGCGGCGAGCGCGGGATCGTCGATGATCAGGCTGCCGACCGGCGCGAAGGGCAGCACTTCCGTGCCGTTCACCGTCTTCACCAGCTTCCTGCGCTTGGCCACGATCTCGCTCGGGATGCGGCCGAAGATCGACTGGCCATCCTGCGGGATGCCGCCGTCGATGATCACGAGATGGGCGATGCGCTGGGGAATGCGGTCGGTGACGAGGCCGGCGATCAGGCTGCCGAAACTGTGGCCGACCAGTACGACGTCCTCGAGTTCTTCCTTTTCGAACGTCGCGATCGTGTCGGCCAGGAACACGTCGTTGTCGAGCTCGGGCGACAGCTCGGCCGCGCGCTCGCCGACGCCGCGAAAGGGCAGGGCGCGCGCGTCGTGGCCCGCCGCCCGCAGCCGCTCCAGCACGAATTGCCACGACCAGGCGCCCATCCAGGCGCCGGGAAGACAGACATAGTTACGCATTGCGTCGGCGTCTTAGCACATCGGCGCCCACATGCTAGCGTCCGCGCAAACAGGAGGAAGCCATGGCCACCAATCGTCGCGTGCTGCTGAAGTCGCGTCCCGAGGGCGAGCCGACCCACGCCAATTTCGACGTCGTCGACCAGCCCATCCCCGAACCCAAGGATGGCGAGTACCTGTCGCGCACCATCTGGATGTCGCTCGATCCCTACATGCGCGGGCGCATGGCCGAGACCAAGGGCTATGCCGCCAACGTCAACCTGGGCGATGCCATGGTGGGCGGCACGGTCGGCCAGGTCGTGAAGTCGAAGCATCCCCGGTTCAAGGACGGCGACTTCGTCGCCGAATATTCGGGTTGGCAGAGCTACGCCGTGTCGAACGGCGCGATGTCGATGAAGCTCGACCCCGGCACTGCGCCGCTCTCGACCGCACTCTCCGTGCTGGGCATGCCGGGCATGACGGCGTGGTGGGGCCTGATGCAGATCGGCAAGCCCAAGGCGGGCGAGACCGTCGTCGTCTCCGCGGCGTCGGGCGCGGTGGGGTCGGTGGTCGGCCAGCTCGCCCGGCTGCACGGCTGCCGCGCGGTCGGCATCGCCGGCGGCAAGGACAAGTGCGACTACGTGGTGAAGGAGCTGGGTTTCGACGCCTGCGTCGACTACCGCGCCGCCGGCGCCAACCTGTTCAAGGAGCTGCGTGCTGCTGCGCCGAAGGGCATCGACGTCTATTTCGAGAATGTCGGCGGCGCCGTGCAGGCCGCCGTCGTGCCGCAGCTCAACGACTTCGCACGCGTGCCCCTGTGCGGCCTGGTCTCGCAATACAACGAGATGCAGATGGCCCCCGGGCCCGACTGGCGCCTGCTGCTGGTCAAGCGCGCCACCGTGACGGGCTTCATCATCTCCGACCACTTCGGCCAGATGGAGGGCTTCTGGAAGGAAGTGCCGGCCGCCGTGAAGGCGGGCACGATCAAGTACCGCGAGGATATCGTGAAGGGCATCGAGAACGCTCCCGAAGCCTTCATCGGCCTGCTCAAGGGCAAGAACTTCGGGAAGTTGCTGGTGCAGGTGTCGGAGGATCCGACGCGGCGCTAGAGCGGAATGAGATGAGGTGGAACCGCCTGCGGTTCCACCTCATCTCATTCGCGCGCACCGGTGATCGCGGTTCCACATCATGCTTTAGGCCGTCGCCGGCGCCGGTCGCGACCGTCGGCGGAGCCGGTCGAGATACAGGAAGACGACCGGCGTCGTGTAAAGCGTCAGGACCTGCGACAACAGCAGGCCGCCGACGATGGCGTAGCCGAGAGGCTGGCGAATCTCCGATCCCGTTCCTGTGCCCAGCATCAGCGGCACGCCGCCCAGCAGCGCCGCCATGGTGGTCATCAGGATCGGCCGGAAACGCATGATGCAGGCGCGGTAGATCGAGTTCCTCCGGGCTCAGGCCTTCGCTCCGTTCGACCTCGAGGGCGAAGTCGACCAGCATGATGCCGTTTTTCTTGACGATGCCGATCAGCAGGATGATGCCGATCATGGCGATCACGCTCAGGTCCAGGTGCACCGCCATCAGCAGCAGCAAGGCGCCGATGCCTGCCGACGGCAGGGTGGACAGGATCGTGATCGGGTGGATGGCGCTCTCGTAGAGAACGCCCAGAATGATGTAGATCACCACCAAGGCGGCGCCGACCAGCAGCGGCATCCCGGCGAGCGACGCCTGGAAAGCCTGCGCATTGCCCTGAAAGGAAGTGGCGAGCGACGCCGGTTTGCCGGTCTGCTTCTCGATCGTCTGGATGGCCGCGACCGCGTCGCCGAGCGCCGCGCCCGGCTTCAGATTGAAGGAGATGGTGACCGACGGGAACATCCCCTGATGATTGATGACGATCGGCGCCGGCTTGATGTCGCTGTGCACCAGCGTGCTGAGCGGCACCTGCTGGCCGCTCGAGGAGTTGAGATAGATATCCCGCAGCGCCTCCGGGCTGTACTGGAAGCGCGGGTCGACCTCGAGCACGACGTGATACTGGTTGAGCTGGGTGAAGATGGTCGAGACGATGCGCTGTCCAAAGGCGTCGTCGAGTGCGTTGTCGATCGTCGATGGAAGGATCCCGAAGCTCGATGCGACCTCGCGATTGACCTTCACGTTGAGCATGGGGCCGCCGTTGGCCTGGTCGCTCGCGACGTCCGTGATGCCGGGAATATCCTTCATCTTCTCGACGAAGACCGCCGACCAGTGGGCCAGCTCGGTCGAATCGGCGTCGGTCAGGGTGTACTGATACTGCGTCTTCGACAGGCGCGCGCCGATGGTGATGTCCTGCGCGGCCTGCATGTAAAGCGTGATCCCCTGGATCCTGGCCAGTTGCGGCCGCAGCCGGTTGATGACCTGGTCGGCGCTGGCGTCGCGCTGATCACCGGGCTTCAAGGCAATGAAGACACGTCCCTGGTTGAGCGTCGCGGTCGGACCGCCGGGGCCGATATAGTTGCTGACCGAGTCGATCGCCGGGTCTTTCAGCAGGATGTTCACCAGGGCCTGCTGGCGCTGGGCCATCGCGGGAAACGAGATGTCCTCCGACGCCTCGGTAATGCCGACGATCTGCCCGGTATCCTGCTGCGGGAAGAAGCCTTTCGGGATGACGACGTAGAGATAGCCGGTCAAGGCGACGGTGCCGAGCATCACCATCAAGGTGACGAAGCGGTGGCGCAGCACGACCTTCAGGCCTTTCTCATAAAGCGCCAGAAGACCGTCGAAGCCGCGCTCCGACAGCCTATAGAGCCGGCCGTGGCGTCCATGCGCCTGGTCCTTGAGCAGGTAGGCGCACATCATCGGCGTCAGCGTCAGCGAGATGACGAGGGAGAGAACCAGTGAAACCGAGATCGCAATGGCAAATTCCTGGAACAGTTTTCCGACATAGCCGCCCATGAGGAACAGCGGGATGAACACGGCGATCAGGGACAAGGTGATGGAAATGATGGTGAAGCCGATCTCCCTGGAACCCTTGAGTGCGGCTTCCATCGGGCTGAGGCCCTGTTCGAGATGGCGTACGATGTTCTCGATCACGACGACCGCGTCGTCGACCACGAAGCCGACGGCGATCGAGAGCGCCATCAGCGAGAGATTGTCCAGGCTGTAGCCCAGCACATAGAGCACCGCGAAGGTGCCGATCAGCGCCAGCGGCACCGTCACCGCCGGAATGACGGTCGCCCAGAGATTGCGCAGGAACAGGAAGATGACCATCACGACGAGGGCGACGGTCAGCAGGAGCGTGAACTGCACGTCGGCGACGGCGGCGCGGATGGTGGTCGTCCGGTCGGCCGCGATGGTGACCTTGATGGCCGGCGGGATCGACGCCTCGAGCAGGGGCAGCAGGGCTTTGACCCTGTCGACGGTCTCGATCACGTTGGCGCCGGGAACGCGCTGGATGGCGAGAATGATGGCGCGCTGCCTGTTGAACCAGCCCGCCAGCAGATCGTTCTCGGGGCCTTCGATCGCCTGGCCGATGTCGCCGATGCGCACCGGCGAGCCGTTGCGGTAGGCGACGATCAGCGCGTCGTAGGCTTCGGGCTTCAGCAATTGATCGTTGGTGTTGAGCGTATAGGTCTGGCGCGGGCTGTTGAGCGTGCCCTTTGGCAGGTCGACATTGGCCTGGGCGATCACGCTGCGGACGTCTTCGAGGCCGATGCCGCGGGCCGCCAGTGCCTGCGGGTTCACCTGGATGCGGATCGCGGGCTTCTGCTGGCCGCCGATGCCGACCAGGCCGACGCCGGGGATCTGCGAGATCTTCGGCAGGAGAATGTTCTCCGCATAGGCATCGATGGTGGTGAGCGGCAGCGTATCGGACGTGAGGGCCAGCAGCAGGACCGGCGTCTCGGCCGGGTTCACTTTCCGGATCGTCGGCGGGTAGGGGATGTTCGTCGGCAGGTAGGGACTTGCCGCGTTGATGGCCGCCAGGACGTCCACGGCGGCGCTGTCGACGGTGCGCGCGAGCTCGAATTGCACGGTGACCGAGGTGACGCCCAGCGCGCTGGTCGAGGTGAGCTGCGTGACGCCGGGAATCTGGCTCATCTGCTGCTCGAGCGGCGTCGCAACGGTCGACGCCATGGTTTGCGGATCGGCGCCGGGCAACTGGGCCGTGACCAGGATCGTCGGATAGTTGACGTTCGGCAGCGCTGCAACCGGCAGCAGGCGGTAGGTCACAAGCCCGCAGAACAACAATCCGGCCATGAGCAGGATCGTCGCGATCGGCCGGCGAATGAACGGCGCCGAGAAGTTCACGGGATTGCCTTCTCGACGGCGCTCTGCAGGTCGGCCTCCTGGGCGGCCTTGCCGTGCAGCACGCGCACGGGGCTGCCCTGTGCCAGCCGGTATTGGCCATCGACAACCACGGTCTCGTCGGCCTTGAGACCCGAATCGATCAGGGCCTGTCCCTCGCTGATCTGTGCCACGGTGACGGGCCGCACGTCGGCCTTGCCGTCGGGCGCGATCACGTAGACGTAGGATCCGGTCTGCCCTTGCTGCACGGCGGGCGCCGCGATGGTCAGTCCGTCCTTTCTCGTGTCGATGAGCAGCCGGGCATTGACCAGCTGGCCCGGCCACAGCCGATGCGCCGTGTTGGGAAAGGTCGCCTTGAGCTGGATGGTGCCGGTCGCCTGGGCGATCTGGTTGTTGACCAGGAGGAGCTCGCCCTCGTCGAGCTTGATCTTGTCGTCCTGGCTATAGGCGATCACGGTCAATGGCCCCTTGGCCATCTGCATCTGGATCCGCGGCAGCTCCGATTGCGGCAGCGTGAAGATCAGCGAGATCGGCTCGACCTGCGCGACCACCACGAGGCCGTTGGGATCGGTTGGATGGATGATGTTGCCGACATCGATCTGTCGCACGCCGGTGACTCCCGGGATCGGCGACGTCAGTCTCGTATAGGAGAGCTGGACCTGGGCTTCCTCGATCAGCGCCTCGTCGGCCTTGATCGCGCTTTGCAGCTGGGCGACCTGCGCTTTCTGGGTGTCGGACAATTGCGGCGTCGCGTAGCCCCTGGTCTGGAGCTCCGTGTAGCGACCGAGGTTGGCGATGGCATTGGCGAGCTGGGCCTGGTCGCGATCGCGATTGGCGATCATCTGGTCGAGCTGGGCCTGGTAGGGCCTTGGATCGATCTGTGCCAGCAGGTCACCGGCTTTGACGGCCTGGCCTTCGGTGAAGGCGATCTGGACGAGCTGGCCCTGGATCTGGCTGCGCACGACGTCGGTGTTGTAGGCAATCACGGTCCCGACGCCGCGCAGGTAGAGCGGGACGTCATGCTGGCGCACGACGCCGGCGACGACGGGTATCGCGGGCGATGCGAGCGGCGCCACGGCTGCCCTCCCATCAAGAGCACGGGCCAGGGTGAAGTACAGGACGCTCGCGACCGCCAGTCCCGCCACGGGCAGGGCCGCCAGGACGAAGAACTTCCGGTTCATGTGCTTCCTCATCCCTATGCCGGAGAACTGGCTCAGCAGCCGGGAGGTCCCGCCGCTCCGGCGGAAGATCTCGCCCCTCGCACCGTGACGGAGTCGGAGAAGGCTCCCGTAACCGGACACGGTGGCGTGACGCCCGTCATCGGCGGGGCACCCATCGGCGCGAGAGGCGCTGCCGTCGGGGGAACGACGGGCGATACGAACATCGGCGAGACCGGCGGCGGCGGACTGAGCCCGGCACTCCCCAGTTCGGTGGATCCCAGCGGAATCCCGGTGCGTCCGACCTGCAGGGTGGATTGAGCCGGCATCGACGGCGCGGCGCCGCCCATGCCCGCGCAAGCGCTCGACGCGCCGCCCATGCCACCGCCATCGAACAGCGGACTCGCCGCCGAGGATGTCGGACCTGCCGTGCCGGAGCAGCCCATCGTGCCCATCGCGGAAGGCGCCGGACTGATGCCCGGCGTCGTCATCTCGGTCGCACCGAGCGGGATTCCGGTGGGCCCGACGGCCATGCCGGGACCGATGGCCAGGGGTGATGTTGCATTCATCGGCGGGCTGCCAACCCCGCCAGCCTGCGCAAAGGCGGCGCTGCAGCCGAGGAAAGAAGCTGCCAGCGTGACCAGCACGATGGGCGTCTTCATGGCTTGCCCTTTCACGTGAGCGTCCGGCGATAGGCCCGCGGGCTGACGCCGGTCGTCCTGTGGAACACCGCACTGAACGAACTCGTGTCCCTGTAGCCGACGGTCAATCCGACTTCCGTCACCGAAGGCGAGGGCTCGGCCAACAGCGCCTTGGCGCGCTCGATGCGGCGCCGGCTGTGATAGCGATGCGGCGGCAGGCCGAGCGACTGCCGGAAGGCCCGGCAGAAATAGCACGGGCTAAGGCCAACCAATCGGGCGAGAGTCGCGAGCAGGATCGGCTCGGCGAGATGTTCTTCGATATAGGCCGTGACGGCACGTTGCTGCCAGGCCGCAAGGCCACCCTTGACCGGCGGTTCGACGCGGGGCGTTTCGGCATCTGGCGCCACGATTACGTACGACGAACTCACCGGCATGGCTTCGACCTTCGACGTTCGAGGCGATTTGCGGCAACGAGGTCAAACTAGAGCCATCAGGACGGGCCGCGCCATTGCACGGAGGTTGCCTGGCATGCCGTGTTGGTATGGGCGTCCCATACCTTGGTTTAACGGCGCGGATGCAGTGCTTCGCCGCCGCCGCCTGTCGGCTGCGGCGGCGAAGCGCGGCGGGTGGATCAGCTGCGCGCCGGCAGGGGGATGTCGGCCTCGCGCAGCTTCTGCTCGAGCACCGGGATCGCCGGCTTGGCGTTGCCCTCCTGGCACTGGGCGATGGCGACAGCGGTCTCGTTGCCGACCGGCAGGCTGCCGCGCGCATAGCCCTGGGAATAGGCCGTGACGAGCGAATGGCAATAGTCCTGCATCGCTCATGGGCGACTGGGCGTTGCTGCTCGTGGCGATGCCGAAGCTGGCGACCGCGATCGCGATCGCGGCGGCGCAGGGTGTGAACTTGTTCATCTGAAGGACCTTTCGCAGTGTGCCAGGAACGCACGATTGCGCCCTGCGCATGCGCGGAACCTATGGTCTCTTCAGGCTGTTGCTTGTGCCGGATTGCCGTTACTTGGTCGGCGCGGCGAGAGGACGCCCTACCTGTCCAGCCAGACGTCCTCGAAGCGCCAGTTGTTGTAGATGCTGTTGACGTGCAGCGTCAGGTTCTTGACCGCCGGCTGCCAGCAGCCCGCGGCGCGGCCGTAGAAGATGATGGGCCGCGCGATCTCGGCCTGCAGCTTGTGGTCGATGTCCCACACCATCTGCCTGCGCTTGTTCAGGTCGAGCTCGCGCGACTGCGCCTGGAACAGCTTGGTCATCTCCGCGTCGCAGTAGTTGTTGTAGTTGCGCAGCGAGCCGCAGCCGTAATTCTCGAAGAACGCCACGTCGGGATCGTCGACCGCCACGCCGCTCAGGTTGAGCGCCACCACGTAGTCCTTCTTGAACACGCGGTTGTAGTAGACGGCGGTGTCGATGATCTCGAGCTCGCCGTCGACATAGACCTGCTTCAGCTGGTCGATCAGGATCACCGCCGGGTCCTTGAAGGTGGCGATGTTGCGCGTGCTGACCTTGATCTTCAGCCGCTTGTCGGGCCCGTAGCCCGCCTCCTGCATCAGCTTCTTCGCCTCCTCGCGCGCCTGGGCGACGTCGCCGTAACCCGGCACGTCCTTCAGCTTGTCCTCGGTCAGGCCCCAGGCGCCGTCGGGCGGCGGCAGCATGATGCCGGCGACCTTGTCCTCGCCTTCGCTCAATATGTCGATGAAGGCCTTGCGGTCGAGCGTCAGCGCCAGCGCGCGGCGGATCTTCGGATTGTCGAACGGCGGCGCCTCGCGGTTGATGATCAGGTTCACGCTGACGCCGCTCTCGCGCATGGTGCAGAGCGCGTTGGGCGCGTCGTGCCGGATGTTCTTCAGCAGCGGCACCGTGACGTCGGACGGGAAGGTCATGTCGAACTTGCCGGCGATGAAGGACAGCATGCGCGTCGAGCGGTCGGGCATGATGGTGAACTCGATGGCGTCGAGATAGGGCAGGCCCTTCTTCCAGTAGTCGGGGTTCTTCACCAGCTTGATGCCCTCGTTCATCTTGAACTCGGCGAGCTTGAACGGGCCGGTGCCGACCGGCTTGCGCCGCATCTGGTCGGGCGGCACGTGGCAGGGATAGATCGGCGTGTAGCCCGAGGCGAGCAGCGCCACCAGCGAAGGCTGCGGCGCCTTGAGGTGGAACGTGGCCTGGGTGTCGCTGTCGGCGGTGACCTTCTCGACGTTGGTCCACCACGCCGAGCGCGGATTGCGCCGCAGCTTGGTCTCGCTCTCGCCGCCCAGCAGCAGGTCGAAGGTGCAGGCAACGTCCTTGGCGGTGAACGGCTGGCCGTCGTGCCACTTCACGCCCTCGCGCAGGGTGAAGACCAGCTTCCTGTTGTCGTCCTTCCAGTCCCACTTCGTGGCGAGGTCGGGCACGACCGTCTCGAGGCTGTTCTTCGGCGCGTGCTGGTCGAACATCACGAGGTTGTTGTAGAGCGACATGAACGGCACGGCGACGGACACCGTCGCCTCCTCGTGGATCGAGGCGCTGGGCGGCGTGTCCATGTGCTGGATCTTGAGCACGCCGCCGTATTTCTGCGCCGCGGCCGGCAGCGCGAAGACGAGCGCCGCCAGGGCGGCGAGCAGGGTGAGACGCACATTCTTGGCGTTCATTGTTTCCTCCCGAGACAGGCAGAGCCTAACAATCGCCGGGCAGGCGCGTCATGGGCGGTATCGCGTAGCGAGCCGCCACGCGGTTTTTCCCCTGTCAATCGAGGTCGTCCTGCCGAATGATCGGTCACCGCAGCGGAGGACTGCGGCTCCACGATAAGCAAGAACACGATAAGCAAGAAGACGTCCCGGAATGACGGCCATCGCGGCGCAAGGCGGCCTCTTCACGATCAGCGGGCGGCAGTGGCTCATCCTGTTGATGGTGCAGCTTGCCAACATGCTGTTCGGCATGACCATCACGCTGGCCAACCTCGTGCTGCCGCAGATGCGCGGCAACCTGTCGGCGACGCAGGAAGAGATCTCCTGGGTGATCACCCTCAACCTGGTCGCCACCGCCGTCGCCACGCCGATGACGGGCTGGCTGGCCAGCCGGCTGGGCTGGCGCAACCTGATGTTCTTCACCGTGCTCGGCTTCACCGTCACCTCGCTGCTGTGCGGCATCGCCAACAGCCTCGAGGCGCTGATCCTGGCCCGTGTCGCGCAGGGCGCGTTCGGCGCGCCGATCATGCCGATGGGCCAGGCCATCCTGCTGGCGACCTTCCCCAAGCATCTCCAGCCGGCCGCCCTGGTGATGTGGGGCATCGGCGCGGTGTTCGGGCCGGTGCTCGGCCCCATCCTGGGCAGCATCGCCACCGAAGCCTACGACTGGCACGCCGCCTTCTTCATGATCGTGCCGCCCGGGATCTGCGCCCTGGTCTGCATCTGGTTCGCGCTGCGCGACCACACGGCGCGCACGCCGGTGAAGTTCGACTGGATCGGCTTCATCGCGCTGTCCGTGGCGATGACCGCCGCGCAGCTGATCCTCGACCGCGGCCATCGGCTGGACTGGTTCGAATCGACGGAGATGATCCTGTTCGCCTTCACCGGCGCGCTCGCTTTGTGGATCTTCGTCGTGCATTGCCTGACCGTGCCGGAACCGTTCCTCAATCCGCGCCTGCTGCTCGACCGCAATTTCTCCATCGGCATCCTGCTCGCCTTCGTCATGGGCATGCTGAATTTCGTCAGCATCGTGCTGTTCCCGACGCTGTTCCACGACCTGCGCGGCTACCCCGACAACGCCATCGCCACGCTGATCGCCGCGCGCGGCATCGGCAACTGGACGGCGTTCCTGGTGATCGCCCAGCTCACCCGCATCGCCCCGCGCTTCGCCATCGTCTGCGGCATGGCCATCCAGGCGGCGGCGGGGTTCTGGATGGCGCAGTGGGACATCAACCTGACCGACCAGGATGTGTTCCTGGGCAACTTCCTGCTGGGCCTCGGCCAGTCGATCGCCTTCACGCCGATGACCGTGATGGCCTTCTCGACCCTGCCGCCCCGCCAGGTCACGGAAGGGTCCTCCGTCTTCACCCTGATGCGCAACTTCGGCTCCAGCCTGTTCATCTCCCTCGCCGTGCTGACGGTCAGCCGCTCGACCGCGTCCAACTATTCGCGGATGACGGAGTTCATCACGCCTTACAACAAGGCGCTGACCGCGCCCGGCCTGCCGTCGCAATGGAGCCTGGAAGGCGCCACCAGCCTGCAGAGCCTGTCGAACGAGATGCTGCGGCAGTCGGCGATGATCGGCTATCTGAATGCCTTCTACCTGATGGCCTTCGTCGCCTTCGCGGCGATGCCGCTTGCCGGCTTCATGCGCCGGGTGAAGCAGGATCCGTGATATCGGCCGGAATCCGGGCCGTTGCGCCCGGCGGTGTGGCTAGTCCACTGTGGGCGCGGATTCAGTGGAGCATCCGGAGGAAACCATGGCCCTCCCGGAATCGACGCCAAGCGGCGCCTGCAACTGATGAAGCTCGCCTGGGACATGACCGGCAGCGAATTCGGCTCGCGCGCCGGGCTCTACGAACGCCTCTACTCGGGTGATCCCGAGATCAACGCCCAGCGCTGGTTCAGGAGCGGGATCACCCGGGAATGCGAGGCGCTCGTGCAGGAGCTGCTCAAGCCATGACAGGCGCCGGTCGCGATTTCACGCCCGTTGAATTTGCGCTAGGCTGCCTGGAGCAAGACGGACAGGGGAGCGCGCCATGACGACTGCAGTCCTCGAGGCCAGGACCACCGAATTCGACGTGGAAGATGTCGAGTATCTGCGCCACGGCGACAAGCCGCTGCTGGCGCGCGTGTTCAAGCCGCGCGGCGCCGGGCCGTTTCCTGCCATGGTCGAGTGCCACGGCGGCGCCTGGTGCATGAGCGACCGCACCACCGAGAAGCTGCGCCACCAGTTCATGGCCTCGCATGGCATCGTGTCGATCGCCCTCGATTTCCGCTCCGGCAACGAGGATCCCTATCCCGCCTCGGTGCAGGACATCAACTATGCCGTGCGCTGGGCCAAGCAGAACGCGCCCGCACTCAAGACCCGGCCCGACCTCGTCGGCCTGTCCGGCCAGTCGAGCGGCGGCCATCTGGCGATGCTCGTCGCCATGCGGCCGCACGATCCGCGCTATGCCGCGATCGCGCTGCCGGCCGGTTCGCCGGCTCACGACGCGAGCGTGCGCTGCGTGATCATGTCGTGGCCGGTCATCAACCCGCTCAGCCGCTACCGCCACGCCAAGCGCGCCCAGCAGGGCGCCAATCCGCCGGAATGGCCGAAGTCGATCATCGCGCGCCAGGACTCCTATTGGCGCTCGGAAGCCGCCATGGCGGAAGGCAACCCGATGCTGGCCCTCGAGCGCGGCGAAAAGCTGCTCACCCCGCCCGCGATCTGGTTCCAGGGCCGCGGCGATACCCTGCACGACTACAAGGACACCGAGTCGACCTTCGACGGCAACGAGCCGCAGCGTTTCTGCGCCAACTACCGAAACGCCGGCGGCTCGATCACGCTCGACTACGTCGACATGGACCGCCACGCCGGCAGCTCGCCGGATCTGTCGAAGAGCGGCGACATGTTCGGCCGGATGGTGGAGTTCGTGGAGAAGCACGTCGGGGCGTGATCGGGCTTCGACATGACTGAGGGTTGGTAGTCGCCTTCATTGCGGGGCGACTGAAAGGGGAACGCAGGTGGCGCAGGAACTGCGCAGGCTGTCGGCGATCATGGCGATCGACGTGGTCGGCTATTCCCGGCTGATGGGGCGCGACGAGAGCGGCACGCTGGCGCGCCTGAAGGCCGGCCGGGCCCAGCATTTCGAGCCGGCGCTGGCGCGGCATGGCGGCCGGGTGGCGAAGCTCACCGGTGACGGCGCCCTGGCGGAATTCGGCAGCGCCGCCGACGCGCTCGCCGCCGCGATCGAATTCCAGGAGGCCATGGCCGAGGCCAACCGCGACCAGTCGGAGCAGGCGCGCCTCGATTTCCGGGTCGGGCTGCATCTCGGCGACCTGATCGTCGACGGCGAAGACCTCTACGGCGACAGCATCAACGTGGCGGCGCGGCTGCAGGGCGAGGCGCCGGCGGGCGGCATCGTCCTGTCGGCGACCGTCCACGAAGCGGTTGCCGGCCGGCTCGCCTGCTCGTTCGAGGATCTCGGACCGCTCGAGCTCCGGCACATCGACCGCTCGGTGCGGGCCTTTCGCGTCGGGTGGAGCGCCAGCGACTGGACGGCCGAGGCGCTGCCGAAGGTCGAATTCCCGGCGGCCAGGCCCGGTCCCGTGCTCGCCCTTCCCACCAGGCCCTCGATCGCGGTGTTGCCCTTCACCAACATGAGCGACGATGCCGGCCAGGACTACTTTGCCGACGGCATCACCGAGGAGATCATCACGGCGCTGTCGCGCTTCCGCTCGCTGTTCGTCATCGCGCGCGGCAGCGCCTTTGCCTACAAGGGCAAAGCGGTCGACGTCCGCACGATCGCCGCCGAGCTCGGGGTGCGCTACGTGCTGGCGGGCAGCATTCGTCGGGCGGGCAATCGCATGCGCATCATCGGCCAGCTCGTCCAGGCCGACACCGGCGTCCATATCTGGGCCGAGCACCATGACGGTGACCTCGCCGACGTCTTCGATCTGCAGGAAAGGGTCGCGTCGGATGTCGTGGGCGCCATCGCCCCGAAGCTCGAGCGGGCCGAGCTGGAGCGCGCCAGCCGCAAGCCGACCGGGAACTCCGAGGCCTACGACACCTATCTTCGCGGCATGTCGCGGTTCTATCTCTGGACGATGGAGGGCACCAACGATGCCCGGCGGCATTTCCAGCGGGCCATCGAGCTCGACCCCGGCTTCGCCATCGCCTACGCCATGTCTGCGCACCTCTACTCGCACAGCAAGGCTCTCGGCCTGACGCTCGACCGGGACAAGCTGGCGGAAACCGCCGCGCTGGCGCGCCGGGCGGTGGAGCTCGGGCCCGACGACGCACTCGGGCTCAGCCTCGCCGGATGGGCGCTCGCCTATTCGGTTCGCGACCTGCCCGCCGGAGTCGACCTTGTCGAGCGGGCGGCTCTGTTCAATCCGAACCTGGCATTCACCCGGTTCGCCAACGGCTTCCTCAACGTGTGGCTCGGCAAGCCCGATGTGGCGATCACCCACATCACCCAGGCCATGCGGCTCAGCCCGATCGATCCGGCGATCGGCCCCTGCATGATCGGGATTGCGCACGCTCATTTCATGGCGGAACGCTACGACGAAGCCTTGTCGTGGGCGAACAAGGCGATTCACGAGCATCGGGTTCCGTCCGCGATGCGCATTGCCGCCGCGAGCGCCGCGCTGGCCGGGCGGCCGGACGAAGCGGCGCGACTGATGGAGCTGATGCGGCAGGCCGATCCGGCGAGGCGCCTCTCCAATGTGGCAGATACGCTGGGTCCCTATCGACGGCCGGAAGATGTCGAGCGCTACAAGGAAGCGCTGCGCCTGGCCGGGCTGCCCGCCTGAGCGTTCAGATGAACATGTCGAGCTGGTTGTAGTTCTTCAGCACGGCGGTGCGGGTCTGCTCGTTCCACCGGTTCTCGTCCTCGCGGCCGGCGAGCGGACGGTAGACGTAGCTCTTCTCTTGCGGGAAGCGCTGGCGGCGTGCGTCGATCGCGATCTGGAGGATGCGCGTGCGCGCGTCGATACGGGCCTGGTCGTAGGTCTCGACCGCGCCGTTCAGGCGCCGTGTGGTGACGTTCAGCACGCGCTTGCGGGGAAAGAATCCCTCGTTGAGCGTGATGCGGCGGTCGGGTGAACTGTTGGCGAAGGAGCCGTGCAGGAGCTGGCGGTTGGTCACGATCGTGTCGCCGGCATCGCACAGCATCGGCACTGCCCCGTCGATGCGGTCCGATCCGCTCTCGGCCACCATCTTCCGGATGTCGGCCTTGCCGCGCTTGTGGCTGCCGGGCAGCACCCAGACGCCGTTCGCCGCCGTGCTGGGATAGAGCTGGGTCATGAAATTGAAGCCATGCGCGCCCTGGTCCCAATCGGCCGAGTCCCAGTGCGTCGTGCCGTCCTGATGCCAGGCGACCGAGGGACCGAGGCCGGGCTCCTTCACGAAGGTCACCTCGTTGTAGGGAACGAAATCGTCGCCCAGGATCGATGCCGCCACGGTCAGCAATCCGGGATGGCCGTAGAGCCGCAGGCAGGCGTCGCTCAGGTGAAGATTTCCGTCGAGCAGCTCGACGGTCCAGGCCGGCGCATCCTCGCTCGGCTTCGGCTGCAGCATGGCGGCCGGGTGCCGGCCGTTGTTCTTGTCGGTGCCGCCGACCGGGTCGCTCAACGGCCTGGCCCAGCGATAGGGCGGCCTGATGATCCCGTCGTCGGGCGCCGGCCGGCCGTGGCGATCGACCGTCGCGTCGGGCGCCACCGGCGCGCGGGACAGCGCGGCATCGATGTCGGCGCGCAGCTCGCGCAGTTCCTCGGGCCCGACGACGCCCTGGAACACGTAGAAGCCGTGAGTCCAGTACGACTCGAGGATCTCCGGCAGGAGCTTGCCGTCGGCGCCGACCCGGATCGGGCCGCGATTGCCGAGAGCGTAGGCCCGTGCCTCGGCGCGTCGGCCATATTCGCTCATGGCCCGCACGTGATCGACGGCGCTGAGGGACTGGGCGGCGGTGGCGAGGGTCATGGCGGGGCTCCCGACGAATGCCCGCCCGTGAAGGGCGGGCTTTCGCACAGGATATCGCAGCCCACGAGATCAGGCGAGGTCGAAGCGATCGAGGTCCATCACCTTGGTCCACGCCGCCACGAAGTCCTTCACGAACTTCTCCTTCGAGTCCGCGGCCGCATAGACTTCCGCCAACGCACGCAGCTGGGAGTGCGCGCCGAAGATCAGGTCGGCCCGGGTGCCCGTCCACTTGACCGCGGCCGACTTGCGGTCGCGTCCCTCGTAGACGCCTTCGGAGCCGGCGGCCGGCTGCCATTCAGTGCCCATGTCGAGCAGGTTGACGAAGAAGTCGTTCGTCAGCGTCTCCGGCTGCTTGGTGAAGGCGCCGTGCGGGGACTTGCCGGCATTTGCGCCGAGGACGCGCAGGCCGCCGACGAGGACCGTCATCTCGGGCGCCGTCAGCGTCAGCAGTTGCGCCCGATCCACCAGCATCTCCTCGGCCGACAGGCGCTGCTTGCCGCGGAGGTAGTTGCGGAATCCGTCGGCGGTCGGCTCGAGCGGTGCGAAGGAGTGGGCGTCGGTCTGGTCCTGCGACGCGTCCATGCGGCCCGGCGTGAAGGGGACCTTCACGGGATGCCCGGCCGCCAGCGCGGCCTTCTCGATCGCCGCGGCGCCGCCCAGCACGATCAGGTCGGCCAGCGACACCTTCTTGCTGCCGGATTGCGCGGCGTTGAATTCCGCCTGAATCGCTTCGAGCGCCGGCAGCACCTTGGCCAGCTCCGCCGGCTGGTTGACCTCCCAGTCCTTTTGCGGCGCCAGGCGCAGGCGCGCGCCGTTGGCGCCACCGCGCCGATCAGAGCCTCGGAACGTCGATGCCGACGCCCACGCCGTGGCAACCAGCTGGGACACCGACAGGCCGGACGCGAGGATCTTCGCCTTCAGGTTGGCGATGTCCTGGTCCTCGATCAGCGGATGATCCAGCGCGGGAATCGGGTCCTGCCACAGCAGGTGCTCCTTCGGCACGAGCGGCCCGAGATAGCGCACGATCGGACCCATGTCGCGGTGCGTGAGCTTGAACCACGCCCGGGCGAAAGCATCGGCGAACTGGTCGGGATGCTCGAAGAAGCGGCGCGAGATCTTCTCGTAGGCCGGGTCGACCCTGAGCGAGAGGTCGGTGGTCAGCATGGTCGGCGCGTGACGCTTCGACGTGTCGTACGCATCCGGCACGGTGCCGGCGCCGGCGCCATTCTTGGCGGTCCATTGATGGGCACCCGCCGGGCTCTTGGTCAGTTCCCATTCGTAGCCGAACAGGCTGGTGAAGAATCCGTTGCCCCATTGGGTCGGAGTCGTGGTCCAGGTGACTTCGAGCCCGCTGCCGATCTGGTCGCCGCCCTTGCCCGAGCGGAAGCTGCTCTTCCAGCCGAAGCCCTGCTGCTCGATGGGCGCCGCTTCCGGCTCCGGCCCGACCAGCGCCGCATCGCCCGCGCCGTGGGTCTTGCCGAAGGTGTGGCCGCCGGCGATCAGCGCGACCGTCTCCTCGTCGTTCATCGCCATGCGGGCGAAGGTCTCGCGGATGTCGCGCGCTGCCGCCAGGGGATCCGGCTTGCCGTTCGGCCCTTCCGGATTGACGTAGATCAGGCCCATCTGCACGGCGCCGAGCGGGTTCGCGAGATCGCGGTCGCCGCTATAGCGCTCGTCGGCCAGCCACTTGCCTTCGGGGCCCCAGTAGATGTCCGCGTCGGACTCCCAGACCTCCTCGCGGCCGCCGCCATAGCCGAACGTCTTGAAGCCCATCGACTCCAGCGCGACATTGCCCGTGAGGATCATGAGGTCGGCCCACGAGATCTTGCGGCCATACTTCTGCTTGATCGGCCATAGCAGCCGGCGCGCCTTGTCGAGATTGACGTTGTCCGGCCAGCTGTTGACCGGCGCGAAGCGTTGCTGGCCGGCGCCGGCGCCGCCGCGGCCGTCGCCGATGCGATAGGTGCCCGCGAGGTGCCACGCCATCCGGATGAACAGCCCGCCATAGTGGCCGAAGTCGGCCGGCCACCAGTCCTGCGAATCCGTCATCAGGGCATGGAGGTCCTTGACCACGGCACCGAGGTCGAGGCTCTTGAACTCGCTCGCATAGTCGAACGCCTCGCCCATCGGATTGGACAGGCTGGAGTGCTGGTGGAGAACCTGAAGGTCGAGCTGGTTGGGCCACCAGTCACGGTTCGTGTGCGCGCGACCCCCGCCCGTGACCGGGCATTTGCTTCCATCTGCCATGGCTTTCTCCGATCGTGTTCTGCTGTTCGCGGTTTCGACCATGAATATGATCAATCCCCGGAAGGTGATCCAGCTTCATGGCCGGCAATGCCTGGCGTCAGATTGCGAATTCGCCCGATCTTGAAAATTCTCCATGAGCGACGCTCCAGGCCGCACTTCTACCCGGCTTTGCGCACCGCGCGCGCCACCTCGCCCCAGCGCTCGAGAGTCTTCGGATCGACTTCACGCCAGTGCGAGGCGAGGTAGATCACGAGGCGCGAGGCAATGCCCTTGTAGCGCTCGATCATCCGGTCGGCGACGTCGTCCCAGCGCGCCACCACGGCGAACTGGTCGAGAATCTCGTCGGTGATCAGCGCCTGGCTGCGCTCGCCGTCACCGGACTTGAGGCAGTCGCGCAGCTGGTCGCGCAGGCCGTGGTGACCGAGGTCGTCGAACTGGAAGGCATAGTTTGGCGTGGCGCCGTAGAAGGCGAGCGTCGTCTTCGCCTCCCGGATCGGCGTGGCCCGTTCTTCCGGCGTGTCCCCCGCCGCGACGATGACCGGGATGATCTTGTCGATCGTCGCGGCATCGCGTCCGGCCCGCGCCGCGCCTTCGGCAAGGCCCGGCAACAGGCGGTTCTTGATGTAGTGCATCGAATGCATGGGATGCACGTGCACGCCGTCGGCAACCTCTCCCGCCACGCGGACCATGATCGGGCCGACGGCCGAGATGTCGACTTTGATATCCTCGTATTCGTGTCGCGGCGGGGTCCATTGCTCGGTCAGCAGGCTGAGCTTGTAGTAGGGACCATCGTGATGAAGCGGGCCCTCGCGGCGGAAGGCCGACAGGCAGGCCTTCACGGCTTGCACATAGTCCTTCATCTGCGGGGCCGGCTTGTCGAACGGGCTGCCGTATCGTCTGGTGATGTGCGCCTTCACCTGGCTGCCGAGGCCCAACCGGAACTTGCCCCTGGTGTTCTGCGCCAGCTCCCAGGCGATCTCCGCCGTGATCATCGGGCTGCGCGCAAAGGCGATCGCGATGCCGGTCGAAAAATGCAGGGAGGGCGCCGCCAGGGCGGCGGCGGCGATGTTCATCCACGGTACCTGATGGCCTTCGGTGAACAGCATGCCGGAAAAGCCCGCCGCCTCGGTGTGGCGGGCCAGGGTGGCCACGTGGTCCCAGGTGGTGGCGCGCGTCATGACATCGAATTCCATGGTCTTGTTCCTGTGCCGGATGCGGATGATTGCGGCACGCCACTGTCGCGGCCTTGCCACGGCCAATCCACCCAATAATAGTCAGCGCGCGGCGCGCTCTGCGAATTGATTGCCGTGCAGGCCATTCATACAGTGCCCGCGTCCTGGCGGTGGGGTGTGGTCCACCGGAGGCGAACCGAGACAAGCAAGGTCAGTTGGGGCCGGCGATGCAGGTGCATCGCCAGAGGCGAAGCCTTGCATTGCGCTCGGAATGGAGGCCCGCCGATCATCGAGGGAAGAGGATGGGAACGGTGATGAGGCAGGGCACGGTGCGTCCACCGGCGGTTGCCGGCGCCGTCGGTGGACGCTTCACCGGGTAGGCGGCCTTCCTTTTTTCCGTCCTCGACCCGCCAGTGGCGGCAACGCAGCGCCAACCATCGTGTCCGCGGGCACGGCGGAAGGCCTGGCGCAGGCGCTCGGCCAGGTTCTCGGGCCGGGGACGGCGCCGGCAGATTACTTCTCATATTGTGTAAAAGTGAGAAATGTGAGAAGGCGCAAACCCAAGATCCTTTTCTCGTCGCGGCCGGCCCGAGGCTCGAGCTCCGGTTCGGCGCGATGGGAATGACAAAATCGGAGACGCGTCATGGCATTGACGGCCGAGGATATTGTCGGACATCCGGATCTGCATGGCGCCATCCGGCAGCAGTCGCAGCTTTTGCTGCAAGCATTCGAGGGCGATCCGCGGCTTTCCTCCGTGTTCGGAACCCAGCATCGCTGGTTGATGGCGCAGGCGGCGCTGGCTCTGCATTTCCGCGACGGTTCCCCGGGTGGACGGCGGGGCATCAGCACCGCAAGAATTCTGGATTTCATCGGCCGGCACGACGTCGCGAGCCGCAACACGGCCGACGCCTTTCTCAAGGAGATGGTGAAGTACGGCCACGCCCGACAGGTGCCGGAGGCCGCGGACAGGCGCACGCGTCCGCTCGAGCCGACCGAAGCCAGCCTCGATGCGATCCAGGGCTGGCTTGGCATCCATCTGGCGACGCTCGACAGGCTGGCCCGCGGGGCGCGGCTGGAGACGTTCCTCGGCACGCCGGGATCGCTCGCCGCGCTGCAGCCCATGATCGCCGACGGACTGCTTTGCTCCAGCCGCGTGCGCAAGCCGGAGCGCACTTTCTCGCTCTTCACCTGGCTGAACAATGGCGGCCTGGTGATGGATTGGCTGATTGCCGGCATCGAGGAGGCCGACGGCGACGCCGAGCGGATTCCCACGTGCGTTGTGTCGGTCGCCGTCCTCGCGCAACGGCTGAAGCTTTCGCGCACGCATCTGTCACGCAAGCTGCGCGACGCCGAGACGTTCGGCAGCATCGGCTGGCAGGGAAAGCGCGGTCAATCCGTGATGTGGGTGTCGGCCGACTTCCGCCGGGAATATGCGACGGCCCAGGCAGTCAAGCTCGCGATCATCGATGCGGCCTTCGACGCCTGCTTTTCGCGGAAGCGCCTTGTGCAGGCGCGGGGATGAAGTGGGGAGGCATGACTGCGGGGCAGGGGATGCGCGGGTAAGGCCTCAGGGCCAGCCCTTGGCCTTCAGGCCCACGACGCGGCGCGCTCCAGCAGCCGCCGTGCCCGGATGACGACGGGCAGGTCGATCATGCTGCCTTCGAAGGCGACGGCGCCGGCCCCGTCGGCCGCCGCGACGTCGAAGGCTGCGATCAGCCGGCGCGCACGATCGAGCTCGGCGGCCGAGGCGCCATACTCTTCATTGATGATCGGCACGTGCGCCGGATGGATGCAGGAAGCCGTGGTGAAGCCCAGCGCCCTGCCGCGCTTCAGCCCGGCGCGATAGGAATCGAGATCGTTGATGTTGGCCAGCTGACCCATCGACCCCATGGGCAGGATGCCCGCCGCGCGCGCCGCGGCCAGGCCCTGCATGGCGAAGACATACATGCTGTCGGCGGAGGGGATCGCGCCCAGCTCGGTCGCCATGTCCTCGCCGCCGACGGACATCCCGGCCATGCGCGGCTCGGCGGCGATGGCGAAGAGATGCGGCAGCGCCGCCGGCAGATTCGATCAGGGCGAGGAAGCGCGTGTGGCCGATCGCCATGCCGAGGGCTGCCTCGCGGTCCGTCACGAGCTCGCTGAGCAGGCGGACATGCTCGGGTCCCATGACTTTCGGCAGCATGAGGGCGGCGACGGCTCGGCATGACCGACGCTGCGATATCGGCGACAGCGAGGTCGAGCGGCCGGTTGATACGGACCACGACGTCGGCGCCGCTTTGGGCGACCCTGCGGCACGGCGGCCGCCACGGCGGCGCGCGCCTCCGCCTTGTGCGTGGGCAGGATGGAATCCTCGAGATCGAGGATGATGGCGTCAGCGCCGCGGGTATGGGCTTTCGACACGAAGCGTTCGGCGGTCACCGGCACGAACAGCAGCGATCGCCAGGTCGGTAGGGGCTTGGTCATTCTACAGCTCGCTGCTTTGTCGACAGATTGCCCTTCCTAGCACATGCCGACGAACGTACGCAGAAGGTCTTCCCGGCTCACATCGGCGCTGGCGATGGCGCAGATCCTGCAGCAGGATCGCCAGGGCAACGGCCTGCGGCCGAAACGACGGATGACAGGAGACGGCGATGCGGAAGGTCCTCGCGGCGACGGCGATCAGCCTGGGCTTGATCTCCCAGACCAGTCACGCGCTGGCCGGCAAGGACCTCGATGCCGTCAGGGCACGGGGTGTATTGATCTGCGGCGTCGCCGCCGGCGGCCTTGCCGGCTTCATGGTGGCCGACAGTCAGGGCAAGTGGACCGGCCTCGACATCGATGTCTGCCGCGCCGTCGCGGCCGCCCTCTTTGGTGATTCGGAGAAGGTGAAATACGTGCCGCTGTCCGGCGGCCAGCGCTTCACCGCGCTGCAGTCGGGCGAGATCGACATGCTGTCCAACAATTCGACCTGGACGATGACGCGCGATACCGCGCTCGGTCTCGATTTCACCGGCGTCACCTACTACGACGGCCAGGGCTTCATGGTGCCGAGGAAGCTCGGCGTGAAGAGCGCCAAGGAGCTGAACGGTGCCACCATCTGCGTCCCGTCGGGCAGCACGACCGAGCTCAACGTCGCCGATTATTTCCGCGCCATGAAGATGACGTTCAAGCCGGTCATCATCGAGGACACCGACCAGATCCGCGGCGCCTTTTTCGCCGGCCGCTGCGACGTCTATACCGGCGACCGGGCTCGTCTTTACGCCACGCGCGCCGCCAATTCGACCAACCCCGACGACTACGTGGTCCTGCCGGAGATCATCTCCAAGGAGCCGCTGGGCCCCGTCGTGCGGCATGGCGACAATCAGTTCGCCGACATCGTGCGCTGGGCGCAATACGCGATGATCGAGGCGGAGGAGTACGGCATCGCCTCGAGCAACGTCGACGACATGCTCAAGAGCGACAATCCCTCGATCAAGCGGATCCTCGGCGAGACGCCGGGCATGGGCAGGGCGCTCGGCGTGGACGACAGGTGGGTCTACAATATCGTCAAGCAGGTCGGGAACTACGGCGAGGCGTTCGACAGGAACCTGGGCGCCGGCAGTCCCCTGAAAATCGACCGCGGCATCAACAAGCTCTGGAGCCAGGGCGGTCTGCAATACGCCCCGCCCATCCGCTGACCAGGCGGCCGGTCGTTTGGTGCTTGACAATGCACGCTCGCATGTTCTCTTTTTGTTCTCTTCGGAAGGCCTGCCGACGGCGACAGGTGAACGGTTGGATGGACATGACGGCGACCATCCTCCATGCGGATCTGGACGCCTTCTATGCCTCGGTCGAGCAGCTGCTCGACCCATCCTTGCGCGGCAAGCCGATCGCCGTCGGTGGTGGTGTCGTGCTGGCGGCGTCCTACGAGGCCAAGGCCTTCGGGGTCCGCGGCGGCATGCCGGGACGGCGGGCGCGCGAGCTCTGTCCGCAGCTCATCTTCGTCGGCGGCCATTTCGAGGACTACCAGCGGCTGGGCGACGCCGCGATCAAGGTGCTCGGTGACTTCACGCCGCTGGTCGAGCGGATCTCGATCGACGAGGCCTTCGCCGATGTCGCCGGCTGCACCCATCTCTTCGGATCGCCCGCCGAGATCGCGCAGGCGATCCGGCGCCGCGTGCGGACCGAGCTCGGCCTGCCGATCTCGGTCGGCGTGGCGCGCACGAAGCACCTGGCGAAGATCGCGTCGCAGGTCGCCAAGCCCGATGGGCTGGTCGTCGTCGATCCCGCACAGCGAACTCGAGTTCCTGCACGACCTGCCCGTCGAGCTGATGTGGGGCGTCGGCCCGGTCACAAGGGCGCGCCTGGAGAAGATCGGCGTGCTGACCATCGGACAGCTCGCAAGGATGCCGGGACGGTCGCTCGAGCGACTGCTCGGTCCCGCGGCGGGCGAGAAGCTGTCAGCGCTGGCCTGGAATCGCGATCCGCGGGAGATCCGGACGCAGCATCGTGCGCGATCGGCCGGCGCCCAGTCGGCGCTTGGCCGCAAGCCGGCCGAGGAGCGGGTCTTCCGGCCCACGCTGGCGCATCTGGCGGACCGGATCGGCACCCGGCTGCGCGCCAAGTCGCTCGCCGGCCGGACCGTGACGGTACGCGTGCGCTTCGCCGACCTGCGCGCGGTCACGCGCTCGGTGACGCTCGACGCGCCGATTGCGGCGACCGCGAGCCTGGCCGAGATCGCCGAGGACCTCGTCCGCGCGGCGCTCGCCGATCACCCCGACGAAAAGCATATCTCGCTGCTCGCGATTTCCGTGTCGCATCTCGCAAAGCATCCGAAGCTGCAGCTCGAATTTTCGCTCGGGCTCGACCACGAGCAACGCCGCCCCGGCACGAGGAGAGGCCTGGCGCGTCACGCGGCCGATCGCGCCATCGACAGGATCCGCGATCGCTTCGGCTGGGCGGCGATCGGCTACGGCTCGGTCGCGCTGGGTGTGGTCCGTTCGGTTCCCGACGCCTTCCGAGAGCTCGCCGAGAAGGACCTGTGACCGACGCCGCGAGCGTAAGGCGGGTCCTCTTCGCCAGCCTTCTGGGGGCAACGCTCGAATGGTACGACTTCATCCTGTATGGCGTCGTCGCCGGCATCGTCTTCAATAAACTGTTCTTTCCGGCCGGCGATGCGTTCGTGTCGACGATGCTGGCCTATGCGACCTTCGCCGTCGGCTTCCTGGCGCGTCCGCTGGGCGGCATCGTGTTCGGGCATTTTGGCGACAGGGTCGGTCGCAAAAGCGTGCTGGTGACGACGCTGATGATCACTGGCGCTGCGACCATCCTGATCGGGCTGCTGCCGACATACGATCAGATCGGCATCGCGGCGCCGCTTCTCCTGCTGATGCTGCGTATCCTCCAGGGTATCGGTCTTGGCGGCGAGTGGGGCGGTGGCGTGCTGCTCGCCTATGAATACGCACCGCCCGATCGACGCGGCCTCTATGCCAGCGTCCCACAGATCGGGCTCGCCATAGGCCTTTGCCTGGCATCGGGAGTCGTTGGCCTGATGTCGCTGGCTCTGACAGATGCCGAATTCCTGGCGTGGGGCTGGAGGGTCGGATTCCTGGCCAGCATCCTTCTCGTTGCGGTCGGTCTCTATATCCGGATGACCATCCTGGAGACGCCGGAGTTCAGGCAGATCAAGGCGCGGCGGACGCAAACCCGGATGCCGCTTGTCGAACTGCTCAGGAACCACTCCGGGAACGTCGTTCTCGGCATGGGCGCCCGCTATATCGATGGCGTGTTCTTCAATGTCTTTGCGGTATTTTCGATCGGCTACCTGGCCAACGTGGTCGGGCTTCAGCGGACGCAGGCGTTGTGGGCCGTGTCGATCGCAGCGTTGGTGATGGTGTTGGCACTGCCTCTATGCGGGGCGCTTTCCGACCGCATCGGACGGCCGAAGACCTACGCCATCGGAGCATTCGTCCTGGCGCTCTCGGCCTTCCCGGCTTTCATGGCCTTCCAGACGGGCGACGTCACGACGATCTATGCAACGATGATCGTGACCTTCGGCATCGCCTACCCGCTCTGCTATGGCCCCCAGGCGGCGCTGTTTTCGGATCTGTTCGAGGCCCGTGTCCGCTATACGGGAATATCGTTCGTCTATCAGGTCTCGGGCATATTCGCCTCCGGCATCACGCCTCTGGTCGCGACCTGGCTCTTCGAGCTGGGCGACCAGGAGCCGTGGCTCATCTGCGCCTATGTCGTCTTTGCCGCGCTGGTCAGCATGATTTCGGCCATTCTCATCGGACGGCGGCGCTCGTAGGCTCGAGGACAAGGCTCGACCGCTGCCCGGCGCGACGACAAACGAGGAACATCCATGATCATCGAACGCATCGAGCCCATCGCGCTCCGCATTCCGGCGCCGCGCCGGCCGGCCGGCATTCCGTCGCCGCTCGCAGCGGGCGACCTTTGCCTCACGCTCTGCCGCGTCACGACGCGTTCGGGCCTGCAGGGCTACGGCGAGTGCCTGTCGCTGCGGCCGCCGATGCAGCAGGCGCTGTTTGCCACCATCCGCGACGCGATCGCGCCGCACTATCTCGGCAAGCCGGTCGATCAGCGGGAGGCGCTGAACCTCGCGGCGCGCAAGCGCTTCGCGAGCTTCGGCCGGGCCGGCACCGTCCTGAATGCCCTGGCTGCCGTCGACATCGCGCTGTGGGACATCGCCGGCAAGGAAGCGGGCCAGTCGGTCTCGGCAATGCTGGGCGGCGCCCGGCGTAGCCCGGGTCCCGGTGATGGCGAGCCTCGACAAGTACGATCATGCGGCGCGCGCGCGCCAGCGGGTCGAGCAGGCATTGGCGAGCGGCGTGGCGGCCGTGAAGGTCCACGAAGCGGATCTGGAGGTGATCGAGGAGGCGCGCCGCGCAATCCCGGCGGCGACGCCGTTCGTCGCCGACTGCAACAACGCCCACACGCTGGCCGACATTCGCCGCGACGAGAAGCGATGGGCGGCGCTCGACCTGCTGTGGCTCGAGGATCCCACCTGGCCACCGGAGGACCTGCTCGACTGTCCGGCACTGCCCGGAATCGTTGTCGGCATGGGCGCCGACCTCGGCTCGGCGGAGCAAATGGCGCTCTACGCGAAAGCCGCCTCGATCGGCGTGCTGCAGCCTGATGTCTGCATGCTGGGCGGCCTGTCCGAAGCCAGGCGCGCTCTCGCCGTGCTTGCCACGGCGAAGAAGATCGCGGCGCCGCACACGCCGTTCGTCGGACCGGCGGCGCTTGCCTCGCTGCACATGCTCGCGGTGACCGAGGAGGAGGGCTACTTCGCCACCGTCGAGGCCGAGGACTCGATGGACGCCTACGGCTTCGGCCTCACGCGCTGGCAGGCGTCGCTCGACGTGCCGACGGCGCCCGGTCTCGGCTTCGAGCCCGATCCCGGCTTCCTGCGCCGTTTCTCGATCTGACGAGCCCGCCGTTCTGATTCGTGTAGACTGACCGTGACGACAGGGGAGGACGAGGCATGCAGATCGGCATCACGATGTTTCCGACGGACTACGCAATCGCGCCGCACGAGCTCGCCGTCGAGGCGGAGTCGCGCGGTTTCGAATCGGTCTGGTTCCCGGAGCACAGCCACATCCCGACCAGCCGCAAGTCGCCTTGGCCGGGCGGCGCCGAGCTGCCGAAATGGTACTACGACACCTACGATCCCTTCGTGGCGATGGGGGCCGCTGCGGTCGTCACCAAGACGATCAAGCTCGGCACCGGCGTCTGCCTGGTGGTGCAGCGCGATCCCATCCACACCGCCAAGGAGGTCGCGACCGTCGACCGGCTGTCCGGCGGCCGGCTGCTGTTCGGCATCGGCGGCGGCTGGAACGCCGAGGAGATGGCCGACCACGGCACGGCGTTCGGCACGCGCTTCAAGCTGATGCGCGAGCGCACCGAGGCGATGAAGGCGATCTGGGCGGCATCGAAGCCGAAATATGCCGGCGAACTGGTGAAGTTCGACGAGATGATGCAATGGCCGAAGCCGGTGCAGAAGCCGCATCCGCCGATCATCGTCGGCGGCGGCTTTCCGCAGGGCGCGCGCCGCGCCGTCGCCTACGGCAACGGCTGGATGCCGATCGGCGGCCGTGGCGGCGACACCCTGGCGATGCTGCCGCCGTTCCGCGAGATGCTGAAGGAAGCGGGCCGGCCCCAGTCCGACGTGCCGATCACGCTGTTCGGCGTCGGCATGGACGGCGACGCGCTCAAGCGCGCCCGCGATGCCGGTGTCGACCGCGTCGTGTTCGGCGTGCCGCCCGAGGCCAAGGACAAGGTCCTTCCTCTGCTCGACAAGGGCGCCGCGGTCATGCGCGGCATGTGATGACGATCGTTCAGCGACGCACGGGCAGGGAGTTTCCCACCGGCATCATCTCATAGGGCGGCTTCCAGCCCGGCAGGGCCGCCACGCGCCCGCACCAGGCATCGATCGCGGGAAAGGACGCGGCAAGATCGAAGCCGGTCTCCTCGATCGGGTAATAGAGGTATCCCGCCAGGGAGAAATCCACGATCGTCGGGCGGTCGCCCAGCATGAAGCGGCGGTCGGCGAGATGCCTGTCGACGATCGAGAGGGCGCTTTCGGCCCTCGATCTCATATAGGCAAGCACGGCCGGATGCGCCGGCTCCGGCGTCATCGAGTGGAGAATCCGGTGTGCGGCGAAGTTGCCGGTGAATTTGTGGTTGTCGAACAGCAGCCAGCGCATCGTCTCGAATCTCTCCTCCGCGCCGGCGGGACCGAACGCGCCATGGGTCTCCGCCAGCCAGACCAGGATCGTGCCCGACTGGCTCATGCGCCGGCCGTCGACCTCGAGAACCGGAACCTCGCCCATCCCGTTGGTCGCCGCGCGCCAGGCGGGGTCGCGGGTCTGGCCGCCGGCGAAGTCGACACCGACCGGCTCCCAGTCGAGCCCGGCGCAATTGAGGAACAGGGCGACCTTGAAGGAATTGCCCGAGGCGCCGACGCAGTGCAGCCGGTATCGCGCCCGGGTGCCGGGATCAACCCGTCCGGGTTCGGTCGTTCTGCATTCAGCGGTCATCGATTCTCCACGACGGGATCATGGTCGCCGGCCGATGACAGCGCCTGTCAGCAGTGTTCGGGGTTCGGGATGCGGATGTTGGGCAGTGGAGCGGAGGCAAAGGGAGGCTAGAATGGCGCTATTATCGAAGCATCGGGCATCGCCGCCCCAGCAGAGGACTTGGATATGAGCAACGCATCCGACTACACGCCGCCGAAGGTCTGGGCCTGGAACAAGGCCAACGGCGGCCGCTTCGCCAACATCAACCGCCCGATCGCCGGCCCCACCCACGACAAGGAGTTGCCGGTCGGTCGCCATCCGATGCAGCTCTATTCGCTGGGCACGCCGAACGGCCAGAAGGTCACCATCATGCTCGAGGAGCTGCTGGCGAAGGGCCACACCGGCGCCGAGTACGACGCGTGGCTGATCAAGATCGGCGAGGGCGACCAGTTCGGCAGCGGCTTCGTCGCGGCCAATCCGAATTCCAAGATTCCGGCCCTGGTGGACCGCAGCGGGCCCGAGCCCATCCGCGTGTTCGAATCGGGCGCGATCCTGCTTCACCTCGCCGAGAAGTTCGGCGAATTCCTGCCGAAGGGCGGCGCGGCGCGCGCCGAATGCCTGTCCTGGCTGTTCTGGCAGATGGGCAGCGCGCCTTACCTCGGCGGCGGCTTCGGCCACTTCTATGCCTACGCGCCCACCAAGATCGAATACGCCATCGACCGCTTCGCGATGGAAACCAAGCGGCAGCTCGACGTCCTCGAGCGGCGGCTGGGCGAGAGCAAGTATCTCGCCGGCGGCGACTACACCATCGCCGACATCGCGGTGTGGCCGTGGTACGGCGGCCTGGCCAAGGGCCTGCTGTACGGCGCCGGCGAATTCCTGGCGGTGACGGACTACAAGAACGTCCAGCGCTGGGCCGACGCCATCGGCGAGCGGCCGGCCGTCAAGCGCGGGCGCATCGTCAACCGCCTGCAGGGCGATCCCGCGGCCCAGCTGCATGAGCGCCATGACGCCAGCGACTTCGATCTGAAGACCCAGGACAAGCTCGCAGCCAAAGTCTAGGCGTCCGATGAGTCTCAAGGAGATCCGCAACTTCGACTACACGATCCTGTTGTGCAGCAAGCTGAAGGAAACCCGGGCCTTCTATAAGGACGTGATGGGCTTCCCCCTCGAGCTCGACCGCGAGAACTGGGTGAGCTTCAGGGTCGGCGCGACGTTGCTCACGCTCCGCCCACGCGGCCGATCTGTTCGCGTGGGACGATGGCGGCACGGTGCCCGGGTCGACGGCGGTTCAGCTCGCCTTCCGGGTGCCGCCAACCGCCGTCGATGCCTGCCACGCCGAGCTGGTCGCCAACGGCGTTCCGATCCTGCGGCCGCCGACCGATTTGCCCGACTGGCGGCATCGCACGCTGTTCTTCCGCGATCCCGAGGACAACGTCATCGAGATCTATGCCGAATACTGAGACGTGAATCGCCCGGCGCCGGTCGGCATCGATCTTGCGTGCGGACGCAGGGCGGATCGAACAGCGCAGGAGCATCCCGTGAGCAGCAAGAACCGGCCCAAGGTGGCCTTCATCGGCACCGGCGGCACCATCTCCTCGCTGGGCATCCATCCGCTCGAGCTGCAGGACTACGGCGTGCACGACAACCGCATGCACGCCAGCCAGATCGTCGCCCGTTTTCCGGTGGTCACCGAGATCGCCGAGGTGATCCCGGTCGATTTCCGCAACGTGCCGAGCCCCGAGATCTATTTCGCCGAATGGCGCGAGCTCGCCGGCCTCTGCCATCGCCTGGTGGCCGAGCATCCCGATCTGGCCGGCATCGTGGTCGGCCACGGCACGGCGACTCTCGAGGAGACAGCGTGGTTCCTGAACCTCGTGCTCAAGGTGTCGATCCCCGTCGTCGTGATCGGCGCGCAGCGCCCGGCCTCGGGCCTCTCGACCGACGCCGCGATCAATCTTTTGAACGGTGTGCGCACGGCGGCCGACCCGGCGAGCCGCGGCCGCGGCGTGCTGGTGCTGCTGAATGACGAGATCCAGGCGGCGCGCGAGGTCACCAAGACCTCGAACTGGCGCATGCAGACCTTCCGCACGCCCGACTTCGGCATCCTGGGCCACGCCGACGCCGACCGCATCGCCTATTACCGCAAGCCCGAGCGCCGGCACATGCCCGATACCGAGTTCGACGTCGCGGGCCTCGACGCCCTGCCGCGGGTCGACATCGCCTATGCCTATGCCGGCTCGGACGGCAGCGCGATGCGGGCCTTCATCGCCGCCGGGGCGAAGGGACTCGTGTCGGCCGGCTTCGCGCCGGGCATGCCGCCCGCCGCCGACCTCGCGGCGATGACCGAGGCGGTGAAACAGGGCATCGTCGTCGTGCAAAGCTCGCGCGCCGGCTCGGGCCGCATCTACCGCAGCAAGAAGCTCGCCGACGCCGGCGTGCTGGCCGCCGACAACCTCAACCCGCAGAAAGCGCGCCTGCTGCTGGCGCTGGCGCTCACCCGGACTTCCGACCCGGCCGAGATCGCGCGCATCTTCGCGACCTACTGAGTCATCGCCCGAGAGTGCGCTATCCGTTGACCGCGCGCATCACCGCCGTCCACTGGTCCAGCATCGGCAGGATCGTGTCGGCCTTCTCGGACGGCAGGCTGACGGAGACGCGGTTGATGCCGGCATCGCGGTAGCGCTTCGCCATCTCGGCGTCGGGCTGTTGCCCGCCGATCGAGATGTCCATCTTGTCGGCATCGCGGCCGGCTTCGGCGCACATCTGGCGGAACCGCGGGACCAGGTCGAGCAGCGGCGTCGGGTTCTTCTCCGTGACCTGCGGCATCCAGCCGTCGCCATAGCGGATCGCGCGGCGCGCCGAATAGGGAAAGGCGCCGCCCACCAGGATCGGCGGGTGCGGCTTCTGCGCCGGCTTGGGCCACGTCATCATGGGATCGAAGTTCACGAACTCGCCGTGATATTCGGCCTTCGACTGGGTCCAGATCGCCTTCATCGCCTCGATGTTCTCGCGCGCGCGCTTGTGGCGGCTTTCGAACGCGGTGCCGTGATTCTCCATCTCGTCGCGGTTCCAGCCGTTGCCGACGCCGAACACGAAGCGGCCGCCCGAGATCTGGTCGATCGAGGCGACCAGCTTGGCGGTCTGGATGGGATCGCGCTGGGCGATCAGGCAGACGCCGGTGGCGACCTTCAAGGTCTTGGTCGCCATCGCGGCGGCGGTCAGCGTCACGAACGGGTCCATCACGTCGTAGTATCGCTTGGGCAGCTCGCCGCCCATGATGAAGTCCGACTTGCGCGACAGCGGGATGTGCGAATGCTCGGGCGCCCAGACGATGTCGAAGCCGCGCTGCTCCAGCGCGACCGCGAGCTCCGCTGCGCCCATCGAATAGTCGGTGAAGAACATCGATGCGCCGAATTTCATGAAGCGATCCCCCTGCGTTTCCGACCCATAGCCTGCGGCGGAACACACGGCGGCGCAACCGCCTCCGGCTCTCGCTCAGTCGATGGTGTCGGCTGTCACATCCAGGGGCTTCGCGACGACGTCGCCGGCCACCGGCACCACCTTGACGGCGGCACTGGTGACACGGACCGGCGCCGCGACGACGCCGCAGCCGGCCACTGTCGCGGCAAGGCCCGCGGCGGCCGCCAGGATCAGCATCGTGCGCAGCGGTCCACCGTTTCGGAAACTGCAGGTCATGAGGCTCATCCTCCTTTCCGTACCCGAAATGTCGGGATGCCGGTTCGGAGGTTCAAGTCCCCGCGGACGTCAGGCGGCGGCCTTGGCCCCGACGTAGCGATCGAGCGTCCTCACGAACAGCTCGGCGATGGCATGATCGGAGGGCGGGTTCTGCCCGGTGATGAGCTCGCGATCCTGGACGACGTGGGGCTCGAAGAAGCCGTTCGTCTCGACCCGGGCGCCGGCGATTTCCAGGGCGGTGGCGGGATAGAACGGGACCTTGCCGCCGCCCATGAGGTTGTCCTCGGCATATTTCTCCTCGTCATTCGAGAAGACGGTCATGCGATAGCCGGCATATTGCCAGCCCGCGGCTGCCTGCCGCGCCGCCTCCTCGTCGCCGTCCACGAGCGCCTGCCGGAACGCCCTGGCTCGGGGCATCGCCGCCGTCGCGGCGATCGGGCCATGGCAAAGCAGCGCGGTCGGCTTGGAATGAGCATGGAAGTGGCGCAGCACCACACCGAGGTCGGGATCCTGCATGAGATCGATCATCGGTGGGTGGCCGCCGGGCACGAACAGGCCGACGTAATTCTCCAATCCCTCCTCGATCGTCGAGCGGATCGACTTGGGCTTCTCGAGGCTCGGGTTCGAGGCGGCGAAGTCGAGGGCCTCGAGCAGCTTCACCTCGCTGCCGCCGAAGTGGCTGGCGACGAGCGACTGCCGGTCGGCCACGGGCCGGTTGCCCCTGGGTGTCGCCACGCGGATCTGGTAGCCCGCGTCGATGGCGGCGAGAGCGGGAATGGCCAATTCGTTGAGATAATAGCCGACCTCCACCGTCTGGCCGGTCTTGAGCGTGAACCGGTCGACGCTGGAGGCGACAACGAGGATCCTGCCTTTGACGTACATGGGGCTCTCCCGAGGTTGCGACGCGCCGATCGCGCATCACAAGGTGAGCGCCCGCCGATTTCTCGTCTTTCACACTTGCACGGCGGTTGCGCGCGACGGCTACAACCCCGCCGCCACGGCCTTGAAGCGCTGCAAGGTCGCGATCTGCCGGTCGAGCTCCGGCATCCGGTACATCGGATAGAGCATCACCATCTGGGCGCCGAGGCGCTTCCAGCCCTGCGCCGAGGCAAGCCACAGCTTCTCGTCGGGCGTATCCATGCGCAGCCATCCTTCGAGCCCGAAGGAAGCGGGATCGCGGCCGAATGTCTTCAGATGCTCGCGCAGCATCGCGAGCTTCGGCTCGGCCACCTCGGGCGACATGATCGGCATCCAGCCGTCGCCGATGCGGGCCGCGCGCTTGACCACGGCGTCCGACGATCCGCCGAACCAGATCGGGATCGGCCGCTGCACCGGCACGGGCAGCATGTTGACGTCGACCAGGGTGTGGAACTTGCCGTTGAAGGTGACGAGGTCCTCGGTCCACAGGCGGCGCATCACCTCGATCTGCTCGGCCTGCCGCGCGCCGCGCGTCTTCCACTCCATGCCCAGCGCCTCGTACTCGACATGGTTCCAGCCGACGCCGACCCCCAGGCGCAACCGCCCGCCGCTCAATATGTCGACCTCGGCCGCCTGCTTGGCGACGACGCCGGTCTGGCGCTGCGGCAGGATGAGCACGCCGCTGCACAGCTTGATGGTCTTGGTGACGGCGGCGATGAAGGCCATCGTCGTGAAGGTCTCGTGGAAAGGATCGTGCTCGCTGTAGGTCGGCTTCCAGTCGCCGCGCGGAGCCGCGCCAAAGACGTGATCGGCGACCTCGATGCAGTGGTAGCCGAGGCCCTCCGCGGCCTGCGCCCAGTCCCGGATCTTCGCCGGGTCGGTGCCTATGTCGCGCGTCGGGAAGAGGGCGTTCAGCAACATCGAAGACTCCTGGGTCAGGAAACGAGGAGGAAAACAAGGGGACGGCGATCTTTGGCAAAATGGCTTGATCCTCGTGCTGTTTCAATTGTTTCGTGGGCGAGCAACAGGTTTGAAGACTCGCGCATTGCGTGAGAGGCTTTGTGCAGG
This sequence comes from uncultured Alphaproteobacteria bacterium, assembly GCA_963755585.1. Lineage (GTDB taxonomy): Bacteria > Pseudomonadota > Alphaproteobacteria > Reyranellales > Reyranellaceae > Reyranella. The sequence goes on from CAVWKN010000019.1 coordinate 311,580, forward strand.
CCGATGAAGAAAGGGCGCCATTGCCTCGCAGTCTTCGCCTCGCTTGCCTCGTCGTGATATCGGGCGCGCTCCTGTCACTCCTGCCGCTCGAGGGCGGGGCGTCGCCGTCGTCGGTCGACAGCCTGAAGGCGCGCGCCGCCCTGGGTGATGCGGCCGCCCAGAACGATCTCGGCGTGAATTACGAGAAGGGTCTCGGCGTGCCGCAGAACCTCGCCGAAGCGCTGCGTCTCTACAGGCTCGCGGCCGACCAGGGCTACGCGCGCGCCGCGGCCAATCTCGGCCAGCTCTACTATTACGGCGAGGGCGTGACGCGCGACTACGGCCAGGCGGTGCGGCTCTTCCAGCAGGCCGCCGCCAAGGCCGACGACAGCGCCGAGTTCATGCTGGGCACCTGCCATGCCAACGGCCAGGGCGTGACGCGGGACGATCGCGAGGCCGTGCGTCTCTTCAAGCTCGCCGCCGAGCACGGCAACGCCGCCGCGCGCAACGAGCTCGGCCAGATGTACGAGCAGGGCCGCGGCGTGCCGCGCAGCAACATCGAAGCCTTGCGGCTCTACCGCTCGGCCGCCGACTCGGGCGACGCCAGCGCCGACGACAACCTGCAGCGGCTCGGCAAGTCCGATCCGCGCGCGCTGGCACGGGCGTCGGCGGCGCAGGTTGCCGCCACCCTCGACGTGCCGCTGAAGCGCATGGGCGGCGTGCTGGTCCTGCCGGCATTGGTCAACGAAACGGCCACGGTGAACTTCGTCCTCGACAGCGGCGCCGCCGACGTGACCCTGCCCGAGGAGACCATCCAGGCGCTGGTCCGCGCCGGCACGATCGGCAGCTTCGACTACATCGGCAGCGACACCTACCAGCTGGCCGACGGCTCGACCGTGGTGTCGCGCACCGTGCGGCTGCACTCGATCAAGGTGGGCAACCGGGTGCTGGAGAACGTGAAGGCGAGCATCGCGCGCGGCAACGCGCCGCCGCTGCTCGGTCAAAGCTTTCTCGGCCGCTTCAAGGGCTGGTCGATCGACAACGGCCGGCAGATGCTGGTCCTGCAGGAACAGCGGCAATGACCTTTCAGGCCGGTCGATGCCGTCTCGGCGCCGCCCGTTTTCGCTTCGCCGCGACCCGTCGCGCCGCCGCCAGCGCCGATCGCGCCCATGTGACGAGCTCGTCGGGTTCGTCCAGCAGACGCTCCGGCGCCCGCCAAAAGGACAGGTCGATGGTGCGGCCCTTCTTCTCGTAGTTGAGCGGCGGCACGGAGCCGGCTTCCTGGAAGGCCGCGCGGTTGTGGTCGTCGACCCGGAAATAGAGCGTGTCCTCCGTCACCATCCCGAGCATCACGCCGTCGCAGAACACGCCGGTCTTGCCGAACATGCGCCGCATCGTGACCCGGCCGAGCGGCGCCAGCTGATCGCACAGGAACTCGCCGAAGCCGTCGCTGGCAACCATGCGGAAGCGCCCCCGGTCGGTCAGGTGCTCGGTTTGGTCGAGAACGGCGTCAGTTGCAGCTCGTGCGTCCAGCACGAGCGGTCCTGGCTGTGCAGGTAGAAGAACGCCTCGGCGATCTTCACCGGATTCATCGCCAGGTCGGCGTTCTGCCGGATCTTCGGCAGGGCGCGGGTGCCGGGCGAATCGATGGTGCCGTCGATCACCACGTTGGCGACATGCACGCCGTGCTCCGAATATTCCTCGGTCAGCACCTGCGCCAGGGTGCGCATCATGACCCTCGGATAGTAGAGCGACTGGCCGGTCATGCGCTTGCGCCCGCGCAGCGAGCTCGCATTGTTGGAGAAGAAGAACGACCCCTCGCCGCGCTTGCGCATCGCCGGCAGGACTTCCTTGGCGACCAGGAACGGCCCGCGGCTGGCGATATGCTGGGCGGTATCGAACATCTCGACCGGTATGTATTCGAGCAGTTCCTTCTCGGGCGGCAGGTCGCGGCCTTCGAGGTAGCCCGCGTTGTAGATCACGGCCTGCGGATCGCCGGCGTCGCGGCGGATCGTGGCGAACGCCGCGGCGACCAACTCCTGGCGCGAGAGATCGAGCTCGACGACCATGCCGTCGCCGCCCTGGTCGCGGATCGCCGCCGCCAGGCCCGCCGCGTTGGCGGCGCTGCGCGTCGTCATGACGACGAAGAACCCTTCGCGCGCGAATTTCTGGGCGATCGCGCCGCCGATGCCCCAGCGGATGCCGACCGGCAGGCTGCTGTCGTCGAGCGCCTTGCCATGGGCCAACTTGGTATTGCGGCCGTCCGACTGCCATTTCGACGTGGCGCCGATGACCACGGCCACCGGCTTGCCCTTGCTGTTCTTCCCGACAGTCTCGCTCATCGTCTTGTCCTCCCCGCGCGGTCGCGATGGGCGTCGCGCACAGGGGTGAGGATTGCCGCGCCGGAGCGACTTGTCGAGCGTCCAGCGCCGACGCGCTAGCCGTTATGCACGTAACGGACGGGTCCGCCCAGGAACCCGGCGAACAGCCCCGCCGGGGTGCTTCCCCCGGGCGTCGAGGGAAACAGATAGAGAGGAGTCGTCTGGACCGCGAGCACGAGGGTGCTGAAGGCGGCGGCGTCGACCGTGGGTACGCCGGCGGCGCCGACCTGGTATTGATGCAGCAAGGACTCGGCCACGGCCTTCGCGGAAATGAAGGGCTCCGCCCCCGTCCAGCGCTGCGGCGTCAATCCGGTCATCCGATGGTAGAGCGCCGTCACGATATAGCTGACGGCTTCTTCCTCCGAGGCCAGGATGTTCGAACTCCCGAGGTCGAAGAAGGCGTGCGTGCTTTCATGCATCACGGCGGCCTCGTCGATGCGTCCCAGGATCCGGGGAACCATCAGCTGTCCCGTGGCAGGGGCGGTGGGGCCGGCGGGTTGATGGTATTCGGCGAGGGCGGTACCGGGGCCGCCGGGCGGGACGAACAGCGTGACGCCGATCTTTCCCGCGACGATGGCGTTCGCGACCGTCGTGAACGTCAGGTGGTTGATCGTCACCGGCACGCTCGCCGACGGGACCGTGAAGCGGATCCGCGCGGCTTCGTGGCCGCGCAGCAAAGCGAGAACGCGTTCCCTCATGGCCATGACCGGCCTCCCAACGTCTGAAGCGGCGAAAGCAGCGGATTGTACAGGAGGTGACGGACCTGGATTGTGGGGGAACGCACAATCCTTGCCGCGCCGTGAACGGCAGGGTCCGCGCACATGCCGGCGCTGGCATACTATAGAACCATAGTTCTAGAACAAATATTCTAGACGAGCACCTTAAAACCATTCAGGGTGGCGTCTCCTGTCCCGTGGAGGTGCGCCATGTCGACGACGATGCCGCCGGTCGCTGAGCTGACCGAAGCACAGATCATCCGGGTCCTCGCCGCCGCGCGCGAGACCATCGCCGACGTCCCGGTCTGCTGGCTGGCCACGCGGTCGGCGGAAGGCGGAACCAATGCGCGGGCCGTCTCCTGTTCGGCCGGTGCGCCCGGAACCGACGAATGGACCCGGCGCTTCCTGGTCCGCAGGAGTTCGCGCAAGGTCACAGAAATGCGCATGGCGCCCCTGGTCACTCTCGCGTACCAGAACGCGTCCGGCGACCGCTACGTCGCCTTGGGCGGCCGGGCCGCAATCGTCGAGGATGTCGCCGAGATGCGCACCCTGTGGCCGAGCGACCTCGACGCGCATTTTCCACCCGGCTTCGCCGACGCCAACATGATCGTGATCCGGGTCGACGTCGATCGGCTCGAGGTCCACGCCCGCGGCCTCACGCGCGAACCGTTCGGCCACGGCCGGACATTGATCGAGCGCCAGCCGTCCGGATCGTGGCGCTACATCCCCGCCTGGTGAGAATCGCCGCGGTCAGGGCAACGATCGCGGGACGCGCGACCGCGACTTTCCGGATCGATAATCCGCGACGACGGCGCGATAGGTGACTCGGATCAGGCGATCGACCAGCGGCGGCGGCGGCTCGCGGCGCAGCAAGTGCTGGCGCACGGCGGCGACCGGAAGCTCTGCGAGCAGGAACTGCGCAAGGCGGCGTTCCTCCGCGCCGGCGCGTCCGAAGACCAGCCGCGCAAACCGCGCGGACCCGGTCTGCATGTCGCGCGTCTGAGCCGCGACAGCTTCGCGAAGCTCCTGCGGCCATTCACCCTGCACGAAGTCGTCGCGGTGGTGGAGGAGCAGCAGGCGGGCCTCGTTCAAATGCCCGCGGACCCAGGCGGGTGTATGCAGCGCCGCTCGCACGCCGTCGCCGGCATCGATCGCCGCGCTGAGCCCTCGCTGAAAATCCAGCACGGTTTGCAGCCAGAGCTCGCCGAGCAGGACGTCGAGGGAGGCGAAGCGATGGTAGAACGATCCGATCGGCGACTTCAGGCGTTCGCTGATTGCGGCGACCGTCACGGCGGGCGGTCCATGTTCCGCGACGATCGCCAGGGTCGCCGCGAGAAAGTCTTGCTGGCTGAATTTGGCGCGGCCCATGTTGCAGAATTCTTGTTCTAGAGCGTTGTGTCAAATTGCGGAGTGGATTTTACTCCGGCTTATGAAACCGGCTGGCGAGGGCGCGTCTGGCCGTCGCGCGGCCGAGCACACGATCGGGAGGAGATCGATCACATGACGACCATGACCAGGGTTCTGCTCGCCGGCGCGGCGCTCGCGTTGCCCTTCGCGGCGGCCGCTCAATCGAATGACGCCAAGTATTGCAAGGCGCTGTCCGACACCTATCGCCAAACCGTCGCGAAAGACACGACGCCGAACGCCGACGTGCCGGTGGCGATGGCGAAATGCGAAGCCGGTGACCCTGCCGTTGGCATTCCCATCCTCGAGAAGGCCCTGAAGGACGCCAAGGTCAACTTGCCGCCGCGCCCCTAGAAGGGCGGGCGCCGCGCACGGCCTCTTCTGCTCACGCGATCGCGGCCAGGGCGTGCGCCAGGTCGGCGATCAGGTCGTCGGGATGCTCGATGCCGACCGACAGGCGGATCGTCGTGTCCAGCACGCCGATCCGGTCGCGCACCTCGGCGGGCACGCCGGAATGCGTCATGGCGGCGGGATGGCTCGCCAGCGATTCGGTGCCGCCGAGGCTGACCGCCAGCTTGAAGATCTCGAGGGCGTTCAGGAAGGCGAACGCCTCTTTCTCTCCGCCCTTGATGTCGAAGGAGAAGGTCGAGCCTGCACCGCTGCATTGCCGGGCAAACACGGCCTGCGCTTGCGAGCCCTCCTCGAGGAACTCGAGGTAGTGAACCTTGCCGACCTGGGCATGATCGCGCAGGAACTCGGCGACCAGCCTCGCATTGGCGTTCGAGCGCTCCATCCGGATCGCCAGCGTCTCCAGCGAGCGCCCCAGCATCCAGCAGGAAAACGGATCGAGTTGCGTGCCGACGCTGCCGCGCAGCGCCTTGATCGGCCCGATGGTCGCCTTCGAACCCAGCGTGGCGCCGGCGATCAGGTCGGAGTGACCGCCGACATATTTGGTGAGCGAATAGACCGAGACGTCGGCGCCGTGCGCCAGGGGATGCTGGAACACCGGGCCGAGCAGGGTGTTGTCGCACACCACGATGGGCCGGAAGCCCTGCGCCGTCCCGATCTCGTCGGCGATCTGCCGCATCAGCCTGATATCGACCAGCGTGTTGGTCGGGTTGGCCGGCGTTTCGATCAGGATGATCGACACGCGGCCTTTGGCGCGCGCGTCCTGCGCCGCCGCCCGAACGGCGGTCTCACTGACGCCGTCGACGAATCCGACGGCGCCGATGCCGAGATTGGCCATCGTGCGCGACAGCAGTGTTTCCGTTCCGCCGTAGAGCGGCTGGGAATGCAGGATGACGTCGCCCGGGCGGGCGAAGGCCAGGATCGTCGTGGTGATCGCCGACATGCCGGAGGAGAACAGCACGCCCGACTCCGCGCCCTCGTAGACCGCGAGCCTGTCCTCGACGATCTCGCTGTTGGGGTGGTTGAAGCGGGAGTAGACGAGGCCGGCCGGGCTGCCCTTGGGTGGCTGCTTGCGTCCCGAGACATAGTCGAAGAAGTCGCGACCTTCCTCTGCCGAGCCAAAAACGAAAGTGGAGGTGAGGAAGACCGGCGGCTTCACCGCCCCTTCCGACAGCGTCGGATCGTAGCCATAGCCCAGCATCAGGGTCTCGGGCCTGAGGGCATGGTTGCCGATATGGGTCTTGGACGGGCGCGGCGCGGGCATGGCGTGTCTCCTGTCACGGGATCGGGGACGCAAGATACAAGTTATCTCGCCCGAAGATGGCCGCTTTCGGATGGGTTGCCTGGAATCCGCCGCCGGCTCGGCGGGCACCGTCCTCAGCCTACGCCGGCACATCCAGCCGGTAGATGAGCACTGGCATCGTCTTGCCGCGCACCACGACTTTGCCGACCGGCGCCAGCGGGTAGGAGCCGGTCAGCAGTTCCACCGTGGTGCCGGAGACCAGCACGCGGCTGCCATACTCCTTGTTGAGCTGCTCGAGGCGCGCGGCGAGGTTCACGGCGTCGCCATAGACGGCGTAGCTGATACGGTCGCCCGAGCCGACATTGCCGGCGATGACGGCGCCCGTGGTGATGCCGATCCGCGTGACCAGTTCCACGCCGGCAAATTTCCGACCCTGTATCGCGCGCTGGATCTCCAGGGCGGTGCGCACGGCCTTCTCGGCATGCTGCGGGTCGGCGATCGGGATGTTGAACGTGACCAGCATCGCATCGCCCATGAACTGGTTCACGATGCCGCCATGGCGTTCGATCGGCTCGATCACCGTGGGGAAGTATTCGTTCAGCATCTCGACCACGCGCCCCGGCGGCATCCGCTCGCCGATGCTGGTGAAGCCCTCGATGTCGGAGTAGAGAATGGTGGCCAGGGTCTGCGTCGGCTGCAGCGTGCCCTGGCCGGCGACGATCGCCTCGGCGACCCGTCGCGGCACGTAGCGGCCGAAGATCTCCCGCAGGCGTCCGTAGGCGTCCTCCAGCTCGCTCGTGCGCTCCTTCACCTTGGTCTCGAGCGCGTCGGCGTGACTGCGGATCTCCTGGTACAGCCGTGCGTTCTCGAGCGAGATCACGGCCTGCGCGCCCAGCATCTCCAGGGTCCGGATGCGGCCCGCGGTGAAGGCGCCGCGCGCCAGGCTGTTCTCGACATAGAGCACGCCCAGGAGCCTGCCGCGGTCGAGCAGCGGCATGCAGAGCACCGACAGCGGCCGGCGCGCGACGACGAACGGGTCGGCGCCATAGGTCTCGTCCCGCGTCACGTCGTCGAGCACCACGCTCTCGCGCGTGCGCGCGACGTAGTTGACCAGCCGCTCGGGCCCTTTGCCGGAGCCGGCGAAGGGCGGCGCCGGCCCGGGCTGGGCCGGGACGCGATGGCCGCCCTCGGCGAGGCCGCCGGGACTGGCCTCGCCCTGGATGACGAATTCGTCGCCATGCGCCAGCAGCAGCAGGCCGCGTGTCGCGCCGGCGTTCATGACCGAGGCCTCGATGACCTCGGCGACGACGTCGTCGACCACGATCTTGCCCGAGATCGCGGCGGCGGCGCGCGTGATGGCGGCAACGTCGATCAGCCCGCGGCTTTCGCTGGGATAGAACGCGGTCTCCGACGATGGCTCGTTCCCGTCAGCGGTCTCGCGCGCCGCGCCGAAGAGGTCGGCATGGCGCTGCTCGAGATGCTCGACCCAGGCCCACGCGCCCCATTGCCGGTAGGCGTCGCGCGCCTCGGCAAGATGGGCGCGGCCGGCGGTGGGGCGGCCCCGCGCCAGCTCGAACTCGCCCGCCAGCTCGTGGGCGAGCGCTTCGTCGGACAAGGCGCCGTGGCGACCGGCCAGCGTGATCGCCCGCTGATAGGACTGCTCGGCCTGCACGACGCGACCGTTCAGCCGGGCAAGCTCGGCCTCGACCAGGATCTGCTTGTGCAGGTAGTTTTCCGGCGCGTGGCGCGACCAGGCGCGCAGGCGACGCCGGTTGCGGCGCACGATGCGCAGGGCCGCGCGGCGGGCGCCGGCCGTTTTCATCGCCGGCAGCAGGGCAATCAGCGCCAGCGACTGGTAGGGCAGGTAATAGACCGAGAACGGCATGCCCATCACGACGTTGAAGTTCTCGTCGATCACGCGAGCGCTCGCGGCGCAGCCCTCGAAGTCGCGCGCCATGTACTGCTTCAGCAGGCGGAACTCGTAGTAGTAGGCGAGCGCCATGCGGTCGCGCTCGGTCCAGTAGGCGACTTCGGCAGCCTCGTCGAACGGCGCTTCCTCCGGGTGCGCCGGGCCGGCAGCGCGGCCCCTGAGCTCGCGCACCGCCTGTCGCGCCATGCGGAAAACGCGCTGCGTCTTCTCGTGCTTGTGCTGCAGGACGGCGCCGTAGCCCGCCTCCAGTATGTCGGCGACCTTGTCGAGCGGCATGCCGCTCATGAAGGCATAGGAGGCGTAGGCATAGCGGTTGTAGCCGTGGAACTCGAGGTCACCCGCCTCGAGGGCGGCGTTCGCGCCGTCGGCGAAATAGGGCAGCGTGTCGGCCAGCCGGCTGTTCCAGTGCAGGATGAATCCGGCGAACGACATCACCACGCGGCCGTGAATGTCGCGCGCGTCGAACAGGTCGACCGCGTCCAGAGCCAGGCGGCCGAATGCCAGCCCGCGGCGCATGTCGCCCAGCACGCCGCACAGGACCATCCCGTACATCACGTAGCCAAAGGCCGAATGGGCAGCATTGCCGTAGCGCACCGACAGCCGCACCATGCGCAGCGCGACCAGCGGCAGCAGGTTCTGGTCCTCGAAGTAGGCGGGCGGGGTCGCCAGCATGAGGATGCGCATCGCCGCCAGCTTGCGCTCATCGACCATGCGCGGCAGCGCCCGCAGGCTGTCCATGCGCCGGCCGGCCAGGGCAAGCTTGGTGCGCGCCAGCTCGGCCATCACCTGCGCCGTGCCGGGGCGCCCCGGGACGTGCTCGCCCAGCAGCTCGAGCGCGCGCACCGCGGTGTCGAGCGCCTTGCGGTACCGCAGCTGCGTGGTGTGCGCCAGTATGAGCTGCTCCAGCACGGCCGCCTTGTCGAGCGGCAGCGCGGTGCGCTCGAGCATGGCTTCGGCAAGGCGCTCGGCCTCCTCGAAGCGGCCGCAGAGATACATCGCTTCGATCCGGCGCACGCCGAGCTCGTGGCTGAGCCGCGCGTCACCCAGATCGGCCGCCCTGTCGAGGCCGGCGACGAAAAGGGCAAGTGCTGTCTCGTAGGCATTGGCGCCTTTGGCCTTCTCGCCGGCGCGCAGGTTCAGCCGCGCGAGCTCGTCGCACTGCTCGCGCGTCGCAGCGGACGCGATGCCGAGATTGAGATGGCTCACGATCTCGAACAGGCGCTCCTCGCGCTGCTCCGGCGTCGAGCGCTCCAGGATCAGCCGGCCGATCTGGTCGTGCAGGAGCGGCCGCTCGTCCGGCGGGATCATGGCGTACGACGCCTGCTGCAGGCGATCGTGGGCGAAGCGGTAGGCAATGCCCGCATCCGGAGTCGCTTCGGACCACGCGGCATATTTGTAGCTCTCGCCGATCGGGGCGATGATTTCCTGGGCCAGCGGCTCGGCCAGCGCGGCCGCCGTCTCGCGGGGCAGCCCGCCGGACACCACGGTGAGCGTTTCCAGGTCGAACTGGTTGCCGATGCAGGCAGCGAGGCGCAGCAGGCGCCCGGCCTCCGGTGTCAGCCGCCCGATGCGCTCCGTGACGAGGTCGGCGACGTTGTCGGTGATCTGCTCCTGCTCGATGCGGTCGACCTGCCAGGTCCAGCACGCCGCGCCGGCGTCGAAGGCCAGCAGCTTCTTTTCCTCGAGCAGGCGCAGGAACTGGCGCACGAAGAACGGATTGCCCTGCGTCTTGGCCGTCACCAGGCTGGCGAGCGGCGCTGCTGTTTCGGCCGGGATGCGCAAGGTGTCGGCGATCAGCGGCCCGACGCTGCGCCGCTCGAGCGCCGCGAGCGTGATGCTGCGGCAGGGCGCCTGGCCGCGCGCCAGCTGCTCGAACAAGGCCTGCAGCGGATGGCCGGCATGGATCTCGTTGTCGCGATAGGCGCCGATCATCAGCAGGCCGGCGAGATCGGGGTCGGACATCAGCACGTCGATGAGGGTGAGCGACGCCGAGTCCGCCCACTGCAGATCGTCGAGGAAGATCACCAGCGGATGGCGCGGGCTTGCGAGTGCCCGGAACAGCCGGCGGAAGACCAGCCTGAAGCGTTGTTGCGTCTCCGCCGCGCCCAGCACAGGCGCCGGCGGAAGCGTGCCGACCAGGCGTTCGAGGCTGGGCACGACGTCGAGCATGACGTGCGCGCTCGGTCCCATCGCGTCGAGCAGGGTCCGCCGCCAGAGCTCGACGCGCTCGGCGGTCTCGCCGAGCAGCTTGCGCACCAGCTCTTCGCAGGCCTGGCCGATCGCCAGGTAGGGCGTGCCCCGGCTGAGCTGATCGAACTTGCCGCTGACCAGGTGTCCGCGGCGCCCCGCGATCGGGCGCATGACCTCGCGCACCAGCGAGGACTTGCCGATGCCGGAGTGGCCGGCGATCAGCATGATCTGCGCGCGGCCGAGGGCGACGCCCTCCACCGCCTCGACCAGCGCGGCGAGCTCGGCGTCGCGTCCGTAGAGGCGTTCGGGGATGCGCAGCCGGTCCGGCACGTCGCGCGCGGCCAGGATGAAATCGTCGGCCGGCCGGCCCGCCTCGGCGGCGGCCGCGAGCGCCGCGAGATCATGGGCGAGGCCCGCCGCGCTCTGGTAACGCTCCTCGGGATCCTTGGCGAGCAGCTTCATCACCAGTCGCGACAGCGGCTCGGGAATGTCCGGATCGAGCTCGTGCGGCGGCCGGGGCAGCACGGTGAGATGGCAATGCACCAGCTCGGCCCGGTCGGCTGACGTCAAACGGCAGGCGGCGCGCCAGCATTTCGTAGAAGGTGACGCCCAGCGCATAGAGATCGGAACGTCCGTCGATGCTGCGGTTCATCCGGCCGGTCTGTTCCGGCGCGATGTAGTGGGGCGTGCCCTCCAGTTCCTCCGGGGCGAGGGTCGAGGCGGTCTCGCGGGCACGCGTGACGGCGATGCCGAAGTCGGTGAGCTGGACGGACAGCGTCTGCGGGTCGACCAGTATGTTTGCCGGCTTGATATCCTTGTGCACGACGTCGCGCGCGTGCAGGCGGCCGAGGGTCTCGGCGACCTGGCGCGCGACCAGGAAGAACAGCGGCAGGGGAAGCGTGCGGCCCTCGAGATAGTGCGCCAGCGAGATGCGGCCGCTGTCGGGGAAGACGAGCGCGCAATGGCGGCCGACGCGCTGGACGGAGTGGGCGATCACGACGCCGGAATCATCGAGCGAGCGGGTCAGCGCGTACTCGCGCTCGAGGCGGGCGCTTGCCTGCGGCTCGGCCTGCTGGGCGTCATCGACCTTGACGATCACCCCGGCGGAGTCGTCCAGCCTGATCCCGCGATAGATCGAGAAGTGTCGTCCCCGGTGGATCGTCTCGCCGATGCGGTAGCCGGGCAGGTCGATCATGGCGCGCTCCGGCCGGTCGTCAGGTCTCGACGCTGGAACAGAGCGAGGCAGGGTGCAGGTAGGTGTAGGGGACGGCGAGCCGCGCATTGCGCGCATCGATCTGCGCGGCGACGCCCCGCAGCGTCTCGTCGAAGCGCGCCACGATCGGCGCGATCTCGGGATTGGTGGCGAAGAAGTCGGACGGATGGCGGCCCAGCGGCGGATCGGCCGGTTCGCTCAGCACGTGGGCCAGGGTGATCTGTTCGATGATGACGTCCGCCGGCGGCAGGGCGGCGACCAGGCTCTCCTCGGAGAGCGGCGCCTTGGTGGCGGGCGGCGGCGCGAACAGCGCGCCCGGCACGTTCGGGATGTAGGCGTAAAGCTCGTACTGGCCGTTGTTGGCGGCGGAATGCTGCGCGGTGGCGATGAACACGATCGCCGTGACGACCTGCACCAGCCGGTCGAGCGACGCGAGCCCGCCGCCGGGGTCGGCCAGGCCGCGGAAGTTGCCGATCGCGGGGTCGGCCAGCTCGCGCACCCAGGCCTGCAGCTCGCTGTCGCCCGTGACGTCGGCGTCGCTGCGATAGAACTGGCGCAGCACCGCGCCCACGAACCCGGCGATGGCGTCCCACACCAGCAGCGCATCGTCGCGGTAGTGATAGCCCGGCAGCAGCGCCGGATCGTCGACGCCGCGCGCCGCGAGGTCGGCGCGCAGATCGCACTGGGCGAACGACCATTGCTTCCAGGCCTTGGCGCACAACGCCAGCGCGCCGTCGCGTACCCACGCCCATCAATTTGTCGAACGGGCCGCCGGGCGCGATCATCTTGGTGCGCGCGGCGCGATTGATGGCGAGCGTGAAGCGGCAATGCGGCATCAGGAGCTGGTACAGCGGATGGGCGGCGCTGAGCTGGCGATGCGTGGCGACGGCGATCGTTTCCATCACCATGTGGGTGCGCAGCAGGTGGGAGACGCATTGCTGGACCTGGGAGTCGGCACACTGGACGTGCGTCTTGGCCGTGCGCCACAGCCACGGATCGTCGAGCGGCGTGAAGATCGGGCCGGCTGCCGGCGACTGGCCGAGCTGGATGGCGAGCGGCATCAGCCGCGATTGCCCGTCGACGTAGAACAGGCACATCGGGGCGCACAGGAAGCGTCCCGGCGCCGCCGCGATGCCGTCGAGGATGGCGAGATCGAGCAGGTAGAGCCGCCCGGCGTCACGCAGGGCGGCGAGGTCCTGCCCGTCGGGCAGCAGCGCGGCGACGGTCTGCGGCTCGACCGGGAAATTGTCGGGGATGACGGTGCAGCGGCGCAGCAGGAACGGGTTGACGCCGTCGAGGCGCTGCCGGCCGAATTCCTCGTCGCTCGCGAAGCGCGCGCTGACCGCGGGCAGCGGCAGCGTCGCACCGGCGAACAGGTCGTCGTAGCTCTTGAGGCTGCGCGCGGTGTCGAGCTCCTTCCTGACGACGCCGATGCCCAGCGTGACCACCGTCGCCGCCGCGTCCCACAGCATGCGATGGTACTTGTCGGCCGAGAATTCCTCGTCGGCCGGAAGCGCCCGCGCATGGGCCGGCAGGCCGTCGTCGGGCGCGAACTGGTAGAGGCCGCGCGCCTGCTCGAGAAGCTGCGCGCGCAGGCGGCGGCGCGAGCGCTCCGGCTCGTGCTGCGGCAGGCAGGCGGCGCTGTAGATGTCGGCGGCGGTGACGGTCGACGCTGCCTCGTCGGGATAGGACGCCGGCGGACGGATGTCGGGCACCGGTTGCGGCGGGCCGAACAGCCGCATGCCGAGCAGGCGCGCCCTGCGCGCCAGGGCGCCGACGACGCGCAGATACTCGAGCGACGGCGGATCGTAGATCGACAGCGGCTCGATCAGCTGGATGCAGTCGGGATGGTTGGTGATCTCGAACATGCAGCGAAGACCGTAGGGATCGGCTTCGTGGATCGAGTCGATGTCGACCGTGGCGAGCGGCATCCACGGATGGGCGGTCTCGTCCCAGGGATAGAGGCTGCTGAGGACGACCATGCGATCGTCACCCGCCTGCCAGTCGTGCAGCTGGATCTCGAGATGGTATTTCGCGCCGCGTCCTTGCACGCGTTCGCGGAACTCGTCCTTGAGATAGTTGGGCGACAGGGTCTCGCCGGGATCCGCCTCCTGGAACCACGGCGTGCGCAGATCGGCTTGCTGCGGAATGCCGGTTTCCGGACCCCGGTCTTCGGGCAGCAATCGAAATTTGCAGTAGCGAGGTTGGTCGTCGCGGGCGCGGAACTCGAACGGTGTCTGCGTGTAGTAGCGCTGCGCAAAGGAGGTCGGCCGCAGCCGGAGCGCAATCGAGACGTTTTCGAAGCAGCGCGGATTGTCCTGGAAATACGGAATCAGATGAGCGCGGCCGCCACGCATCCTGGCGTACATGAATTGCGCGAACGTGTGCATGTTCCAGAACGGCGCCGTGCGCCCCGTTCATCAGTAGGTCCAGCGGGCTGTCGATGTCGGC
>CAVWKN010000020.1:0-398195 GCA_963755585.1 uncultured Alphaproteobacteria bacterium
CTCAGTCAGCCCATTTGGCTGTCTCAGAGGATCCGTTGTCGCGGGTCGATTTGAGCCGGGATCCACCTCGGTTAGCAGGCCGACCATGAGGTGGGATCTCTGAGCCGCTGAAGAGAATTAACATGATGCCGATCCTTCCTGGAGGGCCGGCAAGGCCAATCCATAACATTGCGGATGTTTGTCAAGAGAATATTTCTTCTTTCAGTTGAGTGCGGAGAGCCCCGGGCGGAGGTCCCTCCAAAACCATGGCTGGAAAAACACCGGTCACCGCTTCGAGGCATACAGCGTCACGATTTCACAAGCAGGCTCAATGCCTTAGCAGGCTTGATCGAGGATTGCGGGATATTTCAGCCTGACGACGCTTCGAATACTTGCCCACCGGCGGGAGAGCCCGGTTTCAGCAGCCATCGAGATACGCTCCACGACAAAAATATTCAGTCGAAGCGGACCAACAGTTCGACCTCTGAGCGGAAGGCCCTTTGGGCTTGGCGCACGTCACGGGCGTTCGAAAATTCGCCTGTCGCACTACCGTTCACTATCGATCATGAGGAACGGTACAGCCTCGCGTCGATGGCGAAGGCAATCTCCCATCAGCGGACTCCGTCTTATCAAGGTCGATCTGTTGAGACCCCTCGGCTGGCGTGGCCGTGCACGCGCGCTCGGCATGAGCAGATCCAAGCACGCCGCCCCGCATAGCAGGTTGGATTGTTGCAGGTGGGATCGTTGTCCATCGCCCTCTGGTCGCTGTCTGGCTGCTTCGATTGATCTACGCACGGCGTGTGCGGTAATTTTCGATCAGCCTCTGGCGCACGGCGGCGGCGTTCGGCCCCTCGACGTGATCGATCGGCAGAACGAACGGCCGATCAGTGGTCTTGCGATACACCAGTTCGCCCCAAATGTTCGTCACAAGGGGCGCCGAAATCTTGACGGGATGCTGCCCTCCGGCATCGCCCAGGCACGCGGTGAATAACGGATCTTCGAACGGCGTTGGATCGCCCAACGTAGCCACGACCTTCAGCACCTCGTAGGCATTGTCCCCGACCAAGTGCGAATAGAACTTCGGGGTCAGGTTGGCAAAGCCATGGTTCGCCCAGCCGATCAGCGGGAAGTTGTGCCGAACGACGCCGCCAACCTTCACCATGTCGTGGGCAACGTGAAATCCATTGATCGGGTTTGCCAGATGCTCGATCGTGCCCTCGTTGTTGACGAAATCGAAGGCGTTGCGCCATTCCGGCGGCGACGCGAAGGTGTTGAGGTCGAAGAACGTCGAGCCGTGCGCACCGTCGACGTCGATCGACAGATAGTCGACCCCTATGGCGGCATAGACCTCGACGACCTTCGGAAAGCCATCGCGCAGCAGGGCCTCGATTTTGGCCGCCGGGACACCGCGATGGTGAAGAAAGCCTCCAACCTCGAGGCGAGTTTCGGCGGGGTCCGCAAAGAACTCCTGGGCGCCAAAATCGATCAGGCGTTGCCCGGATTTGAGCCAGTCATGATTGAGCCAAGTCTGTACCGCGTGCGGAAAATATAATGCTGAATAACCCATGGCGTGCATGCTGCCATCGGAACGACAGGGGCGGCAAGGCGAAGAATTGGGATGCCTGATGCAGGGCGAGGACCGGCTTGCCGGCCGGGCTTTCGGCCTCGCGAGGCATGGGATAGGTTTTGGTCAATGAGTGAACATTACACCCAACGCGGCCACCAGATCTTCCGCGCGGCCCTCCCCGTCGATCTCGTCTCTGCCCTGGCTGACGCGGCGCAACTGGTCCCCACCTATCGTGGCGAGATCCGCCGGCAGAGCGGCATGATGGAGGTCAACAGGTTCCATACGGATACACCGCTCGTCGCCAACGCGGCCGGCAACGCGCACCTGTCGATGCCTCCAGGCTTGGACGCAATCCACCAGGCCATGCGGCGGCTGATCACCGACAAGCACCTCTGGCAATGCCTGCACGAACTCGACGGCGCCGAACGCTACACCATTCATCAGTCGATCCTGTTCCTCTCCTCCCCCAATACTGACCTGCACATCGATAGCTGGGCGATGGACACCCACCCGCCTGGCTACGCGCATTCGGTCTGGATTCCACTGCAGGACATGGACCGCACCTCGGGCGTGCCCTGCGTCATCCCGTGGCCAAAAGGGAAGCTGATCACAGAAGCCGATCTGGGGCTCTCGCCCGCGCCAGGTGCGAAGGATCGATATACTCGATACCATGACGCGTTGCAGGAAAAGCTGCAGGCTGCGAGCCCCGATGTGGTGACAGCCTTCATGCGCAGAGGCGATGTGTTCGTCTGGTCCTCGCTCACTCCGCACTGCACCATGCCTTGCCGTCCGGTTGTCCGCGAGCGGCTTGCCTTGCAGCTCATGGTGCGGCCAGCCCATCTCCTCTGCGGCCGCTTCGGTGTCGAGGAAGGCTGGCAAGAGAACGCAGACCGCGTGTCGGATCTATTCTCGTTTCTTCGGGTCGCCTAGGATCCGAACTCACCAGCAAGACAACGCGTGGTCGGACCTTAGCACAGATGATGAACCATCGGTCATGCCGGCAGCGCGTCCGAGATTGACGAACAGGCCTGATCTTCTATCGTCCACGCATGGGATACAGTGCCGAGTACTTCAAAAACCAGATGCAGCTTTGGCTCGACGCCGGCTGGCTCGCGCCTGGGCAGTCGCTGATTGAATTCGGCGCCCAGGAATTCTATGCCGATGTTGCCGCGACGCACCGCGAGATCGCCGCCTTCCTTGGCAGTCACGGTCTGTCAGACGACGCCATCAAGGCCGCCCTGGGCGACGGTGTGCCGCAGATCCGCACCATCTACGAGGCGCTGGGCATTCGATATGTCGCGATCGACGTCGATGATGCTCCTGGCTCGACGTACTTCGATCTCAACAGTTTCGCACCGCCGAACTATTGGCGGAACGCCTTCGACTTCATCAACAACGAAGGCACGATCGAGCACCTGATCAACCCCATCAACGGGTTCCACGTCGCCCACGAGCTGGCAAAGGTCGGCGGCGTGATACGGCATAGCTTTCCGCTGATCGGCTGGCGCGAGCATGGCTTCTGCTACCCGACGACGAAGTTCTATGCCCACATGGTCGGCGATAATGGCTACGAACTGCTGAAGGCCAAGGCGCTCCTGACCGAGAGCGAGCCGTTTGACGATGCGTTCTTCAAGGAGGTCATCGAGCATATGGTCGGGCCGGTCGAGCGGCCGCCCGTGACGAACATTTGGGGAGAGCTCGTCTACCGCAAGACGAGCGACCGGCCGTTCGTCATCCCGATCGACCATGTCGGCGGCCCCGATGCGGCCAAGGCTCGCCTGCAACTCAATGAGAACTATCGGCGGCTTGTCCAAGGGCGAATTTCCTAGCCACGGCCCCGATCACCGCGCTCGACGTCGAGCCATCGTCGGCATGAGTGACCGCACTGCATTCAGGATCACTTGTCCTCGCACACGAAGGTCCATAAAGTGCCCGGCTGAGACATCGCGTTCTGAGGACTGGCGACGGAGATGACGTGCTACGGAACGTGACTGGCGGCGTGGCAACGGCCTTTCGCGCCGTTCGCAGCGCCGCCCGCCGCACCTGGCAGCTCAATTCGGAGTTGCGCGATGAGATCCCGCCAGCTCCGCCGCTGAGATGGCTCAATGCCTTTCTAATTCTGTTGGTCGTGGCGACGACCGCCCTTCTTTATGAGGACGGGCTCAGCCAAGGCATGCATCGCGTTGTGCCCGATTCGATCGACACTGTGGTCGAATCTGCCGGCATCCACCTCTCGCAGAAATTTCACGGCACGACAGGCTATATCGGCAGAACCGAGGTTCTGCTCGAATTCTTTCGCGGAGGCTTCACGAGCCTCAAGTTCTATCTCGATCCGCTCGGCATTCAGTACCCGGCCAACGTTGAGATGCCGGACCTGCTCAACAAGGCGATCCAGAACGCCCTCAACCTCAAGGACCTTTCGCCGGTCGCCACGTTCGCCAACCGCAACCTCTATGCCCCTCCGGCCAATGACCCGGGCTTCATTGACTACGTGGGGTGGAGCTTCGAACTCTTCGGTTATCGGATCGAGTCTCTCTACTATTTTTACTTCCTCATTCTCTCCACCGCTGTCGCACTCTATCTGGTTTGCTTCTATGCGGACACCTTGCCGCTCGTCGCGCTGGCAGGAACTCCTCGTGGCCTTCCTCCTGGTGCTGGATTCGCAGCTCTTTGCGAGCGTGCTTACCCGAACCGTCCACAATCAGCGCGTCCTGGGGGCCCTGTGCTTTGTTTCCTTCCTGCATTTGGTATTCGTGTTCCTGATCTATCGCAAGCCAACCCCGACACGGGTCGTGACGACCGCACTGCAGGTGGCACTTTTCACCTTTGTCATGTTCACACGATCGAGCGCGGTTTGGATGGTAATCGCCTTCGGCCTGATCGGAATTCTGATCGCCTTCAACCAATTCGATCGGCCATCCACGGAACGGACAGGCCGGCGCGCCCTTGGGGTGATCTTATCCTGGCCTGTCATCCTGCTGGCATTCGGACTCGGAAGCTCCGCGATCTACAAATCGTCGGTGCTTCATCCGATATACAGCGTCGGCATATTCCTGCCGCACCACATGATCTGGCATAGCGCCTACCTGGGGCTCATTCTGCATCCCGACTGGGGGACGCAAGGTGACAGATACGACGGGCGAGAAACTCCCAAGGCAGGTGACAGCATTGCTTGGATCGGTTCGGTCCTTGAAGCCACGGAGCGTTATGGCTTGCCGGAAGCGTATCTTCTCGCCCCCGAGGTCGGCGGTCTTCCGACCTACAAGATGGGCTTGCACGAAAAGCTGGTCAAAGAACGCTACCTCCGTTTCGCGGCTGGAGCATCCGCGGTACATGCTGGAGCTGTTCCTTTGGTACAAGCCAAAAACCTTCGTGACGGAGTTCGCCTCGATATATGGTGACTATCGTCCGCGACCTTGGACGCTGGTTTGTCTGACGGCCTTTCTTGTGCTCGGCGTTCTCTGCGGACGGTGGCTGGCTGTTCCCCGGCGCGCACGAAGCCTGGTCGCGACAGCAGGCCTGATCGTAATGGCGATGTCGTTGGCGCCCGTCTTTTGGGCCTATCCAATGGCCCACGTCTCGGGCGAGCCGTTCCTCATTCTGACCGCAATCGGCCTCTTTGTTGCGCTGCTCCTGCTGAGCAAAGCATGGTCTTTCGTAAGACCTGCGATGAGAACGCCATCGTAGCTGCCGCCTCTGCGGCGCAGGGGAAGTGGCGGAAAATGGACGCTCGGAGCGCCACCCCATCCGTTGTATTCTTCACATGGAGCCATTAACTTGATTCCCTGACCTCAAGCGATCGAGGCTTCCGCTCATTGGACTAGAGGCTGGCATGACTTTGGCGCAATTACCGCAGGTTTCAGGAGGCAACGCCACGGCGCCGGAAGCCGAAAAGATCGCCGTTACCTCTCATCCCGACAGTGTTCATCATCTGGTTTCCGCTCTCGAAGCCTGTGCGAGGCACGACGTCTATTGGTCCAATGAGCATTTCTACCGGTGGACGCTGCACATCCCGACCAGAAGTGCCGGATGGCTGTCGACTTTCGCCCGTCGTCCCAAAGACCTCAATATGGAAGCGGCAGGATGCCAATTCGTGATCCGACAGACACGAGGCCCCTCCGACCAACTCGCCTGGCTTGAGCGGATGGCCGGTGACGCTCGCTTTCCGGGCGCCGCTGTCGCCTGGGCAAGGCGGTTGGCCAAAGTCGGGCGCGACCAGGACGCCCTTGCGGTGGCAAAGCAGGCCTATGCGCGCATCGAAGGCAGTCCCCTGCCATGGGACTTCCATATTCTGCGGAACCAGATCACGGCCCTCGAGTGGCGGATCGCCGGCACGCCGGTTTCTCGAGCGTTGCAGCGCTATCTTGGGGACGACGACGGCTATATGGCCGAGCGGACTTGCCCATATCCCTTCGACAATCTCACCCTGCAGGAAGACGGCTCTGCCGGGATATGCTGCGCACCGTGGATGCCGGGCTTCAGTCTCGGCAACGTCATTTCCAGCAAGGAGACGGCGGCTCAAATCTACAATGGAAACAACGCCCTCGCGGCGCGGCGCTCCGTCCTGGACGGCTCCTTTCGCTACTGCGACCATTTCAAATGCCGGCATATCGCCTGCGACGAGCTGCCGATCAAGGCCGACCTGACCGGCGACAACGCGACGAAAGAATACCGCATGCCAGGCGGCGACCTGGTCGCTGAAAACACCAAACGAGCTGTCAATAGCGGGACAGTTCGTCTTCGAAGCGCCTTCGCTGGTACTCCTGGCGTTCGACAAGTCGTGCAACCTCAGCTGCCCGTCGTGCCGCACCCAACTCGTTACGGAGAAGATCGAACTTCAACTGACCAAGGAAACACTGATCGAAGAGTCCATCGTTCCCCTGCTGAAGCGCAGCGAGTTCCTCAACTTGAATGCCGCGGGAGAAATATTCATCAGCAGGCCGCTGCGCCGACTGTTGTCGAGGTTGAACAGCAAGGATTTTCCCAATCTGAAGATCGACATGATCACGAATGGCACCCTCTTCAACAAGAAGGAGTGGGAGAAGTTTCCCGGCATTCACGACATGATCCGATCGATCCGCGTCTCGACCGATGGCGCCACCCCGCAGACCTTCGAGAAATTGAGGCGAGGCGCCTTCTGGGAGCCATTTGTCGAGAACATGAAATTCCTCGGCCAGCTGAGGCAAAGCGGGGCGTTTGAAGTGCTCAAATTCTCCTTCACCTATCAGAAGGACAATTTCCGGGAGATGCCGCTGTTCGTCGATTGGACCCAAAGCATCGATCCGGGCCGGCACGTACTTTTCGAGCGGTTGGACAATTGGGGATCCTTTGACCCCGACGTCTTTCGCGATCTGGCAGTGCACATTGTCGGGCATCCGCTGCACGAAGAGTTTTTGTCGGTCATTCGACAGCCGAAGCTGAAGCCCGCCTCTCCCGTGATCACGGCGGACTACGCCGTCCTGGTGTGAGGGTTGCCCGGTCAGCCCCGTCGATGACGGTCTGTCGAACCTGACGATCTCAAGTCCCCTTCTGTCGGGGTGACCAGCTTGCCATCTCGTGGTGGCTTTTGATTGTCAACTTCCCGGCAAGCCCAATAGAATGATTCCGATAGGTCGCAGTCCGGTAGCGTCGTCACCGTGTCCGAGGGTCATGACAATGCCTCAAGCTGCCTGCTGATTTTGACGGAGGCGACAGCTGCTGCCGAGTGCCCGCGAGCGAGTGGTGCGAATTTATCGCGCTGTCGTTGAACCGATACGCCGGCTGGTCCGGTTGAACGCCAGCTTTCAGGACGAACTCCCGCCGACACCGCGTCCGCTGCTGTGGCTCAACGTCTGCGCCGCGCTCCTGACGATCACGGCGACGGCCGCCGCCTTCGAGAGGGGACTGAATCAGCGCATGCACCTCGTTGCGCCGGACGCAGTCGAGATGCTCGCGCAAACCGTCGGCATAGACCTGTCCCAGCGCTTCCACGGAACCACGGGCTATGTCGGGCGGACCGAACTCCTGCTCACACTCTTCGCTGGCGGCTTCACCGGGCGCCAGGACTACCTCGACAAGCTCGGCATCCAGTATCCGGCAAACTCGGAAATGCCGGATCTTATCAACGACGCTATTCGAAAAGCCGTCGCACTGAAGGATCTTCCGCCGAATTCCTCCTTCGCCAATCACCAGCTCTATGTGCCCGAGGCGAACGATCCGGGACTTGTCGATTTTGTCAGCTGGAGCTTCGAGATCTTCGGCTTTCGGATCGAGTCGCTGTACTACTTCTACTTCCTCGTCCTGGGCACCTCGATCGGCCTCTTTCTGATCTGCTTTCGCGCCGACGCTCTGCCGCTCGTGGCGCTATCCGCACTCATGGTTGCATTCCTGATATTGTTGAGCAGCCGGCTTTTCGACGGTGTTTGGCTTCGCACCGTCTCCAACCAGCGGTTTCTCTCGTCACTTTGTCTTGTCCCGTATCTGCATCTGCTGTTCACGCTCCTGATCTACCGACGACCGACCTGGTCTCGGGTCGTCGTGACCGTTTTGCAGGCGGCCATTTTCGTCTTCGTCATGTTCACGCGATCGAGCGCCGTCTGGCTTATTCTGTCTCTGGCGCTGATCATCGGGCTGAACGTCCTGTTTCGGCTCGGCCAGCCGGAACAAGAGACAAGGGCCGACGAAGGCCGCCAAGCTGGGCCTTTCCTGGCCGGTCGTCCTCCTTGTCGGCGGCGTCGTGTGTTCGGTGGTCTACAAGGCCGCGGTACTCCATCCGATCTACAGCATCGGCATTTTTCTGCCGTACCATATGGTCTGGCACAACGCCTATATGGGCCTCGCCTTGCACCCCGACTGGAACGAGGTCGGCGACAAGCGTGACGGCAAACTGATCGCGGAGCCGCTCACCGACCTCATGGCCTGGAAGGGTGCGGCAGTCGAAGCCGACGAGCGTTACGGCCTGGCCGAAGTGTACCTGTCCAATAATGGGGAGATCGGAGGCCTTCCGGGCATCAAGATGGGGCTGCATGAGCAGCTGATCAAGGAGAGGTTCCTCCGCTTCGCATTCCAGCATCCGCGATACATGCTGGAGCTCATGCTCTGGTACAAACCGAAACGGCTTCTCGAGGAACTCGTGTCGGCCTTTGGCAAGTACGACTGGACTGTCTGGAGTGTCCTTTGTCCCGTGGCCTTCCTGGTCATCGCGGTGATGGCGTGCTGGCGGCTCGAAATCCCCTCTCACGTCGGACGCAGGCTTGCGTCCGGCCTCGCTGCGACAGGTCTGATGTCGCTGGCGGCTCCAATTTGGACCTATCCGATCTACCACGTCCTTGGCGAGACGTTCCTTGTCTGGATTGCACTTTGTCTCGGTTTGGCGGCACTCCTGTTGGCCAAGGTGGTCGCCCAACCTGTTGCACGCCTGCGCGCAAGGCCCTGAGGACCGGCCCGACCTCCCGCCAACAATCCCGCCACGTGGTCCCAGCGATGAGGGCCACTTCACACCTTGCTGACAGTCTCAGGATGGTTCTACGCTGACGGGTTCGATATCGTGTTGACATCGCTTTGGGGCAGATCGATGCAGGCAGTGATCTTGGCGGGAGGGGCCGGCACAAGGCTCAGTGAAGAAACCACCTTCCGTCCCAAACCGCTCGTTGAAATTGGCGGACGCCCCATCCTTTGGCACATCATGAAGATCTATGCCGCCCACGGCATCACGGATTTCATTGTCTGCCTCGGCTACAAAGGACACATGATCAAGGAGTTCTTTGCGAGCTATGCGCTGCAACTTTCGGATGTGACATTCGACCTCGGCGCACGCTCCGTTACCACGCACCGCCACGAGGCCGAGGATTGGCGCGTCACGCTGGTCGATACCGGGCAGGCCACGATGACGGGCGGCCGGGTGGCGCGTGTGCTCAAGTACGTTCAAGGCGATGCTTTTTGCCTGACCTATGGCGATGGCGTCTCGAACGTCGACATCACGGCTTCCATCGCCTTTCACCGGGCCCACGGCCGATTGGCCACGGTCACCGCGGTTTATCCCCCCAAGCGCTTCGGCGCCCTTGATATAGTGGGTGACAACGTCGTCGGGTTTCGTGAAAAGCCCGAGGGCGAGGGTGGCTATGTCAATGGAGGTTTTTTCGTCCTGTCACCCGAGGTCGGCCGCTACCTGGAAAACGATGAAACGATCTGGGAGCAAGCGCCCTTGCAGCGCCTGGCTGAGGATGGCGAATTACGCGCTTTCCGTCACGAAGGCTTCTTCCAGCCAATGGATACGCAGCGCGATCATAATTACCTGGAGCAGATCTGGTCATTGGGTCGCGCGCCGTGGAAGTGCTGGTGACAACGGGCTTCTGGCGCGGCCGACGCGTCCTCATCACGGGGCAAACCGGCTTCAAGGGCGCATGGCTGGCCTTTTGGTTGGCTGAACTGGGAGCCGAAGTTTCCGGCCTCGCATTGCCGCCCAGTACAACGCCAAACTTGCACGACATCCTGGATCTGCCGACCCGCGGCCGGTTCATACATGCCGATATCAACGACCGCGATGCGCTGCATTCGCTTGTCCAGGCTGCCCGCCCCGAGATCGTAATTCATATGGCAGCACAGGCGCTTGTCCGTCGGTCGTACGTCACTCCCATTGAAACGTTCGCCAGCAATGTCATCGGCGTCGCAACTTTGCTCGACGTCGTTCGCTCTTGCCCCGAGACCAGGGCGGTGGTGATCGTGACCAGTGACAAGGTCTACGAAAATCTGAACTGGCCCTGGAGCTACCGCGAAACGGATACGTTGGGAGGCCACGATCCCTACAGCGCCAGCAAGGCTTGCTGTGAAATCGTCACTGCCTCCATGCGCGGCAGCTTCTTCCATGCCGAAGGGCACCCTGCCCGCATTGCCACGGTGCGGGCGGGCAACGTGATAGGTGGTGGTGACTGGGCTGAGGACCGGCTGGTGCCGGATATCGTACGAGGTTGCCTGGGCAGCACGGGCATTGTTCAGCTGCGCAACCCGGACTCGGTGCGCCCCTGGCAGCATGTGCTCGAGCCACTCGGGGCATATTTGCTGCTGGCAGAACGTCTGTGCACCGCTCCCGACGGTGTCGACGAAGCCTGGAATATCGGTCCCGACACCACGGAGAACCGTCCGGTTCGGATGGTGGCGGAAGCCTTGATCGCGGCACTGGGGCGAGGTCGGATCGAAGTGTCGCCGGAGGCCAAGGCGCCACGGGAAGCCCGGCTCCTTTCAATCGATAGCAGCAAGGCCCGAATGCGGCTCGGCTGGCGACCGCGCCTGGACTTTGATGCCACGATCGCTCTGACTGCGGCTTGGTATTCGGCATGGGCGCGCGGCGAATTGATGTCGACGCTGGTGAGTGCCCAGATCGCCAGCTACATGGAAAGCAGTCCTTGAATCGCGTCCGACATGCCCTGCTAGGGCGTCTGCACGGCATGAAAGGTGGCGGACTGCTGTTCCTGCGCTTTCTTGCCGTCGGCGGCCTGAATACCGCGTTCGGCTATGCCTGTTATGCCGGGCTGGTACTGCTCGGCGCGCCGCTTTGGCTGGCCGTGGGCGGGGCGACATTGCTGGCGTTTTTCTTCAATTTTTTTAGCTATGGCGGATTGGTTTTTGGGCGCACTTCTTACGTTCTTCTTCCTCGATTTCTGATTTTCTATTCGGGCATGAGCGTTACCAACTTTGCTCTATTGAAGGTGCTGACCGGGCTCGGCGTCGGGCCGCTTTTGGCGCAGGCTCTGTTGCTTCCGCTATTGGCGGCGAGCGGCTTCATCGTGATGCGCAGGTTCGTATTCGGGCGGACGCAACGCAGCGCCGAAGCGCCCGGGCTCGATGGAGCCTGCCAATCTTCACCGAAAAATCTGAGGCGATGTCGTTTGAATGATCGCCGACAGGCCAGCCTTTCCAGGGCGTGCATCCCAGGCAGCGATTTATCGACAAAACTGCTAAGCTGGGCCAAAGGATGCATGGCCCCCAGCTGAAGGCCGGATCACGCTATCGATGATCGGACACGGTGATGGATACAGTAATACCCTCCCTCGACACGTTGCGCGACGAAATCCTCGAGCTGGTTACCCAATTCGGCGAGCGCGCCTCGGCTGCGCGGACCTTCGTGCCTGGCCAGACGCCGATCCCGGCCTCCGGCAAGGTGGTCGGGGCGCCGGAGATGCGCATGATGACCGACGCCGTGCTGGATGGCTGGTTGACCACCGGCCGTTTCAACGAGGCGTTCGAGGCGCGCCTGTCGAAATTTCTCAAGAGCAAATACGTACTGACGGCGAATTCGGGCTCATCGGCCAATCTGATCGCTTTCTCGGCATTGACCTCGCCGCGCCTGGGCGAGCGTGCGTTGCGGCCGGGCGACGAGGTGATCGGTGTGGCGGCGGGCTTTCCCACGACCGTCAACCCGATCCTGCAGTTCGGCGCCGTACCGGTGTTCGTCGACGTCGATATTCCGACCTACAACATCGATCCCGCCAAGATCGAGGCGGCCATCTCGCCGCGCACGCGCGCGATCATGCTGGCACACACCCTGGGCAACCCTTTCGATCTCGACGCCGTGATGGCGATCGCCCGCAAACACGATCTGTTTGTCGTCGAGGACTGCTGCGACGCACTGGGTGCCACGTATCGCGGCCGCGGCGTCGGTACGTTCGGCGACATCGCAACATTGAGCTTCTACCCGGCGCATCACATCACCATGGGCGAGGGCGGCGCCGTGTTCACCGCCAATTCCACGTTGAAGCTGGTGGCGGAATCGTTCCGGGATTGGGGGCGAGACTGTTACTGTGCGCCGGGCTGCGACAATACCTGCAAGAAGCGCTACGGCTGGCAGCTTGGCACGCTGCCAAGTGGCTATGACCACAAATACACCTACTCGCATCTCGGCTATAATTTGAAGATCACCGATATGCAGGCGGCCTGTGGCCTGGCGCAGATGGACCGCCTGGACGGCTTTATTGCCGCCCGCCGCGCCAATTTTGCCTGGCTCCGGGAGCGTCTGCAAAGCTGCGAGGACCAGTTGATCCTCCCCGAGGCGACGCCCGGCTCCGACCCGTCCTGGTTTGGTTTTCCGATCACGCTGCGGCAGGGCCTCACTCGTGGTCGCACCGAGCTTCTGCCATTTCTGGATGCACGACGCGTCGGCACGCGGCTGCTGTTTGGCGGCAACCTTACCCGCCAGCCTTACATGATCGGCCGTAATTTTCGCGTTGTCGGCGAATTGACCAACACCGACACCATCATGGACAGCACGTTCTGGGTCGGCACCTATCCGGGCTTGACCCACGAGATGCTCGAATATTTGGCCCGCAGCATCGAGGACTTCTTCGCCGGAGCGGCCGTGTGAGCCAAGGCTCTGCGATCAGCCAGGCCGACATCGCGCATGTTCTGAACCACACATCAGAGCTTTGGGGGACGTTGCGCGGGGCACGATTGCTGGTCACCGGCGGCAGCGGTTTTGTCGGCAAATGGCTGCTTGAGACACTGCAGGCCGCCAATACGCACTATCGGCTGGACGCACGGGCCACGGTGCTGACTCGCAATGTCGCAAGGCTTCGGGCGAATGCGCCGTGGATTGCCGAGGCATCCGGGATCGAGTTGGCGCAAGGGGATATTCGCGACTTTGCCTTCCCGGCCGGCAGCTTCTCCCATCTAATCCATGCGGCTGCCGACATGGCGACCGGCGCCGCGCCACTGCATGTCCACGATGTCATCGTCGAGGGCACGCGACGGGTGCTGGAGTTCGCCGCCGAGCGAGCCATAGCGGATATTCTGCTCATCAGCTCAGGCGCAGTTTATGGCCCGCAGCCGACCGATCTTGACCGGGTGGGCGAAGATTTCCTGGGCGCGCCATCGCTTTCCGAACCGGCGGCAGCCTATGGCCAGGGCAAGCGCGATGCCGAGTGGCTGACCCATGCCTTTGCCGCGACCTACGGTCTGCGCTGCCGAATCGTCAGGCTGTTCACCTTTGCCGGCGCCTATCTGCCGTCAAACGGCATCTACGCCGTGACGAGTTTTATCGGAGATCTGCTGGCGGGCCGGCCGATCAGCATAGCCGGCGACGGCACGCCGCTGCGCTCCTACCTGTACGCGGCCGACATGGCGATTTGGCTTTGGACCGCGCTGCTGCGCGGGCAGCCCGGCCTGGTTTGCAATGTCGGTGGCGACGAGATTATCAGCATCGCAGACTTGGCAGCCTTGATCGCAGGCCTCTCCAGCCCCTCCCTGCCCGTCCGTATTGCCCAACCGGCCACGCCTGGCCTGGCTCCCTCGCGCTATGTGCCTTCCATCGCCCGTGCCCGGCAGGAGCTTGGTGTGATGCCGCGGGTTTTGCTAGAAGATGGCCTCCGACGGATGATCGCCTCACAGCGATCGACTGCAACCGAGAAGCGTCACCTTGCCTGAAAGCCGCCCGCATTCCCGCGCAAACGCCTTCGCCGCCGCCCGCCTGCGGGCAAGCGTGCTGCGCATGGCTTTTGCGGGCGCTACGGTCCATGTCGGCTGCGCCCTGTCGATCATCGAGATCATGGCGGTACTGTACCGAAGCCATCTCAACCTGGGCGATCGTACACCGCGTGCCGCCGGACGCGACTATCTCGTGCTCAGCAAGGGGCATGGAGTGATGGCGCAATATGCCTGCCTGCATGAGCTGGGCTGGCTTACGGACCGCGATCTGGACATGTATTTCTCCAACGGAACCCAGATGAAGGGCCTGTCGGACGCTCATGTTCCCGGCCTCGAAGTCACTTCCGGTTCGCTCGGCCATGGCCTTTCAGTGGCTACCGGCCTCGCCCTCGCGGCACAGCGTCTGGGTTCGGGCCAACGAGTTCTTCTGCGTTGTCGGCGACGGCGAGATGAACGAGGGCCCGATCTGGGAGGCGCTGCTCTTCGCCGGTCAGTTTCGCCTCGACAATCTGGTGGTCATTGTCGACGAGAACCGCTTCCAGGCCATGGGCCGAACGGACGAGGTGATCTCGCTCGGCAGCCTCCAGGCCAAGTTTGACGCCTTCGACTTCGACGCACGCAGCGTCGATGGACACGACGAGCCGGCACTGGACGCGACGCTGCGTGAACTGACCGCCCTGCGCAACGGAAAACCCAAGGCGATTGTTGCCGCGACCGTCAAGGGACGCGGTGTCAGCTTCATGGAAAACAACAACATCTGGCACTACACGCGGCTTTCCGAGAAGACGTTCGAGGCTGCAATGGCGGAGGTTACCGCCCAATGAGAGCGACATTCTCTCGAATTTTGACGGAAGCCGCTCGGCGGGATCCGAGAGTTTTGCTCCTCACCGGCGATCACGGATATGCACTGTTCGACGAGTTCCGGCAGAACTGCCCCGGGCAGTACATCAACTGCGGCGTCGCCGAACAGAACATGGTCGGCGTCGCCGCGGGCCTGGCCAAATCCGGATTTCGCCCGGTCGTCTACGGGCTGGCCGCCTTTGTGCCGATGCGTGTCCTGGAGCAGATCAAGATTGATGTGTGCTACGAGGCATTGCCGGTGATCTTTGTGGGTGACGGGGCCGGTGTGGTCTACGCGCAACTCGGCACCAGCCATCAATGCACGGAAGACGTCGCGGCATTGCGGCCCATTCCGAATCTCGACATCGTTTCCCCTGCCGACCGCTTTGAACTGGAATATTGCTGGTCATATTTGCTGCAAAGCCAAAGTCCAGGTTATCTCCGCTTCGGCAAAGCCGATGCCGGCGACGTACATGCAGCGGTCCCGGACGCGCCGATCGGCAATCTGTTGCCGGTCTGCCCCGGCAATGCCGACTGGGCGATCCTCGCCACCGGCTCAATGGTTGCGGCAGCAAAGCGTCTCTCGGCCTCCTTGGGAGGGGTTGCCGTATGGAGTGCGCCGGTGCTGAAGCCGATCAACCGTATCCAGGCGCAGCACATTGGACGCTCCTTGCGCGGAATGTTTGTGATGGAGGAACACGCAATCGCCGGCGGGTTTGGCGGGCTGATCGCAGAAACAATGGCGGAGGTCGGCGGCTGCCGGGTGGTGCGCTTCGGCACCCGAAACTTTTCCGAACTGTGCGGCGACTACAAGTACCTGCTTTCCTACCACGGACTTAGCGACGCCGATCTTTTGGCAGAGATGGCGGAACTGATGACCTCCCGCCTCACTCATACTGCATGAGCGTCAAACGCAGCCATGACCAAGCTGATCAGCATCGTCTCCCCCTGCTACAACGAAGAAGAGAATATCGAGGAACTGGTGACTCGCGTGCGCCGGGTCATGCAGGGAACGCCCTACCGCTATGAGCACATCGTAATCGACAATTGCTCGACAGACAGAACTGCCGTCAAGTTGCGGGCGATGGCGGCACTGGACCGCAATCTGAAAGTCATCATCAACGCGCGGAATTTCGGTCATATCCGATCGCCGCATCATGCCATTCTGCAGTCAAGCGGAGACGCCTGCATCTGGATTGCCTCCGACCTGCAGGATCCTCCCGAGTTGATTGCCGATTTCATCGCCAAGTGGGAACAGGGCTTCAAACTGGTGATGGCGGTCAAGCCGGCCAGCCAGGAATCCAAGCTGATGTTCAGCCTGCGCAAGGCTTACTACAAATTTCTGTCGCGGATCTCCGAAATCGAACTGGTGCCCAACGCAACCGGCGCGGGCCTATATGACAAACAATTGGTCCAGCTGCTTCGCCAGGTGGATGATCCGTATCCGTATTTCCGCGGCCTGATCCGCGAATTCGGGTTCGAGGCGGCCACTGTCAACTTCGAACAGCCACGTCGGATGCGTGGGATCTCAAAGAACAACCTCTACACGCTCTACGACATGGCAATGTTGGGAATAATCAAGCACTCGAAAGTGCCGCTGCGATTGATGTCAATCGTTGGCTTTTTGCTTTCTGCTGCGTGCTTCCTCGTGGCATGCATCCTGATCGTTCTGAAGCTGATGTTCTGGAATTATTTCACTGTCGGTATTATTCCAATCATGATCAGCATCTTTTTCTTCGCCGCTGTGCAGATGGTGGCCATAGGATTTCTGGGTGAGTATATCGCGCTGATCTATACCCACGTTCGAAAGATGCCGCTGGTGGTTGAAGCCGAGCGGATCAATTTCTGATGCGGGCTCCTTATTAGGCCTGCGCGCGGCGCTCTATTTGATTTCAGCGCTTTTCCCGCCTTCCCTCCGAAATCGATGGCGTTTCAGGGCGGCTTGAATCAATGCGACCTCCGACGCACGATTGGCTGAAGGAGGGTATGGCGGGTCCTTGCACGGAAAGAACTGCCGGGTGGAAAAGCAGCGCCGCTGCGCCGCATAGTCGTAGCGATGCGCCTCGACGAATGCCTCGAGCGAGAAGCCGCCGTCGAGAAACTCTTCTCGCGCCGCCGGCGCCCCAAATTGGGCGATGGCCACCTCGCTCGCATCCTGCAGAACCATGAGCGTGCCATCGCCTTGCAGCAATCTGGGCAACAGGGCGAAATCGACATTTTCATACTGGGGATGGAAAGGCCTCGACATCATGCGCGCCGAGACCGCCACCGGGTGCATGTAGATCGAATGAATGGCGAGGCCATCGGCCATCGGCCAAATCAACTCTCGCGGATATCGGCAGAATGACCGATTTTCCGGGCCCATGACGAGCGACCGGCAATAGGCATCGGGGCGCGCGCAAGCTGCCGACAAGAGGTCGCCGGCCGGCAGCGCCAGAGCGCCTGCTTCATCCCGCGGCCGGTCATCAAGCCATGCCCGAAGCTCGGCAGGATCGCATTCGATGCCCGCAACGGAACAGCAATCGGCGCCCTGCCTGAGGTGCCGGCTGAGGTTTGTCAGGCTTTCCGTGGAATACACGGTATCGACGGGAAGAAGATACAGTTCAGCGCGCAGGGCCGTCGCGAGGAAGACGCTCTGATGATCGAGAAGCCCGTAAAAATAGTAGAAGTTGTATTGATTGCGTTCCCGCTGCTCGAGGAATTCTTTCGGAAAGCAGGTAAAGACGACCTCGGCGCATTGACTGAGACGCTTGAACACCGGGTGGGCGACTATTCTTTGCCGATCGGCCTCGGTGGTGACGATCGAATGAATCACTTTCTTCTTTCGCGCAAGCGCAGGGATATTGCCGGCCGCCAGGAGAGAGGAGACGTGATAATCCATGAACTTGTCGACAAAGGCTTCGCCCCAGGCGATCGAGCCGATGACGGCGAACGACCGCATCGGAAATCTCCGACGGAGCAGGCGCGCCTGCCGGGCATTGGCCGCCCGCAGCTCCATCATCTTGACGAGAAAATCGTGGATGAACGACGTGCTTTCTCGCCCCTCCTTCGCCAACGCAATCGCCCTGTCGACGTGATCGAAATTCATTGCCGATCTGATCAGCTCTTTCCGCTCGGTCTCGTCGAGATCGCTCCCTGTGCCGCGCGGGAGATCGAGCAGCCGCCTGCCCTCTTTGATCGCCCCGGCCATATTTTCCAGGCCATACTCCGACATCTCATATTGATGCATGATGTTCAGCGCCGACAGAACCTGGTCCGTGCGCGGCATTTGCCGCCCGCTCGCCTGCTCCAACGATGCGAGGAAGGCACTGCGAAGATCGGCACTTTGACCGGTGTCCGAACCCGAGCATTCCTGATCCTCATTTCGAGAGATCGCCAGGCGCACCGGTCGCTTGAAGAACTCCGCCTGTCGAGGTCGCGCAAGCCGGCCGACAACGGGGTCAAACTTGGAGCGGTCCCCTCCGATGTCGGCGAAACCACCCGGCGGGTGTCCGAATTCGCCGATGGCGATGCCATCCACTTCCGTCACGAAGTGCACAACCGCGTCAGCGCCGAGAATCCGGTCCATCTCCGTCGACGGCCTCATGAAGAACCTGCGCGGCATCCTGCGAAGGCTCTTGCTGGCAAGGAACACGATCTCGTAGCTCGTTGAGTGGATATCGATGCGCTCCTCGCCGGCCCATGTAACCCGCAGATGCGCCGTCGTGCCCCTGGCCGACACGAACCCTTCGACAAATGTAGCGCACCTTGTCGAAGCACTGACCTGCAGCCCCAACGTCGTGAGGTCGACCGGTGAGATCGTCAGTGAACCGTCTTCCTTGTTCAGGATCAGGTGCCGATCGAGGAGACCTCTGTTGTCGAGCCAAATCGCCGACGACAATATCGCGGATTTGCCTTTTGCAATCCGCATGACTTCCCTGAAGTACCCGCTGGCATATACGGCTTTTGGGTTGATGGCATAAAAATCCGCGCCACGCCTTCTGGCTTCCATCAAATGCAGGTATTGCAGCGCACCGACCAACCAGTCGCGTCTTACTTCGCCGATCGAACTTTGCGAGACTGCGCAAAGATCTTCAGGAATCGGCTCGCAGATGATCGCGCAAGCGAATTCCTTTTGCTTCAGATACTCCTCGATTTCAGCAAGCCTTCGCTGGTGCACGAAGAGCAGCAACGTCACGTCATACTGAGCCAGCAACAACGCCAGGCCGCCCTCGCTTTGGAGGGAAGGAAGGCAGAGTTCCTGGAAGTTCGAAATCGACTGCTCATCAGGCAAGACCACACTGACAACAGCCGGGAGTTCCTGCTTTTTGGTAACCAGATATCGCTTCAGATCGTGGACAAGAAGCAATTCGCCTTCCCTGAGCATGGGGCGAACGAATCGCAGGAGTTCAAGAAGATATTGGCCAGGATCGTCGTTTCCGAAGTACCCCTCTTCCTCCAGAATCTCACAAACGCTGCAAAACGCCGCGATATCTCCGGCATCGTACAGCAACTCCTGAAGGCAAAGTTCCTTCAGATGTTCCAATCCTTGTGCCGTGTCGGCAAATGGCAGACCAATGGCGTGTCGCCACCATTGCGCGAGCCCATCACGCAAGCATAAGTCCAGAGCAAACAGGTAAAGGTCGAGGAGCTTCTGCTGGCGTTGAAAATCGACAATCAAACTGCCATCGACAAGCTCGGTGCTCGACACGAGATTAGCCAGCTTGCAGTTCAGATGATTTGTGTCCTGCGTCTTCTCTACTTGATTTGACTGCGGCAGGATTGGAACGACCGAGGCTTCGCAAGTTATTCATTGCACGACGCAAGACATCCAGCATGACGCAGTCGAATGCTCCTCCTAGGTTTCAAACCTATAGGCAGACGCCCCAGCTTGTCGCGGCAACCGGCTTTGCGCGACAGGTGGCCATGTTCGGCCATAGACCGTCATATCTAACGCAATAGGTGGTTTTGGCAATCGAGGAATTCGGGGCGGAGGCGCCGCGCCGGGCATCGCGCAGCCGCCGAAACGATCGCAGCCGCGAGGCATCAAGCTTGGCATCATGGACCAGGCACACGCGGAGACACAGCACGCGTTTTTCCGCCAACAGTCTTTCCGCGCGTCGCCCCGCGGCTGGATGCGCCCAGGTCGGGGAGACCTCTCCTCAGTTGGCGTGTCCTCGGCTGGCGTGCCGTTTGCCGCCTGCGCCGAAGCGATCGAATCACCAGCGTGCCATGGCTGTGTCCGGTTTTGCCGGAGGCTGGGCGGCCTATGAATTGTGTTGCATCTCTTGCCGGAAATGCGATAGGTGCGCCATGACTGCGGATTCCAGCGATCAATTGCCCGATGGCTGCATTTTCACGGTCGCGCTCGAGGGCGGATCGCATCTAACGGGACAGACAGATGGTTGACCTGAAGGACCTGTCGGTCGACGCGAGCCACGGCACCGATCTCGCAAAGCTGGTTTTTGACGCGACAAGGCGTACTGGTCGTAAAGAATTTGCTGCCGCCAAGTGTTGTGCAGACGGTCGCAGATTTTCTTCGCGATGCCCTGGGCGAAATCGACAAGGTGTCCCGGCAGTATGGCTTCTCCATGCAGAGACGCCGACGCGGCCACGCGTCTCACGGCGCTGATGGAGAAGTCGCCGTCCGAGCTCACGGAACATCACAGGCATATGTTCCTGGGCCACTTCCCGCTGGAGGTCCGCCTTGCCGAACCGTTGCGTGCAATTCCCCGCTTCCTGAACTCGCATCCCCTGCTTTTCGACTTGCTGTCGACGCGCCGGCTGTACGCCCATATGCCGCCGACGGCCCGTTACGTGCTACCGCATTGTTCGCTGGCGCGCGTTCCCCTGCATCAGGACATCAGCTACAATCCGCACATGGGCGATTTCTGCGTCGTTTGGGTGCCCCTCGTGCCGATCGATCTGGCGTGTGGCGGCATGGCAGCCTACGCGCGGACCCACAACGCCCCCGAGATGGTTCTCGAGCGACAGCATACCGCCGCCGACGGTTGGCTGCCGCCGATCGACATCAGTTCGGTCGACGACGCACAGCGCGTCGTCCTCGCCCCTCTCGATCCCGGCGACCTGGTGATCATGGGCAAAAGGACCATGCATGAATCGATGGCCAATTCGTCGGACCGCATGCGGTTGAGCTGCGACTTCCGCTTCTTTGGCGAGCAGTCGCATTCCACCAAGCACTATCTCGACATCGCGGCGAACAAGGTCGTGGCGCCGGCGCCTGCAGCGGTAAGCGGCAGATGGCCGAAACCAAGATCGACACCTCGGACGGCTTCAAGAAGGCTCATGCCGATTCCGAGATCGAAGCCCGCATCGCCCGGCATTGCGAGAAGTACGGCATAGATCCCCTGACCGCGGTGAAGAACTTCGCCGTGCTGGCAAGGCGCCAGGCCCTGAAGCGTTTCCTGGCGCACGTGGAACTCTTCAAGATGACGCTGGACGTACCCGGCGACATCGCGGAATTCGGCGTGTTTCGCGGCCTCGGGCTCTTCACCTGGGCGAACCTTCTCGAGTCCTATTGCATCGGCGATCGCACCAAGGTCGTCTACGGTTTCGACAACTGGCAGGGCTTTACCGGCTTCTCGGAGCAGGATTCCGTTCCCCTCGCCGACGCCGGCAAGACGGTGGGCGGTTTCAATCCGGCGCGCTTCCACGAGGAAGTTCTCGACGCGATCGGGATTTTCGATTCCGATCGATTCATCCCGTTCAAGCCGCGCATCAAGCTGATCGACGGAAACATCGAGGAAACCGTCGTGAAGTTCGCACAGGACAACCCGGGCGTGCGATTCTCCCTGGTGCACCTGGATTGCGATCTCTACAAGCCGACGCGCGCGGTGCTGCAGGCCATTTGGGACAAGGTGACACGGGGCGGCGTCGTCATCTTCGACGAATACGCCATCGCGGACTGGCCCGGCGAAACGGCGGCCGTCGACGAGTTTCTCGCCGACAAGCCGGAGCCTGCGCCTGCGCACCTTTTCCCTGGACGAACGTGCCGGGCGCCTTCCTGATCAAGTCCTGACGGTCTTCTAGCCGCTGGCTTCTTCCTTGAGCGGCGTCCCGACACCGGCTGCAGTTTCCCCGCCGGTGTCCGGGGCCTCGAAGAGCGCATTGATCTCGCGCACATCCTGGATCACGTCGCGGTAGGTCGTGTAGCCGACCAACCGACAGGGCAGGTGCTGTGCCTGCGTGAAGCAGGCCTTCTGCACCGGATAGGTCCAGTCGTGGCAGCGCAGGAAGTCCTCGTAGGCAAAGGGCTTCCCGGTGGTCTCATAGCGGCGATGGCCGGCGGTAAAATTGTTTACGTAGGCCCGGCCGGGATCCATGAGCTTGATCGGCCCCGGACTCGAGAACAGCCGCGGGATCATGCCGT
Source organism: uncultured Alphaproteobacteria bacterium (assembly GCA_963755585.1). GTDB lineage: Bacteria > Pseudomonadota > Alphaproteobacteria > Reyranellales > Reyranellaceae > Reyranella. Next base: position 22,149 of record CAVWKN010000020.1, read on the forward strand.
AGTCGATATTGGCAAAATGCTTGCGTCGGTACTTGGCCAGCCCCGAAGCGGTCGTGAAGAGCGGATGTATGAAAACGGAGTGGATTTCGACGCCGCCTTCGACCGGCCAGAACAATTCCCGGGGATGACGGCCAAAGTCACCGTTCTCGGCCGCGATTATTTGCGACTGGAAGTAGTGATGGGCATGCTCGAAGGCGAGCGATGCAAGTTCGAAGGTCGATATGCGGATCGCGCCGTCATCGCCGAATCGCGCATCGATGGCCGGCAGAAAGGTCTCGGTTTCGGCCACGAGATTGCCGCCGCCGCAGCACTCGTAGCCCTCGTGCCGATAGTTCGCCATGTTGACGAGCGAACCGCTCGCCACGACGCAGTCCACCGGGATCATGAACAGGTGAGATCCGGCCCCTTCCGCAAAATAGATGGAGCAGTGATCGAGCAAGCCGTACAGGATGTAGAAGTTCCGCACCAGGTGGCCCTGGGCGAGAATTCCGATCAAGCTCTCCGGGATGATCGTGAACTCGACGTCTGCCACCTCGCACAGCTTGACGAAAAGAGGATCGCCGCGAAGTCGCTGCTCGCCGGCTGCATCCGTGACGATGCTGAAGACGATCTGCCCTTGCGTGGCAAGCGCCGGCAGATTGTCCTCCGACAGCATCGAGCGCACGTTGTAGCGCAGGAAATTGCGGATGTACTCTTCACCCCAGACGATGCATCCCATCGCGAAAATTTCGACATCCGGGTGCCGCGCGCGATAGGCCTGTCCTCGCGCTTTGCAGGCCGCAAATTCGACGGCGCAATAGTCCAGGAAGGCCTTTACCTCGAAGCGGAAGGGCAAATTGCAAGGCCCCGCCAGGTGTCGGAGCTCCTCGAACAGGCCAAGTCGAAGGAGATTGACCCAGATCCGGTCCAGCGCCTCGTCTTCGTAGACCGTACCCGTGTAGCCCGTCTGCCATTCAAGGATCTTCTTGCGAATGGCGTCGAGTTGTGCGTCGACCTCCCCGAGACAACCCTTGCGAACCTCGAACCCGAGGATGGCGTCGCTCTCGTTGGCAAGGTCGAGCAGCGAGGGCGACGGCAAGGCTGCCGTTTGCGCCGGCGACCCTGCCCCATGAGCCCGTCCGACCCCCAGCATCCCGGCCATTCGCCCGAAAAAGGCCGATACCGCCTGCTGCGCTTTCACGACAACGGCCTGCAGACGACGCAAAAGATCAGACCAAGGCTGGACTTGCTGGAGATCCTGCTCGCTGTCTGGCTTCCGAGTCATTGCTGCTGTCGATCCTTGACGCTATCGATCGTGGATATTCCCGGCGCAGTTGTCCCGAACGGTTGCCCCGGGCAACGATATTAATTCACAAGACGGAGCGCTGCCACTGGCCAATGACCCTTCGGGCGCGACGGCGGCAAAGTGGTTCCCCGCGGTACCGCTACATTGGACGGTTTGTGGCGACGAACCGGAAATCGATCGGAACATGTCGCCACCGGTCAATGATCTTTTCGGCGACCGGCACCGACATCGGAATAAAGACCAGGGCGCCGGCGGGCACCTGCGCAGGCCCCAGAATCGGCCGGCCCGTCAGCTCGTGGCCGATGCGATGAGGATCTTCGTCGACGAAGAAATCCACATCCTCTGCCCAGTTCCAGCATCGTCCAACACGCCGCGATCGACGAGCCCATGATGCCGAACGGATGCTTCTCACGCGCCGCATCCCTGGCCGCCTTGCGCACGTCGTCGAGCAACGTGAAGTAGAACAGGCAGCGCTCTTTCGAAGCTTTGCCATGGGCGCCGGCATCGTCGCTTTCCGGCGCGGGCTCGGCGACAGAGGCGCCGCGCGAGATAACCGCCACGAGTTCTTTGGGAAGCAGCCGTGCGGAGAGCAGTTCGATGGCCAAGCCGGCCTTCTGCACCACGTACTTCAGGCTGCGCTCGTCGAAATGAGTGCAATGGTCGGCGATGATCAGATCGCTCGGATTCTGGCGAAGGTCCGGCAGAGCCAGCAGGATGCGGCCGCGCGGCCCGAGATGACCGGCGATTGCCTTCAGGAACGAGACGGGGTCGGGGATATGCTCGAGGACATGCGAAAGCGAAATGACGTCATAAGGCCCGGCATAGGGCAGGTTGGCGCCGAATAGCCGGAATAGAAGGCCTCGACGCCGGGCAGCGACAGGATCGTGTCCTTCCACGTGTCGTGGAGTTCCGATCCTGAAAGCTTCCAGCAAGGGCGCAGGCTGTGAAAGCTCTTCAGCAGATTCCCGTTGGAGCAGCCGATATCAAGCAGCCTTCCCTCGGGGCGCAGCTCGACGGCATCGAGAAAATTGCGCAGCAGGATCAGCGATCGCGGACCGCTGCCCTTGGCCGAATTGAAGATCATCGGCTCGGCGCCATGGCCCTGATGATTGATGTCGTAGGCGGCATAAATCCGCTCGACCATGGCATGCCATGCCGGTGTGACCACTTTCTGGACGGCCAGGCAATCGGGGCAGATGCAGAATTCGGCCGTACCGGACACCGGCTGGACATCCGACGAGACCAGCCGAAACGGCGTTCCCTCCTGATGCAGCTTCTCCACCTCTGGAAAGCCGCAGATATGGCAGGCGGTCACGGGAGCAAACGCAAAGAAGCGAACGGGACACGACTCGAAACAAGCTCGTCGGCCCGCGGCCGGCCGCCTTCTTCGAAAAGGACGGCCGCCCGAACTTGCTGCCCCAACGAGAGGTCTGTCACGACGAAGCCTTTCGATCCGAATTCATCAAGCGGAAAACGCCCCCGCAACGGCGCGCAGGGAACCGATCAGCGGTCAAGAAAGGCAAGGACCTCGCTTGCAACGGTCTCGACGTCGGCCTGGCTCATATACTGATTGACCGGCAAGGTCAGAATTCTGCCCGCCTGCCGCTCGGTCGCGGGGAAGTCGCCCTTCTTGTGCCCGAGCTCACGCGCGGCCGGCTGAAGGTGAATCGGGATCGGGTAGTGGATGGCAGTCTTGATGCCGCGTTCCCTGAGATATTGCTGCAGCTCGTCGCGGCGATCGACCTGCACCACGAAAGTATGGAACGTGTTGAATTCCTCGTTCCGGCACGGCGGCACGTAGAGCCGCTCGTGGCGCAGAAGGCCCTGGTACAGGGCCGCATTGGCCCGCCGCTTGGCGATCACGTCGGGCAGCTTGTCGAGGCGGTAGTCCAGGATCGCCGCCTGCAGCGTGTCCATCCGCGAGACCAGTCCCCATTCCTCGACGGTCTGGCGATCCGCCATGCCATGCGCCCGCAGCCGCCGCATGCGCTTGGCCGCCTCCTTGTCGTTGGTGGTGACGAAACCGCCGTCGCCGAGCGCATTCAGGTTCTTGAGCGGATGCGCCGAGAAGCATCCGAAATGACCGAACGACCCGCTCACGCCGCCCTTGTACATCGAGCCGATCGCCTGCGCGGCGTCCTCGATGACGATCAAGCCATGGCGGTTGGCGATATCCATGATCTCGTCCATCCGGCAGACCCGGCCGGTGAGGTGCACCGGCATGATGGCCTTGGTCTTCGGCGTGATCGCGCGAACGATCTTCTCGGGGTCGATATTCTGGTCGGCAAGCACGTCGGCGAAGACCGGCTTGGCGCCGAGATGGACGATCGCGGCAGTCGAGGCCACGAACGAATTCGGCGGCGTGATGACCTCATCGCCCTTGCCGATACCCGCCACCATCATGGCGAGCATGAGGGCGTCCGTGCCGGAATTGAGGGCAACCGCCTCGGCCGCTCCGCAATACTCGGCAATTCGCTTTTCGAGCGCCGCAAGCTCTTCGTCGGTTCCGACGAACGATCCGCGCAACAAGACCGCCTCGAAGATACGATGAAGATCCTCGAGCTGATCCCGCCCCTGGGCCGGAAGGTTTACGTAGGGAATGTCATGCTTCGCCATCTCACGCCCCATAGAACTCTTCGACAGTCTGCACGATATATTCGAGCTGCTCCTCGGTCAGGTGCTCGTGTGCCGGGAAGGAGATCATCGTATCTGCCTGGCGATCCGTCACGGGAAAATCGCCGCGTTTGTAACCGTAGGGGCGCAAGGCCTTCCTGGAGGTACAGCGGCACCGGATAGTGCACCTTGGCCTCGACGCCATTCTTCTTGCAATGGGCGAGGAGCTCGTCCCGGCGCTCCGCGAACACGATGTACAGGTGGAACACGAGCTTCCTGTCGGCAAAGCGCTGCGGCAGCTTGATCCCGGGGATGCGGCCGAGACCCCGATCGAGGTACGCGGCGTTCTTGATCCTGGTGTCGGTGATGAAATCGACCTGGCCGATAAGCCAGTTTCCGACCACCGCCTGCAGCGAATCGAGCCGAGAATTGCAGCCCATGCGCACGACGCTATCGCGGTCCTTGAGGCCGTGATTGCGCAACTGCCGCAGCAAGGTCGCAAAGTCGTCGTCGTCGGTGACGATCATGCCCCCGTCCGCCCAGACATTCAGGTTCTTGAGCGGATGCAATGAAAAGCCGGCCGATCGACCGAACGTGCCCGAATTCTTCCCCCCGATGTTGCCCAGGATGCACTGGCAGGCATCCTCGACCACCGGCAGGTCATGCTTCTTGGCGATTTTCATCAGTGCCGGCATGTCAGTCATCTGTCCGGCAAGATGGACCGGCAGGAGCGCCTTGGTGCGCTTCGTGATCTTCGCCTCGACCTGGCTCACGTCCATGCAGAAATTGTCCGTGCAGTCGACGAAGACCGGACGGGCATAGGTTTCGCCGATCGCGCCGACGGTCGCGATGAATGTGTTGGCCGTCGTGATCACCTCGTCTCCCGGTCCGACACCGACTGCCTTGAGCGACAGCTTGAGCGCATCGGTTCCGGAATTCACGCCGATGGCGTGACGCGTGCCGATCATCTCGGCGAACTTCTGCTCGAACTCGCGAACCGGCTTGCCGAGCGTGAAATCGCCCGTGGGAACGAACTTGCGGAAAAGGTCGAGAATTTCCTCGATGTTCTGGGCGCTGAACTGCTTGGGCAAATACGACCACTGAACCCGATATCCATTCGGCTGCAGCGGCAGGTCGATGCGCGACATTCTCGAACTATCCTTCACTTCTGACCGGTGGCGATGGCCCGCCGCGCCTCGGCGAGGCTTTCCAGCGTATTACGCGGCGGAAACAGGCTGATGAAGACACAATCCGCGTCGACGGCGGCTTCGATCTTGGCGCGGACCTTGAATTCGTTCTCGGAGCCTACGCCCAACAGGCAAAGCAGCTTGCTGCCGGCCGCTTCGGCGACATCGGCCAGCGGCCGGACAAAATGATCCGTTCCCGGCATCAGCCGATGCTGTATGTCCTCGCGATCATCCACCACGAAGTCGATCATCTCGCCGATTCGGCTGACCGAGACCAGGAGGCAGGAGCGCGGCGCGGCGCCGTAGATGAGGACCTTGTAGTCGCTCGACCGAGCCAGCGAAACGACGCTTTTGATCTCGCTTTTCTGCCGTTCCATCCCGGCAACGAAGCCGCGCAGCAGATCGAGCGCCGCGGAAGGATCCGGGTGCGGGATCGTGCAAGCAACCGGCACGGTCTTCTTCTGTGCGACGAAGGCAATGGAACCTCCGCCGAAGACGTATTTGCGCCGGTCCGATATCCGGAAGCCGAAGCGTCCCAGCATGTATTCGGCCAACGCCTGCGTGAAGTAGCTGACGTGTTCCTCCCAGAGGATGGCCGGACTGCCAAGCGCAAAGCTCTCTTCCACCTCAGGCAACTCCAGCACCAGGAGTCCATCGGGTCGAAGGAGGGCCCTGAGCGCCTCGAAGAATCCTTCGAGGTCACTGATATGTTCCAGCACATGCCTCAGGTAAACCGTATCGAACGCGCCGCACTCGGCGACGATCCGGGCCGAGAGTTCCTTGGTCAGGTAGCTTGTGTAAACCTGGTGACCCTTCTCCCGGGCAATCGACGCAGCAACCGGATTGGGCTCGACACCGACGGCCTGCACGTAGCCAGCACGCCGAAGAGCGTCCAAAAGCGAACCGTCGTTGCACCCGATGTCGATTGCCCTCCCGGGATCCTGGCGGGCGACCGTCGTGGTGATCAGGTCCTCGAGGTGCCGCGGCTGCTGGAATCCGGTCGTATAGGTATCCGCGTCGCCATAGATCAGGTCGGCGGGAATGGGGTCGACGATTTGCAGCAAACCGCAGTTTTCGCAAGTCTCGAAGCCAACCGAAAATCTCGGATCCGGATCATCCCGCTTCTTTCTGAGAAAGTGGGAGATCGGAAGGTTGTCCAAGTTGAAAAGAAGGGAGAGGTTCCTCCCCCGACATAGGCAACACCGGCGTGCGCTGCTCATCCACCGCTCTTAACCAAATGAATGCTTTCCGAAACAACACCGGCGCGTCGCCGCAAGTTTCGGTGTGTACCCAATCAAGACTGCCCCTTCATATGAAGCTTCACATTGAGCAGGTCAACCACGTTGAAAATCGGCATTTTGGTTGGAAGAATGCGACAAGGGCAGATTGATCGTCTCAATGTCTATACAACCTGTGATGAGGGCAGCGCGATGTCCATGAGCGAACCCGCCGGCTGAGCCCATGCGCCGTGGCGCTCGCCAGTCAGCTCCGATTCGACGGTGCCCCGCGGGCCCTTCGCCAACGGAACGGCGCCGCACGTCCCTCGGAGGTCACAGACGCCATGATTTTTGTGCTTGATGGCTCTCTTCAAATCGCGCCGCTTGATCAACGATGGCATCGACAACGGCAGAAGCGGCGGCTTCGACCCGCGTCCACTCTTCGCCGGATGTCACCGGGCCAAACCGCAGCGGCGCGCGAAAGAACGCCCCTCGGAGCCGCCCCCAATAGCCCCATAACCAAAAGGCGACGTCGGCGATTGGAAGAGCCCCTCCTCCGTGCTCCAACTGCTCGGGCAACGAATCGTCCTCCAGTGACAGTCCGACGATGCTTGCATCCTGGACAAGGTGGATCCTGTCCATTTCGAGTGATGAGCGATCGATGAAACGACTGTCGATCGGGTCGATCGTCAGCTGCAGAGGATGTGCAAACGCCTTCGGCCGCAGGCAAATCGGATGATAGTGGTTGCCGTGGACAAGAATTCCATCCGTGCCGACCCGCCAGCAGATCCGCAGCCGCGTTCGGGGAAGGTCGCTGGAATCGGTGAAATTGTACTCGGGAATATGTTCGGCGAGGATCCTCGTGCAATCAGCGGAGGAAATCCGCAGCGCGCCGTCGTCCTGGCGGAAACTGCGATCCAGCGACGACCGCAGGACTTCGCCATCCATTTGTATGCAGTTGATCAGGACGGCGTCGGCCTCGCCCTCGAGTTCGAGCGGCCATCGCTGTCAACGCCCCGTCGTTCAGCATCGTGTCCGCGACCTGGCAGCTCACGAGCGCATCGGTCGCGCGGCCCGCCGCAAGCGCCACATAGTGGGCGCAGGACATCAGAGCGAACTTGCAGTTTCGGGCGTAGTAGAACGCCAGCGAGCGCTGGGAATAGAAGACCTCTTCGCGCCCATAATGGGCTTCCATGTACTTGCCGTAACCGATCTGCTTCTCGGAATAGTGCACAAAGCGAACCGCAGCATAACGCTCGAGAAGAGCGAACAACGGGTCGGCAGTGAGGTAGCCTTCCGTCTCGGCCGTCGTGAAGATCACGAGATGGACCGAATAACGTTTCGCCAACGCGGGCAGATTATTCGGCGACAGGAGGGCTGCGCAGATATAGTGGGCAAAGTTGCCGGCAAAGGGTTGCCCCCAGACGGGGCACGAGATGATGAACGGTCGCCGTCCATCGACCTTGTGGACGATCGATGAGACCAATTCGTCGACCCAGACATCGTAGCTGTCGAGCAGGGACATGACGAATTGCGCGAAAGCGTCATCAGGATCGATCTTCAGCACGCTGGCGAAGAAATCCCGGACATCCGGCGCCGCGCCGTGCCTCAGCAGCGTTATCGCCGCATGATGCCTCACGAGCGGATGCCTCGGATCCTCGCGAAATGCCTCGCGAAGAACGACGAGCGCATCGTCGTTGCGGTTTACGCGGTCGTACATCGTGGCGAGCTGGATGGCGACCCTGGCGTCGTGGGTCAGCGCCCACGCCTGCTCCAGTTTCCCGATCGCCTCGTCGATCCGCCGAGGGTCGTCGGCGCCGATCGCATTCGCCGACTTCAACAGATCTTTTGCGACGAAGTCCCGGGCAAAACGAATGCCCGACGATGGACGTTTGGCTCGCTGGCTCATTCAAATCTGACGGGATAGCGCATAAAGTGGCGGCTAGGCATTAGACCTCGGGGGCACCCAACGACGGCTTAAGGTGATAGAACTCACTTACGATCCAATGGCAAATCCCGTATATCGCAAAGGGTCGTCTAAATCACCCGAGACAGTTCAACGTGACCACCGAGCCATACGTTAGTTTCGTCTCCTATTTTCGCAACGACAACTACACCAGTGACTTCGTCCTGCGCGTCAAGCGGGCGACGCACTTCCTTGTTGGTCAGTTGCAGCGGGCGGGGCTCGAATCCGAGGTGATTCTCGTCGAATGGAACCCTCCCAAAGGCCGCCCCATGATCGTCGAATCGCTGGGCGCGCTGCCGCAGGACGGCAACGTGCGCGTGCGGGCGATCGTGGTCGGGCAGGAACACCACGAGAAGTTCACCGGCTCGCAGGAATGGGGCATGAATCCCGCCGCCGCGGCGAATGTCGGGCTGCGCCGGGCCGAAGGCCGCTTCGTCTCGCCGAAAGCCGGCGACACCTACCTGTCGGACGAAATCATCGCCTTGATCGCGCGCCGCGATCTCCATGAGAACGCGCTCTATCGTTGCGATCGGTGCGATGTCGCCCTCTCCGCGCGGGATCTGGAGGAGCTGGCGGATCGCCCGCTCCTCGCCTATCTCGAAAGCCTGGACAGCACCCGGCACAGCCACATGCCGAACCCGCCGCAATGGTACATCCGCGACCTGCACACCAACGCCTGCGGTGACTTCCTGCTGATGAGCCACAGGATGTGGCATACCGTCCGCGGCTTCCCGCTCGACAGCACGGTCCTGTCGCTGGACTGCGATTCGCTGATCATGCATTCGGCGGTGGCGCTCGGCGCCCATCAAATCTGCCTCCCTCTGTCCTGCCGCATCTTCAAGGGCCGGCATGGGCATCTTTTCACCCATCGCATCACCCAGGTCTGGTCGCCGTGGCAGTCCAAGTTCGATCGCTTCATGGCCAGGCTCGGCTGGTGGCGGCTGCAGACGATGAGCCGCAGCCTGTTCGATTATCCCAAGCGCAAGGTGCTCGGCGTCGAGAGCGTCCTCGGCCCGTCGATCGAGCGCAACTTCGTCAAGCCCGCCGAGCAATGGGCGCACGGGACCGTGCCTGAACTCTCCCAGCCCGAGAACTGGGGACTGGGCGACCAGCCGCTCGAGGAAAGAATGCTTTGTCGGGCGGCCTGGGACACCACCTCCGGCACGACGGTCTCGTGAACGTCGAACAGGCCGTCTTTCTGGTCGGCGGCCTTGGCAGCCGGTTGCAGGGGCTGACGAGCGACAAAGCCAAGCCGATGCTCGAGGTCGGCGGCCGGCCGTTCCTCGACTACCTGCTGGACGAAGCCAGTCGCTACGGCATCAAGCGCGCCCTGCTGTTGTGCGGCTATCGCGCCGGCGATCTCATGGCCTCCTACAAGGGACGGACCATTCGCGGCATGCGCATCGACACGGCGGTCGAGGCGAGCCCTGCCGGAACTGCCGGCGCCTTGGCGCTGGCCGCCGACCGGCTCGACGAATATTTCTTCCTCGTCAACGGCGATTCGCTTTTCGATTTCAACTGGCTGGCGCTTTGCCCTGCCTCCGACGACTCGTCGCCGAGCCTGGTCCGCATGGCTCTTGCGGGCGGCGTTGGCGGGACACGCTACGGGCGAGTGGTCGTCGATGGCCGGAAAGTACGGACTTTCACCGCGTCCGGGCCCTCGGACCAGCCGATCAACGCCGGCGTCTATCTCATGCGCAAGGCGATCCTGTCGAAGATCGGCACCGCGCCCTGCTCGCTCGAGCGCGATGTGCTGCCCGGGCTGGCGACGGAGGGCCTGATCGACGGCTGCATCGTCGAGGGGCCGTTCATCGACATCGGGATCCCGCAGGACTTCGAGCGCGCGCAAACCCTCGTTCCCTCCGTTTTGAGACGTCCCGCCGCTTTTCTGGACCGCGACGGCGTGCTGAACGAGGACACCGGCTACGTTCACCTCAGCGACCAGGTCCGCTGGATCGATGGCGCTCGCGAAACGGTGCGCTGGCTGAACGATGCAGGATACTTCGTGTTCATCGTGACCAACCAGGCAGGCGTCGCGCGCGGCCTTTACAGCGAAGACCATGTGAACGATCTCCACGACTGGATGAACCAGGAGCTTCGCAAGATCGGCGCGCACATCGATTGCGTTGAATTCAGCCCCTATCACCCGGAGGGCACCGTCGAGCGCTACCGACGCGTCTCCGACCTGCGCAAGCCCGCGCCCGGCATGATCAAGAAGTTGCTCGCCGAATGGCCGGTCGATGCCTCTCAGTCGTTCCTGGTCGGCGACCGGCCGACCGATATCGAGGCCGCCACCGCAGCCGGCATTCGCGGCCGTCTTTTCACCGGCGGCAGCCTGCTCGACTTTGTCAGGACGCTGGCGCCGCCGCGACGAAGAATTGCCGACGACGATTGATCGCCAGGACGGCGGCGACGGCATCGCGAGGAAGCGCGCCCAATCCGCTGGCAGCGGCGTTCTGGCCGGCCTCGGCCGGGGTCAGGATGCCGGGTATCGTGGTCGAGACCTCCGGAAAGGCCAGGCAGAAGCGCAGTGCCGCCTGCACACCCGCCGGGCCCGGCGACGCCGACACCACCTCGAGCAGGTCGCCTGCCCCGTCTATCCAATTGGCGAGCTGGGCACTCGACCAGCCCAGCCGATGGTCGCCGGGAGGGAACTTCGTATCGCGCGTGACCGTGCCCGACAGGAAGCCGAAGCAGAGCGGCGTGCGGGCAATGAAGCCTGCGCTCCGACGGCTCACCTCTTCGAACAGGCCGCTCGTCACGGCGCGGACGTCCATCATGTTGAAGTTGGCCTGGATGACCGGCACGTCGCAGGCCTGCAGGGCTTGCAAGGCGTCAGCCGGCCCCTTGGCCGATGCGCCCCACGACCGGATCTTGCCGCTTGCCACGAGACGCGCCAGCGCCTCGCGCACATCGGCGGTCAGCAGCACATCGAGCGGCGCATTGTGCAGCAGCAGAAGGTCGAGGTAGTCGGTGCGCAGACGGCCCAGGCTTCGCTCGGCCGACGCCACGATCGCTCCCGCCGAGAAATCCGGCGGCCTGTCCCAGGCCTCGTAGCCGGCCTTGGTCGCCAGCACCACCTTGTGTCGGACGCCGCCCAGCGCCTCGCCGATCAGCTCCTCGCTATGACCGTTGCCGTAGACCGCCGACGTATCGAAGAACGTGATTCCGCACTCATGGGCACGGGCCAAGGCCGCCAGCGAGGTACGGTCGTCGGTGTCGCCGTAGGATGTCTGATCGACCGTGCGCCCGCCGATCCCCCAGGCGCCGAAGCCGATCTCTGAGACGACGAGCCCGGTTCGACCGAGGTTGCGGTAGTTCATGGACGGTCAGTAGTGACCGGCGAGCTCGGGCGTGATCTCCGCCGCGCGCGGCGAATAGAGATAGGCGCCCTTCTTGTTGCCCCACCAGACGATCTCGCGGCACCATTTCTGGAAGTCGGTATAGGGCTTGCTCGTGCGGTCGACCTCGATCGCCATCGGCGCTTCACGCAGCAGCGCCTGTTCGCCGCCGCGTACCTTGTGCCAGTAATCGAGCAGGTCGTAGCGCAGGCGTATCTTCAGATTGTCCTTGGCGAACGGCTGATGAACCAGCGCATGGTTGAGCCGGATGGCGTCGTCGATGACGTCCATCGGCAGGCCGGAACTCTTGGCGCTCACGATCTCGGCCAGGAGCTTGCCGGCTTCGGCATAGAAGGCGTCGAACTTGCCGTCCGCCGTCAGCTTGACGAAGATGTATTCATCCGCCGGCCAGTAGATGCCGAGGTATTCCTTCGAGAAGACGTACTCCGAGCCACCTTGCTGGATGGACTCCGCCTCGCTGTCGAAGAACGCGTTGATCTCGCCGATCATCGGATAACGCGCAGGATCGGCGGCCAGGAAGGCTTCGATCATGTCGCGGTACGAGATGCCCGAAATGCCGTGCGCCAGGATGAGCGGGAGCTGGAACAATTTGTCGAAGTGCAGCAGCGCGGTCATCCAGCAGAACACGCGGGTCCGCCGCCAGTCGGCACGCGGCATCGCCGCCGTGGCGACGACCAGGTCCTGGACCTCGGGAACGTCGTCGTCGAGCTCGATCCGCTCGCCGTGGATATTGATGATCTTGGATTCGACCGTGACCATGCCGTACTTGGCCTGGTAGGCCGGATCGCCCATTTCGGCGTTGGGCAGGATCGACAGGTTGTTGAACTGGATGCGATTGTGCTGGCCGTTCTCGATCAGCAGGTCGACGCCGCGCACGAACGCTTCGTATGTCTCGCCGGGCAGGCCGAGGATCAGATCCGAATAGGTCTCGACCTTGTCGCGGGTGAAGCGCCGCTGCAGCTCCATGTAGGTGCCGAGCGAGATGTTGTCGCGCTTGATCGCCTCCAGGGTCGTCATGTCGACGCTCTGCATGCTGAGCGCCACGCCCTTGTTCAGGCCGGCGTCGGACAGGATCTTCTGGGTCTCGTAGGCCCGCTCGGTCGCGTTCTTCGTGTTCTGCACCGAGAGAGCGACCGGATAGCCGCTGCTCTGCTTGATCTCGGCAACATACTTGGCGATGTCGACGTCGCGCTTCTGGATGCCGAAGTTGGCGTCGCAGCAGAAGATGTATTCGATCTTCTTGTCGGCGAACCAGTCGACCTCGCGGTAGAGGCGCTCCTCGCCGAACTTGGTGACTTTGGCCGCCGTCGCCGAGCCCCAGTCGCAGAAGGTGCAGCGAAACGGGCAGCCGCGATTGGTTTCCCACAGGCCGATCCAGCTTTCCTGCGGATTGGCGGCGATGATGGCGTCGAACGCGCCTTCGAGGAACGGCGAGGGGATTTCGTCGAGGTCGCGCACCCGATCGATGTTGGGATTGCGCACGAAGCTGCCGTCGGGATTGACCATGCTGACGCCCGGCAACGACCCCCAGCTCGCTCGATCCGGGAACGCCTCGAGGAGCTTCAAGAACGTCCGCTCGCCTTCGTTGTGCACGGCAAGATCGATCTGCGGATTGGCCCGCAGGAACGCCTCGGGCTGATCGGGCACGTGCGGGCCGCCGAACACGATCACGATGCCCGGCTTGAGCGCTTTCAGGCGGCGCGCAATCTCGAGCGAGATGCGGCCGTTCCACACATAGGTGCTGAAGCCGACAAGATCGGCATCCTTCATCGCTTCGACGGCATCGGCGATGCGCACGCGCTTGTAGAGCGGCGGCAGGAAGGCGTAGCGCCCGGGATCGGCCGACATCTTCTGCACATAGGTCTGCAGCAGGGCGACCGAATAGGGCAGATAGTTCTGGCCGGAGAAGGAGTTGTTGATCTGCACCAGGCCCACCACGACCGGCGCGCGCGGCGGGGTGGCCGGGGCCTTGTCGGCAGCGGCAGGCATCGGATCGGGTCGATTGGGCGTCGACATTGGCGTAGAGGTAAGCTGCCCGACCGCGTAACGCAATGCAATATGACGACGCAATGCCTTGAGATTGAAGGCCTTATTGTGGTTTTTCTCACAAAAGGACAGCCGGACTGAAATGGATTTCACAGGCAAGAATGTATTAATCGCCGGCGGCGCGGGGTTCATCGGAACCAATCTTGCGCTCGCCCTGGCGGCCCAGCAGGCGCGCTTGCGGCTGACCATCCATGAAAAGCCGCTGCAAACCCCGATTCCCGGCGCCGAAGTCCTGGCGCTCGACCTCCGCCGGCCGGAGCACTGCGCGCAGGCGGTCGAAGGGATGGACTACGTCTTCCTGTGTGCTGCGCACACTTCCGGCGCCGCCGTCATCCGGACCACGCCCCTGGTCCACATCACGCCCAACGTGCTGATCAACACCCTGATGCTCGAGGCCGCCCACCGCGCCAAGGTCGCCAGGTTCTGCTTCATCTCCAGCGGCGCCGCCTACCCGCCGACCGCCGACCGGCCGGTGCGCGAAGAGGAGATGTTCGACGGCGATCCGCACGACGTCTATTTCGCGGCCGGCTGGATGAAGCGCTACGCCGAGATCCTGTGCCGCACCTACGCCGAAAAGATTCCCCAACCGATGCCCACCGTCGTCGTGCGGCCGTCGAACGTCTACGGCCCCTACGACAAGTTCGACTTCGCCGTCAGCCACGTGACGGCCGCCCTGATCCGGCGGGTGGTCGAGCGCCAGAACCCGCTCGAGGTCTGGGGCACCGGCGAAGACATTCGCGACCTGATCTACGTCGACGACTTCATCGAGGGCCTGCTTGCCGCGTTCGCAGCCGAGGAGCCCTATCTTGCGGTCAACATCTGCAGCGGGACCGGCCACTCCGTCCGCCAGATCCTGCAGAAGCTCCTGGCCGTGGACCACTTCGACAATGCCGACATCCGCTACGATCCGTTGCGGCCCAGCACCATCCCGGTGCGGCTGATGGACGATGGCGCGGCCCTTCGCCAGCTCGGCTTCAAGGCGCGCACGCCGCTCGACCAGGGGCTGCGCCGCACCATCCAGTGGTACAGGACGCAGGCGAAGGTCGCCTGATCAGAACGGTCCGCGGAAGCGCTTGTAGCCCTCGGTCATCGAGCGCTCCACCGGCAGAGCGACGCCATGCTTCTCGCCTTTGACCTGGGTGAGGATGGCATCCACCGTCTCGTGCTGGCTCGGATAGTAGATGTCTTCCAGGCTCTTGGCGGTCGGGCACGGCGCCGGCGCCATGCCGAGCATTGCCGGCGGCTGGCGGAGAAGGCGCGGATCGCGAACCACCAGTTGCCGGCAGACTTCAGCGGCGACGCCGTATTCCAGCCAGGACGTGTCGGCGATCACCAGGCGCCCCGTCTTGCGAACACTGGCGGCGACCAGGTCCCAATCCGGGTGGCTGATCGAGTTGAGATCGATGATCTCGGCTGAAATGCCGGCTTCGTCCTGCACGTACTGGGCGGCGCGCAGCGCCTCCAGCACCATGACCGATGTGGCGACAACGGTGACGTCGCTGCCCTCGCGCGCCACGTAGCTGGTGAGCGGCACCCGCTTGTCGGCCGGCGACACGGTGAAGTCGAGATTGTAGAGCAGGCGGTGCTCGATGCTGATCACCGGCCCGGGATGGCGATTGATGATCGCCGGGTACATGTCGAGGATCGCCTGGCTGCTCGACGGCATGATCACGGTCAAGCCCGGATAATGCGCGAAGGTCGATTGAGGGCTTTGCGAATGCTGCGCGCCCTGGCCCCAGCTGCGGCCGACGACGATGCGGATCAGCATCGGGCAGCTCATGAGACCGCCGAACATGTAGCGGTACTTGGCGGCCAGATTGATGATCTGGTTCATCGCCAGGAAGGAGAAGTCGGCGCGAATGTGGGTGGTGATCGGATAGTCTCCGACCAGCGCCGCGCCGATCGCGATGCCGGTCATCCCCTCTTCCATCAGCGGCACGTCGAATACCCGTGCGGCGCCGTATTTCTCGGCAAGGCCCGTCGTCGACCCGAAGATGCCCTTAAAGTCGTCGACCCCTTGCCCCATGATGAAGGCGTTGGAATGGTCGGCGAGTGCCGCATCCATGGTCTCGAGCAGCGCGCCCGCATAGGACAGGACGCGCGCGCCCTGGGAGATCGGCTTGACCGTCGCGATGCTCATCAGATGACGTCCGTCAGAAGTTCGGCATGGCCGGGCGCGGGACTGGCTTCGGCGAAGGCGACCGCCGCGGCGATCTCGCGGTCGAGCTCGGGCCGCAGCGCCTCGACCAGCTTGGTGTCGACGATCAGCGGATCGCGGTCTTTCCAGGCGTCGACGCCGTCCTTCGTACGATAGTTGAAGTGGAAATCCTCGCCCACGCCGACATGTTCCTTGTAACGCGACGTGACGATCTCCAGCACGAACGGCTCGCCGGCCCGGGCCCGTGCCGCGGCCTCGAGCGTCGCCTGCCGGACGGCCATCGCGTCCCAGCCCTCTTCGAGCCGCCGGCTGGCGATGCCGAACGAAGCGGCGTGCTCGGCCAGACCATAGGCCTGGCGCACCGAACGATGGCTGTGGACGGCGAGGCCATTGTCCTCGCAGAGGAACAGCACCGGCACTTTCATGAGCGCGGCGAAGTTCAGGCTCTCGTGATAGACGCCCTCTTCCGTCGCGCCATCGCCGAATACTGCGACCGCCAGGCGCGTGTCGCCCCGTCGCTTGAAGCTGAGCGCGGCGCCCACCGCATGCGGGATGGTGCTCGCGACCACGGCCGACGAGCCCATGAGGCCGACCTCGGGTGCGGCGAGGTGCATCGAGCCCGCCTTGCCACCCGAAATACCGCCCTTGCGCCCGTACAGCTCGGCGAACATGGCGTCCAGCCGGCCGCCCTTGGCGATGTAGAAGCCATGCGAGCGATAGGTCGCGAACACGAGATCGTCGGGACGCAGCCCGTCGCAGACGCCGACCGCGACCGCCTCCTGGCCGATCGACAGATGGACCGGGCTCTGGATCTTGTCGGACGGATAGAGCTCGATGATCCGCTCCTCGACGAGCCTGATCAGCAGTGCCGTGCGGAACAGCCGGCGATAGATCGCTTCATCTTTCACAGACAGACGCCCCCCGGCGGTTGGTCGTGGCTGCCGACTGCTAAAGGAGGCCGCGCGATCTGGCAATCGCTCATCATGCCGCTCAGAAACTGCGACTCTGGCCGCCATCCACCGTGATATTGGCGCCGTTCACGAGGCTCGCCTGCACCGAGCACAGGAACACCACCACGGCCGCCACCTCTTCCGGCGTGCCCAGCCGGCCCAGCGGATACTCCGCGTCGATCATGCGCTCGAACGCCGCCGGATCGCGCCGCTTTTCATCGTCGAAGCCGGTGCCGGCGATGTCGATCCCGCCCGGCGCCACGGAATTGAACGTGATGCCCTCGCGCACGAGATAGGTCATGGCGGACAGCGACTTCATCAAGCCGGTTTCGGCCGCCTTCGCCATGGTGAACCAGGGCCGGCCGCCGCCTTCCTTGCCGCCGTAGATCGACGTTATGGTCACGATCCGTCCCCACCTGGTGCGGCGCATATGCGGCAGAGCGCGCCGGGTGAAGCGCACGGCCGCCATGGCGTTCTTTTCGTAGACCTCGCTCCAGACCTCCAGCCCGGTGTCCTCGACGGTCTCCTTGCCCCAACGCCCGCCTCCGCCGACATTGTTGACAAGGATCTGCAACGCGCCCCATTCGCGGTCGACGACATCCATCACGCGATCGGCAGCGGCCGCGTCCAGGACATCGGCGGCCACGGCGAGCGTGCGGACGCCGTAGGCCTTCAGCTCGCCGATCGCCGCGTCCAGACGCTCCTGCGAGCGCGAGCAGATGGCGACGTTGCAGCCCTGGGCCGCCAGTTGCTTGGCCGATGCCAGACCGATGCCGTGGCTGCCGCCGGTCACCAGGGCGAACTTTCCGGAAAGGCCGAAGTCCATGCAGCAGCTCCGGCCTAGAACGGCCCGCGGAAGCGGCGTTCGTGACTGAAGAAATCCTCGCCATCGAGATTGGCCGCTTCCAGTCCGAGCATGTCCTCGACCGCATGCACGATCGTCTTGGCGTTCGGATAGAACTCGTTTTCGAGTTCGCGCACCGTCGGGCACGGCGTGTGGGCGAAGCCGATGCGCTTGACCGGCGCCTTCAGCTTGCCGAAGCACTTCTCGTTGACGCGCGCCGACAGCTCGGCGCTGAAGCCGCTGTCGATCCAGTCACAGTCGGCGATGATGCAGCGACCGGTCCGCTTGACCGATTCGATGATCAGATCCTCGTCGAGCGGCGCCAGGGTGCGAGGATCGATGATCTCGACCGAAACGCCGCGCCTTTGCAGGATGTCGGCCGCCAGGCGCGCCTCGACATTCATCCAGGACAGACCGACCACCGTGACGTCGCGCCCCGGCCGCAGGATGCGACCGACGCCGAGCGGGATTTCGTACGGTTCCTCGGGAACGTCTTCCTCGGCCCAATAGAGCCAGCGGTGCTCGAAGCAGATCACGGGATTGTCGTCGCGGATGGCCGCGGTCAGCATGCCCTTCATGTCGGACGGCGTCGTCGGCGCGATGACCTTGAGCCCGGGAATGTGGGTGAAGTTCGAGAACAGGCTCTTGGAATGCTGCGCTCCCTGGCCCCAGCCACGGCCGATCACGGCGCGCACCACCAGCGGCACCTTGAGCTTGCCGCCCGTCGAATAGGTGTAGTTCGACACCATGTTGAGGAGCTGGTTGGTCGCCAGGATCATGAAATCGACGCGGATATGGACGTGGATCGGCCGCAGCCCGCGGATCGCGGCGCCGAGCCCGAAGCCCGTCATCGCATCCTCGGAAATCGGCGTGTCGAAGCAACGCTCCTCGCCGAACTTCTCGACCAGCCCGCGCGTGGTGCTGAAGATCTTGGACCAGGTGGGAACGCCGATGCCGTAGACGAAGACCCGGGAGTCGCGCTCCATCTCCTGCGTCATCGCCTCGCGGATGGCGCCGCTGTAATCAAGCTTTCTCATGAAACACACCTGCAAGGAGTCGGTCCGGCGCAGGGATCGGCGCTTCGGCGGCCCGCTGCACGCTCGCGCGGATGGCCTTGTCGATTTCCTCTTCCATCGCGGCGATCGCGCTTTCGCTCATCTGGTGGCTTGCCAGCCTCGCGCGTTGCGTTTTCAAGGCATCGCGACTGATCCACTCGCGCTCGACGGTCGCCTGGTCGCGATAGCCCCAGTTCCAGTCCGTGCCGATGCCGACGTGCTCGAGGTATCGGCAGCACTTGATGTTGAGGAAGGCCGGGCGGCGGTCGCGATGGGCCTTCTCGGCCGCCTCCTTCGCCAGCGAATAGACGCTCTCGACGTCGCCGCTTTCGTCTTCGTACGTGTCGGCACCGAACGGCTTGACGGCTTCGGCGAGCGAGCGCGACACTTGGCGTGCCTCGCGCGGCGTGTCGACCGCATAGCCGTTGTCCTCGCAGACGAACATCACCGGCAGACGGAACAGGGCGGCCGAATTGAGGCTCTCCCAAAAGACGCCGGCATCCGCCGCGCCGTCGCCGAAGAACGCCACGGACGTGCGTCCCGTGCCCAGCCGCAGATTGGCGAATGCCGCGCCGACGGCGACGGGAATCTGGGTGGCGACCACGCCGCTCGACAGCATGTGTCCCTGATCGGGGGCGGCCAGATGCATGGAGCCGCCCTTGCCTTCGCCGGTGCCGGAGGTGCGGCCGTAAAGCTCCGAGAAGAATCGGTCGGTATCGTGCGTTTGAGCCAGGAACGCGGCATGGCTGCGGTACGAGCAGAAAACGTCCGCCTTGCCTTCCAGCGCCGCACAAACGCCGACAGGCACGAACTCCTGGCCCATCGACATGTGCATCGGGGTCCGCATCTGGTTTTCGGGATAGTGCTTGACGATGTACTCTTCGGAACGCCGAGCCAGAAAGAGGCTCTTGAACAACTGTACCGCCGTCGTTTTGGGCAAGGGCTCGCGGGCAAGAATCATCGTTACTGTCGTTGTTTCTGAGGTGGGTCGGACCATAGAGACCTCCGACTCCCAAGGCAACGGCAAGGTCCCGAGACCAATATTGCAACCGACGGGTTAAGGTGGCCTTTTGCCGTCGCCTCAACTAAGTAAACCGCGACATTGGTGGTAGGATAGACGAACGATGGCTGTTCGACGCGCCCTCATAACAGGCATCACGGGGATGGTCGGTTCCCACCTTGCCGAATTTCTGCTCGAGCAGACGGACTGGGACATTGTCGGCATGTGCCGCTGGCGCAGCCCGCTCGACAATCTTGCCAGCATCGCGTGGCGCATCAACGCCGGCGACCGTGTCTCGTTGCTGTACGGCGATCTGCGCGACACGATGTCGATCCAGAACGTCGTGGCCAATGCCAAGCCGGATTATGTTTTCCATCTCGCCGCCCAGAGCTTTCCGCGCACCAGCTTCGACGCGCCGCTCGACACCATGGACACCAACGTCCAGGGCACGGTGCGCGTCCTCGACGCGCTGAAGCAGCACGCGCCCAAGGCGATCATCCATGTCTGCGCCTCGTCCGAGGTGTTCGGTCGGGTGCCCCGGGAAAAACTGCCGATCGACGAGGAGTGCACGTTCCACCCGGCATCGCCCTATGCCATCTCCAAGGTCGGCACCGACCTCGTCGGACGTTTCTATGCCGAAGCCTACGGCATGACGGTGATGACGACCCGCATGTTCACCCACACCGGGCCGCGGCGCGGCGACGTCTTCGCCGAATCGACCTTCGCCAAGCAGATCGCGATGATCGAGCACAATCACATTCCGCCCGTGGTCAAGGTCGGCAACCTGCAATCGCTGCGCACGGTCGCCGACGTGCGCGACGCCGTGCGCGCCTACTACATGCTGGTCACGGTCAATCCGACGCCGGGCGCCTACTACAATATCGGCGGCAATCATTCCTGCACGGTGAAGGACATCCTCGATACGCTGATCTCGTTCTCGCCGTGCAAGGCCGACATCCGGATCGAAGTCGACCCGGACCGCCTGCGGCCGATCGATGCCGATCTGCAGGTGCCGAATATCGCGAAATTCCAGGGCCACACCGGCTGGAAACCCGAGATCCCCTACGACAAGACCCTGCGCGACCTGCTGGACTATTGGCGGGCTCGCGTGGCAACGGAGGGGGACCGCTTCCTCACCCGTTGACCGGCGACAGATCCGGACACGGCAATACCCAGAAAGGTTGATGACACTCAGATGCTCATGGCGATTTCCCGAACGCCGTACCGCGTCTCGTTCTTTGGCGGCGGCACTGACTATCCGGCCTGGTATCGGCGGCACGGCGGCGCCGTGCTGTCGATGGCCATCAACAAGTATTGCTACATCGGGACCGGCTTCCTGCCGCCATTCTTCGGCATCCGTCATCGCATCATCTGGTCCCATATCGAGGCGGTCGGAGCGGTCGCCGAGATCCTGCACCCTGCCGTGCGCGCCGGGCTGCAGACGCTCGGCTTCGACGATTCGCAGGGCATCGAGCTTTTTCACCAGGGCGATCTGCCGGCGCGCTCGGGAATCGGCTCGAGCTCGGCTTTCGCCGTCGGCCTGATGAACGTCCTGAACGCGATGCGCGGCGAGAACCTCGACGCCCATGCCCTCGCCCGGAGCGCCACGGACCTCGAGCAGAACAAGCTCAAGGAAAGCGTCGGCTGCCAGGACCAGATCGCCAGCGCCTACGGCGGCCTGAACGTCATCAAGTTCGAGACCGACGACTCGTTCTCGGTCACGCCGCTTGGCCTCAGCGACGCCCGGCGCGGCGATTTCGAGAAATGGCTGATGCTGTTCTATACGGGCAGCAGCCGGATTTCGTCGGACTTCGCCAAGAAGCTGATCAGCAACCTCGACGCCAACGCAGCGCATATGCGCCGCATGCGCGAGATGGTCGAGGTGGCCGTCGAGATGCTTCATGCCGGACGCGTCGCCGATTTCGGCGAGCTCCTGCACGAAAGCTGGAAGCTGAAGCGGCGCCTGACCGACGGCACAAGCACGACGACGATCGACCGCATCTATGACGACGCCCGGCGCGCCGGCGCGCTCGGCGGCAAGCTGCTCGGCGCCGGCGGCACGGGCTTCATGGTGTTCGTGGTTCCCCCGGATCGCCAGCCGGCGGTTCGCGAGGCGCTGTCGCATCTCATCACGGTTCCCGTTTCGGCCGACTTCACGGGCTCGACGATCGTCTACCGCAAGGAAGAATTGCTCGGCATGGGGGAAGCGGCAGCCCCATCGGACATATTCGGCGGCGCGCGCAAGCGTGCGGCAAAGGAGTAGCGGCGATGGAGGTATTTTCGACCAAGCTCGAATCGGTGCTGCTGATCAAGCCGCCGACCGTGTTCGAGGACTTCCGCGGCCACTATATCGAAACCTACAATCGCAATGCCTACTTCACCGCCGGCATCCCGATCGATTTCGTCCAGGACGACATTTCCATATCGCACCGTCATGTGCTGCGCGGCATCCATGGCGACACCAAGACCTGGAAGCTGATCTCCTGCCTGCAGGGCAGCTTCTACATGGTGGTGGTGAACAACGACCCGAACTCGTCGCAATATCGCGAATGGGCCTCGTTCACGTTGTCCGATACCAACCACCTGCAGGTGCTCGTGCCGCCGAATTTCGGCAACGGCCATCTCGTCATGAGCGAACGCGCGATTTTTCACTACAAGCAGAGCACCGAGTACGATCGTGCCGGTCAATTCACGCTCTTGTGGAACGATCCGACCCTGAACATCTGGTGGCCGATCCACGATCCCATCCTGTCGCAGCGCGACCAGGGCAATGCCAAGCTCGAGCGAGGGCGTAGCGCCTAGCTTGGCGGACGGCTCGCGAACTGGTCGAGTTCGTCGATCGCGCTGACGACGTGGTACAGCGTGCTGGCGGGCATGAATTCGCTGAGGCACACGCCATTGTGGTCGAGCCTGTCATGCCAGCCGCCGGCGGCCTCGGAGACCAGGAAGCGATCGCGCAGCAAGACGGCCAATGAGGCGGCCTTGTCCTCCGATTGCGGCCGCCCCAGGCGCGCTTCGACCAGGTTGGCCTTGATCGCCTCGGCGATCGGCCAGATCCGACGGGACGGCGCGTGGTGCGAGCCGTCGACGAGAAGCTCGTCGACGATCAACCCCGTGCGATCAAATCCGTAGCGATCGGCAAAACCGTACAGGGCATCGACATAGGGCTGCACCGACCGTCCGCTGATCTGCTCGAAGCGCCGCAGCAGCCAGACCCATTCGTAATGGTGTCCGGGCTCGACGAGCCTGCCGGCGAGGCCTTCGGCAGGCTGGAGAGCCGCTGTGAAGTACTCGCCCAGAATGCCCGGATCGGGGCGGAAAAAGCGCGACGCAAACAGGTCGAACAGCTCGCCCGCCTGCGTCAGGTAGCGTGCGTCGTTCGAACATTCCCAAAGCGATAGAAGCCCCTCGAACATATGCATATGCGGGTTCTGCCGGCGAAGGCCATCGGCAGGCGGCAAGCCTTCCAGGAAGCCGCGGTCCGTGGGCGCCCGGAGATGGCGGTCGATGAACGCCAGCGTTTCGTCGGCCAGGGCGAGCGCCTGCCGTTTGCCGGTTGCCTGGACATAGGACGCGATCGCCAAAAGCACGAAGGTATGGGCGTAGAAGTCGCGGCGTGGGTCGGCGACGGCGCCGTCGCGCCTGATCGAGAAGATCCAGCCTTCGCCGTCCCGTCGACGATAGTCGCGCACCATGGAGGCGTAAGCCTGCTCGACCAGCGCGGCCGCACCGGGGTGCCAGCCTCTCCTCGCCGCCAGGGCATAGACGTAGATCTGGCGCGCCTGGGACAGCAGGCGGATGGGCACGTCGGGCAGTCTGGTCGGCACGGAGCGTCAAGCGCTCCTCGAACCGCCCATGCTCGACATCGAAGCCTGACGTCGCCCACAGGGGAAGTGCCGAGTCGGTTGCCCAGGCGAGAAGAGCGGCGGCGGCCGGCTTCAATCGTGCTGCCATTCGCGCACAAGCCTTTCGCTGGTGGCTTATGCCGCCGTGACCGTGTCGGCGACGCGCTCGCCCGGTATGGCCACCACGTTGGCAGAGAGCGGATGACCGTCGATTGGCCGCTCGAGCAGGCCGGTCACGGGAGAAAACACGAAGATCTCGTAGCGCAGGTCGTCGCGCAGGGTCGCCATCAGGGAGTCGGCGCAGTTGCCCTGGGCGCGCAATGCCTTGTCATTGACCTCGATCAGCATGAGCGGCCGCATGGCGCTCAGGACCGTCGCCGCGCCGGCAATGACACTGGCTTCCGCCCCCTCGACGTCGATCTTCACGAAGTCGACCCTCGCCAGGGCGAGCCGGGCGATCACCGCGTCGAGCGGCTCGATCGGCACGCGCTCGAGGCTGGCGCGCACCACGTCGTCGTGGGCGAAACTGCCGAGCGTGTTGTGGCCGGCATGGACACCGTGCGCCAGATGGAGGTCGGCAAGCCCGACGGCCGCCCCGATGGCGGCCGGCACGACCGACACATTGTCGAGACCGTTGCGTCCCAGATTGCGCTGCAGATGGGCGCGCTCGCGCGAGCTCGGTTCGGCCGCCACCACCCGGCCCGACGGTCCGACGCGGCGCGCGGCGAAAAGCGTGTAATAGCCGTCATTGGCGCCGACATCGACGAACACCATGCCGGGCCTCAATACCCGATCCAGGAAGGCGAATTCGTTGGGCTCGAACGAGCCGCACACGTAGAGACAAAGGCTGTTGTCGTTGCCCAGGGTGAGGTCGACGGTCGTGCTGCCGTGCCACCGGACGGTGATCGGCACCGCGAGGTCCTTCTCTCGCGCCGCCTCCCACAGGGCACCGCGCCGGCAGGCCAGCCATCGGCGCTGCTCGTAATACTCCTGGGCGAACATCCAGCCGGGCCGCGGCTTCAGCCGCGGGATGCCCGGCGCCAGGAATGCCGCATACGACGAGCCGATCGCCGGAGCATTCACAATCAGCCAGCGACCGAGATTGTCGAGGTGATAGCCCACCCCGGAGCAAATCCGGTCCCATGCGCTGGAGGCGCTGATCGTGCGGCGCGCGGTCGTCATTCTGTGGATCGTTCCCCCCTCTTGTGCCTGCACGTGTGCCGTGTTCGGCTAAACCACCGGGTGCCGAGCGTCAAGCGCGCCCGCATCTTGCCATAGTCCGGTTCTAATTCCGCGTGGTCCGTTGCAGCAGAACTGTCGCGGAATATAATGCCCTCCCCTCTGTCAACCTGCCGGTTCAATGTCCGTGCCGTTCCTTCGCACACTCATCGCCATCGTCATCATGCTTTCTCCCGCCCTCGCATCGGCAGAAGGGCTGCGCGTGGTGGCGCGGGTGAACGACGATGCCATCACCGACTTCGACCTCTCCCAACGGGTATTGTTCGCCATCCGCACGACCGGCCTGCAGGACACTCCGGATTTGCGCCAGCGGATGGCCGCCCAGATGCTGCGCCAGATGGTCGACGAGAGGCTGCAGATCCAGGACGCCAAGCGGCTCGGGCTCAAGGCCACCGACGGCGAGCTGCAGCAGCGGTTCGCCGACATCGAGCGCTCCGCCGGCATGTCGCACGGCCAGTTCCGGCAATACCTGCAGAGCGTCGGCGTCCCCCTGGAAATCGCCGTCCAGCAGATCGAGGCGCAGATCGCCTGGAACAAGATCATCCGCCGCAAAGTGAGGCCCCAGGTCGACGTTTCGGAAGCCGAGATCGATGATGCGCTGAACCGGATGCGCACGAACGTCGGCAAGACCAAGTCGCGGGTGGCCGAGATTTTCGTGCCGATCGACCGGGCCGATCTCGCCGACGAGGCCAAGCGCAGTGCCGACCGTATCGTCGAGCAGCTCAAGCGCGGAGCGCCGTTTGCCGCCGTCGCCCAGCAATTCTCCCAGGGGGCGACCGCCCAGGCCGGCGGCGAGCTCGGCTGGATTTTGCCCGGGTCGCTCGATGCCACCCTCGATGCCGCTGTGGAGAGATTGCCGGTCAAGCAGTACTCGGAGCCCATCCGCAGCACCGCCGGCTGGCATATCCTGTACGTCATCGACCGTCGGCAGTTCGCGGCGACCCGGCCCGACGACATGCGTCTCAACCTGACCCAGATGACCCTGCCCCTGCCGATCAATGCCTCGCCGGACGAGGTCGCGCGGGCGACGACCGATGCCCAGAAGGCGATGACCGGCGTGCGGACCTGCGCCGACCTCCATGCCCGGGCGCACGAGCTCAAGGGCGCCACCTCGGGCGACCTGCAGGGCATCCGGGTGGGCGATCTGTCGGCCAACCGTCAGATGTTCGAGGAGATTCCCAAGCTGAATATCGGCGGCACGGCGGGCCCCTTCCGGGTCGCCGAGGGACTCCAGGTGGTGTCTCTGTGCGGCAAGGTCGGCGGCGATGGCCTGCCGCCCCGCGACCAGATTTCCCAGCAGCTCCTGCTGCAGAAACTCGAGGCGGCCGGGCGTCGCTATATGCGCGACCTGCGGCGCCAGGCGACCATCGACGTCAAGCAGCCATGACGGCCGCCGCGCCGCTCGCCGTGACGATGGGCGAGCCGGCCGGGATCGGCGGCGAACTCAGCCTCAAAGCCTGGTCGATGCGCCAGCGCGGCGCGCGGCCCTTCTTCATCCTGGACGACGCCGCCCGCCTGACCGCCCTGGCCGGCAAGCTCGGTCTCGACGTTCCGGTCCGCCAGATCGCGCGGCCGGCCGATGCCGGCCCCGTCTTCGAAACGGCGCTGCCCGTGCTGCCGCTGAAGCAGCCCGTCCTGGCGCGGGCCGGCCATCCCGACCCGGCCAACGCGCCGGCCACCCTGGAGGCCATCGAGCGCGGCGCCCAATTGGCGCTGGCTGGCGAGATCGCCGGCCTGGTGACCAATCCCATCCAGAAGAAGACCCTCCAGGACGCGGGCTTCCGGCATCCCGGCCATACGGAGTATCTCGCCGAGCTGGCGGGCGGGATCGACGTCGCCATGATGCTCGCCTGTCCCGAATTGCGCGTCGTGCCGGTGACCATCCACCTCTCCCTGGCCGAGGCGGTGCGCACGCTTGACACCGTCAAGATCGTGCGCGCGGGCCGAATCGCCGCAGCCGGGCTCAAGGCGCTGTTCGGCATCGACCGGCCGCGGCTCGCGGTGGCCGGCCTCAACCCGCACGCCGGCGAGCAGGGCGCGATGGGCGACGAGGAGGGCCGGGTGATCGCGCCAGCCGTCGAAGCGCTCAGGCGCGACGGCATCGACGCGCGCGGTCCCGCGCCGGCCGACACGCTGTTCCATGCCGCCGCCCGGGCGACCTACGACGCGGTCCTCTGCATGTATCACGACCAGGCCCTGATCCCGATCAAGACCGTGGACTTTGCCGGCGGGGTCAACGTGACCCTGGGCCTGCCCTTCGTGCGGACCTCGCCGGACCACGGCACGGCGCTCGACATCGCCGGCACCGGCCGCGCCGATCCGGCGAGCCTCATCGCCGCGCTGCGCATGGCCGACGACATGGCGCGCCGGCGCCATAGCTGAGATGGACGCGCTCGCCCGGCTGCCGCCGCTGCGCGAGACCATCGCCGCCCACGGTCTGGATGCGCGCAAGCGCCTCGGCCAGCATTTCCTGCTCGACCTCAACCTGACCCGGCGCATCGCGCGGGCCGCGGCGCCGCTGGGCGACGGAACCGTGATCGAGGTCGGCCCCGGTCCGGGCGGCCTGACGCGCGCTTTGCTGCTCGAGGGGGCCAGCCACGTGGTCGCCATCGAAGTCGACGCCAGGGCCGTCGCTGCCCTCCAGGAGCTGGTCCAGGCGGCCGACGGCCACCTGCAGGTCGTTCAGGCCGACGCCCTGCGGGCCCGCCTGGCCGAGTTGGGGCCCGCGCCCCGACGGATCGTCGCCAACCTGCCCTACAACGTCTCGACGGCTTTGCTGGTGCGTTGGCTGCACCAGGCGGACGACGTCGCCGACATGGTGCTGATGTTCCAGAAGGAGGTGGCCGACCGGCTGGTCGCCCTGCCCCGCAGCAAGGACTACGGCCGGCTCTCGGTGCTGGCCCAGCATGTCTGCACCGTGCAGCGCCTGTTCGACATCGCCCCCGCCGCGTTCGTTCCCCCGCCCAAGGTCACCTCCACCGTCGTGCGGCTGCAGCCGCGGCCCGCCGGCCACCGGCTGGCCGATCTGGCGCCCCTGGAAAGGGTCACGGCCGCAGCCTTTGGCCAGCGCCGCAAGATGCTGCGCGGGGCGCTTGGCGGCCTCTTCTCCGATCCCACGGCGGTTCTGACGAAGCTTGGCCTGCCGCCTACCGCGCGGGCGGAGGAACTGACGGTGGCGGATTTCGTCCGCCTCAGCGCCGCCCTGGAAACCGGCCAGACCACCTCTTGACAATATGAGTGAGCACTCACTATTATCCTGCCCATGATCCGCTCGCTGGCCTTCAACCTCTTCTTCTACGTCTTCACCCTGCTGACGGCGCTGGTCGGCATCGTCCTGGTGCCGATCCCGACACCGGTGGTGCTGCGCGGCCTGCTCCATCAGTGGGCGCGCGCCGTCGTGTGGGCCGCGCGCTGGATCGGCGGCATGAAGGTCGAGATCCGCGGCCGCGACAATCTTCCGGCCAAAGGGCCTGCCCTGCTCGCCAACAAGCACCAGAGCGAGAGCGACGGCATCTTTCTGGCGGCCAACATTCCCGGCATCACCTTCGTCGCCATGCAGGAGCTGTTCCGCTATCCGCTGATCGGCGCCATCCTCTATCGCCTGCAGATGATCCGCGTCGACACGTGCGGCGGCGGCAAGGAGCGTGAGCACCTCGCCCAGTTCGCCAAGCGCGCCTATGACAGCCGCCGCCACATCGCCATCTATCCCGAGGGCAACCTGATGGAACCGGGCGAGCGCGAGCGCTACCGCTCCGGCATCTACTATCTCTATCGCGACCTCGGCCTGCCGGTGACGCCGGTCGCGACCTCGCTCGGCCTGCTGTGGAACCGCCGCGACTGGCGCAAGAAGGCCGGCCGCGCCGCCATCGAGTTCCTGCCGCCGATCGAGACCGGCCTCGACAAGCAGACCTTCATGCGCCGGCTCGAGGACACGATCGAGACGGCGAGCAGCCGGCTGATCGCCGAGTTTACCGGCCGGCCCTACGCGGCCTCGCAGCTCGTGCTGCGCTCGCAGGGCCAGACCGGGATCGGCCAGCCGATTACCGCCCCTCGCGCAGCGCCTTGACGAAGCCCGACATGCCGACCTGGCGCTCGCGCTTCAACCGCTCGGCCGTCAGGATCGCCTTCAGGTTCGTGAGGCTCGTGCCGATGTCGCTGTTCACCACGACATAATCGTATTCCGCCCAATGGCTCATCTCGTCGGCGGCCTTGGCCATGCGCTGGGCGACGATCTCCTTGGGGTCCTGGGCGCGCGTGAGAAGGCGCTTTTCCAGATCGCGTGTCGAGGGCGGCAGGATGAATACCGTGACGAGGTCTGCCCGGCCCTTGTCCCTGAGCTGCTGGGTGCCCTGCCAGTCGATGTCGAACAGCATGTCCCGGCCGGCATTCAGGGCCTCGTCGACCGGTCCGCGCGGTGTGCCGTAGTAGTTTCCGAACACCTCGGCGTACTCGAGGAACTGCTTGCGCTCGATCATGCCGCGGAAAGTCGCCGTGTCGACGAAGCGATAGTCCACGCCGTCGCGCTCACCGGGCCGCTTCTGCCGCGTCGTGCACGACACGCTGAGCTGGATCTGCTTGTCGTTGTCCAGCAACTGGCGCGACAGGGTGGTCTTGCCGGCACCCGAAGGCGACGACAGCACCAGCATCAGGCCGCGCCGCTGGATCGCCGAGGCGCCGTTGTCATTCGACATTCTGAACCTGCTCCCGCATGCGCTCGACGGCGCCCTTCAGATCGATGCCGATGCGCGTGAGCTCGATGTCGGCCGACTTCGAGCACAGCGTATTGGCCT
Source organism: uncultured Alphaproteobacteria bacterium (assembly GCA_963755585.1). GTDB lineage: Bacteria > Pseudomonadota > Alphaproteobacteria > Reyranellales > Reyranellaceae > Reyranella. The sequence continues at coordinate 51,706 of CAVWKN010000020.1, forward strand.
CGCGGTTGAACTCCTGGCAGAGGAAATCGAACTTGCGGCCCACCGGATTGTCGGGCCGCGCCTCGGCCAGCAGGGTCCGCGCCTGGGCGATGTGGGCCGCCAGCCGGTCGAGTTCCTCGCGCACGTCGGCCTTGCCGACCAGGAGCGCCACCTCCTGGGCGAAGCGCTCCTCCGAAAGCGGCGGCGCCCGCTCCAGCAACTCGGAGAGCTGGCTGTCGAAGCGGGCGCGCAACGTGCCGATCTGCGCCGCGGCGCGCTCGGCGGCCCGCTTGCACAGGCTTTCGATCTCGACGATGTGGCCGTCGATCACCCGGGCGAGCGCCTGGCCCTCGGCCCCGCGCGCGGCGGCCAGGGCCCTCAGGACCTCGCCCAGCGTGCCCGAAAGCGCCCGGTCGAGTGCGACAATCGCCTCTTCGGTGTCGGCGCCCTCGTTTTCCTCCTCGACGACGCCGCGCACGCGCAGCAACCCGTCGGCCGTCGGCGCCGCCGCACCGGTGCTCTTGCGAACCTCCTCGACCAGGACGGCGAGCTCAGCCAGCAGCGCGCGGTTGATGCGCAGCGGCTTGCCCTGCTGCTCGCTGGTGATGGTGAGGGTGAGCGAGACATTGCCGCGCTTCAGGTGGCCGCCCACGGCGTTGCGCGCCGGATTCTCCAGACGATCGAAGCCCTGCGGCACCCGGCAACGGATCTCGAGGTTGCGGCCGTTGACGCTGCGCGCCTCCCAGACCCAGCGGCGCCGCTCATCCGATCCCTGCGCCCGCGCGTATCCCGTCATGCTTGCGATCAATAAACCAACTCCACTGCACTCCACTGGCCGCGGCGCGGCGGCGCACTCTAGTATCCACCCCGAGTGCATACAACGCGCTCGCCGGAAGGTTATCCCATGAAGGACTTCTCAAGCATCGTCATCACCGGCGCCTCAAGCGGCATCGGCGAAGCGCTGGCGCTCGACTATGCCCGGCCCGGCGCGGCGCTCGCGTTGACCGGCCGCGATGCGGGCCGCCTCGAGACCGTCGCCGCCGCGTGTCGCGCCCGGGGCGCCACCGTCGTCGCCGACACGGTGGATGTCGTCGACCGCGACCGGTTGGCCGCGTGGCTCACCGCCTTCGACGACGCCCATCCGGTCGATCTCGTGATCGCCAACGCCGGCATCTCGATCGACAAGGACAATTCCTCGCTCGACGATTTCTCGGTGATCCGCCGCACGCTCGACGTCAACCTCGGCGGCATGCTCAATACCGTCGAGCCGCTGATCGCCCGGCTGATCGCCCGCAAGCGCGGCCAGATCGCCGTCGTCGCCTCGCTGGCGGGCTTCATCGGCCTGCCCTACTCGGCGTCGTACAATGCCAGCAAGGCCGCCGTCCGGGTCTGGGGCGAGAGCGTCCGGTATGTGCTGAAGAAGCACGGCGTCGGCGTCAGCGTCGTCTGTCCGGGCTTCGTGGTGAGCCGCATGACCGCCAACGCGCCCTTCCCCATGCCCTTCCTGATGACCGCCCAGCGCGCCTCCGCCATCATCCGCCGCGGCCTGGCGCGCAACCATGCGCGCATCGCCTTCCCCGTCGGCACCAAGGCGGCGGTCTGGTTCGGCCAGCTCCTGCCCGGCGGCTGGACCGCGCGGCTGCTCGGCGCCTGAGACTTCCTCGTCGCGCACCTTGCCGGGAATCGCCCCACTGCCGGGGTTGGCGGTTGCGCAGCCAGAAGATGGCGGCCCTGACGTCGGGCGGCTTGTGCACCGTCTGCCGCAGGACCACCGGCTCGCCCTGATTGAACACGACCCGGGTGGTCTCGTAGCTGTAGCCGATCGCCCGTGAATGGAGGGCGCGCGCCACCGCGCCGTCGGCGACCACGCGGCCGCGCTTCACCGCCTGGGCGAACTCGGGCTGTTTCTGCAGCCAGTTGTCGATCGTGCTGTGGCCGACCTCGAAGGCGTCGGCGAGGTCGCGGTTGGTGGCGCCGGCCAGGCAAAGCTCGAAGGCCTGCTCGGCGAATTCCGGCTTGTAGAGCGAAGGCCGTCCGGGTCCGTCCATGTCGATCCTCCTGTGTGCAGGAGGAAGATGGTGTATACTTAAGTGATAGTCAAGTATATAATTGAATATTACTTAAGCATAGTTCCTGTCATGCCGAAGAACTCCGTCATCCCGACCGGAGCCGAGCCCCGTCGACTTCGCTCGGCGCGCAGGCCGTGCGGGCCTTCGCTCGGGATGACGGAGTTTTCGGCGCGATAGCCTCGCCTCTCGGGCGAATAAGTGGGTGCCGGCCGACCCAGATATGATCACTTCATCTGGTTGGTCAGCAGCGCCGCGGTGCCGCCCTGCTCCTTGCCGTATTTCAGCAACGCCGAGCGCCCGCCTGCCGCATAGGCCGCGACCGCACCGAGGAGCCGCTTGAGCTGGTCCGGGCTCGAGCGGTCGAACTTGCAGTAGGCGCCGCGCGTCAGCTTGGCGATCTGCGGAAACAGCCGCGAGGCGACACGGTCCTCGCCCTCCTGGAACACGAACACCGGCAAGCCGAGCAGGCCCAGCTGGCCCGCCTCGTGACCCACGGCATCGACATCCTCCTCGCAGCAGTCGCCGACGAAGATCACGGCATCGAGGCGGCTCTCGCGCCGCTGCTCGCCGGCATAGCGCAGCAGCCGGCCGATCTGGGTGCGGCCGGCCAGGCAGCGCACCGCGCTCATCAGGCGCGCCAGCTCGCGGCCGTCCGAGGTCCAGCGGCTGACCTTGAATTCGTCGAAGCCGCGATAGAAGGCGAGGCGCACGTCGAGCCCGCCCAGCGCCTCGGCGGCGACGAACATCTCGCCCTGGATGGTGCAGGCATGATCCCAGGTCCGCTCGCGGCTCGCCGTGGCGTCCATGGCGAACAGCAGGCGGCCGCGGCTGCCGGGCGTACGGTTGGCCGGCAGACGCTCGACCGCGCGCACGAAGGCATCGACCTCGTTCGCACCTGCGGTAGACGGCAGCTTGCGCTCATCGGCCATCGCTTTGACCCCCTTCGGTGTGTTGAATATGGTGCAAGCCGCGCCCAACGCCAATGTAAGCATGACTGGAAACGCACCGAGCTTCGCCACGCTGTTCCTGCGGGTCTTCCTGCCGTTCGCGTTCGCCTATTTCCTGTCCTACATCTTCCGCGGCGTGAACGCGGTGATCTTTCCCTATCTCGAACGGGATGTCGGCATCACCGCGGGCGATCTCGGCCTCCTGACCTCGGCCTTCTTCCTGTTCTTCGCCGGCTGCCAGCCGGTGCTGGGCGTGGCGCTCGACCGCTACGGGCCGCGCCGCGTGCAGGCGGTCCTCCTGGCCGTGGCGGCGGCGGGCTCGGCCTTGTTCGGCCTGAGCCTCTCGCTCGGCGAGCTGGTCCTGGCGCGCGCGCTGATCGGGCTGGGCTTCGCCGGCGGATTGATGGCCGCCATCAAGGCCATCACGCTCTGGTACCCGCCGCAGCGCTGGGGCGTGATCACCGGCCTGCACATGATGGCGGGCGGGCTGGGCTCGATGGCCGCGACGCTTGCCCGTGCAGTGGTCGCTGTCGGTCATGAGCTGGCAGGGCCTGTTCTTCTGGCTGGCCGGCCTCTGCCTCGCCACCGGCGGCGATCCTGTTCGTCGCCGTTCCCGAGCGCGCCGCGACCCGCCGCAAGGACACGCTGGGCGAGCAGTTCCGCATCACCGGCATCGTGCTGACCGACGGCTTCTACTGGCGCATCCAGCCGCTGCTGTCGGTCCAGCAGCTCGCCTTCATCGGCTGCATCACGCTGTGGATCGGCCCGTGGCTGCGCGACGTCGGCGGCATTCCCGCCGCGACGCGGGCCGACATCCAGCTCGTCACCACGGCGGTCATGACCCTGGGCTTCGCGCTGAGCGGCGTGATCTCGGGCGCCTTTCGCCGCATCGGCATCAGCGAATTCGGCTACGGCCGGCATCACCAGCCTGCTGTTCGCGCTGGTCTGCGGCTGGCTGGCGTTCCTGCCGTCGTTCCACCCCGAAGTGGCGTGGCCGCTGTTCGGCTTTTTGGGCGCCTGCCCCATCCAGTACATGCCGCTGATGGTCCAGTCGTTTCCCGCCCACTATGCCGGCCGGGTCAGCACCAGCAGCAACCTCGTGGTCTTCAGCGTGATCTTCGCGGGACAGTGGGCGATCGGAAAGGTCGTCGACCTGTGGCCCAAGACCGCCACCGGCTATGCGTCGGACGGCTACACCTGGGCGTTCGGGATCCTGTTCATCCTGCAGCTTGCGCGGTCTGGCGTGGCTGGTGCTGTCGCGAGCACGGCCGATGGCGCGTTCCAAACTCGCATTGGCGGACTAGGGCAGAGTTGCAACTGCACCGACCTCACTAAGGGTTTGCGATCTCCTATAAGGCATAGCATGGTACCTTGCTAAACAAGGTAGCGTGCGATACAACCCCTGTCGAGAGGGTGCCGCAGCAACCTATTCGCCCAAGAGCGGCTGAAGGATCGAATGAATTGGCGCCAGTTTGTTTCACTTCTCGGTGGAGCGGCACTGCCACCTCTCACCGCGTTGCCGGTGTACGCGGACCCGCTCGACGGCTGCGGCGTTCCGGTCGCGCGAGACGACGGCTGGCCCGTCGCCTCCGTCAATGAGGATAGGCTCATCGACCGCGGTGCGCTGTGCAGGATGGCTGATCGGCTCGCGGCTTCGAGCGCCAATGTGCATGCCGTCCTGGTCGCACGCGGTGGCAACCTGGTGTTCGAGCGGTATTTCAAGGGTTTCGACGAGATCAACGGCCGCCGGGTGGAAAGCGTCATCTTCGACGGCGATACACTGCACAACATAAAGTCGGTTTCGAAGAGCGTCGCATCGCTCGCACTCGGGATCGCAATCGATCGCGGGCTGATACGCAGCGTCGACGAACCGATCTTCAGCTTCTTCCCCGAGCTGTCGGACCTGCGCACCCCCGAGAAGCAACGCATCCAGCTATCGCATGTGCTCACCATGTCGCTGGGCCTGAAGTGGGTGGAGGCGGTCCCGGACAACGAGGGCAACAACGACGAGGAGCGCATGCATACGGCGCCAGATCCGTGTCGTTACGTCCTCAGTCTTCCGGCGACGGCCCCGCCAGGACAGGAGTTCTTCTACAACACCGGCGCGCTGACGCTCCTGTCGGCCATCGTCCGCAAGGCCACCGGGCGCCCCCTCGACGAATTTGCCCGGACAAATTTGTTCGAACCTTTGGGCATCACCAAGATGGAGTGGACCCGGGTCAAGGGCGATAGCGATGCCGGAGGAGGATTGCGCCTGCGGCCGCGCGACATGGCGAAGATCGGCCAACTCGTCCTCGCGGGCGGTCGCTGGAACGATCGCCAGATCGTTTCGAAGGCATGGATCGACGCCTCGATGACACCGAGGCTGGAGGCCACGACCGGAAGCGGCGGCTTTTTCTATGGCTACCTCTGGTGGCTCGGCCGCTCCCTGTTCAAGGAGCGTGAGGTCCACTGGGCCGCCGCGCTTGGTCGAGGCGGGCAGTCGATTCGCATCGTCCCGGAACTCGATCTCGTTGTCGTGGTGACCGCGGGATACTACCAGGACTACAGCCCGCAGGCGTTTCGAGTGCAGTCCGGCATTTTCAAGGACGTCATGCGGGCGATTTCGCCTCCGGGCTGAACTGGAAGCGGCGGCAACACAATTGCCGTCACGCTATCTGCTTACGGGGCAAACGGCAGATTGAGGGCGGCCACGAGGTCGCGCACTTCCTGGCGCGCCGCGACATGGCTCAGCGTCAGCGACGGCCCGCCGTTGCCGCGCTTGAGATCGAGCAGGGTGAGTCCGTTCAGGAACAGCTCCTTGTAGATCACGCGTTCGCTCAAGCCCGCGGCGAGTGCGAAAGCCGATGCGCCGGGCCAGCGCCTCGATCACCGTGCCCATGTCGCGCTTGTTGCGCGCCGCCAACGAAGACAGGCGATTGCGCATCACCACCCAGTCGACCGGCCGGCCGCCCTGGACGGCGCGGATCTGGCGCTGCTTCCACACCGCCTCGGCATAGATCGACGGGCGCACGATCTTGAGCGTGTCGGGATCGACCCTGGCCAGAAGGTCGAGATCGATGAAGCTGTCGTTGAGCGGCGTCAGCAGAGTATCGGCCCAGGTATGGGCGAGCCGCGACAGGTGCGTGTCGCTGCCCGGCGTGTCGACGATCACGAAATCGACCGCGCCGATCACCGCCTCCAAGGCCGTTTCGAAGCGCGCCCTTTCGTCGGCTTCGGCGGCAGCGCGGTCCGGCAGGGTCGACAGCGGCACAGCCGCATGCACGGGCATCGGCAGGTCGACGCCCTTGCGCCGCGCATAAGCCACGCGGTTCTCGACGTAGCGGCCGAGCGTGCCCTGGCGCGCATCGAGGTCGAGCGTGGCGACGCGCGCGCCCTCGCCCAGCAACGCGACGGCGATGTGCATGGCCGTCGTCGACTTGCCCGAGCCGCCCTTTTCGTTGCCGATGACCAGCAGATGGGCGCGCCCCGAATCTCGCACGGCTTGCGCCTCGGCGATGCTGGGATTGGGCGCGGGTTGGAAGGTGCCGGTCATGTTCTTCTCCTCCCCAGCTTCGCTGGGGAGGTGCCCGCGAAGCGGGCGGAGGGGTCATGAGCGGCGCGACGAGGCCCATGACCCCTCCGGCGCTGCGCGCCACCTCCCCACTGCGTGGGGAGGCGAAATCTGCTGCGAGCTCACGCCGGTTTGCGGATCCAGACGGCGGTGTCGTGGAACACCGCGCCGCCGTGCGGCCAGCCGGGATCGGCCGAGGTCAGCGCATTGATGCCCATGCCGGTCTCGAAGTTGCGGTTGGGCCAGATGCCCTCGACCACCACGACGCCCTTCTGCTGGCCGGCCTTGGGCCGGCAGCGCACGATGGTCTTGCCGCGCTCGTTGCCGATTTCCAGCCGGTCGCCTTCGACGAAGCCCAAGCGCCGCGCAGTCGTCGGGGTTCATCATCACCGTCGGCCGCCCCTCGCGCTTCTGGCTGCTCGGCGTCTCGGTGAAGGTCGAGTTCAGGAAGGTGCGCGCCGGCGCCGCGACCATGCGGAACGGCTTGTCGGCCGTGGCATTGTCGATCACGTCGAAATGGTCGGGCAGCGCCGGCATGTCCTTGCCGCGCGGGCCGTAGGCCGCCCAGTCGGGCTTGAAGCGGTACTTCTTGTCGGGCCAGGCGAAGCCGTCGAGGAAGTGCGAGGTCTCGAAACCCAGGTGGAAGTCCTGGCCGCCCTTCCGCCAGTTGGTCTCGGCATCCCACATGCCCGAATCCTTGAGCGATTCGTCCATGATCTCCCACGGCGTCATGTCGAAGCCGCGATGCTTCGCGCCCAGCCGTTTCGCCAGCTCGGCGATCACGTAGTGGTTCTCGCGGCATTCGCCGGGCGGCTCGATCACCGCCTTGGTCACCTGGAAGAAGGTGTGGCCGCTCGCGGTGTAGAAGTCGTCGTGCTCGAGGAACATCGTGGCCGGCAGCACGATGTCGGCGAAGGAAGCCGTCTCGGTCAGGAACTGCTCATGGACGCAGGTGAAGAGGTCGTCGCGCGCAAAACCCTTGTGCACCAGCTCGAGCTCGGGGCAGACCATCGCCGGGTTGGTGTTCTGGATCAGCAACGCCGTCACCGGCGGGCCGTTCTTCAAGGCCTCGCGGTCGCCCGTCAGGATCGGCCCGAGCCGCGACTGATCGAGGTCGCGGATCGAGGGATCGACCATGTCGAGACCTTCGATCAGCGTCTTCTTGATCGGGTACATGCCGGTGTGGCCGTACAGCGCGCCGCCACCCTTGTACTTCCACGCGCCGGTCACCGCCGGCAAGGAGGTGACGGCGTGCATGTTGTGCGCGCCGTTGCGGCTCCTGCTGAAGCCGTGATGGCAGCGGATGAACGAGGCCTTGGTCCGGCCATAGAGCCGCGCGAAGGAAACGATCTCGTCGACCGAAAGGCCGGTGATCTTCGAGGCCCATTCCGGCGTGCGCGTCGCCACGTGCGCGGCCAGCTCGTCCGGCGCATCGGTGTAGCGGCGCATGTAGTCCCAGTCGGCAAAGCCTTCCTTGAACAGCACATGCATGACGGCGACCGCCAGCGCCCCGTCGGTGCCGGGACGCACCGCCAGATGCATATCGGCCTGCTCGGCCGTGCCGGTGCGGTAGGGATCGACCACGACCAGCTTCGCCCCGCGCTTTTTGGCGCGCATGGCGTGGGTCATGACGTTGACCTGGGTGTTGACCGGATTGCCGCCCCAGATCACCACCAGCTCGGAATGCTCGTCGACCTCGCGCACGTCGGCGCCGCGCTTGGCGCCCACCCCGGCGATCCAGCCGGTGTCGGAGAGCGTGACGCAGATGGTCGAGAAGTAGCGCGAGTATTTCATCGCATGGCGCAGCCGGTTGATGCCGTCTCGCTGCACCAGCCCCATCGTGCCGGCGTAGTAATAGGGCCACACCGTCTCGCTGCCGTGCTGGCGCGCCTTGGCGATGAACTGCTCGGCCACGATGTCGAGGGCGTCGGCCCAGGAGATCTCGGCGAACTGCCGGGAGCCCTTGGGACCGACGCGGCGCAACGGCTTCATCAGCCGGTCGGGATGATGGATGCGCTCGGCGTAGCGGGCGACCTTCTCGCAGATCACGCCGGCGGTGTAGTCGTTGCGCATCGAGCCGCGCACCCGGCCGATTTTCTTGCTGTTCAGCCGCTCGACGTCGAGCGCGCAGGTGCTGGTGCAGTCGTGCGGGCAGACCGAGGGAACGATGGTGACGCCCGAGTCGGCGGACTTGCCGCGCGCGACAGGGGCGTAGGAATGGTCGTCAGGGGACATGCCGCAGAATACCTCCGCTGGATGCGCATGGTCCACATGCCATAGAGTGCCGCCGCAATGATCCCCCACGGCGTCTCCTACGAAGAAGCGATGCGACAATTCCGCTGGCCCCGGCCGGAGCGGTTCAATATCGGCCGCGCCGTGTGCGAGCGCCATCCGTCGCACGCGCTGGCCCTGATCGTGGAGAATGCCGACGGATCGGTGCGCAACTGGACGTTCGGCCAGCTCCTGGCCACGAGCTCGCGGCTTGCCAATGCGCTCGCCGCGCGCGGCATCGACAAGGGCGACCGGGTCGCCGTGTTCCTGAGCCAGGGCGCCGAGCTCACGCTCTGCCACATCGCCGGCTATCGCATGGGCGCCGTCGTGCTGCCGCTGTTCACGCTGTTCGGCGAGGAGGCGCTCGAGTACCGCCTGGCCAACGCCGAGGCCTCCGCCCTGATCACCGACATGAGCCAGCTCCCCAAGGTGCTGGCGGTGCGCGATCGGCTGCCGCATCTCAAGACGGTGATCGTGATCGGCGCCGGCGCCCACGGCAGCGCCTTCCTCGACTGGGACCGCCTGCTGGCCGCCGCCTCGGACAGCTTCACCACCGTCGACACGGCGGCCGAGGATCCGGCGCTGCTGATCTACACCTCGGGCACCACCGGGCAGCCCAAGGGCGCGCTGCACGCCCATCGCGTGATGCTGGGCTCGGTGCCGCCGGTCGAGCAGTGGCTGAGCCACTGGCCGCAGGGCAACGAGGTGATGTGGACGCCGGCCGAATGGGCATGGATCGCCGGCCTCTACGACGCTCTCTTCCCGGCCTGGTTCTACGGCACACCGGTGGTGGCGCATCGTTTCGCCAAGTTCGATCCCGAGCGCGCCTTCGCGCTCCTGGAACGGCACAAGGTGGGCGTCGGCTTCATTCCGCCGACCGCGCTCAAGATGATGCGGCAGGTCGCCAAGCCGCGCGAGCGCTGGAACTACAACCTGCGCGCCGTCAGCACCGGCGGCGAGGCGATGGGCGAGGAGCTGCTCGACTGGGGCCGCGACACCTTCGGCACGACCATCTCGGAGGGCTACGGCCAGACCGAGATGAACCTGATGCTGCTGAATTCACCGGACTGGTTCGAGGTCCGCCCGGGCTCGTGCGGCCGCGCCTGCCCCGGCCGCAAGGTCGCCATCGTCGATGGCAACGGCAACGTGCTGCCGCCCGGCGAGGAAGGCCAGATCGCCGGCTGGCGGCACGATCCCATCGTCATGCTGGAATACTGGCGCAACCCCGAGGCCACGGCCGCCAAGTATGCCGGCGACTGGCTGCTGACCGGCGATCTCGGCCGCATCGACGAGCAGGGCTACGTCTTCTTCAAGAGCCGCGACGACGACGTCATCACCTCGGGCGGCTACCGCATCGGCCCGGGCGAGATCGAGGAATGTCTGATGGGCCATCCCGCCGTCGCCATGGTCGGCGTCGTGGGCGTGCCGGACAAGGTGCGCACCGAGATCGTGAAGGCCTTCGTGCAGCTCCGGCCCGAGATCGCCGCCACCGAGGCGCTGAAGGCTCGACCTGGCGACCTACGTGAAGACTCGCCTTGCCGCTCATGAATATCCGCGCGAAGTCGAGTTCGTGGCCGAGCTGCCGCTGACCACGACCGGCAAGATCATGCGACGGGAGTTGCGACGGCTCGATGCGGAGCAGAAGGCAGCGCTGAAGCGATATCTCCTGCTCACTCTCTCAGCCTCCCAAGGGCGCTGGGAAGGCAGACCGCCGTCGAGGCGCTAAAGCGCCTGAGGCTAGACAGAGGTCTGCGCGTTGCTGTCCGGCAGGGCGCCCAGGAGCGCCACGAGGCCGATCAGGGCCGCCGGCCACCAGTCGGCCAGACGACTGAAGGAATCACGCCGGGAGGCCCGCTGGGAATGAAGCTGGATGAACATGACCAAGCCTTTGGTGATCGGGAAAAACACGGCAGAAATATGGATGAACTCTATGAAATAGAGCCCTGATATTCAAGGGAATTTTGACCACACTTAAAGCATAACTTTAGACAATGCCTGTGCAGGCACTTCAGGGCCGAATAATCAGATTTTTCAATGAGTTGGCGCTCGGCGCCCGCGCGCCGAGACGCGGTGCTCAGCTCGCGGCGGCCGAGAGGTTGAACTGCAGCTCGGCCAGGCGGGCATAGAGCCCGTCGCGACGCACGAGATCGGCATGGCGGCCGACATCGACGACCCGGCCGTGATCGATCACCACGATGCGGTCGGCCTTCTGCACCGTCGCCAGCCGATGGGCGATCACCAGGGTGGTGCGCTTGTGCATCAGCCGGTCGAGCGCCTGCTGCACGGCGAGCTCGCTTTCGGCGTCGAGCGCACTGGTCGCCTCGTCGAGCAGCAGGATGGCGGGATCGCAGAGCAGCGCACGGGCGATGGCGATCCTCTGCCGCTGGCCGCCAGAGAGCCGCACGCCGCGCGCGCCGAGATCGGTGGCGAAGCCCTGCGGCAGCGCCTCGATGAAGGAGAGCGCCGACGCCGCCTCGGCGGCCGCCCGCACCTCGGCATCGGCGGCGTCGGGCCGCCCGTAGCGGATATTGTCGGCCACCGACGCCGTGAACAGCACCGGCTCCTGCGGCACGATGGCGAGCGCACCGCGCAGGTCGGCAAAGCACAGATCGCGGATGTCGACACCGTCGATGCGGATCGTGCCCGATTCGGGGTCGTAGAAGCGCAGCAGCAGGTTGAAGACGGTCGTCTTGCCGGCCCCCGAGGGACCGACGATGGCCACCGTCTCGCCAGCAGCGACGGCGAGGTCGAAGCGATCGAGCGCCAGCGCGTCGGGCCGCGTCGGATAACGGAACGAGACCTCCTCGAAACGCACGTTGCCCTGCACCGGCTTGGGCAGGGTTTGCGGATTGGCAGCCTCGACGATGGCCGGCGGCTCGGCGCCAAGCTCGGCCAGGCGCTCGGCCGCACCCGCGGCGCGCTGCAGGTCGCCGATGGTCTCGCTGATGGCGCCGCCCGAGCTCGCCACCAGCACGGCGTAGAACACGAAGGCCGAAAGATCGCCGGCACTGATGCGCCCGCTGATCACGTCGTGGCCGCCCATCCACAGCAGGAAGCCGACGGCGGCGAAGACGATGAAAATCACCAGCGTCGTCATGATCGCGCGGCGGGCGATGCGCCGGCGGGCGGCGGCGAAGGTGCGTTCCGTCGCCTCGCCGAAGCGGCGGGCGGCGCGATCCTCCTGGGCGAAGGCCTGCACGGTGCGCACCGCATCGAGCGTCTCGCCGCCTTCCGACACCATGTCGGCCATGCGCGCCTGGGCCTCGCGCGACAGCGCGCGGACCTTCCGGCCAAACAATATGATCGGCGCCACGACGAACGGCACCACGGCCAGCACGAACAGCGCCAGCTTGGGGTTGGTGATCACCAGCATGGCCACGCCGCCGATGCACATCAGCATGTTGCGCAGCGCCACCGAGGCCGACGAGCCGATGACCTGCTCGATGAGCTGCGCGTCGGCCGAGATGCGGCTCATGACGTCGCCCGAGCGCTTGACCTCGAACCAGGCCGGGCCCAGCCGCACGACATGGCTGAACAGGTCGCGGCGCAGGTCGCCCACCACGCGCTCGCCGAGCCACGAGACCAGGTAGAAGCGCGCGCCCGAGGCGATCGCCAGCACCACCGCCACGACCAGCAGCGAGGCCAGCGCATAGTTCAGGATATCGGGCCGGCCCTGGGCGAAGCCGCGGTCGATCAGGGCGCGCAGGCAGGCGCCGAAGGCCAGCACCGTGCCGGCCGCCACCAGGAGCGACAGCAACGCCAGCGCCACCCGGCCGCGATAGGGCCTGAGATAGGGGCCGAGCACGTTGAGGCCGCTGAATCGGTTCATTGAGGCTTCCAGGTCAGCGGGACGCCCAGTTCGGCCGACAGATGGGCGATCAGGTCCGGCCCGCCGCGCGTATCCGTCCAGCGGGCCGAGCCGGGGTCGTAGGCATAGTGACGCGCCCCGCTCTGCGGCGAACTCAGCCAGACCTGCCGGGTGGGTGCATGTTTATTGATGACCCAGGTCCCTTCACTGCCTTCCACGGTCAGAATCCCGCCCTGGAGTTCGGCATCGGCATGGGCGCCGATCCCCTCCTCGAGGGCGGCAAGCAGGCCATTGGCCAGGCTTTCGAAGGCTGAATCGCTCATGAACCCGGCCGGTCTACAGGCCCGGTTGGCCCGCGACAACAATTCATAATGGCGCCCCCGCCTCGGGCGAGGCTATCGCATTCGACCGAAAAGCCGCCGTCATGGACGGGCGGCCGATGAGGTGGCTTGTCCGCGCCCGGCCGGGCCTGTATACCCCCGGCCCTGTTGCGCCGGCCGGTCGGAAATCGGCCCTGAAGCGCTGGAGAAGGCCATGAAAGAGAAGACCCACCCCGACTACCACAAGATCACGGTGGTCATGACCGACGGCACGTCCTTCGAGACGAAGTCGACCTGGGGCAAGGAAGGCGCCTCGCTGCGCCTCGACATCGATCCCAAGACCCATCCGGCCTGGACCGGCGTGCGCCAGAGCATCGACCGCGGCGGCCGCGTGCAGCGCTTCAAGGACCGCTTCGGCGCGGGCGCAGGCACCAAGTCGACCGGCGCCAAGCCGGCGGAGACATCCGCTACGGGCGCGGCCAAGAAGAAGTAAGGCCGGGGTTTTCCAAAGCCTCTGATACACTCCGTCTTCCTTTTTTGGGGAGACGGTGTGGTGAAGTCCGTTCGAGTCGTCTGTGCGCACGATTGTCCCGACATGTGCTCGCTCATCGCCCATGTCGAGGACGGCAAGGTCGTGCGCGTGCAGGGCGACCCCGACCATCCCTACACGGCCGGTTTCGCCTGCGGCAAGGTCAACCGCGACGCCGACCTGGTGAACTCGCCGGAACGCATCGCCACGCCGCTCAGGCGCAGCGGGCCCAAGGGCTCCGGACAGTTCAAGCCGATCACCTGGGACGCCGCACTCGACGAGATCGCCAACCGGTGGCAGGCGATCATCACGGAAAGCGGCCCCCTCGCCCTGCTGGGTTATGCCTACTCCGCCCATCAGGGGTTGCTGAATCGCGGCCTGGTCAACGGCCTCTTCCATGCACTGGGCGCCTCGCGCCTGCAGGCCGGCACGGTGTGCGACACCTGTTGCGAGACGGCGTGGGAAGTGACCGTCGGACCGGTCGGCGGCGCCGACCCTGAATCGGTCGTGCATTCCGACCTGGTGATCTCGTGGGGCGCCGACCTCGCGGCGACCAACGTGCATTTCTGGGCGCTGGCCGAGGCGCAGAGAAAGCAGCGCGGCGTGCCGATCGTGGTGATCGATCCGCGCCGCACGCGCAGCGCCAAGGCGGCCGATCTCTATCTGCCGATCAGGATCGGCACCGATGCCGCATTGGCGCTGGGCATCATGCACATCCTGGTGCGCGACAAGCTCGCCGACCGCGACTACATCGCCCGGCACACAATGGGCTTCGACAGGGTCGAGCGCGAGATCCTGCCCCGGTTCACGCCGGCCCGCACGGCCGAGATCACCGGACTTGCCGTGGCCGACATCGAGAAGCTCGCGGCGATGTACGGCAAGGCCAAGGCCGCGTTGATCCGCCTCGGCGAAGGCATGACCCGCCTCACCCATGGCGGCCAGGCGCTGCGCACGGTGGCGCTGCTGCCCGGCGTCAGTGGCCACTACGCGGTGAAGGGCGGCGGCGCGCTGCTGCTGACCGCGGCATCGTGCGACCTCAACTACGGCGCCGTGCGCAAGCCGTCGGGGCCGGCGTCGGCGCGCCAGGTCAACCACCTGCGGCTGGGCGAAGAACTTTTGAACATGAAGGACCCGCCGATCCGCGCGCTCTACATCTCGGCCAACAATCCGGCGGTGACCTGTCCCGAGGTCCACAAGGTGCGGAAGGGGCTGTCGCGCGAGGACCTGTTCACCGTGGTGCACGATCCCTTCATGACCGACACCGCGCAGTACGCCGACATCGTGCTGCCGGCGGCGACCTACCTCGAGACCGACGATCTCTATCGCGCCTACGGCGCCTACTGGATGCAATGGGGCCGGCAGGCCGCCGCGCCGCAGGGCGAAGCCCGTTCCAACTTCGACGTGGCGCAGGCGCTCGCCCGGCGCCTGGGGCTCGCGGACGGGATCTTCACGCTCTCGCCGCAGGACGCCGCGCGCGAGCTGTTCAAGGGCGCGACGGGGCCGGCTGCCGCCGCCGATCCGGCGAAGCTGTTCGCCGGCGAGCCCATCCATATCGCGCACGACTGGGACGGCCAGCCCTTCAAGACGCCGTCGGGCAAGCTCGAGTTTTATTCCGAGCATCTCGCGAAGCAGGGCGTGTCGCCGATGCCGGACTGGCGCGAGGATCCCGTCGAGGCGGCCGAGGCCGCCAAATGGCCGCTCCGTCTGCTGACCGCGCCCGGCTACTTCCAGGCCCACACGGCCTTTTCGGGCGTCGGCTTCCTGCGCAGCCGCGAGGGCAAGCCGTTCTGCGTGCTGCATCCCGAGGACGCGGCGGCGCGCGGCCTGAAGCAGGGCGACGAGGTGCGGCTGTTCAACGACCGCGGCCAGATCGGCCTGATGCTGCAGGTGAGCGACGAGATCCAGCCCGGCGTCATCCTGGTGCCCGGCCAGCGGCCGACCGGCGAGTCGGTGTCGGGCACCATCAACATGCTGTGCTCGGACCGCTACACCGACATGGGCGAGGGTGCCACCTACCAGAGCACGTGGCTCGATGTCGGGCGTTGGCAAAAAGCGGCATGACTTATTGGTCTCCCCTGCCATACGGGGAGACAAACAGATTCACACGAAGCGATCGTGCGATGATCCGGGCCGTTGATCAGAAGCCTCAGCGTTGCCGCATCGGCTGCGCTACCCCGTACATGCACGAGCGCCAGAGCCACTCGACAGGACCGAACCGATAGCGGCGCAGCCACCACGCGCTGAACACCACCTGCGCGACATAGACGCAAATCCCGATTGCCAGCGTCGCGGCCGAGCCGAGGCGGCCGAATTGGCCCAGGCCATAGCCGTAGAAGATCCAGCCGAAGATCACGGATTGCGCCAGATAGTTGGTGAACGCCATGCGGCCAAGCGGCGAGGCCCAGGCCAGCATCCTCCGTCCGCCGGGGAGGCTCACAGCGGCGATGACCGCGCCCGCATATCCCAGGGCCAGCACGATTGCCCCCAGCCGTTCCGCCGGGAAATGCCAGCGCCCGAGCGACGGCCAATCGAACAGCTCCCGTCCTGCCGTCGCGAGACTCAAGCCGCCGCCGAGCAGGATGCCGACGGTCGCGACGCCGAACAGCAGGCGCCGGTTGGCCGATGCGTGACGCAAGACCCCGCTCCGCCATGCGAAGACGCCGACCAGGAACAGGGCGACGGTGCGCGGAAAGACCATGACATGCAGCGGAAAGATCGCCGGCACCTCGTGGATCCGGAACGCGAGCACGTCGAAGAATCCGCCCGTGCCGTAGACACGCATCGCGCTCGCGACAAGAAACGCCATCCCGGCTCGGCCGGGCAGCGGCATGATCGGCGGCAACAGCGGCATGATCACGTAGAGCCCCAGGAGCAGCAGGGCCGTACCCGCCACGAGCCACCGCGGGCCATACAGGAAGGGCAGCACCACCAGGCCCGCCAGCGCATATTCGACGAGAATGTCGCCGTTCCAGATCAAATAGAGATGCACCAGGCCGATCGCCAGCAACACGGCCAGTCTGCGCACGAGCAGGATCGTGCGTCGTGCATTCCCGGCAAGCCGCTCGAACTGGATGGCGAGGCCTACGCCGAACAGCAACGAGAACAGCGCCAACGCCTTGAAGTCGACGGCGACCTTCAGCATGGCGTCCACCACCCGGTCGAGCGGTCCCGCCGGCTCGGTGTTCGGCAGGAACTGCGCGAATATGGAAACGCGAAACACGGTCACGAGGTTCATGGCGAGCACGCCGAACAGGGCCAGGCCTCGCAGCACGTCGATCGCGTCGATCCGCTCCGACGGGCTCACGGGCTTTGGTGCGTCACCCGCCTTTGGCCCGATGCGCGAGCCGATGCTACCGCCGGTCATTGCTGGACTCCGCGTCAACTCCATCCATCGGGCAAAGTCTCACCATGCGCTCGATACGAGTTCGCACGCATCGTGGCGCGATCTGCCGGAGCTACGCACCTATGAGTTCACAGCCTAGGAAAAGGTGAGCGGCTTGTCCTCGTCGCCGCGGCCTCGGGCGAATATGTCCAGCGCATCGGGCCGCTCCCAGACGATCTCGAGAAGATTCTTGTCGGGGTCGTGGAAGTAGATGCTCTTCTGGCTGACATGGTCGATCGCCCGCAGGATCGGCACGCCCGTCGACTGCAGGGCGAAGTAGGCATCGCGGAGGTCGTCCTCGGTTTCCACCGCAAAGGCCATGTGCCTGACGCCCAAACCGTTGCGGCCGGCGAGGTCCGCATCCGACGCAGCGACGGCGTCGGGATCGGCGCACTGGAACAGGTCGAGCGTGTTGCCGAGACCGCCGATGGACAGGAAAAGACCGCCGTGTCCGGGGTCCTGCTCCAAAACCTTGAAGCCCAGGATGCGGGTATAGAAGTCCTTGGACCGTTCGAGATCACGCACCGAGATGAGGACGTGACCCAGGCGCTGCAGCTTGATCATTTTCGATCTCTCGTCTGGAAGAGCCGCCGGACAGCATACACGTCAGCATACACGGGCGGCGAGTGTTCACAGAGACCGAAATCCCGGAGGCAGGGTCGTCGATTGCCGACCTCCTTGCCGATGTGCCAGCCTGCACTCATGGCCAACCGGCTGATCCTCGACACTGACGGCGGCGTCGACGACGCCCAGGCGCTGCTGCTGCTGATCGCGGCCGGCCGCGCGCCGGACGCCATCACCACTGTCTACGGCAATGTCAGCCTCGAGGCGGCCACCCGGAACGTGCTGTCGACGCTTGCCGTCGCCGGCACCGACATTGCCGTGCACGCGGGGGCGATGGCGCCCCTCGTCCGGGACAGGATCCACGCCCACCATGTCCACGGCGAGGATGGGCTGGGCGGCGCACCGCGCCCTGCCCGCACCGCCGAGGTCGCCAGTTCGGACGCGGTGGAATTCCTCATCGCCACGCTGTCGGAAGCAGCGGCGACCGGCGATCCCGTCGATCTGCTGATGATCGGTCCGCTCACCAACCTGGCGCTGGCGCTGCGGCGCGCGCCCGCCATCGGCGGCGGCATCGGGCGCCTGACCATCATGGGCGGCACGCTCCATGGGCGCGGCAACGTCACGCCGGCTGCCGAGTTCAATATATTTTCCGATCCCGAAGCGGCGGCCATCGTGTTCGCCGCCGATATCGACACGACGGTCGTGCCGTGGGAGCCCTGCCTCGTCCACGCCTTGCCGGGCGCCGACATCGACCGGATGTTCGAGGCCGTCGCCGACAGCGACTACAAGGCCTTCGCGCACGCCCTGGTCCAGCACGATCGCAAACGACACGTCGGCAGCGGCCAGGGCGACCAGATTTTCCTGATCGATCCCCTGGCCGCCGCCGTCGTCGTCGAGCCCGGCATCGTCACCCGCTCGGTGCGCGCTTCCGTGGATGTCGCCCTGGCGCCCGGCATCACCCGCGGCATGACGGTCGTCGACCCGTCCGGCCGGATCGGCACGCCCATGGTGACGATCGTCGAGGAAGCGCGCCTCGACCGTCTCGCGGCGCTCTTCGAGGCGTCGGTGGCCTACGCGCCACGGTCCAGGCGCTAGAACAAGACGACTAGACGAAGCGGTGCTGCGTGCGTTCGCGCTTGGCGAGCTTGGGCAGCGCCTGGCCCGCGATCAGCGTCTTGAAATGCTCCGACTGCTGGTGCTGGGCGAACGCCGCTTCGTCCTTGAAGACTTCGTAGAAGAAGAACTTCTGCGGCTCGGTCAGCGACTGGTGGATCTGGAAGGCCTGCACGCCGGGCTCGCGCTGGGCCTGCGGCAGGAATTCGCGCAGGATCTCGACCACCTGTCCGACTTCCGCCGGCTTGGCTTCCCAGAAGGCGGTGACGACGAGACCGTCGTGGAGCGTGTGAAGATCGGCCATGTTTTTCTCCTTGGTTGACGATGGCAGAACCCTAGCGGCCCGGACTGTGCCGTCGCTTCGGCGGCGGTCGAAGCGACGCCGCTCAGTCCAGCCGGATGAGAGGCTCCGGCCAGGTGAGCGCGCGCGCCGCGCGCAACGGCGCGGTGTCGGAGTAGACCCGTTCCTCGGCGATCCGCCCGTCGCGCAGCCGGAACTTGTCGACGCCCCTGGTGTCGACGCGCCGCCCGCCGACCGTGCGCGTCGACTGCCATTCGACGATCACGACCGAGCCGCGCGCCGTCCAGTCGAGCAGCTGCCAGACGTGGTCGGGTGCGGCCTCGCGCACCAGTTCGGTGAGCCGACCGAGTTCCTTGCCGGCGACCGGCCGGTCGTAGAGCGGCGAATGCAGCACGCCGTCGGGGTGCCAAAGTGCCAGGAAGGCCGCGGGATCGCGCGCCGCCCAGGCAGCGGCGAAACGGGTGACGAAATCCTGGATGTCGGTGTCGGTCATGGAGAGGCTCCGGTTGAAGGAGCCCCGCCTATGCGGCATCGCGCGCGCCCGGTCTGGCGCGTTTCGGACTCTACGTCGGGCTAAAAGTCCTCGGGCAGCAGGTCGTACGAGCCCTTGCGGCCGCGGTCATAGACCTTGGACGCGGCGGCGTAGATCCGGTCACGATTGCGATCGAAGGCGCTCAGCAGCCCGGCCTCGTCGCACGGCATGTTGGGCTGGATCCGCTTCAGGGCGCCTTCGCCCACGAAGAAGGGCGCCTCCAAAGCACCGTCGTACCCGGAAAAGCGCACGGCATGCACCGCCCCATCGTAGAAGCGGCTTTCGTTTGGAAAACCCAGCGACATTGGCCGGACACTCCTTCGCCACCCCATGGTGACGCGGTCAAAGCGCGAACGCTGGAAAAACCCGGAAGTTGCCGACCGTGCGCCCCTCGAACGGCAGAGTCCACCGGCAAAGGCCCGTGAGTTGGGGGCGATCAGTTGCGGATGGTCAATCGCGAATGGTCAACCGATGCCGTGCGAGTCGGCTGCCCATGATCGTTGCCGCGAGGGCAGCGGCGATGAAGCTCGCGGGCACCCACAAAGCGGCAGCGGCCACGTCCGCCCGATTGAGGCCGCCGGAAAGGCCGGCGGCGTTGGCAACCATTCCGGCGAGCGCGGCGCCCAGCGCAAAGCCGGTCTGTTGCACGGTGGGGACCGACGAAGCGGCAATGTCCTCCTCGCCCTTGCGCGCGCCGGTCATGACGCGCTGGGCGACGAAGGACCAGCAGGAGCCGATGCCGGCGCCCGTCAGGGCGATCGCCGGGAAGACGACCAGCGCGGGCTCGAGCGGCATCAACATGGCGACTCCGAGCAGGCCCGCCGCCATCATCACCGGACCGGCCACCAGCAGGCGATCGGTATGCCGCTGCGGCAGGCCGGCGACCGCAAGCGAAGTCGCCGTCCAGCCCAGGGAGGCGCCGGCCACCATGTAGCCGGCACCCAGCGGGTCGAGACCATGCAGGACCTGGAGGAAGATCGGCACGAAGATCTGCAGCGGGCTGTAGGCGATCGCCACCAGCAGGGCGAGCCACAGGCCGACGCCGGTGGCCGAGTGCAGCGAAAAGGCGTCGCTCGGCAGCAGCTTCGTCGCCGCGCGGCGATCGACCCTCAAGGTGAGCACCAGCGCCGCGATCGTCGCGACGAACAGGCCGATCTTCGCCAACGGATGGACGACGACCGCCGTCAGCGACATGCGCGGCGATCGCGGCGCAGATCAGCGCCAGGCGCAGGCCCGGCACGCGCGCGCCGCCATCCCTGTTCAACGCCCGCGGCAGGGTGCGGAAAGCAACCACCGCCAGGACGCAGGCGAGGCCGGCGACAGCGAAGAAGGCGCCGCGCCAATTGCCATAGCGCGCGAAGATGCCGCCGACCAACGGGCCGACCAGGATCGACAGGCTCCAGCCGCCGGCCAGCAGCGCGAAGGCACGCGCCCACAGGCTGTCGGGAAAGGTGTTGCGCACCAGCACGTAGGCCATGGCCGTCAGCAGCCCGCCGCCGAAACCCTGCACGAAGCGGCCGGCGACGATCTGGGCCATCGAGGGCGCCAGCGCGCAGACCAGCGCACCGGTGCCGAAGATCAGCGCGCCGGCGCAGAACAGGTTGCGCGCGCCGACGATCGCCGTCAGGTAGCCGGTGCAGGTCGCCGCCACGATCGACGAGGCCAGGAAGGCGCTGCTCGTCCAGCTCATCAAGGTCGCGCCGCCGACCTCCTCGACGACGCTGGGCAGCACCGTGGCCAGCATCAGCACGTTCATGGAATGCAGCAGCACGCCGCCCACCAGCACCGCTATCGCCGGCAGCCAGGCCGGCCGCAGCATGGCGCTCCAGCCGGTCTTCTCCGTTTCCCCCGAGTGTCTTTCAGACATTGGCGGCCGACTGATCACGTTCCGCGGCCGGGGTCAAACGTGTCATTGCTGCCGCAATCCGGCGTCGCTACAGGTGCTACTATCGAGGTCCGAAAACCGCCAGCGCTTCACGCCCCGATGTGCGAGGTATGCGCCATGGAATTGCTCGACCGCAGAACCTACTACCGCGTCTTCGAGACCCGCGACGCCCGTTTCGACGGCCGCGTGCTCGTGGGCGTCACGTCGACCGGCATCTACTGCCGGCCGATCTGTCCCGCCCGCACGCCGAAGTTCGAGAACTGCCGCTTCTTCGCCTCGGCGGCGGCGGCGCAGGAAGCCGGTTTCCGCCCCTGCCTGCGCTGCCGGCCCGAGATCGCGCCCGACCTCGCTTTCTGGCGCGGCACCGCCAACACGGTGAGCCGCGCGCTGGCCCTGATCGCCGACGGCGCGCTCGACGGCGAGGACGCCGATGTCGAGATCCTGGCCGAGCGCCTGGGCGTGGGCGGCCGCCAGTTGCGCCGGCTGTTCCAGCGCCATCTCGGCGCCTCGCCGATCGCCGTCGCCCAGACGCGGCGCGTGCTGTTCGCCAAGCAGCTTCTGCACGACACGCACCTGCCGATGGCCGAAGTGGCGCTGGCCTCGGGCTTCGGCAGCGTGCGCCGCTTCAACGAGACCTTCCGCGACCTGTTCGGCCGCCCGCCCAGCGCGCTCCGGCGCAAGCGCGGCGTCGACAATTCGGCGCGCGACGGCGTCACCCTGCGCCTCGCCTACCGGCCGCCCTACGACTGGCCGGGCATGCTGGCGGCGCTGGCGGCCCGCGCGGAAGCCGGCACCGAATGGATCGAGGCCGGCGTCTGGCATCGCCGCATCGATCTCGACGGCGCGCGCGGCAGCGTCGCCGTCGCCCATCTCGGCGAACGCAATTCGGTGCTGGTGACCATCCGCTTTCCGTCGGTCAAGGCGCTGCCCGCCATCGTGGCGCGGGTGCGCCGCGTGTTCGATCTCGGCGCCGACATCGCCACCATCGACAGTCATCTCGCGCGCGACCCCAGGCTCGCGCCGCTGATCCGCAAGCGTCCCGGCCTGCGCGCGCCCGGCGACTGGGAGCGCGAGACGATGGTCATCGCCGCGCAGAACGACAGCCCGCCCGCCTGGCGGCCGTGGCACGCCTACGCCGCCCAACATCTCAGGATGGCCTCCCATGGTTAAGCAAAAGAAAGAACCGCTCCCCCTGCTGGTCGACCGGCTGCAAACGCCGATCGGCGAGCTGCTGATCGTCGCCGACCGCGCCGGCAAGCTGCGCACCATCGACTGGACCGACCACGAGGCGCGCATGCGCCAGCTGCTCGACCGCTACTACGGCAAGGGCGGCTATACGCTCGAGCCCGCGCGCGATCCCGGCGGCCTCACGAGCGCCATGCGCGCCTACTTCAAGGGCGACCTCGGCGTCATCGACACGCTGCCGGTCGAGGCCCCGGGCACGCCGTTCCAGAAGAGCGTGTGGCGCCAGCTGCGCAAGATCCGAAACGGCAAGACGATCAGCTATGCCGAGCTGGCGCGGCGCATCGGCAAGCCCAAGGCGGTGCGCGCCGCCGGCCTCGCCAACGGCCAGAACCCGATCAGCATCGTCGTGCCCTGCCATCGCGTGATCGGCTCGAACGGCACGTTGACCGGCTACGGCGGCGGCCTGCCGCGCAAGAAGTGGCTGCTGGAGCACGAAGGGGCCTTGATACAAACGTCACCCTGAAGAGCGTTCCGACCACCCTGCGCTTGCCCTATTCTTGGTTGAGGGCCGGCGGCCGACCGAGCGGTCCCAAGAGATGTGGTGCGCCGGCCCTTCGGCGTAAGTCGGGGGCGAGTTCGCCGTGATCTCCGTGCTTCTCTTTTCCCTGGCCCTGGTGTGTCCGCTGGTCGGCGCCTGCATCGGCATGGCCTTGCGGCACCGGCTTCCGGAACATCACCTGAGCCACGACTCGGTCGACGTCATCAAGCTGGCGATGGGGTTGATGGCGACGCTGGTCGCCCTGACCCTGGGCCTGCTGATCCAGTCGGCCAGCCGCTATCGCGCGACGGTCGAGACCGAATACCGGCTGAGCCTCGCCAGCATCGTTCATCTCGACGAGTACCTGCAGGCCTATGGCCCGGACGCGAAGCCGCTTCGCGAATACATACGCCACCTCGCCGCCCGCGGTTTCCAGGGCCACTGGCCCCACGAGGATTTCGGACCGACCGGCCCGGCGCCGGATCCGGCGACGAACCCGTTCACCGAGGCTCAGCGACGGATTGTCGAGCTGGAGCCTGCCGGTGCGGCGCAAAGATGGTTTCAGTCGCAGGCGCTGCAGCTCACCAATCGCCTCTCCGACCTTCGCTGGCTGGTCATGAACCAGCAGACGGCGACCACGCCGCTGTTTCCCGTGTTCGCCCTGATCTTTCTGTCCAGCATGGCGATCTTCGGCAGCTTTTGCCTTTATGTCCGCCCCAACGCCACGGTCCTGTCCGTGATCTCGTTGACGGCGCTGGCGATTGCCGGGGCGACCTTTCTGATCGTGGAGATGAACAACCCGTTCCACGGCCTGATGTACATATCCAGCGAAGGCGCGCACGACGTCATGCAGATGCTCGGCCGATAGACCGGCGATCAATTGCCGAAGATCCGGCGGCCCCAGGCACAGGCGTCGGCCATCGCCGTGTCGGCGCCGCCCACCAGGCCGACCCAGAACAGGAAGCCGTGATTCATGCCCGGGCGGCGCGTGATCTCGGTCGGCACGCCGGCGGCGCGCAGCCGCTCGCCGTAGCGCTCCGCTTCGTCGCGCAAGGGATCGTACTCGGCGCTCATGACGTAGGCCGGCGCCAGGCCGGCAAGGTCCGCGGCGCGCAGCGGCGAGGCATGCGGATGGGCCGCATCGGCGGGGTCGTTGAGGTAGTGACCCCAGAACCATTCCATGGTGTCGCGGGTCAGGCCGTAGCCCTCGCCATTCTCGACGTAAGAAGGCGTGCCCGGCGTGTGATAGTCGGTCACGGGATAGAGCAGCATCTGGCCAGCCAGCGCCGGGCCGCCCTCGTCGCGCACGCGAAGCGCGGTGACGGCGGCCATGTTGCCGCCGGCGCTGTCGCCGGCCAGCATGATCCGCGTCGGGTCGGCTGAAAGTTCGGCCGCGTGCGCCGCCGCCCAGCGCGTCGCCAGGAGGCAATCGTCCGGTCCGGCGGGGAACTTGTGCTCGGGCGCCAGGCGATAGTCGACCGACACCACGACGCAGCCGATGCCGGCCGCCAGGTTGCGGCACATGCCGTCGTGCGTGTCGAGGCTGCACAGCACGAAGCCGCTGCCGTGGAAGAACACCATGAGCGGAAACGGGCCGGTGCCGACCGGCGTGTAGATGCGGAGCTCGATCGGACCGCCCGGCCCGTCGATGCGACGCTCCTCGACCTTCGCCACCTTGGCACGGCGGCGCCATGACGGCGATGCGCGCCTCGTAGAGCCGCCGCGCTTCGGCGACCGGGAGGGTGTGCGTGGCCGGCACGCCGGTTCCCCGGTCGAGCAGGGCCTGGATCTGTGGATCGACGGGCATGACTTGTTTTATCGCCCTCCCCTCGCGCTTGCGAGGGGAGGTGTCCGCGGAGCGGACGGAGGGGTCCGGAAGAGTCAGGCCGCGAGGCTGATGCCGAAGGATTCCAGGTTGGGCGCGATGCGCTCGGTGAGCAGGCCGACCTTGCGCAGGTTGCGCACCAGGCCGCCGTGCAGGTCGCGGCGGAAGTACTTGCGGAAGGCGGTCTCGTCGCCGCCGGCCGCGCGCTCGCGGCGATAGCGCCTGATCTCCTCGAGGTCGGACTTGCTGAAACCCATCTCCTGGTAGACGGCGAGCGGGAAGATGCCGGAGAGCGTGCGGCTGAGCGCCCACACGGCGAAATCCTCCATCTCGCGATGCTCGGCTTCCGTCGCCTGGCCGACGATGGCCGGCAGCGACAGCATGGCGAAGCCCATGTGGCGGGCCTCGTCCTGCAGGATGCGCCGGCAGACCTGGCGCAGCACCTGGTCCTTCGAGGATTCCGCCAGCATGCGGAACAGCGACACGGCGAAGGTCTCGGCGACCAGTTGCAGGCCGATCGTCTTCAGGTGCCACGACGATGTGCCGAGCAGCGTATCGAAGATCTCGCGGACATTGCCGCCGACCGGATAGATCTCGCCGTCGAGGCGCAGCTCGAGATAGCGCTGCAGCACCTCGTTGTGCCGCGCCTCGTCGGCCACCTGGGTCGCCTGGAACAGCTTGGCGTCCTGGCCCTGCACGTTCTCGACGAGCTGGCTGCACAACAGCATGGCGCCGTGCTCGCCCTGCACCAGGGTCGAGAGGCGCCAGCGGCTGACCCTGCGGTTGAGCTCGACACGATCCTTCTGCGAGAGCCCGTCCCAGAAGCGCGTGCCGTGGATGTCCACGAGATCGTCGGAGATCAGCCCGCCATCGCCCTCGAGCGGCACGGTCCAGTCGATGTCACGGGCAGCGTCCCATTGATCGAGCTTGGCCTGCTCGTAGAGCCGGCGCAGGTCCGACTGGTCGCTGCCGTAGTCATGGCGAAAGTGTGCGGTGTTGCGCGTCTCGACCTGGTGCCCGTTGTCCACAACGTTCCTCCGTGTCGTTATTTTGGAGGAGCGTAACCGAGCAACGCACGCCTAGGAAGTTCGATCAGACCGCCACGCGCACATTCCGCAGGTTGAGCCGCAACCGCGAGGCCGGGGCCCGGCCATCCTCGGTCGGCTGGTAGACGACGCTGAACAGGGTGCGCGCCCGGGCCAGCGCCTCGCCAAAGCCCTTCTGCTCGCTTTCGAAGGAATCGAAGCCGCAGCGCAGCATGAAGAGCGCCTGGTCCTGCAACACGTTGCCGGTGGCGCGCAGCTCGCCCTGGTAGCCCAGCCGTTCGCGCAGCAGGCGGGCCTGGCTGTAGGCGCGGCCATCGCTGAACTTGGGGAAGTGCAGCGCGATCAGGTCGAGCCGCGAGGCGTCCGACGCCAGCGTCTCGACGGGATCGGTGTTGGCCAGCGCCACGCCGACCGGTCCGCGGCGCGCCAGCAAGGCTGCCCGCGCCTCGCGCCAGCGCTTGAAGCTCACCAGCACCATGCCGTCGGCCGGCACGGCTGCGTCGTCGTCGAGCTTCTGCCAGGGATCCTCGACGATCCCGGTCTCCCTAAACAATGGCATAGACGCGATCCTTGAAGGGCTGGGCGCCGATGCGCCTGTAGGTATCGACGAAGCGCTCGCCCTCGTCGCGCGCGTCGAGATAGGTCGCGACCAGCGCATCCACCGCCTCGACCACCTTGTCGGCCGCCACCGCCGGGCCGAGGATCGTGCCGAGCGCCGTCTTGCCGAAATCGACGTCGCCGCCCAGGCTGATCTGGTAGAGCTCGACCCCGTTCTTGTCGACGCCCAGGATGCCGATGTGGCCCACATGATGATGGCCGCAGGCGTTGATGCATCCCGAGATCTTGATCTTCAGGTCACCGATGTCGTGCTGCAGGCCGAGCCTGGCGAAGTGGTTGGAAATGCTCTGCGCCACCGGGATCGAGCGCGCGTTGGCGAGCGCGCAATAGTCGAGGCCCGGGCAGGCGATGATGTCGGTGATCTTGCCGACATTGGCCTCGGCGAAACCGAGCCGGCCGAGCGCCAGCCAGACCACCGGCAGATCCTCGACCGCGACATGCGGCAGCACGAGGTTCTGCTCGTGGCTCACCCGGATCTCGCCCTGGCTGTAGGCGTCGGCGATGTCGGCGACACCTTCCATCTGCACCGAGCTGGCGTCGCCCGGCGGCGCGCCGGCGGGCTTCAGCGAGGCGGTGACGATGCGATAGCCGGCCAGGCGGTGAGGCGACACGTTGGACTTCAGCCACAAGGCGAAGTCGGCGTCCTCGAGCTTCAGCGCTTCCACCGTGCCCGACAGGGCCGGGCGATGCGGCAGCGCCGGCGGCGCAAACTGGCGGGCGATCGCCTCGATGGTCTCGGCCGGCAGCTTCAGCGCACCGTCCTTGATCTCGGCATACTCGGCCTCGACCTCCGCGCGCATCTTTTCCGCGCCGACCTCGTGCACCAGGATCTTGATGCGGGCCTTGTAGAGATTGTCGCGCCGGCCGTAGCGATTGTAGACGCGCAGCGTCGCCTCGAGATAGGCCAGCAGCTCGTCCTTGGGCAGGAACTCGCGCAGCGTCTTGCCGATCATCGGCGTGCGGCCGAGACCGCCGCCCACGATCACCTCGAAGCCGACCTCGCCCGCCTCGTTGCGCCACAGCCGCAGACCGATGTCGTGCACGCGCACCGCGGCGCGGTCGTTGGGCGAGCCGGTGATGGCGATCTTGAACTTGCGCGGCAGGAAGCTGAATTCGGGATGAAGCGTCGACCATTGCCGCACGATCTCGCACCAGATGCGCGGATCCTCGATCTCGTCGATGGCGGCGCCGGCGAAATGGTCGGCCGTGACGTTGCGGATGACGTTGCCGGAGGTCTGCATCGCATGCATGTCGACTTCGGCCAGGGCCGCCAAAGCGTCGGGCGCGTCCTCGAGCTTGATCCAGTTGAGCTGCAGGTTCTGGCGCGTCGTGAAATGGCCGTAGCCGCGGTCGTACCTGCGCGCGATGTCGGCCAGCTTGCGGAGCTGGCGCGACGACAGCGTGCCGTAGGGAATGGCGATGCGCAGCATGTAGGCGTGAAGCTGCAGGTAGAGGCCGTTGGTCAGCCTGAGCGGCTTGAACTGCTCCTCGGTGAGCTCGCCCGCGAGGCGGCGGCGCACCTGGTCGCGGAACTGCTCGACCCTTTCCGCGACCAGCGTGCGGTCGAAATCGTCGTAACGGTAGAAATAGGTGTCAGGCATAACGCACCGCATCGGCCGCGATGGCCTCGAAGGTGAGGCCCGAGACGCGGATCTTTTCGCGCAACGACAGCGGCTCGAGCACGCCGTCATCGTCCTCGGAGACGGCCACGAGGTAGGGATCGACCACGCTGAAGGCCTCGGTCTTGGCGCGGTCCAGCAGGATCTCGGCAGCACGCTTGTCGCGGGCGACGGCGGCACGGTCGAGCCGCGTCGTCCACTCGCCGGCATCGCCCAGGAACACGACCACGCCGTCGGCGAGGCGGTTGGCGGAGGCGACCGAAAGATCGCCGCTGAGATTCTTGGCCATCAGGATACCTTTGCCAGGAGCGGTTGATCGGCGGTGGCGGCAAGTGCCGCGACGTCGCCGACGATGATGAGACTGGGACCGGCGTCGCCGCGGGAGATATGGGGAACGGCGAGCCGCGCCAGGTCGGCGAGCCGGCCGAGCGAAACCCGTTCGTCGGGTCGCGTGCCGTTCTCGACGATGGCGACCGGCGTGTTGGGGTCAGCACCGGCGCCCAGGAGACGGTCGCGCACGGAAGCGGCTTCCGTGGCGCCCATGTAGATGGCAAGCGTGTGGCCCTGCGCCGCCAGCGCGGGCCATTGCGCGTCGCGACTTCCTTCCGCGCTGTGGCCGCTCACGAAGGTGACGGCCGAGGCGAGACGGCGATGGGTGAGCGGAATGCCGGCCGAGGCGGCGCAGCCCAGCGCCGCGCTGATGCCCGGCACGACGGCGACCGGCAGGCCCGCCTCGCGCAGCGCCTCGAGCTCCTCGCCGCCCCTGCCGAAGATGAACGGATCGCCGGCCTTCAGCCGCACCACCGTCTGGCCGGCGCGCACGCGGCGCACCAGCTCGGCGTTGATGTCGGCCTGCGCCCAGCTTGCCCGGCCTTTGCGCTTGCCGACCGGCACCAGCTCAGCGTCGCGGCGCGCCCGCGCCAGCACGGCCGGCGGCACCAGATCGTCGTGCAGGATGGCGTCGGCCTCCTGCAGGAGCTGGGCGGCGCGCAAGGTCAAAAGATCGGGATCGCCCGGGCCGGCGCCGACGATGTGCGCCATGCCCGTCGGCGCCATATGGCGGCGGGCGGCATCGAGCTCGGCGAGCGCCGCGCGCCGTGCGCCGGCATCGTCGCCCGCCTGCGCCAGACGCGCCGCCGGGCCTTCGACCAGGCGCCGGAAGAAGGCGCGGCGCCGGGCCGGCTCGGTGATCAGGGCATTGACCTGGGCGCGGAAGGTGGCGGCGAGACGCGCCACGGCGCCGATCCGCTCGGGCAGCGCCGCCTCGATGCGGCCGCGCAGGAGGGTGGCCAGGGTCGGCGAAGCGCCGCCGGTCGAGACGGCGACCACGATCTCGTCGCGATCGACGATGGCGGGCAGGATGAAATCGCAGAGCGCCGGCCGGTCGGCCACGTTCACGGGCACGCCGACCGACTTGGCGGCGCGCTGCGCGGCGGCATCGCGCTCGGCGTCGCCGGTGGCGATGAAGGCAGCGACCATGCCGCGGAAATCCGAAGCCTGGACGGTCGCCGCGGCGACGCGCCGGACGTCCGCCCCGGCCGAGCGGACGAGGTCGGCCCGGCGGTCGGCGGCAGCGCCCTCGCCCACCACCACGACCTTGCGGCCGGCAAGATCGAAGAACAGCGGCAGGTGCTTCACGAGACGGCGACCCGCAGCAGCAGGTTCAAGCCCAGCATCGCCGCCGCCTGGGAGATCGACAGCACCCACAAAACGGCGTCCGGTTTGCGAAGAAGTTTGGACATGCGCGCACCCGCGTTGGTCGGATTCTTGATCTGGCGTGTCTTCGCATATCCGCCACGACTTGAATTTCCGAAGGTGTTCCGGAAAGGAGCATTTCTTGCCGTCAGACCGGTCGTGAAGGAAATTTTTCGTCCCCTTGACGACGGCAAGACCCTCCCCAAATCCATGCCGTTGCCCGTGCCCATCCTGGGGCGGGCGGCGTCAAAACCATCGCTCACTGGAGGATGATCAATGCGTACTTTCGACTATTCGCCGTTTTATCGCGCCACCGTCGGCTTCGACCGGGTCTTCGACCTGCTCGATTCGGCAGCCAGCCATTCCGGCGCCAACGGCTACCCCCCGTACAACATCGAGAAGGCAGGCGATAACGCCTACAAGATCGTGATGGCGGTGGCGGGCTTCGCCGAGGCCGAGCTCAACGTGACCCAGAAGGAGAACGAGCTCCTGGTCACCGGCCAGACGGCGCCCAACGGCCAGGACGAGAAGCAGTATCTCTATCGCGGCATCGCCGGGCGCAATTTCGAGCGCCGCTTCCAGCTCGCCGACCACGTCAAGGTCGTGGGCGCGAAGCTTGCCAACGGCCTGCTGACGATCGAGCTGCAGCGTGAGATCCCGGAGGAGAAGAAGCCCCGCGCGATCCCCGTCGTGGCCGACGGCCAGCCGGCGCTGACCCACTAGGGTCGGATGCGACCATAAGGAAAGGCGCCGCGGGAAACCGCGGCGCCTTTTTCTTTGGTTGCCGGGCGCGGACGATCAGGTCCGCTTGAATCCTTCGATTTCCCGTTCGGCCCGATCAAGCACCTTGTCCATCGCCTCGCCCTTGAAGTAGCGGACGACCATCTGGGCCTGAACCGACTGCGCCCAGATCTGGGCGGCAATCAGCGGCGGGGCCGGTGAGCACACGACCCCGGCCATCTGATCGCCGCCCTTGATCGGATAGTGCGAGAGCGTGCCCTTGGGAGGACCCTCCTCGTCCCAGGTCTTGAAGTCGTTGAACTTGGGATACGGCGGGATGTCGTAGCCCTGGCTCGCGGCGACCTGCCGCTCGGCGGCCGGACGCATGGCGAGGTATTCGAGCAGGCTCTTGGCCGCCGGCTTGTTCTTGGAGAAGCTCCAGACGCCGTAGAAGCGCGGCAGCGTCGGATTGAACCGGCCTTTCGGACCCTTGGGAAAGCCGATCGTCCAGCACTTCTCGGCGACCTGGGGCGCATCGCGCTTGGCGACCGCCCAGGCGCTCGGGGGATTGAAGATCAGCGCCCCCTTGCCCGAGATCAGCCACTTGTTGTTCGAGGCATCGTCCCACGACGGCGCGTCGGAGGGAACGAACGCGGCGATCTTCTTGCCGTACTCCAGGACCTGGCGGACGGCGTCCGTCTTGACCGTGACGTTGCCCTTGGCATCCATGAGCTCGGCGCCATAGGCCAGGAACAGGGCGCCGACCCACTGGTTGGTGTCCGTGGTCGAGCCGAGCGGCAGGCCGAAATCGTGGCCGGCCTTCTGGCACTTCTCGGCCGCCGCCAGGAAAGCATCCCACGTCCAGCTTGCGTCCTGGGCCGGCTTGCCGGCCGGATAGAGCGCCTGCACATCGACGCCGGCGTCCTCCTTCATCATGTCGAAGCGCGTGCAGCAGCCGAGCAGCAGCGTGCCGCGCGTCATGGGCACGCCCAGCCATTTGCCCCCGAACTTGCCGAGATACTCGACCGCCGGGTCGATCGGTCCGTTCTGGGCGACGACGCTCTTGACGACGTCGTCGACGGGCTCGAGCGCCGCATTGAACTGCGCCAATTCCCAGTTGGTGAACTCCATGATGTCGTGGCCGGAGTGGGCCTGCGATTCCGCCGCCAGGGTGAGCAGCAGCTTGTTGCCCTGGCTGGTGATGTAGTCGACCTTCACGTCGACCTTTTCCTTGTCCGCCCATTCCTTGATGATCGCGGACTGGACATCGTTGGCGCCGGGGACCCAGTGGTCCCAGAGCCCGATCGTTATGGTTCCCGCAGCGTTTGCGCTGCGCACGAACGGCGCGCCGACAAGACCGATGGCGGCGCTTCCCGCCACCAGCCGGCGACGGGACAGTTTATTGATTTGCATGACGTTAGCCTCCCTTGGGAACGCTTGTGCACGCGAACAAACCACTACTGATTTTTATGCAACGCTGTGTGCGGGATGCTCTGCCAGCTCAACATGGCCGGGGAGTCCCTGGTACTTTCAGCACCCGCAGCTTAGCCAGTGACGGCCGGTGGCGCCAGACGCCTTTTCCGTTGCGGGCCTGCGGGGAGGGTCGGACAATAAGCCCATGACCCTTTCCGCCCAGCTCACGCATTTCGGCGTGCACGCCACCGACCTCGACCGCATGGTCGACTTCTATACGCGCGTCATGGGTTTCGTGGTCAGCGACAGCGGCACCGGCAGGTCCGGCGCGCGCGTGGCGTTCATGACCCAGAACCCGGAATGCCATCACCAGTTCGTGCTGTTCGACGGCCGGCCGAAGGACCTCGCCTATAACCCGGTGAACCAGATCTCCTTCCGGCTCGACTCGCTCGACACGCTGAAGGGCTACCGTCAGGCGCTCCTCAAGGAGGGCATCACCCAGCACCGCATCACCGACCACGGCAACGCCTGGGCGCTCTACTTCCAGGATCCCGAGGGCAATCCGGTCGAGCTCTACGTCGACTCGCCCTTCTACACGCCGCAGCCCTGCGGCGAGCCGCTCGATCTCGACCAGCCGAACGAAGAGATCCTGCGGCGCACCGAAGCCATGTGCCGCAGCCGGCCGAGATTCATGAGCCGCGAGGCCTGGATGCAGGGCATCCAGGCCAGGTTGGACGCTAGATAAGCAAAACTGTCATCCCGAGGCCGAAGGCCGAGGGACCTTTCCTGATCCAGAAAGATCCCTCGCTACGCTCGGGATGACAGCTTCGCTGTCACTTCTTCGCGTACTTGCCCGTGAGCTGCGGGGTGTGCGGGCCCTCGGCGCCCTTCTCCTTGTGCTGGAGCCGCGTCGTACGCGCCCAGGTGCGCTTGAGCTCGTCCTTCACGTTGAAGTGCAAGGTACCGACCTTCTCCACGGTGAGCTCGATCTTGTCGCCGTCCATGAAGGAATTCAGCCCGCGATGGTTGGTGCCGGTGGCGAGGATGTCGCCCGGCTCGAGCGTGTGGATCGAGCTCGCCCATTCGATGCAGCGCGGGATCTGGTGGGCCATGTCGGAGGTGTTGAACTTCTGCATCACCTGGCCGTTGTTGGTGAGCGTGATGGCGAGGTTCTGCGGGTCGGCGATCTCGTCGGCGGTGACGATCCACGGCCCGATCGGCGCGAAGGTATCGCGCGACTTCATCTGGAAGAACACGTTGCCGGGCGGCGGCAGGCCGCGCGCCGAACCGTCGATGAAGCAGGTATAGCCGAAGATGTGCTTCATGGCGTCGGCCTGGCCGACGCGTGTCGCCCGCTTGCCGATCACCAGAGCGAGTTCGGCCTCGCCCTCGAAGATCGAGGCCGGCGCGTCGGGCAGCACCATGGTGTCGCCGTTGCCGATCACCGCCGTGGCCGCCTTGTGGAAGGCGTTGATGGCCGGCTTCTCGGGCAAGGTGCCGTCCTCCATGTAGTTCACCGCCATGCAGACGATGTTGCCGGGCTTGGGCACCGGCGGGCGCAGGCGCACGCCGGTGAGCGGCACGCCGTTCCTCTCGGCAGCCTTCTCGACCTTGGCCTTGTAGGAATCCCAATGGGCGATCAGGCCGATGATCAGATCGCGCGCGTCGACGTGCGGGATGTCCTTCACCACATCGGTGATGTCGATGACGTTGTCGCCCTTGATGACGCCCAGGCGATAGTCATTGAAATAGCAAAGCTTCACTTCTTCTCTCCCTCTTCAAACACCTTCTTGGCGACGTTCGCCGCCGACATGGCCGTCGGCCAACCGGAATAGAAGGCGAGATGCGTTATCAGCTCGAGCAGCTCCTCTTTCTTCACGCCATTGTTGATGGCGCGCGTGAAATGGCCGGTCTGCTGCTCCGTGCGGTTCATCGCCACCAGGGCGGCGCAGGTGATCAGGCTGCGGTCGCGCTTGGAGAGGCCGGGCCTCTCCCAGACGTCGCCGAACAGTACGTTGTCGGTGAGGTCGATCAGCTTGGGCGCGAAGGCCCGCAGGGCATCGCGCGGGTTGGCCGCCGGTGGTTTGGACATGATTATTCCTCCTTGGAAACGATTGCTCAGGGGCTGGCATGACCGATGAAGCGGTCGGGCGGACGGTCGCCCCACTGCGACTGGAAGCCCTCCTCGGCGGGCAAGAGATTGCCGCCATTGGCCGCGTTCAGCCGGTCGGTGTCGGCCCAGCGCTCATGCACGCGGCCCCACGGGTCGGCCCAGTAGTCGAACACCTGGCTGCCCAGCAGATGCCGGCCGATGCCCCACATATGCTCGTACTTGCCCACGTTCTTGATGTGCTCGTGGTCCTGGAAGATGGCGTCGATGTCCTGCGCCTCGTAGGAGACGTGGTTCAGGCCGGTCTTCTCGTTGTGCACGCAGAACAGCACATGGTGATCGACATAATCGTCGCCGCGATCGAGCCGGCTGAAGGCGCCGATGACGTTGTCCTTGTCGCCGGCATAGACGTCGTCGGAGCGGATCATGCCCAGCGTCTCGCGGAACCAGGTCACGGTCTCCTTGACCTTGGGCGTCGACAGCACGCCGTGCCCGATGCGCTGAAGGGGCGTCGGCGACTTCGAAAGCCGCATCAGCCGACCCTTGCGGCGCAGCGGATCGCCGCCGGTGTTCACCGGATCGCGCTCGACCTTGGTCGGCGGCACCGACGACATGCCGTGGATGACCTCGATCTGGTAGCCGTTGGGTTCGACGAGCCGCACCCTCTTGCCGCCGCCCGGCTCGTTCAGGGTCTCGATGCCCGAGGCGCCCGGCAGCTTGGCCAGCCGCTTGAGATCGTCCTCGCTCGCCGCGTGATAGGCGAAACCGATGAACTTGGTGCCGCCCTTGTGCACGGCGTGCAGGTGATGATGACCGTCGGCGCCGCGCATGTAGAGCGCGTCGGACGTACGTTCGGCCCGTATCAGGCCGAAGTGGGTGAGAAATTCCTCCATCGCGTCGAGGTCCGGCGCTTCCATGCGCGGGAAGGCGAATTCAGCGGCTTTGATCGCAACCATTGTGTCCTCCGGTCTTAGTGTGTCTTGAACTTGTCGGGCAGGCGCTCCTCGTTGCCCAAGGCGACGCGGCGTACGCCCTCGCTGTCGGGGCTGGCCGGGAAGCCGACCACCGTGCGAGGCGCCGGCGTCTCGACCACCTTGTTCGACAGGCGGCCGACGCCCGTCACTTCCACATCGATCGTATCGCCGACGTCGAGCGGGCGCGAGTTGGCGGGCGTGCCCGTCAGCAGGATATCGCCCGGCAGGAAGGTCATGTGGCGGGCGAGGTCGGCGATCAGGTAGCCGCAGTCGAAGATCTGCTCGCTGACCGCGCCTTCCTGCACCATCTTGCCGTTCTTGTAGGAGCGCAGCGTCGACTTGCGGACATCGACGCCGGAAACGAGACCCGGCCCGATCGGGCAGAAGCCGTCCATGCCCTTCACGCGCAGCATCGAGCCGGCATCGGTGTCGCGAAAGTCGTGGCAGCCGAAATCGTTCGACGGCGCGAAGCCCGCGATGCAGTCCCACGCCTCCTCACGCGAGACGTTCTTGGTCACTCTGCCGAACACGACGGCCATCTCGCCCTCGTAATTCACGTATTTGTAGCCCTTGGGCCTGATCAGTTCGCCCTTGTGGGCATTGAGCGCCGTCAGCGGCTTCTGGAAGTAGGTCGGCGACTTTGGCGGCGTATGCGTGTTGTTGAACTCGTAATAGCGCGAGATGTAATTCACGTGAACGCAGATGATCTTGGTCGGATCGCAGGGCGGCAGGTGCACGACCTCGTCCTCGCCGCAGGTACGGCCGTCGCCGAACACGATCCGGCCGTCCTTGAATTCGACCCAGTAGGCGCTGCCGTCCTTCACCACATGCCGCACTTCCTTGCGCGGGCCTTCCAGTACGCTCATCCGATCACTCCCTTCTGGCCGGACCGCGGGCCTCCAGGCCCGCTCATGATTATGATGCGGGCCTGGAGGCCCGCGGTCCGGCATGATTACTTCTTCGCCTGCTGTATCGCCCGCCAGACGTTCTCCGCCGTAGCCGGCATTGGCACGTCGGCGACGCCGAGCGGCGCCAGCGCGTCCATGATGGCGTTCATGACGACCGGCATGGCGCCCACCGTGCCCGCCTCGCCGGCGCCCTTGGCGCCCAGCGGGTTGTACTTGGTCGGCACCGGATTGCTCTTCACTTCCATGTTGGGGATCATCATGGCGTGCGGCATGGCGTAATCGAGGAAGCTCGCCGTCAGGAGCTGGCCGCTCGTGCGATCCCACACCACCTGCTCGCACAGGATCTGGCCGATGCCCTGCGCCACGCCGCCATGGATCTGGCCCTTCAGTCCGGTCGGATTCATCACCGTGCCGACATCGTCGACCACGGCGTAGCGGTCGACGGTGACGTCGCCGGTTTCGGGATCGATCTCGAGTTCGCAGATGTGGCAGCCGTTGGGATAGGTATCCTTCTCGCCGAGGTAGGTGGCGTTCTCATAAAGGCCGCCTTCGAAGCCGCCGTTCTTCGGCCACCTGGTCGGATTGAACGCCGCCATCGCCACCTGCTTCATCGTCACCGACTTGTCGGTGCCGGCGACCTTGAAGATGCCCTCGGCGAACTCGATGTCCTGCTCGCCCGCCTCGAGCATGTGCCCGGCGAGCCGCTTGCCCTTCTCGATCACCTTGCCGGCGGCCATGAACAGGGCCGAGCCGCCCAGCACCGTCGAGCGCGAGCCGTTGGTGCCCATGCCGAAGGCGACGCGGTCGGTGTCGCCGTCGATGTACTGCACGTCGTTGGGATCGATGCCCAGCCGCTCGTTCAGGATCTGCTTGAACATGGTCTCGTGGCCCTGGCCCTGGTTCTTGGTGCCCATGAGCAGCGCCGCGGTGCCGCTGGGATTGAAGCGGATCTCGGCATATTCCGGCTGGGCCGTGCCGGCCGCCTGTTCGATCGCATTGATGATGCCGAGTCCGCGCAGGCGGCCGCGCTTCTTCAATTCCTCCTTGCGCGCCGCGAAGCCCGCCACGTCGGCGAGCTTCAGCGCCATGTCGAGGTTCTTCTCGAACTCGCCGCAATCGTAGAACGGCCCGACCGGGCTCTGATAGGGCAGCGCCGATTCCGGCAGCATGTTCTTGCGGCGGAGCTCGATGCGGTCGACGCCCAGCTCGCGCGCCGCATCGTCGACCAGCCGCTCGATCAAATAGATCGCCTCCGGCCGGCCGGCGCCGCGATAGGGCGCCGTCGGGTTGGTGTTGGAGAGCACACCGATCACGTTGATATAGGCCTTGGGAATGAGATAGACGCCCAGCACCGTGCCGATCATGCCGAAGGGCGACAGCAGGTTGCGGTCCGAGCCGACATAGGCGCCGATATTGGCGATCATGTTGAGGCGCAAGGCCACGAACTTGTTGTCCTTGTCGAGCGCCAGCTCGATCTCGCCGATATTGTCGCGGCCGTGCTCGTCGGCCATGACGGCTTCGCTGCGCTCGCAGGTCCACTTGACGGGCCGCAGCAGCTTGCGCGCCGCCCACAAGGTCAGGCGATGCTCGATATACTGCCAGCCCTTGGTGCCGAAGCCGCCGCCGACATCGCCTGCGATCACCCGCATCTTGCTCTCGGGCACCTTGAAGACGTTCTGCGCCAGCATGTTGCGCACGCGGTGGGGATACTGCACGTCGGCATAGAGGGTCATGCGATCCTCGCCCGGATCGTAGGTGCCGAGCGTGCCGCGCGGCTCCATGTACTGGGCATGCACCCGGGTGATCACGTAGCGCCGCTTGATGACCCTGGCGGCGCCCTTGATCGCCTCGTCGGTGGCGGCCTTGTTGCCGCGCTCGACGAAGTTGGAGATGTTGTCCGGGCAGTCGTCCCATACCGCCGGCGCACCGGGCTTCACCGTGTCGGCGGTGCAGGTCACCGAGGGGATCGGCTCGTAGTCGATATTGACCAGCTCGGCCGCGTCCTTGGCCTCGGCCAGCGTGTCGGCGATCACCATCGCCACCGGATCGCCGACATAGCGCACGCGGTCGGTGATCAGCGGCGGCCGCTGCGGCGCATACATCGGCTTACCGTCGGGGCGCTTCCTCGGCATGTTGGCCTTGGGCATGCCAAGCCCGTCGGCCACGACGTCATGGCCGGTATAGACCGCCAGGACACCGGGCGACTTGCGCGCCTCCTCGACATCGATCGACCGGATATTGGCGTGGGCGTGCGGCGAGCGCACGAAGACCGCGTAGGCCTGGCCATGCAGGTTGACGTCGTTGATGTAGCGCCCCTGCCCGCGCAACAGGCGCGGATCCTCGAACCGCAGGACAGGCTGACCGATACCGTACTTGCTCATGACACTTTCTCTCCGGGCGATACTTCGACTTTACGACTGGTTCACGACGTGGGCGAGCGGCCGCCAGCGCGCCATATCGGCCTCGACCCGGGCACGAAATTCAGCCGGTGTGCTGACTCGCGTGTCGTTGCCCAGTTCTTCGAGCTTGCTCTTGATTTCGGGCCTGGCCATCGCCTGACGGAAGGCCTCGACCAGCCGATCACGCAAGGCAGGCGGCAGACCCGCCGGCGCGGTAAAGCCGAGCCACGAGACTACGTCGTAGTCGGGCACCAGTCTTTCCGCAACCGTCGGCACGTCCGGGAAGCCCGGGTGGCGCTCCTTGGACGTCACGGCGAGCGCGCGCAGCTTGTCGGTCTTCAGCAACGGCTGGGCGTTGGAGAAGGTCACGACATGCATGTCGAGCCGGCCGCCGATCAGATCGTTGTAAGGCGTGCCGATGCCGCCCTTGTAGGGCACGTGGGTGATCTGGGCGCCGGTCTTGGAGAGCAGCAGCTCCATCGCCATGTGCAGGGTCGAGCCGACGCCCGACGTGCCGTAGGTGAGCTTGCCCGGCTCGCGTTTGGCCTCGTCGAGATAGGCCTCGATGGTCTTGAAGCGCGAATCGGGCGCCACCGTGAACACGAACGGAAAGCGCGTGACGATCGAGATGAAATCGAAATCGCGCAGCAGGTCGTAACTGAGCGTCTTGTCGGTCGCCGAGACCACGGCCTGCCCGCCGGTCATCAGATAGAGCACGCCGCCATCGGGCTTCAGGCGCGCAATCTGGCTGGCAGCCAGCCGCTCGGCAGCACCGGGCTTGGCCTCGACCACGATCTGCACACCCAGGATCTCGGTCAGCGCGGGCGTGAGATGGCGTGCGATCGTGTCCGGGTTGGAGCCGGCATCGTAGCCATGCATCAGCCGGACCGGATTGACCGGCCACGCCTGCGCCCGGGCGATGGACGGGGTAGCCAGCGTTGCGGCGGCAGTCGCAAGAAGGAATGTTCTGCGCTTCATGTTCGGACCGCGGGTGTCCCGCCCGCCCATGATCATGCGCGGGCGGGACGCCCGCGGTCCGGAAGACCATGAATCGATCATGCTTTTCTCCGCTTGGCGATACGAACCGTGTCCATGGCGAGGCCGGGCACTTCGGAGGCCGCCTGCTCCACCGTCGTGCGGATGTGCTTTTCGATCAGCCCGCAGGCGAGATCGACATTGCGTGCCAGCACGGCGTCGCGCAGCTCCAGATGTTCGTTCCGCCGCCGCGAGCGGGCATGGATCATGGTCAGCCAGTGATAACGCCGCGCCTGGTCGAACAGCTCGCTGCGGAAATGCAGCGACCATGGCGAGGTGCAGGTCGCCACAAGGGAATCATGGAAGCGCTTGTGCCGCTTGCCCCACTCGCGCTTGACGCCGACCGGATCGTCCTGGCGCGGCGGGGCGAGCTTGTTGAGCAGGAAATACGAGCTCACGATCTCGGCCTCCCAGGTATCGGTGCCGTGGCGGATCGCGTCGGCCAGCGTCCGGGTCTCGAGCCAGACGCGGAGCTCGCTGAGATCGAGGAAATCGGCAAGCGAGATCGGCGCCACGGTGAAGCCACGGCCGGCCTCGGTGCGCGCCAGCCCTTCCGAGACGAGATGCGACAGCGCCTCGCGCAAGGTCCCCACCGAGGTGCCGTAGCGCTGGCGGAGCTCGCCGAAGCGCAGCCGCTGGTCGGGCTTCAGCACGCAGCACAGAATGTCCTCGCGCATGCGGCGCAGCACGTCGAAGGTCGCCGCGTCCTCGGCGAGCACGTCCTGCGGCGCCGTCGTCGCGGCGGCGCGATTGGTGCTGTCGAGGGGCATCTTCAGGATCTTGGCCATGGTCCGGTCCTCAAACGCCGAGATAGGCTTCGCGGATGTGCGGTTGCTTCAACAGATCGTCGGGCAGGCCGGTGCTCACGATGCGGCCCTGCTCCAGCACGTAGGCGCGGTCGGCGATGCCGAGCGCCTTCAGCACGTTCTGCTCGACCAGCAGGACGGCAGCGCCCTCCCCGCGCACCCGCGCGATGATCTCGAACATGTCGTCGACAATGGTGGGGGCGAGCCCGAGCGACGGCTCGTCGAACAGCACGATGCGCGGCCGGGCCATCAGCGCACGGCCGATCGCCACCATCTGCTGCTGGCCGCCCGACAGCTCGCCGGCCAGCTGGGCGCGCTTGTCGCGCAGGATGGGGAACAGGCCGTAGACCCGCTCGAGCGACCGGTCGCGCTGGGCCCGCGCGGCCCGCAGGTAACAGCCGAGCTCGAGATTCTCCTCGACCGACATCTTCACGAACAGCCGCCGGCCCTCGGGCACCAGGGCGATGCCATGGCTGCAATAGTCGTGGGCGCGGACGCAGGTCATGTCGACGCCGTCGAAGCGCAGCTCGCCCTGCCGGCAGCGCAGCAGGCCGGCGATGGCGTTGATCAGGGTCGTCTTGCCGGCACCGTTGGGGCCGATCACCGACACGATCTCGCCGGCGCCGACATCGAGCGAGACGTCCCACACGGCGGTCGCGTCGCCGTAGCCGATATGGAGGTTGCGCGCTTCAAGCAGCATAGGCTTTGCCCAGATAGATGCTGACGACCCGCGGATCACGCATCACGTCGCGCGGCGCGCCCAAAGCGAAGAGCTTGCCCTCGTTCAGCACGGCGATGCGGTCGGAAAGCTCGACCACGGCCCGCATCAGGTGTTCGACGAAGACAATGGTGGCGCCCTGCGTCCGGATGGCGCGCACCAGCCGGATGGCGTTGTCGATCTCGGCGGGATTGAGGCCCGACAGGACCTCGTCGAGCAGCAGAAGCTTGGGCTTTGCCGCGAGCGCGCGCGCCAGCTCGAGGAACTTGCGTTCGTGCAGGTTGAGCTCGGCCGGCAGCGCCTCTTCCTTGCCGCCGAGGCCGGTGAAGCCGATCCAGTGTCTCGCTTCGTCGCGAATCTCCCGTTGGGCACGGACCGGGCCGCCGAAGGTGGCGGCCAACGCCACGTTGTCGAGCACGCTCATGTTCGCGAATGGTCGCGGGATCTGGTAGGTGCGGGCCACGCCGCGCCGCGCGATCTCGTGTGCCGCGAGGCTGCCGATCGACACGCCGTCGACGGTGATCGTGCCGCTGCTGAGCGGATAGTGACCGGAAATGACGTTGATCAGCGTGGTCTTGCCCGAGCCGTTGGGCCCGACCAGGCCGAAGATCTCGCCCTCGCGCACGTCGAGATCGACACCGGCCAGCGCCTGCAGTCCGCCGAAGCGCTTGGTGACGGCGCGCACTTCCAGGATGGAACGCTCGGCGATCGGCGGCGCCGTCGCGGGCACGACGGGCACGACCTCGGCCTGTGCCCTGGCGGGCGCGGGCCGGCGCTTTTTCATCCAGTGCTGGATCGCGGGAATGACGCCGTCGGGCAGCCACAGGATGGCGACGATCAGGATCAGGCCGACAATGGCGCGGCCGACCATCGCCTCGCCGCCGCTGATGAAGGCATAGAGCAAGGTGGTGATGGCCGTGGCGCCGACGGCCGGGCCCAGCCAGTGGCGCGAACCGCCGAGCACGCTCATCAGCACGACATAGAGCGGCACCGTGAGCTCGAACGTGCCGGCGACCGTGAGGAAGCCGACATACATCGCATGAATGCCGCCCACCGCGCCGGCGATGCCGGCGGAGAGCGCAAAGGCCAGAAGCTTGTAGCGGAAGGTCGGCACGCCCTTGGCTTCGGCCACGTCCTCATCGTCGTGGATGGCGAACAGGCCCATGCCGAGCCGCGAATGGGCGACCCACCAGGCGATCGCCAGGGTCAGCACGCAAAGGGCGAATCCCAGTATGTAGATGGTGCCGGTCGGAGTCGGCATCAGATGCGGCAGCGGCACGGCGCTCATGAACACCCCGCCGCCGCCGTCGATCGGCGTGTTCAGGATGATGGTGCCGATCACGAAGGTGACGGCCAGCGTCAGCAAGGCGAAGAGCTCGCCGCGCAGGCGGCGCAGGCGGAAGACCACGGCGCCGATGCCGACGCCCAGCAGGGCCGGGATCGCCGCCGCGATCGGTATGGTGAGCAGGAACGGCATGCCGAACTTGGTCGTCAAGCGTCGCGGTCGTGTACATGCCGACACCGAAGAAGGCGGCATGGCCCAGGCTGAAATAGCCGGCAAAGCCGCTCAGCAGCGCCCAGCTCGTCGACAGCGAGACCCAGAAGAACACGAGATAGACGAAGGAATCGTAGAACGCCGGCAGGCCGGCCGTCGGCAGCAGCGCCAGGGCC
Source organism: uncultured Alphaproteobacteria bacterium (assembly GCA_963755585.1). Lineage (GTDB taxonomy): Bacteria > Pseudomonadota > Alphaproteobacteria > Reyranellales > Reyranellaceae > Reyranella. Next base: position 94,239 of record CAVWKN010000020.1, read on the forward strand.
ACGATGGCGAGCCCGGCCACGGCTTTGGGCAGGTCGCGGGCGGCGTTCATAGCCATTCCGGATCCCACAGCAGGATCACGATCAGCATCGAGAACGACACGACCGGCGCCCACGCCGGACTCAGGATCGCCATGGCGATGGATTCGCTGGCGCCGACCAGCATGCCGGCCGCCAGCGCGCCCAGCGGATTGCCCAGCCGGCCGATGATGACGACGGCGAACACCACGCCGAGCCACGTCCAGATCTGCGCCGGCGCCAGGGTGGCGATCAGCGCGATGAAGGTCCCGGCGACACCGGCATAGGCAGCACCCATGCCGGAGATCAGGTAGGCGAGCTTCTTGTAGTCGACGCCGTAGGCCGCGGCGATGTCGGCGTCCTCGGCGCTGGCGCGCAGCGCCTTGCCGACATAGGTCTTGCGCAGCCACTGCCAGGTGCCCCAGGCCAGCACGCCGGCGACCATGCAGAGGACGAGCTCGAGCACCGGGATGTAGAACGGGCCCGCCTTGATCGACAGCGTCGAGTAGGGCGTCTCGAAGCGGCGATAGTCGGCGGTCCAGTAGAGCTGGATCGCCACTTCGAGGATGACGGCGAAGCTGAAGGTGATCAGGAGAGACGCGAGCTCGTTCACCTTGAACCTGTCGAACAGCCAGTGCTGCGCCAGGCCGATCAGGAACATCGCCGGCACGACCATCGCCGCCGACCACCACGGCGCCACGTGATAGGTCGTGCCGAGTTCGTAGGTGAGATAGGCGGCGAGGAAGGCGAGCGCGAAATGGCTGAGATTGACCAGCCGCAACAGGCCCCAGCTCAGGCTGAGGCCGAGCGCCAGAAGACCGTACATGCCCCCGGCCAGGACACCGGAGATCAACGCCTGGCCGAGCAGCGTGGCGCTGGGCATCATTGGTTGCCGTTCAAGTCGGTTGTCATCCTGAGCGAAGCGAAGGATCTCATGGCGATTGCCAACGGCGTGCTCGTTTGAATGGCATGAGGTCCTTCGCTCCGCTCAGGACGACTGAATCGCATCAGGAGGCGATCAGCTTCACTCCGGGCGCGGCGAACTCCGTCGGCCAGACCACCTTCCACTCCTTGTTCTGCACCTGCTTGATGAGCTGGGCGGCATCGCCGTGGTTGAACGGGCCGTCGAAGCGCAGGCTGCCGTAGATCGTGGTCACGCGGTTCTTCTTGAGCCAGGCCGCGATCTTCTCGTCCTCGAGGCTGTTGGCGCCGTTCACGGCGGCCTCGAGGATCTGCCATTCCGAGATCATGCCGCAGGCCTGGGCGTCGATGGTGCTGTACGGCAGGTTGGCCTTGGTTGCCTTCTCCTTGAATTCCGCGGCGAGCTTCTTCATGCCGGGCCGGCTCATGAACGGCTCGTCGGGTTCGAGGAAGGTCGAGCACAGGACCTTGTCGCCGTCGGGCGAGAGCGCCAGCGGGCCCGGCGCCGGATAGAGGTGGAAGCTGTTCCTGGGCGTGTAGTCGAGCTTGCGCAGCGCTTCCAGCACCTGGTTGCTTTCGAGGCCGAGCGAACCTACCCAGAGGAAATCCGGGTTGGCCTCCTTCACGCGCGCCGCGATGGCGCCGAAGTCGCGGTTGCCCGATTCGTATTCGAGATAGAGCAGCACCTTGACGCCCCTCTTCTCGGCCTGGTCGCGCATGCCCTGCGCCATGAACTGCGCCGACGGGAACTTCGAGGTCAGCACGACGATGGTCTTGGGCGGCGTCGGCATGGCCGCCATCATGTCGAGGATGACGTTGGGGTAGGTCTTGTCCGGCTCGGGGCCGAACGGCGTCGCCGGGAACGCGCGGTCGTAGGTCTGCAGCTTGGGGATGCCCATGCTGCTCTGGATCATCACCTTGCCGTAGCGCTGGGCCACGCCCATCGCCGCCAGGATCGGCGCGGTGGCGTAGGGACCCTGGATCAGGTCGACCTTGTCGACCGTGATCAGCTTCTCATAAAGGCTGCGCGCCACGTCGGGTTTGGACTGGTCGTCGAGCAGCACGTACTCGACCGGGCGGCCGAGAAAGCCGTTCCGGCCGTTGATCTCCTCGACCATGATCTCCGAGGCGATCTTGTGGATCACCGCGGTCTGGGCGAGGAAGCCCGTCAGCGACAGCGTGCCGCCCACCTTCACCGGCGTGCCAGACGGCGCCGCGCGCAGGATCGCGGGCGCGCCCAGCGCCGCGGTTGCTCCAACCATGCCAGCCAAGACGCGGCGACGAGGCCACGCGCCCATGCGATCGATCATCGTTTCCTCCAGGCCGGCGCATTGTTTGTGGATGAGCGCCGTTATCCTGATGTTGGGATAACGGTGGCGGCCTGTAAACGACTTTTCGAAAGTTGCGAAATTTTCGAAGATCGACGTTACCGGGCCGTAACGCCCAGAAAGCGCTCGAGCGGGGCCAGATCCGCCAGCAGCGCGGCACTGGCGCCCTCATGCACGATCCTGCCGCGCTCGAGGATCAGCGCACGGTCGGTGATCGGCAGAATCTTCTGCGCGTGCTGCTCGACGATGATGGCCGCAAGCCCCTCCTCGCGGAACAGGCGGGCGAGCGCGGCCAGCAGTTCCTGCACGATGATCGGCGCCAAGCCCTCGGTCGGCTCGTCGAGCAGCAGCAGGCGCGGATTTGTCGCGAGCGCGCGGCCGATCGCCAGCATCTGCTGCTCACCGCCGGACAGCGACCCGCCGGGCTGCCGTCTTCTCTCCTTGAGGCGCGGAAAGAGCCCGAACACGCGCTCCAGGGTCCACGGCCCGGGCCGCGCCACAGCGGTGATGTTCTCCTGCACGGTGAGCGAGCGGAAGATGTTGCGCTCCTGCGGCACCCAGCCGATGCCGAGCGCGGCGCGCGTCTCGGGCGCCAACGTGCCGACTTCACGGCCGCCGATCGCGATCGAGCCGCCGAAGCGCCGCGTCACACCGACCAGGCTGTCGAGCAGCGTCGTCTTGCCGACGCCGTTGCGGCCCAGAACGGCCAGCGCCTCGCCCTCGCCCAGCCGGAACGCCACGTCCGACAGCACGACGGCGCGGCCATAGCCGGCGGAGAGTTGTTCGACGGCGAGAAGTTCAGCCATCGCGACTCTCGCCGAGATAGACGGCGCGCACGCGGGCGTCCGATGCGATCGCCTCGGGCTCGCCTTCGACCAGCAGGCCGCCGTCGACCAGCACCGAGATGCGCCGCGCGAAGCTGAATACCAGGTCCATGTCGTGCTCGATCAGCAGCACCGACACGTCCTCCGGGAGGGCGGCAATGGCATCGAGGATGTCGCGCCGCTCGGCCTCGGGCACGCCGGCCGCCGGCTCGTCGAGCAGCAGCACCTGCGGCGCGCAGGCGAAGGCCGCGGCGATCTCGAGCAGCCGCTGCTTGCCGTAGGGCAAGGTGTCGGTGCGCCGGTCGAGCACGTCCATCAGGCCGAAACGCTCGGCGACCTGCTCGACTTCGGCGCTCACCGCGTCGACCGCGCCGACCCTGCGGCGCCAGTCGCCGCCGAGACCCAGCCGCTCGTCGACGGCGAGCGCGATCGTCTCGAGCGGTGTGAGGTCGCCGAACAGCTGGTTGATCTGGAAGGTGCGCACCAGGCCACGGCGCACCCGTGCCTCGGGCCTGAGCCGCGTGATGTCTTCACCGGCCAGCAGGACCCGGCCGCTGGAAGGCGCCAGCACGCCGGTCAGCAGGTTGACGAAGGTCGTCTTGCCGGCGCCGTTCGGTCCGATCAGCGCCTGGCGCGCACCGCGCTCGAGGCGGAAGGTGACGTCGTTGGTGGCGACGATGCCGCCGAAACGCTTGCCGAGGCCCAGGGTTTCAAGCGCGGCGGTCATCGCCGCACCACGCGCGCCAGCAAGCCGCGCATCCCGCCGCTCACCCCGCGACTCAGGCGCTCACGGCCGACCAGCGCCAGCACGACCAGGAACAGGCCCATCCAGAACATCCAGAATTGCGGCGCGTTGGACGACAGCGTGTCCTGCAGGATCTTGAACACGATGGCGCCGGCAAGGCCGCCATAGAGCCAGCCCGCGCCGCCGATGATGAGGGCCAGCAGCACGTCGGCCGAACGCTGGAACTCCAGCACTTCGAGCGAGACGTAGGCCGTCGTCTGGGCAAGCAGTGCGCCCGCCGCACCGGCGTAGGCCGCGGCGAGCGTATAGACCGCGACCAGGCGCCGGTTGACCGGCACGCCGAGCGCCGAGGCGCGCAAGGTGTTGCGCCGGATGGCCATCAAGGACAGGCCGAACGGCGCGTTGACGATGCGGCGCGCCAGCAGGAACAGGACGAACAGCGTCGCGAGGCTGTAGGCGTAGGCGGTGCGCCCATACAGGTCGAAGTCGAAGCGGCCGAGCAGCGGTCCCACGACCATGCCCTGCAGGCCGTCGGCGCCACCGGTCCATTGCGGCAGCGCATTGGCGACTTCGTGCAGCACCAGCGCGACGCCCAAGGTCACCATGAGGCGCGTGAGGTCGCTGCCGCGCAACACGAGGAAACTCGTGAGCAGGCCCACCACCGCGGCGGCCGCTACGGCGACAAGGAGCCCGGCCAGCGGATCGGGAGTCACGAGCTTGCAGAAAAGCCCGGCGGCATAGGCGCCCACGCCAAAGAAAGCGGCATGGCCCAGCGAGATGATGCCGGCATAGCCCAGGATCAGGTCGAGCGAGAGCGCGAACAGAGCGAGGATCGCCACCTCGTTCAGCAGGAGGTGCTTGCCCGGCGGCAGGAACAGCGCAGCGAAGGCCAGCACCCAGAAGACGATCTCCGGCACCCGCCAGCGCGCCCGCCGCGCCAGGCCTTGCGCGGCGATCATCTGGCGCGCGCGAACAGGCCGTTGGGCCTGACGACCAGCACGACGATCAGCACGACATAGATGACGAAGCCGCCCAGCGCCGAGGAGAGGTAATACTTGCCGGCCACGTCGGCGATGCCCAGCAGCATCGAGGCGACGAACGGACCCATGATCCCCGACGTCCCGCCGACCGTGACCACGATCAGGAAGTAGATCATGAACTTCAGCGGAAAATAGGGATCGAGGCCCAGAAGCTCGACGCCGAGCGCGCCGCCCAGCCCGGCCAGGCCGGAGCCCACGGCAAAGGTAGCGGCGAAGACCACGCTCACCGGAATTCCCAACCCGCGCGCCACGCGGGCGTCGTCGACGGCGGCGCGCAGGCGGCTGCCGAAGCGCGTGCGCTGCAGGCCGGCCTGCAGCCCGATCGCCAGCGCACCGCACAGCACGATCAGGAAGGAGCGGTAGATGCCGACATTGACGCCGAAGATCTCCCGCCGTCCCTGCAGCCAGTCGGGCAGCCTGATGTTGCGCTGGCTCGAGCCCAGCAGGTAGTCGGTGAGCGCCACCGCCATGAACACGAGGCCGATCGAGAACAGCACCTGATCGAGATGGCTGCGGCCGTACATGTGCCGGTAGAGGGTGCGTTCGAGCACCAGGCCCAGCGCTGCTGCCGCCAGAAAAGCCAACGGCAGGCAGGCGAGGAACGGCACGCCCCAGCGGTCCATCAGGATCACGGTGACGTAGCCGCCCGCCATGGCGAAGGCGCCGTGCGCGAGGTTGACGAAATTCATCAGGCCCAAGGTCACGGCAAGGCCGCAGGCCAGCACGAACAGCAGCATGCCGTAGGCCACGCCGTCGAAGAGAATGGTCGCCATGGGCTTAGGTCATGCCTCGAGGCAGCGACCCTGCCCCGAGCGCAGCGAGGGACTCTCATGCCCGTACAGGCAAGCGGCGATGAGGTCCTTCGCTTACGCTCAGGACGACCGATCACTTCTTCGCAGCCTTCACCGGGTCCTTGACGTTGGGGATCGTCGCGAACTCGACGTTGTAGAGCTCGCCGCCCACCTTATCGACCTTGCGGATGTAGATGTTCTGGATGATGTCGCGCGTGTCGGGGTCGATCGAGATCGGGCCGCGTGGGCTCTCCCACGCCATGCCCTTCATGGCGGCCAGAAGCTTCTCGCCGTCGGTCGAGCCGTTGGTCTTCTTCAATGCCTCGTAGATCAGGGCCATGCCGTCATAGCCGCCGACCGACATGAAGTTTGGCCGCAGGCCGCCGTTGGCCTTCTTGAAGGCCTCGACATAGGCCTTGTTGAGCGCGCTGTCGTGGTTGGCCGAGTAGTTGTGCGCGTTGATCACGCCCACCACCACGTCGCCCATGCCGTTCAGCTGGTCGTCGTCGGTGACGTCGCCGGTGGCGATCAGCTTCATGCCCGACTTGTCGAGCCCGCGCTCGACGAACTGCTTGACGAACTGCGCGCCCGCGCCCGACGGCACGAAGACGAACAGCGCGTCGGCCTTGGCGTCGGCCGCTTTCTGCAGGACCGGCGCGAAGTCCGGGCTGCGCAGCGGCACGCGCAAATTCTCGACGATGGTCCCGCCATCAGCCTTGAACTTGTCGCTGAACGACTTCTCGGCGTCGATGCCGGGGCCATAGTCGCTGACCATGGTCACGACCTTCTTGATGCCGTTCTTGATCGCCCATTCCGCCATCGGCACCGACGACTGCGCGAGCGTGAAGCTGGTGCGCACGATGTAGGGCGAGGCCTCGGTGATCGACGATGTGCCGGCCGCCATCACGACTTCAGGCACCTTGGCCTGCGTGGCGATCGGCGCCGTCGCCATCGCCGAGGGCGTGATGCCGAAGCCGGCGAGGATGGCGACCTTGTCGTTGACGACCAGTTCCTGCGCCAGACGCTTGGTGACGTCGGGCACGCTGGTGTCGTCCTTGAGGATGACCTCGACCTTCTTGCCCGCGACCGTCGTGCCGTGCTGGGCCTGGTAGAGCTTCACCGCGGCGTCGATCTGTTTTCCGGTCGAGGCCTGCTGGCCGGTCATCGGCAGGATCAGACCGATCTTCACCGTTTCCTGCGCGAAAGCACCTTGGGTGACCGCGCACAGCGCGACGGCGATCAGGAGTTTGCGTCTCAACATTTTTGTTTTCCTCCCAAACAATTTTTCAGAAAGCTTCCCGTATCTATTGCGTTTCTCCGTTATTGGAAAGGTTCAAATGAGGCGGCGCGCAACTTTGTTTTGGTTACCAACAGATTGCCCCTTAGGATGGGCGACGGAAGGTCCATCCCAGTGTCGAAGCAAGAACGTACTCAAGTTGGCATCATCGGCGCCGGGCCGGCCGGGCTTCTGCTGGCCCGCCTGCTGAAGGTGCATGGAATCGAGAGCGTCGTCGTCGAAGCAAGGACGCGCGACTATGTCGAGGCCCGCATTCGCGCCGGCGTGATGGAGCAGGGAACGGTCGCCCTGCTGGAAGAAGCGGGGGCCGCCGAGCGGCTGCATCACGAAGGGCTGGTGCATGAAGGTGTCGAGATCGCCGTTGGCGGCCGGCGCATTCGCATCGACTTCCACGCCCTGACGGGCAAGACCGTCACCGTCTACGGCCAGACCGAGATGACCCGCGACCTGATCGCCGTGCGCCTCGCCGGCGACGGGCCGATCGTCTGGGGGGCGAGGGACGTCGGCATCCACGATATCGAGACCGATCGGCCAAGGCTCAGCTACCGGGAGGCCGGCGCCGAACGCGAGCTGGTCTGCGACTTCATCGCCGGCTGCGACGGCTTCCACGGCGTCAGCCGTTCATGCCTGCCGCCCTCCACCAGCCAGGCCTTCGAACGAACCTATCCCTTCGGCTGGCTGGGCATCCTGGCCGACGTGCCGCCCTGCTCGAGTGAGCTCATCTATGCCAGCCATGAGCGCGGCTTCGCGCTCGCCTCGATGCGTTCGCCGACCCGCAGCCGCTACTACATCCAATGCGGCCTCGACGAGAAGCTCGAGGACTGGCCCGACGAACGGATATGGGAAGAGCTCAAGGTCAGGCTGGATTGCGAGCCACCGCCGCACGTCACGACAGCGCCTTCGATCGAGAAAAGCATCGCGCCGCTGCGCAGCTTCGTGTCCACGCCAATGCAGCACGGCCGGCTGTTCCTGGCCGGCGATGCCGCTCACATCGTGCCACCGACCGGCGCCAAGGGCCTCAATCTCGCGGCGTCGGACGTGCACTATCTGTATCGAGCGCTGGTCGCACACTACAAGAAGGGAGACGACTCCCTGCTTGGCGCCTACAGCGACACCGCCCTTGCACGCGTGTGGAAGGCCGAGCGTTTCTCCTGGTGGATGACCACCCTCCTCCACAAGCTGCACCCGAAGACGAGTTTCGAAGCGCAGATGCAGCGCGCCGAGCTCGATTATCTCGCGTCGTCTCGTGCTGCGCAGACGGTGCTCGCCGAAAACTATGTCGGCCTGCCATTGTGACGCCTCATGCTCTATGCTCCGCGCCGCAAAGGCTCGGGAGCACGCTCATGAAAAGCTACAAGGTCGTCGAATTCGGCAAGCCGCTGGAGAAGGTCGAGGAAGCCAATCCCGCCCCGCAGGGCAGCGAAGTGCTGGTGCGCGTCACCGCCGCCGGCGTCTGCCACAGCGACGTCCATCTGTGGGAAGGCTATTTCGACATGGGCGGCGGCAACAAATATTCGACCGAGAAGACCATGGCGCCGCCGCGCACCATGGGCCACGAGATCGTGGGCGAGGTTGCGGCCGTCGGACCGGACGCAAAAGGCGCCAAGGTCGGCGACAAGGCCGTGGTCTATCCGTGGATCGGCTGCGGCAAGTGCTGGTACTGCCAGGCCGGCAGTGAGCATCTCTGCCCGACGCCGCGGGCGCTCGGCGTCAACAAGGACGGCGGCTTTGCCGACCATGTCCTCGTGCCGGACGCCAAATATCTCTACCCCTACGGCAACCTGCCGACGGAGCTGGCCTGCCTCTATGCCTGCTCGGGCATCACGGCCTTCGGCGCGGTCAAGAAGGCGGTCGGCCACGATGCCGGCAAGCCGATCCTGGTGATCGGCGCGGGCGGCGTCGGCCTGATGGGCGTGCGCTTTGCCAAGTCGGTGCTGGGCCGCGAACCGATCGTGGCCGACATCGACGAGAACAAGCGCAAGCTCGCCCTCGAGAACGGCGCCTGCGCGGCCCTCGATCCGCGCGACAAGGAAGCGCGCAAGCAGATCATGGAGCTGACCGGCGGCACCGGCGTCGGGGCGGCGATCGACTTCGTCGGCGCCGAGGCCTCCACCCAGTTCGGTGTGCGGGCGCTGGGCCGCGGCGGACGGCTGATCGTCGTCGGCCTGTTCGGGGGTACCTTCTCGATGCCGCTGCCGATGTTCGCCTTCACCGGCTGCCAGATCATGGGCTCGGTAACCGGCAGCCCGGCCGAGATGAAGGAGATGATGGACCTCGTGACGTCGGGCAAGGTGACGCCGGTGCCGATCATCAAGCGCAAGCTCGACGAAGCCGACGCCACGCTGCAGGAACTGCGCAAGGGTCTGATCATGGGGCGCGCCGTTCTGGTTCCGTGACGCAAGCCGGCCGCGCCCTCACCTATGCTTTCGAAACCCGAGCGCTCGCGCCGGTGCGCGCGTTCTTCCTGCGCGCCGAGCCGCTGCCCTTCAAGGACATCGACGCCGAACAATCGTTCCGGCCCGAGTATCGTCGCCTGGAGCAAACAGGCTGGCCGGTCGTCCCGCGCATCGAGAGTGGCGCCTACGAACAGGGCCTTGTGCTGCTGACCAAGCACAAGGAGGAGAACTTCGCCAACATCGCGCGCGGCTGGGCCTTGCTCGGCGACGGCGGCACCCTCGTCTGCGCCGGCGCCAACGACGACGGCGCGGCCAGCCTGGCGAAGCACGTCGCCAAGGCTTTCGGACTCGAAGGCTCCCTGTCGAAGTTCCATTGCCGCGTCTTCTGGCTGAAGCGTGGCGAGAAGCAACCGCCCGACTACTGGCGCGACCTCGCCTCGCTCCAGCCGGTGGCCGACGGCTCGTGGAAAAGCCAGCCCGGCATCTTCGGCTGGGACAAGATCGACGACGGCTCCGCCTTGCTGGCCGGGCATCTGCCCGACGATCTTTCAGGCCACGTCGCCGATTTCGGCTGCGGCTGGGGCTATCTCAGCCGCGAAGTCCTCGCCCGTTCGCACGGCGTGACGAAGATCGACCTGATCGATGCCGAGCATCGCGCCCTCGAAGCCGCCCGCGTCAACCTTGCCGACCCGCGCGCCTCGTTCCATTGGCTCGACCTTGCCGCCGAGCCGGCGCCGGCGACCTACGACGCCATCGTCTGCAATCCGCCGTTCCATGCCGGCCGCGCCGCCGAGCCGGCGCTCGGCCAAACCATCATCGCCGCCGCCGCCCGCGCGCTCCGGCCCGGCGGTCGCTTCTACATGGTCGCCAATCGCGGCCTGCCCTACGAACCGCTGCTCAAGGCCAACTTCGCCTCGTTCGAGACCCTGGCCGACAACAACAAGTTCCGGATATCGCGCGCTGATCGCTGACAAATGTCATCCTGAGCGCGGCGAAGGATCTCATGCCCGTAGCAAACGGCGATGAGATCCTTCGCTCGCTCAGGATGACAGAATGGCGGCGATCAGGAATTCCTTGTTGCCCTCTGCGCCCTCGATCGGGCTGTCGGTGATTCCCAGCACGCGCCAGCCTGGCTGCTGGGCCAGCCAGTCGGAGATCGTGGCGCAGACCTCGGCATGCAGCGCGGGCTCGCGCACGATGCCGCCCTTGCCCACGCGACCCTTGCCGACCTCGAACTGCGGCTTGATCAGCGCCACGAGATGCGCGCCCGGACGTCGCAAGCGCCAGCGCCGCGGGAAGCGCCGTCCGCAGGCCGATGAACGAGGCGTCGCAAACGATCAGGTCGATCGGCTCGGGCACCTGGGCGCGTGTCACGTCGCGGATGTTGGTCTTCTCCATCGAGATCACGCGCGCATCCGTGCGCAGCTTCCAGGCGAGCTGGTTGGTGCCGACATCGACGGCGTAGACCTTGGCCACACCACGCTGCAGCAGGCAGTCGGTGAAGCCGCCGGTCGAGGCGCCGACATCGAGCGCGATGCGGCCGGCCACCGGGATGGCGAAATGATCGAGCGCCTTGGCAAGCTTCAGCCCGCCGCGCGAGACATAGGGATGCGGCTGGCCGCGCACGTCGAGCGCCGTGTCTTCCGCGATCGCATGGCCCGGCTTGTCGAGCCGGCGCTCGCCCGAGAACACCAGCCCGGCCATGACCAGGCGCTGCGCGGCGGCGCGCGTCTCCGCCAGGCCGCGCTCGACCAGCGCCACGTCGAGCCGCGTCTTGGCCATGCCGCCGCCTAGACTTCCGGCGCCGCCGAGCGGTGCTCGGCCGATTTGGGGCTCATGAGGCCGACCGCTATTCCGTCCGGATCCTCGACCACGGCATAGCGCGCGCCCCAGAAGGCATCGTACGGCGCTTGCAGGCCGCGATGCCCGGCCGCGGTCATCTCGCCATAGAGCCGGTCGACCTCCTCGCGCGAGGCCACGTGGAAGCCCACCACCACCCGACCCGCAAGGTCGCCGCGGCCGCGCCATCCGGTGTTCCAGCGCTGGGCGAAGATCGTGCTGTCGATATCGAAGTGGAGGCCTTCGGATTCCGCCGCGTCCCCGGCGGTCACGTGATGCACACCCGTCGCGGTGCGCCATACGCTCTGCTCGGGAATGTCGAGGCCGAGCCGGCGATAGAAGGCGATGGAAGCGTCAGAATTGCCGCTTACAATGTTCAACTGGTTCAGGGTCGGCCGTATCCGGTCCATGGGCTCACTCCCGATCAAAGGCAGAGAACATCTAGCATGAGCACGAAGCTTCTGGAGGGCGAACGCGCCCTGATCACGGGCTGCGCCGGCGGCATCGGCCGCGGCATCGCCAGGGCCCTGAAGGAAGAAGGCGCCACGGTGCTGGGCAGCGACATCACGGCGCCGCCGGCCGAGGACGGCATCGACTTCCTGGCCGCCGACCTTGCCAGGCGCGACGGCTGGAAAGGACTGCTCGAGGGCGCGCAGAAAAAGCTCGGCACGATCTCGCTGTTCGTCCATGCCGCAAGCCCGCGCCGCCAGGAGGTCGACACGCCGCTTTCCGTCACGGAAGCGACATGGGACGCCATGACCGACATCAATCTGCGCTCGGGCTTCTTCCTGGCCCGCGAGGCCGGCCGGCACATGCGCGACAACAGGATCAAAGGGCGCATCCTGCTGATCACCTCGCAGCATCGCGAGACGCCGCGAAACCTGCCGCACTACAGCGCCTCGAAAGCCGGCATGACGATGGTGATGAAGGAGCTCGCCCGCGTACTCGCGCCCGACGGCATCCGGGTCAACGCCATCGCGCCCGGCGCCATCCCGGGCGGCGGCTTCGTCGCCGACAACCTGGCCGAGCTTGTCGGCGCAAATCCCTATCGGTCGTGCGGGAACACCCGACGACATTGCGCAGGTCGCCGTCGCTGTATTGTCAGAAAGATTTGGCCGGTATGTGGTGGGTACCACAGTAGAAGTTGATGGAGGTATCGGACTTATCAGCTGGATTCCTGCCAAGGCTTGACCAGGCCGGCCGGAAGGACAATCTAATCCGCCTGAAAGAAGGTTTTTCAACGAGGGGGCTTCACCATGACACTTCGCATCAACTCCACCGCGCCTGACTTCAAGGCCGAGACGACCCAGGGTCCGATCGAGTTCCACAAATGGATCGGCGACGGCTGGGCGATCCTGTTCTCGCATCCCAAGGACTTCACGCCGGTCTGCACGACCGAGCTCGGCTACATGGCCGGGCTGAAGCCCGAGTTCGACAAGCGCAACACCAAGATCGTCGGCCTCTCGGTCGATCCGGTGACCAACCATTCCAAGTGGGCCAAGGACATCGAGGAGACCCAGGGCCACGCCGTCACCTATCCGATGATCGGCGATCCCGAGCTCAAGGTCGCGACCGCCTACGACATGCTGCCGGAAGGCGCCGGCGCGACTTCGGAGGGCCGCACCGCCGCCGACAACGCCACCGTGCGCTCGGTGTTCATCATCGGGCCGGACAAGAAGATCAAGGCGATGCTCACCTACCCGATGAGCACCGGCCGCAACTTCGACGAGGTGCTGCGGCTGCTCGAATCCTGCCAGCTCACGGCCAAGCACCAGGTGGCGACGCCGGTGAACTGGAAGCGCGGCGAGGACGTCATCATCGTCCCGGCCGTCTCCGACGAGGCCGCCAAGGCCAAGTATCCGAACGGCTGGAAGGCGCCGAAGCCCTACCTGCGCATCGTCCCGCAGCCCAAGGACTAGCGCTTCGATCGTGCGCCGGCGCGCTCGGCCTGCTGGCCGAGCGCGGCGAGCGCCGTCGCGACGATGCCCGTCGCATCGAGCCCGGCCTGCGCGTACTGGCGCGCCGGCGCCGCGTGATCGATGAAATGGTCCGGCAGGATCATCGGCCGGACCTTCAGGCCATGATCGAGCAGGCCCGCGGTCGCGAGTTCCTGCAGCACCTGGCTGGCGAAGCCGCCGACCGCACCCTCTTCGATGGTGATCAGCACCTCGTGCTCGCGCGCCAGGCGGTGCACGAGATCGGTATCGAGCGGCTTGGCGAAGCGGGCATCGGCCACCGTGGTGCTGAGCCCCTTGGCCGCCAGATCCTCGGCCGCGACCAGGCATTCGGCCAGGCGCGTGCCGAAATTCAGGATGGCGATCTTGGTGCCCTCGCGCAGGATGCGGCCCTTGCCGATCTCGAGCGGCGTGCCGCGCACCGGCAATTCGATGCCCACGCCCTCGCCGCGCGGATAGCGGAAGGCCGACGGACGATCGTCGATCTGGGCCGCCGTCGCCACCATGTTCATCAGCTCGAGCTCGTCGGCCGCCGCCATGACGACGAAGCCCGGCAGGCAGGAGAGATAGGCGACGTCATAGGAGCCGGCGTGCGTGGCGCCGTCGGCGCCGACCAGGCCGGCGCGATCGATGGCGAAGCGCACCGGCAGCTTCTGGATGGCGACGTCATGCACCACCTGGTCGTAGGCGCGCTGCAGGAAGGTCGAGTAGATCGCCGCGAACGGCTTGAAGCCCTCGCAGGCGAGGCCGGCGGCGAAGGTGACGCCGTGCTGCTCGGCGATGCCGACATCGAAGCAGCGTTCGGGAAAGCGCTCGGCGAACTTGTCGAGACTGGTGCCCGACGGCATGGCGGCGGTGATGGCCACGATCTTCTTGTCGGCCTCGGCCTCGGCGATCAGCGCCTTGGCGAAGACGGCCTGATAGGCCGGCGCATTGGCGACCGGCTTCGACTGCTTGCCGGTGATGACGTCGAACTTCACGACGCCGTGGTACTTGTCCGCGCTCGCCTCGGCCGGCGGATAGCCCTTGCCCTTCTTGGTCACGACATGGACCAGGATCGGCTTGTCGAGCTGGCTGTCGCGCGCGTTGCGCAGCACCGGCAGGAGATGGTCGAGATTGTGCCCGTCGACCGGGCCGACATAGTAGAAGCCCAGCTCCTCGAACAGCGTGCCGCCGGCCACGAAACCGCGGGCGAACTCCTCGGCGCGCTTGGCCGCGAGCTCGAGCGGCTTGGGCAGCGACTCGGCAAAGGTGCGGCCGAGATTGCGCAGGGTGACGTAGGGCCGCCCCGACAGCAGCCGCGACAGGTGCGCCGACATGGCCCCGACCGGCGGGGCGATCGACATGTCGTTGTCGTTCAGCACCACGATCAGCCGGCTGCGCAGCGCGCCCGCGTTGTTCATCGCCTCGTAGGCCATGCCGGCGCTCATGGCGCCGTCGCCGATCACGGCGACCACATGGTTGTTGCCACCCGCGAGATCGCGCGCGACGGCCATGCCGAGTCCCGCCGAGATCGAGGTCGAGGAGTGCGCCGCGCCGAACGGGTCGTATTCGCTCTCGCTCCGGCGCGTGAAGCCCGAGAGGCCGCCTTCCTGGCGCAAGGTGCGGATGCGGCTCCGCCGGCCTGTGACAATCTTGTGGGGATAGGCCTGGTGGCCGACGTCCCAGATCAGCCGGTCCTTCGGCGTGTTGAACACATAGTGCAGCGCCACCGTGAGCTCGATCACGCCCAGCCCGGCGCCGAGATGGCCGCCCGTGACCGAAACGGCCGAGATCGTCTCCTGGCGCAGCTCGTCAGCCAGCTGGCGCAGCTGATCGGTCTTCAGCCGACGGATGTCGGCCGGAATGTCGACGCTGTCGAGAAGCGGCGTTTTGCTCTGGCCTGTCATGGAACCACTATACTCCCGCGTGTCGGTTCATGCCCGTCGCGCCACGACGAATTTCGCGGCCTGTTTCAATAAATCGGCTGACTCGCCGAATGGTTCCAGATGCTGGGCGGCCTGCCGCGCCAGATGATCTGCTTGCGCGCGCGCGCGTTCCTTGCCCAGGATCGAGACGAAAGTCGCCTTGCCCGACGCCTCGTCCTTGCCCGGCGTCTTGCCGAGCTCCTGGGCGGTGCCCTCGATGTCCAGAAGGTCGTCGACGATCTGGAAGGCGAGCCCGAGATCGTGGGCATAGGCCGCGAGCGCCGCGCGCATGGGTTCGCTCGCCTTGCCCAGGATGGCGCCGGCCATGCAGGAGAAGGAAATCAGCGCGCCGGTCTTCAGCCGTTGCAGATGGGTGATGGCGCCGATCGACATGTCGGCGCCCTCCTTCTCGGCCAGCAGGTCGAGCATCTGGCCGCCCACCATGCCATGCGCACCGGACGCCCTGGCGAGTTCGTTGACCAGCGCGATCCGCACCGCCGGATCGCCGTGCGTGTCCTCGTGCGCCAGCACCTCGAAGGCCAGCGCCTGCAGGCCGTCGCCGGCCAGGATCGCCGTCGCCTCGTCGAACTGCTTGTGGTTGGACGGCTTGCCGCGCCGCAGGTCGTCGTCGTCCATGGCCGGCAGATCGTCGTGAATCAGCGAATAAGCGTGGACGAATTCAATGGCGCTTGCAGTCCGGGTTGCCGATAGCGCGGCAACCTTGAACATCGTGGCGCCGGCCAGCACGAAAAACGCGCGCAGGCGCTTGCCGCCGCCCAGGCTCGAATAACGCATGGCTTCGAACACGCGGGCCTCGCCGCCCTCCGGCAGGGGCAGCAGGCGATCCATGGTGCGCTCGACGGACTGTGCGGCATGAGCCAGCGCAGGCTCGAACGCGCGATGCGACGATAACGGCATGACGGGGGGAACTAGCTGAGGTCGGCGGGTTGGCTGCCGACCGTACCGTCGGCTGAGAAGACGATCTTCTCGACTTTCATCTTGGCCTCGGCAAGCTTTTGCTCGCAGTGCCGCTTCAGGAGCGCGCCGCGTTCATAGGCCGTGATCGCCTCGTCGAGCTTCACCTGGCCGCGCTCGAGCTGCTGGACGATCGCTTCCAGCTCCTTCAGCGCGTCCTCGAACGACAGCGCAGCAATGTCCTTAGGCAGTACGGGTTCTTTCGCCACTTTGGCCTCACAGAGGGTCGACAGATGGTAGCCGGGCATAGCGCCGCGGCGAGTCAGGGGCAACATATAGGGTGGGAAAACGCCTGAATCCGCGCGATTAATCGTGCTTTCACAACTTGAGATAGCGATTCACGCATCTGTGACATGGCTGTTTTGCACGTTCGCAGGTCAAAATCCCGGCGCGCGCATTGCGGCACTCCCGGCGCAATGGCAATTTCGCGCCGCAAAGAAATAAACGGCCATTCATAGGAGTTAACGCAATGGGCAATGTCAGTCATCTCGTCACGCGAACCGCCGCCTTCCAGAGCTCCGTCGAGAATGGCCTCGCCGAGGAAAGCAGCGGCAAGGACCGCCAGTTCGTCACCGCGCTGGCCCGCGGCCTCGACATCCTGCGCGCCTTCCATGCCGGCGAAGGCATGCTGGGCAACCAGGAGATCGCCCATCGCACGGGCCTGCCGAAGCCGACCGTGGCCCGCCTCACCCACACGCTGACCGAGCTCGGCTACCTCAACTACATTCGCCGCTTCCGCAAATACGAGCTGGGCGCCTCGGTGCTGGCGCTGGGCTATGCCGCGATCTCCAGCATGGACGTCCGCCGCGCCTCGCGTCAGCCGCTCGAGCAGCTCGCGCACGCGCTCAACGCCTCGACGGCGCTGGGCGGCCGCGACCGCCATTCGATGATCTATCTCGAAGCCTGCCGCGGCCCCTCGGTCGTGGCGATCACCCACGACGTCGGCACGCGCGTGCCGATGGCCAGCACGGCGATGGGCCGCGCCTACCTGTTCTCGCTGCCCGATGTCGACCGCAACAAGCAGATCGACGCCATCCGCCGCCGCTGGCGCGACGACTGGACGAAGGTCAAGACCGGGCTGGAGCGCTCGTTCAAGGAGCTCACCGACCGCGGCTTCTGCGTCACCTGGGGCGAGTGGCTGCCCGAGCTCTGTGGCGTGGGCGCGCCGCTGCGCAACTCCGACGGCACCGCGGCCTATGCCATCAACGCCTCGGCGCCGATCTACCAGATCAGCCGCGACCGGCTCGAGGCCGACTGGGGCCCGCGCCTGGTCAAGGTCGCGCGCGACATCCGCACCGGCATGGCGGCCCAGCCGTCGGCGGCGCCGGCCGCCACGGCGGCACGGCCCGCCCCCAACGGCAACGGCCAGCGTCCTCCGATGTCGGCGATGGCGCGCCGCTAAGGCGCGCCCTCTCCTGCCATGGCCATCCAACGACCGGCCGATGCGCGGCCGGTCGCCGCGCACGCCTTTCGCGGCTTCAACGGGCTGATCGGTCACGAGGTCGTGGCGTGGCGCCCGGGCTTCGTCGAGATGCGGCTGAAAGTGCGTCCCGAGCTCTGCAACGCCAACGGCCTGTTGCATGGCGGCGTGCTGATGACGCTGCTCGATTCGGCGAGCGGCTTCGCCTGCACCTTCAACGAGACCGCGACGGCCCGGCGGCTGAGCGTCACGCTGGCCTTCACGACGCAGTTCATCAAGGCGGCGCGCGACGGCGATGTGCTCGCGATCCTGGGCGCATGGCGGCCCTCGACCAGCCAGAGCACCTTCGCCGCCGAGACCGAGATCTACGACCAGAAGGGCGACCTTGTCGCCACCGGCGCCGGCACGTTCCGCTACCTCAAGGGTGAGCGCAGCGACGGCATGCTGACGTTCCTCGACCAGAAGGCGGCAGATTAGCTGAAGGACATCGCGCGGAGCCCGGAACTAGGCGAGCAATGCGTAGAGCGCGGTCTCGATCTGGTCAGGCTCGACGTCCTGCCACTGGCTGTAGATCTCCCAGTTGACGCCGGCGAGCGGCAGCTTCTCCGCGGCGCACCAGTCGAGCAGCGTCTTCCAGGCGCCCGGCAGGCCCTCGAACGATCCGCGCAGCAGGAAATAGGCGGCGCGGCCGGCCGGCAGTTCCGACGGCACGACGTCGCCCGCCGCCGGGAAGGCGCCCGAAACCAGGACACCCGGCTCCATGTCGAGCACGCCGTCGACCGGCGGTCGCCACAGGGTGCAGCTATGCTCCAGCGCCGCGACGCCGAGCGTCGGCAGCGCCTCGGTGAGCTTGGCGCGACTGGCCTGCTGCGCTTCGCGCAGCTCGCTCATCCTGACCTTGATGCGGACGACGGCGGTGGGCCGGCGTTCGGTCGTGACGATCTTGCAGTCGGGCGTGGCCATGCTCCCCCATACACGAAACGAAAAAGCCTGTAACGCTCCGCCCCGGCGCCTCGTCTACCTGTCGAGAGCGGCACGCCCGCCGGCTCTCGGATGAACGGGAGAAAGCCATGCAAACGACCATTTCCATAGCCGCCATGATCCTCGGAGCAGCAGCCATCGTCCTGGGGACGGTGGGCATCGGCACATGCCGGACGACAAGCGACCTCGTCGACACGAAGGTGCAGTCGAGCGACGAGCGCCTCGCCTTCAGGATGCCCCGCCAGATCCCGATCCCGCGCGGATGGCCGGGTGCGCAGCCATAGGCAGCAGGCCCGCTCGAACTTACTTGACCGTGATCTGGGCGCCGCCGAGGCCGACGAATTCGGTCTTGGCCGTGCCCGGTCCCGGCAGGAACACCGGGGGATGCACGGAGCCGGTCAGGATGACATCGCCCGCCTGCAGGGACTTGCCGTGCTTGATCAGCGTGTTGGCGAGCCAGGCCAGCGAGATCAGGGCGCCGCCCATGACGTTGGTGCCGGGCCCCGCGCCGATTTCCTTGTCCTCGAACAGGGAGCGGCCCTTGACGCCGGCGAAGTCGAGCTTCTGCCAGTCCTTGATCTCGGTGCCGATGATACAGGCCGCCTGCAGCACGTCGTCGGCGATGCGGCCCGGACCGCTCACCTTGGTGACGTCGCTGTAGCGGTTCTCGACCACTTCCGAGCCGCAATAGAAATTGGCGACGAAAGGCTTGATCGTCTCGGCGGTGTAGGGCGTGCCGCCGTCGGTCACGTCCTTCGACATGCGCGCCACCATCTCGCATTCGATGCCGGCCTTGATCGGCCAGCCCTTCTCGAACACCGCGCCGGTCTGGCGGACGCCGCTCTGGTAGATGCCGGCGAAGACCGGGCCCGAGAGCTTCAGCGGCTCGTATTGCGTCGGCAGGGTGAGTGCCACCTTCCAGCCGGCGATGCGGTCGCCGTGGCCGGCCAGCCGGTCGTGGACCGCGAACTGGACCTTGTAGGAATTGGCCTCCGAGAGAGACGCCGTGTCGGCGGCGAGGAAGTCCATGACCTTGTGGCTGCGACGAGCCTCGGCGATGCGATCGGCGAGGGCGGCGATTTCCTTGGCGTCCATTTGTGTCTTCTCCGCAAAACATCCGTCATCCCGACCGGCTCGGCGTACCAGCGGATCGGAGGGCTACTCATGATCTGAGCGGACGAGGTCCCTCCACTCGCTTCGCTGGGTCGGGCGCAGTACGCCGCCTTGGCCGGATGGTAGTTGCCATAAAAGCTCTGGCCCTTGGCGGCCATGTCGCGCAGGAGCTTCGGCACCTCGAACTGCGGGCCGTACTTTTTGGCGAGGTCGTCGCATTCGGCGACGAACGTCTTGATGCCGACCTGGTCGATCAGGCTGACCGCGCCGCCGGTCTGCGGCGCGAAACCGAGGCCCATGATCGAGCCGACGTCGCCGTCCTGCGGGTTGGTGAGCACGTTCGATTCGAGGCAGCGCGCGGTGTCGACGGCCTGGACATAGAGCAGGCGCTTCTTGATCTCGTCCTCCTTGGCGCGCTTCTCCTCACCCTCGCCGTAGAGCAGCTTGGGATCGGCCGGGAAGTACTTCGAGAGCTCCGGCCACAGGCGCTTCTTGCCGTCGGTCGGATACTCATAGAAGCCCTTGCCGTTCTTGCGGCCGAAGCGCTCGAGCTTCTTCACCATCAGCTCGAGGATCTCCTCGGAGCCGCCGCCCTCGAACTTGTGGCCGGCGGCCGCGGCGTCGCGCCGGGCCTGGTCCATGATCTTCCAGGAGAGGTCGATGGCGACCTCGTCGTTCAGCGCCAGCGGACCGACCGGCATGCCGGCATAGCGCGCGCAGTTCTCGATCATCGGCGCGGGGATGCCTTCCTTCAGCATGAGATGGCCTTCGCTGATGAAGGCGCCGCACACGCGAGAGGTAAAGAAGCCGCGGCTGTCGTTGACCACGATCGGCGTCTTGCGGATCTTCTGCACGAAGTCCATGGCGCGGGCGAGCGTCTCGGGCGAGGTCTTCTTGCCGACGATGATCTCGACCAGCGGCATCTTCTCGACCGGCGAGAAGAAATGCAGGCCGATGAAATGCTCGGGCCGCGCCGATGCCTCGGCCAGGCCGGTGATCGGCAGGGTCGAGGTGTTGGAGGCGAACACCGCGCCGGCGGGCAGCGATGCCTCGGCCTTCTTGGTCGCCTCGGCCTTGACCTCGCGGTTCTCGAACACCGCCTCGACCACGAGCTGGCAGTCCTTCAGCGCGCCGAAATCCGGCGTGGCGCGTGACGCGGCCCAGGGTCTCGTCGCGCTTCTCCTGGGTGAGGCGGCCGCGCTTCACGAGCTTGTCGAGCTCTGAAGCGATATGCGCCTTGCCCTTGTCGGCCGAGGCCTGGTCCTTGTCCAAAAGCACGATCTCGAGGCCGGCCTGCGAGGCAACGGTGGCGATGCCCGCCCCCATCAGACCGGCGCCCAGGATGCCGACCTTCTTGTATTCCTGCTTCGGCACGCCCTTGGGCCGGCGCGCCAGCTTGTTGGCTTCCTGCAGGCCGAAGAACAGCGTGCGGATCATGCTCTTGGCCACGGGATTGCGCAGCAGGGAGACGAAGTAGCGTGTCTCGACGCGCAGCGCCGCATCGATCGGCAGCTGCAGGCCCTCGTAGACGCAGCTCATGATCGCCTTGGGCGCCGGATAGACGCCATTGGTCTTGGCCGCGATCATGGCGTTGCCGCCGATGAAGGTCTGCACGCCCGGCGGACTCCACACCTGGCCGCCCGGGAAGCCCGGCGTCTTGAAGCCCTTGCGGTCCCACGGCTGCACGGCGCGGCCGTCGATCGGCTTGGCGCCCTTGCCGGCATATTCCGGCACGACCTGCTCGCTGGCCGGCGCCATCAGCCACGCCTTGGCCTTGGCCAGAAGCTCGCCCGCCGGCACGACGTCATGGATCAGGCCCAGGCCCTTGGCGGCATCGACCGTGAGGTCCTTGCCTTCGAGCAGGATGGGGGCTGCGTTCATCACGCCCACCAGGCGCGGGATGCGCTGCGTGCCGCCGCCGCCCGGCAGGAGGCCGATCTTGACCTCGGGCTGGCCGATCTTGGCCCGCGGGTTGGCCGCGGCGATGCGATGGTGGGAGGCCAGGCAGATCTCGAAGCCGCCGCCCAGCGCCGTGCCGTTGATCGCCGCCACGATCGGCTTGCCGCCGGTCTCCTGGCGGCGGAACAGCTTCTGCAGCTGGCTGAACTGGTCCATCAGCTTGGCGGCATCGGACGTGTCGGCGCCCAACAGCATCTCGAGGTCGGCGCCGGCGATGAAGTCGGCCTTGGCCGAGGCCAGGATGATGCCCTTGACCTTGTCGTCCTTGAGCGCCGTTTCGAGCGCGCCGGTATAGGCCGTCAACGAGGCTTCGTTCAGCACGTTCATCGTGCGGTTGGGCATGTCCCAGGTGATGGTGGCGATGCCGTCGCTGTCGACGTTGTAGTTGATCATGGTGGTCGTCCTCTTTTGGAGCGCGGATCAGACGCGCTCGATGATCGTCGCGGTGCCCATGCCGGCGCCGACGCAGAGCGTGGCGAGGCCGGTCGAGAGGCCGCGGCGCTCCAGCTCGTCGAGCAGCGTGCCCAGGATCATGGCGCCGGTGGCGCCCAGCGGATGGCCCATGGCGATGGCGCCGCCGTTCACGTTGATCTTGTCGTGCGGCATCTTGAGGACCTGCAGGTAGCGCAGCACGACGGCGGCGAAGGCCTCGTTCAGCTCCCACAGGTCGATGTCCTTCACGCTCATGCCGGCGCGCTTCAGCGCCTTCTCCGACGACGGCGCGGGACCGGTCAGCATGATCGCGGGCTCCGAGCCGACCGAGGCGAAGGAACGGATGCGGGCGCGCGGCTTCAGGCCGGCCTTCTGGCCGAACTCCTTGCTGCCGATCAGGATGGCGGCCGCGCCATCGACGATGCCCGACGAATTGCCGGCGTGATGGACGTGGTTCACCTTCTCGATCTCGGGGTAGCGCTGCATGGCCACGGCATCGAAGCCCGGCATCATCTCGCCCTGCATCTTGAAGCTGGGCTCGAGCGCCGCCAGGGTCTGCATGGTGGTGGTGGGCCGCATCAGCTCGTCGTGGTTCAGGAGTTCGATGCCGTTCTGGTCCCTGACCGGCACGATCGACTTCTTGAAGTAGCCGGCGTCCCACGCCGCCTTGGCGCGCTTCTGCGATTCGACGGCATAGGCGTCGACGTCGTCGCGGCTCAGGCCATACTTGGTGGCGATCAGGTCGGCCGAGATGCCCTGGGGCACGAAGTACATCGGGATCGCCACGGCCGGATCGGTCGGCCAGGCGCCGCCGTCGGAACCCATGGGCACCCGCGACATCGATTCGACGCCGCCGCCGATCGTGGCCTGGCTCTGGCCCGACATGACCTGCGCGGCGGCCATGTTGGTGGCTTCGAGGCCGGAGGCGCAGAAGCGGTTGACCTGCACGCCCGGCACGCTCTCGGCATAGCCCGCCACGACGGCCGCGGTGCGCGCGATGTCGGCGCCCTGCTCGCCGATCGGCATGACGCAGCCCAGCACGACGTCGTCGACCAGGTGGGTGTCGAGCTTGTTGCGGTCGCGGATCGCCTGCAGAGCGGTGACGGCCAGGCGCACCGGGGTGACTTCGTGCAGCGAGCCGTCCTTGCGGCCCTTGCCGCGCGGCGTGCGGACGGCGTCGTAGATGAATGCGTCGGTCATGGTCTGTCTCCTGATTCTTGTCGTCCTGAGCGTAGCGAAGGACCTCATCGCCGCTCGCCACGGGCAGGAGATCCTTCGCTACGCTCAGGATGACAGTCGTGTTGTTTGCTCAATGGTTCGCTAAAGCGTCCGTCCGATCAATTCCTTCATGATCTCATTCGTGCCGCCGTAGATCTTCTGCACGCGCGCGTCGGCATAGAGGCGCGCGATCGGGTATTCCCACATGTAGCCGTAGCCGCCGAAGAACTGCAGGCACTGATCGACGACCTCGCACTGCAGGTCGGTCGTCCAGTACTTGGCCATGGCGGCGGTGGCGACATCGAGCTCGCCCTTGAGATGGCGCGCGACGCAATCGTCGACGAACACCCTGGCGACATGGGCCTTGGTCTTGAGCTCCGCAAGCTTGAAGCGGGTGTTCTGGAAATCGATGATCTGCTTGCCGAACGCCTTGCGCTCCTTGACGTAGGCGATGGTGTGCTCCATCGCCGCCTCGATCGCGGCGATGGCCTGGATGGCGATGACCAGGCGCTCCTGCGGGAGCTGCTGCATGAGCTGGGCAAAGCCCATGCCCGGGCCGCCCAGAAGATTGTCGGCCGGCACGCGGACATTGTCGAAAAACAGCTCCGACGTATCCTGCGCCTTCATGCCGATCTTCTCGAGATTGCGGCCGCGCTTGAAGCCCTCGCTCGTCGTCTCGACGGCGATCAGCGACGTGCCTTTGGCGCCGAGCTTGGGATCGGTCTTGCAGACGACCACGACGAGGTCTGCAAGCTGGCCGTTGCTGATGAAGGTCTTGGAGCCGTTGATCACCCAGTGATTGCCGTCCATCACCGCGGTCGTCTTGACCGACTGGAGGTCCGAGCCGGTGCCGGGCTCGGTCATGGCGATGGCGGTCACCAGGTCACCGGTGCAGGCCTTGGAGATCCACTTCTTCTTCTGCTCCTCGTTGCCGTAGTGCAGGAGATAGGGAACGACGATGTCGTTGTGCAGCGAGAAGGCCGGGCCCGAGGCGATGGCGCGGCCCTGCTCCTCGATCAGGATGGCGCTGTAGAGGAAGTCGGCGCCGGCGCCGCCATATTCCTCGGGCATGGTCATGCCGAGAAGCCCCTGGGCGCCCGCCTTGCGCCACAACTCGCGCGGCACGGCGCCCTCTTCCTCCCACTTCATGTGGAAAGGCGTCACTTCCTTCTCGAAGAACCGCCGGCAGGTGTCGCGGAACATCTCGTGTTCAGGCGTGGTGTGCGCGGCCAAAGCGGTCACTCGGCAGTCCTCCGGCAGTCGTTTCGTCAGTCTTCTTGTTGGGACTTTGGTCCGCCGACGTGTGCTCCGCCAGCGCCCGGGATGTAGTTTACCTTTACGTAAACGTCAACCTCGCGAGATTTGCGGATGCGGCGAATCCATCCTGAAGAAGTGCATGAGGTTCAGTTAAGTATCACTATGAACAAAGTCAAGTGTCTCTTTTGCAGACCTTGCGGCCATAGATCGAATTTTCGGGCGCCATAGCGCCCGAAAATGCCCTTATTGGCCGACGCCTCTTCTCTCAGCCGGGAATCTCCGGCTGCGCGAGCTGGGCCAGCAGGGTGAGCGATTCCTGCCACCCGAGACAGCACGCCTCCGTCGGAATCATCGCGGGAATTCCCTCCTGAACGAT
Source organism: uncultured Alphaproteobacteria bacterium (assembly GCA_963755585.1). Lineage (GTDB taxonomy): Bacteria > Pseudomonadota > Alphaproteobacteria > Reyranellales > Reyranellaceae > Reyranella. Next base: position 119,028 of record CAVWKN010000020.1, read on the forward strand.
GTCGATCTCGGTGCCGACCGATACCTTCTTCAGGGTGATCGTGGTCTGCATCTCGCCGGGCAGGTTGGGATCGTCGAAGGTGGCCGTGTAGCGCAGCCGTTGGTGCGGCACGAGCTCGAGATAGATGCCGCCGAAGGCGTGGCTCTTGCCGGAGGAAAAATTGGTGAACGACATGCGGTAGCTGCCGCCGACTTTGGCATCCATCTTGTGGACGTGGCCGGTGAAGCCGTGCGGCGGCAGCCACTTGGCCATGGCGTCGGCATCGAGGAAGGCGCGGTAGACACGCTCGGGCGGCGCGGTGAGGACGCGGTGGAAGCGGACGGTGCCGGTGGACATGATCACTCTCCTTTCGATGTGAGGGCGCGGCTCAATCCTCCGGCGTCGTGGCGCTCATCCCCAGCATGGCCCGCCGGCGCAGCCACTGGCTCGGCCGGTAGCGGTCGTCGCCGGTGATGGCCTGCATCTGCACCAGGATCTCGTGGCACTCCTTCACGCCCAGCCAGTCGGCCAGCGCCAGAGGCCCGCGCGGGTAGTTGAGGCCCAAGCGTCATGGCGGTGTCGACGTCCTGCGCCGAGGCGATGCCGATCATCGCCATCTCGCAGCCGAGATTGGCGATCATGGCGCACATGCGCTGGGCGATGAAGCCGGGCGAGTCCTTGATGACCGTCACCTTGGCGCCGGTCTGGGCGAGCATCGCCACGGCCGCGTCGCGCACCGCGCGATCGGCGTTGGGCGCGGTCATCACGGTGAGGCGCTTGCCGGTATCGCCGGTGAGGTCGACGGCGACGGTGCGCCTGGGATCGAGGTCGAGCTCGATCGCCGTCGTCGTGCAGTCCTTGCCGATCGGCGCCACCAGGATCGGGCTCTCGCCGTCGTCGGCGCCCAGCATGCGGACGCCGTCGCCCGCCAGCAGGCCGGTGAGCTTGATGTTGTGGGGATCCATGACCACGACGTTGGTGGCCGGCGCGGTCGAGGTTACGTGATCGGCGCCGGGATCGACCTTGGCGCCCTTGGCATCGTAGCTGTACCAGCCGCCGCCCGTCTTGCGGCCGAGCCGGCCGGCGGCATACAGGCTCTCGTGGTAGGGGCTGGGCGTCATGCGCCGGTCGTGGAAGAAGCCCTCGTAGATGATCTTGCGCGCCGGGAAGTTCACGTCGATGCCGGTGAGATCCATCAGCTCGAACGGTCCCATGCGGAAGCCGCAGGTGTCGCGCATCACGGCATCGACCTGGCTCGGGCTCGCCCTGCCCTCCTGCATGATGCGCAGCCCCTCGGTGCCGATCGCCGTGCCGCCGAGATTGACCAGGAAGCCCGGCGTGTCGCCCACGACGACGGGCACCCGCGTCTGGCGCTGGCCCAGCATGGTCATGGCGGCGACCACCCATTGCGCGGTGTCGGCGGCGCGGATGACCTCGACCAGTTTCATCAGCGGCACGGGATTGAAATAGTGCATGCCGCAGACACGGTCGCGGTGCTTCAGCGCGCGGGCGATCGAGGCGATGCGGATCGACGAGGTGTTCGACGCCAGGATGGCGTCGGGCGCCACCACGGCCTCGAGCTCGCCGAACAGCTTCTGCTTCACCTCGAGATTCTCGAACACCGCCTCGACGACGATGTGGCAGCCCTTGAGGTCGGACAGGCTCTCGGCGACGCCGAGATTGGCGTCGGTCTTGGCGACATCGGCAGTCGGTCAGCCGGCCCTTGGTCACGAGGCCTTTCAACGTCTCGAGGATGGCGGCCTTGGCCTTGGCGGCACCGCCGGCCGCGGCGTCGAACATGATGGCCTTGATGCCGCCCTGCGCCGTCACCTGCGCAATGCCGCGGCCCATGGCGCCGGTTCCGACCACGCCCACCGTGAGATCGGGGCGGTTGATGTCGAGAGTCATACGTCCTCCAACAATTCGGTCATCCTGAGCGCAGCGAAGGATCTCATGCCCGTGGCAAGCGGCGATGAGGTCCTTCGCTGCGCTCAGGACGACAATTAAGCCTTAATGGCATACCCCGCCGTCTTCAGCCCATCGGTGATCTCCTCAACCGCCGCCGGGTCGTCGATGGTGGCGGGCATCTTCCAGGGCTGGCCGTCGGCGATCTTCTGCATGGTGCCGCGCAGGATCTTGCCCGAGCGCGTCTTGGGCAGGCGCGGCACGACGATGGCGGTCTTGAAGAAGGCCACCGGGCCGATGCGGTCGCGCACCATCTGGACGACCTCGCGCACCGTGTCCTGCGGCGGGCGGTCGACGCCGGCCTTCAGCACCAGGAAGCCGAACGGCACCTGGCCCTTGAGCTCGTCGGCGATGCCGATCACGGCGCATTCCGCAACGTCGTCGTGCGACGCCAGCACTTCCTCGATCTGGCCGGTCGACAGGCGATGCCCGGCGACGTTGATCACGTCGTCGACGCGCGTCATCACCGAGACATAGCCGTCGGCATCGATGAAGCCCGCATCGCCGGTCTTGTAGTAGCCGGGATACTCGGTGAGGTAGGCCTCCTTGAAGCGCTGATCGGCGTTCCACAGCGTCGGGAACGTGCCCGGCGGCAGCGGCAGCTTGCCGGCCAGCGCGCCGACCTCGCCCGGTTTCATCGTCCTGCCCTGCTCGTCCAGCACGTCGAGGTGCCAGCCCGGCGACGGCACCGAGGTCGAGCCGGGCTTGATCGGCATCGGGTCGAGGCCGACGAAGTTGCCGCAGATCGCCCAGCCGGTCTCGGTCTGCCACCAATGATCGACGATCGGCACGCCTAAAAGCTTCTGCGCCCATTCGATGGTCGGCGGATCGCCGCGCTCGCCGGCCAGGAACAGGGTGCGGAACTTCGCGAGGTCGTACTGCTTCAGCAGCTTGCCCTCGGGATCCTCCTTCTTGATGGCGCGGAAGGCGGTCGGCGCGGTGAACAGCGCCACCGCCTTGTGCTCGGAGATCACGCGCCAGAAGGCGCCGGCGTCGGGCGTGCCGACCGGCTTGCCCTCGTAGAGGATCGAGGTCGCGCCGTGGATCAGCGGCCCGTAGACGATGTAGCTGTGGCCCACCACCCAGCCGACGTCCGAAGCGCACCACCAGACCTCGCCGGGGTTGATGCCGTAGAGGTATTGCATCGACCAGCTGAGCGCCACGCAGTAGCCGCCATTGTCGCGCACCACGCCCTTGGGCTGGCCGGTCGTGCCCGACGTATAAAGAATGTAGAGCGGATCGGTCGCCTTCACCGGCACGCAGCCATGCGGCCGGGCGGCGGCCACCGCCTCGTTCCAGTCGAGGTCGCGGCCCTTCACCATCGAGGCTTCGGCCTGCGGACGCTGGAACACCAGGCAGCGCGGGACCTTGTGCCGGGCGATCTCGATCGCCTGATCGAGCAGCGGCTTGTAGTGCACGATCCTGCCCGGCTCGACGCCGCACGACGCCGTCATCACCAGCCTGGGCGTGCAGTCGTCGATGCGGGTGGCGAGCTCGTTGGCGGCAAAGCCGCCGAACACCACCGAATGCACCGCGCCCAGCCGGGCGCAGGCCAGCATCGCCATCACCGCTTCGGGGATCATCGGCATATAGAGGATGACCCGGTCGCCCTTGCCGACACCTTGCGCGGCGATGGCGCCGGCCAGCGTCGCCACCTGGTCGCGCAGCGCGCGGTAGGTGAAGCTCTTCCTGCCGTTGGTGACGGGCGAATCGTAGATCAGCGCCGTCTGCTCGGCGCGGCCGCGCTCGACGTGTCGATCGAGGGCGTTGTAGCAGGTGTTGAGCTCGGCGCCGGCGAACCAGCGATAGAACGGCGGAGTCGAGGCATCGAGGACCTTGTCCCAGCGCCGGGTCCAGTCGATGGCGGCGGCCTGTTCGGCCCAGAAGCCCTCGGGATCACCCAGCGAACGCTGGTGCAGCGCGCGATATTTGTCACCGGCGGCCATGACGGCGTTTCCTTCTCTTTCCGCAGCAGGCTTAGCGTTGACCATAGACCATCGCAATCCGCATGTGTGACCATCCCGGCGCGTCAAAGGAGGTCTCATGCGGAGTGGTTTCGTGATGTGGTGCGTCGGCCTGGCGCTTCTTTTCGCCGGTGCGGCCATGGCCCAGGGCTGGACGGCCTACAGTCCCGACGGAGGCCGCTACAGGGTCGACATGCCCGGAACGCCCAAGGTCGAGACGGCGCCGATCCCCGTCGGCGCCGGCCAGACCGTGCCGATGACCGAGGCCGCGGTCCAGACGGCAGGCGCCCGGTACCTCGCCTCCTATGTCGACTATCCCGAGCGCATCTCGCGCGCCGCATCGGCCGACCTGATGCTCGACAAGGTGCGTAACGGCATGTCGGCGGGCAACACGCTGCGCGGCGAGAAGAAACTCGCCAACGGCCGGTTTCCCGGCCGCGAATTCGTCGTCGTCCAGCCGGGCGGCGCCAATACGGCCGCGCGGCTCTGGTGGGTGCGCGGCCGGCTCTACCAGTTGACGGTCACCGGCGGCGCCGGCATCGAGAGCCAGCCCGACACGCGGCGCTTCTTCGAGTCGTTCAACCTGGTCACGCCCTGAAGGGAGATACCGGTGCCGAAGGCGATGATGCACCTGGCGCAATTCCTGATCCACGGGCCGACCTATCACAGCGTGGCGATGTGGCGGCATCCGCGCACCGCCGAGGCAGGCTACGACTGGTCGCGGCCGGCGCTCTACCAGCACATCGCCAGGGTCTGCGAACGCGGCAAGTTCGACATGATCTTCTTCGCCGACCTCAACTACATCTCCGACACCTATACGGGCTCGCTGGCGCCCGCCATTCGCAACGCCACCCAGGCGCCCGAGCACGATCCGATCCCGCTGTTGTCGTTCATGGCCGCGGTCACCGACAAGATCGGCCTCGGCGCCACCTATTCGGTGAGCCACCAGCATCCCTTCCATGCGGCACGGCTGTGGGCGACGCTCGATCACCTGACCGGCGGCCGCGCGGCGTGGAACGTCGTGACCACGCTCAATCACAACCAGTCGGCCAATTTCGGCGAGGAGATGAAGCCGACCGACGATCGCTACGACAGGGCGCACGAATTCATGGAGGTCTGCCGCAAGCTGTGGGACAGCTGGGACGCGGACGCCGTGGTCATGGACCGCGCCGCCGGCATCTTCGCCGATCCGGACAAGGTGCACCGCATCGACCATGAAGGCCGTTTCTTCAAGTCGCGCGGGCCGCTCAACGTGATGCGCTCGCCGCAGCATGGGCCGGCCATCCTGCAGGCCGGCACGTCGGGCAAGGGCCGCGACTTCGCAGCGCGCTATGCCGATGCGGTGTTCGCCATCCAGCCCTACCTGGCCGGCGCCAAGGCGCTCTACGACGACATCAAGCGCGGCGTCGTCGAAGCCGGCCGGCCGGCCGCCGCCTGCAAGTTCCTGTTCGGCGTCCAGCCGATCATCGGCGCCTCGCGCGCCGAGGCCGAAGACAAGCAGGCCGAGCACAACGCGCTGGTGCCGCTGGAGGGCGGCCTCGCCATCCTGTCCGGCCATCTCGATTTCGACCTGTCGACCCTGCCGCTCGACACCATCATGGCGCACCGCACCGAGCCCAAGCTGCAGCGCATGCAGACGCGCTACCGCTCGATGACCGGCGAGCTTCTGACCCTGCGCCAGGTGGCGCAGAATCACGGCCAGGCGGTCGGCCTGCCGCAGATGGCGGGCACGCCGTCCGATGTCGCCGACCAGCTCGAGGCTTATTTCGATGCGGTCGGCGGCGACGGCTTCATGCTCTCGCCGATCTATTCACCGGGCGCGATCGAGGAATTCGTCGATCTCGTGGTGCCGGAGCTGCAGCGCCGCGGCCGCTTCCGGCGCGACTACACGGGAACCACGCAGCGCGATCATCTCAATCAGGACGATTGAGGCCATCCCGACCAGACAGACTCATTTCTTGCCGGACTCGGCGCATTCACATGCGCCTTAGGCCTCCAGGCCCGCTCATACGCGTTCAGTCGTCCTGAGCGTAGCGAAGGACCTCATCGCCGTTTGCAAAGGGCATGAGATCCTTCGCTACGCTCAGGATGACAAGAGCGGGCCTGGAGGCCGAGTCCGGCAAGATCAGGGCGAGCCGTGCCAGGCGTGATCGTGGGCGCGATGGGCCTCGGTCAGGCCGTGCTGGAAATAAGTGTCGTAGTATTCCTGCTCGACGTGATGGAGCTGCAGCCAGATGCCCGGGGCATGGATCGTCTCGACATGGGCGGGGAAGCGGCCGTGGGTCTCGTAGATGTAGGTGCAGATGTCGCGGGTGCAGTCGATCACGTCCTGCGAATAGACGCTCGCCTCCTTGAGGTAGGTCTCGCCGTAGGTGCCCTTGTAGATCTTGTCGAAGGTGCCGGTGTCGCTGTAGATGCCGTTGGCTCCGAACTTGGTGGCCACGACCGCGTCGACCGCCTCCGCCATGGTGTCGTAGTAGGGCGGGCAGGAACCCTTGATCAGGTGCTCGCCCTTGTGGCGCAGGCCGACGGCGTTGGAGCGCAGGTCGGCATGGTTGGGGGGTACCTGCCAGCGGAGAAGATCGGCGAACCGCCATTTCGGGATGACGAAATCGAAGCCCAGCATGGGGCCGTACTGCTTGATGAACTTGGGATCGCCCATCAGCACCGGCGGCGAGATCGAGCCGTGGATCCAGGCGCCCAGCCCCATCGCTTCGGCCACCAGGAAGACGTTCTGGACCAGCAGGTCGGCCTCGAGCTGGGTGCGCATCGACCAGATGGCGCCGAGCGGCAGCTTGATGTCCTTGTTGAGGAAGCCGTTCTTGACCCATTTCTTGGTGCCGGCCGCCTGGTAGAGGTTGCGATCGTCGACGATGTACGGCCGTGCACCGGCCGGCTGCGTCAGCAGGTACATCATGCCGTTGATGTACTGATGCGAGAGATCGACGACCGGAAACAGCAGGGTCGTGCCCGGCAGGTTGGACAGGAAGCGGTTGGAATCGAGGTAGGCCGGGAAGTCGCGCTTGCCGCCCGGCACGTCGATGCGCTGATCGAGGAGCTTCACCTTGGCCATTTCCGCCCTTTGCACCAGCAGGGCGGGATCGAAGGGATCGCCGTCGACCGGCGGCAGCTTGCGCAGGAAATAGGTGCCGCTGTCGTTGATCAGGAAGAAGGACGTCCCCTGGGCGTTGTCCGGGCTGCCGGCGGTGCGGCCGACCATGTTGACGTTGGGCTTGGCCATGATCGGCGCGCCGCTCACGGGATCGTAGAACGGCCGGTCGGGCATGCTGAGCCCGGTGCAGCCGGTCGCCGCGATCAGCAGCGCCTCCTCGAGCGGCGACAGCGGCGCCCGCGGATGGGCACTCTTGTAGCTCATCGTCCCGGCGGCGACATCGCTGCCGCGGCTCACGCGGTGGGTGCGGCGGCGCCACATCGTCTCGATCAGCGATCGCGTCTTCAACGCGTCGAGACCGCGGCTTCCCTGATCGGTGTTCATCGCTTCCCCCAACTCATGATGTTACGAGCCACCGCGGAACCGGGCCTCGACCATTTCGAGGATGCCGGCGATCGTGCCTTCGGGTGACGGGCTGTAATGCGGCAGGGCGAGCCGCGTGATCTTGGCGTCGATCACGCTCGGCCGCTTCGAGGCGAGCGCCGCGGCGAAGGCCTTCTCGAACCCTTCCAGGGTATCGACGGTGTAGCCGTCGGCGTCGCAGGCGCGGGCATAGGCGGCGAAGTCGGGATTTTTGAACTCGACCAGTCCGGTCTCCATGTAGGCCGAGAGCTGATAGAGCTTGATCAGCTTGAACTCGCCGTCATCGAAGATGATCCAGATGATGGGCAGGGAATGCTCGACGGCGGTCATCAGCTCGAAGCCGGAGAGCGAGTAGCAGCCGTCGCCGCAGCCCACCACCACCGCGCGATCCGGATGAGCGAGCTTGAGGCCGATCGCGCCGTTCACGTGGCCGGCCATCGGTCCAAACGTGCCGGGCTTGCGGAAGTTCTGGCCGTCGGCGAGCTCGACGAAGTAGCCCAGCCAGGCAAGGTGGGCGCCGGCGTCGGCGAGCAGGATGCCGCGCGGCGGCAGCATCCGTCCGATCGCCTGGGCGAGCTTGCCGGGATGAATGCCGCCGGGCCGCGGCAGCAGCAGGCGCGCCTCGTAGTCGCGATGGTCGACCTTGGCCCGCGGCCGCGGTCCGACTTTCTTCTCGAGGGCGTCGATCAGCGCGACCAGCGCCCGCTTGGCGTCGGAGACCAGCGCGTAGTCGGCCTTGTAGGCCTTGTCGATCTCCATCTCCGAGATGTTGATGTGGATCAGCGTTCGATTGGCGAACAGGTCGGGCCGATAGCCGAACGTGGCATGCTGGTTGAGCGAGTTGCCGACGGCGATCACCACGTCGGCATCGAGGAACGCCTTCCAGGCCGTGGCGTGTCCGCTGTCGCAGAACACGCCGACCGCCAGCGGATGGCTTTCCTCGACGATGCCCTTGCCGTCGAGGGTGGTGAGCAGCGGCAGCTGGAACCGCTCGATCAGCCGGCGCACCTCCGCACCGGCGCCGCTCCTGATCGCGCCGAAGCCGACCAGCGCCACGACCTTCTTGTTCTTGGCGAAGGCATCGGCGAGATAGTCGGCGATCTCGGCGACCCGCGCCGGATCGGGCAGGATCGGCGCGATCGTGAGGCGCAGGTCGCGATAGTTCTGCACTTCGACGCCGCGGTGCGTGAGATTCTCCGGGACGTGGATGTGCACCGGACCGGGCCGGCCCTCGTAGGCGAGGTTCACCGCCTTTTCCAGGACGTCCATCGTGTCGGCGACATCGGTCAGCAGCCAGCTTTTCTTGGCGGTCGCACTGAACATCGCCTGCGAATCCGGCGTCCGGTTCACGCCCGACGTCTCGTTGAGCGCGCCCTTGCCGCGCCAGTCGAGCGACGAATAGCCCGAGATGGCGAGCAGCGGGTAGGAATCCGACATCGCCACGGCGAGGCCGGAGAACAGGTTGAAGGCGCCCGGTCCGGCGGTCGCCCAGCACACGCCGAGCTTGTCGGTGAACATGGCGTAGCCGCAGGCGGCGAAGGCCGCGCCCTGCTCGTGCCGCGTGATGACCGGCCGGATCTGCTTCGAATGCTTGAGCGCGATCATCATGCCGGCGGCGTTCTCGCCGGCGCCGCCGAACGCCGCGTCGACGCCCACGCTTTCCAGCCCGCGAACGATCGCTTCGTAGATGCGCACCGGCCTACTCCTTGAGGTTGCCGAACGATGCCAGGTCGTTCCACGGCTTGAAGCCGTTGCTCACGCCGTAGAGCGCGGGGGCAAGTTTGGGGAAATGGCGAAGGATCAGACTGACAAAGCTGTTGTCGTTTACCCAGGCGATGCCGGCGCTGGTGTAGACGTCGGCGGTGAAGTCCTTGGCGATGAAGCGGTCGCTCTTGAGGCGGCGCGACGCCATCAGGATGAAGATGCGGAACGCGGTGTCGCTGAAGCCGAAGCCGGCCGGCGGCACTTCGCAGAACAGCCCGACCATCAGGTCGATGCGATCGACGTTGTCGCGCCCGCCGGTCTGACCGTAGACGCGGCGCAATTCCTCGGGCAGGCCGGGATGCAGGGGATTGGCCAGCTCGTCGAAACTGCGGATCGGCTTCTTGTGCACGAATTCGAGGAACCGGTTGTAGCGCGGCACGCCGCGTTCGCGGTCGCGCATCACGTCGATCGAGGCGAGGTCGACCACCCCGCCGTCCGGCCGCACCAGCTCGCGCAGGAAATTCGGATAGTTGTGGATCGTGATCGCGCCGGGATTGGCGACGCCGAACGAGTAGAAGACGTCGGTGAAATCCCAGTCCTTGCTCTTGAAGATGCCGAGCTGGTCGAGATTGCCGACCACGCCGTCGGTCGCCGCCACCGTCGCCAGCAGGCGCCCGTCGGCGGCCGAGCGCACCGGCAGGTCGTCGCGCATCAGCGGATGCATGCGGTAGACCGACACGAACTCCTCGGTCAGGCAGTAGTCGGCGCCGGTGTGATCGACGCCGCTGAGCGGCATGCCGGCGAACGCCTCGTTCTCGCTGATGCGGCCGATCGCGCGGTGCAGGCGCTCGGTCTCCAGCCCCCACCAGTTGGCCTTCATGCCGATCTGAAGCGCCGGATGCGCCAGGATCGCCGGCGTCCATTCGACGGTGTGGATTTTCGCCATCAGGGCCGCGTTGACCATGCGCGCGCAGGCAAACAGCCGGTCGCCGTCCCAGTCCGGATTGAAGCGCTTGAGCTCGTCGCAGATGGCGTTGTGCTCACGCGCGAACAGCGTGTGCAGCAGGCTGAGGCCGGCCCACCAATTGCCCGAGAAACCGGTGAGCGCGGTCTCGAGCTTGTCGTCGAGGGCATTGGGATCGAGGACCAGGTCGTCATGGTCGAGATAGAGCTTGCCGTCGGGCACAAGCTCGCCGGTCGGCACGGTCTTGCCGTTCTCGACGTGACGCTGGGCGCGCAGCCGCAGCGTCGTCTCGTGGTTGCTGCCGTAGATCTGCGAGGCATCCCACCAATGCGACTCGGCATTGGCGTAGGTCGGCGGATATTTCAGCCGCCCGCCATTCTCCGCCTTTTCGCGCTCGTAGTCGCGCGTCGGGTCGGGCCGCGTACGCCGGATCTTCATCGGGCAGCTGCGCTCGCGCCACGGATCGTCCGACGCGAGCGGCACTTCCAATTCGTTCCCGGGGACCGGCTCGCCGTGATTGAACCAGTCATGCGTCTCGAACTGGATCCAGGCCGCCGCCAGGAAGTTCAATGACGGCGCCGGGATGAAGTGGCGACGCGCCAGCAGGGCGGTGCTGACCAGGCGCGGGCTCGGCGTCAGGAGCGCCGGTTCCGGCTCGGGGAAGGCCTGGTCGATCGGAATGTTGCGCCCGAAGCGGGCGCCGGGATTGCTCCTGGTGAAGTACATGGAGTTGGCGTCGCTCAGCGCCGGATCGCTCGAGCTGCCCATCGAGGGCTTGGAAAGGTCGTTGTAGTAGCCGTCGAGATTGCGCTGGGTCAGGTCGAGCGGATTGAACGGCGGCGGCGTCGACAATCCCGCCGGATTGGTCACCGGAACGGTCGACGTATCGTGCAGGTTGCGCCGGCGCAATATCACGCGCAACGCGCCGAGATTGAACACCGAACCCCAGGTCGACAGGCCGTACCACGGCACGAAATGGTTCAGCCCGCCAAAGAAGAGCGTGTAGACGCGCCCGCCCGCCGAAGTCTGATCGAACGGGTAGACGACGATGCGGTAGAGCACGCAGCCAAGCGTCGAGAACAGCAGCGCGACGCCCGCGACACGCACATAGCCGTTGCTCGACAGCGCGATCGAGGACACCAGCGCCGAGACGAAGATCAACGTGTGCAGCGCGCCGCGCTGCATGTGGTTCCAGAAGGGCGTCGGCTCCGCGCGGAACGCGATCCGCCAGGCCAGCGCCACATCGGCCGTCCACCACAGCGATGTCACAGTGTCGCCCAGCGGATTGGTGACGCGGGGCGGCGTCTGCGTGTCATGGAAGACGCGGGTGACGCCGCCCAGGACGTGATCGACGCCGTACCAGAGGTGAACCACGAAGGCGAACCACGCGGCCGTCCAGAACAGCAGCCAGATCGGACCGGCACCTGCGGGGCGGCGCAGCACGAAGGCGCCGATCGCGGGAATGAGCAGGACGATCGAGATGAAGATCGCGTTGATCGTCATGTAGTAGTTGACGTCGGGCGTGCTCGTGCCCTTCCACGGGTTGCCGATCGGCGGCAAGTGTCCGGATGACAGCCAGCGCTGCATCTGCGCCGCCTGTATATCGGCGGCCCACCACCCTGCTGTCAGCAGGGCCACGACGAGTATCGCAACGGCGACGAACAAGCGTGTGCTGGGCATGAGGTTCTCCTCACCGCGAAGCCTATGCGCACGAGGCCATTTATCAAGTTGCAAATCCCACCATTTGCGCACACTTGCACCGCCCTGCCCGGCGTGCGTTTCGCCACATCGGTGGCGCGAGAATCGTGGCATGCGGCAAGTGACGCCGATCGACGCGGATTAAGGCCATCCGCCACATTTGCGATGATGCCAGCGGCAGTGGACAAACGACTCCAATGCTGGACACGGTTGTAAAAGTCTACTAGACTTCTCTTTCGTACCCGCCGGCGTTTTCGCCTGGAATGGGGAAGATGCCGGCGCTGTGTCAGTTCTCTCTCACTCGACACCGGAGGCGCACATGACAAACCTCATCACACCCAAATGCGGCTGCTGCTTCATTGTCCCGCTGAGCGTCCTGCGTGCGTTGGCGCAGGCCGAGGAAATTGAAAATGCCGACCGCGCCACCTATCGGCGCACCTATGCCGTGACCCAAAAGCTGCGCCTGGTGCGCGAGGGTCATCGCCTGGCTTCGCTGGCCGGTCATCAAAGCGGGATTGCCCGGATGGCCGCGCTCGGCGCCGTCGCCAAGGTGCCGGTCGAGCATCTGTTCGATTGCAAGCACGGGACCACCCTGCCCGGCACCGCCGTGCCGACCCCGACCGATCCGGCCTTCAAGACCGTGTTCGATACGACGGCGAAGGTCGCGGAGTTCTACAAGACCGTGCTGGGCCGCAACTCGGTCGACAACGAAGGCATGGACCTGGTGTCGAGCCTGAACTATGACCGCGACTACCAGAACGCCTTCTGGGACGGTCAGCAGATGGTCTACGGCAACGGCGACAACAAGATCTTCATCGATTTCTGGCGGTCGCCGGACGTCATCGGCCACGAGCTCACGCACGGCGTGACCCAGCACGAAAGCGGCCTGATCTACGACGGCCAGTCCGGCGCGCTCAACGAGAGCATCAGCGACTGCTTCGGCGCCGCCTTCGCGCAGTGGCTGGCGAAGAAGCCGGCAAGCGACGCCAGCGGCTGGCTGATCGGCGCCGGCATCATGGGACCGGCGGCGAAAGCCAAGGGCTTCACCTGCCTGCGCGACATGGTGGACCCGGGCGCAGCGCACTGCCTCAGCCCGCAGCCTGCCTCCTACAAGGACTTCGACCCCACCGGCGATGTCCATGACAATAGCGGCATTCCCAACCGGGCCTTTGCCGTGTTCGCCCAGAACCTGGGCGGCAACAGCTACGATCTGGCGATCAAGGTATGGTACGACGCCTGCACCAGCGGCCTTTCCTCGCGGGCGACGTTCGTGGATTTCGCCCAGGCCACGGTCGTTGCCGCCCAAAAGAGGGGGCCGGCGGTCGCCACGGCGGCGACGAATGCCTGGCGGGCGGTCGATCTGTCGGTCGATCCGCCCGGCGCGGCTCTCGCCGCCTGAACCATGCGCGTCCGCATCGAAAGACGCGGAGGACTGGCCGGCCGGCCGGCCGTCGGCGAGCGCGAGGATCACGAGCTGACGGCGCCTGAGCAGGCCGCGCTGAAGGAACTATTGGCCAAACCGCCGGCGCCGCAGGCCGCGGCGCCGGGGGCCGACCGGTTCCGCTACAAGGTCACGGTCCAGGACGACAAAGGCACCAGCGTGCTCGACGTGCCCGAGCACCTGATGCCGCACGCGCTGGCGGCGATCCCCAAGATCGACCTGTAGCGCCGGCGATATCTAGGCGGTCTGCCCGCGAAGCTCGCCGCGACGCCAGCGATCGCGCAGCGATTCGGCAACCCGGTCGGCCAGCGCCATGATGGTCACGTAGGGGTTCACCCCGGACGAGCCGGGAAACAGGCTGCCGTCGGCGACGTAGAGCCAGTCCAGCCCGTGCACCTTGCCGCGGTCGTCGGTGACCGAATTCGTCGGGTCGCTGCCGATGCGGCAGCCGCCCATCGGATGGGCGCTCTGGATCGAGATCTTGCCGAGCTTGAGGTGCCGGCGATCGATCAGCGCATCGACACGCTGACGATCTTCCTGCTCGATGAGGAAGCGATCGGCCGCCGGGGCGTGCACCCTGGCCGCGCCGCCGGCGAAGAAGATCCTGGTGGCGATGCGCTGCGAGGCGACCAGCGCGTCGAGCGTGCGCTCGGAGAATGTGTAGTGGAGGACCGGATTTCCGTCGGAATCCGCGGTGATGCGGTTGCCTGCCTCGGCCGCGTCCGAAACCAGCACGAGGATCATCTGCAGGCGCCGGAAATCCGCCATCATGGCGCTGTGCGGCGCGCCGAATCCGGCGAGGCTCTTGGCCGTGGTGAAGGGGAAATACATGCAGGTCTCGAGGATGAAATCGTCCCGTTCCTCGAAATCGTCGCAGTAGTAGGTTTTCGGGAAGCCGTAGTAGTTGATGATCGGCCGGTCGTGCTGCGCCACCAGGGTGAGCGCGGGGTGGCAGGTGAAGTAGCGGCCGAGCGCCGGCAGCTCGACCGGCAGGCGGGAATGGGCGAGAAGCGCCGAGCTGTGCATGGCGCCGGCGGCGACGACGACGACCTTGGCGCCGAAGCGGCAGCGACCGCTCGGCCAGGCGGACGGACGGCCATAGGGCGAGGGAGTCACTTCCGCCTCGACTCCCTGCGGCGTGATGCGATGGACCCGGCAATTGGTGATGACCTGCACGCCCAGGGCTTCGGCGGCCGGCAGCTGCACCCGGTTGGTGCCCTGCTTGGCCTGGTTCGGGCATCCCATGTTGCACATGCCCGAGCCCTTGCAGCCCTTGATGTTGACCGGGAACTTCTTGACCGCGTAGCCCAGCGCCCGGCAGCCGGTGGCGAAGAGCTGGTTGTTCTCGTTGATATCCTCGTCGGGCAGCTCGTGGACGTTGTTCTGCTGCTTGTAGCGCTGCATGCGCGGCGCGAGATCGGCGAGCGACAGGCCGGGAACCGCCCAGTGTTCGAGCGAGCGCTGGGGAATTTCGATCGACGTGCCGGTATAGGCCAAGGTCGATCCGCCATAGCCGCGGGCGCAGGCGACGTTCAGCGTCTGATCGCGATTGCCGATCGCGCCGGAATCGAAGAACAGCTTTTCCGCCATTTCCAGTTCGCGGCCGGTGAACTCGTCGTCGTTGAAGTGCGGGCCCCATTCCAGCACGGCGATGCGCGCGCCCTCGGCGCAGAGCGGCGCCAGCGCGGCCGCGACGGTGCCGCCGCCGGCCCCCGAGCCGATGATCAGGATGTCGAACTCGGCGTCCATGCGTCAGCCGGCCGACGGAACCAGGCCGCGATGCAGGAGCTGGTTCCCCTCCCCCTTCGACGGGAAATAGCGGATCCGCTGCAGGACACTGTCCTGGGTGTAGTAGCCGAGGAAGACCAGGGTCTTGAGGCCCCAGATGCCGACGCGCAGCAGGGTGAGCGGCGCACTCTCCAGGAAACGCAGCCAGCTTGCCTGCCGCTCGGCCGGCAGGCGCTCGAACCGGTGCAGGGTGAAGGGGACCGTCATCCAGCGGATCGCGAACAGCAGGAGCTTGAACTCGATCTGCTGCAGGCGCGGCCGTGGTTGGAGTTCCTCGTCGACCGCGGCAAGCAGCGGGGTGGTGACTTGCGGCGGCGCGCCGGCGCTTTCCGGCACGATGCAGGCAGCAAGGCACAGGAGGAAGCGCTGCTGGCCCGAACCCAGAACCGGTTGCCGTGCCGGACTGTCCATTCCAGAACCTCCCGTGAGGCCTTGCACCGAAATGCCTGATCGGATTATCGCCCCATCCGCACCGGCCCGCAAAACCTAAAGTTGCGTTCCGTCATGCGTCGCGACTTATCCGAGGCTGTGGCCATCCTGAGACTACGGCCAACGCCGCGCGCGGAATGTGACACCGCGCACATACCGCGCCGCCGGGGGATGGTCGGTTCGCCGGCGACGTATCGTTATGGACAGCGAACACCCGGAGGGGAGATTGGCCCTGCTGCAAAAGGAAACCCCGCCCACGGGCGCACGCCGAGGCAGGCTTCGCTACGGCCTGACCGACCTGCTGGTCGTTGCCGCTTGCAGCCTCGTCTTCGTGGTCGCCATGGGTCCCGTCCGGCATATCGCTGCAAAAGGCCCGCCCATCGCGCAGATCGCCCAGGAACTTGGCACGACACCTGAACAATTCCAGCAGGTCGCCGATCGCTACCTGCCGCGCTGCCCGGCCGGACCGCCGACCGAGGCGCAGAAGAGGCAGGTCGCGACGGCATTGAACATATCGGTCGACCGGCTGGACACGGTCATGGAAAAGTACCGGCCGGACAGGCTGCACCAGCAGTGACCTAGACCAGGGCTCGCACGACCTCGCGCAACTTCGGAAGCACCGTCGCCTCGAACCACCGGTTCTGTCGCATCCACGGCACGCTCCGCCAGCTCGGATGCGGCAGCGGAAAGAACTGCGGTCCGTAGTCGGCGAATGTCCTGACGGTTTCCGTCATGGTCTGCTTGCGGGCCGAACGCAGATAGTGTCGCTGGGCATACTGCCCGACCAGGAGCGTGCAGCTTATGTCGCGCAGATGCCCGAGCAGGCTCGCGTGCCAGAGCGGCGCACATTCGCGGCGCGGCGGCCTGTCGCCGCCGGAGTCCGCGGCCCCCGGATAGCAGAAGCCCATGGGCACGATCGCCACCCGGGCGGCATCGTAGAAGGTCGTCCCATCGATCTGCAGCCATTCGCGCAGACGATCGCCGCTGGCATCGTTCCAGGCCACGCCCGTCTCGTGAACCTTTCGTCCCGGCGCCTGGCCCACGATCAGCAACCTGGCCGTTGCAGCGGCCTGCACAACCGGCCGCGCGCCCAGCGGCAGCGCCGCCTGGCAGAGCGTGCAGGCGCGGACCTCGCGCAGCAGATTGTTCAGGGACATGCGACGTCGGAATCCGTCTTCGATGGGCCGGGCTACATCGCCTCTTTTATGCCCACGCGCAACAGCCACCAGTTGGCGGGATAGCTGGTGACGAAGCCGCACCACATCGCGAGCTGCATCATGAACCAGAATTCGACGCTATCGACCGCCAGCCGAAGCCCGAACAGGTCGCGCCAGATCACGAACGCCGCCACGGCCATGAAGCCGTACATGCCGATCTGCCAGAATATCAGCGAGACCGTGTCGGCCTTGAGCGCCGCGACCAGCGCCCGGCCCGCCGACAGATCGCGCATCGGCTTGATCACGAAATACTGGAACAGGATGCCGAGGACGAAGGCGAAGATGAAATCGAGGATCCACACGGCGAACATCTTTTCGGAAAAGACGCTGCCGTAGCCCAGCCACACCGCGATGACCGGAACGAAGAACGCCAGCCACTCCGCGATGAGGTCGCCCACGGTGCAGCCGCTGCCGCAATGAGCGGTCGACTTGGCGACCATTATCGGAAACGGCGTGGGCGCTTCGTGCATGTGATGCGTGGCCGACGGATGGCCGGCCGCCGGCGCCCGACCGTATCGGGCATAGAACCACAGCCCCAGGAACGTGCCGTAGAGCACCGTCACCGGCCAGACGATGTTCATGATCCACATCTGCTGCGGCCGGCGCATTTCGTCCAGGGCGACGGCCAGCGCCAGGACCAGGCCGACGGCAACGGACGCCCACGCAAGAACAGGCAGCCAGGTCGGAATCATGAGCGGTCGCCCCCGATGCCGCGGATCGGCCGATCATAGGCCGCCCGGCCGTCTCGCCATAGCGGCGGGCCGGTCATATCCTTCGTCATCAAACTGGAGTAGACCCCGCCCTTCGTGTGAAAGTGCGCCGCGGCGGTCGGGGCAACGGGAAAGACAGCATGGCCAAGGGCAAATCCAGGAAGGGATCGGGCAAGGGCAAGACGCCGGCCAGGCGCAAGGCCGCGAAGACGAAAAAGCCTGCCGCGCGCAAGGCCGCGAAACCCAGGAAGCCGGTTGTCCCCAAGCCCGTCATCCGGCCCGCGCTCCGCCGGCCGGTCAAGAACCGTCCCTCGGTCGCGCGCATGCCCTCGGCGCGGCCCGCGCCGCACAAGGCGGCGCTGCTGTCGCAGAACATCTACGAACGCGACCTCGACAAGACGCCGGCCAATTACGCTCCCCTCACGCCGCTGCAGTTCATCGAGCGCAGCGCCAGCGTCTATCCCGACCATATCGCGCTGGTGCACGGGCAGCGCCGCCAGAGCTGGGCCGAGACCTACGCACGCTGCCGCCAGCTCGCCTCGGCGCTGGAGAAAGTCGGCATCGGCACGGGCGACACGGTGGCGATCATGGCGCCCAACATCCCGGAGATGTACGAGGCGCATTTCGGCGTGCCGATGTCGGGCGGCGTTCTGAATTCGCTCAACACGCGGCTCGATGCGGCGATGATCGCCTTCATCCTCGACCACAGCGAGACCAAGGTGCTGCTGGTCGACCGCGAGTTCCACCGCGTGGTGACCGAGGCGCTGGCGATCGCCAAGGCCCAGCCGCTGGTGGTCGACATCGACGATCCCGAGTGCGACGACCGCGCCCAGATCGGCGACACGACCTACGAGGAATTTCTGGCGACCGGCGATGCCGACTATGCCTGGGACTATCCCGCCGACGAATGGAACGCCGTCTCGCTCAACTACACGTCGGGCACCACGGGCAACCCCAAGGGCGTGGTCTACAGCCACCGCGGCGCCGCGCTCTCGGCCTACGGCAACGCCACGCAATGGGCGCTGGGCGTCCATCCGGTCTATCTCTGGACCCTGCCGATGTTCCACTGCAACGGCTGGTGCTTCCCGTGGACCCTGGCGCTGGTCGCCGGCACCTCGGTCTGCCTGCGCCGCGCCAGCGCCAGGACGATCTATGCGGCACTCGCCGAACACAACGTCACGCACATGTGCGGCGCGCCCATCATCATGCAGTTCATCATCGGCGCCACGGGAGAGGAGCGCCGGCCGCTCGCTCGCAAGGTCGAGTTCATGACCGCCGCCGCGCCGCCGCCCGCCGCCGTGCTGGAGGCGCTGGAGAAGGAGAATTTCCGCGTCACCCACGTCTATGGCCTGACCGAGGTCTACGGCCCGGCGACGATCTGCTCGTGGCACGAGGACTGGGACGCGCTGCCGTCACACGAGCGCGCGCAGCTCAAGGCGCGCCAGGGCGTGCGCTACGCCGCCGAGGACGGCGTCACGGTGATGGATCCCGCGACCATGAAGGAAGTGCCGCGCGACGGCGCGACCATGGGCGAGGTGATGTTCCGCGGCAATCTCACCATGAAGGGCTACCTGAAGAACGCCAAGGCGACCAAGGACGCCTTCGAGCACGGCTGGTTCCATTCCGGCGACCTGGGCGTGCTGCACGAGGACGGCTATATCGAGCTGCGCGACCGTTCCAAGGACATCATCATCTCGGGCGGCGAGAACATCTCGACCATCGAGGTCGAGGGCGTGATCATCGAGCATCCGGCGGTGGCCAACGCCGCCGTCGTGGCCAAGCCCGACGAGAAATGGGGCGAGACGCCCTGCGCCTTCGTGGTGCTGAAGCCCGGCGCCAGCGCCACGGTCGAGGAGATCGTGGCCCACTGCCGCGCCAACCTCGCCTCCTTCAAATGCCCGCGCTACGTGGTGTTCCGCGAGCTGCCCATGACCTCGACCGGCAAGGTGCAGAAATTCGTGCTGCGCGAATGGGCAAAAGCGGTCTAGGCGCGCCATCATTCGGGACCATCGCGCCGCCATAATCCACGGGTTACTTTCGCGACCGAAATGGCCGGCGAAACCACGCTGATCGTCACGACCCGGAGCGGCGTGCGCCCCCTGGGCGTGCGCGGCGAGCCGCTGCACAATTCGGCGCCCCAATTGCGCCGGGTCGTGCGCCGCCGCCTGGGCGACGGCGCCGCCGACCTTCTGGCCGAGCCGCAGCTGCACGAGGATGGCAAGGCGATCGACTGGTACGCGGGTTGGCCGGGCCCGGTGCAGCCGCTGTCCGCCCTCGATCCCGAACGGAAGGACGCGGTCCTGGCCGAGGTCGGGCGGACCCTGGCCGACATCCGCCGTCTGGGCGACGCGCTGGCCACGGCGGGCCCGCGCGAGGATACCGGCCTGGTCGGCCTTTCCCTGCAGCTTGCCGCCCGCGCGCCGAACGACTCCTTCGTCTTCATGGTGGGCGACCGGCCGGTCATCGTCTGCTGGGGCTACGAGAAGGAGGCGGCCAACGCGTTGCTGCCGGCCGCACTGCCGCAGCCGCCCTTGCCCAGCCCCGCCGCGCACCGTCCCGTCCTCGCCGCCCCGGCGGCCGAACGGGCCCTGCCCGCGCTGCGACCGGCAAGCACGGTCATTCCCTGGGCGCGCACACTCCTGGCGGCTCTGCCGCTGCTGCTCCTGCTCTTGGGTGCCGCCTGGCTGCTGCGCGGCCTGCTGCCCGCCGATCCGGCGCTGGCGCTGGCCACGCGCGAGGGACCGGACGCGCCGGCTGCCGCGGAGCCACCGCCCGATCCCAAGCCGGCGCTCAAGGCTGCGTTCTCGAGCGAGGAATCGCGCGGTCGCGTGCTGAAGACCGAACTGGCGCTGATCGAAGCCGAGCTCAGGAAACGCATCGCCGACTGCAAGCCGCCGGAAGCGCCGAAGCCGCCGCCCCAGGTCGCCCTCGCGCCGCCGCCGCAACCGCCGAAGGCCACACCCGCACCGGCACCCGCGCCCGCCCGCGCCGCCACCGCGGCCGGCCCGGCCCAACGACGATCGCCTGCGCCTGCCGTCGGTGCCCAGCAACGACTATTCCTTCATGGCGGGCTGCTGGCGTACCGATCCGTTCCGCCACGAGACGATCCAGCCGCAGCCCGGCATTTCGTCCTACTGCTTCGACGCCAGCGGCAACGGCCAGCTCGAATGGCGGAAGGGCCGCACCGCCTGCCGGACGAGGGCCTACTCGCGCTACGAGGGTGCGGTCCTGAAGTTGCGCGACGGCGACACGACCTGCAACGACGGCTCGCACTGGTACGCCGACCAGCTCGTCTGCCGTCGCGGGGCCGACGACGTGGCACAATGCAGCGGCACGTCGCGCGGCGCATTCGGCCCGGTCTCGTGGACGGTTAACTTGCACAAGCTGAACTGAGTCGCGCCCAGTCGTCCCGCCGTCCTCACGCGAACGGCGGGGAGCTTCGCGTCGGCGCAGTTCGCCGCGGGATTAGTGCGTGGTACTCGAGCTTAGTCGGACGATCTCGTCCTTGATTTGCAATTTTCGCTTCTTGAGGCTGCAGATCGCATCGTCGTCGGGATGCGGCCGGGTGTTTTCGTGGTGGATCGCTTGCTCAAGGGATGCATGCCGGGCCTTGAGCGCTTCGATGTGGTCCACTGTGCTCACGGGCGACCTCCGGGATTGTTGCGGACAAGTGACTCTGACTCCGACATTGGGACGAGTTACGCCGAATCAACCATTTTCCACCGGCTGTGAATAACGCGGTAGGATAGTCAGCATGGCGGAACCATCGCGGCTCGTTGTCGGAATTTCCGGGGCTTCCGGGGTCATTTACGGCGTCAGGCTCCTGCAGGCCCTTAAGAATTTTCCGCTGGAAACCCATCTGGTGATGACGCGCACCGCGGAAGTCACGCTCGCCCATGAAACCTCGATGAAGGTGGCGGAAGTGCGCCGCCTCGCCGATATCGCCTACAAGGTCGATGATCTCGCGGCGGCGATATCGAGCGGTTCGTTTCGCACCCTGGGCATGATCGTGGCGCCGTGCTCGATGCGCAGCCTGGGCGAGATCGCCCATGGCATCACGTCCAACCTCTTGACCCGCGCCGCCGACGTCGTGCTGAAGGAGCGCCGCAAGCTCGTGCTGATGGCGCGCGAAACGCCGTTGCACGCCATCCACCTCAGGAACATGGCGACGCTCGCCGAGATGGGCGCCATCATCGCCCCGCCGGTGCCCGCCTTCTACAACAAGCCCAAGACGCTGGACGACGTGATCGACCACACGATCGGCCGCGTGCTCGACCTGTTCGACCTCGACACCGGCAAGGTGAAACGCTGGCGCTAGACGCCGACCGCCCGCACGACCTCTTCCGGCACCAGCATCGGAAACGTCGCCCGCATCAACGCCACCACCGCGGCACGGTCCTTGGCGTCGGGCACGACGCCCAGGCAGACCGCATAGACGCCAAGGTTGCCGATCGCCGCGCGCAGGCGCTTTTCGGCGGGACGGTCGCGATCGGCGGGCGGCGTGTGCAGGCTCGCGAGCTTGATCTGCTCGGCATGTTCGGCCGCGAGCTCGGCGTCGGCCACGCGGCGGCGCACGGCGTCGACGGTCTCCGGTAATGCCTCCGGCCATGGCCGGTCCTTCAGCAGGCGGCGGACCTGACGCAGCGGGCGCACGATCTCGGCCTGCCAGACGTCGCTTGCCTTCAGGATCGAGCGCAGTCGGTCGGCCGTCAGGGTCGACCGGCCCGAGGCGCCGAGCCAGCAGCAGAACAGCAGGATATTCACATCGCAGCCGCGCCGTTCCTGCAGGTCGAGACAGGCTTCGGCCACCCCCTCGCCGGCATAGAGTTCCAGCGAGAAATTCCAGAACGGGTGGGGCAGAAAATCCGACACGTTGGGCGCTTCCCTTTGAGCGGGCGAAGGGGTACACGGCGCAGGACGACGTGGCTAGCCCGCCTGGACGAGTGCGCCCTCCATGAGCAACCGGACTTCGGATCCGCTGGACGCCGAGGCGATCAAGGCCAAGCTGGAAGGATTGAGGAGCGAACATCGCGACCTCGATGAGGTGATCGACCGCCTGATCGAGAAGCCGCCCTTCGACCAGCTCCAGCTGCAGCGCCTGAAAAAGCGCAAGCTCGGCCTCAAGGACCAGATCCTCAAGCTGGAAAGCCAGTTGATTCCCGATATCATCGCCTGAGCATGGCCAAATCCTCCGCCAAACGCCGCGCCGCCGCCAAGCCGGCGGTCGGTCTGATCATGGGCAGCCAGTCGGACTGGACGACCATGCGCCACACCGCCGAGACCCTGGAAGCGCTGGGCGTGCCGTTCGAGGCCCGCATCATCTCCGCCCACCGCACGCCCAAGCGCATGATGGCCTATGCCTCGGCTGCCAAAGGGCGCGGGCTGAAGGTGATCGTGGCCGGCGCCGGCGGGGCTGCCCACCTGCCCGGCATGACCGCCGCGCTGACGCCGCTGCCGGTGCTGGGCGTGCCGGTCGAAAGTGCGGCGCTCAAGGGCCAGGACAGTCTTCTTTCCATTGTCCAGATGCCGGCCGGAGTGCCTGTGGGCACGCTCGCCATCGGTCGGGCGGGCGCCGTCAATGCAGCCCTTCTGGCGGCCAGCATCGTCGGTCTTGGCGATGCCAAGATCATGGCGGCCCTCGAACGTTGGCGGGCCCGCCAGACCGGAGCCGTCGCCCGCGCGCCATCGGACACGCCTTCTGCCCCTCACCGCTAGATGAGCGCCGCCAAGACCCTGCCGCCGGGTTCGACCATCGGCATCCTGGGCGGCGGCCAGTTGGGCCGCATGACCGCCCTGGCCGCGGCGCGGCTGGGCTATCGCTGCATCGTCTATGCCCCGGAGGATCATTCGATCGCGGGCGACGTCGCTGCCGGCCACATGAGCGGCGCCTACGACGATGAGGCCGCCCTGGCCCGCTTCGCCGCCGAGGTCGATGTCATCACCTACGAGTTCGAGAACGTGCCCGAGGCGGCCGTCACGGCCTGCGAGACGCTGAAGCCGGTGCGGCCCGGGGTCAGGCCCATCCATGTCGCCCAGCACCGGCTGCGGGAAAAGGAGTTCTTCAAGAAGCTCGGCATCGGCACGGCCGACTACCAGCCGATCGCGAGCGACGCCGACATCGCCGCCGCCACGGCGCTGCCGGGCATCCTGAAGACCTGCACCGAGGGCTATGACGGCAAGGGTCAGGCGCGCGTGGCCGACCGCGCCGCGCTGGCGGCCGCCTGGCAAAAGCTCGGCAAGCGCCCGTGCGTCCTGGAGGCGCTGGTCGACTTTCGCTGCGAGATCTCGGCCATCGTGGCGCGCGGCCTCGATGGCGCGACGCGCTGCTTTCCCATCGGACTGAACGATCATCGCGACGGCATCCTGCGCACCACGACCGTACCGTCGGACCTGCCGGCCGAAACCCTGGCCACGGCCGAGCACTTCGGGCGGGCGCTGGCAGACGGGCTGGGCCTGGTTGGCCTGGTGGCGCTGGAGATGTTCGTCACGCGCGACGGTCGCGTGCTCGCCAACGAGATGGCGCCCCGGCCGCACAATTCAGGTCATTGGACGATCGACGCCTGCGCCACCAGCCAGTTCGAGCAGCTGGTGCGCGCGATCTGCGGCCTGCCGCTGGGGTCGGTCGACGTGCTGGCGCCCTCGCGCATGGTCAATCTGATCGGCGAGGAGGCCAACGAATGGCCGCGCTACCTCGCCGACCCGACGGCGCGGCTGCACCTCTACGGCAAGGCGACGGCGCGGCCCGGCCGCAAGATGGGCCACGTCACCTTCGTGCAGCCGTCCGCGTCGTCCCGCCGGTCCACGACCTGACCTGGGATTTCAGCTTCTCGATCCTCATCACATCGTCGATGCGCCGGTCGAGGAAGCCCCAGGTCGCCTCGCTGCCCGGCGAACGGTCGTTCAGCCAGTAGAGCAACGTCGAGGAGTAGACGCCGGCCAAGGTGGCCCGCTTGGTATAGAAATTGAAATCCGTGCTGGTGTCGCCGGCCGCGTACCACATGGCGTCCACGGTCTTGTAAAGAAGCTTCAGCGCCAGCCCGGCATTGAAGGGCAGCGACAACAGCGCCAGCGCCCGGCGCACCGCCTCGCGCTCGCCGGCATGGCGCTCCAGCCGGATGCGCACGGCGCCCTTGATGCGATCGCGCATCTTCAGGCCCGCGACGCCTTCCTTTTCCATATCCGCGACCGTGCGCAGGTCGGCGCGTTCGCTGAGATGGGTCAGGACCTGGACCGGGCCGCCGGGGAACAGCCGGTCGGCTTCGCCTGCCGGCAGGTCGATCTGGCGGGCGGCAGCCGACAGCGCCGACCGGGTCCAGCCGTCGAACACGGCCTCGGACGCCATGGCGTCGGCCAGCCTGTCCCGCAACGGCGCGTCCGGATCGCTGGTCTGTGACGTTTCCGGGGCATTTTCGGCGCTCATGGACGGGAATATAGGCGTCCCGCCGGGGCTTCCCAAGGGTGCGGCCCTGTGATACCTACGCCGCCTCCCAATTGCCCCCGGACTGTTTCCGGGGCGCCCTCTCATGCATGGAAGGAAGCGATCGAAGTGCAGGTTCTCGTTCGTGAAAACAACGTCGATCAGGCGCTGCGCGTCCTGAAGAAGAAGATGCAGCGCGAAGGCATCTTCCGCGAGATGAAGCTCCGTCGCAATTACGAGAAGCCCTCCGAGCGCCGCGCCCGCGAGCGCGCCGAGGCCATCCGCCGGACCCGCAAGCTGATGCGCAAGCGCATGGAGCGCGAGGGCTACTAGCCCTCCCTCAGCCGAGCGAACGACGACCCCCGGTTTCCGGGGGTTTTTGTTTGTGGCCATCCTGGCACCCGGTTTGCGACAGTGTCGGCATGACCAGCAAACCCAAGCATCCCTACACCATCGTCCGCGGCGGCAAGCTTCTGGACATCGCCAAGCGCAAGGCGGTGCCCGCCGACATCCTGATCAAGGGCGATACCATCGCCGAGATCGGCCGGCCCGGCCTCGCCGCCCCGGCCGGCGCGACCGTGATCGATGCCAAAAACCGGCTGATGCATCCCGGCCTGATCAACGCCCACACCCACGGGCCGGGCAATCTCGGCAAGGGCATGGGCGATCTGCTGGTCGCTCGAGCTGCTGCTGACGGCCAGCCCGTGGATCAACGGCGGCCGCACGCTCGAGGACAAATATCTCTCGAGCCTGATCGGCGCCTGCGAAATGGTGATGAAGGGCTGCACCGCCGCCTACGATCTCGCCGCCGAATTTCCCCTGCCCTCGGTCGACGGCCTGTCGGCCATGGCCAAGGCCTACGAGGAAGTCGGCATGCGCGCCGTGCTGGCGCCGATGGTGGCCGACATCACCTTCTTCGACGCCATTCCCGGCCTGATGGAGCGCCTTTCGCCGGCGCTGCAGAAGGAGGTCGAGAGCTTCCGCTACGCGCCCTGGAAGGCCACCACGAAGCAGATGAAGAAGGCGCTGCAGAAGTGGCCGTTCGAGAAGGTCATGCTGGCCGTGGCGCCGACCATCCCCCATCACTGCAGCGACGACTTCCTGATCTCCTGCCGCAATCTCGCGCGCGAGTACGATGTCGGCATCCACAGCCATGTGGCCGAATCCAAGGTCCAGGTGTGGCCGGCTACCGGCCGCTACGGCACCTCGCTCGCCGCCCATATGGACGAGCTCGGCCTGGTGAACGAGCGCTTCACGGTGGCGCACGGCGTGTGGCTCGACGACGAGGACATGAAGCGGCTGGGCGATCGCGGCGCCTCGGTGGCGCACAATCCCGGCTCCAACATGCGCCTCGGCAACGGGCTCGCCGACATGCGCGGCATGCTCGAGCCGCAAGGTCAATGTCGGCATCGGCACCGACGGCGCCAGTTGCTCGGACAATCAGAACATGTACGAGGCGATGCGGCTCGCCTCGTTCGCGTCCAAGGTCCAGGGACCGGACGTGGAGCGGTGGATGACCACCGACGAGGTCCTGACGCGCCGCCACCGAAGGCAGCGCCCGCGCGCTCGGCCTGGAAAAGCAGATCGGAAAAATCGCGCCCGGCTACAAGGCCGACATCGTCTTCCTCGACCTGCACCACATCAACTGGATCCCGACCAACGATCCGGTGAACGCGCTGGTCCACACCGAGGACGGCACGGCCGTGCACTCGGTCATGGTCGGCGGCCGCATGATCGTGCAGGACCGCAAGCTGCTGACCGTCGATCTCGCCGCGCTGGCCGCCAAGGCCGAGGAATCACGCGTGCGGCGGCGAGAAGATCACGGCGCCGGCGAAGAAGCTCTACGAGCGGCTGGAAAAGGTCGTCGGCACGTTCTGTCCCGGCCTCGCCAAGGCGCCGCTGCATATCCATCGCTACGGCGCCAGCCACCACGCTCACTGAGCGAGCAACGCCCCGATCGCGGCTTCGAGCTCGCGCACGTCGGTCACGACGGCATCCGGCGTCTCGGCCGGCGAGCGCGGCCGCTGGCGGCGATGCCGGCCGCTGCGAAACTGGATCGTCGCCATGCCGAGCGCCTTGGCCGGCGCGATGTCGTTGTCGATGCGGTCGCCCACCATGATGCAGGCGGCCGGCGACACGCCCAGCGCCTCGGTCGCCGCGAGGAAAGCGCGCGGATCGGGCTTGCGCAGGCCGGTGAGCGCACTCAGGCCCTGGTAATCGAACAGCTCGCCAATGCCGGCACGCACCAGGCGCTCGCGCGCCGCTCCGGCTGGTTGGCGACGATGCCCAGCCTCAGACCACGCTCGCGCAGCCGGCGCAGCAGTCCGTCGATCTCGGGGCGGAGCTGGAAGACCTCGAGATTGCCGACCATGGCGCGCATGCGCTGCCCGACCCGCTCGGCCGCCCGCGGATCGCCGCCGCACAGCGTCTCGATCATGTGGACATAGGCGTCGGGCGCGAAGGCCGCGACCGCCGCCTCGGAGGCTTCCTCGATCATCGCCTGATCGACGCGAATGCCTTCCAGGCCGCACGCCGAGGCGATGGCGCTGTCGACGGCGATCTCCCAGGCGAATTCCAGATCGATCGGACCGCCGACGTCGAAAAGGACGGCGCGGTAGCGGCTCAGTGCGCCGAGCCTTCCAGCGCCTTGACGATGTTCTCGCACATCACCTTGGCGTCGGCGAACAGCATCATGGTGTTGTCGCGGAAGAACAGTTCGTTGTCGACGCCGGCATAGCCCGAGGCCATGCCGCGCTTGACGAACAGAACGGTCTGCGCCTTCTCGACGTCGAGGATCGGCATGCCGTAGATCGGGCTTGTCGGATCGGTCTTGGCCGCGGGATTGGTGACGTCGTTGGCGCCGATCACGAAGGCCACGTCGGTCGAGGCGAAGTCGCGGTTGATGTCGTCGAGCTCGAAGACCTCGTCGTAGGGCACGTTGGCCTCGGCCAGCAGCACGTTCATGTGGCCCGGCATGCGGCCGGCCACCGGATGGATGGCGTAGCGCACCTGCACGCCGCCCTTCTTCAGGAGATCGGCCATCTCGCGCAGCGCGTGCTGGGCCTGCGCCACCGCCATGCCGTAGCCCGGCACGATGATGACCGATTGGGCGTTCTGCATCAGGAAGGCCGCGTCCTCGGCCGAGCCCGCCTTGACCGGCTTGTCGGTCTTGGCATGGGCGGCGCCCGCCGCCGAGCTGTCGGTGCCGAAGCCGCCCAGGATCACGTTGAAGATCGAGCGGTTCATGCCCTTGCACATGATGTAGCTCAGGATCGCACCCGAGGAGCCGACCAGCGCGCCGGTCACGATCAGCGCGGTGTTGCCCAGGGTGAAGCCGATGCCGGCCGCCGCCCATCCCGAATAGGAATTGAGCATCGACACCACGACCGGCATGTCGGCGCCGCCGATCGGCAGGATCAGCAGGAAGCCCAGCGCCAGCGACAGCGCGATCAGCAGCATGAAGGTGATCGGATGGCCGCGCATGGCGAACCACACCAGCAGCACGACCAGCGCGATGCCGATCAGGGCATTGATCGGATGCTGGCCGCGGAAGACCAGCGGCGCGCCGGTGACCAGGCCCTGCAGCTTGGCGAAGGCCACGATCGAGCCGGTGAAGGTGATGGCGCCGATGATGGTGCCCAGCCCCATCTCGATCAGGCTCTGCGTCTTGATGTGGCCCGGCGAGCCGATGCCGAAGGCATCCGGCGACACGAAGGCCGCCGCCGCCACGAAGACCGCGGCGAGGCCGACCAGCGAATGGAACGCCGCCACGAGCTGCGGCAGGGCCGTCATCTGGATGCGCATGGCGACCACGGCGCCGATCGCGCCGCCGATGATCAGGCCGCCCACGATCAGCCACGGCGAGACCACGCCCGGGGTGGCGACGGTGACGCCGATCGCCACCACCATGCCGACGACGCCGTACAGGTTGCCCTGGCGCGACGACACCGGCGAGGAAAGCCCGCGCAACGCCATGATGAAACAGATGGCCGCGATCAGATAGCCGTAGGCGGCCAGTTCCTGGGTGATCATCCCTTGCATTCCCCGCCCGCTACTTCTTGACCGGCTTCTTCTTGAACATCGACAGCATGCGGTGCGTGACGATGAAGCCGCCGAAGATGTTGACGGCGGCGAGCACCACGGCGATGGCGCCGAACAGCTGCGCGGCGCCCAGGCCCTTCAGTCCGGCCGCCAGCAGCGCGCCGACGATGATCACCGACGACACCGCGTTGGTGACGGCCATCAGCGGCGAGTGCAGCGCGGGCGTCACCCGCCACACGACGTAGTAGCCGACGAAACAGGCCAGCGCGAAGATGGTGAGCAGCGACACGAACGGCATGTGGCCGTCGGGCAAAGCGAGCGTGCCTTGCGCCGCCATGTCGGTGATCTGCTGCGCCACGCCCTTCATGCTGGTGGCGAGGTCCTGCGCCTGGGTCGCGAGTTTGGCGGCTTCGCCGGCAAGTCTGTCGTCCATGGGCCGATCCTAATTCTGGCTGAGCGAAGGATGCACGATCTGGCCGTTCTGGGTCACCAGGGTGCCCTTCACGACCTCGTCGCCGGTGTCGATCTTGAGCGCCTTGGTCTCCTTGTCGACCATGGGCGTGATGAAGTTCAACAGATTGCGGGCGAACAGCGCGGAGGAGTCCGTCGCGAGCTCGCCCGGCAGATTGGCCGGGCCGACGATCTTCACGCCGTATTTCTCCACGGTCCGCCCGTATTCGGAGAGCGG
Source organism: uncultured Alphaproteobacteria bacterium (assembly GCA_963755585.1). Lineage (GTDB taxonomy): Bacteria > Pseudomonadota > Alphaproteobacteria > Reyranellales > Reyranellaceae > Reyranella. The sequence goes on from CAVWKN010000020.1 coordinate 148,568, forward strand.
GCAGTTGCCGCCCTGCTCGACGGCCATGTCGACGATCACCGAGCCGGGCTTCATGGTCTGCACCATGTCCTCGCTCACCAGCACCGGCGCCTTGCGGCCGGGAATGAGCGCGGTCGTGACCACGATGTCCTGGATCTTGATGTGCTCGGCGACCAGGGCCGCCTGCTTGGCGCGATACTCGGCGCTCATCTCCTTGGCGTAGCCGCCCGCGGTCTCGGCCGCCTTGAATTCCTCGTCCTCGACGGCGACGAACTTGCCGCCCAGCGACTGGACCTGCTCCTTGGTCGCGGGCCGGACGTCGGTCGCCGTCACGATCGCGCCCAGCCGGCGCGCCGTGGCGATCGCCTGCAGGCCGGCCACGCCCACGCCCATGATGAAGGCGCGCGACGGTGCGAGCGTGCCGGCCGGCGTCATCATCTGCGGGAAGATACGGCCATAGTTGTTGGCCGCCAGCAGGACCGCCTTGTAGCCCGCGAGGTTGGCCTGCGAGGACAGGATATCCATCGACTGCGCGCGGGTGATGCGCGGGATCAGCTCGAGCGCGAACGAGGTCACGCCCTTGGTGGCCAGGGCCTGCACCAGTTCGCGGTCGGTGAGCGCGCTGAGCGGCGACATCAGCACCTGACCCGAGCGCAGCAGGCCGATCTCGTCGACACCCTCCATCGCCGACATCGGCCGCTGGATCTTGAACAGGATGTCGGCTGTCGACAGCGGCCGACGCGGCATCCGGCACGATCATTGCACCAGCATCTGTGTAGGCCTGGTCGGTATAGGACGCCGCCGTCCCCGCCCCGGCCTCGATCACGATCTCCTCCACGCCCAACGCCTTCAGTTTCTTGACGGTCTCGGGGGTCGCAGCCACGCGGGTCTCGTGCGGCCGACGTTCTCTGACAATGGCGATTTTCATGGAGCGCTTGGGTCGGTTGGAGACGCAGGAGGGCTGAGTGTGCGGCGCACCTTGCACAGCGTGCCGTTCTTTGCCAAGGCGGTTTTTCGCCGCGCGATGCCCGTAATACAAGACGTTTTACGAAGCCATCCGCCGCGTCATACTGCGCGCATGGCTCAGCGTCCCGTCATCCTCACCGGTTTCCACTTCACCAAGACCACGCTCGCGACGCTGTCGGAGCGCTACGAGATCGCCGGCCACATGGACAAGCCCGATCCGGCGTTGGTGCCGCCCGCCGCCGCCCCTCACGTGCAGGCGCTGGTGACGACCGGCAGCGTCGGCGTGTCGGACGCGCTGATGGCCGCCATGCCGCGGCTGTCGCTGGTCTGCTGCTACGGCACCGGCTACGAGCGCATCGACCTCGCGGCGGCGCGCAAGCGCAACATCATGGTGACGCATGGCGCCGACGCCAACGCGCCCGACGTGGCCGAGATGGCCTTCGGCATCCTGCTCGCCTCGACGCGACGGATCGTGCGCGCCGACAAGATGATCCGCCGCGGCGACTGGACCAAGCGCATCCCCAACCGGTTCGGCGCCATCGCCGGCCTCAGCGGCGGCAAGCTCGGCATCCTGGGCCTCGGCACCATCGGCATGGAGTTCGCCAAGCGCGCCAAGGGCTTCGATGTCGAGATCGGCTACTGCAACCGGAACAAGCGCAGCGATGTCGACTATGCCTATTTCCCCAACGTGATGGCGCTCGCGACCTGGGCGGACTACCTGATCGTCTGCCTGCGCTCGGATGCCTCCAACAAGCACATCATCAATGCCGGGGTGCTGAAGGCGCTCGGCCCGCGCGGCCACCTGGTGAACATCAGCCGCGGCTGGGCGGTCGACGAAGCGGCACTGGCCGATGCGCTGCGCAACAACGTGATCGAGGGCGCCGCGCTCGATGTCTTCGACGAGGAGCCCTACGAGGGCCAGGAACTGCTGCCGTTCGAGAACCTGGTGATGACGCCGCATTTCGGCGGCGGCACCGAGCACGCCCAGCGGCGCATGACCGCGCTGGTGCGCCGGAACCTCGACAACCATTTCGCCGGCAAGCCGGTGGCCTCGCCGCTGCCCGAACTGCGCGACATGGCGGCGGTGCCGGAGGGGCGGCTGAGGTAGGGCGGCTAATCCGGCGGATCGACTCCGATGACGACTTTCTTGCCGCCCTCACGCGCCTTCGCGTCCGTCCAGACGTCGTAATAGGCGCGCAATGCCGAGGGAAAGCGGCGCAGCTCGGTGAAGATGCTGTAGGCCGTGTCGACGTCGCGGGCTTCCAGGCCCCAGGCCTCGATGCCCGCACGGCGGGCGAGGAACAGCGCGCGGTCGAGATGGAAGCGCTGCGAGACGATCACGATCTGCTTCTGTCCATAGAGGTCGCGCGCGCGCAGCACCGAGTCCCAGGTGCGATAGCCCGCCGGATCGCGATGGATCACCTCGGCCGGCACGCCGCGCTCGATCAGGCCGGCGCGCATCGCGGCGGGCTCCTCGCCGCGCCGCTCACGATGAAGTATTTCACCTTGCCCGCCCGCCACAGCGCCGCCGCGGCATCGAGGCGGTAGACGAAGTAGCGGTTGGGTCCGCCCTCGGGGCCGATCGGCGCCGTGCCCAGCACCAGCGCCACGTCGACGGCCGGCACCTTGGCGATATCGGAGAACGACCAGGCCGCGGCCATCCGGTCGAGCCGGCGTTCGGCCAGCCAGGCCAGCAACGTGCCGGCGAGCGCCACGGCGCCCACCGCGAAGAGCGCGAACAGGATCAGCCGCATGCAGCCCGCCTTGATCGGCACGGGAGCTGTCTGTAAGCCGTCATCATGCCGCGTCTGTCCACCGCCGAAGCCACGGTCGAATCCCTCCTGCGCCATGGCCTCGACACGGTCTACGCCCTGCCCGGCCTGCATAACGATCCGCTGTTCGACGCCTTCTACCACGCGGCCGATCGCCTGCGCGTGATCCATCCGCGCCATGAGCAGACGGCGGCCTACATGGCGCTGGGCGCCGCACTCGCCACCGGCAAGCCGCAGGCCTTCGCCGTCGTGCCCGGCCCCGGCCTGCTGAATGCCGGCGCCGCGCTGCTGACCGCCTACGGCATGAACGCGCCGGTGATCGGCCTGATCGGCCAGATCCCGCAGGCCGACATCGACAAGGGCCACGGCCATCTGCACGAGATCCACGACCAGCTGGGCCTGATGCGCCACATCACCAAATGGGCGGAGCGCATCCGCAGCCCGCAGGAGGCGCCGACCCTGGTCAGCCAGGCGATCTGGCACGCCACCTCGGGCCGGCCGCGGCCGGTGGCGCTGGAATGCGCGCTCGACACCTGGGCCAAGCGCGCGGAAGTCACGCTGCCCGACAAGCCGTTGCCGCTTGCCACCCGACTCGATCGACGACGAGGCGATCACGGCGGCGGCCAGGATCCTGGGCGCCGCGGAACGGCCGATCATCGTGGTGGGCGGCGGCGCGCTCGACGCCAGCGCCGAGGTGATCAAGCTCGCCGAGATGCTCGAGGCGCCGGTCAGCTCCTACCGGCGCGGCCGCGGCGTCGTGCCGAGCTCGCATCGGCTGGCCGTCGACATGCCGGTCGGCCATCGCCTGTGGAAGGACGCCGACGCCGTGCTGGCCATCGGCACGCGCTTCTTCATCCAGAACGGCAACTGGGGCATCGATGCCAACCTGAAGGTCGTGCGGCTCGACATCGATCCCGACGAGCATGACCGGTACGCCAAGCCCGACGTGGCGCTGGTGGGCGATGCCGCGCCGCAGTTGCGCGCGCTGATCGCGGCATTGCCCAGGCACAATCGGCCGCGCCATTCGCGCGCCCAGGAGCTGAAGGGCCATCGCGCCTGGTTCGCCGAGCGCCTGTCGCGGCTCGAGCCGCAGATGAGTTTCCTGAAGGCGATCCGTGCGGCGCTGCCCGAGGACGGCATCTTCGTCGACGAGGTGTCGCAGATCGGCTTCGCCTCGCGGGTGGCGCTGCCGATCGAGAAGCCGCGCACCTTCCTGTCGCCCGGCTACCAGGACAATCTCGGCTGGGGCTTCGGCACGGCGCTCGGCGCCAAGGCCGCGATGCCGGACAGGAAGGTGCTGGCGATCGCGGGCGACGGCGGCTTCATGTACCAGGTGGGCGAGCTCGCCACCGCGGCGCGCCACAACCTCGCCGTCGTGGTCGTGGTGTTCGACAACGGCGCCTTCGGCAACGTGAAGCGCATCCAGCAGGAGCGCTACGGCAACCGCCTGATCGCCTCGGACCTGCAGAACCCCGACTTCGGCAAGCTGGCCGAGAGCTTCGGCATCGCCTCGTTCAAGGCGATCGACGCCAGGCAGCTCGAAGACGCCCTGCACAAGGCGTTCGCCTTGAACGCCCCTGCCCTCGTCTGGGTCCCGCACGGCGACGTGCCGAGCCCGTGGGACATGATCATGATGCCGAAGGTGCGAGGATGATGATGAGCAGCCGCGCGTTATTGATAGCGTTGATGAGCGGCAGCCTGCTGGCCTGCAGACCGGCTACGGAAGAAGACCGCAAGGCGCTGGTCGGCTTGTGGATACCCGACGACGGCTCGCGCCAAACGATCGAGTTCAAGGAAAACGGAGTATTCGATTTCGTCTACGATCCGCACCCTCCTCGAATAGTCCTGCGGGTCAAATGGTCGCTCAGCACCAAAGGCGAGGTCGACATTCGCCAGGACGATGGCTCGCCCTACAAGACCTGCAGGTACTCGATAGAGGCCGACAAGCTCGCGATCGACGACGGCAGCGGCTCTGAATGCCTGAAAATTTCGGTGACGCCGACGACGGTCATGCCGAAAGCGTTCACGAAGAGCCCCTGAGCGCTCCGGCGAGCCCGTCCAGAACCTCCCTGAACCCGGTCTTGCAGACGAAGCCCAGCTCCCGCCTGGCCTTGCCCGCGTCGTAGATCCGGTCGATCGAAGTCGAACATCGTCCATCCGCGCTTCGCATATTTCTCGCGGTAGTCGGGGAAGTAGCGCGCCACCACCGACGGCGCATCGGCGATCAGCGCGCGGCAGTCGGCTGGCGAGAACGGCGTCAGGGCCGAGATGATGAAAGTGTCGAAACCGATCTGCCTGGCCTTGGCCAGCGCCACGACGTGGGCCTCCGCGGCGTCTTCCACCGAGAGCCTGCGGAACAGGAACTCGTTGGCCTTGGTGTTCTCGCCCGACTGGACGATGGCATGCGCCATGTCGTCCTCCTCGGGGAAGAACCTGGAGGTGCGCAGGATCAGGATCGGCAGCCCGTGCAGATGGTTGAACAGCCGGCACAGCTCCTCGGCCGCGCGCTTGGTGACGCCGTAGATGTTGCGCGGCTCGAGCGGCGACAGGGTCTCGTCGATCCAGATCGCCTCGCGGGCGCCACCGGCTTTGCCGTCGCGGATCTTCTGCGAGATCATCAGCGAAGTCGTCGAGGTGAAGACGAAGCGCTCGACCGTCGAGCCCGGCGCCACCGCCTCCTCCAGGAGGTTGAGCGTGCCCTGCACGTTCACCGCCACGAACTCGGAATTGTCGTGGGTCTCGATGTGCGGCTTGTGGCGCGCCGCGGCATGCACGATGGCCTCGATGCCGTTGTCGCGGATGAGCCGATGGACCAGGGCGCGATCGACCACCGAGCCCACGACGGACGTGGTCGGCCCGGCCTCGGGATCGAGCCCCACCACCTTGTGGCCATCGCGCTCGAGCCGGGGCACCAGGGTCTGGCCGAGCCAGCCCGAAGAACCCGTCACGAGAATCTTCATCGTCCCGTTGCTTCTCCGGCAATGCTTTCCAGCACGTCGTGCATGACATCGACCGTCCCGTCATCGACGACGCCGTGACGCCGGAAGAGCCAGGCCGGATCGTTGTAGGCGAGCCACGTGGCGTCCTTGTCGTCCTGCCATATCAGCATCTTCAAGGGCAGATCGATGGCCACCGTTCTTTGCGCCTGCATGGCGGGCGTCCCGGCCCGGGGATTGCCGAACACCAGGACGACGGTCGGCCGCAGCTCCAGGCCGACCTTCTCCGCCGCGGCGGCATGGTCGATGCGCGCGACGATCGTCATGCCGTGCTTGGTCACGGCGGCTTCCAGCCTGTCGAGCGTCTCGCCCGGGCCATGCAGGCTCGGCAGGGTCCGCAATCCCTCGGTGCTCACAGTCCCGCCTCCGTCAACGCAGCCTGCTGGCGCCGCGTGAGCGCATCGATGTCGAAGCCGTCGATCAGGCTCTCGAACAGCCGGTGCCAGTTGATCGACGCCCTGAGATGGATGAACACGGCGCCAAGCCCGATGGCGGCGCGGTCCATGAACACGAACTCGCGCGGCGGACGCACGCCGCCCAGGCGGCGCAGTTCGCCGAACACGTTCTGCGCCATCTCGCGGCCGTGGCCTTCCACCATGCCTTCGGTGAGACGGCGCGGCCGGTCGTCCATCAGCGGACCATAGAGGAAGGCCGCCCAGCGGTTCAGCACGGCGATCATCTCATGAGTGAGGCCGGTGAAACCCCAATCCTCATAGGCCGCCACGGCGCGCGCCGTATCGTCGGTCATGAGCGCACGATAGAGCTCGATCGAGCCGCGTACGAAGCGCGGCGGGAAGATCCTGACGCAGCCGAAATCCATCAGGTTCACCGAGCCGTCGGGCCGCACCGTGTAGTTGCCGAGATGCGGGTCGCCATGGATCACGCCGTAGGAATAGAACGGCACGTACCAGGCGCGGAACATGTTCGTGGCCAGCCGGTCCTTGTCCTCCTGCGCACGGCTCTTCCAGTTGAGCAGCGGCTCGCCCTGCAGCCAGGTCATGGTGAGCAGCCGGTCGGTCGAGTGCGACGGCACGACTTCGGGCACATGCACGCCTCCCTCGTCGCGCAGCATGTGGCGATAGAGCGCCACGTGCCTGGCCTCGCGCTTGTAGTCCAGTTCCTCGCGCAGGCGCGTGGTGATCTCGGCATGGATCTCGTCGGTGCGGATGGCCGGATCGAAGCGCTGGCCGATCGCGAAGATGAGCTTCAGCTGGTTCAGGTCGGCTTCCATCGCAGATGCCATGTCGGGATACTGCAGCTTGACGGCAGCCTCGGTGCCATCGGCCAGTGTCGCGCGATGGACCTGGCCCAGCGAGGCGGCGAACGAGGCCTCCTTGTCGAACTTGGCGAACTTCGATTGCCAGTCGGGCCCGAGCTCGGTCGCCATGCGGCGGCGCACGAAGGCCCAGCCCATGGCCGGCGCGTTGGCCTGCAACTGCGCGAGCTCGCGCGCATATTCCGGCGGCAGCGCGTCGGGGATGGTGGAGATGAGCTGGGCCGCCTTCATCAGCGGCCCCTTGAGGCCGCCCAGCGCCGCCCGCAGGTCCGTCGCATGCTTGTCGCGATCGAGGCTGAGGCCGAGATAGCGCTGCCCCGCCAGCTTGGCCGCCAGCCCGCCGACCGACGCGCCGACCCGGGCGTAACGCCCGAGCCGGCCGCCGAGGGAATCGCCTTCGTCCTGGCTCATGCCCGGACCATGAAATTTTTATCCCGCATCCCGACCGATATAGGGTCGATCGGGGTGCGTTGCCACCTCGACGTCAGGCCGCTTGCCGGTCCGGCGCCATCAACGCCAGGATCATCTGCATCCGCTGCACGACGTCGGTCGTCTCGAGGAGCTGCTGTCGCTGTTCGATGGTGAGCGACAGGTACTGGGCGATCATGTCGGCGATGCGGCCGGGATCCTGGAGATGCGGCAGTATCGCCAGCGCCTGCGGTGGCGATGCAAGGTCGATGTTGGCATGGGCCGCGAAGCGCTGCAGCAATTCGCGCGACACGGTCGCCGCCTCTTCCCGCGCCGCGCCTTCGCGCGACACCGCCGCGAGTTCGGCCACGAGACAAGCACCCTCCGTGTCGAAGCGGGTCACGCGGGCGCGCCGCAAGCCCTGCACCAACATCTTGATGGAGCCGTCGGGCATCTTGAACACATCCAACGGCCTCGCGACGACGCCGAGGGCGTAAAGATCGCCGGGACCGGGATCGTCGTCAGCCGCCCGCCGCTGCGTCACGGAGAAGAGCTCCCTGTCGGCCGCCATCGCCTGCTCGATCGCCGCCAGCGACTTCAGGCGCCCCGCATAGATCGGCGTCGTCATGTCGGGAAACAGCACCAGGTCGCGCATGGCCAGGACGGGCTTCCTGACGGTCGGCAATACAGACGGCGCCGCCTTCGGCGACGCATCGATGCGCGCCGACAGGTTATTCCAGTCGGCGAGGCCCAGGACCCTGGCGATCAGCTCGAGGCTCTCGCTGTGGGTCAGGGAAACCGATCTTTCCTTGAGCGCCTGACGCAGCGTCTGCGCCATGGCCTTGGCATCACGATAGTCTCGCATTGTTCATCCTCTGCAGGCGGCAGAACGGGAAAGTCAGTTGCTTGCGTTACTGATCCGTTTGCCACGGCAAAAGGAGTGCCTGAACGAGGCTCGATACGTTCACCATACCCATAGGGCGCAAGCGGCGGGTCGTATCCACCCGCCGCGAAGCGTGCAGCCACCCTCCGGGGCTGTCAACGGCTAGAGCTTCTCCAGCTCGTCGACGAAGCCCGAGATCACGCCCAGGCCCTTGTCCCAGAACGCCGGATCGGAGGCGTCGAGGCCGAACGGCGCCAGAAGCTCCTTGTGGCGCTTCACGCCGCCTGCCTTCAGCATCTCGAGGTACTTGGCCTGGAAGTCGGGCTCGCCCGACTGGTAGGCGGCGTACAGCGAGTTCACCAGGCAGTCGCCGAAGGCATAGGCGTAGACGTAGAACGGCGAATGGATGAAGTGGCCGATGTAGGACCAGTAGTTCCGGTATTCGTCGTCGAAGGTGAAGGCAGGCCCCAGGCTCTCCTTCTGCACCGCCATCCAGATCTCGCCGATCGCGTCGGGCGTCAGCTCGCCCTGGCGCCGCGCCATGTGCAGGCGCGATTCGAAATCGTAGAAGGCGATCTGGCGGACCACCGTGTTCAGCATGTCCTCGACCTTGCCGGCCAGCATGGCCTTGCGCGTCGCCTTGTCGGGCGCCGATTTCAGCAGCGACTGGAAGGTCAGCATCTCACCGAACACCGAGGCGGTCTCGGCCAGCGTGAGCGGCGTGTCGGCCATCAGCGCGCCCTGCCGCGCCGCCAGCACCTGGTGCACGCCATGGCCCAGCTCATGCGCCAGGGTCATGACGTCGCGCACCTTGCCCTGGTAGTTGAGCAGCAGGTAGGGATGCGCCGACGGCACCGTGGGATGGGCGAAGGCGCCGGGCGACTTGCCGGGCCGCGCCGGCGCATCGATCCAGCCGGTGCCGAAGAACTTCCGGCCGACATCGGCCAGCTCCGGCGAGAAGGCGCGGTAGGCGTCGAGCACGATCTTCTCGGCCTCGTTCCACGGGATCGTGCGGTCGTCATGCTCGGGCAGCGGTGCGTTCCTGTCCCAGTAGGGCATGCTCTCGACGCCGAACCATTTGGCCTTGAGCTTGTAGTAGCGGTGCGCCAGCCGCGGATAGGCCGCCTTCACCGACGCGGCGAGCGCATCCACCACCTCGTCCTCGACCACGTTGGCGAGGTTCATCGCCGATTGCGGACGCTTGTATTTGCGCCAGCGATCCTCGATCTCCTTGTCCTTGGCCAGCGTGTTGGTGAGCAGCGAGAAGACCGCGATATTGTCGCCCTGCACCTTGCCGAACGACTTGGCGGCGTCCTTGCGCTGGCCGGCGTCCTTGCTCGAGAGCTTGTCGAGGATCTGCGGCTCGCTCAGCAGCTCGTTGCCGAACGGATAGCGCAGGCGCGCGATGGTCTCGTCGAACAGGCGCGACCAGGCGGCGCGGCCGACGACGTGCTTCTCGTGCAGCGCCTTTTCCATCTCGTCGGAGAGCTGGTGCGGGCGGTAGACGCGGAGATCGCGCAGCCAGGGACCGTATTTGGCGAGCGCCGGGTCCTTCTGCCGGGCCGCCAGGTCGGCGTCGTCGAGCTTGTTGATCTCGAGCTTGAAGAACACCAGCCTGGTGCCGATATCGGTCAGCGATTCGGAGACATCCTGCGAGAACCGGCCGCGCTCGGGGTCGGCCATGTCCTGCGCATAGTAGAGCGACGCATAGGAGCTTATGCGGCCCATCAGGTCGTTCAGGGCCTCGAACCTGGCGACCGCCGCGCCCAGCGCCTTTCCGTCCATCCCCGCCACCTTGCCCTCGTAGGCCTGGGCGAAGGCATCGGCGTCCGCCGCGGCGCGCTTCAGGTCGGCGGCGAGATCGGGGCCGCTGGGACTGGAATAGAGGTCGGAGAGGTTCCAGGTCGGCAGATCGCCCAGCATCGCATTCATTCAACAAACTCCTTGCAGACGCAGGATATGGGGCGTTCGCCGCCGCGTCGCCAGCGCGGGCGCCGCATCGCCGTCCTCTTGTCTAGCACGCACAGCCGACCCTGCGTCGCGCGAGCGCCTCGGGAGTTTCCGCAATTTCCGCTAGCGATTACGCCAATCAGAATAGTCATCGACGCTTCCAACAACACAACACCTAGCCTTTCCTGCTCGGTTCATTCCCTCGGGCCGTGACCGAACCACAAAACGTCGGCGGACTGCCGTCGGCTGACTTAAGTGATATATAAGTATCACTACTATAAATGTCAACTGACACTTTGGCCGCCCGAGTTTCTGCGCACCATGCTGCGCAGAAACTCTGTCGCCACGCGCCAGGTCCGCCGACCGATCTTGCCGCCTGGAGCCGCCGGTTCAGCCGGGCATGCCGGGGAATTGTGGAAGATCGAGGGGTTTTGTCCACTTCAGGCGGCGCTTGGTGAAGATCTCCATCAGCGGCTTGACCAGATCGGGTTGGTCCAGGCTGCCGATCATGACAAAGACCGTCCCGGGGAAACTCCCCAGATTGGTGGTGAACAGTCGGGCGCCACACTCCGGACAGAAGTTTCGTTCCAGCCGCTTGCCGGATTCGGCGACATAGGGAAAAGATTTGGGATTGCCGCTCAGCAGCGTGAAATCATCCTGGGGCACGCCGAAGAAGGTCGCCATGGCGCCTCCTGACGCTTTCTGACAATCCTTGCAATAGCAGTCCGCCACAAACGTCGGGTCGGTATTGAACGCGAACTTCACGGCCCCACAGGCGCATTGAGCCGTGTACTTCTTCGTCATGCGATGTCCTTTCCCATCGGTCAATTCATCCAGGATCGGCGGCGATGGCGTCGAGGAACGGGCCGATCAGCAGGGCGGCAAAAGGCTCGATCTTCGCCGGGTCGCTTTCCTTGTAGTGCCCGGCGGCATCCAGCAGGTTCATCGTCCCCAGCACACGGCCGGCATAGACCACCGGCACGTTGATGGCCAATTCGCAGCCCAGCGAGCGGATCAGCTCGTGATCGAAGAAGGCCCATTTGACGTCTTCGTAGGTCGTGCCGACCCACGAACGGCGCTGGCCGATCACAAGCTTGTGCCAGTCGCTCTCGGTCACCGGCTTGTAGCCGCCGACGGGATATTCCTTGGGCATGTTGGTGTAGAGCCGCTTCACCCGCTTGCCGTCGGGCGCCACGTAGAGAAGCGTGAACAGGATGTGGCCGACGGTTTCCTTGAGCGCCTGGTCGACCGCCTTGAACAGCGTCTCGGGCGGCCCGGGCTGGCGAAGGGCGGCGAGGCAGGACTCGAACGGCGTTGTCATGGAACCCTCTCTCCGACACCCCCGTCATCCCGAGCGACAGCCGCTCCGAGGAGCCGCGCGCAGCGCGGCGTCTCGAAGGATGGGCGGCAACGATGGTGGTCCCTCCCTTCGAGCGGCCCTGCGGGCCTCCTCAGGGTGAGGTTGGGGCTGTATCAACATTCTATGAAAGCGGGTACTCGCCAACTCAAATCGCCCGCTCGACCTCGACCAGGTTCGTATTGTAGGTCGTGGCGCCGCACGGCGCCGAGCGGTCCTCGGCCAGCACGTTGGCGCAGCCCCTGGTGTCGGTGCCGTCGCTGCGCGGCGTCACCCAGGCGCCTTCCTTGATGGAGACCACGCCCGGCGCGATGCGGCTGGTGACCTTGACGGGCAGCAAGGTGGCGCCGCGGTCGTTGAAGACGCGGACCGTCTCGCCGTTGGTGATGCCGCGTTGGGCCGCGTCGGCGGTGTTCATCCAGACATCGTCGGGATCGATCCTCGCCAGCAGCGGCTGGTTGCCGTGGATCGAATGGGTGCGGGCGCGCGACTTCGGGCTGCACAGCATCAGCGGGAATCTCGCCTCGGGCTTCACCGGCTCGATCCATGTCGGGATGGGCGGGATGTGGCCCAGGCCATACGGGTCGGGATTGGCCGCCAGCGCCATCGAGTAGATCTCGATCTTGCCCGACGGCGTCGTGAACTTATGAGTGTCCGGATCGCGGATCTGCGCGGCGAAGGCGACCGCATCGTCGGGCGCCGCGAAGCGCGCCACGCCCTTTTCGGCGAACGTATCGAAATCGGCGACCGAGTCGCGCGTCAGCTCGCGCAGCCATTCCATCTCGGTCTTCTCGAGGTAATCGTTGATGCCGACCCGTGCCGCGAGGTCGGCGAAGATGTCCATGTCGTTGCGGCATTCGTACATCGGCTGGATGGCCTGCTTCATGAAGATCGCGTAGTGGCCGGCGCCGGCCCACGGCGTGTGCACGTCGTTGCGCTCCCAGAAGGTCGTCGCCGGCAGCACGATGTCGGCATGGCGCGCGGTCGGCGTCAGGAAATGGTCCTGCACGACGATCAGCTCCACGCCGCTGAGCGAGGCCGCCATCTTGTTGGCGTTGGGACACTGGTTGAACAGGTCGCCGCCCGACGAATAGATCGCCTTGATGTCGGCCGGATAACCTCCGGACTTGCCGCGCGCCAAAAGGTCGGCCAGCAGCGGCGTCGAGACCTTCGACTTGATGGGGTTGGTGCCCGGCGGCAGGCTCTTGATGCCGCCCCGCCCCGTCGCGCCGTTGCTGACGCCCGAGTTGCCGCCGACGATGCCGACATTGCCCGTGATCGCGGCCAGGGCGTAGGCGGCGCGATGGAACTGCTCGCCGAACGCCGTGCGGCCCGGCGCGTAGCCGCACTGCAGGGCGGCGGGCCTGGTCGTGGCGAACTCGATGGCGAGCCGCCGGATGGTCTCGGCCGGTATGCCGCAGAGCGCCGCCGCCCATTCCGGCGTCTTGGGCACGCCGTCGCTCTCGCCCAGCAGGTACGACTTGTAGGAACCGCCGGCGGGCGCGCCGTCCGGCAGATGCGCCTCGTCGAAGCCCAGCACGTGGCGGTCGCAATAGGCCTGGTCGTGCAGCCCCTCGCTCACGATGACATGGGCCATGGCGATCAGCGCCGCGGCATCGGTCGAGGGCTTGATGAAGATGTGCTCGTCGGCGAGCTGGGCGCTGGTGCGCGTGCGGCGTGGATCGACGCAGACGATGCGCACGCCCTTCTTCTTGGCCTCCTTGAGATACTGCTGCGTGCCGGTGCCGAAGGTGCCGTCGGCCGGACTCCAGCCCCACATGAGGATCAGCTTCGAATTCACGTAGTCGGTCGGCTCGCGGCCGGCCGACTTGTAGTCGGCCTTGGCGCCGAAGGTCATGCGCACGGCGAAGATCTCGGCCTCGGCCGACATGTTCGACCACAGCTCGGTGCAGCCGCCGAACTTGTAGAAGAAACGCTTGGAGACGCCGAAGCCATGCAGCATCGACGTGTTGCCCGAGCGCGAGGCGTCGAGGAGGGCGGCGTTGCCGTGCGTGCTGCGGATACGCAGCATCTCGGCCGCGACATGGCTCAGCGCCTCGTCCCACGAGATGCGCTCGAACTGGCCCGAGCCGCGCGGCCCGATCCTGCGCATCGGATATTTCAGCCGGTCGGGATGGTAGACGCGCTCGATCTGCCCGACCCCGCGGGCGCAGGCGTGCAGCGGCGGCAGCTCGGGCTGCCAGCGCGCCGGGTCGGTCGAGATCTTGACGATGCGGTCGTCGACGACATGGGCATTGACCACGCAACGGCCGCCGCAATTATGGCCGCAGGTGCTGGTGACCACGGTCTCGCCGGCGCGACCCGCGCGCCGCGGCTGCTGGTAGATGGTCTGATCCGGCATGGTCCTCACTTCGCGAGCCCGGCGAAGGTAGCGCATTCCATGCCGTCGGAGCTAGCGCGCCTGCGGCGCGGGTGGAATGCGTTCGGGCAGGATGCCCGAGGGTTTCAGTCGCAGCACCAGGATGAGGGCGACGGCGATCAGGAGTTCCTTGAGCGCCGCACGCTGCACGGCGGTGACATCGGGGATCCACTCGACGAAGAAGCGCGAGGATTCGAGCAAGGTCATCACCAGGTAGGCGCCCAGCAACGCGCCGGCCGGCCGGCCGGTGCCGCCCGAGGCGACGGCCAGGAAGATGTAGACCGTGATCAGCGGCAGGAACAGGTCGGGCGCGATGTACGAGGTGAAATGACCGTAGAGCGCGCCCGCGAGGCCGGCGATGGCGGCCGAGAGCGCGAAGGCCTCGGTCTTGAAGCGCAGCACGGGCTTGCCGGCGACCTGCGCCACCTGGGCGTCCTCGCGGATGGCGCGCAGCGCGCGGCCGTAGGGCGAGCGGTCGATGCGGCGCACCACGAAGAACACGACAGCCAGCGCTGCCAGCACGATCAGGAAATAGACGGCGTTGAAGGCCGGGCCGAGCGCCGCCTTCCACGGCCCGGGAATGCCCGAGATGCCGTCGCTGCCGCGGGTCAGCCAGATTTCGTTGGCCGCCAGCAGGCGCACCACTTCGGCGAAGCCCAGCGTGACGATGGCGAGATAGTCCTCGCGCAGCCGCGTGGTCGAGAGCGTGACGACCAGTCCGGCGAGGCCGCCCGCCACAAGCGCCGCCAGCCAGCCCACGGCGATCGGCGCGTGGCCCGCCGTCGTCAGCAGCGCCGAGGCGTAGGCGCCGACGGCGAAGAAGCCGGCGAGGCCGAGATTGACCATCCCTGCCCCGCCCCAGATCAGGTTGAGGCTGAGCGCCAGCAGCCCGTAGATGCCGCCGACCGTGGCGATGAAGAGGAGGTAGCTCAGCATCGCTCGGAGCGCGTCACTCCAGTGGCGCATCATGCGGAGCGCGGACCTCCAGGTCCGCTCATGAGCATGAGCGGACCTGGAGGTCCGCGCTCCGCAGACATGAGCGCCCTGGAGTGGCGCGCTCCGGCAAGACGCATCAAAACGCCCTCTCTCCTAAAAGCCCGCGCGGCCGCAGGCTCAGCACGACGAGGATGGCGACGAAACCGACGGCGGCGCGGTATTGCGAGCCGACGACCAGCACCGACAGTTCCTCGGCGATGCCGATCAGGAAGGCGCCCAGCACGGCGCCCGGTGCGCTGCCCAGGCCGCCCAGCACGGCGGCGGCGAAGATCGAGAGCAGGATGCGCGTGCCGGTCAGCGGATCGATCGAGCTGTCGAGCCCCAGCAGCATGCCGCCCACGCCGACCAGCCCCATGCCGACGAAGCTCGCCATCAGGGCGATCCGCTCGGGCCGGATGCCCTTGAGGGCGGCCAGCTCGGGATTGTCGGCCGAGGCGCGCATGGCCTTGCCGATGCGGGTGAAGGCGAGCGCCGCGAACACCGCCAGCATGATGGCGAGCGCCAGCGCCATGGTCTCGAGCTGCTGCGGGCTGACGCGGATGTCGCCCAGGCGGATATCGCGCGCGATCGGCCGGTCGTAGCCGCGCGGCTCGTTGCCGAAGCCCAGCCGCACGATGTTCTCCAGCACCAGCCCGCTGGCGATCGAGGCGATGGCGGCCGGCAACGCGCCCTGCTTGACCAGCGGCAGGTGCGCCACCTTGTCGAAAGCGAGACCGGCCGCTCCCGCCACCGCGAAGGCCACGACCAGCGAGCCCGCCATCTGCAGCCCCGCGCCATAGGCGAGGTAGCCCGCGAAGGCGCCGAGCGTCGCCACGCCCGACACCGAGAAGTTGGGAAAGCGCAGCACGGCGAACATCGCCGTGAAGCCGATGGCGGGCACCGCCAGCAAGGTGCCCGACACCAGCCCGTTCACCAGAGCCTGGAGAAGGATCATGGTCTTTGGGACCGCGGGCGTCCCGCCCGCTCAAGATCATGAGCGGGCGGGACGCCCGCGGTCCGCATGATCACGCGATCTTCACCAGGGTGAACTTGCCGGCTTTGACCTGGTCGTAGCGGAACTTGCAGTCGAGGATGTCGCCCTTGTCGTCGAAGTCGCACGGCCCCGAGGCGCCCGTGTAGTCGACCTTCTCGCCAGCCGCGATCGCCTTGATGCCGTCGACCGCGTTGTCGACGGACTTGCCGCCACCCTGGGCCGACTTGCGGATGTTGTCCTTGATCGCCTCGCCGGACGCCGCCTTGGCGTTGGCGATGGCCAGCAGCACCAGGTTCACGTGGTCGTAGACCTGGCAGGTATAGGGATCGGGATTGGCCGAACCGACGGCGGCCTTCACCTTCTCATAGGCGCCACTGCCCTCGGCCGGCGACGGCGAATAGGTATAGACGCCCTCGACGACTTCGGGCTGGCCGATCTGGTCGAGAAGCTTCTGGTTGATCGAGTAGCCGAAGCCGATGACCTTGCCCTTGAAGCCCGCGCGATAGATGTCCTTCAGGAGCACGATCGTGTCGGGCGTGTAGCCCGCGGCGAAGATCATGTCGGGATCGGCGCGCAAGGCCTGGTCGACCTCGGTGCGGTAGGTGTTCTTCTTGTCGTCGTAGATCAGGCCCTGGTGCGTGGCGCCGCCCTTGGGCAGCACCTTGCCCATCAGGTCGAAGGTCGCCTGGGTGAAGGGCGTCTGCGGGATCATGGTGAAGACCTTCTTGGCGCCCAGCGACAGCATGAACTCGCCCGACCGCGTCACCTGCAGGGTCGAGTTGGGCTGGGTGCGCACGAGATAGCCCTGGTGCGGCAACTGGGTGATCGAATCGGCGCCCGACGTGGTGGTCAGGAAGGTCTTGCTCTCCCAGCACAGCGGCGCCACCGCCGTGGTCACCGAGGAGGCCCAGGTGCCCATGATGGCGGCGGCCTTGTCGACGTCGATCAGCTTGCGCGCCGCACGGACACCGGCTTCGGGGCTGGTCTGGTCGTCCTCGCTCACCAGCACGATGCGCCGGCCCAGCACGCCGCCCGCCTTGTTGACCTCCTCGACCACCGCCGCCGCGACCTTGGCCATCGCGGGCCCGTAGGAGCCGCCGGCGCCGGTCAGCGGCGTCAGGGTGGCGAGCTTGATCGGGTCCGCCTGCGCCCGCACCACGGCCGGATTTGCGAGCGCTGCAAGGCCGCCCGCGAGCGCCGCACGGCGACCGATGCGAATTCCGATCATAGGCAGTCCCCCATTCCGTCGTTCGATGATGTGAGCATAGGCGCTGCCTTGCCGCCGAGAAACAGATCGCGCACGGTCGGATCGGCAGCGAGGTCCGCCGCCCTCCCTTCGTGCTCGGGTCGGCCCTGGACCAACACGTAGGCCCGCGCCGATACCGACAGCGCCTCGAGCGCGTTCTGCTCGACCATCAGGATCGCCACGCCCGATTTGTTGAGCGCAAGGATCGTGCCGAACAGCTCCTCGGCCGCGCGCGGACTGAGGCCGGCGGTCGGCTCGTCGAGCAGCAGCAGGTCGGGCGCGTTCATGAGCGCGACCGCCATGGCCAGGATCTGGCGCTGGCCGCCGCTCAGGGTGCGCGCCGCCGCGCGGCGCTTGTCGGCCAGCATCGGAAAGCGCTCGTAGAGCTCGGCCATGCGCTTCCGCGCGTGCGCGCCATCGATATAGCCGCCCATCTCGAGGTTTTCCGCGACGCTCATCGAGCCGAAGACGTTGCGTTCCTGGGGCACGAACGACAGTCCGGCGCGGCTGATGTCGGGCGCTGCCCATCCGGCGATGTCGCGCTCCTTGAAACGCACGCTGCCACCGCTCGGCCGCAACAGGCCCGCGACCAGCTTCAGCAAGGTCGATTTGCCGGCGCCGTTGGGCCCGATCAGGGCCACGATCTCGCCCGCCGCCACGGCAAGATCGGCACCCTTCACGATCTCGTCGGCCGCCGCATAGCCGCCCCGCAGACCGGCGATCTCGAGCAGGCTCATGCCGCGCCCCTCATGCGGCTCTTCGTCCGAGATAGGCCTCGCGCACCCGGTGATCGGCGCGCACCTCGTCGAACGTGCCCTGGGTCAGCACCTGGCCCTCGGCCATCACGATCACCGGATCGCACAGACGGGCGATGAAGCCCATGTCGTGCTCGATCAGCAGCACGGTGATGCCGCGCCTGGGCAGCTCGAGCAGCCGCTCGCCGATCTCGTTCTGCAGGGTCGGATTGACGCCGGCGGTCGGCTCGTCGAGCAGCACCAGCCGGGGCTCCGCCATCAGCGCGCGGCCGATCTCCAGCAGCTTCTTCTGGCCGCCCGACAGCGCCGTCGCGGGATTGTCGATCAGATGGTCGAGCCGCAGGAAGCGCGCCGTCTGCCAGGCCCGCTCGGCGAGCTCGGCTTCGCGCGCGCGCGCCGCGCGGGTGCCGCATATCGCCTGCCACAGGGTCTCGCCCGGCTGGTCGCGGCCATAGAGCATGAGATGCTGGAACACCGAGAGCCGGGGAAATCCTCTTGCCACCTGGAAGGTCCGCACCAGCCCGCGCCGGCTCACGGCATCGGGCGACAATCCGGCGATCTCCTGTCCGTCGAAGCGGACCGAGCCCGCGTCCGGCGGCACCAGGCCCGAGACCACGTTGAACAGCGTCGTCTTGCCCGCCCCATTGGGCCCGATCAGGCCGGTGATGCCGCCCGCCGCCACGGCGAGATCGACGCCCCGCAGCACGTCGAGACCGTAGAAGGCGCGGCGCAGGTTCCTGAGTTCGAGAAGCGGCATCGCTCCTCAATACCCCATCCCGCGTCGCCGTGCGAAGCGGGCTCGCCGACGATCGTTATTGCGTCCGCGCGTAAAGCAGCAGGTCGAGAAGCTGGATGCCGCCGGCGCCGCCGAGCGGCACCAGGACGGCCTGCACCAGGGGTTGCTCGAAGAACGGCGCAAAGGCGCCCTTGCGCAGGTGCACCACCCGATCGATCAGGCTTGGGAAGCGAACGGCCAGCTTGTCGAAGCGGGCGCCGGCTCCCTGGAGCCACAGCAGGTCGGCCTGCATGCCCTCCAATGCCTTTCGCCGCGCCCGCTCGGCGCCGTTGTTGAGCAGAGCCGCCATGGCGATCGACCATAGAACGTAGCCGACCAGCACGATCAGCACGCCGCCGCCGATTTCCCAATTGTCGAATATCCGACTGCGGGCGACGACGACCAGCGCCACCAGGATGAAGGGGAAAACGATCAGCGATCCGACCGCGGCGGTATGCTCGGCGAGCAGCCGGGCATCGATCCAGTCGTCGAGCAGCGAATTGCGGCACTCCGGCGCCCGCGGATAGTCCCGCGATTTTCCACGCTGTTCGGGGTAGGCCTCGACCAGCGTGGTGGCCTGCGCCTGCAGCTCGGGCCCCAGCTCGGCGGCAAACCGCGCGATCGTCGCCGGAGGATAGACGGTGCGGCCGCGCTTCAGCATGGCGACGAACCGCCAGGTGAGGATCGTCACGTCGCCCACCAGCACCAGCAGGATGATGACGGCCATCGCGCTGATCAATTGCGTGCTGAAGAAGAGCGCCCGATCCGCCAGGCCGCGCGCCGGAATGTCGGGGTCCGCGCCGTCGGTCATGCTTTTCACCACGAACATCACCAGCACGATGATGCCGATCGAACATATCAGCCAGAACAGCAGGCGCTTGAACCGCCGACCGTTGGTCATGAGCATGCGGTACTCGTGCCACAGTTTGGCGCCATCGATGCGACCGCCGCGCGAGCTGCACGCTGGGCTGCCAGAACCACACCGTCGTGTTGCGGAAAGCGGCAAGCATCCGCTCCCCCAGATCCGTAGGTGGCGTCGAGGCAGGCGTACCGGTTTCTGCCGGAAAGTAGATTTCCTCGATAAGGCGGGCCGAAACGGCGCCCCTGGACCATGTGTTGTCGAGGAACCAGGCGAACAGGACGATCGCCAGGGTGCGCAGCAGCTCCGCCGGCCACGCGCTGGCGCCGCTCAGCGGAGCGGCCGGTTCGCGCATATCCGCATTGGCTGGTTGGGCCACCCAGAACCACCAGACGAACGCCACGGCCGCGACAAACAGCAGGGCCAGGACTCCGACACGGCCCCACCGCCAGACCCGACTGGAACCTGGATCGGGATCCGGAGCGGCCGGCCGCAAAGCCTGCATCCAACGCAGGCCGGGATACAGGAAAGCCCAGAAGAACGTCGCCATGGCCGCCGCGAGCAAGACCGGCCCCCAGGCGCCGGCACTGCCCGGAAAGGCCAGTTCGACCGCCACGGCCACGGCATATCCCAACGCCGCCATCTCGAGGCCGGCCACGAACGCCTTCGAGCCATCGAAGGCGATCGACGACTTGTCGTCATCGGTCGACCACCACGACCATGCGGCAAGCATGCCGGGAGCGGGTTGACCGATCAGCATCAACCCGCCGACGGCCAGCAGCACGACGGCCGTCAATATCGCGAGGATGTGGCGCTTGCGTCGCTCGGAGTTGGTCACGCCCTTGGCGGGCAGCTTGACCATGCCGTCGCGGCCGATCTCGAACGCGACCGGGTGCGCGACGGCCTTGTCGATGCGGCACGCCAGGGCCGTTGCGCCATCCCCTGTCGCCGACGCCAGGCGCGCGGCGAGAAATGTCGAGGTCTGGTAGGTATCCCGGAAGGGCCCGATCTGGTTGGCCAGCGTGTCGTCCAGCCTGGGGCAGGCCGGGTCGTCTTCATCCCAGGTGAGCGCCAGGCTCGACGTCACGATCACGTTGCGCGTGTATCGGGTCATGCTCGGATGCAACAGACGCGCATCCATGTCCGTCGTGAACAACGTGCGGTCGGGGAAGGCATCGCGCAACGCCTGCACCCATACCAGCTTGTCGTGCACGTCCCCGCCGATCAGGCCGACTGCCTGCACCGGGTTGCGGTCGTTGTCCTTCAGGACTTCGCGGACGAGACGGCGGACATAGTCTTCCTGCGCGCGGCCCTCGGGCCATTCGATCGGCCGCGCCTTGCGCTGATCGGCGCGATTGTTCTCGTTGTTGCTCTGGGCCTGCGTGGCGGCATCGTCGAGCGTCACCCCGTCCAATCCGCGCAGGTATGAGTAGATCTTGAGGTCGAGCGTGCTCTTGCCGCCAGGGCACTGCAATTCCCTCTGCAGGCTTTCACCGAATGTTCGGGCGTAGATGGAATCCCATTCGGCGATCAGGATGACGCGTCCGTTGCCGCACCAGTCGAGCCCCCGTCCGGCCAGCTCGGCCACCAGGCTCGTGATCAGCCCATCGTCGGTGCCGACGGTCCGGATGAAGAACGGCGACGCCCGAAGGGGCTGCTTGAAATGGATGGTGTTGTGGATCCTCGTGAATTGGGACCGGAAGGCATGGTCGATGCAGTCCTGGTCTTTGGGGCAATCGCTCAAGGGGCCTGAAAGATGCGCCGCCCGCAATAATTGCTCGGGCGGAGCGGTCGACTGGGGGCTGATCAGCTGCAGCTTGTGGAGTATCTCCCAGTTCTTGCGGAACGTCGTCGCGTCGCCTTTCTTTTCGACGTCATCGGCTTCCTTCTGCAGTTGCGTGGCATCTCGGCCCAGAGCATTGACCAAGGCGTCGGACCCGCTGGGCCCGACGATCCGCAGCCGCACATCGGGGTCGGGCGACAGATCCTTGAGCAGGATCGTGAGCGCGCTCAGCCAGCGCCGGCCGGTCTTGGTGTCGTCGATCCACAGCACCGCGACCCGCCGCTGCTTGGACCGATCGCTCTCCTTGGTGCGCAGCGTCTCGTAGACGATATCCATGTTGCTCGGCACGCCGCGCAGGATCTCGATCCACTTCGCCAGATGCACGAGGGGCGGCCGCTCGTCGTCGCATCCGCTGAACGAATTGCAATAACGCGCGCGCAGCAGACCCATATGCTCGCTGTCGTCGGGGACGTAGCCTTCCTTGTTCAGGCCGGCGAGCAGGGCATAGCGCGTCCGCCGCCGCGTTTCCTCGGCGCCGACAAGCGCTGCGCCGGGCAGCATCGCGGCGATCAGGGTGAGGCGGTCGCCGTCGCCGCCGAATGTATCCTTGAACGTCTTGCTGTTTGCCGGCTGCGCCGACCGGCAGCGCGAATCCGCAGAGGCGCCGGAGGCCGGCGTGGCGGGACAGGCGTCCTTCAGCTTCTGGCGATAGCGGCTCAACGCCGTGAGCGGATCTTCCCAGAGCCGCGCCTCCACCGGAGGTTCCGACAGCCGCACTTGCTTGACGCCATCGTCGTCGGCCTGACGCCACAGCTCGAACGCGCGCTGCCCCAGAAACGAGGTCGACAGGAACAGCAACACCACTGTCACTGCCGTGAAGGGAAACGAGCTTCCGCTATCGGCCGCCATTCGCATCTCCCGATGCCAATGAATTGCCGACAAATCGTAGACTCAACGCATGGTTGTGTCACGCACTT
Source organism: uncultured Alphaproteobacteria bacterium (assembly GCA_963755585.1). Classification (GTDB taxonomy): domain Bacteria; phylum Pseudomonadota; class Alphaproteobacteria; order Reyranellales; family Reyranellaceae; genus Reyranella. The sequence continues at coordinate 170,899 of CAVWKN010000020.1, forward strand.
TTGGTAGCGTGTCCGGTTTCGGGCCTATCCGTTTTGCGCGCCGGAATGGCGCACGAGCCGGCCGTTAAAGGCGGTTATAGGCCTTGAACCACTCGACGAACTTGGGGATGCCCTCTTCCACCGGGACCTTGGGCGTCCAGCCGAAATCGCGGGTGGTGTCGGAGATGTCGGCAGCCGTCTCCTGCATGTCGAACGGATCGCCCGGCCGGAGCTCGACCTTGGCCTCGCGGCCCAGCGCCTTTTCGAACAGCGCGATCACCGCCACGATGTCCTCGCTGCGGTTGGCGCCGAGATTGTAGACCCGGTGACTGGCCGTTTCGGCAGGCTTGTCGAGCACGGCCAAGCGTGCCGGCCACGATATCGTCGATGTAGCTGTAATCGCGCTTCACGAAACCCAGGTGATAGAGCTCGATGGTGCGGCCCTCGTGGATCGCCTTGGCGAAGATGTGCGGCGACATGTCGGGCCGGCCCCACGGCCCATAGACCGTGAAATAGCGCAGGCCGGTGGCGCGCAGCCCGAACAGATGGGCGTAGGTCTCGCTCAAAAGCTCGTCGGCCCGCTTGGTCGCGGCGTAGAGCGACACCGGGTGGTCGACCCGGTCGCCCGTCGCGAAGGGCAGCTTGCGATTGGCGCCATAGACCGACGAGGACGAGGCATAGACGAAGTGCTTCAGTCCGGGCAGCAGCTTGGCCAGTTCCAGCATCACCAGATGGCCCATGACGTTGGTCTGGACATAGACATAGGGATCGACCAGCGAATGGCGCACGCCGGGCTGTGCCGCCAGGTGGACGATGCGGTCGAGATCGCGATGGCGGTCGGCCAGGGCCAGCATCGCCTCGCGGTCGGAGATATCGGCCTCGAGGAAGGTAAAGCCCTTGTCCTCGCGCAACGGCTTCAGCCGGGCGAATTTCAGGACCGGGTCGTAGTACTCGCTGAAATTGTCGATGCCGACGACCGTCTCCCCGCGCGCCAGCAGGGCGCGGGCGACGTGCGATCCGATGAAGCCGGCGGCACCAGTGACGAGGACGGACATGCAAAGGGCTGCGTACTTGAAATACGTTGCGGAAAATCGATGCGCGGCACGCTTACAACGTTTCGTTGCGGGACGGAACCTTGAAACGCCTCGCCAGGCCCGCACATCCGAACCAGCGGAAAGCGTCTTTTTGCGTCCGCCGCACGTTCCAGATTGCAAGCGGCAACATTCTGTCGTTACCGTGCCTATATGGGTGTCAGGGAGGGTGCCATGCCGCTTGCGGTGACCCTGGACGACAAATACCTGCTGGAAAGCGGACGCGTCTATCTGACCGGCACGCAGGCCCTGGTGCGCCTGCCGATGATGCAGCGCCAGCGCGACCTCGCCGCCGGCCTCAACACCGGCTGCTACATTTCCGGCTATCGCGGCTCGCCGCTGGGCGGCTTCGACCAGGCGCTGTGGCAGGCCAAGCGCTTCATCAAGCAGAACCACATCGAGTTCCAGCCCGGCGTCAACGAAGACCTCGCCGCGACCGCCCTGTGGGGCACCCAGCAGATCCATCTCTACCCGGGCGCCCGCTACGACGGCGTGTTCGGCATGTGGTACGGCAAGGGTCCGGGCGTCGACCGCTCGGGCGACGTGCTGAAGCACGCCAACTACGCCGGGACGTCGAGGCACGGCGGCATCGTCGCCCTGGCCGGCGACGACCACATGGCCAAGTCGTCGACCACCGCGCACCAGAGCGAGCCGGCCCTGATGGCGGCCGGCATCCCGGTGATCCATCCCGCCAGCGTGCAGGAATATCTCGACTTCGGCCTGCATGCCTTCGCGATGTCGCGCTACTCGGGCCTGTGGGTCGCCTTCAAGGTGCTGAGCGAGACGGTCGATTCCTCGGCCTCCGTCCATGTCGATCCGCACCGCATCGAAATCCGCACGCCGACCGACTTCATCCTGCCGCCCGACGGCGTGCATATCCGCTGGCCCGACGATTGGCTCGGCCAGGAGCGCCGCGTCGTCACGGTGAAGCAACCCGCCGCACTCGCCTACTGGCGCGCCAACAAGCTCGACCGGCTGATGGTGGGCCGGCCCGACGCGCGCTTCGGCATCATGACCGTCGGCAAGTCCTACCTCGACGTCCGCCAGGCGCTCGACGAGCTGGGCATCGACGATGCCGAGGCCGAGCGGCTGGGGCTGGCCATCTACAAGGTCGGCATGGTGTGGCCGCTCGAGACCGAGGGCGCGATCGCCTTCGCCCAGGGCAAGCGCGAGATCCTGGTGGTCGAGGAGAAGCGGTCGCTGATCGAGCAGCAGCTCAAGGATGCGCTGTTCAACGCCCCCGCCGACCGCCGCCCCGTCGTCGTCGGCAAGACCGACGAACGCGGCCAGACGCTGCTCAAGGCCGACGGTGAGCTGTCGCCCTTCGAGATCGCTTCGGCGCTCGTGGCGCGCTTCGGCCTGGATTCCTTCAGCGGCCGAACGAAAGAACGCTTCGACACGCTGAAGCGCCGCGCCGGCCGGCAGGTGCGCAACGAGTTGGGCATGGCGCGCGTGCCCTATTTCTGCTCCGGCTGTCCGCACAACAGCTCGACCAAGGTGCCCGACGGTTCGATGGCGATGGCCGGCATCGGCTGCCATACGCTGGCGATCGGCATGGAGCGCAACACCAAGACCTTCACCCACATGGGCGCCGAGGGCGCGACGTGGGTCGGCGCCAGCCACTTCACCGACATGCCGCACGTCTTCCAGAATCTGGGCGACGGCACCTATTTCCATTCCGGCTACCTGGCGATCCGCCACGCCGTCGCGACCAACACCACGATCACCTACAAGATCCTCTACAACGACGCCGTCGCCATGACCGGCGGCCAGCCGCATGACGGCAACGTCCATCCGTGGACGATCAGCCAGCAGGTCCATGCCGAGGGCGCACGCCGCATCGCCCTGGTGAGCGACGATCCGCACAAATACCCCGTGGGCACCGAATGGGCGCCCGGCGTCACCTTCCACCACCGCGACGATCTCGACGACGTCCAGCGCGAGCTGCGCGAGTGGAAGGGCGTCTCGGTCCTGATCTACGACCAGACCTGCGCCGCCGAGAAGCGCCGCCGCCGCAAGCGCGGCACCTATCCCGATCCCGCCAAGCGCGTGTTCATCAACCAGGCGGTGTGCGAGGGCTGCGGCGACTGCTCGACCCAGTCGAATTGCCTCAGCGTCGTGCCGGTCGAGACCGAATTCGGCAACAAGCGCGCCATCGACCAGTCGTCCTGCAACAAGGACTTTTCCTGCCTCAACGGCTTCTGCCCGAGCTTCGTCACGGTCGAAGGCGGCGGCGTCAGGAAGGGCAAAGCCGACAAGAAAGCCGGCGTGGCGACCCAGGAACCGCCGCTGCCGCCCGCCCCTCTGCTGCCGTCGGTCGCCGACAGGCCCTATGGCGTGCTGATCACCGGCATCGGCGGCACCGGCGTCGTCACCATCGGCGCCATCATGGGCACCGCGGCGCATATCGAGGGCAAGGGCGTCACCGTGCTCGACCAGCTCGGCATGGCCCAGAAGGGCGGCGCCGTCATCAGCCATGTCCGGCTCGGCGCCACGCCCGAAGCGCTGCACGCCGTGCGGCTGGGCGCCGGCGGCGCCAACCTGCTGCTGGGCTGCGACCTGGTCGTGAGCTCGAGCGCCGATGCCCTGGCCCGTCTCGAACCCGGCACCTCGCACGCGGTGGTCAACACCCACCAGGCCATCACCGGCGAGTTCACGCGCCATCCCGACCTCGCCTTCCCCACCAACACGCTGAAGCTCTCGATCGAGGCGGCGGCGGGCGCCGATGCCTGCGACTTCCTCGATTCGACCGGCATCGCCACCGCGCTGTTGGGCGATTCGATCGCCACCAACATGTTCATGCTGGGCTATGCCTACCAGAAGGGTTTCGTGCCGCTCGGCCACGAGTCGATCGAGCGCGCCATCGAGCTGAACGGTGCGGCCGTGCCGATGAACATGGCGGCGTTCCGCTGGGGCCGCCGCGCCGCGCATGACCGCGCCGCCATCGACCGGCTGGTGGCGCCGGCGGACAGCAAGGTCGTGCCCTTCGCCAAGCTGCCGGGCACGCTCGACGAGATCGTGGCGTCGCGGACGAGGCACCTCACCGGCTATCAGAACGCGGCTCTCGCCCGGCGTTACCAGGCGCTGGTCGAGAAGGTCCGGGTTGCCGAACAGAAGACCGGCCAGACCGGGCTCGCCGAGGCGGTGGCGCGCAACTACGCCAAGCTGCTGGCCTACAAGGACGAGTACGAGGTGGCGCGGCTTTATGCCGAGACGGCCTTCCAGGCCCGGCTCGGCCAGCAGTTCGAGGGCGACTACAGGCTGAAATTCCACCTTGCCCCGCCGCTGTTCTCCAGCCGCGATCCCAAGACCGGCCATCTGATCAAGCAGGAGTTCGGCGCCTGGATGCTGCCGGTTTTCCGGATGCTGGCGAAGCTGAAGGGCCTGCGCGGCACCAAGCTCGACCCCTTCGGCCATACCAAGGAGCGCAAGGTGGAGCGGGCGTTGATCGGCCAATACGAAGCGCTGGTCGACGAGCTTTTGGGCGGCCTGACGCCGATCAATCACGCACTCGCCGTCAAGCTCGCCGCCATTCCTGACGACATCAAGGGCTACGGCCACGTGAAGGACGCCCATCTCGAGAAGGCCAAGCGCAAGGAGGCCGAGCTTCTGGCCCAGTGGCGCAACCCCGAGGCGCTGCTGCGCGCGGCGCAGTGACGTGAGCGCAACGAAAGTCGGCCCGGACCAAGTCCGGACCGACCGTCGCTAAGCCACCTGCGTCTTACTTGCCGAGCGGCCGGATGCTGCCGTTGCCGCTGGCGCCGCTGTTGACGCCGATGCCGGGCTGCTGGGCCTGGTTGATGTCGACAGACGGCTGCGAGACGGAGCCGCTCGCGCCACCCGAGACACCAGCGCCCGTCGAGGCCGGCGGCGTGACGACGGCACCGCCGCCGGTGATGCCGGTCGAGCCGCTCACGCCGCTGCCGGAAGTGCCGGCGCCAACGGACGCGCCAGCGCCGGCCGAACCGGACGTCTGGGCCTGGGCCATCGAGACCGCAGAAGCCGCACAAACCAGAGCAATGGCAAAAGTCTTGATCATCATTTTTGAGTCCTCCGAGGGTTGGTCCTGCCTCAACACCTTCGGCCAGGAGGAGGTTGCATGGCCCGCGGCGGCCGGAACCTGGTCTAAATGAGGCGGCCGAACGGTCGGCCATAGCGATGCTGCAGCGCCAAAAGCACGAACCCGACCAGCGGAACGAAAATGTCCATGTAGAAGATTATGCCGGCATTGCCGGGGGCGAAATTGTGTTCCGTCGCCATCTGATAGACGTGCCCTGCCGCCGCACCGAGAAGGAACAACGACGACCCCAGGATCGCCGCCAGCCGCAGGTCGAAGCTGCGGAACGCGGCGACGAAAGCCACGGCCGCAAAGCCCAGGCTCGCCATGCCGACCTCGAACTGGAATGGACTGTCCGCCCAGCCGATGAAAGCGGCCGCCATCTTTCCGAAGAAGACGTGAAAGATGAAATTATAGAGATTGGTCACACCGACGGCGAAGAAGACGTACCAGGAAATCAGCTTCTCGACGACCGTGGCCGCATCCACGGGTGCCGGTGACCGGACGATCGCGATCAGCGAGACGATCAACCCGAGGACCAGGAAGGTGAGCGGGAAGTTCGACAGGACGAAGGTGATGGCAGCGGTGATGAAGGCGGCCATGGCCATCGACGCCTACCGCCGGGCGGCTCCATTGACAACCTCCCCCACCTGCGCGCCCAATTAACGGGTGTCCCCGCGGAGTTCGTCGCATGAATGACATCGGCATCTCGACCCGCAAGCCCGATCCGGTCACCCGCGCCCGCGCGCTGGGGCCGGCGATCGCGGCTGTCGTCGACGAGATCGAACGCATCCAGGCTTTTCCCGAGCCGCTGCTCTCGCAGCTGCACGAATCGCGGCTGTTCCGCCTGCTGCTGCCGCGCTCGGTGGGCGGCGAGGAGGTCGAGCCGTGGGTCTATCTGGCCGCCATCGAGGAGATCGCGCGCCACGACGGGTCGCTCGGCTGGAACATGTTCGTCGCCAACAGCTCTGCTTTGATCGCACCGTTCATTTCGCTGGAGGCGGCGCGGCACATCTACTCGGATCCGCGCGGGCTGATCTCGTGGGGGCCGCCCAACCAGCACAAGGCGGTGGCCGCGCCCGGCGGCTACCGGATCACCGGCGAGTGGCACTTCTCCTCCGGCTACCGGCAGGCCAACTGGATCGGCGCGCACGGCCATGTCGTCGAGCCCGACGGGTCGCTGCGCCTCAACCGCCAGGGCCGGCCGACCGTCCGCACGCTGCTGATGCCCAAGGACAAGACGACGCCGATCCACGACTGGAACACGCTCGGCATGCGCGGCACGGCGTCGGAGGGCTATTCCTGCAAGGACGTGTTCGTGCCCGAGGAATTCTCCGGCACGCGCGAGGATCCGAGCCTGCGCCGCGATCCGGGACCGCTCTATGCTTTCACCATGCAAGGCCTCTACGCCGTCGGCGTGGCCGCCGTGTCGCTCGGCATCGCCCGCGCCATGCTCGACGCCTTCATCGAGCTGGCGCTCGAGAAGGCGCCGCGCAACCTCGGCCGGCTGGCCGACAGCCCGGTGGTGCAGTCCGACGTCGCGCGCCGCGAGGCCGATATCGGCTCGGCCCGCGCCTTCCTGGTCGAGATCCTGAAGGAAGTCTGGGAAAGCGCCGACGACGTCGAGCCGATCGGCACGCCGCAGCGCGCCCGGGTGCGGCTGGGCTGCACGCAGGCCATCCATGTCGCCGAGAAGACCGCCGACTGGGTCTACAAGGCTGCCGGCACCTCGGCGATTTTCCTCGGCACGCCGTTCGAGCGCCGCTTCCGCGACATGCACACGCTCTCCCAGCAGATCCAGTCGCGCGAGGCGCATTTCGAGACGGTCGGCCGGATCATGTTCAACGGCGATCCCGACGGCACGTTCATGTAGCTCGGGGCATGTAGCTCGCGGCTCGGGAAGATCGCGTGAGGGCCGGATCTACTGCGGTTCGACCCGCTTCGAGCCCAGCACCGCGGCCTGGCCCTGGTCGGGCGGCACCTCGGCGATCTCGCAACCCGGCTGCCACAGGCCGATCTTCATCGACACCTCGACGTAGCGCGTCTGGCCGTCCTGGATCTCGACCTGGCGGTTGGCGTTGTTGTCGCCGACCCGACAGCCGATCTCGACCGGCCCCGCCGGTCCTTCGAGCCGCATATAGGTGTACGAGTTGAGCTGCGCCGTGGCGCCGCCCACGATGGCGACATCGATCGGCTTGGCGAGCCCCATCCAGCCCGGCCGATAGATATAGAGCGCACCCTTGTCCGGGGCCGGCTGGTCGAAACGCTTGCCCTCCTGGTCGGCCTGCGGCGGCGCCATGGGCACATTGGCGCAGGCCCCGAGCACGAAGAGCAGCGACAGGGATAGGCTCTTGCCTCGGATCACGGCGTCCTCCCGGCGTTGATGCATCCGGTTATACGTTCCGAGGACGGCATACGTTCCCGCGAGCCGTCGCAAAGACGGCCTATTTCACCACGGTCTCGGCCGCGACCTCGATGCGCCCGGCGCGCCGCGCCTTGTCGAGGGCCGCATGATCCTCATCGGTCTGCCGGGCATAGGCGAGGGCGAACTTGGCGATGGAGTCGTCGAGCACGGTCGAGTTGCCGCAATAGCCCGCAATCATCGCCGGGTCGCCCGATTTGGCATGCGCCAGCGCCAGCGCCCAGCCGCACAGATCGCAATATTCGATGAAGCCCGCGATGCCTTCGTGATCGTACGAGACGAAACTGGCGCCGCCCTTCATGTCGGCGAGCTGGCGGACGTAGAAGTGCCGGCCGTCGACTTCACCCCAGCCGAGAAAGATGTCGGGCGAACCCTGGGTCGTGCGCTGGCCGACCACGACCCGCTGTCCATGGTTGGCGAACGGCAAGGTGAGATCGACATGCGACGCCAGCACCGAAGGCCGCGCCTCCTTGACCTGCAGGAAGAGCGGGTCGTCGTCGTCCACGCCCTCCAGCAGGATGACCCAGCATCCCGTGCCGACGCTGCCGACGCCCACGACCTTGCGCGCCGCATCGACGATGCGGTAGCGCGCCAGCAGCCGGCGCCGATCGACCGGGAGCGTCTCGATATAGGCCTTGAGCATCAAGTCGAGCGCCGCCCTGATCGGCACGCCGGTATCGGTGTGGCTCTCGTGCACGATCAGCGGGATGTCCTCGACGATGCGCGGCTCGCCATTGACCTGTTCGGTGAGCTTGTCGAGAGAACGGATATGTCCCTTGTTACGCGCCTTGGCGAGCGACTTTTCGGCGGCGCGGCGCACCTTGGGCGACAGCGCGTCGAGCACCGCGTTGTCATCGATGTGGTCGTACCAGACCTCGAGGTAGCCCATTTCGGCGTATTGCCGGATGTGCTTGCGATAGCTGCGCACGCAAGCCCGCGCGGCGTCCTGGGCATTGGCCTTGTCGCCGCCCAGGAAGCGGACCGCGACAGCGGCGCTGGCAGCGAGCCGCTTGACGTCCCATTCCCACGGGCCGGGATGAACCTCGTCGAAATCGTTGATGGCGAAGACCAGGGTACGCTCGGCCGAGGCGTAGACGCCGAAATTGGAGACATGCATGTCGCCGCAGGCCGCGACCGCCAGGCCGGTGACCGGCGTGCGCGAGAGGTCGCTCGCCATCACCGCCGCCGAACCGCGCAGGAAGGTGAACGGCGACGCCAGCATGCGCGCGTAGCGGACCGGCACCAGCTTCTGGATGCGCGTCTCGTTCTGCTTCTCCAGGATCGCGACCGGATCGGGCCGGTCGGCGTGCTTTTCGTAGAGGGCGTGGCTGGAGCGCGGCACCTTCTCGCGAAACGCCTTGCCGGCCGCCAACCGCTCGGCAATCGAGGGATGCCTGGCTTCGAAGGTGCCGATCAGCGAGCCCTTCTCCTCGCCGGCCACCAGCCGGTAGTAGCTGGGATCGATGTTTTCCCGCATGCTGACGACGTTCATCGTGGCCCCCTCACGACTTCAGTCGCGCACCATAGCGGCGCGCCGACACCGCCTTCAATCTGCATTCGGGAATAGCCGGGTGCAGCCCGATCAGGGCGGCGGCGTGCTGACCAGCGTGACCGTCCGGCAACCGTTGCCCTGCCAGCGGTAGTTCTGCGTGGCGCCCTTGGTCACGGTCCACTCGACGATGCAGCCCTCGCGTACGAGCGTGGGCGGAAAGCCTCCCATCGGCATCCACATGCCCCTGCCGACGCGCGTATACATCGGCTCGATTCCGGGACTGATGTAGGAGGTGTCCCAACGCCACTGCAGGACCTTGGTCTCCTCGTCGAGCTGGTAGGTGTTGTCGGGAATGCGGCCCATGCTGCCCAGCAGGCCACGTTCGTTGGTACCCGACATCTCGCGCAGCCGGAGGTCGAAATCGGCATTGGTCGGGCCACAGGCGGCCAGCGGCACCAGGATCAGGCTTGCGAGGACAAGACGCATGCAAACACCCGAAGTGACAACGTGGCAAGGCTGCGCCGCGTTGCACGTGCCGGTCAAGAGCCGGCGCTACACACGCCGTCACGGCTGCGTGGGCACCGCCTGGACGACCAGCGAAAGCTGCGTCTCCGGCAGAGCGGCGGCGAGCGCCGCCGCCAGGGAGCGCTCGGCGCGCTGGGCTGTCGCCACGTCGGTGCCGGGCGCGCAGGCCAGCGCTACTTCGAGCACCAGGGCGTGCGGCGTGCCGCGCGAGCGGAAGCTTTCCAGCGAGAAGCCCGACGGCAGCGCATCGGCGGCACGTTCGAGAGCAGGTCCGGCGATGTGGCTGGTCGAGCGATCGAGCAGGTCCGGCACGGCCTGGGCCGTGAGCTCCCACGCCGCGCGGGCCATCACGCCGCACACCAGGAGCGCACCCAATGCATCGGCGCCGGCCACGATCACCGGATCCTTGGCCGCGGCGGCAACCGTCATGGTGATCTGCACCACGACCGAGCAGAAGAGCTTGGTGGTGCGGGCGCGAAGCTGCGCGCGCATGATCGACGAGGGCCGGCCGCGCGCGGCCTGGCGCACGTTCTCCCAGGCAACGACGTTGGCGAAGAAGTTGATGGCGCCGCTCACGGCGGCAAGGCTCAGGCCGAGCGGCGTGGCGTCGCTGTGACCGGTCAGCGCCGTCTCCACCGCATCCATGCCGACCCACAGGGCGCCGCCAACGAGGCTGAGCGCGATGCCGATGCTGACGAGCTGCTCGATCTTGCCGGTGCCGAAATCGAAGCCGGCGAGCGTGCCACGGTGCAGGCGGCGCAGCACGGTGAGCGCCACCAGGTCGACCACGGTCATCAGGCCGCCGCGGATGCCCTCGGCGAGATTGGTGAGCGAATTGGCGCCGAGGCCCAGCGTGAGCAGCATGGCGACGCAGGCGAAGTCGAGCACGGCGGCCTTGGCGAGCGCATGCTCGCGGCCGGCCTGCTCGGCCGTGAGCGCGCCCGTCTCCGCGGGGCTCGTCACCTGAAGCCCAGCCGCGCCATCAGCACGGCCAGCACGCCGGCCGTCGGGAAATGCACGTAGGCCGCCTGGCCGACCGGACAGGTGGAGAACTCCTCGCGCTCGGCCTCGAGCTTCAACAGTACCTGGCCGTCGCCGCGGCCGCGGCCCTTGGCGACGGCGGCGAGATCGGCGGCGCCGATCGTCTCGGCGGCGCCGCGGATGTTGGTGACATGCGCCCGCCGCCATTTGCCTTCGCCCTCGATGATCACCTCGGCGGCGCTGCCGAGCGGGATCAGGGGCAGCGCGGCATCGGAGACCGGCGCATCGATGAAAATGGCGGTGCAGTCGATCCACCGCGCGACCGCCTCGCCGGGCACGACGGTGGCGCCCGAGCCGATGATCAGGCTGCGGATGGTGGCGCCGGGCGGCGCCTTCACGGCGGCCTTGCTCTGCAGCACGACGTTGGCGCGCACCGCGGCCAGCGCGCGCCCGGCCTCCTGCTCGGCCGACTGCGCCTCCTCGAGCGCCAGCCGCGCGCGCTTGATCTCGATCTTGGCGTCCTGGCGCTGCTCGTAGGCCCAGTTGGGACCGGAGCCGTCCTGCATGATGAAGATGCCGCTGTCCGCCGCCGCGCGGCGGCGCCTCACCTGGTCGATCGCGATGCGCTCCAACGCCAGCTCGGCCTCCGCCTCGGCCAGCCGGATCTGCGCGTCGTCACGATAGTCGCCCGAGCGGTAGCCGCGGTCCGCCACGCTCCTGGTGCGCTCCGCAAGCTGGCCGGCCGCCGCCACCTTGGTCTTCAGGAGGCCAAGTCGTGCCTCGCGGGCGGCGATGTCGGCGTCGAGTTCGCTCCTGAACTGGGTGGCGTAGTCCTTCATGAGCTGGCGCCGGTCGGCGTCGATCTCGAGCACGCCTTCGAGGAAGCCCCTGGCCGCCTGGCTGCGCGCCTGCGCCGCCGACAGCGCCGCCTCGGCGCGCGGCACCAGCCCCGGATCGAGTTGCTCGTTGATCAGCTCGACGATGACGCCGTCGGGTCCGACATGGGAGCCGACCAGCGGCAGGTGGACCGGGCCGCGGCCCGGGATCGGCGCGGTGGCGAGGTTGACCCAGGCGGTGACCGCCGAGCCGCGCACCAGGGTGGCGGCGAGATAGGGCCACAGCATCGCGATCGCATAGATCAGCAGCACGACAAAGGCGACGAGCTTGATGCGGCCGGAAGAGAGGGCGCCCAGCCGCTGGCGAAGCCTCGCGCCAAGCGTCATCGCCGTCCGCCGGCTGCCACCATGTCCGCCGCCCTTCCCCGCATGCCGGAAGTGTAGCAGATATGGACTGTCAATTGTCCCGGTTGGGGAAGCCGTGAGGCTGCTGGTCTTTCTCTTTTGCGCGGCTCTGCTTGTGCTGGGGCAGTTCGGTCGGACGTTCGAGGACTCCGAACGCTACGGCTATATGGCCGACATCATGCCGTCGGACTGGGCGGCCACCAACGTGTGGCTCGCGAGTTCGCAGTGTGCGCTGGAGCGCGGCGTCTGGCTCGCCGTCTGCGAGAGGGGCAAGCTGGTGCCGATCTCCGAGCGCGCCATCGCCGACGATCCCGGCCATGCGCTGCTGCTCGACCTGTGGTCGATGGCGACCCACCGGCGCGCCACCCTGCCCGACGTGGCGCGGCTCAACACGCTGCTGGACGCGATCGGTCTTCTGGCGCTGGCCGGCCTGCTGTTCGCGCTCAGGGCCTGGCTCACCGCGATCGTGCTGATGTGGTGGGGGCCGGTCGAGTATGTCGGCTGGATGGGCACCTCGCCGCACTGGAGCTATATCGGCCTGGTGAGTTTCAGTGCCGTGCTGCCGATCGCGCTCGCGGCCAAGGATTTCGGCCTGCTGTCGCGGCGCGGCGGCAACCTGTGGATCGCCGCGGGCCTCCTTTTCCTTGCCCTCGCCACCCTCGTCCGCGAATCGATCGGCATCATGGGTCTGGCGGTCAGCCTCGCGGTCCTCGCCGCGCTCGTTCTGCGTCGGCCGCACACGCGCCAGCGCATCGCCCCCCTGCTGGTCGCGGGCGTGCTGGCCGCTGGTCGTCTTCACCACGCCCAAATGGATCGTCCTGGCGCGCGACACGGCCTTCGACATGCAGCCGGCGCAGCGGCTGGCGACGCACGGGCTGTCGCACACGCTCTATCTCGGCCTGGGTTTCGTCGAGAACAAGTGGGGCATCCGCTACGACGACGACTACGGTGAAGAGATCGCCAACAAGGCCGATCCTCCCATTGTCTTCGGCTCGCCCGACTATTTCCGGCTGATGTCGAAGCTCTATCTCGCGCGCTGGGCCGAGGATCCGCTCGAGGTATCGCGCATCTACGCCGAAAAGGCCTGGCGCCTGCTCGCCGTGCCCACGCTCTATCCCGGTCCGCCCTTCGGCATCGTGCTGCTGATCGGCCTGCTCCATCTCGCGGCGGCGACGGCGCTCGGCGCCTGGTGGCGCATCGGCTTCCTGCAGGGCTTCATCGTCGAAGGCGTTGCGGTGGCCTTCCTCGGCCTCTTCCTCGCCCAGGCCATGGTGGCGCTGCCCAGCCAGACCTATGCGCTGCCGGCGAACGCCTTCGTGCTGGTGCTGCTGGGCGTGATCATCGAGTTCTTCGTCCGCGCCGTGCTGCGCATCAGAGCAGCATCGTGATCGGCTCGAGCAGGCCGACGCCGGAAAGGCCGGCTACTTGCCGATCGGCGTGTCGAAGGTCGACACGCGCTGCCACCACGCGCCAACCGCGTTCTGCTGCTTGGGCACCCAGCCGCGGGCTTCCATGCAGCGCGCGGTCAGGCGGCCGACGTTGTTCTGGTAGCCCTGATTGGCCATGGTGTTGGGCAGGTCCTGCTGGCCGAAGCGCTCGCGTTCGCCTTCGAACACCGAGCGCCGCTGGTCCTCGATGTTGCGGTCGCGCTGCGCGACTTCGCGGACCTGGGCACGGCATTCCGCCTCGTCCTTGGTCATCTGATCGGCATCCTTGCCGGCCATGCTGAAGTTCTTGGGCGCACAGGCCCCGGCAAGCACGGCCAACGCCAGGACGACCGCGATCCTCATTTGACGCCCGCCAGCGCCGCTTCGATCGCCTTCAGCGCCTCGGGCGCCTTGGCTGCGTCCGGACCGCCGCCCTGCGCCATGTCGGGACGGCCGCCGCCGCCCTTGCCGCCCAGCGCCAGCGACGCCGGCTTTCACCAGGTCGACGGCGCTGAAGCTCTTGGAGAGATCGTCCGTCACGCCGACCACGGCCGAGGCCTTGCCGTCCTCGATGCCGATCAGCGCCACCACGCCCGAGCCCAGCTTCTTCTTGAATTCGTCGGCCATGCCCTTGAGGTCCTTGCCCGGCACGCCGTTCAGCACGCGGCCGATCAGCTTCACGCCGCCGACATCGCGCACCTCGTCGGCCGCCGAGCCGCCGGACCCGCCGCCGCCCGCCAGCGCCAGGGCGCGGCGCGCTTCGCCCAGCTCGCGCTCGATCCTGCGCTGGCCTTCGACGAGCGCCGCCAGCCGCGCCGGGAGATCCTCGGGCCGCACCTTCAGCGTCGCCGCCGCCTCGGCCAGAAGGTCGGCCTGGTGGCGCACATGCTCCTCGGCCGCCGCGCCGGCCAGCGCCTCGATGCGGCGCACGCCGGCCGCGACCGCGCCCTCGCCGATGATCTTGAACAGGCCGATGTCGCCGGTGCGCAGCGCATGGGTGCCGCCGCACAGCTCGACCGAGTACTTCTTGCCGTCGCTGCCGCCCATCGACAGCACGCGCACTTCCTCGCCGTACTTCTCGCCGAACAGCGCCATGGCGCCGGCCGCGATCGCCTCCTCGGGCGTCATCAGCCGCGTGTCGACCGAACTGTTGAGCCGGATGCGCTCGTTGACCTCGTCCTCGATGCGCCGCAACTCCTCCTGCGAGATCGCCTTGGTGTGGCTGATGTCGAAGCGCAGCCGGTCGGGCGCCACCAGCGAGCCTTTTTGCGTCACATGCTCGCCGAGATGCCGGCGCAGCGCCTCGTGCAAAAGATGGGTCGCCGAATGATGGGCGCGGAGCTGCGCACGGCGGATCGGGTCGATGGTCATGACCACGTCGTCGCCGACCTTGAGCTCGCCCTTCTCGACCTTGGCGTGATGGGCATGGAGATCGCCCACCATCTTCTGCACGTCGGCGATCGCCGCCTCGCCGCCCGCCCCGGTGAAGCGGCCGGTGTCGCCCATCTGGCCGCCCGACTCGGCATAGAACGGCGTCTGGTTGGCCACGATCCAGCCGGTCTGGCCCGCCTTCAGCGACGCGACTTCCTTGCCGTCGAGCACGATCGCCTTGATCTGGCCCTCGGCGCGCTCGGTGTCGTAGCCCAGGAACTCCGTGGCGCCGGTCTTCAGGCGGACGTCGAACCAGATCGCCTGGTCGGCGGTTTCACCCGAGCCCGCCCAGGCCGCGCGTGCCTTGGCGCGCTGCTCGTCCATCGCCTTGTCGAAGCCCGCCGTGTCGACCGTGATGTCGCGCGCGCGCAGCACGTCCTGCGTCAGGTCGAGGGGAAAGCCGAACGTGTCGTAGAGCTTGAAGGCGACGTCGCCCTTGAGCGTGCCGCCGGCCGAGAGGCCGCGCGTCTCGTCGTCGAGCAGCCGCAGCCCGGTGCCCAGGGTCTTCTTGAAGCGACCCTCCTCGAGCTTCAGCGTCTCGGTGATCAGCGGCTGGGCGCGCACCAGCTCGGGAAAGGCATCGCCCATCTCGTGCACCAGCACGGGCACGAGCTTGTAGACCATCGGCTCCTGCGCGCCCAGGATGTGGGCGTGCCGCATGGCGCGGCGCATGATGCGGCGCAGCACGTAGCCGCGACCCTCGTTCGACGGCAGCACGCCGTCGGCGATCAGGAACGACGTGGTGCGCAGATGGTCGGCGATCACCTTGTGCGACGCCGCTCTGCGGCGCCGTCGGGATCGACGCCGGTCTCGTGCGCCACCGCCTCGATCAGGGCGCGGAACAGGTCGATGTCGTAGTTGTTGTGCTTGCCCTGCAGGACGGCGGCGATGCGCTCCAGCCCCATGCCGGTGTCGATCGACGGCTTGGGCAGCGGCACGCGCAGGTCGGGCGTCTGCTGCTCGAACTGCATGAAGACCAGGTTCCAGATCTCGATGAAGCGGTCGCCGTCCTGGTCGGGGCTGCCCGGCGGGCCGCCGGGGATACCCTCGCCGTGGTCGAAGAAGATCTCCGAGCACGGCCCGCACGGGCCGGTCTCGCCCATCGCCCAGAAATTGTCCGAGGTCGCGATGCGGATGATCCTGTCGTCGGAAAGCCCCGAGATCTTCTTCCAGTATCCCGCCGCCTCGTCGTCGGTGTGGAACACCGTGACCAGCAGCTTGTCCTTGGGCAGGCCGAAATCCTTGACCAGCAGGTTCCACGCCAGCTCGATCGCGCGTTCCTTGAAGTAGTCGCCGAACGAGAAGTTGCCCAGCATCTCGAAGAAGGTGTGGTGGCGCGCGGTGTAGCCCACATTCTCGAGGTCGTTGTGCTTGCCGCCGGCGCGCACGCATTTCTGCGAGGTCGTCGCGCGCGTATAGGGCCGCTGCTCGAGGCCGGTGAAGACGTTCTTGAACTGCACCATGCCGGCGTTGGTGAACATCAGCGTCGGGTCGTTGCGCGGCACGAGCGGGCTCGAGGCCACGACCTCGTGGCCGTTGCTGCGGAAGTATTCTAGAAAAGTGCGGCGAATGTCGCTGACGCTTTGCATGCGGGCCTTGTAGCGTGCGTGTGCGGGGCTAGTCCAGAACAGGGGATATAGGGTTTATGGCCGATTCCGGCCACTCCACGGCCACTCTGCGCCTCACCATGGGCGACGCTCAGGATCGCCCATCCGATCACCGTGCCGAATGCATCGGTGCCTGCCGCCGAGATCGTGCCCGCCCTGCAGGGCCTGGTGAACGCCGTGGTCGAGGCGGCCGAAGCCGGCCAAGCCATATCCTGCCGCAAGGGCTGCGGCGCGTGCTGCCGCCAGCTCGTGCCGGTATCGCGCACGGAGGGCGAGCGCCTGCTGCAGCTCGTCGCGGCGATGCCGGCCGAGCGGCGCCAAGCGCTTGCGGCGCGCTTCGCCGCGGCGGAAGCGGCGATCGACGGCGCGGGGCTGAAGGAGCGCGACGGGCGGAGCGACCGCGAACTGTCGACAGCCTATTTCGCGCTCAGCCTCCCCTGCCCGTTCCTCGAGGACGAAAGCTGCTCGATTCATCCCGAGCGGCCGCTGGTCTGTCGCGAATATCTCGTGACCTCGCCGGCCGAGCTCTGCGCCGGCCGAGCAGCAGGATGGCGTGACGCCGGTCGCCGTGCCGAAGGTCTCGATGGCCGCGCGCGGCCTGCAGGACGAGAGCGACGATTGGTTTCCGCTCGCGCTGCTGATGGCCTGGGGCCGGCGCCGGCCGCGCAAGGTCCGGCAACGACCGGGACCGGAATGGGTGCAACGATTTCTGCGCGGCTTCACAGCCGCGGGTGGGCGGCAGCGCTTGTAATCAAGCGCGAGAGCCCACGCCGTGCAGAATAGATCGAGGTGGCGCCATCGGGATTTTCTGCGCTGTGCGGGCTTTCGCGCTGAACAAGCGCTGCCGCCCGCTCCACTTTATGGGCACGCCTTTGGGCGTGCCCATAAAAGTAGGGCGGTGCTGCGCGTGGGGGTACAGCACCGCCCCGGCGACAGGAGACAGGGGATCCTAGTCGCTAAAACCTTTGCTCATGACCTTGAAGGTCCCTCGGCTTCGGCCTCGGGATGGCAGAGACGACTAGTCCTCTTCGTCCTCGTCGTCTTCCTTGCCGCCGTCCATCAGCGCGTTGGCGACGATGCCGGCGTTGGCACGCACCTTCTGCTCGATGGCCGCGCCCATCTCGGGATGCTCCCGAAGGTACGTCTTGGCGTTCTCGCGGCCCTGGCCGATGCGCTGGCCGTCGTAGGAATACCAGGAGCCCGACTTCTCGACGACGCCGGCCTTCTCGCCGAGGTCGATCAGCTCGCCGGTCTTGCTCACGCCCTCGCCGTACATGATGTCGAACTCGACGACCTTGAACGGCGGCGCCACCTTGTTCTTCACCACTTTCACGCGGGTCGCATTGCCGACCACTTCGTCCTTGTCCTTGATCGCGCCGATGCGGCGGATGTCGAGGCGGACCGAGGCGTAGAATTTCAGCGCATTGCCGCCCGTCGTCGTCTCGGGGCTGCCGAACATGACGCCGATCTTCATGCGGATCTGGTTGATGAAGATGACCAGGGTGTTGGACTTGGAGATCGAGGCGGTGAGCTTGCGCAGCGCCTGGCTCATCAGGCGGGCATGCAGGCCGGGCAGCGAATCGCCCATCTCGCCCTCGAGCTCGGCGCGCGGCACCAGGGCCGCCACCGAAGTCGATCACCAGCACGTCGACGGCGCCCGAGCGCACCAGCGTGTCGGCGATCTCCAGCGCCTGCTCGCCGGCGTCGGGCTGGGAGATCAGCAGGTTGCCGATGTCGACGCCGAGCTTCTTGGCGTAGCCCGGATCGAGCGCGTGTTCGGCGTCGACGAAGGCGCAGGTGCCGCCCTTCTTCTGGGATTCGGCGATGACGTGCAGCGAGAGCGTGGTCTTGCCCGAGCTTTCCGGACCATAGATCTCGACGACGCGGCCCTTGGGCAGGCCGCCGATGCCGAGCGCGATGTCGAGGCCCAGCGAGCCGGTCGAGATCGATTCGATCTCCACGGCCTCGCGCTGGCCCAGCTTCATGATGGAGCCCTTGCCGAAGGCGCGCTCGATCTGGGCGAGAGCGGCGTCCAGCGCCTTGTTCTTGTTTTCCATGCCTTCTTTTTCGACCACTTTCAGCATTGCGGACATTGGCTGTCTCCTCGTTCTCCCACGCCCCTGTCGGGAGCGGCAATGCGGATAAGTCCGCTCGGGAATGACGCCAATGTACCTATTTTGTTCCAGACGGCAAGGGAACAATTAACCCACTGATCTTAAAACCCTTCTTGACACAAGTTCTAGGTACGTTCCTGCGGGTTTTTCCACATGCTGGGGGCAGCCTGGAATACTTGCGTACCGTAGAAGGGGCCGCGCAAACAGGCCTTTTTCCGCATCAACCGTGCGGCGGCAGGGGCTTGCCATCGTGCTCGACGGGCCGCGCATCGATCAGGACGAAGGCGATCACGCAGGGCGCGCTCGAGCGGTTGACCCAGTTGTGGACGGTGCCGCGCTGCACCAGCACGTCGCCGGCGCGCAAGGTGACGACCTCGTCGTCCAGCTCCATGTCGATCGTCGCCCGACAGCACCACCGCATAGTCGATGGAATTCGTGCGGTGATTGCGCGGCGTGACGCCGGGACCGTATTCGATGACCCGGAACACGGTGCCGTTGTCGCGCGTCGTGGCGGTGATTTCCTTGGCCCTGTCCGTCCGCCCGGCGTTGTCGACCGGAAAGCCCTCCGTCGACCAGATATTCGCAATGGTCGCGCCCGGCCGGTACGAGACGACATCGCGTGAAACCTCGTCGATCGCGACGGTGGCCTTGCCGTCCTTGTCATGGGCCGTGACCACCCGCCGTATGTTCACCGCGATCTCCTCTCAATCCTTGGGGGGCACGAACATGTAACCCACGCCGCGCACGGTGCGGATCGCTTCGGGATGCGCCGGATCCTTCTCGACCTTGCGCCGGATGCGCGTGATGCGCAGGTCCATCGCCCGGTCGAACACCTCCATCTCGCGATGGCCGACCGTCTCCAGCAGCCAGTCGCGCGCCAGCGGCCGATTGGGATTCTCGGCAAACAGCTTCAACAGGTCGAACTCGCTGGCCGACAGCACCTCCTCGCTGCCGTCGATCTCGACCAGCGCGTGCTTCTCGAGGTCGAGCACGCAGCGGCCCATGCGCACGCGCGGCCCCGCGGTCGGCACCACCGAGCCGCTGGCGCGGCGCAGCACGCTCTTGATGCGGGCCAGCAACTCGCGCGGGTCGAAGGGTTTCGGCAGGTAGTCGTCGGCGCCGGTCTCCAGCCCGACCACCCGGTCGACCGTGTCGCCCGCCGCCGTCACCATGATGATGCAGACCTTGCCGCTCTTCTCGCGCAGCCAGCGCGCCACCGCAAAGCCGTCCTCGCCCGGCAGCCCGACATCGAGCAGCACCAGCGCCGGCATCTCGCGCTCGACCAGGCGGCGCAGACCGGCGCCGGACTGGAACCCGGTGACCCGAAAGCCGTGCTTTGTCAGATAATCGAACAGAAGCTGGCGCTGGGCTGCCTCGTCCTCGACCACGACAATATGCTGCCGCTTGTCCATCTCTCCCCCGCGCGCCACCCTAGCATACGGTCGGAGCCGCGCGACATCGACGATACAAGGCACAGGGACTGCGACACACAGGCCATACGTGGAAGTCCGAGCATGAGCGTCATGACCATGAACCAGGTGGATATCGCCCGCATCGACCCCCAGCGGGTCGCGCAGGTCGTGACCAACCGCCTGGTCGACATTCCCACGATGCCCAAGCTGCTGGCCTTGCCGATCATCCTGGCGGCGGCGACCGCGCTCTATCGCGGCATCGCGCCGCTGTGGATGTTCGCGATTCCAACTGCGATCTACCTGGTCGCGGTGCTGGGCTCGTGGCGCGTGACCGTGGCGCACGATCGCAGTCCTACTGCGATCAGCCTCGCCGGCTGGCGCCGGCTCTATACCGTCACCGCCGTGCCGACCTCGTTCGCCAGCGGCCTGATGGGCGGCTTCTTCGCCACCCTGCCGGCCGACCAGGAACGCACGCTGTGGGCCTTCGCGCTCTGCCTGATGGTGGGCTGGACGCCGTCGCGCAGCCTGCACGGTCCGACCTTCCTGCTCTCGGGGCTGGCGCTGTTGCTGCCGATCGGCGGCGTGCTGGTGCTGCATGACGGCAGCCGCGACGCGATCGGCCTGGCGGCAATCGCCTTCGGCTTCCTGGCGATCATCAACCTGTTCTCCTACATCGAGCGCCGGCGCATGCGCGAGCAGATCGCGCGCGACCTCGCCGCCGCCGACCTGTCGCAAACCCTCGACCAGGCGCATCGCGACGTCGCCGTCGCCGAGGAAACGATGCGCACCATGCTGGGCAATATCAGCGACGGCGCGATGCTCTACGAGCGCGACGGAAGCTGGATCTACCAGAACGAGGCGATGGCGCGGCTGCACGACATGCCGGACGAGCTGCTGAAGACGCTGCCGACCTTCGCCGACATCGTCCGCTATCGCGCGCTGCGCGGCGACTACGGCCCGACCGAGACGCTGCCCGGCGGACTGGAGGCCTGGCTGCAAAACCGCATCGCCCGCTTCGCGACGCCGGGCCGCGCGGCGGAGCGGCGGCGCACCGTGACCGGCCGCACCGTGGAGGTGACCTATCGCCGGCTGCCCGGCGGGCGCATCCTCACCGTGCATCGCGACCTCACCGACATCGTCGAGCAGGAAAGCCGGCTCACGGTGGCGCGCGACGAGGCGGCCCAGGCGCGCGAGCGGCTGATCGTCGCCATGGAGGCGATGGACGACGGCATCGCCTTCCTCGACAGCGAGGAGCGGCTGATCCTGTGCAACGAGGCCTACCGGCGGTTCATGCAGCACATGCCCGAGATCGTGGCGCCGGGAACCGCGCTGCCGGCGGCCATATTGCATGCCGCGAGGGCGGGCGTGGCGCCGCCCGACGAAACGCCCGCGGCCTGGACCGAACGCCAGCTCGCGACCTTGCGCGCCGAACGGCCGGCGCTGATCCCCTACGGTCCGCGCAAATGGGCGCGCGTGTCGATGCGCTACGAGGCCGACCGGCGCGCCGTCCTGCTGGTGAGCGACGTCTCCGAGGAGCGCCAGCGCCAGCGCGAGCTGGAGCACGCGCTGGTCGCCGCCGAGAAGTCGCGCGCCGAGGCCGAAGCCGCCAACCAGGCCAAGTCGACCTTCCTCGCCACCATGAGCCACGAGATCAGGACGCCGATGAACGGCGTGCTGGGCATGATGGAGGTGCTGGAGGCCGAGGGCGTGCACGACGACCAGGCGCGCACCGTGGCGACCATGCGCGAGTCCGCGCAGGCGCTGCTGCGCATCATCGACGACGTGCTCGACTTCTCCAAGATCGAGGCCGGCGCGCTCGCCCTCGAAGAGGCGCCGTTCTCCCTGACCGGCCTGGTCGACGGCGTCGTCACGACGTTTCACTCGCAGGCCGAACGCAAGGGCCTGTCGCTGGTCTCCGCCATCGCGCCGGGATCGACCGACGCGCTGCTGGGCGATCCCACGCGGGTGCGCCAGATCCTGTTCAATCTCCTGGGCAACGCGCTCAAATTCACCGACCGCGGCGGCGCGATGATCCGCGCCCGCACCGAGCCGCTGGGCAACGGCCGCACGCGCGCCATCCTGTCGGTGCTCGATACCGGCATCGGCTTGAGCGCGACCCAGCAGGCCCGGTTGTTCCAGCCGTTTTCGCAGGCCGACGGCTCGACCACGCGACGCTACGGCGGCACCGGACTCGGCCTGTCGATCGTGCGGCGCCTGGCACAGCTCATGGGCGGCGACGTTTCGGTGGAGAGCTCCCCCGGCGCCGGCTCGACCTTCACCGTCACCCTGGACCTGATTGCCGCACCCGCCAATTCGCCGCTGGTCGACCTGCCGGCCATCGAGCTGCCGGAGACGATACCGGCCCCGGCGCCGCACTTCGACGGCAACAACGTGCTGGTGGTCGACGATCACCCGATCAACCGCGAAGTGCTGGTGCGCCAGCTTCTGGCGCTGGGCGTGGCGGCCGACTCGGCGGCCGACGGACGCGAAGGCCTCCGGGCCTGGCAGGCCAGCCGCTACGCCATCGTCTTCGCCGACGTCCACATGCCGCAGATGGACGGTTTCGAGATGACAGCCGAGATCCGCCGCCTCGAGCTCGTCGGCGGGCGGTCGCGCACGCCGATCGTCGGCGTCACGGCCAATGCCATGGCGGGCGAGGACGAGCGCTGCCGCGAGGCCGGCATGGATGGCTACCTCTCCAAGCCGGTGAGCCTGGCCCGCCTGCGCGCCACCCTGCAGCGTTGGCTGCAGAGCGGCGACGGCGCGGCGCCGGCCATCGATCCGTCGGTGCTCAGCCCCTGGCTGCAGGACGACGCGTCGGCGCGGCAGGACCTTCTGCGCAAGTTCGGCCTGACGGCATCGGAATCGGGCCGCGACATCGAGACGGCGATGGCGGCGGGCGACCTCGCCGCGCTCGCCGCCGCCGCGCATCGCCTGCGGGGCAGCGCGCTGGCGGTCGGCGCGCGGGCGCTGAGCGATGCCGCGACCACCCTGGAGCGCGCCGCCAAGGCCGGCGACCGGGCGGCGTGCCAGGACGGGCTGGGACCGCTGGCTGTCGAGGTGCAGCGGGCGCGGGCCGAAATCGGCGAGTAGCGCACGCTCGCGATCGAGCGGCGGTGGCGGCGACCCGCGCGGGTTTCGGGGCTGCAAGACATGCGCGGAGAACGGCTTGCCCGGGCAGTGCCGGCGATGCAGCATGAGGTGCTTTGTGGGAGACCTTGCACGTTGGACCACAGACCAGGATTGCTCGCGCGGCCCATCGAGCGATCGAACAGGAAAAGCTGGAAGCACCGGGGTTCAGCGGTCATCGTGAACCTGTGCGCAGCCGTCGTGGCCGCCCTCGCCTTTGGCGTCTGGCAGCGATCCCACGCACCACCAAGCACAGCCAACGCGCTCTCCAGAGGCGGCGTCTTCTACGAACTGGCCGACGATGTCGGCTACGTCCCGCGCGCCAATGCCCGGATGATCGCGCGTTCCGAGGCCGAGGGGCGGACGAGCTACGACGCCGTCTACACGACCGGGCCCGACCATTTCCGGATCGTGCCGGCGGCGGCGGCGAACCCCGAAGCCTGCGTTCTGCTGTTCGGCAATTCGTTCACCTTCGGCGATGGCGTGAATGACGCGGAAACCTACGCCGCGCAGATCGTCGAGCGGAGCAGCGGCCGCGTGGCCGCTCAGAATTTCGCCGTGTCGGGATGGGGACCGCATCAGTTCCTCGCCGGACTGCAATCCGGCCGCTTTCAGCACGCGGTGCACTGCAGGCCGACCGATGCCGTATTCCTGATGATCCCTTCGCTGATCTGGCGTGCGAGCGGCGTGACGAATCCATGGGACACCAACGGGCCGCGCTACCGGCTGGGCGCCGACGGCCGGCCGGTTCGAGACGGCAAGCTGGGCGATCCGGATCCCTACAACTGGCGGCAATGGATTGGGTTGGCGCCGGTCAGCAAGGCCGATGCGTCGAGGCTTGCGGCGGCCCTGATCGTGGGGGCGATGAGCGAACTCAAGCAGCTCTATCCCGGCATTCGGACGCACTTCATCTCGTATCGCGTCGCCCGGTGGGGCGATACCGGCTTCAGCAGCGAAGATCTCGCGGCCTTTGAATACGACCTGGAACAGGCTGGCGTCTTGCCGCTTCCGCTCGAGGCCGTCATCCCGCGGTACCGCTTCGCGTTGCACGACTATGTGCTGGGCCCAGGCGACTATCACCCCAACGCGCGCGCCCATCGTCTTGTCGCCGAGTTCATCCTTCGGGAAATCAGGGCAGACCCATAAGCCGACGGGCGGCGTGGCCGGCAATGACTCAAAAGAAAACGGCGGAGCCGGAGGCCCCGCCGTCGTCTCCGCGTCGTTACGACTGCTAGCGGATGACCGTGATCTTGATGGCGGTCTGGATGCTGAACACCGTCGTCACCGGGTCGCCGGGCTTCAATGTCCGAAGCGCCGCCTGCCCGGCCTCGGTGCGGATCTGCGGCGTCTGCAGGACCTCGCCGCTCGACGGATTGACGATGTCGATGGTGGCGAGCGTCAGATCGGTCTTCACCACCATGCCCGACATCTCCATCAGGCGGATCTGCTGCTCGCTGTCCGGCAGGCCCTCGGCCCGCGCGCCGCTGGCCACCATCGCCCGGGCCTGCGCCGAGATCTCCGGCGTGGTCCTGGCGATCAGGAAGTCGATATAGTCGTACCACTGCACGTCGACGATCTGGCCGACCCTGAGGCCGGCCGCCAGGCCGGTCGTCTCCTTCGTGCCGCCCGGCGCGTAGTTGATGACCAGGTCGGCGGCCTTCAGCTTCACTCGGCCGAGATCCTCCCACACGATGACCAGGCCGCGCGTGGCCGGATCGAGGCTATGGATCGTGCCGCGCTTGAAATTCTGATAGCGCAGCCCGACGACCGGCTTGCCCTGTTGCGCGGCCACCGGCAGCGACGCTCCAACCAGTGCGGTCGCGGCAATCGCCGAAGCGCCAGCAAACTTCAGTATCTGGCGACGGTTTGAATTAACCATAGTCAATATTCCCCTCAGCTATTGAACGACGATCTGGACGCGGCGATTGCTCTCCAGCTTCGTCTGATCCGGAGTGGCGACCAGCAGGCCTTCCTCGCCCTTGCCGCTGATCGTGATCGCCGCCGACGAGACGCCGCTCGCCACCAGGGCAGCCTTGACCGCCTGGGCGCGCCGCAGCGACAGCGCCATGTTGTAGGCGGGCGACCCGTCGGTGTCGGTGAAGCCCGTCACGGTCACCGTCGAACTCGCCATCGACTTCGCGACGCCGGCGGCTTCAGACACGGTCGACGCCGCCTTGTCGTTCAAGGTGGCGCTGTTGGTGTCGAAGAACACCATCCAGTACTTCATCGGCAGCGGCGCCGGCGGCGGTGCCGGGTTCGCTTGTTGCGGCGCCTGATCGCACGCCGCCACGGCAAATGCGATCGCAACGATCGCAAACAAACTCCTGATCATTTGATTCCCCGCTCAGTGGACAATGGGACAGTGTGATAAGGCGCTACGCTGTTCGCCGGTCGGCACGATGCCTTCATGCTCAGCCATAGACACGTGATCGACTTCCCGGTTATCGGCCGCGGGATTGATAGTGTCCGCGCCGATCCGTCGAGTGTGCCGACAGCCTGTATCTTCGCCGTATTGCCCTACTGCAGATTTGTGTCGTCTGTGTCGCGGCCCTAATTCGGCCCGAGCAGCCCTGCCGACCTCAGCCGGGCGATGCCCGCCCCGTCGTAGCCGATCTCCGCCAGCACCTCGTCATTGTGCTGGCCGATCTCCGGCGGATCGGAGACGAGCGGCGGCCGCCAGCCCATCATCTGGAACGGCAGCAGCGGCAGGCGGGTCCGCACCCCGCCGGCCAGCGTCGTCGGCGCCAGCGAGCCGTTGGCGAGCAGGTGCGGATGGTCGAACAGATCCTGCGGCCGCGCCACCGGAGCGAAGGAGATGTCGGCTTCGAGACACATCTTCTCCAGCGCGTCTTTGGTGTAGCGCTTGAAGATTCCGGCGACCTTGGGAACCAGCCAGGGTCGGGCCTCGATGCGCAGGTTGTTGGTGGCGAGCCGGGGATCGGCCGCGAGTTCGACCTGCTCGAAGAACTCGCAGAAGCGCTTCCACTGGCCGTCGCTGGTGATGCCGACGAAGGCCTGCTGGCCGTCGGCGGTGTCGAAGATTTCGTAGATCGCCCACGAGCTCACCCGTTCGGGCATCGGCGGCGGCGGCGCGCCGTTGATCGCGGTGATGGCGAGGTGCTGGCCCATCAGGAACACCACCGATTCGAAAAGCGCGCTCTCGACCAGCCCGCCCTTGCCCGTGCGCTCGCGCGTCTTGAGCGCCAGCACGGTGCCGAAGGCGCCGAACATGCCGCCCACGATGTCGACGACCGACGTGCCGGCGCGGAGCGGCCGTCCCGAAGGCCCGGTCATGTAGGCGAGCCCGCCCATCATCTGCACGACCTCGTCGAGCGCCGGCCGCTTCTCGTAAGGCCCGGGCAGGAAGCCCTTGAGCGCGCAATAGACCAGCCGCGGGTTGATCTTCTCCAGGTGCTCCGGCCCCAGCCCGCGCTTGGCCATCGATCCCGGCGCGAAATTCTCGATCATCACGTCGGCCGACTGCAGGAGCTTCACCAGCACCGCCCTGCCCTCGGGTGCGTCGGCGTCGAGCGCCAGGCTCTTCTTGTTGCGATTGAAGTAGCCGAAGAAGCCGGCGCCGAAGCCACGCAGCTTGCGTGTGCGGTCGCCGTCGACCGGCTCGACCTTGATCACCTCGGCGCCAAGGTCGGCCAGGATCATGCCGCAGGACGGACCGAGGATGGTGTGCGTGAGTTCGACGACGCGGACGCCTTTGAGGGTGGTGTGATGGATGAGGTCATGCCTCAACCCAATACCTCACCCGAGGAGGCGCGCGGGCCGTCTCGAAGGGCGGCACGCTCATGTCTAGCGGCCGTCCTTCGAGACGGCCGCTCGCGGCCTCCGTCAGGATGAGAGCGTGCGCTAGGCGAACCAGCTCTCGATGTCCTTGGTGAACGGCAGGCCGGCCGCCTCGCCCAGGATCTGGTGGCCCATGCCGGCGCCGACCAGGAACGCCTCCTGGTGAGGCAGCGCGTTGGCCTTGAGCATCCGGCGGATGGCGGGGCCGTCATGGCCCCAGCCGATCGCCTCGACCTTGCCCTCGAAGGCGCGGTTGAGCGACACCAGGAAGTCGGCGCGCTCGGCCTCGGTCAGACCCGGCACGGCATCGATGTCGCCCAGCACGAACAGCCGGCCGCGGAATTTGGCGACCAGTGCCGCGATGGAATTGCGCGGCTCGACAATGATCTCGCGGTCGGGGCCGCGGCGCACCCGGGCGGCAAGTGACAGCGGCAACACCGCGGCGCCGAGATGGGCGCCCGAATCCATGAGCGCCGAGGCAAGTTCCTTGTAGGTGATGCCCAGCCGTTCGGCCCGCTTCAGCCGCATCATCGCGACTTCGGGCTTGGGCGCCTTCCAGGCCTTGGCGGCGGCGCGGCGCCATACCCAGGCCTCCCAGGACATGTCGAAAGTCGGCCCATTATTGTGGCCGATGCCTGGCCTGCGCAGCAGGGCCTCGACATTGGCATGCCGGACCCCTAGACGGTCGAAACGATCACCCATAACGGTATTCTAACGCAAACTTGATGCCGAAATCGAGGAGTGGAACGTGGACGATTTTCAGGTCGATGTCCTGGTGGTGGGCGCGGGCAACGCGGCGGCCTGTGCGGCCCTGGCGGCGCGGGAAAAAGGCGCCTCGGTGGCCATGCTGGAGGCTGCCCCCGAGGAGGAACGCGGCGGCAACAGCACCTATACGGCGGGCGCCATGCGGGTGGTCTTCCACGGCGTCGACGACCTGGTCCAGCTCTACGACCTCACCCCGGACGAGAAGCGCGATGTCGATTTCGGCAGCTACACGGCCGACCAGTTCCTCGACGACATGGGCCGGGTGACCAACTATCGCTGCGACCCCGAGCTGACCGACATCCTGATCGGCCGCAGCTTCGAGACCCTGAAATGGATGCGCACCAAGGGCGTGCGCTTCCAGCCGAGCTACGGCCGGCAGGCCTTCAAGGTGAACGGCAAGTACAAATTCTGGGGTGGCCTCGCCGTCGAGGCATGGGGCGGCGGCCCCGGCCTGGTCGATCTCGAGCACAAGGCCGCGGTGAAGGCCGGCATCCCGATCCACTATGCGACGGCCGCGGTGTCGCTGATCGAGGAGGACGGCGTGGTGCGCGGTGTCGTCGCCCGCCACAAGGGCCGCAAGGTCCGGATCGGCGCCAAGGCGGTGGTGCTGGCGTGCGGCGGCTTCGAGAGCAACGCCGAGATGCGGACGCGCTATCTCGGGCCGACCTGGGACCTCGCCAAGGTGCGCGGCACGCGCTTCAACACCGGCGCCGGCATCAACATGGCGCTGGCGATCGGCGCCAAGGCGCACGGCAACTGGTCGGGCGGCCACGCCGTCGGCTGGGACATGAACGCGCCCGAATTCGGCGACCTCGAGGTCGGCGACAATTTCCAGAAGCACTCCTACCCGCTCGGCATCATGGTCAACGCCAACGGCGTGCGCTTCGTCGACGAGGGCGCCGACTTCCGCAACTACACCTATGCCAAGTACGGCGCGGTGATCCTGGCCCAGCCGCAGCAATTCGCCTGGCAGATCTTCGATTCCAAGGTTTTGGACAAGCTGCGCGACGAGTACCGCATCAAGCGCATGACCAAGGTGCGCGCCGACACGATCGAGGAGCTGGCCAAGAAGCTGGAAGGCGTCGACGAGCAGCAGTTCCTCAAGACCATCAAGGAATGGAACGCGGCGGTGATGACCGACGTGCCGTTCAATCCCGCGGTCAAGGACGGCCGCGGCGTGCGCGGGCTCGCCGTGCCGAAGAGCAACTGGGCAAACAAGATCGACGAGCCGCCGTTCGAGGCCTATGCCGTGACCTGCGGCCTCACCTTCACCTTCGGCGGGCTCAAGATCACCAACGAGGGCGAGGTCGAGAGCACCGACGGCAGCACGATTCCCGGCCTGTTCGCGGCCGGCGAGCTGGTGGGCGGCCTGTTCTATCACAACTACCCCGGCGGCACGGGTCTGGTGTCCGGCGCCGTGCTGGGCAAGCTGGCTGGTGACTCGGCCGGCCGTTACGTTTCAGGGAAGAACTAGTTTTGCCGGACTCGGCGCATTCACATGCGCCTGAGGGCCTCCAGGCCCGCATCATGATTCATGAGCGGGCCTGGAGGCCCGCGGTCCGGATGAAGGAGAAAGCAATGATCAGAATTACCCGCCGCCACGCTTTCGCGCTCGGCTCGACCGCCCTCTTCCTGCCGTCCGCCCTGCGCGCCCAGTCGACCTGGCCGACCGGGCCAGTGACCTTCGTCGTCGGCTACGC
The DNA here is from genome assembly GCA_963755585.1 of uncultured Alphaproteobacteria bacterium. Taxonomy (GTDB): domain Bacteria; phylum Pseudomonadota; class Alphaproteobacteria; order Reyranellales; family Reyranellaceae; genus Reyranella. The sequence goes on from CAVWKN010000020.1 coordinate 200,070, forward strand.
CGCGGGCGGCGGCGCCGACATCAATGCGCGCGAGCTGGGGCAGCTCATGTCGCCGATCATCGGCCAGCAGATCGTGGTCGACAACAAAGGCGGCGCCACCGGCTCGATCGGCGTGCGCGCCGTGGCCAGCGCCAAGCCGGACGGCCAGACGCTGTTCTATGCCGTGGGCACCAACGTGGTGATCAACCCGTGGGTCCAGAAGGGCATGATCGACACCATCGCCTCGCTGGCGCCGATCTGCCAGACGACGTCCTACCAGTACGTGCTGGCGATCAATCCCAAGGTTGCCGCCAACAACGCAGCCGAGCTGGTGGCGCTGGCCAAGAAGGATCCGGAAAAGCTCACTTTCTCGTCGTCCGGCGTGGGCGGCAACAACCACCTGGCGGGCGCGCTGTTCGCCGAGGCGGCCGGCATCCAGCTCACCCACGTGCCCTACAAGGGCACCGGCCCGGCGCTGGCCGACGTGATCAGCGGGCAGATCACCATGAATTTCTCCTCGCTGCCGCCCGCCGTCACCCAGATCAAGGCGGGCAACCTCCGGGCGCTGGCCGTCACCGGCGACAAGCGCATCAAGTCGCTGCCCGATGTGCCGACGCTCAAGGAACAGGGCATCGACGTGGTGGTGAACGGCTGGCATGGCCTGTTCGCGCCGGCCAAGACGCCCGACGCCACGCTCGACAAGATCGAGAAGAACACCAAGCAGGCGATGAAGGAGCCCAAGTGGGAGGAGGCGCTGGCCAAGGACGGGCTGGAGCTGCCGCCCGACCGCACGCGCGCCGAATTCGCCAAGTTCGTTGCCGACGAGCACGCCTTCTGGGGCAAGAAGCTGAAGGCGCTCAAGATCGATATGGAATGATCAGGTCCATTTTCCGCCAGCACGACCCGTCAACACGGGTTAAACAAGGCGGATGAACGAGACTTCAGTGCCGAAGCGCTACGGCGTGGTGAGCGTTGCCGAGCAAACTGCCTTGAGCGGCCTCGAGTTCGTGCAAGGCCTGGCGAGCGGCGCGCTGCCGCTCAACAGCATGGCGCGGACCCTGGGCTACGACGTCGTCGAAGCCTCTTCGGGCAGGGTCGTCGTCACCGCTTCTCCCACCGGCGACCAACTCAATCCGGCGGGCACCGTGCATGGCGGCTTGGCGGCAACGCTGCTCGACAGCTGCATGGGCCTTGCGATCTGGTCGGCGACCGACAAGGGCTTCGGCTCGACGACGCTCGAATTCAAGATCTCGCTGGTGCGCCCAATCACGCCCGACACCGGCGAAATCAAGGCCGAAGGGATCGTGATCAACGTCGGCCGCCGCATCGGCACCGCCGAAGGGCGCCTGACCGACCGGACGGGCCGCCTCCTCGCGCACGGCACGACGACCTGTCTCATTTTCGAGCGGTAGCGGCCGTCGGCACCATGCAGAAGCCCTGGGCCTCGACGCCCAGGGTCGGGTTGAACTTGCTGCGGAAATTCTCCAGCGCGATGGCCGCCGTCAACTCGACGATCTGGGCTTCGGTGAAGTGCTTCTTGAGCTCGGCGAACAAGGCGTCGTCGACCTGCCGGTCGGTGTAGGTGATGCGCTCGGCATATTCGAGCGCTGCCCGCTCGGCCGGGCTGAACAGCTTGCTCTCCTGCCAGTTCAGGACCTCCGCGACCTTGTCGAGGCCGCCTTCGCTCTCCGTCACACGGACGGAATTGATGTCAATTCAAAACGGGCAGCCGTTGATCGACGCCACGCGGAGATAGATCAGCGGCGGCAGTTCCTGGGGCAGCAGCCCCGACTGCGCGATCGACGCGCCCAGAAGCTTGGCGGCGCGCAGGATCGGCGGACAATGCGCCATCACCTTGGTGGGATTGAGCAGATCGCCGAAGACCTCGCGCTCTTTCGCGAACGTCGCGGCGAGCGTCGGATCGCCGCCATCTTCTTCGATTTCACTGACACGGGGCATGGGCGAAAGGCTCCTGGTCGTTATCTGTTCGGTTCGACGGTAGCGTCATCGTCGCGGTCGTGGCGAGGGAGCTTTTCTCATGCTGACCGAAGCGCTCGAAGGTCCGAAACTGTCATCAGGTCTCCGGATGAGCATTCAAGATATCTGCAATGGGATCGCACATGTTTGCCCCCGGACAATACCACGCGCCTGACACGCTGAGGGCTTGACGTTCCACTTTCCATCGTCCATAACCGAATTGTTCTAGAACCATTTGGTTATTTAATGACACCTTCTGCCCGCCTCGACGCCACCTTCGCGGCTCTTGCCGACCCGACCCGACGGGCGATCCTGGCGCGGTTGATAACGGGTGAGGCGTCGGTCAACGAACTCGCGCGTCCCTTCGACATGAGCCAGCCCGCGATCTCCAAGCACCTGAAAGTGCTGGAGGGCGCCGGCCTGATCTCGCGCGGCCGCGACGCGCAGCGCCGTCCCTGCCGCCTCTCAGCGAAACCCCTGGCCGACGCCAACGAGTGGCTGGAGCGCTATCGCAAGATCTGGGAGGCGAACTTCGCCCGGCTTGATGATCTCCTCGAGGAGATGAAAGCCGAAGAGCGGCCACATCCGATATCCAAGCGCAAAGCAAGAGGAGCCAAGCGATGAGCTATGCCGGAACCCTGATGGTCGCCGCCAAGGGCGATCGTGAGATCACCATGACCCGCCGCTTCGGCGCGCCGCGCGCGATGGTGTTCGAGGCCTGGACCAAGCCCGAGCTGCTGAAGCGCTGGATGACCGGACCACCGGGCATGACCTTGCCGATCTGCGAGGTCGATCTGCGGGTGGGCGGCGCCTATCGCTATGTCTGGCGTACCAGCCAGGGCCAGGAGATGGGCGCGGGCGGCACCTTCCTCGAAGTCGCCGCCCCTGAACGCTTCGTCGCCACCGAGCGCTTCGACCAGGCGTGGTATCCGGGCGAGGCCGTGATCACCATCACCTTCGTCGAGCAGGATGGCGAGACGGAAGTAACGACCACCATGCGATACGAATCGACCGAAGGCCGCGACGGAGTGCTGAAGTCGGGCATGACGGATGGCGTACGGCAGAGCTACGACCGGGTCGCGACGATCTTCGAAGCCGAGCTGGTTCCCCGGAGCGAGCGGAAACGGGCATGACACCCTGCCCGCTCGGCAACCCTCCCGATTCGCGGACCCGTTCAGAGATCGAGCACGAGGACGGCCGACCGGGAGCCGGAACAGCAGATCATCATGACCTCGTTCGTGGCTTTCTCCGCGTCGGAGAGCAGCAGGTCGCGATGGTCCGGTTCGCCGGCGAGCACCCGGGTTTCGCAGGAGCCGCAGATCCCCTGCTCGCAGGAGGACTGTACCTTGAGGCCGCGGGCGCGCAGCGTATCGAGGATCGTCTGGCCGGGCGGAATCTCGATCCGGAGCTTCGAGCGGGCAAGCTCGACGATGAAGCCGCTCTCGACGGCGGGCGCGATGGAAGAGGAGAAATATTCGAGATGTACGCGCTCGGCAGGCCGCGACGAGGTGGCGGCCGTGAACGCCTCGAGCATGGGTGTCGGGCCACAGCAATAGAGATGCGCCTGCTCCGGCGCCGTGCCAACGATGCGCGCAACATCGAGCACGCCGCCCTGCTCCTCATCGACATGAAGACGGACATGTCCGTCACCGGCCAAAAGCTCGTCGAGGAAGGCGGCCTCACCTCGCCGCCGAACCGCGTAGTGGAGCTCCCAGGGACGCCCGAGCGATCGCAGGCGGGCGATCATCGAGACGATCGGCGTGACGCCGATCCCGCCGGCGATCAGCACGGAATGTGACGCCGCCTCGACGAGGGGAAAATTGTTGCGCGGTCCGCCGACCTCGAGGACCGTGCCGACGCGCAGCTCGTCATGCAGGAAACGCGAGCCGCCACGGCCCGCCGCGTCGCGCTTGACGCCGAGCACGTAGCGATGGCGCTCGTCCTGGGCGTTGGCGATCGAATATTGCCGGACGAGGCCGTTCGGCAAATGCAGGTCGACATGGGCGCCGGCGGTGAAGGCTGGAACGGTTGTCCCCGACACCGGGCGGAACTCGTAGAGATGCACCTGCTCGGCCGCGTAGGTTATCGCCGTCAGCCGCAGGGCGACCGGCTTGTCGAGCGTCATCGACGCGCGCGCCTATTCGGCCGCGCGCAGCGCCTCGGCGGGTCGCACGGACTGCGAAAGCTGCCGGGCATAGATCTCCTGCCAGGGGCGCGTCTCGCCGCTGATGAAGTAGCCGCTGCGCGCGCCCCGGAACACGCCGGGGTCGGCGATGCCCGGCGGCGGCGTGCCCTTGTCGCGCAGCGCCCGTGCCGCCTGGATCAGGCGCCGGCGGGTACGCGCGATCATCTGGTCCGACGGGCCGAGATGCTCGAAGGCGTGGTCGGTGACGGGTCCCATGCTTTCGGTCACCGCCTGGTCCTGCAGATGGATGTTGTTGATCCCGGTATAGAGCGTGTTGCTGCTCTGCGCGTCGCGGTCGATCAGCCAGTCGTTGGCTTCGTCGGCGGCCAGCCGCCAGCGGCCGAGCCAGTCGGTCGTGTTCGGCTGGTAGACGTGGTCCGGCCGGCCCATCGCCTTGCCGCCGCGGAGCGGCGGACGCGGCCGCGCCATCGAGGCCGAGCCCTTGTGCCACCAGAGATAGATGAACATGGTGTGGTTGTCGTCGAGCGGCACCCAGGCCCGCGCATGGACGTGCTCGCCGAACTCGCCTTGCGGCTGCTGCGTCCAGAACGGCATGAGGAAATTGGCGAAACGCCAGTAGGTCCGGTCGGCGCCGGCGTCGCGAAAGGCGGCGTAGGTGGTGCCCCAGGGCATGTCGCTGACATGGTATTCGGGCGCGCGGATCGTGACGGTATGGCGGATCGGATGATCCTCCGGCACGTCGTCGGGCTCGACATGGCCGGCATGGAGAAAGCCGAAATGCGAGGTGTCGATGTCGCCTTCGAGCGCCTGCATGAAGTTGCACGAGCGCATGACGAAGGAAACGCCGACCTCCTCGTCCGGCACCACCAGCGTCTCGAGCTCGGGAAACGGCGGCGCTTCGGCCGCGGCGCCCATGTAGACCCAGACGACGCCGGCGCGCTCGGTCACCCGGTAGGCCTTGGCGCTGACCTTGTCCTTGAAGTCCTGGTGCGCCGGCACGCTCGGCATGTCGACGCAATGGCCTTCGACGTCGAACTTCCAGCCGTGATAGACGCAGCGCAGCCCGTCGCCCTCGTTGCGCCCGAGAAACAGCGACGCACAGCGATGCGGACAGCGATGGTCCATCACGCCGACCTTGCCCGCGCCGTCGCGAAAGCCGATCAGTTTCTCGCCCAGCAGCATCAGCCGCAGCGGCGCGCCGTTGGCTTTCAGTTCCGACGACATCGCGGCCGGTATCCAATACTGCCGCATCAACTCGCCCATGACCGTCCCGGGGCCGACCCGCGTCAGTTCCGCGCCTTCCGTCGCCGTCGTCATCTCAGGCCTCCTTCATGCGTGCGTAGTAGCCGTCGAGAAAATCCATCTGCCGGCGTCGCCAGTTGCCGCCCGTGCGGATGGCATCGTCGAATTCGAGAAGCGGATCGTCGTCGGGCCGATAGGCCGGCCATGGCGGCAGCGACCCGCCATTGGGGTCGCCTGTCGCGGCAAACCGCACCCAGGCCGCCTGCATGGCCTCGGCGACGCTCGCGTCCACGCCATCGAAGGGCACCGCCTCCTGCCCGGCGAGCGCCAGGCCGAGCGTGTTGAAGACGTAGCTGACCTCTTCGCCGTGGTTCGGCCCGTCCAGGCGGCCGGCGCGCCGGCGCAGGAAGAGATAGCGCCAGGTCTGCGGCGCGCGGACCGACATGGCGCGCGCCAATTGCCAGACGCCGTAGTTGAACTGCGTGTCGGCGAACATCTCGGCGACGCGGCCGCGCACCTCGTCGTCGCGCGCGGCGGGATAGAGCGCCATCGCCTGCTCGCTCGCCTGCGGAAAACTTCCCGCCGCCAGTTCGCGCAGATCGCCCGGCGTGCGCATCGGCCAGGTCGCGGTCAGCGTGGCGCCTTCGTCGGCGTTGCCGCCGACGATGGTCGGCATGGCGTGAAACCGTCCGGCCTTGAAGGCCTCCCGCTCGTCCTCGCGGATCACCCAGCCGTCGCGGATCGGCCGCAGCACGCGCGGCGTCGTGAGCCCGCGCACCTTGGGCACCAGAAGATCGGTCTTTGCCAGGACCTCTTCGGCCGGCATCCGGCGCAGCCGGTCGATGTCGGGCCCCAGCGCCGTGCCGGCGCGCTCCGCGTCCTCGAGACTCGCCAGCGGACGGAAGGCGCCCGGGCTTTCGAGAATGGCGCGCTGGAACAGCCCGGCCGCGAGCGGCGCGGTGAGCAGCATGGCGATCGAGGCCGAGCCGGCCGAGACGCCGAAGGCGGTGACGCGCCTGGGATCGCCGCCGAAGGAAGCGATGTTCCGCTGCACCCAGCCCAGCGCTGCGATCTGGTCGAGAAGCCCGTAGTTGCCCGAGGCGTGGTGCGGCGATTCGGCGGTGAGGCCGGGATGGGCGAGAAAGCCGAACAGGCCGACGCGATAGGCGGCGGTCACCAGCACCACGCCCTTGCGGGCAAAGGCCTCGCCGTCGAAGCGGATGTCCGAGGCGCTGCCGAAGACGAAGGAGCCGCCGTAGAACCACACCATCACCGGCAGCGCCTCGTCGGCGGCGCGGGCGGGAGTCCAGATGTTGAGCGTGAGGCAGTCCTCGTCGATCCGGCCGGCCCGCGAGCCGGGCCGCAGTTCCTGCGGGCAATCGGCGCCGAAGCGTGTCGCCTCCCGGATGCCGTCCCACGGTTCGGCCGGTTCGGGCGGCCGCCAGCGGCGCGGGCCAACCGGCGGTGCGGCAAAGGGAATGCCCTTGTAGACGCGGATGGCGTCGCCCGCGCCCGAAAGCAGGCCGCCTTCGGTGCGGACGATCCCGGGATCGTGTCGCGTCTGCAGGTTGGCCAAGGCGCCTACTCCGCCGCCTGCTTCTTTTCCGCCGGCCGCACGGCGACGCGAAGCTGCTCGGCATAGAGGTCGCGCCAGTCGCTGCGCGGCTGGGTGAAGAAGAAGCCGCCGCGCGAGCCGTAGAAGACCTCGGGATGCTCGATGCCGGGCGGCGGCGTGCCCTTGTCGCGCAGCGCGCGGGCCGCCTGGAGCAGGCGACGCCGCGTACGGGCGACCATCTGGTCGGACGGCGCCAGATGCTCGAAGGCATGGTCGGTGATCGGCCCCATGCTCTCGGTCACCGCCTGGTCCTGCATGTGGATGTTGTCGATGCCGGTATAGATCGTGTTGGCGAGCTGGGCCTCGCGATCGATGCCCCAGTCGTTTTGTTCGCCGTCCTGCAGACGCCAGCGGCCATGCCAGTCGGTCGTGTTGGGCTGGTAGCGATGGCCGAAGCCGAAACCCGGAAGCAGCGAGCCGTCCTTCTTGACCGTGCCGATGGCCCGCTTGCGGCCGTTCCAGGAGAGATGGACGAACATCGTGTGCGTGTCGTCCATCGGCACCCAGGCGCGGATATCGACCTGGTGCGGGAACTCGCCCTGCGGCGTCTGCGTCCAGAATGGCATGAGGAAGTTGGCGAACCGCCAGTAGGTCCTGCCGTCGCCCGCCTGGCGGTGCGCGGCATAGGTCGTGCCCCAGTCGGAGTCCGCCACGTAGTATTCAGGGGTGCGGTTCTGCACCGTGTAGCGCAGGAGATTGTCCTCCGGCAGCTCGTTGGCATCGACGTGGCCGCCATGCAGGAAGCCGAAATGCGAGGTGTCGATGTCGCCCTCGAGCGCCTGCATGAAGTTGCACGAGCGTTGGCCGAAGACGACCGTCAATTCGCTTTCGGGCAGCAGGGCCGCTTCGATCTCGGGAAACGGCGGCGCCTGGGCGGCGGCACCCATGTAGACCCAGATGATGCCGGCACGCTCGATCACCTGGTAGGCCTTGGCGTGCACCTTTTCCTTGAAGTCCTGGTGCGCCGGCACGCTCGGCATGTCGACGCAATGGCCTTCGACGTCGAACTTCCAGCCATGATAGACGCAGCGCAGCCCGTCACCCTCGTTGCGCCCGAGAAACAGCGACGCGCAGCGATGCGGGCAGCGATGGTCCATCACCCCGACGCGGCCCGCGCGATCGCGAAAGCCTATGAGCTTCTCGCCCAGCAGCAGCAGCCGCAGCGGCCCGCCGTCGGCCTTCAGCTCCGACGACATCGCGGCCGGAATCCAATATTGCCGCATCAGCTCGCCCATCACCGTCCCGGGGCCAACCCGGGTCAGCTCCGCACCTTCCGCTGCTGTCGTCATCTCAGGCCTCCTTCAAACACTGTTTGGTTTCCATCAGGACCAGCTCGCGAAGCACAGGCCGGTGCCCGTGCCCGCGGGCGTGCGATAGCCCGGGTAGTAGTGCACCCAGCTGAGATCGAGGTGCTCGAGCGCGCCCGCCGCACAAATCCAGTTGCGGATCTCGGAGCTGCCGGAATTGAGCTGCTCGCGCGGCACGCTCTGCAGCGCGTCGGCGTCCTTCTCGCGCAGGGCGCGGATGATCTCGCCGTCGAGCGCCTCGTCGATGGTGAAGTGGCTGAGCCCGCCCGACGCCACGACGCCGATGCGCTGCTTCTGCGGATAGCTCTCGACCGCCTCGCGGATCGCCTGGCCGAGCTTGTAGCAGCGCCGCGGCGAGGGCTGGTTGGGCGGGTAGTAGGTATTGAGGAAGACCGGCACGACCGGGATCGTCCCGTCCTTCAGGATGCGCTGGTGGACGAAGCCGAAGGCATGCCCCTCCCCTTCGCCCTCGGGCAGGGCATTGGCGGAAGCGACGTCGAACTCGCGGTCGATCAAGGCGCCGATCAGATGGTTCGCGAGGCCGGCGTCGACCGGATAATGCCGCGTCTCGTGCTCCTCGTAATAGCGGGCGGTCGCGCGCTGCGACCAGGCCGGCCGCTTTGCCCAATCGGGCCCGAGGTTGCGCGTCCGGTTCGGCACGTTGGGGATCGTCTCGCCGCGATAGACGAGGACGCTCGGCATGTTGGCCTCGTGGTAGATCTCCTTCTGGTCGTCGCCGACGACGATGACCGCGTCGAGCTTTGCCGCCGCCAGGCCGTCGCGCAGCCGGCTCACCGCCGCCGTCGCCTCGCCGTGGCGCCAGGCATGCCTTTCCGGTGCGAGCTCGGCCCGCAACGAGGGCGGCGCCACCGCCAGCAGATCTTCGTAGGTCGCGCGCCGCCCGTCCTTGTGAAGATGCGGGCGCTGGCGGTCGAGCTGCTCGAACAGCGGCCACTCCTCGGCGGCGGCATTGAGCATCGGCGTATGCGAGGTTCCGGCGCCGAACACGATGCTAGCCATGGGCGTCGATCCTTGCCTGCAGGTTGCGGGAGCCGGTCACGGGTCGACCTTCGCCGGATCCCAGGCGACGCCCAGTTCCTTCAGCGCGCGCTTCAGGTAGCGCGTGTCGACGATGTTGGCGTAGTCGACGGGCGCCTTGCCGGAGATCAGCCCGCCCGTCGTCAGCATCTCGTGATAGCGCGCGACCGTCGATTTCGGGATGTCGAGCGGATTGACGAACTTCAGCTCGCGGCCGACATAGCCGGCGCGATACTTGAAATAGTTTTCGCTCAGGAAATCGTCGAACTTGGTCTGTTTCTGGATCATCTCCCTGAGCGTCTTGCCGCCGGTGTCGGCGATGTCCTTCTGCATGTATTGCCGCGCCTGATAGAGCGCCTTGATGAACTTGACGACGCTGTCCTCGTTCTTCTGCATCCAGTCGTCGCGGCCGATGATGACCTGCGTCATGTCGAGCTTCATGCGGTTGATCTGCGTGCCGCTCATCAGCACCTCGACGGGGGTGCGCTGGCTGGTCCGGACATACTCGGTCGAGGTGATGACGGCGGCGTCGACCTCCTTGTTCAAGAGCGCGCCGGCCATCTGCGGGAACGGCACGACGATGAACGTCACGTCCTTGGGATCGAGGCCGGCGGTCTTGACCTCGGTGCGCAGCGCCAGGTACCAGGCGGCCGAGAAGCCCGAGACCGCCAGCCGCTTGCCCTTGAGGTCGGCCAGCGTCTTGATGTTGCGATCCTTGGGCGCGATGAGATAGACGGCCTCGGCCGAATAGCCGTCGTCGTCGGTGAAGGTGTATTCGAAGGTCGCCACCGCCTTGAGCTTGGCGCCGAGCGAATCGACCTGCATCAGGGCGGGAATCCCGCCGCCGATGAGATCGACCTGTCCGGCGGCGACCATCTGCAGCATCACGGCGGTCTCCGACCCGTTCTCGATCTGGAGTTTCAGGCCTTCCTTCTCGAAGGCGCCGGTTCCCAGCGCGGCGATGAAGGTGGCGATGGGCGCGGTCGGCTGGTAGCCGAACTTGATGGTGGTCTGCGCCTGCGCCGCCGTGACGCCGGCGGTCGCGAGAAGAAGCGCAGCAAGAATGACGCGGATCATGATCCCCCCAATGTTCAGAACCCGGTCTTGTCCTGCCAGGCGAAGAGCCAGCGTCCGAGCGCCAGCAGCAGGCGATCGACGATGAAGCCCATGCAGGCGACCATCAGCACGCCGCTGAACATCAGCGTCGGGTTGAAGGTGCGCTGGGCGTAGATGATGAGGTAGCCCAGCCCCTCGTTGGCCGCGATCAGCTCCGAGGCGACGATGAGCAGGAAGGCCGTCGAGGTGGCCACGCGCAGGCCGGCGAAGACGAACGGCATGGCCGCCGGGAAGACCACGGTCCACAGCACCTGGCGGTGGTTGGCGCCCTTGGTGCGGGCGTTCCAGATGAAGTACTTGTCGACGTTCTTCACGCCCGTGTAGGTGCTGATCACGATCGGGAAGAAGCAGCCGAGGAAGATGAGCGCGATCTTCGAGGCATCGCCGATGCCCAGGAACACCATCATCAGGGGAAAGATGGCGAGCTTGGGCGTCGGGAAGAGCGCCGAGATCAGCGGATCGACGAAATTCTCGACCGGGCGGAAGCGGCCCATCAGGAGGCCGACCGTGATGCCGACGGTCGCGGCCAGGGCGAAGCCGATCCCGGCGCGGGCGAAGCTGAAGCCCATATGGACCAGCAGCTCGTGGGTGACGAACAGCTCCTCGTAGAGCGTCTTCAGCACCTCGGAGAGCGCCGGCACGAAGATCGGGTCGAGCAGCCCGAGCCGCGAGCAGATCTCCCACAGCACGAAGATCAGCACGACCGGATAGTAGCGCAGGACGGCGCGGATGGCGCGCATCAGGACCGGCGAGAACGGCCGCGCCTCGGTGGGCGCGATGCCGCCGGCCAGTTCGGTGGTGCCTTGCGGTTTCATCACGCGGCCTCCAGCGATTCTTCGCGGATCGAGGCCCAGATGAAATTGCGCAACGTGCTGAAATCGGGATGCGCCCGGATCTCGGCGAGCTGCCGCGGGCGCGGCAGGTTGATCGGGACGATCTGCTTCACCCGGCCGGGCTTGGTCCCCATGATCACGACGCGGTCGGACAGCAGCACGGCCTCGTCGATGCTGTGGGTGACGAAGAGCACCGTCTTGCGGTCGCGCTCCCAGAGCTGCAGGAGCTGGTCCTGCAGGACCTCGCGCGTCAGCGCGTCGAGCGCGCCGAAAGGCTCGTCCATCAGGAAAGTGCTGGGATTGCAGGCGAGCATCTGGGCGATGGCGACGCGCTGCTTCATGCCGCCGGAGAGCTCGCGCGGGTAGTAGTCGGCAAAGTCGTCGAGCCCGACGAGCTCGAGATACTTGCGCGCCAGGCGGCGACGCTCCGCCTTGGGCACGCCGCGCATCTGCGGCCCGTAGACGACGTTGTCGGCGACGCGGCGCCACGGGAAGATGCTGAAATTCTGCAGCACGACGCCACGATCGGGCGACGGGCCATCGATCGGCTTGCCGTCGACGGTGACCGAGCCGGCGCTTGCCTCGAGCAGGCCGGCGACGATGTAAAGCAGGGTGGACTTGCCGCAGCCGCTCGGCCCGACAATGCTGACGAATTCGCCTCTACCGGCTTCGAACGAGACGTCGCGCAGCGCCAGGAGCTCGCCGCGCTGCGCCGTGCTGTAGCGCTTCGTCACGTGGGAAATGACGATGTGCGGCGTGTCGGCGCGCTCTTCCATGGCTTCCTCCGGGCGTTGGCCGGGCGGGGACATCGCTTAAATCCGACGACGATCGGAGCGCATCGTGAGGAAGGCGGTCGGGCCTTGGCCCGGGCTGCCTGGAAAGAGTGAGGGCTGGCGCTGAACGATACACGGCGAGCGGACTGCTGTTCCTTTGGACCCGTTCGGCGCCGCTGTCCTTCCCGCAGGTCGGAAGCGCTCCCTGCGCTTCACGGCAACCGATTGAAGACGAGACTAAGGGTCCGTCGCGCGACCTGTCAACAATCCGGAATAGTGTTCCATTTTTCCGATTCAGCCCAGTTCGCGGCGGACGGCGCGCGTCAGCTCGACAAGGCGCGTTCCGTACTGCGCGAGCTTCTTCGGCGTATGGACCTTGGCGTGGCCGCCGCAGTTGAAGGCGAGAATGAGCCGGCCGTCCTGGTAGGGAAACGGCACGCCGACCATGTTGGTGAGCGCATCGTAGGTGCCGGCGGCGATGCAATAGCCGCGCACGCGGACCTGCGAAATCGCGTCGTCGATCTGCTCGCGCAGCACGTCCCAGTCGTCGGGATGGGCTTCGCGCAGCCGCTCCAGCGTGCGGTCGCGCTGTTCGCGGCTCATCGCGGCAATGCAGGCCCGGCCGGTCGCCGTGCGGGCGATCGGGATGCGGAAGCCGACGCGCTGGCGGCGGTTCATGTTGGGCTCGCCCAGCGCGTTCTCGAGATAGACGGCGCTCAGCCCGTCGAGGATCACCAGCCCGACATTGGTCTCGGTCGCCTTGGCGAGCTCGCTCATGAGCGGCCGGGCGATCGCCGGCACCGGCATGTTGGCGAGATAGGGATAGGCAAGGCCCAGCACGCCGGGCGCGATCTCGTATTTGCCGAGGTCGTCGCGATAGGAGAGATAGCCCAGCTCGGTCAAGGTATGGGTGAGACGCGAGATGGTCGGTTTTGGCACGCCGGTGCGCGCGGCGAGGTCGGCATTGCCGAGGAATTGCTCGTCGAGCTCGAAGGCACGCAGGACCGCGACGCCGCGCGCCAGCGCCGTGTTGAAGCGCGGGTCGCTGGGATCGATCGTGCGTTCGATCGGCTGCTCCCGGGTCCGGCTGCGCCGTTTCTTGTTGTGCCCAGGCCTTGCCACGGAGTGTCCTCGTTGCCGCAATCGTCAGCGTGAAGGATTTCCTATAGCCCGTTTCCTTCGCGCTGGCATCCGACCGCGATCTTCACGAGCGCTAGAACCCCAGCACCTTGGCCTGCACCACGCCCTCGACGGCGGCGATCTTGCTCAGGAGCGCGGGCGAGATCGGCTGGTCGACCTGGACCAGGGCGATGGCCGAGCCGCCGGGCTTGTCGCGGCCGAGATGGAAGGTGGCGATGTTGACCTTGTTCTCGCCCAGCAGGGTGCCCAGCCGGCCGATGAAGCCCGGCTTGTCGTCGTTGGTGATGTAGAGCATGTGCGGCGCGAACTCGGCCTCGATCTCGATGCCCTTGATGTCGACGATGCGCGGATGCTTGCCGCCGAACAGCGTGCCGGTGACCGCGCGGGTATAAGCTTCTCGGTGGTGACCGTGAGGCGGATCATCGAATTGTAGTCGCTGTCGCGCTCGTGCTTGACCTCGGCCACCTCGATGCCGCGCTCGCGGGCGATCACCGGCGCATTGACCATGTTCACCGAATTGAGCTGTGGGCGCAGCACGCCCATCAGCGCGACCTGGCTGAGCGGCTTGATGTTGAGCGCCGCCACCTGGCCCTCGTACTCGATCGACACCGCCTTGATGTCGGTGTCGGTGAGCTGGCCCGCGAACGAGCCGAGCTTCTCGGCGAGCTCGAGATAGGGCGCGAGCTTGGGCGCGTCCTCGGCCGAGACGTTGGGCATGTTGAGCGAGTTCACGACGGCGCCGGTCAGCAGGTAGTCGGCCATCTGCTCGGCGACCTGCAGCGCCACGTTCTCCTGCGCCTCCACGGTGGCGGCGCCGAGATGCGGCGTGCTGACGAGGTTGGGCGCGCCGAACAGGACGTTGGTCTTGGCCGGCTCCTCGGTGAAGACGTCGAAGCCGGCGCCGGCGATGTGGCCCGAGACCAGGAGGTCGCGCACCGCCAGCTCGTCGACCAGGCCGCCGCGCGCGCAGTTGATGATGCGCACGCCCTTCTTGGTCTTCATCAGGTTGGCGCGCGAGAGGATGTTCTTGGTCTGCTCGGTGAGCGGCGTGTGCACGGTGATGAAATCGGCGCGGGCCAGCACCTGGTCGAGCGTCGCCTTCTCGACCCCGAGCTCCTGGGCGCGCTGGTCCGACAGGAACGGATCGTAGGCCACCACGCGCATCTTGAGGCCGATGGCGCGCTCGGCCACGATCGAGCCGATATTGCCGCAGCCGATCAGGCCCAGCGTCTTGAAGCTGAGCTCGGTGCCCATGAAGCGGTTCTTCTCCCACTTGCCGGCCTGGGTCGAGGCGTTGGCCTCCGGGATCTGGCGGGCCACGGCGAACATCAGGGCGATGGCGTGCTCGGCCGTGGTGATGGCGTTGCCGAACGGCGTGTTCATGACCACGACGCCGTGCGCGGTGGCCGACTTGATGTCGACATTGTCGACGCCGATGCCGGCGCGGCCGACGACCTTGAGCTTCTTGGCTTCGGCCAGCACCTCGGCGGTGACCTTGGTCGCCGAGCGGATGGCCAGGCCTTCGTAGTTGCCGACGATGGCGCGCAGCTCGGCCGGCTTCAGGCCGGGCTTGAAGTCGACGTCGCAGCCGCGCTCGGAAAAGATCTCGACGGCGCGCGGCGAGAGCTCATCGGAGATGAGCACTTTTGGTTTTGCCATGACTGGAGAACTCCTCAGGCTGCCTTCGCGCCGAACTCGCGCTCGATCTCGCCGTAGGCCCAGTCGAGCCACGGCAGCAGGGCTTCGAGGTCGGTCTTTTCGACCGTGGCGCCGCACCAGATGCGCAGGCCGGGCGGGGCGTCGCGATAGGAGCCGAGGTCGTAGCCCGCCTTCTCGGTCTCCAGCAGGTCGGCCATCTTCTTGGCCGCCGCTGCCTGCTTGTCGGCCGGCAACGCGGTGAACCACGGCGCGGTGATGTTGAGGCACACCGAGGTGTTGGAGCGCACCGCCTTGTCGGCGGCGAGAAAGGCGATCCACTTGCGCTCGGCGACGAATTTCTCGAGCACGGCGAGATTGCTTTCGGAGCGCGCCATCAGCGCCCTTCAGGCCGCCGACGCTCTCGCCCCAGCGCAGGCCGTCGATCGCGTCCTCGACGCAGAGCAGCGACGGCGTGTTGATCGTGTCGCCCTTGAAGATCGCCTCGGAGAACTTTCCGCCCGAGGTCAGGCGGAAGATCTTGG
This sequence comes from uncultured Alphaproteobacteria bacterium, assembly GCA_963755585.1. Lineage (GTDB taxonomy): Bacteria > Pseudomonadota > Alphaproteobacteria > Reyranellales > Reyranellaceae > Reyranella. The sequence continues at coordinate 215,416 of CAVWKN010000020.1, forward strand.
GCAGCGGCCAGGCCGGCGTGTAGCTCTCCAGCCGCTCGATCGCGCGCGGCGAGAGCACGAGCATGCCGTGCGCGCCCTCGCCGCCCATCACCTTCTGCCACGACCAGGTCACGACATCGAGCTTGGGCCACGGCAGGTCCATGGCGAAGACGGCCGAGGTGGCGTCGCAGATCGCGAGCCCTTCGCGGTCGGCGGCGATCCAGTCGCCGTTCGGCACCTTCACGCCCGAGGTCGTGCCGTTCCAGGTGAAGACGACGTCGTGCGTCCAGTCGACCTGCTTGAGATCGGCGATCTGGCCGTAGGGCGCCTTGAGCATGCGCGCGTCCTTGAGCTTGAGCTGCTTGGCCACGTCGGTGACCCAGCCCTCGCCGAAGCTTTCCCAGGTCAGCATGTCGACCGGCCGGGCGCCCAGCAGCGACCACAGCGCCATCTCGACCGCGCCGGTGTCCGACGCCGGCACGATGCCGATGCGATAGTCGGCCGGAATGCCCAGCAGGGCGCGCGTGCGATCGACCGCCTCGACGATCTTCTTCTTGCCGAGCTTGGATCGGTGGGACCGCCCGATGGCGGCGTCTGAGAGGACTTCGGGCGTCCATCCCGGACGCTTGGCGCAGGGTCCGGATGAAAAATCGGGACGCGCCGGACGCATGTTCGGCTTCATCATAACCTCTCCCTTACAGAAGAGCTGCACTCCGGTGGGGGAGCGTGGCCCGCCGCCGCTATACGGAGCGGCCGTGGCGCCGCGTCAATGCGCATGCAGCGATTTCGCCGCAGCTCGTAGTAGGCGCCGGCCGTAGGCATCGCTGAACAGCCGGCTGTCGCCGTCGTAATTGTCGTGCAGCATCCGATGGATGGCCGACGCCCGGCCGGCCGCCGACAGGCCGCCGAGCTGGCCCGCCAGCTCGGCCTCGCTCCAGGTCCAGACGTCGGAGATCGACGACCCGGTAGCCGCGGTCGAGCGCCTGGTCGATGTCGTGCTTGATCGACTGCGGCGTGCTGCTCGGCCGTCCAGTCGGGATGGCGGATCGCGCCGGCGTCGATCGCGATCCATTTGAACTTCGGATCGGTCGAGGGCGCGGGCGCGATGGTGACGGCGCCGTCCCAGTCCCAGGTGCGGCTCCACAGCGCGTACTGCCACATGGTGATCGGCTCGAAGCCCCAATAGACGAACACCGTGGAAGCCGGCGGGAAGCGCTGCTCGAGCGCGGCGACGGCCGCCACGGCAGCACGGTCGCCGCCGCGGAAGCTGCGCGAGCTGGCCGACGTTCCAGGCGAGCGGCACAAGCGACAGCACGGCGAGGATCGTCGTCGTCGCGCGCGACCGGCCGACGAGCGCGCCCAGCAGCAGGCCCCAGGCGACCGTCAGCCACGGCATGACGTTGATCTGCATCTGCGGGTCTTGCGGCTGCGCATAGAGGTTCAGCACCTGCCCCGCCCCCAGCGTGCCCAGGAAGACGATCGCGATGGCGCGCAGCCGCCGGTCGGCGCGTCGCGGCCACAGCACGACGACGCTGGCGACGAAGATCGCGGCCTGCAGCAGCACCGACACGATGAGCGGCACAGCCGCGCGCTTGGCCGACAGCGGATCGACCCAGCCGCCCACGATCAGGAAATAGTTGCCGATGCCCGAGAGCATCATCCAGGCCTTGTCCGCGGAGAGGCCGGCCCAGCCGGTGGTGACGCCCTTGCCGGTCCACAGGAGGTCGTGCAGGCCCATCGCGCCGTTGTGGCCTTCCCACAGGAGCTGCACGATCCCGGACACGGCCAGGATCGAGGCGATCAGCGTGCCGATCAGCGCCAGCCGCCGCGCCGGCCGCCCCTCCGACAGCGCCAGCGCCAGGATCAGCGCCGGCAAGGTCGGGAACATCAGCCGCCATTCGATCAGCCAGCCCAGGGTGAAGAGCGCTCCAACCAGCGCGACGCGGCGGTGGCTCGGCCGGTCGAACCACAGGCCGGCCAGAACCATCGCGCCCAGCACCAGGGCGTAGCCCGGCATGATGTCCTCGCTGATCACCGCCAGCAGGAGGAAGAAGCCGCAGCCGAAATGGAAGCAGGCCGCCAGCGTGGCCGCCGCCGCGCTCGCCGTCACGCGATGGACGAAGGCGTAGACGAAGACGACCGAAAGGCTCGCCCAGAAGGCGTTGAGGTAGGCGAACTGCTTCCACGGCACGCCGCGCAGGATGCCGAGCGCGTCGAGGACGCGGGCAAGCGCGCCGTAGAGCGGGAAATAGAGATAGTTCGACGGATCGAGCCGGGCATGCGCCGGGTCGGCGATCCACGGCTCGGCCTGGATGCTCTTGTACATCCCGTTGGCGGTGATGATGTGGACGTTCTGCAGCCAGGCGATCAGGCCGCAGAGCACGATCAGCGACAGGACGAACGCCAGCAGGAGCTGCCAGGCAGGCGTTCGCACCGTCCTCATTGCTGGAGCGGCGTGCGCCCCGCTAGCTCTTGCGGCCGAACAGGACCACGGCGCCTTCCGGCCCGTAGCTCTCCGAATGCAGGCAGCCGCGCGCCAGATCCCAGCTGTCGCCGGGCTTGTAGGTCTTGGCTTCGCTGGCCGAGGTGATGGTGATCGCGCCCTTCAGCACCATCGCCCGGACATCGTAGGGATGGCTGTGCTCGGGGTTCACCTTCACGCCCGGCGTGGTGTTGGTGAGGATTTCATAGCCGTCGCGCTTCAGGCCGGCTTCGAAGGTCTGTCGGTCCATGGCCATCCCCTTTTCACGTTCACGCGCCCTTGCGCGCCGCCACTACATATTGCGCCCCCAGCGGCAGCCACGCCAGCAGGCGATCGATCCCGCGCAGGAAAGTGATGCCCGGCGGCATGAACATCAGGTAGTTCGAGGCGATGTCGTAGCGCGCCGAATCGAGCAGCCCGTGCCGCACCTCCTTCTCGTCGAGCAGGATGGCGTTCTCGTCGATCGGCGTGCGGGCGATGACGTAGCGTACCAGCGGGTTGCGCGGATTGTGCTCGAAGACGTAGATCCGCCCGCCCGGCTTCAGGACGCGGCCGAGCTCGCGGTAGACGGCCTGGCGCTCGGCCGGCGGCACGTGGTGCAGCACGGCGCTGATGGTGACGATGTCGAATTGCCCGTCGGCCAGGGGCGTGCGCGCACCGTCCTGGACGGCCAGCGCCGGCGCGGGACCGAAAGCTGCCGGCCAGCGCTTGCCGACCTCGGCCAGCATGCCGGTCGAGACGTCGCAGCCGGTGAAGGCCGCGCGCGCGCCCAAGACCGCCAGCACGCGCATGAGGTCGCCCGCGCCGCAGCCATAGTCGAGCACGGCCAGGCCGCCGACCGTCAAGCGAGGCTCGCGGCGCAACAGCCAGCGCGCCTTCACGGCGATGAACTGGTCGGCCGAGGAGCCCATCAGGCGCTTGACGGGATTGTCGAGACCGCCGTCGTACTGCGCGGCGTGCCGATCGAATTCAGGCCGGTCAAATTCTGGCGGGTCGAACCCGGCCGGCTTCATTTCGGGCCGCCGACGATGTTGCGGATCATGAACAGCGGCCGGCCCTTGCTCTGGTCGTAGAGCCGGCCGAGATAGGCGCCGATGATGCCCAGCATCAGGAACTGCATGCCGCCCAGAAGGCCGACCGCGGCCATCAGCGACGTCCAGCCGGGCAGATTGGCGCCCATCAGCCAGCCGACGATCGAATAGACGAAGAAGGCGAAGCCGACCGCCGCCATCACCCAGCCGATGGTCATCGAGGCCATCAGCGGCACCACCGAGAAGGCGGTGATGGCGTCGGCGGCGAAGCGCACCATCTTGGCCAGCGGATACTTGCTCTCGCCCGCGATCCGCGCCTGGCGATCGTAGACCAGCGGCACCTGCTTGCCACCGATCCACGCCACCATGCCGCGGATGAAGCGGTGGCGCTCGGGCATGGCGATCAGCAGATCGAGCACGCGGCGCGTGATGAGGCGAAAGTCGCCGGCATCGAGCGGGATCTCGACATCGGTCATGCGGCCGATCAGGCGATAGAAGGCGGCGGCCGACGCGCGCTTGAACAGGCTCTCGCCGTCGCGCTGGCGACGCTGGCCGTAGACCACGTCGGCGCCCCGGTCGATCAGCGCCATCATGTCGGGCAGCAGCTCGGGCGGATCCTGCAGGTCGGCGTCGATGATCAGGATGCGCTCGCCGCGGCACACCGTGAGGCCGGCGGTGAGCGCCAGCTGGTGGCCGTGGTTGCGCATCAGCTGCACCGCGACGATGCGCGGGTCGCGGGCCGCCGCCTCGGTCATGACCTCCCAGGTGCGGTCGCGCGAGCCGTCATCGACCAGCACGATCTCGCTGGCGCCGCCGAGGCCGTCCAGCACCGCGCCGACGCGGCGCAGGAACTCGGGCAGGGCTTCCTGCTCGTCGTAGCAAGGGGCCACCACGGAAAGCGCCGGGCGGTTGGCGGGGTCCATGGCCGCGAGCATTAGCCGGTGTTTCTCACCACGGCTAGGGGGCGGCAACCACTGGCGCTCCCATTCTCGGCCCCAATGGGCTATCAAGCGGCACCATGACGTCCAATGACAACAACCATCGCGGCCTGCTGCCGGCCGGGCTGGGCGACCTGCTGCCGCCCGACGCGGCGCGCGAGGCAGGCGCCATCGGCATCGCCATCGAGCGCTTCGCCGCCTTCGGCTACGAGCGGGTGAAGCCGCCGCTGGTCGAGTTCGAGGAATCGCTGCTGGGCGGCCCGGGTGCCGCGCTGGCGCCGCAGACCTTCCGCCTCATGGATCCGGTCTCGCAGCGCATGATGGGCGTGCGGCCCGACATGACCGTGCAGGTCGCGCGCATCGCCGTGACCCGGCTCAAGCACGAGCCGCGGCCGCTGCGCCTTTCCTACGGCGGCAACGTCATCCGCGTGCGCGGCACGGCGCTCAAGCCCGAACGCCAGTTCGCCCAGGTCGGCAGCGAGCTGATCGGCGTGGATTCGGCCGACGCCGATGCCGAGGCCGTGCTGCTGGCGGTCGACGCCTTGCGCGCCATCGGCGTCGCCGACCTCACGGTCGATCTCAACCTGCCGACCCTGGTGGCGGCCGTCGCCGCCGGGCTGAAGCTGTCGGCCGAGACGCTGCGCCGCGTCCGCCGGGCGCTCGACCGCAAGGACGAGGGCGGCATCGCCAAGGCGCTCGGCGACAGCAAGAAGGCGGCCGACATGCTGGTCGGCCTGCTGCGCGCGGCCGGCCCGGCCGAGCCCGGCATCGCCCGGCTGACCGCGCTCAAGCTGCCCGCCGCCGCGGCGGCGGAGGCGGCGCGGCTCGCCGAGGTCGTGACGCTGGTGCGCGCCGCCGACGAGGATCTGCCGATGACGCTCGATCCCGTCGAGTATCGCGGCCTCGAATACCAGACCGGGGTATCGTTCTCGGTGTTCGGCTTGAAGGGCCGCGAGGAGCTGGCGCGCGGCGGCCGCTATTCCGCGGGCTATCCCGAGGATGGGGTGAGCGAGCCCGCAACCGGGTTCACGCTCTATATGGACGCCGTCCTGTCAGCGTCGGACACGGCGCCCGAGCGGCCGAGACTCTTTCTGCCGCCCGGAACACCGTGGAGCGAGGCCGCCCCCTGGCAGGCCAAAGGCTATGCCGTGGTGCGCGGCGTGACGGCATCTGCCGAGCCGCGCATCGAGGCGAAGCGGCTGCGCTGCAGCCACGCTCTGATCGACAAGGAAGCCGTGCCGCTCTAGGCAGCCGGCTTCCCTTCGGTTTTGGGCCTAGTTCGGCCGGGCCGTATCGGCCGCGGAAAGCGCCGAGCCGTGCGCCCGGCTGAGGCCGGCGGTCCGCTCCTCGACGAGCAGCTCGACCATGCCCATCAGCAGGACGAGCTCGCCGTCCTTCATGTCTTCGGCTTCCGCCTTCATGTCCTGGATGCTGTGCCACAGATGGAACAGGCTGGAAGCCTTCTGCTTCGTTGAAAGGCGCCGTTTACGGGGCTTCTGTTCGACCGCGAAACTCGTTGCGTTAGCCATTTCTCCCTCCTCTGAAATCCACACTTCCCTGCCACCCACAGGGGCATCAGACGCGAATTCGACCGCCCGCTCTGTGGCTAAACGCACATATCGATCGAGTTGTTTTTGAAATAATTGTGGCGCGGCGCGGGGGATGGTTTTTCCTTCGCCCGCCTCTCTCAGCGTGCTATCCAAACTCACGCCTCTCCGGACCCACGCCGGGGAGGCGTTTTCGTGCGTGGACACAAGGCATTAGGGCAAGGCAATGGCCAATGTGGCAGTGATCGGCGCCCAATGGGGCGACGAGGGCAAGGGCAAGATCGTGGACTGGCTGAGCGAGCGCGCCGAGGTCGTGGTGCGCTTCCAGGGCGGTCACAATGCCGGCCATACCCTGGTGATCGGCAACCAGACCTACCGGCTGGCCCTGCTGCCCTCCGGCGTGGTCCGCCAGGGCAAGCTTTCGATCATCGGCAACGGCGTCGTGGTCGACCCCTGGCACTTCCTCGAGGAGGTCCAGAAGGTCTCGGGCCAGGGCGTGTCGGTGACGCCCGACAACCTCAAGATCGCCAACCACGCCGTGCTGATCCTGCCGCTGCACCGCGACCTCGACGGCTGGCGCGAGGATGCGCCGGGAACCATCAAGATCGGCACCACGCGGCGCGGCATCGGCCCGGCCTACGAGGACAAGGTCGGCCGCCGGGCCATCCGGGTCGGCGATCTCGCCGAGCCCGACTATCTCGCCAAGAAGGTGAACACGCTTCTGGCGCACCACAATCCGCTGCGCACCGGGCTCGGCAAACCGCTGATCGATGCCGCCACGCTCACGGCCGACCTGCTCGAGCTGGCGCCCAAGATCCTGCCCTTTGCCGAGGATGTGTGGGAACGGCTCGACGGGCTGCGCGCCGCCGGCAAGCGCATCCTGTTCGAGGGCGCGCAGGCCACCATGCTCGACATCGACCATGGCACCTATCCGTTCGTCACCTCGTCGAACACCGTGGCGGCGCAGGCCATGATCGGCAGCGGCATGGGCAACGGCGCCGTGGGCTACGTGCTGGGCATCGCCAAGGCCTACACCACACGGGTCGGCGACGGCCCCTTCCCGACCGAGCTGACCGATGAGATCGGCCAGCTCCTGGGCACGCGCGGCAACGAGTTCGGCACCAACACCGGACGGCCGCGGCGCTGCGGCTGGTTCGACGCGGTGATGGTGCGCCAGGCGGTGAAGCTGAACGGCATCGACGGCATCGCGCTGACCAAGCTCGACGTGCTCGACGGCCTGACGGAGATCAAGGTCTGCGTCGCCTACGAGCTCGACGGCAAGAAGATCGAGCGCTTCCCCTTCACGATGGGGGCGCAGGCCAAGCTCAGGCCGGTGTGGGAAACCTTCGAAGGCTGGGGCGAGAGCACGCGCGGCGCGCGCTCCTTCGCCGAGCTGCCGGCGACTTGCATCAAATACGTGCGCAGGGTCGAGGAACTGGTCCGCTGCCCGGTGGCGCTGCTCAGCACCAGCCCCGAACGCGAGGACACGATCCTGATGACGGATCCATTCCGCGACTGATCGTGGACTATTTCAAGGAACTGATCGCCCGGGCCAATCTGGGGACCTGGGACTCGTGGAGCACACAGTATCGCCTGCTCGCGGTCGTCGTCGGCCTGCTCGCCGCCTACTGGGCGCTCCGGGTGATGCTGCCCGCGGTCCTGCGCGTGCTGCGGCCGTTCCTGTTCCTCGCCATCGTGCTGGCCGCGGTCTGGGTGCTCTACCCGACCGAGACCTGCTCGATCGAGTTCCTGTCCAGGCTGCCGGTGCTCTGCGCGCACTGAGCACTGCAGGTTGACCGTGCGCGGCACGCGTCCTTGCGCCCTTCAGCGGCCGCCTTTCCACGTCCTCAATACTTCCGCGATGACGGATGCGTCCATGATGTCGCTCATGTCCACCGGCTGCGAAATGAGCTTTTCCTCGAGCATGAACGTCGCGAGAAAGCCCAGCCTGCGATGCAGCGGCGAGCCCTTGACCAGCGAATAAGTGTAATGCGAATTCGTCCACTCCTTGATCAAGGGCGGCGGAACGTCTTCGTAGATCGTCTCCGCCCACGCGTCCTTGATCCCCAGTGTCCGGGCCCAGATCTTGACGGCAATTGCCGGATCCTTCTGCACGACCTCATTCGCCATGAGCAGCGCGCGGAGGAAGCGCACTGCCGTTTCCCGGTGGGTCGCCAGCCACTGGCGCTGGACGGTGTAGGCGTCCACGTTCGTGTAGATGCCGATATTTCCCTCTGTCGTGATGATTTTGCCGTTCGCCTCATGAACCATCCGGAGCATCCACGGCTCCCACACCATCGCGGCGTCAATCGTCTTGTTGCCGAGCGCGAGCAACTGCTGGTCGGCCGTCATATCGAGCAGCGTCAGCTGATCGACCCGGATGCCGTGCTGTCGCAGCATCATCATCAGGCCGAATTGAGCCGTCGATCCCTTGAACACACCGACGCGCTTCCCCTTCAAGTCGGCCGGCGTGTGGATGCCGCCGTCCCTGCGCGCAACGAGGCCCTGGCTGTAGGCGCCCTCGGGATTTATCCCGATCATCGTCCAGTCGAGGCCCTGCGCCAACCCCAGCACGAATGCCACGGAACCGACGCTGGCGAGGTCAATGCTGCCGTTCTGCATGGCCGCAATCATCGGCGGCCCGGCGCCAAACTTCACATAGGTGGGCGCCAGGCCCGCTTTCTCGAAAAGCTTCAGGTCCCGCGCCACAAACAGCAGCCAGTCGGGGGTGTCCTGATAGCCGATCGCGAGCGGCAGGCCACGCTGGGCCAATGCCCGGGGAGCCGTGAAGGCGCTGCCCGCAAGCAATACAACGGTCATTCCAACGACCATCAGCATCGCAAATCTGCGCATCAAATGACACCTTCTGACGAGACGTTTCATCTCGTCGTTGGGATCGTCAAGACGGGAGCGACGTCCTTGCTCCCTGTTTCCACAAAGGTAAAGAGAAGCAAGATGAACGAGAAAAGGTTCTTCGAGGCCGGGTCCCGATCGTCGATCGAGAACCAGTGGCCGTGATAGGGAATGGCCACGAAGGCGTCATTCGGACGATTGTCCGAGCTCAGGATTCGGATCAAGGGATCGATCGTTCCCTGAGGGCCCAGATCGCCCTGCGGCGTTGCCGCAACCCGGTGCTCCGTTACGTGCGTTTCAGGTACGGTGATGCTGGACGAGATGTCGAGGAGGACTTCGAAGATGGATCGGCTCAGGAGCGCGATCTCCTTGTTGCCTCTGGGCACGGCGCCATAGACGATCCGGAATTCGCTGGCGTCGGGATCCAGTCCCAGAATCTTCGTGACGTTGAGGACGGCTTGTTTGACGGCCGCAGAACGGTTGCGGCGAAACACCAGCGTCAGCTCGTCTCCCTTGCCGCTGGTCGGTACACGCACGCCGATGTCACCGGAATTCTGGATACGGCCAAGCTGTTCCAGCAGTTCGTAGAACGCCGGATCCGCTGGCCGGACATGTTCTCTCGTAATTCCTCCTGCCACGCGGCGGTTGTCGACGCCGTTGATCGACTGCACGGCGAGCCGCAACACCACGTCGACCGGGAAGCCGGCCTGCAGCACGTTCATGATGGATGCCGGAGGAATGCTCGACATCATCGAGCGGGCAAAGCGCTCACCCGCCAGCGGCGTGTAGGTGATGGTGGGACTGTCGTTGTAGGTGACCGCGGCGGCCGCTCCCAAGGTGCTGGTGATACCGTTGATCGGCGCGCCTTGATAGAATGTAGGAACACTCGCGGTGGCGCCGATCGTGCGCTGGATCGAGTAGCCGGCGACGACCTGGCCGACATCCATGAATACGGGAATGTCCCCGTAGCGCAGCTTCACGAGATTGAGCAGCATCTGAGTCTTCCACGACTCGCCCACGGCTTCGCTGTAGTCGAATCGATCCCGGGTCACCGAACCCGGTCCCATGCTCTCGCATCCCGTCACGGCAAAAAGGGGCAGCAACAGAACCAGGATGAGGCGTGTCAGCGCCTGTTGGCCGCGCCAGCGACGAACTCGCCTGCCATCGCATGAATGACTACCGTGGTCGGCCGGGCCCGGGAGCCGGTAGCAAGGTCGACGGGTCAAACCCACCTCAAAGCTTAGTCCCATGCGGGATCGCGCAGTCTCGCCAGTGCAGCGCAGTTTGCACCATACTTGGCCTCCTGTCATCGACGGCGCCCACATGCGCTGTGCTGCAGCGTGACTGATACATCGACATACAATCGTGAGCCTGCGTGAATATTTCTCCTTGCAATGGCGCGCGGACACGCTTCCGTGAAGGATTCTTTCCACGATTGATCGTTGATCGATCCCGGGCAATTTGATCGCTTAAGCCGTCGCACGCCAGACTTTGCAGGTGTCGAGGTAGGCTTCGACCTCCACTTCCACATGCTGGGCAAGGCCACCTTCACGGCGACCTACGGACGCTGAAGAGGATCGCCGGAAGCGCTGCTAGATGCTGAGATCGAGGAGATTGTAGTCCTTGATCCCGACCTTGGCGTTGTCGTCCCAACGGTAGGTCAGCCCGGCCTCGACATGCGGCTTGTAGAGGAACGGCGTCTCGTCGGGGAAGCGTTGCCGGCGTGCATCGATGCCGTAGCCGATCAGGCGGGCCCGCTCCCGGATACGATCGGCATCGTAGATCGCGGCTGCGTTGTGAACGCCGCCTCCCTGCACGCCCAGCACCGACTTGCGGCGATGGAAGCCGAAATTCACCGTCACCCGCCAGTCGCGGCTGGTGTTGGCAAAGGAGCCGTGCAGCGCCTGGCGATTGGTGATGGCAACATCGCCCGGCTTGCAGATCATCGGAACGGCATCGGGTAACCGCTCGCTGCCGGCCTCAGCCACGAGCGACGCGATGTCGATCTTGCCGGCCTTGTGCGAGCCCGGCACGACCCAGACGCCATTGGCCGCCGTGCAGCCATAGAGCTGGCCCATGAAGTTGAAGCCGTGCACGCCCTGGTCCCACTGCGGACTGTCCCAGTGGGTCGTGCCGTCCTGGTGCCAGGCCACCGAGGCGCCGCGGCCGGGCTCCTTGATGAACAGCGCCTCGTTGAACGGCGTGAAATCCGGGCCATTGATCGCCGCGGCGACGGCGAGAAGTTGCGGATGACCATAGACCCGCAGTGCAGCTTCGGAGAATTGCAGCGAGCCCAGGATGAGATAGACGACCTCCTTCGGGGCATCGGCCGCCGCCGTGGGCTCGAACATCTTCACCGGATGGCGCCCGTTGGCGAGCTTGGTGCCGCCGAACGGATCGCCCAGCGGCTTCGACCACAAGAGATTCGGCGCCGTGCCGTCCGCCCCCAGGGCCGGACGACCCTTGGCGTCGAGGGGCGCACCGCGGTCGGCCGGCAGGCGATCCAGGATGCCCAAAAGATCGCGCTCGATGTCGGCCAGCTCATCGGCCTTCAGCACGCCCTCGAAGATGTAGAAGCCGCAGCGCCAATAGGCCTCGACGATGTCGGGATGGAGCTCGCCCGACGGCATGAAACGAATGGGCCCACGATTGCCGAGCTCCGCCGCGCGACGTTCGCCGTCGCGCAGATAGGCCTGCATCGCCGCTTCTTCGGAGCCGTAGTCGACGCGTGTCGTCGTTGACCCGTCCATGGCGCATCCTCCGGACCGTTTCCTTGTCCGGAGGATAACGCCGGTCAGTCCAGGCTGACCAGTGTCAGGTCGACGAACCAGGACTGCGGCGACACGAAGCCCTTCACCTTCTTGCTGAAGGCGCGCGGGTTGAGGTCGTGCACGATGTAGAGCCACGGCGGATTGTCGACCAGGCGCTCGTGCGCGACGGTGAAGTACTTCTGGATCGTGGCGTCGTCGGTCGCCTCGGAGAGCGTCTTGAACGCCTCCTCGAACTTGTCGTCCTTCCAATGCTCCCAGTTGGAACCGGTCGGCGAGAAGTTGGACGACGCGAAGTAGCGGAACATCATGCCGACGTCGCTCGACGGCGAGCTGACATTGAGGCCCATGGCGCCCTTGAGCGACGGGTCGTCGGGCACGGCGCGGCTGGCGTTCAGCAGCACCTGCCATTCGACAGCCTCGACCTGGACGTCGACGCCGCAGGCCTGCTTGAGGTTCTCCTGCAGCGCCTCGTTCATCGGCAGCGGCAGCATCTGGCCCGAACCCGAGGTCGAGATCATGACCTTGAAGGAGAGCGGCTTCTTGTCGGTGTAGCCCGCCTCGGCCAGCAGCTTCTTGCCCTTGGCAGGATCGAACGTGTAGCGGTTCTCGGGCTTGCCGAAAGCGGGATCGTCGGCCTTCAGCCAACCGACCGACGGCTCGGCCGTGCCGTTCAGCAGGGTCACGATGGCATTGCGGTCGATGCAGTAGTTCAAGGCCTGGCGTACGCGCACGTCGGCGACCGGGCTGTTCTTGGCGTCCATGTTGTAGAACCACGGCCAGACGTGGGGATAGGAGCCGGTCGAGAGCACGAAACCCGCCTGCTTGAGCGACGGGATGCCGTCGGGCGGCGGCACTTCGATCCAGTCTACCCTGCCCGAGCGCAACGCGGCCAGGCGCGTGTTGGCCTCCGGGATGGGTAGCAGCAGGATCTGGTCGACCTTGGCCTTCTTGGCGGCATCCCAGTAGCCGTCGTTGCGCGCCAGCGTCACCGACTGGCGCGGCACCACGGCGGTGATGCGGAACGGCCCGGTGCCGGCCGAGCCCACCCCACCCACCTTGCCCCAATCGCGGCCGGCCTTCTCGAACGAAGCCGGCGAGGCGGTGAGAATGTAGGGCACCATCCACGGGAAGTAGGACGCCGCCACGGTGGTTGTCATCGACACGGTGTTGTCGTCGATCTTCTTGTAGCTGGCGAGGATCGGCACGCGCGAGCGCATGATGCCGACGGCACCCGGCTCGAACTGCGCGCTGTCCTTGTTGAAGATGCGCTCGAGATTCCAGATCACGGCGTCGGCGTTGAAATCGGTGCCGTCGTGGAACTTCACGCCTTTGCGCAGATGGAAGATCCAGGTCTTCTTGTCGTCGGGCGACTGCTCCCATTTCTCGGCGAGGCCGGGCCGCAAGGTGGCGAGCTTGTCGGTCTTGGTGAGATCGAACAGGATCAGCCCTTCGAAGATCGGAAAGCCCAGGAAGCGCATGCCTTCGAAGCCATTGTTGGGCATGCCGGTCGTGGTCGGGATGTCGGACGCCGTCATGGCGATGCGCAGCACCTTGTCCTGCGCCGATGCAGGAGACAGCGAGAGGGCCGAAGCGGCCAGCAGGGCGACGACAGGCAAACGGCTTTTCATGGCGTGAACTCCCGATCCGTCGGGGTCCATGCAATAGACGGGCCGCCGTCTAGGGCATCAGCCGCTCGAACCGGGCGAGGTAGTCGCGGGCATGAGCCTGGTAGTCGACACCCGGCGTGCGCAAATGCACGTCCGACACCATGGCCCAAAGAGCCTCGCGCAGCGCGCTGGCCGCCTTCATGGCAGCGAAGGACCGGTGCAAATCGTCGCCAACCCTGCCTTCGAAATAGGCATTGAGGAGGGCCGCATCCTCGGCCGCGCCGAACTCGCCATTGGACGACAGGTTGGCAAGGTCGAACATTGCCGTGCCGAAGGCGCCATATTCCCAATCGATCAGCCAGATCTTCCGGCCATCGTCGATGAAGTTGCCGGGCAGGAGATCGTGATGGCCGAATACGATCGGCAGCGGCACCTGGACCTGCTCGAGCCGGTCGGCCACGTCCAGGTAGCGTTTGTCGGCGTCGAGGAGGGTGACGTAGTCGCGAATGACGTGGAAGACCCAGAAGATGTTGGCCGGCCCGCGGACGTGACGACCGACCTTGGCATGGCAGTCTCTCAGGAGCGGAGCGAGACGGCCGACGCCGGCGCGAAGATCATTCTCGACCAGGGTGCGGCCGTCGATGAAGCGCAGCACCATGATGCCGGGCTCGACATGGATGATTTCCGGCGAGAGACCCGCCTCGAAGGCCGCCACCGAAGCCGCGCGCTCGCGGTCGCGAAAGACGTGATGAACCGGAATGTCCTCGCCGCAGCGCACGACGAATTTCTCGCCGCGGCAGGTCGCCACGAAGGAGATGTTGGTGAGGCCGCCTTTCAACGGCTGCAGCTCGACGGGGCCGCTGCCAGCAGGCGAGATGCGCGGCCTTGTCTGAAAGATCGGTCATTCTTGCTTTCGCATCGCGGTGCCCTTCCGAAGCCGGCGAATCGGATCATTTCATGCGGCGGCTGGGCGCGCTACCCTGCCCGCTCCCAGGGGAGGAACCGATGCCCGACGCGCGAGTGTCCAACACCATCACCGGCCGCGACGCCTTTCTCCGCGTGCTGAGCGACGAAGGCGTCGTCAAGATGTTCGGCAATCCCGGCACGACCGAATTGCCGATCATGCACGCGCTCTCCTCCGCGCCGGAGATGGGCTATGTGCTGGCGCTGCAGGAGGCGATCGTGATCGCCATGGCCGACGGCTACGCGCGCGCCTCGGGCAAGCTGGTGTCGTGCAACGTCCACGTGGCGCCCGGCCTCGGCAACGCCATCGGCTCGATCTACACCTCGTTCGTGTCCGGTACGCCGATGATCGTGACGGCCGGCCAGCAGGAGCAGGGCCACGGCCTCACCGAGCCGCTGCTCTACGCGCCGCTGATTCCCATCGCCACGCCGGTCGTCAAGTGGGCGACCGAAGTGAATCGCATCGAGGACCTGCCGCGCATCCTGCGTCGCGCCGCCAAGGTGGCGACGACGGCGCCGACCGGCCCTGTGTTCATCTCGCTGCCCGGCGACATCTTGAACAACGAGGCGGCGCTCGATCTCGGCGACATGACACGCGTCGACACCGCGGTCCGCCCGTCCGATACGGCGCTGGAGCAGCTCGCCAGGCGCCTGCTCGGGGCCAAGAAGCCGGTGATCCTGGCCGGCCACGAGATCGCCACGTCCGATGCCTTCGCCGAGGCGGCGGCCCTGGCCGAGACCCTGGGCGCACCGGTGCTGCAGCAGACGGTGGTGCATGGCGCGCACTTCCCGTCGGAGCACCCGGCTTTCGTCGGTTCGCTCAACCGCGACCAGAAATACGTGCGCCGCGTGCTCTCCGACTACGACCTGATGTTCTGTGTCGGTTCGGACGTGCTCAAGATGTCGGTGTTGAGCGAAGTCGAGCCGCTGCCCGAGACCACCAAGGTGGCGATGGTCGGCCTGCGCGACTGGGAGATGGGCAAGAATTTCCCGGCCGAGATCGCGCTGCGCGCCGACGTGAAGGAGACCCTGAAGGCGCTGGTCCCGCTCCTGAAGAAGCTGGGCGGCGCGACGCTCGCCGAACGCGCCAAGGCGTCGCTGGCCGAGATCGCGCCGCGCAACTGGACCGCACAGCGCGCCGCCCGCAAGGCCAAGCTCGCCACGCCGCCGACGGAAAAGCCGCTGCCGGCCGAATGGCTGATGATGCGGCTGTCGGAAGGACTGCCCAAGGACGCCATCATCGTCGACGAGGGCCTCACCAGCGCCGGCAGCCTGATGACCTACTTCCCGTTCCGCGACCGCAACAGCTTCTTCGGCAATGTGAGCGGCGGCATCGGCTGGGGCATCGCCGCCGCGGTCGGCGTGCAGATCGCCGAGCCCACACGCCGCGTCGTGGCGCTGATCGGCGACGGCAGTGCGATGTATTCCATCCAGGCGCTGTGGACGGCGGCCAACCAGAAGCTGCCGATGACATTCCTGATCTGCAACAACGGCGGCTACCAGATCCTCAAGAACCGTCTGAAGCTGTTCCACGGCAACGACAAGCCGATCGGCATGGACTTCAAGGACCCGCCGATCGACGCCACGGCGCTGGCCAAGGGCTTCGGCGTGCCGGCCGAGAGGGTCGACACGGTGGCCGGCTTCGACGCGGCGCTGGCCAAGTCGCTGGCAAAGACGGACGGACCGACCCTGATCGAGGTGATTGTGAAGAGCTAGCCGTAGAGGTGGCAGGCGACCATGCGGCCTTCGACCCGGGCGAGCGGCGGCATCTGCTGCGCACAGCGCGGCATGGCGTGCGGGCAGCGTGGATGGAAATGACAGCCGGAGGGCGGATTGAGCGGGCTCGGCACCTCGCCCGGGAGCACCACTTCCTCGCGCCGCTCGTCGGGATGGCTCGGCAGAGCGGCGGAGAACAGCGCCTTGGTGTAGGGATGCAGCGCGCTGTTGGCGAGCGTGCGCGCGTCGCCGCTTTCGACGATCTTCCCCAGGTACATCACCACGATCTCGTGGCTCATATGGGCGACCGCGGCGAGGTCGTGGGCGATGAAGAGGTAGGAGAGGCCGAGCCGTGCCTGCAGATCACGCAGCAGATTGAGGATCTGGGCGCGGATCGAGACGTCGAGCGCCGAGACCGGCTCGTCCAGCACCACCAGCCGGGGCGACAGGACCAGTGCGCGGGCAATGGCGATGCGCTGGCGCTGACCGCCGGAGAATTCGTGCGGGAAGAGATCGGCCGAGCGCTCCGGCAGGCCGACCAGATCGAGCATCTCGAGCATGCGGCGCCGGACTTCGGCGGGGTCGATCGTCTGGTTGGTGATCAGCGGCTCGGCGATGATGGCGCTGATGCGCATGCGCGGATTGAGCGAGGCGTAGGGATCCTGGAACACCGCCTGGACGGATTTGCGGTAGTGGCGGCGGCCTGCGCCATCCATCTCGACCAGATTGCGGCCCTCGAAGAGAATGGCGCCGCCAGTAGGCTCCTCCAGGCCGAGCACGAGCTTGGCCGTCGTGGTCTTGCCGCAGCCCGATTCACCTACCACGCCCAGCGTCTTGCTGCCTTCAATGGCGAAGGTAACGCCGTCGACCGCGCGCACCACACCGCGATCGGCGCCGAATATGCCGCGCCGCGCCGGGAAGTGCTTGCTGAGAGCGGCGGCCTGTAGAACGGCGGTCATGCGACGCTGCTCCTCTTCATGTCGGCCTTGGTGGAAGCATCGGGAACGGCAAGCCAGCAGCGTGCCGTGCGACCCTCGTCGACGGCGACTTCCGGCGGCGCCTCGACGCGGCAGCGGGCGAACGCCATGGGACAGCGCGGCGCGAACGAGCAGCCGGGCGGCAGGGAAGCGAGATCGGGCGGCTGGCCCTCGATGGCGGTGAGATGGTCGCGATTGTCCGTCATGCGCGGGATCGAGCCGAGCAACGCCCTGGTGTAGGGATGGGCCGGCGCCGTGAAGATGCGCGACACCGGTCCCTGCTCGACGACCCGGCCGGCATACATCACGGCGAGCTGGTCGCACATCTTGGCGACGATGCCGAGATTGTGGGTGATGAAGATCAGCGCCAAGCCATGCTCGCGCTGCAGGTCGCGCAACAGGTTCAGATATTGCGCCTGGATGGTGAGATCGAGGCTGGTGGTCGGCTCGTCGGCGATCAGCAGGCGCGGTTCGCAGGAAATGCCGATGGCGCCCACGATCCGCTGGCGCATGCCACCCGACATCTCGTGCGGAAACTGCGTCACGCGGGTCTCCGGCGAGGCGATGCGGACGGACTTCAGCAGCGCCACCGCGCGTTCCCAGGCGCTGGTCCGGCTGGCGCCTTCGTGCACGCGGAGCGGCTCGCCGACCTGGTTGCCGATGGAAAACAGCGGGTTGAGCGAGGCCATCGGGTCCTGCAGAATCATGGCGATGCGCTTGCCGCGCACGCGGCGCATCTCGGTATCCGACTTGTCGAGCAGGTTCTCGCCCTCGAACATCATTCGCCCGCTGACGATACGCGCCGCCGGCGGCAGCAGGCGCAGGATGGTGAGG
Organism: uncultured Alphaproteobacteria bacterium; assembly: GCA_963755585.1. GTDB lineage: Bacteria > Pseudomonadota > Alphaproteobacteria > Reyranellales > Reyranellaceae > Reyranella. Next base: position 233,114 of record CAVWKN010000020.1, read on the forward strand.
GCAAGCGTGCTCTTGCCCGACCCCGATTCTCCCACGATGCCGAGGGTCCCCCCCGCGCCCAGGCTGAGTGTCACGTCGTCGACGGCACGGACCACGCGCGCACCCTGCTGGGAGACGTAGTGGGCCGAAAGATGTTCGAGCGAGAGCAGCGGTTCTGACGACATGGCGGCCTTCACAGCTGACGCAGTTGCGGGTCGAGCTTCACGCGCAGCCAGTCGCCCAGCAGATTGGCCGACAGCACCATGAGCATGATGCAGAGGCCGGGCAGCACCGTCAGCCACCAGTAGCCGACCATCAACCCCTTCTTGCCGTCGGCCATCATCAACCCCCAGGCCGGCTTGGGCGGCGGCACGCCGACGCCCAGGAAGGACAGCGAGGCTTCGGTGACGATCACGACGCCCAGCATGAGCGTGGCCAGCACGACGGCCGAGTTGATGACGTTGGGCAGGATATGGCGCCACATGATGACGCGCTTGGAACAGCCGGCGACGATGGCGAGGCGCACGAACTCGCGCTGCTTCAGCGACAGCACCTCGCCGCGGATGACGCGGGCATAACGGGTCCAGTAGACGAGGCCCAGGATGACGATGATGTTGAGCTCGCTGGGCCCCACGATGGCGGCCAGGAAGATGGCGAAGGTGAGCGCCGGCAAAGCGAGCCAGGTGTCGGTTATCCGCATCACCACCTGGTCTGCCCAGCCGCCGAGATATCCCGAAACGATGCCGAGCAGCGTGCCGATCCCTCCGGCGACCAGCACGGCGGTGATGCCGACGACCATCGACACACGGGCGCCGAAGATCAGCCGCGACAGCACATCGCGCCCGACATGGTCGGTACCGAGCAGGTAGGTCATGCTGCCGCCTTCCTGCCAGAACGGCGGGCGGAAGCGGCGCGCCAGGCTGCCGATCTGCGGATCGTGCGGCGCCAGCACGTCGGCGAAGACGGCGACGAAGGCGATGGACAGCAGGATCAGCACCGGGATCAGCGGAAACCCTTTTAGCCGCCACAAGGCAGTGGACGGTCCGAGGGTGGCGGCGTCAAGGGGAGGTGTGGTGACAGCCATGATCGTCAGCTTTCCAGACGGATGCGGGGATCGATGAGGGCATAGAGAACGTCGACGAGCAGGTTGACCATCACGATCATGGCGCCGCCGATCACCACCACGGCCTGCACGATGGGGAAGTCGCGGAAGGTGATGCCCTCGTAGAGCAGCCGGCCGACGCCGGGCCAGGCGAACACCGTCTCGACGACCACGGCGACATTGATCATCACGACGAGATTGATGCCGGCCAGCGTGATCACCGGAATCAGCGCGTTCTTGAGCGCGTGCTTGCCGATCACGAGGGCCTCCGGCAGCCCCTTGAGCCGTGCCAGCTTGATGTATTCGGAGCCCAGCACCTCGAGCATGGAGGACCGCGTCAGGCGCATGTGCGCCGCGGCGAAATACCAGCCAAGCGTGAAGGCCGGCATCAGCAGGTGCAGCGGGGTGCCTGAACCCGAGGACGGCAACCAGCCGAGATAGACGGAGAAGAACAGGATCAACACCAGCCCGACCCAGAAGGACGGCAGCGACAGGCCGAGCAATGAGAAGATCTTGCCCGCGCTGTCCCAGAACCCGTCGACGCGCACGGCGGCCAAGATGCCGCTCGGGATGCCGATCAGCAGCGACAGGGCCATCGCCACCGCCGCCAGGAGCAGCGAATTGGGCAGGCGCTGGAAGTAGAGGTCGAGCACCGGCGTGCGATAATAGAAGGACTGGCCGAAATCGCCGACGGCGAGGCTCGCCATGAAATGCCAGTACTGCACCCAAAGCGGCTGATCGAGGCCGAACTGGCGACGCATGTTCTCGATGTCCTCCGGACTGGCACCGGGTTCGACCAGCAGGCTCACCGGATCGCCGGTGACGCGCACGAACAGGAAAATCGTCAGCGACAACAGGAACAGCGACAGCAGGGAGTAGCCGACCCGGCGAACGATGTACTGTTTCATGGCCGGCCCCCTACGCCTTGCCCTTGAGAGTGAGCTCTTCATAGGGCGCGGAATACGGGTGCCCGCTGATCAGGCCCAGTGCCGATTCGTTGACCCGCGCGCCCTGGCCGTTGAGGAAGGCGAGCTGCCACAGCGGCGCGTACACCGTGCGCTCGTGCACCAGCTGCTGCATTCGGTGCAGGATGGGCGCGCGTTTGGCGCGTTCGGTTTCCGCCGCCTGCTGGGCGAACAGTTCGTCGATATCGGGGTAGCTGCCGTAGACATAGGCACCGCCCTTGACGACGAAGGTCTCCATCCGAGTGGCCGCGTTGCCGAACGCGCCGCTGCCGCCCTGGATGATGTTGCGATATTTCTTGTCGGCATATCCCGTATTGAAGGCGGCCCGCTCGATCGGGCGCAGCTTCAGGCGGATGCCGACATCCTCCAGGCCGTTCAGCGCGGCCTCGGCAAGATTGGCGTAGGAGGAATCGCAGTAATACTCGCCGGCATCGAAGCCTCCGCGGAAGCCCGCTTCCGCCAGCAGCCGGCGCGCGCTCTCCGGATCGTGCGGAATCGCAGGCGGCTGCCAATAGAACTCAAAGTCCTTCGGGACGATGCTGCCGGTGAGCAGCGAATAGCCGAGCGTGAGCGCCTGGTTGATGCCGTCGCGATCCAGCGCCAGGGTCACGGCCTTGCGCACCCGCGCATCGTGCCAGGGCGACTTGGGGTTCCACTGATCGGCGAAGTAGATCCAGAACGGCGAGTTGATCACCACCGGCTTCAGCGACAGCCCCGGCGTGCTCCGCAATTCCTCTGCCAGCTCGCCGCGGATCGAGTAGGCGATATCGACCTCGCCGCGCTTCAGCGCCGCGAGCCGCGTGGTCTCGTCGGGAATCACCTTCCACACCAGCTTCTTCACCGCGGGTGCCTTGCGCCAATAGCCTTCGAACGCCTCCATCACCAGCTCGACGCCAGGTGTGAAGGAGACGAACTTGTACGGCCCCGCGCCGATGGGCTCCTTCTTGAATCCGTCCTCGCCCACCTGCTCGACGTATTTTTTCGGCACGATCCAGCCCGCGCCGGTGACGCTGGAATAATAGATGAGGAAGTCGGGCCAAGGCCGGTGCAGACGGAAGACCACGCGCCGCGGATCGGGCGTTTCCACCGCCGCCACCTTCTCCTTGATGAAGCCCGCGGCGTTTCCGCGATAGCGCTCGAAGGAGAATTTCACATCTTCCGCCGTCACCGGCGCGCCGTTGTGGAACGTGGCGCCGGCGCGCAGCACGAAGCTGTGGGCGAGCCCGTCAGCAGACGCGGTGTAGGATTCCGCCAGGCACGGCTCGGCCGGGTTGCTGGGCATCGGCTTCACCAGCCCGTCATGCAGGGCGTAGAGCAGCATGAAGGGGGTGACGATGCCCGGCGTTTCCGCTGGATCGAACCAGGTCGGCGCCAGAGAGATATGCGCGGCATAGACGAGCTGGCCGTCCGCCGCCCTGGCCGGTTTCGTGCCGGCGGCCAGGACACCGAGAGCAGCAAGACCCAGCAGGTCGCGACGCGTCGCGCGTGCGGCCGTACTCCTGGTTACGGGATCGTCGTGGTCGCGTCGAGATGAGCGCATGCGAACACTCCCTGTGGCGGCGGTTGTCAGTTCTGCTTGAGCGTCACGTCCTCGTACGGTGCGGAATAGGGATGGCCGCGGATCAGGCCGAGCGCCAATTCGCCGACGCGCTTGCCTTGGCCATTGATGAAGGCGAGCTGCATGAGCGGTGCGTAGATGGCGCGCTCATGCACGATCTGCTGCACCCGATGCAGCATTGCCGTGCGTTTGGCGAGGTCGAGCTCGACCGCCTGCTCGGTGAACAGCGCGTCGATCTCGGGATAGTTGCCATAGGCGTAGGCGCCGTCCTTGACGACGAACGCCTCGAGCCGCGTCGCTGCATTGCCGAACGCGCCGGAGGAGCCCTGGATGAGGTTCTTCAGCTTCTTCTCGGAGTAGGCGACAAAGAAGGCGGCACGCTCGAGCGGACGCAGCTTTACGCGGATGCCGGCTTCCTGGAGGTTGTTGATCACCGCTTCGCCGAGATTGGCGTAGGAGGCATCGCACGAATAGTCGCCGGCATCGAAGCCGTTGCGGAATCCCGCCTCGGCCAGCAGCTGCCTGGCCTTCGCCAGGTCGTACATCGCCGGCGGCGCCTTCCAGTAGAAGTCGAAACCATCGGGGATGATGCTGTTGGTGACCGGCGAATAGCCGAGCGTCAGCGCATCGGAGATGGACTTGCCGTCGATCGCCAGCCGCGCCGCCTCGCGGACGCGCGGGTCGTGCCACGGCGATTTCGGATCCCACTGGTCGGGGAAATAGAGCCAGAACGTGGCCTGGGTCACCACCGGCTTCAGGGTCAGTCCCGGCGTCTTCTGCACTTCTTCGGCCAATTCGCCGCGGATCGAATAGGCGATATCGACTTCGCCGCGCTTCAGCGCCGCCAGCCGCGTCGCCTCCTCGGGTACCACCTTGAAGACCAACCGCTTCACGGCGGGCGTCTTGCGCCAATAGCCATCGAAGGCCTCGAACACCAGGTCCACCCCCGGCGTGAAGGAGGCGAAGCGGTACGGTCCCGCGCCGATCGGCGCTTTCTTGAACCCCTCCTCGCCCACCTGCTCGACGTATTTCTTCGGCACGATCCAGCCCGCGCCGGTGGCCGAGCTGTAGAACGTCAGGAAATCCGGCCAGGGCTTCTTCAGCACGAAGCGCACGCTGCGCTCATCCGACGCCTCCACGGCCGCCACCCGCTCCTTCATCAATGCCGCCGAGGTACCGCGATAGCGCTCAAAGGAGAATTTCACATCCTCCGCGGTCACGGGCGCACCGTTATGGAATTTGGCTCCCGCGCGCAGGGTGAATTCGTAGCTGAGCCCGTCCGGCGCCATCTTCCAGGCTTCCGCCAGGCATGGCTCGGCAGCGTTGCCGGGCATCGGCTTCACCATCGCGTCGTGCAGCGCATACATCAGCAGGAAGGGCGTGATCATCCCTGGCGTCTCCGCCGGGTCGAACCAGGTGGGCGCCAGTGAAATATGTACCGCCCAGGTCAGTTGTCCCTCCGGACTCGCGGCCAGTGCCGTGGCGCGTCCGGCCTCGGCCATGCCGAGCGCCGAAAGCACGAGCATCGCCCGGCGCGTGAGGTCGGATGGTGCCGCGCCGAACGCGTTGCCGGCGCCAACTCGGTCGGACGAGTGGATTGTTGTCTCCCCGCCCATTCTTGCCTCCCAACCGGCCTGCTTTCGCAGGGCCCTGCGGTCAACGTCGGAACAGGTGCGGCGCGAATTTTTGCGATCGTTGCGCCGCTGCGTCTGGCGGCCGCCAGAAGGCGGCATCCACCGAATGCGTACTGCCTGGCGCGCTCAGCGGCGCGAGAAACCCGCGAACTCCGCGGCTGCCCGGTCGAGCGACTTTGCCATGGCTTCGCCCTTGAACTGGCGGGCGATCATCCGGATCTGGCTGGCTTCGACCTAGCCGTGCTCGGCGAGCTTGAGCGGGCATCCACTGCCGACAAGACGGCGACGCTCGGTCTTCCGTGAATTCATTGTTGCCTCCCTGTTAGCCTCGCCCGCTTTGGCGCGGGACGTGATCCTCGATGGGATCTTGCCGCCAACGTTAAGCGTTCACTTGGGATCGGGCAACGAAATTCCGCCAGTCAAGATAAACATGGAGGATCAGACCGTTAACGGGCGAGCATCCCGACGCGCCTCAAATTCTCCCGCTCGATCTTGTCCTGCTCCCGCGAGGCCGCGTCATGGGCCGCGCTCGACCATTGCGACCTATGGCGGCGCTTCGTGATGCGCCTGGTGATGCTCACCCAATCGGCGTCCGCCGTCTTGCCGGCAATACACGTCGGCCCGCTTTCCGCCATCCTGGCCGAGCTTTCCGCCAAGATACGCTTCACCATGCTGTTGATCGGCTATAGCTTGGCCGTGACCATCTTCGGCGGCTTTGCTCCTTTCGTGGCAACCTACCTGATCCGCGAGACGGGCGGCACGGTCTTGCCGGCCTTCTTCGTGATTTTCGCCGCCGTCATCAGCGTCACGACGCTGCTCCTCATCAAGGATCCCACGAATGCCCGACTCGCTCGAGAAGCAACGTCCCGCTCCGCCCAAGGCGCCCCGCTCCGGCGCCTGCGATGCGGTGACCCTGGAGATCGTGCGCGGCGCCATCCGCGCGGCCCAGGCCGAGATGGAAGCGCTGATCGAGCGCACCGCCATCTCCGCCTTCATCCGTGAGAAGAAGGACTTCTATACCGCCGTGTTCGACGCCGATGGCGTCATGGCGGTGGGCTCGAACCTGCCGGTGTTCGGCGACATCTGCGGGCCGGTGTTCCGCGACTTCCCGGCCGACACCATGCGCGAGGGCGATCTCTACTGGTACAACGACTGCTACGGCTCGCGCGGCGCCGTCTCCCACTCCAACGACCAGGTGCTGCTGGCGCCGGTCTTCCATGACGGCCGACGCTGCGGCTTTGTCATGGGTTGGGCGCATTTCTCCGACATCGGCGGCCTGCGCGCCGGTTCGATCAGCCCCGACACCACCGACATCTTCCAGGAAGGCATCATTGTTCCGCCGACCAAGCTGATCGATGCCGGACGGACCAACGAGGCGACGCTCAAGATCTTCTTCCGCAACTCGCGCTTCCCCGAGCAGAATGTCGGCGACATGCGGGCGCTGATGGCGAGCGCGGCGCTGGGCGTGCGGCGGATCGCCGAGATCGTGGCGCGTTTTGGCGCCGATGTCGTGGCCGACGCGCTCCGCCAGCTGCTGGCGCGCACGCGTGACCTGGTGCGCGCCAAGCTCGCCGAAACCTTCGACTACGGCACCCATCGCTTCACCGATGCCATCGACTCCGACGGTCACGGCAACGGCCCGTTCCACATCAGGCTGGCGCTGACACGCGAGCGCGGCCCCGACGGGCAGGATCGCTTCATCTTCGACGCCACCGAGACCGACGACCAGTCGCCGGGGCCGGTGAACCTGCTGCTCAATCCCGACGTGCCGGGCACCGCGCTCGCCATGTTCTATCTTGGCGGCGATGCCTCCCAGGTGTGCAACGCCGGCGGCCCGCAGGCGCTCGACGAGGTGCGGCTGCGCGAAGGTTCGCTGCTGTGGCCGAAGTTCCCGGCGCCGCTCGGCATGCGCGGCCTCACCCTGATGCGCTTCCTGGCTGCCGTGAACGGCCTCATAAACGTCGCCGGCGGCAAGGCTCCTGCGGCCCATTCAGCCTATGTCATCTCCTTCATGCGCGGCACGTACCGCACCGACGAGGGAGCGTTGAAACCGTTCCTGATGTCCGATGGCATCGGTGTCGGCTGGGGCGCCCGGTCTTCCGCCGACGGCACCGACGCGGTCTATTTCGTGGCGCAGGAGAACTATCCCGTCGAGTTCCTGGAGATCGGCTATCCGGTACGGCTCAGGACATACGCCATCCTGAAGGATTCGGGCGGCGCCGGGCTGCATCGCGGCGGTTGCGGCATCGTGCGTGAGTACGACGTACTGGCCGAGGAAGCCGTGCTGGCGCTGCGCATCGACAGCATCAAGAACCCGCCGTGGGGTATCGCCGGCGGCATGGCGGGCGGCGCCGGCCGGGCCGTCGTCAATCCCGGCACCAACCATGAGCGCCTCCTGGGTCCGCTGAGCGACGGCAACGTCCTCCGGAAGGGCGACGTGCTGCGCATCGAGACAGGCGGCGGCGGCGGCCACGGCCATCCTTTCGACCGTGCCCCCGAGAAGGTGCTGGAGGATGTGCTGGGCGGCTTCGTCAGTGTCGATGCCGCGCGGCGCCTCTACGGCGTCGTCATCGGCGCGGGCGCGGTCGACCAAGCCGACACGGCGAAGCTGCGGAGCAACCGGCCGGCCACCGGCGCTTTTCATCGTCACGCTTATGTCGACAGTCTTGCCTAAGACCTCGCTTGCGATCGCCGTCGATATCGGCGGCACCTTCACCGACATCGCCCTGCATGACTCCAGCAGCGGCCGGATCTGGCGCGCCAAGACGCCGAGCGTCGCGAGCGACCCCTCGCAGGCCTTCCTGACGGGCATCCGCCTCGCGCTGGACGAAGCCGGCCACACCGCACCCAGCCTGCAACGCGTGCTGCATGGCACGACCGTCGCCACCAACATGATCCTGGAGGGCAAGGGCGCCCGCACCGCCCTGGTGACGACCGAAGGCTTCCGCCATGTGCTGGCCATCGGGCGGCAGGACATTCCGCGCCACGCCAACTATCTCGCCTGGATCAAGCCCGCACGCCCCGTGCCGGCCTCGCGCGTGCTCGAGGTCAGGGAGCGGATCGGCGCCGGGGGCGTGGTGATCGAGCCGCTCGACGAGGCGAGCGTGACAGCAGCGGCCGACGCCTGCCGCACGCTCGGCGTCGAGGCGGTCGCGGTCTGCCTGCTGCACTCCTTCGCCAATCCGGCGCACGAACAGCGGGTCATGGATATCCTGCGCGAGGCCCTGCCCGGCATCGCGGTGACCGCCTCGACCGACGTGCTGCCCGTGGTGCGGGAATACGAACGCTCGCTGGCGACGGTGCTCAACGCCGTGGTCATGCCCGGCGTCTCGACCTACGTCTCGCGGCTCGAAGATCGCCTTGCCGAGGAAAAGGTGACGGCGCCGCTGTTGTTCATGCAGTCAAACGGCGGCGTCGCCGGCGGCGCTACGATCCGGCGCGCGCCCGCGCTCACGGCGCTCTCGGGGCCGGCCGCCGGCGTCGTGGGAGCCCGCGACGTCGCGGCAGCCTGCGGCATTGCCGACATCATCACCGTCGATATCGGCGGCACCAGCGCCGACATCTGCCTGATCAAGGACGGCAGGATCGACCTCACCCAGCGCGGCCATGTCGGCGAATGGCCGCTGCCCCTGCCAATGGTCGATATGGTGACGATCGGCGCCGGCGGCGGCTCGATCGCCCGGCTATCGGCCGGCGCCCTCACGGTCGGACCGCAGAGTGCCGGTGCCGATCCCGGCCCCGCGGCCTACGGCCGTGGCGGCGAAGAGGCCACGGTCACCGACGCCCATGTCGTGCTGGGCCATCTCCCGGCGAATCTTCTGGGCGGCCGGATGGCGCTCGACGCTGCAGCCGCGCGCCGGGCGATCGAGCGGCAGGTCGCGACACCCCTCGGACTCTCGGCCGAAGCGGCCGCGCGCGGCGTTCTGGCCATCATCGACAACCACATGGTGGGCGCGCTGCGCATCGTCTCGGTCGAGCGTGGCCACGATCCGCGCGATTTCACCCTCGTGCCGTTCGGCGGCGCCGGCCCGCTTCATGGCTGCGCGCTGGCCGAGCTGTTGGGGATCACGCGAGTCCTGATCCCGCCGGCGCCCGGCGTCCTGTGCGCCGACGGGCTTTTGGCGGCCGATCTGAAGGCCGATTTCAGCCGAACCCTGCCCAAGGCCGGCCCGATCGACCTTTCAGCCGCGCGCCCGATCCATGCCGAGCTCGGACGCCAGGCCGACGACTGGCTCACCGCCGAGCGGGTCGCACCCGGCGACCGCCATCAGAGCCGCATCGCCTTGCTGCGCTATCACGGCCAGGGCGGCGAGGTCGCGGTCGGCTGGATCGATGATGCAGGCCAAGTCGAAGCAGCCTTTGCGGCGGCGCATGAAAGCCTTTACGGCTTCGCGCTCGATGCGCCGGTGGAACTCGTGACCCTGCGGGTAGAAGCGACCGGCCGCATGCCCCCGCCTCCCCGGCCGGTTCTGGCCACCGGCTCCGGCGCACTCGAAGTGGGCCGTCTCCCCGTGCATTTCGCCTCGGGAACGGCGCAGGTGCCGCTCTTCAACCGGGCTACGTTCGGCGCCGGCGATCGCTTCGCTGGTCCGGCCATTATCTCACAGCTCGATGCGACGACGCTGGTGTTGCCGGACTGGACGGGCGAAGTAGACCCGTCCGGCGCAATCATTCTGACGATGCAGACGGCGTACTAAGCCGAGTGGCAGGCTTCAGTTGGGACTGCCTTGCGCCTGGTTCTGATTTTCGACGATTGCCTGTACGATCAACGTGGCGAGGGCCCCGCCGAAAGGCGTCCCCGTATTCGCATTGATGATCGCCTGGATGAGGGCCTGGAGCGTCACCGCGTTGCCGAGGTTGTTCGCGACGAGCGTTTGGATCGCGTCGACCGTCGCTGCGGACGCCGTCGCGTTGCCCACTAGGGTGGCCAATGCCGCAGCAAGACTGCCCTGCACGGCAATTGTCGGGGCGCCCGGCGTGCCACCGGTGGGGGTGGTCACCGACAGGCCCGGCACAGTTATCGTCTGGGTCACGCCGCCTGCGGTCACTGTCAGGCTGTTGCCATAGATGAGGATCGCGGTCGTGCCCCCCACGTCTGTGGCCGACGGCACGGAGACGCCAAATGCTGCAATGCCGCCGCGAATACCCATCGTTGCCGACGGCGTGGTGACGGTGATTGCCGATGTCTTGCTGATCCTGCCGCCGATGATGCGGAACACGCCCTTGGTGGCGTTGACCGCCAACTCGCCCTTCTGGGTATTCGGATCGTAGACGAACTTGTCGATCGTCATTGAGGAGCTGGGTCCGATCGTCAACGTCGTCCCGTCGAGAAACACAAGATGGGCTCGATCGTCGGCTGCCGTCGAGATGACCTCGTTGGCCTGGACGTCGGTCCCGACGCGAAGCACGCGGTCGACGCCGCCGGGCGGTTTGCCCATCGGATTGTTCTGTATCGACTGAGTGACGCCGATGCGCGATTGGGCCTGCGCGGTGCCGAACAGAGCCAGTCCGGCCGCGCACACGAGGAGAGCGCGCAAGAGAAGCAGGACGACGACGTTGTACTTGGACATGACTATTCCTTTGTCGGCCTTGCCGGTCAGGTGGACTTGGACTGCTTCGGCATCTTCGCCAGCAGCCGCTCCGCCGGCTTGCGGTCCGCAGCAGGGAGAGAGGGTGACGCGAGCGCCCCTTCGAGATACATACGCGACGTGTCGTAGGATTTTAAACGATAATAGAGGATCCCCAGTTCCAGCTTCACCAGCGGCAGGTTGGAAGTCTACGAGCAGTATGCCTTCATAGGCCCCGACCGCGCCTTCCAAGTCACCGGTCTTGGTCGCCACCTGGGCGTAGGCCATCACCACGTCCAGGTTGCCGGGATCGTTCAACATCTTCTGGAACGCCGCGTTGTACTCGCGCTGCAGCGCGGGCGATGCTTTTTGCACCGGGTCCGGCGATTGGCATCCGACAAGCACCGTCGCCAGCAGCAGAAATATTCCCCGTTTTTTCAACCCCAACTCCCCAGTCCCACAGGCCTACTTAACACCAGTTTATCACATCTTGCAGCAACAATTACCTTGCACATCCCACGGAATTTGCGCTGATTCGCCTCAGCGGCGGGGGTGAATAGCCGACTCCCATGCGCTCAGCCTGACGCGGAGCCTGCCTTGGCAGGCGCCCAATTATAGACTTTCTGCAGTGTCTGCCCCATGAGCGCGGCGCGCTCGCTGTCGGACAAGCGATCAGTGACACGGAAAGCCTCGACCCCCTCCTTATAGGTCAGCAAACCGACCGCCCGCGTCCAGTCGGTCCCCCACATGCAGCGATCGAAGCCGAAGGCATCGAAGATCCGGCCGAGCGGATCCCAGATGTCCTTGTAGGGAAACTGCTGGTGGCTGAGCGTGCACGCGCCCGAGATCTTGACCACGATGTTGTCGTGGGCCGCGAGCGCCAGCAGCTTCGGCAGCTCGGCCCAGGGCTGGGCTGGCGCCGGCGGCTCGAACGGCTGCTGCAGCCCGAGATGGTCGATCACCAGCCGCGTCTCGGGATGGCGCGCCGCCATCTGGCCTACCTGGTCCAGCCGGCCCCAGCACAGGAGGTTGACCGGAAAGGAATGGCGGGCGGCGGCGGCCAGCACGCGGCCGATGCCGGGGTGGGCAGCATCGATCGAGACATCCGGATTCATCATGATGCGAATGGCGACCGTGCCCTCGGTGTCGGCCCATTCGGCGATCGTATCGGCGACCTTGGGATCGTTGGTATCGACCGGCTTGATCACCGCGAACCGCCCGGGATGGGCCTTACGCACGGCCAGGGCGTAGCTCGCGTCCCAGCGGTACATCGTGTAGGGCGATACCAGCAACGCGCCGTCGACGCCGACTGAGTCCATGGCCTTGATCATATCGTCGCCCGTGACCTCCGCCGGACCATGCAGGACCGCCGCCCACGGCCGGCCCGGCCGGTCGCGTTCGTAGGCGTGAACCTGGACATCGATCGTCAACATGAGATCCCTCCCGGATTGATTGTTGTTCTGACGGCTGACTCAGCAGCTGGAGACGTCTGCTGTGTCACACGAACTGCACGACATTCTCCGTGCCGATGATGTGCCGGCCGACCATTTCGACATGGGGCAGCATCCCCTGCAGGTGCTGGCTGGCGCTCATCGCGTCGCGGAAGCGGCGCTCGAAGGGCGCCTTCTCCGAGATCGCCGCCGTGCCGGCGGCGCGATAGCAGGCGATCGAGACGTCGGTCGCCTCGTTCATGCCGTAGGTGGTGGCCAGCCGCAGGCGCAGGCGCAGATCCACGTCCAGCGTGCCGGCGGCCGACGCATCATAGACCTGGCCCGCCGCTTCGTGCAGGAACGCGCGCGCGGCCGAGAGCTTCGCCTCCAGGAGGCCGACTTCCCGCTGCACTGAATTGTTGCGCGCCATGACCGTGGGCGCCGACCGGCTGTGCTTGCCCCGCGCCAGCTCGGTATAGGTCTCCAGCATCCGCCGACCCAGGCCCAGGGTGACGCTGCAGAAGCCGCTGGCATAGAGCAGCGTCGAGCCGATCGGGTAGATCGGCCCCTTCTCCCGCCGCTCGTCCGGCACGTCGCGCGCCGGCGCATGAGCGTCGGGCACGAACAGGTCTTTTACCGAATAACTGTCGCTGCCGGTGCCGCGCAGGCCGAGCACATGCCAGTCGTCGATGATCGTCGCCTGCTCGCGCAGGAAGAGGAAGCTGCGGTCGTCCGGTCGGCCGTAGCGGATAAGCGGCGTGCCGTCCGGATTCTGCACGGCGCTATGGGCGCCCAGCCATTTGGTGTGACGGCCGCCGCTGGCGAAGCTCCAGGTGCCGGTCAGCCGGTAGCCGCCCTCCACCCGGACGGCGCTGCTGTTGTTGTGCCGGGCGCCCCAGGCAAGGCCCGCGCGCGATCCGGCGAAAATGGCGGCGGCTGCTTCGTGCGGCATGGCGGCGGCGGACGATGCCGCCGAGACATTGGACTGGTTGACGAACCAGGCCGAGCTGGCATCGGCCCAGGCGATCGCCTCGCAAGCCTTGCAGTATTCGACGAGCGGCGTTTCCTGGCCGCCCAGGCTTCTGGGCAGCAGCATGCGCAGCAAATCCTGCCCGGCCAGCGCGTCCACCACCTCGGGCGTGAGCTCGCGCCGCCGATCCATCTCGGGGCCGTGCGCGTCCAGCAGCGCCTGTATGGCGCGAGCCCGTTCCGGGGCACTGGCAGCGAGAGCTGGCGGAACAAGGGTCTCCATGAACGTTTCCTCGGCTTTCGGTCGGTCGGCTTATAGTGGGCACGCGTCAAAGGGCGTCAATCGGTTCCGAGCCGACCGTGACCTCGCAATGCGGCTCGACAATTCCCGGATATCGCGGCGTCGAGCGACCTCAGCGGCCTGAAGCAGATGACGGCGCCGATGACATGGCCAGCAGATCGTCGACTTCGTCCGGCACGCTTTCCGCAAGTCGTGCTGCCGCGACGACCGCAAGCCATTTGAAAATGCCTTCCAGGTTTCGGTCCGCGACCGCCGCATAGGCTTCCAGGTATGAAGAAGCCAAGGCGGGCATGACGGGCCTGATCAGCACGTACTCACGCAAGCGCGCCAATGCACAGACGTTCGACCGGCGCGAGCCCATACTTTCAGGGCGAGCTCAAGCGCGCGCGAGATACTCTTTCGCATCCGGCGATTCTGCAGTAGCAGATTGCCGCGCTATCTCGGCTAAAACACACAACGCAGTCGCCTGACTGAAAATCTCGCCCTGCTCGCTCGCCATGCGCTGGGCCTTGGTGGCCGCGTGCAACGCATCGTCGGATCGACCCGAGGCCAGATAAGCGCGCGCGAGCGCGGCCAGCCGGTACGGCTGGCTGGCGCGAAACCCGATGGCGTCGGCTTGCCTTATCGTATCTTCCAGCAGCGCTATCGCCCGTTCGGCCTGCCCGGCTATCACGTATGCCATACCCAGGAAACCGGTCGGCAGCGGCACGAGGTACTCGGCTTCAGCTTCGATCGCCTTTTCGCGCGCGCGTTCGAGCCACGTGATTGCCATCTGCGGATCATCCATCGACAAGTGCAAGAAGCCGGCACTCAGTGCCGCGAACGCTTGGTTGAACGAATTCGCCATGGTGTCGGACAGTTCAATCGATGCCTCGACATACCGCCGCGCCTGATCGAAATCGCCGATCTCCGCGTAGGCGCGCGCGATATAGCTTTGCGCGGTCGTCGCCATGCTTGCATCCGGATAGGCCCCTGCCCCGAACCCTGCAACGATGTGTTTCAGCAATTCGGAAAGCGCCGCGAGGCCTGCGGCGTAATCCCCGCGATACGTCAGCACCATGCCTTCCTGGAATCGGGCACGAACCACCAGGCCCTCGTCCGGTATGCGTGCCGCCGCCTCGGCCGACGCGCGGGCCTCTTGCAGGGCGCGAAGCAATTCGCCGCCGACCCATGAAATATGGCTCTGGTATGCATGCAGCAGGCTCAGCCGGCGCGGGTCGTCCAGTGCGTGGACCATATCGGCGGCGCGCGACAGAACACGGGAGACTTCAGATAAGTCGCCCAACTTGAACAGCGGGTAGCGATGCTCCAACAGGACATCGATCACCGCAGGAGCCTTGCTCGGCCCGTCGGCCAGACGTTCGGCGGCAGCCAGTGCCTCGCCCAGGAACTTCACGGCCGCCCGGTTGGAGTTTCGTGCCACCGCCTTGTTTGCTGATCGCCGGAGATAGGTTACGGCGCGAGACCAGTCTTCGGCCCGCTGCGCATGCTCGGCGAGCGTCTCGGAGTACTCCATGATACGATGTTGGTGTAGGCGCTCGATCGCGGCGACAACGCTGCAATGCATCTTGCGCGCGCCGGCGCAGCAGGATGTTGCGATAAACGGCCTCGCGCGTCAGGGCGTGGCGGTACTCGTATTCGACGTCCGACTGCGAATCCGACGGGATAAGGAACTGCCCCGCGCAAAGACTACGCAACGCTTCGTCCAGTACGGCAGGTTCGTGCTCGACGATGGATGCCAGGATGTCGCGCGGCACCCTCTGGCCGATCACGGCGGCGGCTTGCAATATGTCCTTCTCAATCGGCCCAAGTCGATCGACGCGGGCGCTGATCAGCGCACGGACAGTCACAGGCAGTTCGACGGCGGCCACCTGGCGGATCGGCCGAAAACGCGAGCCTTCGCGTTGCAGATCACCGGTCTCACTCAGGGAAATAAGGCACTCCTCGATGAACAGAGGATTTCCACCGGTATGCGCGATCAGACGATCTTCGACTGACCGCGCATGCTTGCCTGGGATCAAATGGGACCGCAGGAGCTCACTTGCCTCGACTTGGTTCAATGGGCTGAGATTGCAGGACGACGCACCGAGCGCCACCATGTCGATCGGCTCGGAATCATCACGGAAGGTCAGGACGACAAGCATGCGGCTGGGCATGCGCCGTTTCGGCCAGCTTGCCGAGCACATGAATACTGTCGGTATCCGCCCAGTGAAGGTCCTCGGCGACCAGCACGAGCGGCGCTCCCTCGCTGATGTTGCGAAACAGCGTACAGACAGCGGCCGTGATCCGGGTGCGGCGCTCCGACGGGTCGAGGGCAAGCCAGGTCGGTGGCGAGGCCGTAACGTCACATAACGCCGTCAATGCCAGGATGGTCTCGGCCTGCTGCTGGTCGGATACGCGTGATCGCATCGCCGACGCCACGCCCGAACTGATCTTTTGCTGCAAGGCCGCGGTCGAATCGGCAGCGACGATCCCAAACCAGGCCTCCAGCATGCCGATGATCACGTGATAGCCGCGCTGGCCGAAGGATTGCGCCTGCCCGGTCACGACGCGAGGTTGGATATGTCCGCGGTGGCGTAGAAACTCCTGCACCAGGCGGGACTTTCCCGATCCAGCCTCGCCGCTCACGGCGACCACGCCGCCGGTCCCTCGCCAGGGCACCGTGCAGCGCCTTTGTCAGCACGGCTATTTCCGATTCGCGTCCGACAAAGCGGCTGGCGTCGTCCCACTGCAGGCGATGCGAGTGCTGCCCAGCGGCGGAAACCGCCAGCAGGTCGAACAATTCCATCGGCTGCGGAAGCCCTTTCACCTCTTGAAGGCCGAGCGACCGGACCTCCAGGCCATCGCCCGCTAACCGCTTCGTTTCAGGGCTGATGACGACGTGACCTGCCTCCGCCGCCTGCTCCATTCGCGCCGCGATGCTGACCGCCACGCCCATCGCGTCATAGTAGGCGGTCGAATTGGAGACCACATCGCGCACCAGCACTTCGCCGGAATGCAACCCGACGCGGATCCGGATCGGGCCAACACCGTCGGCGGCATCGCTCTGGGCGCCTTGCAGAAGCGCTAAAGCTGCGTGGCATGCCTGCTCGGCGTGGTGTTCGTGGGCCAGCGGTGCGCCGAAGATCGCCATGATGCCATCGCCGGAGACACGGTTGACCGTACCCCCGAAGCGATCGACCGCCCGCAACATCTTGGCGATGGCCGCACCCAAGACCTCGTCTGCCATCTCAGGGTCCATGCCGGAGGTCAGCGCGACCGATCCCCGGATGTCGGCGAACATGATCGTCACGATTTTGCGTTCGCCGACCGAGACAGGTTCGGATTGAATTGCCACGACACAACCTTCGTGTGAATATCGCGCCGGTACTCGCTGCGCCGTTCGCGGCAGCCGGCCTGATGATGGGGCAAATTGGGGAAACAGCAAGGGGGATGGTCATGCCGTCGAAAGGCGCAAAGAATTCCAAGGCAATTGGCGAGCCGACAGTGCAGTTCATGGACCTCACGGACACGGTCAAGGCCCGTCGTGTGGTGATACCACCAGGCGGCATCGTGGAACCGTATCGGGTCGGGACCGGCTATGTCGTGTTCCCTTTCTCGAACGGAATCGCCAAGCTTCGCAAGACGACCTATCGCGACGGAAAGGTCTTGAAAGTCGAGGACTTGGTGATCGAGCCCGACCAACCGTTCTACGTCGCCGGTTTCAAGCCTGGCACTACGGTGTCCATGGAGAACATGGGCAGCCAGCCCGTCATCTTCGGCAAGAGGCCGGTCAACCCTCCGCCCAAGACGGGTTGGCCGCCCCCTCGGCCGCAGCCGCACAAGAAGGCTGCGGCCAAGCGAACACGGTAACGAGTGGCGCCCGCCTACCGCAGTCCGGCGTTGCAGAGAGGACAGTATGGCTGAATCCGGCCCTATCGTGCGGGCGGTCATCCATCCCTCGATCGGCGTGGCGCGGGTGGGAAATAGCGCGACCGACTGGTTCATTGGTCCGGAAATCACAGACCCGCCGGCAGAGCAAGTCGGCTTTTACCGCGACGCCAAGGGCGCCCTGAAGCGACAGGCCGCCCGATTTCGTATCTACGGGCTGGCCGCAGACGGCAGCGTGGTCAGCGAACTCACCGCCAAGACCGCCGGCGTCGAGATCGAGTGGCAGGTCCATCTCTGCAACCGCAAGGGCCAGTGGTATCAGTTCCAGATCGCGCTGGACATTCCCGAAGCCAAGACCTGCCCGCCGTCAATGCTGCGCAACATTGCCGTCGCGGACAGAACGCAGCTCGCCATCGATCCAGGGGCGCGGAAGATCTCGGGCCGAAACGCCGCCGGCGCCGGATACCGTTTCGATACCGGGCAATTCCTGGGAACGACGGTCCCGCTGGGCGAGCTGCGCACCGATGACGATGGTCGCCTGCTGGTGCTGGGCGGACACGGAATCTCCGGATCGATCAATGGATCGCTACTCAATGACATGGCCAATAATGATGGCTGGTACGACGACACCTCGGACGGACCGGTCACGGCGATGGTCCGAATTGGCGGCCATGAGATCGAGGTGACGCCGTCTTGGGTGGTGGCGATGCCGCCGACCTATGCACCGATGCTGAAGTCCGTGCGCACAATGTGGGACGTCATGGAGGACGTTGCGGTCCAGGTGGGGGCACGGTCGGCGCCGAAGCGTCCGTCCTTCGACCACGACATCCGTCCGATCTTCCAGCGCATGTCCATGCTGCAATGGGTGAATGCCGGCTTCGCGGCCACCTTCGGCTGGGGCGGACCGTTCGATTTCACCAGCGATGAATGGCTGAAGAAGCTCGGCGACGCGACGCCCCTCCGCGCCGAGCTCCGACGCAACCTGTATAACCAGTTCAGAACGCTGCCGCGCGACGGCATATCGCCTCTACCGTGGCCATGGCTCTATGGCGATTCGGCGAGTGTCTTCCCGGTTACCCCGAACAGCCACATCACCCTTACCGCCACGCAGATGGCCAATCTCGCGGCATGGGCCGACGGCAATTTCGACAGCGACTATCCGTCCAAAGTGACTGATTACCACGATCGAGGACCTGCCGGTCGGCGATCAAGGCCCGATGCTCGATCGCGCCGCGCTCGAGTTCTGCCTTGCCGACGCCTTCGCGCCGGGCTGGGGCATGCCGTGGATCATGCGGCGGGACGAAATGTACATGAGCGCCTTCCGGATCGTTCATGCACCGGACGGCTGGGTCGAGCCGTCCTATGGAGCGACCTTGAATTATCCTTTTGCGTCGTTTGCCGGCCAGGTGCCGGGCGGCATCACGCGCTGGATGTCGGTGCCCTGGCAGGCCGACATCGCGGCATGCCTGAGCGGCTACAATTCAGCGTTCGATCGGTACGTGCCGACCTTCTGGCCCGCCAATGTTCCCAATCATGTGCTGACCGAAAGCCAGTACGCGATCGTGATCGACGCTACGAAGACCCCGGAAGAACGCGCGGAGGCATTCACGCGGCGTGCCGACTGGCAGCTACTCGGTGGCGACTTCGGTTCGAGCATGAACACGATGGTCAAAGGTTTCGCCGAGCTTGGCGTGGTGCAGCCACGACCCGGTCCAACGGATGGCATGTTCCCGGCATCCATCCAGGTCGAAGACCACTCGAACCCGCCTCAAGTTGCGCCTGCGTCCGCCCGCAATGCCCGTAAAGAGCGTCCGGTGTGAAGTCCTGATCGTCGGCGCCGGGCCAGCCGGTTGCGCCACCGCTCTCGGACTCGCGCCCGCCCGATCGGTCGTTCTCGTCGACCACCGGTCCAAGATTGCGCCGCGCATCGGCGAGTCGCTGCATCCCGCCGGCCGCCGACTTTTGGCCCAGCTCGGCTTGCTCGAGGCGATGAATGGACAGGGTCATGCGGCATGCCATGCAAATCGTGCGGTCTGGGGCAGTGATCAACCCGCGGAATCGGATTTCCTGCGCCATCCCGACGGGCCCGGGTGGCATTTGGACCGTGCCGGCTTCGACCAGTGGCTACGCGACAGCGCCGTCGCGCGCGGAGTCGCACTGAGGCCAGGGCTGCGGCTTGTGCACATTGCGTGGCACGACAGCACGATGGCGGGCTGAACTGTCGGACGGAACCACCCACCATGTCGTTGTCGCCGATATTCTGGTCGACGCCAGTGGAGCAAGATCCGCCGTCGCCCGCACGCTGGGCGTCCGGCGGACACATGAGCGGCAGGACCGGCTGGCCTGCGGCTGGGCGCATCTGCGATGCACCGGCGGCCATGGCGCCGGCATCACCATCGTCGAGGCGACGGCCGATGGCTGGTGGTACACCGCGCCGCTGCCTGGCGGCAGCCGCGCGCTGGCATTCCACACGGATCGCGATTTACCTGCAGCGCGTATCGCCGCCAACCTGACCGGTTTGCCGAAATACGCGTGCGCCACCACTCAGGAGGTCGCACGGGCGCTCGCGACGTGCGATCACTCGCCAATCATCGCAAGCGGCTATACGGCCGCGAACGGTTCGTTCCTCCAGCGCCCTGTCGGAGAGGGTTGGCTGGCGGTCGGCGATGCCGCAATCGCCACCGATCCGATTGCAGCGCGAGGATTGCTGCAGGCGTTGTACACCGGCATCGTTGCTGCGAAAACGATTGGACGTCACTTGTCCGGCGACACTGATGCGTTCCAGATCTATGCCGCGGTCGTTGCGGATCTGGTCGAGCAATATCGACGCGGGCGGCAGCACTGCTATGCGCAGGAAAAACGATTTCCGGAGTTCTGCCTTCTGGCAGCGTCGCCAGCCACTCGGATAGCCCGACGCGGTCACAACGTCCTCATCCGCTGCCAGGGACCTTGTCCGGCTCTACGGCACGCACAACGTAGTTGTCAGCCGTTGGCTCGTAGAGTTCCCACAGGAAGCGCAATTCGACGAGGGGTTGGGAATGAAGATCGACCCGCAAGTCGACGAAGGGAAAGCTTTCCCGGTGCACGACGAGAAGCCCTGCAGACTTCAATTGCTTCAGTTCGCCGCCAGCGGCGTGGCCGGCTTCGATGGCGCGCATAAGACGTTCAGGCAGGGACTGACTTTCGTTTTCCTCGAAGGTCGCGACCATGGCATCGACCACGGTCGTGCTGCGCAGGATATTGCCCGCCGCCACACAATTGCGACCGACTTTTGCATTCAAGACCGACGTGATCTTGGCGCCATTGAAGAACGCGCCTCCTCCGTCGGCGGCTATGACGGCAAGCTGTCGCCATCTAAGGTCCGGATCGGTTTTCTCGAGGTCATGGATGATGGCTTCGGGCGACGAGCCACGCTTGAGCAGCTCGAGAATCTTCGGTCCGAGGCGCGGGTCGGTGCGATGCTGCGTCAGGACGGCGCCGACATTCGGCTCGGCCCACGCGCAGCGGCTGCCGACGGCCATGGAAGACGTCGAGACGACAGCGCCCAGCATTCCAGTCCTGGGGCAACGCCCGGCGATTGAGAAGGTCATTTGTCCTCCGTTCAAGGAACCCAGGCCTCCAGGCCCGTCTCTTCCTTGTCGATACCATGATACGAGCGGGCCTGGAGAACGGGCACGGATTTTGCTGCCCGACCTCGCATGCCCGTAAAGCGCAAGATGCACCTGGTGGCGTATCTCAAGACCGGACCCACGGCGAGCTACGCCAGCGCGTGGCGCCATCCGTCGGCGCCGCTGCACGATATCTGGGACGCCGAGCGCTACGAGCACCTGGCGCGGCTGTTGGAGCACGCGCGCTTCGACGCCGGCTTCTTTGCCGACGGTTTGGGCCTGCCCGACCTCTACAAGAACAGCTTCGCCGACTATGTAGGACGCGGCGGCCAGCTCAGCCTGATCGACCCGATGACGGTGCTGCCGTTGATGGCGCGCGTGACCCGCCATCTCGGCCTCGGCAACACCATATCCACGACCTTCAACCAGCCCTACCAGATCGCCCGCAGCCTGGGCTCGCTCGACCTGCTGAGCCGCGGCCGCGCGGCCTGGAACGTCGTCACCTCGGCGACCGATTACGAGGCACGTAATTGTGGCATGGACGGCGTGCCACCGAAGGACGACCGCTACGACCGGGCGGATGACGTACTGGAGGCTTGCTATGCCCTGTGGGATTGCTGGGAACCCGACGCGCTGGTGATGGACCGCGAAAGCGGCGTGTTCGCCGACGCGAGCAAGATCCATTACGCCGACCATGTCGGTCCCTTCGTCCGCACCCGCGGCCCGATGTCGATCCCGCGCAGTCCGCAGGGCCGTCCCCTCATCCTGCAGGCGGGCTCCTCGCCGCGCGGCCGCGAGTGCGCGGCACGCTGGGCCGACATGATCTTCTGCACCACGGCCACCAAGGCCGACGGCATCGAATTCCGCGCCGACATGCACAAGAGGCTGGCCGCCGTCGGGCGTCTGCCGACCGACGTTGCGGTCCTGCCGACCCTGTCCGTCGTCATCGGCGAGACCGAGTCGATCGCCCGCGAGAAGGCGGAGTTCCTCGACAGCCTGATCGACCCGGAGCTGGTGCTGGCCTCATCGTCCACCCTGCTCGGCGTCGACCTCAGCCGCATCGAGACCGCCGAGGAGGCCGAGGTCGCCGCCGGCAACCAAGGCATCGCCGGCTCGCGCGACCGCATGAGCCAGGTCGCCAAGGCCCAGGGCATCAGCTTCGCCGCGGCCGTGCGCAGGCCGCGCGGTCTCTGGCCGGCACGCCCGCCATGATCGCCGACGTCATGGAAGACTGGTTCACCAACGGCGCCTGCGACGGCTTCGTCCTGCCGCCGACGGTATTCCCGGGAACCTACGAGGAGTTCGGCCGCATGGTGACGCCGGAGCTGCAGCGCCGCGGCCTGCTGCGCCACGAATATGCCGGTCGCACCTTGCGCGAGAACCTGGCCAACCCCGGCTGACAAACTCACCCATAGAAAGGCACACCATGCCGATTTCCCGCAGGACCTTGATCGGCACTTCCCTCGCCGCCACGACCGCCGCCGCGCTGCGCCCGGCCCACGCCGCGGGCAACGTGATGAAGATCGGCATCAGCACGTCGCTCAACACGCTCGATCCGATGATGGTGACGACGGGCGACGAGTACATCTACACCAACCTCGTCTTCAACGGCCTGGCGCGCATGCGCGAAGATCTCGTCGTCGAGCCCGACCTGGCCGAGAGCTGGACCTACAGCGAAGACCTCAAGCAATGGACGTTCCGCCTGCGCCGCGGCGTCAAATTTCATGACGGCCAGGAGATGGTGGCCGACGACGTCGTCGCCACCTTCCGTCGCCTGCTCGACCCGGCCAGCACCTCGCCCGTGCGCAGCCAGTACGACATGGTCGAGAACGTCACCGCGCCCGATGCGGCCACGGTCGTATTCAAGCTCAACATTCCCTATGGCGGCTTTGCCGACATCCTCACCGACCGCCAGGTCAAGATCGTGCCGCGCGGCGCCCTCTCGCAGCTCGCCACGCAGCCGATCGGCACCGGCCCGTTCAAGTTCGTGAGCTACACGGCCGGCGACCGCCTCGTGCTGGCGCGCCATGCCGGCTACTTCGAGCCTGGCATGCCGAAGCTCGACGGCGCAGAGCTGCGCATCATCCCGGAGATGAGCGTCAAGATCGCGGCCCTGCAGGCGGGTGACATCGACGTGCTGTGGGACCTGCCGCTCGAGCAGGTGAAGCCCCTCTCGGCCCGCGCCGATCTCCGGGTCGACAGTGTTCCCACCGCCTCGTGGGACGGCGCGATCCTGAACAACGAGATTCCGCCCTTCAACGACAAACGCGTGCGCCAGGCCTTCCATCTCGCCGTCGACAAGAAGGAGGTGGTCGAGCTCACGCTGTTCGGCCAAGGCGTCGACACGATCAGCCCGATCCCGCCCAGCCATCCCTTCTACGCCAAGGACGTCGTCGTCCCGAAGGCCGATCCCGCGGCCGCCCGCAAGCTTTTGGCCGAAGCCGGCCATCCCAACGGCATCAAGTTGCCGATCATCCTTCCCGTCGGCAGGCCGGTGCGCGAGCGGCTGGGCGTCACCTTGCAACAGCTCGCCAAGGCCGGTGGCTTCGACCTCCAGGTGCAGCGCCTGCCCTACTCGTCGTTCAACGCCGAGGTCTCGGGCAAGGCGCCGCTCTACATCGACGGCTTCTTCGCCCGTCCGACCGTCGACACCAGCCTGTTCTCCTTCCTGCGCAGCAAGGGAAGCTGGAACGAGCGCCTGTGGCACTACAGCGACGCGGCGGTGGACCGCGCCCTCGATGCCGCGCGGTCGAGCGCCGACCCGGCGGTGCAGAAGAAGAACTACATCGACATGCAGGCGGCGCTGGTCGCCAACCCGGCCTCGTTCTTCGCCTATTCCGTCAACTACGCCTGCGCCTATCGCAAGTCGGTCGGCGGGCTGAAGACGCACCCGATGAAGTGGTTCGACCTGCGCACTGCCACGTTGGGCTGAGCCATGCGTCTGGGCGCCTTCCTGCTGCGGCGTCTTGTGGGCCTGATCGGCGTGCTTCTGGGCATGTCGGTGCTGATCTTTGCCATCATCCACATCCTGCCGGGCAACGTCGCCTACGCGATCCTGGGCGAGTTCGCGACGCCGGCCGCGGTCGCGCAACTCGAGGCCAAGCTCGGCCTCAACGATCCGCTGCCGGTGCAGTACTGGCGCTGGCTCAACGCCATGCTGCACGGTGACTTCGGCATGTCGATCGTGATGCAGCGTCCCGCCGCGGGGCTGATCGGCGAGGCGCTGGGCCGCTCCGCCCTGCTCGCCGGTTTCGCCTTTGGCCTGATCGCCACGGCCGGCATCGCGCTCGGCCTCTACGCGGCGACCCATCGCGGCCACGCGTCGGACAAGGCGCTGACCCTGGCGCAGTTCGCCCTGATCGCCGTGCCGGAATTCTTCTGGGCCATCCTGGCCGTGCTCATCTTCGCCTCGTGGCTGAACCTGCTGCCCGCTACCGGCTATGCGCCGCTGCAAGCCGGAGTCGTCGACTGGGCGGCGCATCTGGTCCTGCCGGTGCTGGTGCTGTCGTTCGGCCTGGTCGCCCATGTCTCGCGCCTGACCCGCTCGTCGATGCTGGAAGTGCTCGACAGCCGCTTCGTGCTGGCGGCGCGCGCCCGTGGCCTGCCCGAGCGGAGGGTGCTGTGGCGGCACGCGCTGCCGAACGCGCTGTTGCCCGCGATCACGGTTCTCGCCATCGATGCCGGCCTGCTGATCGGCGGCATCGTCGTGGTCGAGACGGTGTTCGCCTATCCCGGTCTCGGCCGGCTGCTGGTCTACGCCATCGAGCGCCACGACCTGCCTTTGCTGCAGGTCGGCATGATGGTGGTGACCGCCATCTACGCGGTGGCTAATTTCATCGCCGAGCTTCTCTATGCGGCGCTGAACCCGCGCATTCGCGTGGCGGGAGCGGCAGCGTGAGCGTGCTGGCACTCCCCCGGCTGCGCGTGCCCTCCACCTTGGCGCTGGGCGGCACGCTGCTTGCGATCATCGTTGCGGCGGCAATCGTGGGCATCTGGTTCACGCCCTACGACCCCACCGCCTTCTCCGTTCGCGTGCGGCTCCGGCCGCCCAGTGCGCTGCATCCGTTCGGCACCGACGAGTTCGGACGCGATGTGCTGTCCCGCGTGCTGGCCGGTGCGCACCTCTCGCTCGCCACCGGCTTCGGCGCCATGGCGATAAGCGTCCTCGTCGGCGTGCCGCTCGGCCTGATCGCCGCCTTCCACCGCGGCGTTGTGCAGGAGGTGATCATGCGCAGCGTCGACCTGCGTGATCTCCCTGCCGCCGGTGCTGCTCGGCCTGCTGGTGCTGGCCGTAACGCCGCCTGGACTGCTCAAGACGATCGCAGCCGTCGGCCTGGTCTACGTACCCATCATGGTCCGCCTGACCCGGGCCGTGGCGTTGGGCCTGCTGGAAGAGGATTTCGTGCAAGCCGCCCGGGCGCGCGGCGAAGGGGCGTTCCCCATCCTGTGGCACGAGATCCTGCCCAATGCCTGGCCGCCCATCATCGTTGAATGCGGGCTGCGCGTGACCTTCGCGATCCTGCTCGGGTCGGCCTTGTCGTTCCTGGGCCTCGGCCCGCAGCCGCCCGCCAGCGAGTGGGGCCTGATGATCGCCGAGGGGCGCGATTTCCTCACGCAGGCACCGTGGGTCAGCCTCGCCCCCGGACTCTGCCTGTGCGTGCTGCTGGTCTCGGTCAATCTCGTGGGCGAGGGCCTGCGCGAACGGCTCGACCCGCATCTCAGCGGCCGCGCCCATGCCTGACGCGCCCCTGCCCGATCTGTCGATCGGCGCCGACGCGGCGCTGCAGGTCGAAGCGTTGTCGGTCGCCTACGCGACGCGCGCCGGCTGGCTGCAGGCGCTCGATCGAGTGTCGCTGTCGATTCCCTCGGGCGGCGTGCTGGGGCTGGTGGGCGAGTCGGGATCGGGCAAGTCGACCGTCGTGCTGGCGCTGCTGGGCCTGCTCGGCCCGTCCGTCCGCCTCGAGGCGCAATGCCTCACCTTCGACGGCCACGATCTGCTGCGCGATGCGCCCGCCCTGCGCGGCCGCCGGATCGGCGTCGTGTTCCAGGACACCGCCGCGGCGCTCAATCCGGCGCTCACGATCGGCAGTCAGGTGATCGAGCCGATGCGCATCCATCTCGGCACCGAACGCCGCGCCGCCTGGCAGCGCGCGACGGAGCTTTTGGCCGAGATGGGCATCCCCCGCCCCGCCCAGGTGATGAAGAGCTATCCGCACCAGCTCTCCGGCGGCATGAAGCAGCGGGTCGGCATCGCCACGGCGCTGGCAAGCGAGCCCGACCTGCTGCTGCTCGACGAACCCACCACCGCCCTCGACGTCACCATCGAGGCGCAGATCCTGGCGCTGCTCGACGAGCTCAGGACGCGCCGCAGCCTCGCCATGCTGCTGGTCAGCCACAATCTCGGCATCGTCGATCGGCTGTGCGACACGGTATCGGTGCTCTATGCCGGGCGCCTGGTCGAAGCGGGGATGACAGGCGACGTGCTGCATCGGCCGCGCCATCCCTACACCAAGGGCTTGCTGGCTGCATTGCCGCGACCCGACCGTCCCCACGCCGGCCGGCTGGTGCCCATACAAGGCAACCTGCCCGACCTTTGCGCGCCCGATCCGGGCTGCAACTTCCGCCCGCGTTGCGCCTTTGCAGGCGCAGGCTGCGCTCAGCCTCAGCGTCTGATTGGCGATCGCCACAAGGTGAGCTGCCACCGCGTCGACGCGGTCGCCGATCTGCCGTGGCCTGCCGAGCCCGCGCCGCCCGCCACCGTGCCGGTCACGGCCGCGGTGCCTCTGGTCGAAGCACGAGAGCTCAGCATCCGCTTCGACAGCGGCGGCTGGCTGCAGCGGCTGCTTGGCAAAGCGGGTGGCGTGCAGGCGGTGGATCGCGTGTCCCTGACCATCCGCAACGGTGAGGTGCTGGGTCTTGTGGGCGAATCCGGCTGCGGCAAGTCCACCCTGGGTCGCCTGCTGCTGCGGCTGTTGCCGGCCCGCGGCGGATCGCTGCGCTTTGCGTCCGCCGCCGTCGGTGCCAGGCCCGACGCTCTTTTCCGTCAGCGCGCCCAGGTCGTCTTCCAGAACTCCGACACCTCGCTCAACCCGCGCCACACCGTTGGCGCGATTCTCGGCCGGGCGATCCGCTGGTTCGCGATCGCCAACATCGAGTCCGAGGTCGCGGCCGAGGTCGGTCGCCTGCTCGACCTGGTCCGCCTGCCGCGCGCCTACGCCCAGCGCTATCCGCACCAGCTTTCGGGCGGCGAGAAGCAGAGGGTCGGCATCGCCCGCGCCTTGGCCTCCCGGCCGAAGTTCCTGGTGTGCGACGAGGCCGTCTCCGCCCTCGACGTGTCGGTGCAGGCCGCGGTGCTGAACCTGCTGCGCGACCTGCGCGACGAGCTGGGCGTCACCTATCTGTTCATCAGCCACGACATCGGCGTGATCGCCCACATCGCCGACCGTGTCGCCGTCATGTACCAGGGCACCATCGTCGAGGAGGGCCCTGTCGGCGACGTGCTGCACCCGCCCTATCACCCTTATACCGAGCTGCTGCTGTCGTCCGTCCCGCTGATCGGCAAACGCCGCGGTGGCGTGACTCCGACGCAGGCCGCGCGCCCGGCTCCGGCCGCGGCAGGATGCAAGTTCGCCGACCGCTGTAGCCGCCGGGTCGGCCCGATCTGCGACAGCGTCTCGCCGCCCTTGCAGCAAGCCGGTCCGGACCATGGCATTCTTTGTCACATTCCTCTGCCGCAGCTTGCTGCGGTGCCGCACTGGCTCAGCCAATAGAGTTTGTTCGAGGAGCGTAAGCGATGATGAACCTGATCTGCATTCCGAACCTGGTCGGCGGCCATCTCGGCGGCTGGCGCCACAAGGATGCCTTCGCCAAGCCGGTGATGAATCTCGAGGCCTTCATCGAGATGACCGAGATCGCCGAACGCGGCAAGCTCGACGCGGTCTTCCTGGCCGACGGCAACGGCGTGCGCGACATGGATCGCCCGGCGCTGTTCGCGGCCAACCATCCGTCGGCGCGGCCCGCCTTCTTCGAGCCGACCACCCTGCTCTCGGCCGTCGCCATGGTCGCCAAACGCATCGGCGTCGTCGCCACCGCAACCAGCACCTACGACGAACCCTGGATGGTCGCCCGCCGTTTCGCCTCGATGGACCATATCAGCAAGGGCCGCGCCGGCTGGAACCTCGTCACCGCGTCCAATGCAGGCGATGCGCTGAACTTCGGCCGGGCCGAGCATATGGGCCGCGAGGACCGCTATGCCCGCGCCCAGGAGTTCTACGAGGTCGTCGCCGCTCTGTGGGACAGCTGGGCCGACGACGCCTTCCCGCAGGACAAGGAAACCGGCCGGTATCTCGATCCGGCTCGTGTGCGCACCATCGACCATCGCGGCACCCACTTCACCGTGAAGGGGCCGTTGAACATCTCGCGCACGCCGCAGGGAAGGCCGGTCGTGTTCATGGCAGGCCAATCCGGCCCGGGCATGGAGCTCGCCGCGCGCTACGCCGACGCCCTGTTCGGCGCCGGCACGACCAAGCAGGATTGCATCGACGCCTATGCCGACATCAAGAGCCGCATGGCGCGCTACGGGCGCGCGCCCGACACGCTGAAGATCCTGCCGGGTGTCAGCGTCTTCGTCGGCCGTACCGCCGCCGAAGCGGAAGAGTTCTACGAGGAGCTGCAGTCGCTGATCTCGCCGCCACTCGGCGTGCACTACCTGTCGAAGATGCTGGTGCACGACCTGGAGGGCCTGCCGCTCGACGGCCCGTTGCCGGCCGACATGGCCCCGGAGACCCTGGGCGGCAGCAGCCTGCGCCGCTACATCATCGACATGGCCCGCCGCGACAGCCTCAGCATCCGCCAGACCTACGAGCGGACCCTGCCCGCCCTCGGCGGCCCCGTGTTCAAGGGCAGTGCGGCGCAGGTCGCCGACGAGATGGAGGATTGGTGGCGCAGCAAGGCGGGCGATGGCTTCACCATCATGGCGCCCGTCCAGCCGCGCGGCCTCAGCGACTTCGTCGACCGGGTCGTGCCCGAGCTGCAGCGCCGCGGCATTTTCCGCAAGGAGTACGAGACCACCACCCTGCGCGGCCATCTCGGCCTGCCGGATGCCCCCAGCGTCTGGCGTCCAACGGCGGAGCGCGGCGCGGCATGATGGTCCTGGCCTTCACCGGCGGCGCGCTGGGCGGACACCTGGGCGGCTGGCGCCATCGCGATTCCTTCCCGACGACCTCCATGCAGCTCCAGTGCATGGTCGAGATCGCGCAGATCGCCGAACGCGGCAAGCTCGATGCGATGTTCCTGGCCGACGGCAACGGCGTGCGGCAGATGGACAAGCCCGCTCTGTTCGCCGCCAACAGCCCGTCCGACCGTCCAGCGGTGTTCGAGCCAGTGACCCTGTTCGCAGCCCTCTCGCAGCACACCAAGCATATCGGCTTCGTCGCCACCGCCACGACCACCTACGAGGAGCCGTTCACCATCGCCCGCAAGTTTGCCTCGCTCGACCATCTGAGCGGCGGTCGGGCGGCGTGGAATCTCGTCACCACCCAGTATGTCGAGGACGCCAAGAATTTCGGCCGCGACGAGCATGTGGGCCGGGTCGAGCGCTACGAACGCGCGCGGGAAAGCCTCGATGTCGTGCGCGCGCTGTGGGATTCCTGGGCGACCGATGCGTTCCTGCAGGACAAGGCGACCGGCCGATATCTGGACCCGGCCCGCGTGCGCCTGACCGGCCATCGCGGCAAGCACTTCGCGGTCAAGGGCCCGCTCAACGTGGCGCGCACGCCGCAAGGCCAGCCGGTGATCTTCATGGCCGGCCAGTCGGACGCGGGCAAGGAACTGGCGGCCTATGGCGGCGAGGCGCTGTTCGGCACCGCGAGCGGCAAGGAAGAAGCGCAGCGCGAGTATGCCGACATCAAGGGCCGGATGCCCAAATATGGCCGCTCGCCGGAACTCGCTGCGCATCCTGCCGGCGCTCAGCGTCTATGTCGGCCGCACCGCGGCCGAGGCGGACGAGCTGTACGAGGAGCTGCAGGCGCTGATCTCGCCCGACCTCGCCGTCAGCTACCTGTCGAAGGTCGCGGGCTTCGATGTGACGGGCGCGCCGCTCGACGGCCCGATGCCGCAGCAGCGCAGCGAAAGCCTGGGCGGCACGGCGATCGGCCGCTCGGTGCTGGACATGGCGGCGCGCGAAGGGCTGAGCGTGCGCGCCACCTACGAGCGCATCCTGCCATCGATGGGCGGCAACATGGTGAAGGGCGATCCGGTCCACGTGGCCGACGTGATGGAGGATTGGTACAGGAGCAAGGCCTGCGACGGCTTCGTCCTCTCCATGCCCGTCGAGCCGCGCAGCCTGCGCGACTTCGTCGATCTGGTGGTCCCGGAGCTGCAGCGCCGTGGCCTGCGCCCGCGCGACTACCGAGGCCCGACCCTGCGCGACAACATGGGATTAATCCATCCGGTAGATCCGTTCCTAACCGCAGATCCGTAGTATCGTCAGGATGTAGATCCGGACCATGTCGAGGTAGTCGACGATGTCGACCCGTTCGTCCGGCATGGTGTTGTAGCGTCCGCCCGGACCGCAGACGACGCCCGGCATCCCTCCCATCCGATAGAGATGCGCGGCATCAGTGCCATAGAAGCCGGGCGGCGTGATGGCGCCCGTCGGCTGCTTCTCGCCGCGCACCTGCTGGTAGGCCGCATTGATCGCCTCGACGATCGGATTGTCAGTGGCGACCTCGAACGACGGCATCGTCACCCGGCCGGTCGTCGTCTCGATCGCCACCGTTGCCTTGAGGCCCGGATGGCGGCGTTCCAGCGCGTCGAGCTCGGCCCGCAGATCCGCCAGCGCGCCTTCTTCGGTTTGCCCCGGCGCATAGCGCCCGGAACCTTTGATCTTCACGTAATCGGCCACCTGCGGCGGCCGCCATTCGTGCAGCTCCTTGCCCAGGG
This sequence comes from uncultured Alphaproteobacteria bacterium, assembly GCA_963755585.1. Classification (GTDB taxonomy): domain Bacteria; phylum Pseudomonadota; class Alphaproteobacteria; order Reyranellales; family Reyranellaceae; genus Reyranella. Next base: position 264,039 of record CAVWKN010000020.1, read on the forward strand.
CGCCGTGCAGGACGCCGACATGGACGCGATTGATCTTCTCGTGCTCGGGCGACGTGGCACCGGAAAACTTCATCGCATTCAGGCGCGGCACCAGATCGCAGGCGGCAACGATGGCGTCGACCGCCTCCTCGCGCTTGGAGAGATGGCGCGTGTCGCCCACCAGCTCGATGGCAAAGACGAAGGCCGCCGCGTGCATCGTCAAGGCCTGCAGGTCGGTCGGCTCGCTGTTGACGAAGTAATCGGCGCGGTAGCCTTGCTTGACCATCGCCACCGTGCCGACGCCGCCCTGCAGCTCGCCGACCACATAGGTCAGCAGCACGTCGCCCTTCAACTTGACGCCGGCATCGATCAGCGTCTTCACGGCGCAGAAATAGGCCGCGTCGCCCGACTTCATGTTGGAGACGCCGATGCCGTAGATGAACTTGTCGTCGACCTTTCCGCCCCACGGATCGACCGTCCAGCCTTCGGTGACCGGATTGGTGTCGATGTGCCCGTTGAACATCAGGCTCTTGCCGCCGCCGCTGCCGCGCAGCCGGCCGATGGCGTTGACGCGATCGGCCTCGACCGGCGTGAGCTCGGCCTCGAGGCCGATGCCGCGCATCTGTTCGGCCATCCACGCGGCCAGCGTCCGCTCGCCCTCGGTCTGGCTGTAGCTCTTGTGCCGCACCATGCGGCTCAGGAAGTCGAGGCAGTAGGCCGTGTCGAGGCGGCCAAGGATGTCCTTCGTTTCCATTCGTTCTCTCCCGTTCAGCCGACCGGCGCCGGCGACGCTGCGATCAGTTCGCGTGTATAGGGGTGCACCTTACCGGAGCGCAGCTCCTCGATGCGCACGAGATCGACGATTTCGCCATTGCGCATCACGGCGATGCGATGGGCGACCTGCTGCACCAGGTTGAGATCGTGGGTGATGAACAGGTAGGCGGTGCCGTTGGCCGCGCGCAGCCGCAGCAGAAGTTCGACGACCGACGCCTGCACCGACACATCGAGAGGCGCGGTGATCTCGTCGCAGATGATCAACTCGGGCCTGGCCGCGAACGCCCGGGCGATCGCCACTCGTTGCTTTTCGCCGCCGGAGAGCTGGTGCGGATAGCGCCTTGCATAGGCGGCCGGCAGCCGAACCTCTTCGAGCAGCGACGGGATCGTCGAAACGTCGCCGCCGTATAGCCGCAGCGGCCGCGACAGGATGTCGGCCACCGTCTGGCGCGGATTGAGCGAGGAGTCCGGATGCTGGAAGACGATCTGCACCGCACGGCGATACGATCGGTCCATGTCGCCGGCCGAGCCGATGCGCCGGCCGCCCAGCGCAATGCGACCGGAGTAGTCGGCAAGGCCGGTCAAGGCGCGGGCGATCGACGACTTGCCCGAGCCCGATTCGCCCACGACACCTAGAATCTCGCCGCGCCGGATGTCGATGGCGATACCGGCGGTCGCGGGCCGCGGTGCCGGCCGGAACAGCCTCTTGCGCTGGTAGCGGACGGCGATGTCCGTGGCCGTCAGAAGCTCGTCCTCGGCCGCCTCATCGGAGACGAGCCGCCGCTCCGGCCGCGGCACGGCGGCCACGAGCCGGCGCGTATAGTCGTGCTGGGGATGGCGGAAGATCGTGGTGCCCGGCGCCTCCTCGACGATCGCGCCCTTTTCCAGGATGGCGACCCGATCGGCGACCCGCGAGACCAGGGCGAGGTCGTGCGAGATATAAAGCCCCGCCACGCCGGTCTCCGCGCGCAGGCGCCCGAACAACTCGAGGATTCGCGCGCCGGTGATGACGTCGAGCGCGGTCGTGGGCTCGTCGAAGATGATGAGCTCCGGCCGGCAGGCGAAGGCCGTGGCGATGCCGACTCGCTGCTTCTCGCCGCCCGATGCCTGGTGCGGATAGCGGCGCATCAGCGCCTCGGGCTGCCGCAGGTCGACATGCTCGAGGGCGCGGATCGCCTCCCGCCACGCCTCCCGTTCCGACAGGCCGCGGTGGCGGACAAGGACCTCGGTGACCTGGCGACCGATCGTCAGGGTCGGATTGAGCGCGGTCGACGGATCCTGGAAGACCATGCTCATGCGCCGGCCGCGGATCGTCTCCAGCGACTTCGGCGAGGCGGCGCGCAGGTCGGTATCGCCGAGGCGGATGCGGCCCGCCGGCGCCTCGCGCGCGTTGTTGGGCAGTGACCGCATGATCGCCCAGGCGAGCGACGTCTTGCCCGAACCCGATTCACCCACCAGGCCCAAAACCTCGCCCGCCGAGATCGCAAGGTCGATGGACTGCAGCACACGCTGGGTGCCGCCCTGCGTCACGTAATCGAGCGCGTAGTCACGGATTTCCAGGACCGCGCTCATCGCTCGTCCCGCGGATTCAGCGCATCGCGCAAGCCGTCGCCCAACAGATTGAAACAGATCGCGGTCGTGGCGATGGCCAGCGCGGGCGCCACGATCACCCACGGCGCCTGGTGCATGAAGCGGCGTGCCTCCGACACCATCAGCCCCCATTCCGACGCCGGCGGCTGGGCGCCCAGCCCGAGGAAGGACAAGGTGGCGAACAGCATGACGGCGAAAGCGACGCGGATCGTCGCCTCGATGATCACCGGCGCGGCGACGTTGGGCAGCATCTCGCGCAGCACTATCCAGCTTCCGCTTTCGCCGCGGGCGATCGCCGCCTTGACGTATTCCTGCTGGCGGACGGAAAGCGCCACCGAACGGGTCACCCGCGCCATGCTGGGCACGACCGAAATCGCGATGGCGAAAGCGGCGTTCAGGCTGCCCTTGCCGAGGGTGCTGACCAGGATCAGGGCCAGCAGCAGGTGCGGCACCGCCATCACGGCGTCGATGGTGCGCGTGATCGCCTCGTCCCACCAGCCGCCGAGGTAGGCCGACAAGGTGCCGATGCAGGCGCCGGCCGCCGCTCCCGAAAAGGTCGCGGCGACGGCCAAGGGGATGGTCGAGCGCGCACCGACCAGAAGCCGGCTCAGTACATCACGGCCGAGCTGGTCGGCGCCAAACCAGTGTTTCAAGCCGGGCGCCGCAAACCGGCCGGCGAAGTCCATGGCTTCCGGCTGGTAGGGGGCGGCCGCCGTGCCAAGGATGCAGGCGAGGACAAGCGCGACCAGGAGAATGCTTCCCAGCAAACCCTGGGGCGTGCGCATCAGGCGGCTGAGCGTGTCAGTCATAGCGGATGCGCTTGTCGATCGCGGCGTAGGCGATGTCGGCCAGCGTGTTGGCGATGGCGTAGGTGCCGGCCATGATCATGGCCCCGGCCTGGATCGACGGCAGGTCGCGCGTCGTGATGGCCACGATCAATTGCCGGCCGATGCCCGGGATTGCAAAGATTTCCTCGACGACGATGATGCCGCCCAGCAGATAGCCGACATCGAGCGCCACAATGGTGATGGTGGGCAGGAGCGCGTTGCGCAGCACGTGGCGCATCAGCACGGTGCGCGGCGGCAGGCCCTTCAGCCGGGCGGCGCGGACATAGTCGCTGTTCAGCACGTCGATCGTCTCGGAACGGACCATGCGCGAGACGTGCGCGACAAGGATCAGCGACACCGTCGCCACCGGCAGGATCAGGTGGCGGATGCTGTCGACCAGGTCCTCGGACGGCGCCACATAGCCGGTCGCCGGCAATAGCTGGAGCTGGTCGGCAACGACGATCAGCAGCAGGGTCGCGGTGACGAATTCCGGCAGCGACACGCCGAGATACGAAACCAGGCCCGCGACGACGTCGGCCGCCTTGCCGCGGCGCAATGCCGCCAGCATGCCGAGTGGTATGGCAATCACCAGCATGACGACGATCGACAGGCTGCCCAGCAGCAGCGATCGGCCGAGGGCAATGAACATCGTCGGCCCGACCGGCTGGTCGGTGCGCATCGAGGTGCCGAAATCGCCGTGCAGCAGGCCGGACAGCCAGTGCCAGTATTGCAGCCAGGCCGGATCGTTGAGGCCCAGCCGCTGGCGCACCGCGGCCAGCGCCTCGGGCGTCGCGTTCTCGCCGAGCAGGGTAACCGCGGCATCGGCGGGCAGCAGCTGGGTCAGCCCGAACACCACGATCGACACGACCAGCAGCGTATAGAGGACGGTCAGCAGCCGCCGCAGCAGCCAGGCGATCGACACGGCTCAGCTCCGCTTTGGCGCCCCTTCCCCCAGCCAGGTGCGTTCGAAGCGGAAGATGTGGCCGCGCGGATGCAGCGCGTAGCCCTGTACGTAGGAACGCTTGCCGCCCAGAAGATCGAAGAAGATCGGAATGATCGAAGGCGTCGCCTCGTACATCATGTCCTGCGCCTTGCCGTAGATCTCGGCGCGCTTCGCCTGGTCGCTGGTCTGCCGGCCCTCGGCCACGAGCTTGTCGAACTCCGGATTGTTCCAGCGCGTCTCGTTCCACGCCGCGTCGGACGTGTAGAGAAGGGTGAACACACCATCGACCGTCTGCTGCGTATTGTAGACGCCGATGTAGAACGGGCCTTTCTTCCAGACCTGGTCGAGATAGGCCGCGTGCGGCATCGTCTGCACGGTGATGCGGAAACCCGCGGGCTTGGCCATTTCGCGTATGGCGACCGCGAGCTGGGTGCGTGTCCCTGGATTGTCGGAGGCGACCAGGGTGAGGTCGACGCCGTCGGGATAGCCGGCGGAGGCAAGCAGGCGCTTGGCCTCGGCGATGTCCTGCTTCTTGGGCGGCTCTGGCTTATAGAATTGGTAGATCGAATTCACCGGCACGTCCTGGCCGGGCTTGCCGGCATCAAGGGCGACGAAGCCGACCAGCGCCTCGCGGTCGACGCAAAGCGACAGCGCCTTGCGCATGCGTGGATCGCTGAAGGGCTTCTGGTCGCACGCCATGTTGACGTTGAGGAACTGGCCGGACGGCACCTGCATGGCGTCGACGCCGCGCACGCCCTTGAGCCTGGGGAACTCGCTCTGCGCCGTGATCACCATCAGATCGTTGTCGCCCGAGAGCAGGGCGGAGGTCTCGGCCGACGGGTCGGGATAGACACGGATCTCGATGCGGTCGAGATAGGGCTGCTCGGGAATGAAGTAATGCTCGTTGCGCGCCACCACGATCAGGCGGTCGGGCTCGTAGGAGACGAGCTTGAATGGCCCCGTGCCGACCGATTCGCGCGAAAGCCGGCTGAGGTCGCCCTGGGCGATGGCGGCGGGAATGATGCGCGTCGCATTGTAGGCCACGGTCGCCGGCAGGTCGACGAAAGGCGCGTTCAGGCGGAACAGCGCCGTCTCGTCGTCGACGGCGACCGCCTCCTTGATCACCGAGACGATGGCGCGGGCGGGCGACGCGGTCTTGGGATCGAGGATTGCCTTGTAGGTCGCAACCACGTCCGTTGCAGTGCAGGCCGATCCGTCACTGAAGCGCACGCCCTTGCGCAGCTTGAAGGTCCACTCCGTGAAATCGGCATTCGACGACCACAATTCGGCGAGATCGGGCAGCGGCTTCATGTCGGTCGTGAGCGTCGTCAGGTTGCTGTAGCAGAGCTCGGCGACCATGTGCTCGGGATTGACCCGCGTGCGCAGCGGATGGATGACGCTCGCCGCCTGGTCGACCGACACACGCAAGGTGCCGCCGCGACGGGGCGTGCCGGCCGACAAAGCAGCTTGGCCGAAAGCGAGGCGCGACAGGCCCGGCAGAGCCGGCAATCCCGCTGCCGAGCCGAGAATCGCCCGCCGTGTTGGATGCCTCATTCCGAGCCTCTCCTGTTTTTGCCGTTGCCGTAAGCAGCCGGCCGCTTTCCCTGCAAAGTCTATGCAATTCGCGGGCTATTGCGAAACAGTGCCCTTTTGCCTTTTCATTTGGCGCGGCCGAGCTCCTCGGCAAGGTCGTAGCTGCCGAGCAGGTCGTTGAGGAGCTTGGCGGCGGCCGGCCAATCATACGTGCGATAGGAATGCCCCGCGGTCACGAAGCTGGCGCCGGAATAGAACATTTCGTACTGGGCGTGGCGCGAGGCGAACTCGGAGCCCACTGCATCCCAGGCAAGCTTGTAGAACTTCACCCGCTCGGTCGCACTGGCCGCCGGCGATTGCTGCGTTTTCTCGATCAGGGTGGCGATGTCGGGATCGCGAAAATCGTCCAGCGACGAGGGCAGCATGATCATGCCGCCGCCCGCCAGCTCGCGCAGCGTGTTGAGCACCGTGGCGTACAATTTCTGGGTCAGGGTCAGCGCGGCGTAGAGCGTATGACGATCGGGCACGAAGTAACGCCCATACTGGGTGCCTTTCGCCTCCATCGCCGCCACGAAGGCATCGACCATTCCAGCCTCGGCCGCCAATTGCCCGAGCGTTTCGCGGACCTGGGGAAATCCGATCGTCCCATTGACCTCGGTAATGCGGTGCGCAATGCCCAGCAGGAACCGGAACTTGACCGACAGCCGGATCATCGCCTGGTAGTTCTGATAGACGTGCGCCGGCGTGGCATGAAACTGTTTCTGGCACATCTCCAGGCTGTCGATAACGAAGACCCGCTCCCACGGCACCTTGACGTCGTCGAAGAACAGAACAGCGTCGTTTTCATCGAAGCGGCTCGACAGAGGATTGTCGAAGACACTGCGCGCCTCTTCCTCGTATGATTTGCGCGACAGGATCTTCAGCCCCTTCGTGTTCATCGGTATGGCGAACGAAAGCGCGTGCTTCTCGTCGCCCGGCTGAAGCGGCTGGATGCAGGTGACGAACACTTCGTTGGCCATGATGCCGCCGGTCGCCAGCATCTTGGCGCCGCGGACCGTCACGCCGGAAGCGTCACGATCGACCACGCCGGCTGAAAGATATTCGTCCTTTTGCTGGCTTGCGCTCTTCGAGCGATCGGCCTGCGGATTGATGATGACATAGGTGAGATAGAGGTCGTGATCGCGGGCGTAGTGGTAATAGTCGGCGAGCGCCTTGGCCCGCGCTCCATCGTAGGCCTCGAAAGCATCCAATCCCATATACATGCCGGAGATGCACGAGGCCACATGGTCGGGAGCGCGCCCCATGAAGCCGTTGTGCAGACGGTTCCATGCTTCCAAGGCTTTGCGGCGATCGCACAGCTCCTGGTAGCTTTCGGGAAGCTGCCAAATGCGGTTGGCGCGTTCGCCCGACTCGGCGACAAAAGTCATCAACGCCTGATGTTGAGAGGGAAAGTCGAAGAGCCGGCCAATCGATTTCACCGAGTTCGCGTAGGCGGGATGAACGGTGACATCCTCGATGCGCTTGCCGTGGAGATAGACGGCCCGCCCGTCACGCAAGCTCGCAATATGGTCGAAGCCGGACTTGATCATGCGGGTTCCCCGGTTCAGGCGCCGTCTCGGTGGTGATTCCCACTATGCGCCAGGTCGTCCCCTCGACAAACCCGCGCAATGTTTTCCCGACGCCAGACGCCCGGATGGCTCTTCGGCTTCGTTGAAGACAGGTTGGTCTGTGACCGACGGGCCGCAGCGGATGGAAATGAGCCACTTCCTCGCCGTCCGCGCACCTCCCGAGGCGCGCGACGAGGAGAATGATTTACTCCGCTGCCATCGCCTTGGGCTTGGCCAACTCCTCGGCGATCTGTACCGCATTCCACGCCGCGCCCTTCAGGAGCTGATCGCCGGCCACGAACAGCACCAGCCCGTTGGGGTTGGAGAGGTCGCGCCGGATGCGGCCGACATGGACGTCGAGATCGCCGCTGGCTTCGATCGGCATCGGGAAGTGATTGGCAGCCGGATCGTCGACCAGCTTGATGCCCGGCGCCAGCGCCAGGATCTGGCGCGCTTCGTCGGGCGACAGTGGCTTCTCCAGTTCGAGCGTGATCGCCTCGGAATGGGCGCGCAGCACCGGCACGCGGATGCAGGTGGGCACGATGGCGAGATGCGGCATGTGGAACATCTTGCGCATCTCCTCGATCACCTTGTTTTCCTCCTCGTTGTAGCCGTTCTCGGCCACCTTGGTGTTGTGCGAGAAGAGGTTGAAGGCGATCTGGTGCGGGAAGACGCTGCGCGTCAGCTCCTTGCCGGCGGCATAGTCGCGAACCTGGTCCTCGAGCTCCTGCATGGCCTGGGCGCCCGCACCCGACGCCGCCTGGTAGGTCGATACCACGATCTTCCTGATGCCGGCCGCGAGATGGATCGGCCATACCGCGACGGCGAGGACGGCGGCGCTGCAGTTGGGGTTGGCGATCAGGCCATCATGGCGCGCGAGGTCCTGCGCGTTCACCTCCGGCACCACCAGCGGCACCTTGGGATCCATGCGGAAAGCCGAGGAATTGTCGATCACGACGGCGCCCGCCGCCCGCGCGGCCGGGGCAAACTCGCGGCTGCGCGTCGCGCCGGCGCTGAAGAAGGCGATGTCGATGCCCTTGAAGGAAGCCGCTTTCAGTTCCTCGACCTTGTACGGCTTGCCCTTGAACTCGAGCGTCTTGCCGGCCGAGCGGGCCGAGGCGAGGAGCTTGAGCGAAGCGACGGGAAAGTTCCGTCGCTCGAGGACGCGGAGGATTTCGATGCCCACCGCGCCGGTGGCGCCGACAATGGCAATGTTTGGTGCGTTCATAGTGTTGGCAAAATACACGCCGGCTGCGCGCCGCTCCAGTGGGCATGAGCATGAATAAAGCGAGGCCCAACCCGCAGCCTTTTCATGCCAGGAAGCCTGTATCGCGAGCACCGGTCGTGATTTCCTCGCTCGTAAGGAAAATGGAGTTCCCATCATGCCGACCCTCAAGCACACCTTCGTCGAGACCCGCGGTTTCACCACCCACGTCGCCCAGTGCGGCAGCGGCCCGCCGCTGATCCTGCTGCACGGCTGGCCCGAATTCTGGGCGGTGTGGGAGCCGATGTTCGAGCGCCTGGCCGATCGCTATCGATTGATCGCGCCCGATTTCCGGGGCTTCGGCGAGAGCGGCAACCCCGTGTCGGGACCGTCCGATCAGGCCGGTCCCGATGTCCTGGCCGACGACATCGCCGCCCTGATGGACAAGCTCGGCATCGAACGCGCGGGCTTCGTCGGCCACGATATCGGCGCCTTCGCCATGCAGCGGCTGGCCCTCAACCACCCCGACAAGGTCGCCGGACTGTTCTTCTTCAATTGCGCCACACATGGTGTGGGCCCGCGATGGCGCGAGCCCAAGCACATCAACGAGATCTGGTACCAGACCTTCCACCAGATGCCGTTCGCGCCGGCCATCGTCGGCGCCTCGCGCGACTCCTGCCGCGCCTATTTCAGCTACCAGCTGAAGCACTGGTCGTATCGCAAGGATGCCTTCGACGGCGTGCTGGAGCGCTGGGTCGACAACTTCATGCGTCCCGGCAATCTGCAAGGTGGCTTCAACTGGTACATCTCGCAGAATGCCGGCCGCCTCGCCGTCATGGCCGGCACCGCGCCCAAGCCGCCCAGGATCAGGCAACCGGCGCGCGTGCTGTGGGGGCGGCACGATCCGGTGCTGCTGAGCGAGTGGATCGACGTGGTGGGCGAGTACTTCGAAAACGTCGAGGCCGGCATCGCGGAGGATGCCGGCCACTTCGTTCACTACGAGACGCCCGATCCGGCGGCCGTGGAAATCGACCGCTTCTTCAGGCGGATCGGCTATCGCCCCGCGCCTTAGCTGCGCGCGTGAGCCTCGACCTTTTTCGACAATTCGGTGGCCGCCTCGACCACCATGTTCTTCATCGCCTTCTGCAGCTTGTCGAAGGCGCGCACCTCGATCTGGCGCACGCGCTCGCGGCTGATGCCATACTTGGACGACAGGTCCTCGAGCGTCTTGGGCTCGTCGATCAGACGACGCTCGACGATGATGTGGCGCTCGCGGTCGGTGAGCTGCTTGAGCGCCGCCGCCAGCATGTGCTTGCGCTGGCCCATCTCCTGGCTCTCGCCCAGCTTGGTCTCCTGGTTGGGCGATTCGTCGATCAGCCAGTCCTGCCACTCCATGTCGCCCTCGGCCTTGACCGGGGCATTGAGCGAGGAGTCGGGCGCTGCGAGGCGGCGGTTCATGTTCACCACCTCCTCCTCGGGCACGCCGAGACGGGTGGCTATCTTCTTGACCTGCTCGGGCGACAGGTCACCCTCCTCGATCGCCTGCATCTGGCCCTTGAGCTTGCGCAGGTTGAAGAACAGCTTCTTCTGCGCCGCCGTCGTGCCCATCTTCACCAGCGACCAGCTGTGCAGGATGTATTCCTGGATCGAGGCGCGGATCCACCACATGGCATAGGTAGCCAGGCGAAAGCCGCGGTCCGGGTCGAACCGCTTGACCGCTTGCATCATGCCGACATTGCCCTCGGAGATCAGCTCGGCGACCGGCAGGCCGTAGCCGCGATAGCCCATGGCGATCTTGGCCACGAGACGCAGATGGCTGGTCACCAGCTGATGGGCGGCTTTGGTATCGCCGTGCTCGCGCCAGCTCTTGGCCAGCATGAATTCCTGCTGCGGTTCGAGCAGGGGAAATTTCCGGATCTCCTGGAGATAGCGGCTAAGGTTGCCCTCGGGGGTCAGCGACGACGGCAGGGCGGGAAGGTTGGCGGTGGCACTCATGGAGCTCCCCTTTCATACGCGGTAGGCGACGTGAACGAGCGTTTAGCACTCTCGCTCACTGACTGCTAAACCCGACTCTATTAGTCGGAGAAGCCGTAGGTCAAGAAAAACCTACTAATCCCCTCAGGTATTAGGGAGATTGCTTAACATCGTTCAGCTCAGACACCAACCTCTTGAAATCTTGCGGCAATTCTGTGGCAAAGCGCATTTCCCGTTTGGTCCGGGGGTGCCGGAATTCGAGGACGGCGGCATGCAAGGCCTGCCGCCCGAAGGCTTTCAACGCTTCCGGAGCAGCGCCGTTGCGGGATTTCCGCCCATAGACCGGATCGCCCACGACCGGGCAGCCGAGGTGGGCCAGATGGACGCGGACCTGATGGGTGCGGCCGGTCTCGAGCTTGGCACCCATCAGGCTGGCGACCGGCGCCAGCGGCGGGCCGAAGCGGCGCTCGACCCAGTATTGGGTGATCGCCTGGCGGCCGCTGGTCTTGCGCACCGTCATGCGCTTGCGATCGACAGGATGGCGGCCGATGGCGGCATCGATGGTGCCCTTGGGCACCTTGGGGCCGCCCCACACCAGCGCCTGGTAGATACGGGTGAGGTCGTGGGCGGCGAACAGCCTGGAGAGCGCCTGGTGGGTGAAGTCGTTCTTGGCCACCACCATCACCCCGGACGTGTTCTTGTCGAGGCGATGAACGATGCCCGGCCGCCGGACGCCGCCGATGCCTGACAGGCTCGTCCCGCAATGGGCCAGCAGCGCATTGACCAGGGTGTGGTCGGGATTGCCCGGCGCGGGATGGACAACCAGCCCGGCCGGCTTGTCGAGGACCAACAGATCGGAATCTTCATAAAGGATGTCGAGATCGAGCGCCTGCGGCTGCGGCTCGGCCGGCTCGGGCTCGGGAATGTCGACGACGAAGCGTTCGCCCGTTTTGACCTTGCGGGACGGCTCTTCTATCGTCCGGCCGTCCGCCAGCGCCACGCGGCGGCTTTCGATCAACGCCTTTACGCGGCTGCGCGTGAGGGACGGCAAGGCCGCCGCAAGGGCACGGTCGAGCCGCTCGCCGGAGGCGCTTTGGTCGAAGGTCACGAAGTGGCGGCCGGCGTCGCTCATGGAGTCTTCTTGGCGTCCCCTGCTCAGGCCTCCGCACCGCTCTGGCTGAAGGTGCTGGTCATCGTGATGGGCCTGCTGATCGTGGCGGGCTTCGTCGTCATAGCGGCCGAAATCGCCCGCCGCATGTCTACGCCCAACGCCGGACGGCCGCCAGCATCGGGCAGCTTCAGCGAACGCATCGCCCTGCCCTCAGGCGCCCGCGTGGTGTCGATGACCAATGCGGGCGACCGCCTGGTCGTCCACGTCGAAACGACCGGCGGCCCGTCGGCCGCCTATATCGTGGATCCGCGCAACGGCGCCCTTTTGGGTACCGTCGAATTCCCGCCGGGCGCCGGCCGCTAGCGATGATCGATCACCTGTCGATCACCACGACCGACCTCGACCGCGCCCAGGCCTTCTATGACGCGGTGCTGGGTGCGCTGGGCTATCCCCGGGTCCATCGCCGCGCCGAGGCGATGGGCTACGGCGTGCGCGAGCACGGCCCCGACGCGGCGCCCTACATCTCGATCTATCTCTGCACGGGCAAGCTCGTACCGGATAACCGGCACTGGTGCTTCCGTGCCCAAAGCCGCGCCGCCGTGCGCGCCTTCCATCAGGCAGCCCTTGCCAACGGCGGCTCCGACGACGGGCCGCCGGGCATCCGGGAGAAATACAGTCCCAACTACTACGCCGCTTTCGTGCGCGATCCCGACGGCAACCGGATCGAAGCCGTAACGCGCCGACCCGAGGAATGAACATGAACTTTCGCAGCGACAACGAAGTCGGCGCCCATCCGCGCATCATCGAGGCCGTGAGCCGCGCCTTCACCAGCGGCTCCGCCCCTTCCTATGGCGCGGACGACTGGACGCACCGGGTCGAACATCGCCTGCGCGACCTGTTCGAGAAGCCCGACCTTGTGGCCTTCCCGGTCGCCACCGGCACGGCGGCCAATGTGCTGTCGCTCGCCTGCTGCACGCCGTCGTGGGGCGCGATCTATTGCCATCCGCAGGCACACATCGCGGTCGACGAGGCCAACGCGCCGGAATTCTTCACGTCGGGCGCCAAGCTTTGCCTGATCGACGGGCCGACCGGCAAGATCGATCCCAAAAAGCTCGCCGAGGCGCTGGCCCAGCCGGTCTATGGCGTGGTGCATCATCCGCAGCCCGCCGCCGTCAGCATCACCCAGGCGACGGAGTGCGGCACGGTCTACGGGCCCGAGGAGATCGCGGCCATCGCCACCTCGACGCACCGTCATGGGCTCAAGCTGCACATGGACGGCGCGCGCTTCGCCAACGCGCTGTCGTTCGTGGGCTGCACGCCGGCCGAGCTCTCGTGGCAAGCAGGTGTCGACGTGCTGAGCCTGGGCGCCACCAAGAACGGCGCGCTCGCGGCGGAGGCTGTCGTGTTCTTCGATGCCGGCCTGGCGCGCGAGTTCGAATTCCGCCGCAAGCGCGGCGGGCATCTTCTGTCCAAGCTGCGTTTCCTGTCGGCGCAGCTCGACGCCTACCTGGCGGACAGCCTGTGGCTCAGCAACGCGCACCACGCCAACGCCATGGCCCGCCGGCTGGTCGCCGGGCTGACGCCGCTCAAAGGCACGCAGCTTCTCTACCCGGTCGATGCCAACGAGATCTTCGTGGTCCTGCCCGCCCACATGCACGACGAGTTGCAGGCCGCGGGCGCGCAGTACCATCCCTGGCCGTCGGATCGGCCGGGCGAGCGCGCCTTTCGCCTCGTCACGGCCTTCGACACCGACCCCAAGGACATCGACCGTTTCCTGTCCATCGCCAAGGCCGCCTGACCCCATGACCCGCCAGCGCACCCTCACCGCGGCCCATTGGGGCGTCTACGAGGTCGAGTACGACGAGGCCGGCAAGGCCACCCGCCTGCATCCTTTCGCCAAGGACCCCGATCCCTCGCCGATCGGCCTGCACATGCTGTCCGACGAGGTGACGCGGCTGCGCGTGCGCCGGCCGGCCGTGCGCAAGAGCTGGCTCGAGAAGGGACCGGGCGCCAATCCCGAGCGGCGCGGCCAGGAGCCGTTCGTCGAGCTGCCCTGGGACGAGGCGCTCGATCTCGTCGCCCGGGAGCTGGCGCGCGTGAAAGCGACCTGGTCCAATCGCGCGATCTTCGGCGGCTCCTACGGCTGGTCGAGCGCCGGCCGCTTCCACCACGCGCAAAGCCAGGTCCACCGCTTCCTGAACTCGATCGGCGGCTATGTGCGCCACCAGGACTCCTACAGCCTGGGCGCGGCGCGCGTGCTGATGCCGCACATCGTGGCGCCGATGGAAGAGCTGATGTCCATGCACACGAGCTGGGACGTGCTGGCCGAGCACTGCAAGCTGTTCGTGACGTTCGGCGGCGTGCCGCGCAAGAACAGCCAGATCAACGCCGGCGGCGCCACGATGCACCACGTCAAGGGCGGGCTCTATGCGATGCGCGAGACGGGCGTGCGCTTCGTCAACGTGACGCCCACCGCCGAGGATCTCGATACCGGCGGCTCCGTCGAATGGCTCGCCATCCGGCCCAACACCGATGCCGCCCTGATCCTGGCACTGTGCCACACGCTGCTGGTCGAGAAGCTCTACGACCGCGACTTTCTGGACCGCTGCACGGTGGGCTTCGACAAGTTCGCACCTTCGCTCGCCGGCAAGGACGCCGCCTGGGCGGAGAAAATTACCGGCATCCCCGCCTCGCGCATCGTCAGCCTGGCGCGCGAGATGGCGGCCACGCGCACGACCGTCAGCATCAACTGGTCATTGCAGCGCAGCCACCATGGCGAGCAACCGTTCTGGGCGCTGGTGACGCTGGCCTGCATGCTGGGCCAGATCGGCCTGCCGGGCGGCGGCTTCGGCGTGGGCTACGGCCCGGTCAACCTGATGGGCAGCGCGCATCCCAAATATTCCGGCCCGACCTTGCCGCAGGGCACCAACGCGGTGAGCGATTTCATTCCGGTCGCGCGCTTCACCGACATGCTGCTCAATCCGGGCGGCAGGATTTCCTACAACGGCCGCGACATCGTCTATCCCGACATCAAGCTGGTCTACTGGGCGGGCGGCAATCCGTTCCACCATCACCAGGACCTCAACCGGCTGCGGACGGCATGGCGCAAGCCCGAGACCATCGTGTTCCACGAACAGTTCTGGACGCCGGCCGCGCGCATGGCCGACATCGTGCTGCCGGCCACCACCAGCCTGGAGCGCGACGACATCGGCTATGGCAGCCGCGAGCCTTTCCTGATCGCCATGAAGAAGGCGCGCGAGCCGGTCGGCGAGGCGCGCGACGACTACTGGATCTTCTCCGAGCTCGCCAAACGGTCGGGCGCCGGCGACGGCTATAGCGAAGGCCGCGATACAATGGCGTGGCTGTCGCATCTCTACGAGCTGTCGCGCGTGAAATCGGCCGAAGCGGGCGTCACCATCCCGCCGTTCGACGAATTCTGGCAGGCCGGCATGGCCGAGGCCGAGGGCGAGAATCGCGCGCCGGTGATGCTGGCCGATTTCCGCGCCGACCCCGCGTCGCACCCGCTCCGGACGCCATCGGGCAAGATCGAAATCTTCTCCGAGAAGATCGCCTCGTTCGGCTACGACGATTGCCCCGGCCACGCGACATGGCTGGAGCCGATCGAATGGCTGGGATCGAAGACCGCCGAGCGCTATCCGCTGCACATGCTGTCGGACCAGCCGACCGACAAGCTGCACAGCCAGCTCGACCACAGCCCGCATTCCCGCGCCACCAAGGTCAAGGGCCGCCAGCCGATCACGATCCATCCCGACGACGCGGCCGCCCGCGGCATCGCCGACGGCGATCTTCTACGCGTGTTCAACGATCGCGGCGCCTGCCTCGCCGCGGCGCGCCTCAGCGACCGCATCCGCCGCGGCGTCGTGCGGCTCTCGACCGGGGCCTGGTTCGACCCCGAGGATTCAGGCTCCAACCGGCCGCTCGAGAAGCACGGCAATCCCAACGCGCTCACCCTCGATATCGGCGCCTCGAAGCTGAGCCAGGGTTGCATCGCCCAGACCTGCCTGGTCGAGATCGAGCGCTTCGACGGGCCGGCGCCTGCCGTGACGGCCCATCGCCTGCCCGAATTCGCGAGCCGCTACTGAAGACGGGCTTTTACGCACTCGCCGGCGGCCACGGCATTCTCCCGCGCGTCGCCCCGGCCGATCTTGCCGCCCATGGCAAGGCCGCGCGCCACGTGCTCCACCACCGAGCGCAAGGTCTCGGTCGTCGAATTGGCGGCGACGACCGCTGAATAGATCGCCTTGCCGTCGGATGTCAGATTGGCCGCGCAGGCATCGCCGCCCGGCCCATCCGCCGGGCCGTGCCGGCCAGACCTGACATGGCGAACATCATCGCCAGAACCATAGTCTTCGCTGTCACGCCCGCCATGTCAGCGTCGGCCGGCGCGATTCACCGGGCCGCCGCGATTTACCGCACCGTCGACGCCGTCTCTTCCGACGCCAACTCCGGGCTCAACGCCGACGCCCCTCGCACCCACGCCGACGCCCGGAGCAACACCGACACCGGGTGCACCCGCGCCAGCGCCCGGCAGGACTCCGACGCCGCGCGCGCCCACGCCGGGAGTCGGCTCCCAGACACAGCCCTGCGGCGTGCCGTCTGCGTTGCAGTAAACCGTGGCCTCAGCCGATGACGCAATCAACGCTACGCCGAGTGAAGTGGCGACAATCAAACGAATCATAATCTGGCCCCAATCTCTGAAATTCTCTGGTTACGTCTCTGGAAATGATGTGGCTATGCCAACGACCCCTCACAATGACTGATTGCAATTCCGCGCAAGATTTCAAGGCGAAAGAACATGCTAGTCTGTGAACAATATGGGGAGAAGTAGATGATTGCTCGTCGTGCCAGTTTCGCTCTCATGGCCGTTTTGCTGCTGGCGAGTGCCGTGCACGCGCAAACGCCGGCGCCGGCCAGCGGCAAGGTCGAGCTGCAATGGTTTGCCCAGTCCGCCTTCAAGCTCACCACGCCCGGCGGCAAGGTGATCATGATCGACCCCTGGCTCACCACGAATCCCAAGACGCCTCCGGAATACAAAGACCTCGACAAGCTCGGCAAGATCGACCTGATCCTGGTCACGCATGGCCACTTCGACCACTTCGGCGATTCAGTCGAGCTCGCCAAGAAGAACAACGTCCCCGTGCTGGGCACCGCCGGCATGGGCCAAACCCTGCAGGTGCTGGGCATCCTGCCGCCGGCCCTCTCCATACGCATGAACAAGTCGGGCACTATCCAGCCGTTCGACGGCGTCAAGATCACCCAGGTCCATGCCGACCATTCATCGGAAATGGTGCTGAAGGACCCGGCGACGGGCAAGGACGGCAGCTATCCCGGCGGCGAGCCGGTCGGCTACATCATCGAGCTCGAGAACGGCTTCAAGATCTGGCACATGGGCGATACCGGCCTGTTCACCGACATGAAGTTCATCTCCGAGTACTACAAACCCGACCTGGTGCTGATCCCGATCGGCGGCCACTTCGTGATGAGTCCGAAGGATGCCGCCTTCGCCGTATCGCAATGGATCAAGCCCAAGAAGGTGATGCCGATGCATTACGGCACCAGCCCCATGCTCCGCGGCACGCCGGAGGAATTCAAGGCGGCCCTCGGCAACACGCCGACCGAGGTGATCGTGATGCAGCCCGGCGATAAGATGACGTTCTAGCGCGCCAGCGCGCCCGGCGTGCAGCCCGAGCGGGGCGCGATCTCACCGAGCGCCTGAACCTCGACCAGGTTCGGCGCCCTGGGTCTTGGCCAGGAACATGTTGAGCGTCACGTGGTGATCCTTGCCCATGGTCACCGGACCGGCGGGCGAGTTGAACTTCAATCCTTCGAGCGCGTCGATCAGCGCCTCCTTGTCGACCTTGCCCGCCTTCTCCAGGGCGGCCTTCATCGCGATCAGCGTGTTGTAGTGCGTCTCGACATAGTTGGAGATCGCCATGTCCGGGCCGGCCTTGGCGCGCGCCCGCGCCACGAATGCCCTGGCCTTGGGATCCGGGCTCGCCACGACGAACGGCACGGCGGCATAGATGTTGTCGACCTTGCCGCCGAACGCCTTGAGGTCGGCTTCGGTCAGGCCAAGGAAACCGACGGTCATGGTCTTGAAGACGCCGCGCTCCGAGGCGAGCGGGATGAACTGCATGCCGTCGCCCTTCAGGGCGTACAGCAGCACCTTCGCCTTGCTGTCGGCGACGCGGTCGATCAGGGGCGTGAAGTCCTTCTCGGTGCCCAGGGTGTACTGCTTGGCAACGACCTTGCCGCCCAGCTTGGCAATCAGCGGCTCGGCGGCGTCGAACATGCGATGCGGCCAGTCACGATCGGCGCCGAGCAGGAAATAGTCGGCGCCGAACGTCTTGGTCATGTAGGGCAGAAGCGAATCGAGCTCCTGGTTGGGCACCGTGTTGAAGGAGAACATGTAGCGGTTGCACATGCCGCCTTCGTAGTTGGTGGCATAGAGCAAGCGGAGTCTTGCGGGCTCGCCAGCACAGGCACGATCGCGTCGAGGTTCTGCGACGTAATCGGCCCGACCACTGCCAGCACACCGTCCTCTTCCACCACTTTGCGCGCCGCCTCGGCGGCAATGTTCGGGCGGGTCCCGTCGTCGCGATAGACGATTTCGACCGGCCGTCCGAGGATACCGCCGGCCGCATTGATCTCGGCCGCGGCAACATCGAGCCCGAGCTTGGCCTGGCGCGCCGTAGAGCTCGACGCCGCCCGAGAACGGCAGCACGGCGCCGATCTTGATCGGCTCCGCCGCCTGCGCCGCCCCGCAACCGACCAGGCAGGCGACGGCTAACGCACTCAAAGACCTCTGCAACATCGATCGTCCCCTTGTCAGCCGGTGTGCCGGTCAAGCTTGAGTGTCTGCAGGATGCGCTGGAAGCGCGGGTCGCCCAGGATGGGGCGAAAATACGGGTTCTGGCCGGTGAAGCACAGGTAGGTGGTGCGCGCCTTCACGCAGTGTTCCAGCGCATCGAGCGCCCGGGCCGACTCGCCGACGGCCATCCACTGCATGGCCGCGCCCTCCCAGCGATTGGTGCGCTCGAGCAAGGCGATCCATACGTCCATCGCCGCGCGCCAGCCCTGGCTGCGCGCGAGCGCTTCGACGTGCTCGGCAAGCCCCTCGGCGACGCTCAACCCGCGCAACGTGGTCAAACGCTCGGCCATCGCCTCGTCATGGCGGCCGAGTTGGTCGAGGATCATCATGCGTCCATAGTGCGCCCGGGTGGCCCCTGGAAGGACCTTCAAGCTTTCGTCCACCGCCGCGAGCGCCTGCTCGCCGAGGCCAGCCATCCAGTAGACGATCGCCAGATGCTGCAGCGTCTCGACGCTCCGCGGATCGAGCCGCCGCGCACGCTCCATGGCGTCGATCGCCTCGTCGTGACGGCCCATCGCGCTCAGGAATTGGCCGAGGGTGCCGCGCGCCTCAACCGAGCTGGAATTGAGGGCGACTGCATGCGCCAGGTCAGCTTCGGCACCCTCCCAGTCCCAGTCGTACTCCATCTTCACACGGCCGAGCGCCGCCCAGGCCTCGGCCAACCCCTCTTCGAGGGCGATCGCCCGCTGGGCATGCCGGCGGGCCATCGGCATCGCCTCATCGACCTGCAACGGCCGCAGCATCGCGGTCGATGCCATGAGCAGGTAGGTCGACGCGAGCCCCGCATGGGCCATCGCATAGTCGGGATCGAGCGCCAGTGCCTGTTCGAACAGTGTCAGGGCCTTGATCAACGGCAGCCGCGTAAAGGGCTTGAGATGGGCCCGCGCTTCGAGCTGCAGGAAATAGGCCTCTGCTGCCCGCGGGCGGTAGCTGTGCACGCCTGGATCGGCAGGCGACGATTGCGGCAGCGAGGTCGCGACGCGTATGGCAATCGCGTCCTGCAAGGCGGCACCCTCCACTTGCGGCTGCTCGAAGCGCTCGCTCCATTCGGTGCGCCCGCTCGCCACCTCGATCAGGCGGGCGAGGACGTGCAGCCGCTCGGCGCTGCGCTGGACCGTTCCCTCCAGCAGATGTTCGACGCCGAGCGACCGGGCATTGGCGATATCGGTAACGGCCTCGATCGGCGAAACGGTGAGGCCGGGCACCCCGCCCAGAGCCGTGCTCACAGCGTCTGCAATGCCGACGCCGAGGTAGGTATCGGCTTTGCCAAGGTCAGGCGTCGAGAAGGGCCGCACGGCAATCGTCCGGATCTCCGAGGCAGGCACAGTGGACGCGGTCGGCGACGGCCGATCAGGCCCCGGCAGGATGCGCACCGGCACGCCCAGCCGGTAGCCGGCCCGAGCTACAGTCTCGATGAAGTCGGGCGGCAACCCTTCGCCCAGCATTTTACGCAGCGTCGACATATGGACGGTCAGGGTGCGGTCCTCGACGACGACATTGGGCCAGAGCCTGGTCCGGAACGTCTCGTGCGGGACCAGCCGGCCGCCGGCCTCGGCCAGGAGAAGCAGGATCTGCCAAGCTTTTGCAGGAACGGCCACGTGCCGGCCGTTGCGCGTCAGACGGCGCTCGGCAGCATCGAGGACGAACGGCCCGAACGCGTAGATTGGCATCGCGGCTGTTTATACACCCGGCCGGAGGAATCTTGATCTTTTCTTGACCTGCAAAAACTCGCCGCACGGGTGACAATGATCCATCCTAACGGGCGGTGTGGGCAGCGTCTGCAGGGCGGGGCAATGACGTTTGGGGCGTTATTTCGATCGCGGCGCATGTCTCGCCGCCCCCGCGTTGACCGGGGCGTCGGGGTGGCGTGGCTTGGCCTGTGCGGTGCCTGCATCGTGACCGTGAGCGGCATGGCGCAGGCGCAGAGTACACCGGAGCCCGCAAGCGGCCCGATCACGACAGAGAAAGTCGCCGCGGTCAGCGGCAATCCGGCGGCGGCGACCTTCTCGACCGGCACCGGCTGGCTCGGCCGAACGCTCGGCCTGCGCGACGAGTGGGGCGTCCGCCTGGGCGGCGTCTGGCTGGCGGACACCAACGTCGTGGTCGCTGGCGGCGCCCAGAAAGGCGGCTGGACCAACAACAGCGCGCTTCTCGTCGGGCTCGGCATCGACGCCGAAAAGCTCGTCGCCTGGCAAGGCGCCTCGTTCGGCTTCCAGTTCCTCCAGGTCAACGCCGGCAATACCAACGGCGAGGCCGGCAGCGTCCAGGGTTACAACGGAATCGTCGGCCCTCCGCCGTTCAACCGTACGGAACTCTACCAGGCGTGGTACGCGCAGGAGATGGTCAAGGACGTGCTGACGATGCGCATCGGGCGCAGCACGCCATCGGCCGATTTCAACAACGTGCTGCGCCCGGTGACCTTCACCGACAGCAACGAGAACATCCCGGCCGTGAGTGGCTTGCTCTACGCCACCATCTTCTCGAATGGCTCGCTGCTCGGCGCCCTGCCCGGCTACTACAACCCGGGCAACGGCGTGACCGTCAACTTCACGCCGACCAAATCGTTCTATCTCAACCTCGGGGTCTACGACGGCAACAACGCGCTGCGCGTGCAGACCGGCCTCGTTCCGCCCCAGTTCAACGGCTACTATTTCAACATCGGAGAGGTCGGGACCAACTGGACGATCGGGGAAGGCCATCACCCCGGGCAGTTCGGCATCGGGCTCTGGCGCCAGACCGGCATCCTGACGGCGCCCGGCGTGACGGAGGACGGCACCGGCGGTGTCTACCTGTACGGCTCGCAGCGCCTCGCCCACGGCGTCAACGACCGCGTGCCGAGCTCGGCAGTCACCGCTTTCTATCAATTCGGCATCAACACCTCGCAAACGCTGCCGATCAATCAGTACTACGGCGCCGGCATGACGGCCTTCGGTCTGGTCGGCGGGCGCGACCGCGATTCGATGGGCGTTGGCGCCGCCTTGTCGCGACTGAACCCGCACATCTTCGCGCGCCCGAGCGAGCTGATGTTCCAGGCCTACTATCAGGCGCATCTGTTCGCCGCGACCTTCCTGCAGCCGACCGTGAGCTTCATCCCGACGCCAGGCGCGGCGCCGGACCTGCCGCCGACCCTGACGACCACACTGCGCCTTACCGTACTTTTCTAGAGGATCGACCAATGACAAACCGCGACGCTTGGGTAGCCTATGTCCGACTACGAGTGGGGAAAATATCGATGACCAGCATAGTATCGCGGCTCGCGGTCGGCTTGATCGCGGCCGGGTTGGCCGTTGGCTCGGCATCGGCGCAGGGGACCGGCAACCTTCCCGGCTATTTGACCGACATCACCGGCACGACGCCGCAGGCGCCGGCCGCGCTGGCGACGCGCGATGTCCTGCAGCTCAACGTCTCGATGTTCCCGCTGTACGACGCCGCCGCCGGCATCTTCCAGCGCAATATCATGGCCAAGCACCCGATCATTCTGGCGCTGTTCTCGGGCGCCGGTGGACGCATGATCCTCTACCGGCCGGGCCAGCCTCCCGAGGAAGCACCGTCGGTGCCGATCGTCTACCAGATCATGAAATCGACCGGCCACAGCACCATGGCGATCTCCGAGGTGGTCATGCCCTATATCGGCAACGCCGCCGACAAGAGCTGGATGGCGCCGATGCTGGCCTATCGCACGCAGATGAAAACGGCGTTCGACGGCGTCGACACCCTGCCCATCCAGGACGACTGGAAGCCCGCGGTGAAGAACATCCTGGGCAACAATGTCGCCTATATGGACGATTGCCTGGCCAAGGGCGTGATCACCCTCGAGGCGCTGCAGGCTTTCGCCAAGAAGCAGGCGCCCGACATCAAGCTGATCATCAACTGGGCGGCCTCGACGCAGGTCAAGCACTGGATGGGCGTGCTCGATGGCTGGCGGGCGAGCCTCGGTCCGGACTGGGACAAGGTCTACGCTGCCGCCAACACCATCTACGTGGCGCGTCAGAACAACGTGCTGTTCAGCACGCTCGCCCAGTATTTTCCGCCTGAGGCCATCAACGACCGGCTGCTGCTGATCGAAACGATCTCATTCACCACCACGCCGCAGGAAATGCTGACCTCGATGGTCCGCATCTTCTCCGACCGCTCGGTGGGCGCACTGTTCTTCGGCAACGACAGGCTGATGGATTTCGAGCTGATGGGCGGCGACGCGCGCAAGACGATCATCTCGGAGATGCAGCGACGCGGCAAACAACCCTTCCTGCCGCCCGCCGTGCCGTTCGGTTCCCACCAGTGGCCGACGCTGATCACCCCGGGGCCGGGCCCGACCTCGCTCGACGACCTGAAGTGACGAGGGCGAGATGAATCTCAATACAATTGTCGAGGTCAAGCGGCCCAAGTCGTTCGACGAGTTCGAATGGCGCGACGGTCATGCCTTTCTGGGCGGCGGCACCTGGCTGTTCTCCGAGCCGCAGGTGGCCACCGACACGCTGGTCGATCTCGATAGTCTCGGCTGGCCGGCGCTGACGGCGTCGCCCGCCGGGCTGGAGATCGCGGCGACCTGCAAGATCGTCCAGCTGCACGACTTCAAGGGGCCGCCGGAATGGCGGGCCGTCCCGCTGTTCGACAAATGCATCGATGCGTTCCTGATGTCGTTCAAGATCTGGAACGCGGCGACCGTCGGCGGCAACGTCTGCATGTCGCTGCCGGCCGGCGCCATGGTCTCCCTGACGGCGGCGCTCGAAGGCATCTGCACCCTGTGGCCGCGCAACGGCAAGCCGCGCCAGATGCCGGTCGTCGACTTCGTCACCGGCAACCACATGAACGTCCTGCAGAAGGGCGAACTGCTGCGGTCGATCCTCCTGCCCGCCTCGGCCTTGTCCAAGCGCTTCGCCATGCGCCAGGTTTCGCTCACCCATCACGGTCGCTCGGCAGCGCTGATCATCGCCACCGTGGGCGACGATGGCGCTGATTTCCTGCTGACGATCAGCGCGGCGACACCGCGTCCGGTGCATCTTCGCTTCAAGAAGACGCCGTCGGCGGCCGAATTGCGACAAGCGATCGACGAGCGACTGCCGCCGGACGCCTGGTTCCAGGACGTCCACGGCTCGGCACCCTACAAGCGCCACATCACTTTCTATCTTGCCGAACAGATTCGCGAGGAGCTGGCATGAGCAACTACGAAGTAAACGGCCGTCTCTATTCGGCCGAACCGAAGCCCGGCCAGTGCCTGCGCACCTTCCTGCGCGACCTCGAGGTGTTCGGCGTCAAGAAAGGCTGCGATGCCGGCGACTGCGGCGCCTGCACCGTGTGGCTCGACGGCAACCCGTTCCATTCCTGCCTGGTGCCCGCCTTTCGCGGCCACGGCCGCAAGATCACGACCATCGAGGGTCTCGCCAAGAACGGCGTGCTTCATCCCATCCAGAAGGCGTTCCACGACGCGCAGGCCTTCCAGTGCGGCTACTGCGCCGCCGGCATGATGATGACCACGGCCTCGGCGGCCTTCGACGAAGCGCACAAGGCCGACCTGCCGCACGCCTTGAAGGGCAACATCTGCCGTTGCACCGGCTACCGCTCGATCGTCGACGCGCTGCACGGAAGGAGCAACATCGAGGAGGACGTCGCCGGCAAGGCCTGCGGCGCCAGCCTGCCCAATCCCTTCACCGACGCCATCCTGACGGGCAAGGCCCACTACACGATGGACATCGCCATCGAGGGACTGCTGCACCTCAAGGTGCTGCGCTCGCCGCACGCCCATGCCCGCATCACGCGCATCGACCGGACCAAGGCACTGGCCATACCCGGTGTCGTCGCCGTCTTTACCTGGGAAGACGTGCCGCGCCGGCTCTACAGCACCGCGCTGCACGAAGACCATCTCGTCGATCCCGACGACACCTACATCCTGGACAATGTGGCCCGCTTCGTCGGCCAGCGCATCGCCGCGGTGGTCGGCGAAAGCGAGGCCGCGGCCGAGGCCGGCTGCCGCGCCCTCGACGTCGACTATGAAATCCTGCCGGCGGTGTTCGATCCGGTCGCCGCCATGGAGCCCGGGGCGCCGCTGCTGCACGACAAGAACGAGGTCGTCACCCAGAACGGCAACATCTTCTGCACGCTGCAGGGCGAGATCGGCGACGTGGCGAAGGGCTTCAAGGAAGCCGACGCCGTCCACGAAATGACCTATTCGACGTCGCGCGTGCAGCACGTGCACCTCGAGACCCATGGCTCGATCGCCTACAAAGGCGAGGACGGCCGCTGGCACGTGCGCACCAGTTCGCAGGGCCCCTTCCCCGTCCGGGCAAAGCTCGCCTACCTGATGGGCGTGCCGGCCAGCCAGATCCATGTCTTCACCGAGCGGGTCGGCGGCGGCTTCGGCGGCAAGCAGGAGATGGTCTCGGAGGATCTTCCCCTCTTCGCCACCATGAAGCTCGAAGGCCGTCCCGTGAAATGGGAATGGACCCGCGAGGAAGAGTTCATCGGCGCCACGACGCGGCACCAGATGACGACCAGGGTCAAGATCGGCGCCAGGAAGGACGGCACGCTTAACCGCGCTCGACGTGCATGTCGTGTCCAACACCGGCGCCTATGGCAACCACGCCAGCGAGACCCTGGCCGCCGCCATGGCGAGCCCGATCGCGGCCTATCGCTGCGACAACAAGAAGGGCGTGGGCCACGTCGTCTACACCAACATGATCCCGGGCGGCGGCTTCCGGGGCTACGGCGCCTCGCAAACCACCTTCGCGATGGAGTGCGCCATCGACGATCTGGCGGGCCTTCTCGGCATCGACCCGTTCGAGATGCGGCGCAAGAACGTCGTGCGGCCCGGCGACAACGTCGAATCGATCTGGAAGGAGCCGGGCGACGCGAGCTTCGGCAGCCACGGCATCGACCAGTGCCTCGAGATCGTCGAGACGGAGCTCAAGAAGGGCAACGGCGTCGCCAAGCCCGAAGGCGAGGAATGGGCCGAGGGAACGGGCGCGGCGCTGGCCATGCTGGAATGCGGCCCGCCGACCGAGCACCGCTCGGGCGCCGAGATGAAACTCCTGCCCGACGGCACCTACCATCTCGCCTGCGGCTCGTCGGAAATGGGCAACGGCATCACCACGGCGCACAAGCAGATCGCCGCATCCATCGTCGGCGTGCGCGCCCGCGACATCGACATCATCAACGCCGACACCGATCGCACGCCCTACGACACCGGCACCTTCGCCAGCACCGGCACGGTGGTGGCGGGCAAGGCCGTGCACATCACCGCCGAGGCGATGCGCGACGACATCCTCGACTTCGCCGCCCGTCACAGCGGCGTCGATCGCGACAAGTGCCGACTCGACAACGACGCGGTCGTCTGCGGCAACAAGCGGATCCTGCTGACCGAGCTCCATGCCGCCGGCGCCAAGATCAATCACCGCTTCACGGTCAGCCGCAGGGCCTATCTGTCGCCGCGCACGATCGCCTTCAACGTGCAGGGCGTGCGGCTCGCGGTGCATCGCATCACCGGCGAAATCCGCATCCTGCACAGCGTGCATGCCGCCGACATCGGACGTCCGATCAATCCGATGCAGTGCCGCGGCCAGCTCGACGGCGCCGTGGCGATGGGCTACGGCTGGGCGCTGATCGAGAACATGGTCCATAACGAGGGCCACATGGTGAACCCCCAGCTGCGCAATTGCCGCGTGCCGACCTTCGCCGACACGCCGCACACCGACATCTTCTTCGCCGACACCGTCGATTCGATCGGCCCGCTGGGCGCCAAGTCCCAGGGCGAGTGCGGCATCAATCCGGTGGCGCCGGCGGTCTCCAACGCGCTGGCCAACGCCACCGGCGTGCGATTTGCCCATCTGCCCTTCACGCCTGACCGTCTGTTCAGCGCGCTGGGCAAAGGCAAATGACCGTCTCGATCGTCACCCAGACGAGCGTGCGGCCCGAACGGGCGGAGGACTTCGCACGCTGGCAGGGCGAGACCAGTCACCTCGTCTCGACATCTTTCCGGGCTTCATCGAGCAGCGCCTGATGCCGCCCAATCCGCCGCTGCAGGTCGACTGGGTCATCCTGCAGCGTTTCCATACCATGGAGGATGCGCAGCGCTGGCTCGGCTCGACCGAGCGGCAGACCCGCATCGAGGGCGCAGCGCCGTTCCTGATCGGCCGCGACGACGTCCATATCGTTCGCGACGATGAAGGCGGCAGGAAGCCCGCTCCGGTTTCGGCCGTGATCAGCACCCGCGTAAAGCCAGGCAAGGACGCCGAGTACCGCGTCTGGGAGCGCAAGATCGCCGCCGCCCAGTCCAAGGCGCCGGGCCTGCAGGGCTATCGCTTCGAGCCGCCGGTGCCCGGCGTCCAGGAGGACTACGTCGCCATCCTGCGCTTCGACAACCAGGCCAACATGCAGGCCTGGCTGGACTCGCCGGTGCGCAAGAAGCTGGTCGAGGAAGCCGAGCCTTTCACCGAGGAATTCCACGCCCGCATGGGCACCGGCTTCGAGCAGTGGTTCCGCGACGAGTTGAGCGGAGGAGGTGGTGGTCTGTCCGTCTGGAAGATGGACATGATCGTGCTGTTGCTGCTCTACCCCATCGTCTTCCTGTGGGGGGTATTCGTGGGCACGCCGCTGCTCGCCAACAAGCTCAACATGAACTTCGCCATCGCGCTGTTCATCGGCAACATCTTCAGCGTCGGCATGACCGGCTTCATGGTGCCCTGGGTCGCAAACCGCATGGGTTGGTGGCTGAGCCCCACCCGAAACGTGGTGCGGGCCAACCTGCTGGGGGCCGGCCTCATATGTGCCGTCTACGCGGCCTGCGTCGTGGTCTTTTGGAAGTTCTTCTGACGCGCTAGACTGCTGCCATGTCCAAGCTGCTCACGACCGACGAAGTCGCACGCTACCGCCGCGACGGCTTCCATTTCCCGGTCGGCGTCCTGTCGGCCGCCGAGGCGCGCTCCTATCGCGACCGACTGGAAGCGCAGGAGCGCGCGCTGGGCGGGCCGCTCACCGGCAACATGCGCCACAAGGTCCATCTGCTTTTCACCTGGGCCAACGAGCTGGCGCGCCATCCCACGATCCTCGACGCCGTCGAGGACGTGATCGGGCCCGACATCCTGTGCTGGAGCACCACCTTCTTCACCAAGGAGGCACGCTCCCCCTCGTTCGTGTCGTGGCACCAGGACGCGACCTACTGGGGGCTGAGCACCGACGACGTCATCACCGCCTGGGTCGCCTTCGCCGACGCGCCGGTCGAGAGCGGCGCCATGAAGTTCTGGCCGGGCAGCCATCTCAAGAAGCAGCTCGCGCACCGCGACACGTTCGACAAGGACAATCTCCTGACCCGCGGCCAGGAGATCGCGGTCGACGTGCCGGCGGGCGAAGGCGTCGACGTGGCGCTCAAGGCGGGCGAGATGTCGCTGCATCACGTGCTGCTGGCGCATGGCTCCGGTCCCAACACGACCGACGACCGTCGCATCGGCTATGCCATCCGCTACATCCCGCCTCATGTGCGCCAGCTCAAGGTGCGCGACTCCGCCACGCTGGTGCGCGGCCGCGACAGGCACGGCCATTTCGACCCCGAACCCGCGCCGCGGGCCGACCTCGACGACGCCGCCCTCGCAGCCCATCACGACGCCGTCGAACGCTCGGCCAAGGCGCTTTATGCCGGCACTGACCGCACGCAGTTTCGTGCTTAGGCGGCAGGCGATCGTCGCGGCGCTCTGTGCGCTGCCCTTGGCCGCGCGCGCTCAGACGCCATCGGCCGAGGCGTTCCTGCAATCGCTCTACGGTCCTTACCTGGCGGCGGACTTCAAGGGCCAACCCTACTGGCAGGTCGACCGCTTCTTCACGCCGACCCTGGCGCGTGCCATCAACGCCGACTTTCGCGAATCGAAGCGGCGTGGCGAGGTGCCCAGGCTCGACGGCGATCCCTTCGTCGACGCCCAGGAATGGGACATCGAGAATCTGGCCATAACGGCAAAGGCCGACGGGCCGAAGGCGACCGGCGAGGTTGCCTTCGACAATTTCGGCAAGCACGCCGAGATCACGCTCGACCTGGTCCAGACCCCGGCGGGCTGGCGCATCGCCGACATCAAGGCGCCCAGCGGAACCCTGAGCGCCCTCTACAAGGGAAACTGACGCTTCGGCGTTCAGTGCCGCCAGGTCGTATCGACCTTGTCGAGCTTGCGGATGAGGGAGGCGAACTCGAGTTCGCCGAGACCGGCGTTCTTCTCGGAGAAGCTGTCCATGTCGGCGCCCGACTTGCCGGCGAGATTGTCGCCCAGCACGTTCAGCGTCCCCGCCGCCCCCGCGTCGACCTGGATCTGGCAGGCGCGTTCGAGGCGATAGAGTCGCAGGAAGGCCTCGGGCACCGTACGCCCCGTCGTCAGCAGGCCGTGGTTGCGCAGCATCATGGCCTGGTTGTCGCCGAGATTCTTCAGCAGCCGACCGCGCTCGTCGAGATCGAGGCTGGGGCCTTCGTAGTCGTGATAGGCGAGCTTGCCGTGGAAGGCGGTGGCGTTCATCGAGATCGGCAGCAGGCCTTCCTTCAGCGCACACACCGCCATGCCGGCGCGGGTATGGGTGTGCATCACCACCTTGTGGCGAGCGGCATGGGCCATGTGGACGGCCGAGTGGATGACGAAGCCGGCATAATTCACCGGATGCTTCGACTCGCCCACGTTGTTGCCGTCGAGGTCGATCTTCACCAGGTTCGAGGCCGTGACCTCGTCGTAGTTGAGGCCGAACGGGTTGATCAGGAAGTGGGCCTGTTCGCCCGGCACACGCGCGGTGAGATGGCCGTAGATGAGCTCGGTCCAGCCGAAGTAGTCCACCAGGCGATACGCGGCGGCAAGCTGGCGGCGCAACACGGCCTCGCCTTCGGCCGGCGGCAGGGAATCGACGTCGATGCCGGTAAGCGGCGCGTCCTGGGCGATATGCATGTCCATGGGGTTTCCTCCGAGGAAGACAGGCAAGCTTAGGCCCGCGCGCTATGATCGGGCAACCGGAGAGGAAACCAAGATGTCGGAAAAGCCCAGGCTGGACACCACGCGCCTGCAGAAGATCGCCCAGGCCTACTGGGAAAGCGCTGCCCTGATGGCTGCGGTGGAGCTGGAAATCTTCACCGCCATCGCGCACGGCCACGACACGATAGCGACGGCAGCCAAGGCTGCAGGCATCAGCGAACGCAATGCCGAGCGCCTGCTGACGGCGCTCACCGCCATGACGCTGCTGACGCGCGAGGGAGACGGCGAGCACGGCCGCTTTGCCAATGCGCCCGACGTGCAGCGCTTCCTGGTGAAGGACGGCGAGCGCTACGCCGGACCGTGGATCCTGTTCACCAAACCGCGCTGGGCTGCCTATGGCGAACTCGGCGAGCGTCTGCGCAGCAAGACGGAGAACCGCCTCGGCGCCTACGAGAGCTTCACGGTCGACGACGCGCGGCGCTACCACGCCGCCACCTACTCGATCGGCATGGGGGCGGCCCGCCTGTTCAGCCGCAGCGTCGACCTCAGCGGCCGCAAGAAGATGCTCGATCTCGGCGGCGGCTCGGGCGCCTACAGCATCGTGGCGACCAGGACCTATCCCGGCCTCGAGGCGATCGTGCTCGACCTGCCGCCGGTCGCCGTTGTGGCCGGCGAGTACATCGCCGCCAACCAGGCCGGCGATCGGGTGAGCACGCTGCCCGGCGACTTCACGCGGACGCCCTTCCCGCAAGGCGTCGACGTCGTGGTGATGGCGAGCAACCTGCCGCAATACGAGCCCGAGCTGATCCGTCTGGTGGTCGGCAAGGCGTTCGCGGCCCTCTTGCCGGGCGGCGAGATGCATCTGATCGGCGAGACCCTGCACGACGACCGGCGCGGGCCGCTCTCGGCCGCCCTGTGGGGGCTCAACGAGGCGGTCTATGGCAGCACGGGCATGGCCCATACCGAAAGCGACGTAAAAGGATACCTGCAGGGCGCGGGATTCGTCGACGTGGCGGTCCATCCCTTCGTGCCGGGCGTGCTGTCGCGGGTGACGGGCCGAAAGCCGGCCTGACCAGCCCTCCAAATGAGCGGGGTTGCGCCGCCCGGATGCTTCGATTATCTGTCGCCCTCCTGCCTCGCTCCCTTCGTCTAGAGGCCTAGGACGCGGCCCTCTCAAGGCTGAAACACGGGTTCGAATCCCGTAGGGAGCGCCAATCATTTCCATGGCGCAGAGCTAGCGACGGCCTGGGTGCCGGACATGATGCCGATCCTTTCGTGAAGGTCGGCAGGCATACGCCACAACATTGCTCAGGAACGTCAAGCGGATTCTGCGGCGAAAGCAGCCGGGGAATACTTGCGTCCCGGCAGGAAGGGGCGGAGACGCTCAAAACCACAATAGGTGGGAGATGCCAGCA
Source organism: uncultured Alphaproteobacteria bacterium (assembly GCA_963755585.1). Taxonomy (GTDB): domain Bacteria; phylum Pseudomonadota; class Alphaproteobacteria; order Reyranellales; family Reyranellaceae; genus Reyranella. The sequence continues at coordinate 294,813 of CAVWKN010000020.1, forward strand.
CTGCTGGCAGAAGCCGAGCAACGGCGCGGGATGGCTTATCGCGCCGGCTGGTTGGGCGGGTCGAACACCGACGAACCGGCCGGAGGTCCAGGCACAACCACAGGCGGCCGGCTGGACCGGTCGACATTTTCCTGCTTGGAAGAACAAGCGGCGGCGAGGCAGAGGGCGGCCAGCGCAACAAGAGGAAGAGATTTCATCGGCAAAGCTTCCGGCCCGGAAGAGGCATTGCCTACAATGACCGGCGATTTCGCCCATGGCTAGGCCAGGACGGACGCAACTTGACCCGGGTTAGTGACCCCGCAAGCCAGGGTGATTGCCCTATCGCACGCGCATCGGCGGATCGGAATTATTGAGAACGATCGGTCCAGGAGCTCCCGGATTGGTCGTAACGGCAGGGGTTGCTGTCGGCGAGACGGAGTCGGGCGCAATGGCGGCAGCCGCCGGCGCTGGGGCCGACACAGGCCTTTGAACGGTTTCTTGCTTGACCGAGCACGCGGCGACCGCGCCCAGAACGGCGATCGCGACAATCGGCAGGCTTTTCATCTTGAACTCCCTGTATCGCACGACAACGGCAGTGAGGCGCGGCGGTTGCTCTGAATTACTCAATCGGGCTCGACGGGCCTCGCCGGGCCGGACAACGGCACTGGCCGACTCGCTTTCGGAAGCGACGCTTGACGCGATCGAAGACAGGCGAGAAGCGGTAAACGGTCAGACGGCCCTCCGCGACTCCTCGTAGGCATCGCCGGCCGGTTGCCGATATAATTTGCTGCCTTGGTCTTCGCCTCCAGTTCCACCCGCCCTTCCGCTGCTTCCGACGGCTATGTCGCCGACCTCGCTTTGCTGGTGGTCGGGGGCAGCGCGCTCCTGATCGCAATCGTTCTGTGGTTCGACAACGCCCAGGGCGGCCTCACGGGCAACGGCGTCTTCAAGAGCCTGGAGCTGAAGCCATGGGTCACGGATCCGGCCAACGCGCCGCTCTATCCCTCGAACTACCTCTACTATCCGCTCTACGGCGCGCTCTGCCGGCTGCTCGACCTCCTGGGCGTGTTCGCCGGCGATCCGCGCCGGCAGATCACCATCCTGAACGCGGTGAGCTGCAGCCTCTGCCTCGCCACGGTCTATCTGCTGATCCGCGCCGTGACGGGCGATCGGCACATCGCCCTGCTGGCCGCGATGTTCCATCTCGCCTCGAGCTTCGTGATGTTCCTCGCCATCGTGAACGAGGACATCATGCCGAGCTACACCGTGCTGTTCGCCGCCATGGCGCTCGGCAGCGTGTGGTTTGCGCGGCCCACGGCGGCCCGCGTCGTCGCGGTCGCGGCACTGTTCTCGCTCGCCTGGCTGATGGAATGGCGGCTGATGTTCCCCACCCTGCCCGCCCTGCTGGCCGCCCTGTGGCTCTGCGAGGAACGGCTGGCGCGGCGGCTCGGCTGGATCGCGCTCTTCCTCGCCGGCATGCTCGCCACGGCGTGCGTCGTCGGCTGGGCCTGGCAGGGCCACGAGGACGCCGTCGGCCCGCTCGACCTCCTGTGGACGGGCAAGGCCGTGCGCTCGGTCTGGGCGGGCTTCACCTGGCCCAAGGTCGGCTATCTGTGGGACGGCATGGTGGCCTACCTGCTGGGCGCGGGCGTCGCCGCCATTCCCGGCATCCCGGGCTGGGACATCTGGCGCTACACCTCGACGGTCTGGATGGCAGCGGTGGCGGCGGTGGCCCTGCCGATGCTGTGGCGCAGCCGGCACGATCCGCGCGCGCGGGCGCTTGCCTGCCGTCTTCGGCGTCACCTTCGTGGCCGGTGTCGTCTTCAACCTCTATTCGCAGCCGCAGGATCCGCAGATGCAGATCAACGTCATGGCCTGGCTGACGGTCGCCTGGGCGCTGGTGCTGGTGGCGGTACGCCGTCGCTACGGCCGCCGCGGGCTGGCGGCGCTGGCCGGGCTGACGGTGGCGCTGTTCGCCTACAATGTCTGGAGCCTGGCGCCGCTGCGCGGCCTGGACAGCGCCTGGCAGCGCGCCATCGAACGGCTCGAGCATGAGGCCGATCCCACGCGCACCGTCTGGCTGATGCACGATTTCGACTGGGCGATGGTCTACGGCTCACTGCACTGGGGCAGCGCCGAGCCCGGCACCGAGGCGCTGGGGCCTGCGCCGCAAGCCAAGCCCAGGTTCAAATGGATCGGCTTCACCGGCCAGGTGCTGCGCCATCCCGACTGGAGCGACGAGCGGCAGATCGCCGACCTTCGCCGGCAGCTCGATCGTGCGCTCGAGCTGGGCTACGACGTGCTGGTCGTGCGGCTGTGGGACCTCGACCAGGCGCAGCTCGAGACCGAAACCGGCATGGTCGCCAGCAGCGCCCGGCTCGCGGCGCTGCGCCGCCTGCTGCACACCGACTACGTGGCGACGCTTGCTTTCACCGACCCGGTGGCGGGCGCCATCCATCGGCTGCAGCGCAGACCAGGCCGATAGGGGGCGTCAGACGACCGGTCCGCCGGCAATCTGCGTGCGCTGCATCTTCCTGTGGAACGGACCCGCATCATGGATAGCCAGGTGCTTGGTGCAGCGATTGTCCCAGAAGGCGATCGAGCCGGCTTGCCAGCGGAAACGGCAGGTGAACTCGGGCCGATGACCGTGGTTCATCAGGAACTCGAGCAGCGGGCGGCTCTCCTGGTCGGTCATGCCGTCGAACCGGCAGGAATAGGAGTGGTTCACGAACAGGCACTTGCGGCCTGTTTCCGGATGGGTGCGCACCACCGGATGAACGCTCTCCGTCGCGCGCCAGTTGGCGTCCTCGCGCACCTTGCTCGATCGCCGCGCGTTCATGCCCGCCTGTGGCCCGGCGACCCGGATGTCGCTGTGCACCACCTTCAAGCCGGCCAGCATCGACTTCATGCCGTCGGACAGGGTCTCGTAGGCCAGGTACTGGTTGGCGAACAGCGTGTCGCCGCCATAGGGCGGCACTTCCAGGGCATAAAGGATGGCGCCCATCGGCGGTTCCGGCATCATCGTCGTATCGGTGTGCCATTCCTCGCCGACGATGCGTTCGTCGCCGGGCGCGCGCAGCACACGCACGATCTCGCGTTCGGCCTGGCCGAAATCGTAGTTGGGATGGATGAACGGCTCGCCGAAGCGGCGTGTGAAGGCCTTGTGGCTCGCATCGTCGAGCTGCTGGTCGCGAAAGAAGATCACCAGATTCTCGAGCAGGGCCTGCCGGATCTCGGCGATCGTCGCGTCGTCGACGCCGGCTGCGATGTCGACGCCGCCGATCTCGGCGCCGAGCGCGCCGGCGATCGGGGAAACGGTGATGCGTTGGTAGGCCGTCATCTCGCCACCCTTTCTTAGGGGCTACATTGTCGCCTGCTGGATACGCCTCTCGTCAAGTCCGGCCGAGCGCGCCGTTTCGATAATGGCGGCCCAGGTATCATCGGGCAGCGGCACGCCCTCGGCGAGCCGCCGGGTGCGCATGCGCGCCTCGGGCTCGCCCGGCACCAGGATTTCACCGCCCGTCGCCGAGGGCTGGGAGCTTTTGACGAAGTCGACATACTTGGCGATGTCGGCGGGGAAGAAGCCCACCGGGTCGAAGACCGTGGGATCGACATAGAAGGACAGCATGCCGTTGGCGAAACGGCCGCGCTTGGGATCGGTCGTCCCGGTGCCCGACAGCGCCCCGCCCAGGATCTCGCACATGAAGGCCAGGCCCGAGCCCTTGTGGTCGCCGAAGGCCTGGATGGCGCCGGTGCCCTTGCTGTGGTCGCGCGGGCCGGTCGGCGTGTAGTCGCCATAGAGCAAATGGGGATCGCTGCTGGGCTTGCCGTCGGGTCCGATCAGGGCGCCGTCGGGCACCTTCTTGCCGCCCTGGCTCGCCACCAGCACCTTGCCCTCGGCCACGATCGAGGTGGCGAAGTCGAGCACCAGCGGGTCGTGGCCCGGCCGCGGCACGCCCACGCAATAGGGCGCGGTCGAGAAGCGCCGCTGCACGCCGCCGTAGGGCGCCACCAGCACGCTGCCCGAGGCGTTGACGAAGTGGATCGAGACCAGCCCCGCCTCGGCCGCCATCTCGGCCCAGTCGCCGACCCGACCGATATGCCCTGCATTGCGCAGGGTCACGGCGGCAAGGCCGTTGTTGCGGCACTTGTCGATGCCGATCTGGATCGCCTGAGGCGTCACGGTCTGGCCGAAGCCGTACTTGCCGTCGACCACGGCGATCACCGGCGTGTCGACCAGGACATCGACCGTGACATCGGGCAGCACGGTGCCGTTCTTCTTCTGCGCGGCATAGCGCGGCACGCGCACGACGCCATGGCTGTCGTGACCGGAAAGATTGGCGCTCACCAGGTAACGGCCGATGCGATCGCCCTCGTCACGGGAGCATCCGGCCGAGGCAAAGATATCCGCGACGAAGGCCTCCAGCGCCTTCGCCTTGATGGTGACTGTCATCGTGACCTTACTTCTTGGCCGGCGTCGTGCGCGCCAGGTTGGCGACGTAGCCGCGATTCCAGGTCGGATTGATCATGACCTCGTTGATCACGATGTGCGGCGGCAGGCAGGCGATGTAGCGGATCAGGTCGCCGACATCCTCCGACTGCGCCATGCGCGCGCGCTCTTCCTTGGTGACCGGGATCGGCCGCTTGTCGAGGATCGGCGTCGCCACCTCGCCCGGACAGACCACGCAGGAGCGGATGCCGTTGACGCATTCCTCCATGTTGATCGTATGGCTCATCGCCACCACGCCATGCTTGGCCGCCGAATAGGCCGGCCCGCTCAGCAGGCTGGCCTGCCGTCCCGCCATCGACGACGTGTGGATCAGCACGCCGCCCTTGTTCTTGCGCATCAGCGGCAGCACGGCGGTCGTACAGTAGAAGGCGCTCGACAGGTTGCCGTCGATCACCTGCTCGGCGCCGGCCGGCGAAAGCTGCTTCCAGCTGCGCTCCAGGATGTTGAGGCCGGCGTTGTTCACCAGGATATCGCAGCGCCCCAGCTTCTTGCCGATGTCGGCGGCGATGCGGGTGACAGCCGAGGCCTTCATCAGGTCGCCCGGCTTGATCACCGCCTTGCCGCCCGCCTTCTTGATGGCGGCCGCGGTCTCCTCGAGCGGCTCCTTGCGCCGGCCGGTCAGCACCACCGTGGCGCCTTCCTTGGCGAGCGCGATCGCCGCCGCCTGACCAATACCTGAGCCAGCACCGGTCACCCAGGCGACCTTGCCCGTCAACGAAGCCATCGATGTCTCCTTGATATCTGAACCTGACAGCGGGCCACCTGGCCCGCTGTCGATTAAAGCACCCTGCCCGTGCCGTCGTCGATCAGATGCATGTTGCTGAGGTCGGCCCGGAGCTTCATGACCTTGCCGGCCGTCGCCCCGGCGTTGGGGTTGACCCGGCCGCAGATCTCCGCGCCCGCGATGGTGAAATAGACCAGCGTCTCCATGCCCATCGGCTCGACCACGTCGATCATATTGTCGAAATCGTGCTGGTTGGGCTCGACGTGCGGACGGGTCTCGATGATGTGCTCGGGCCGCAAGCCCAGCACGAGGTTCGACTTGCTGACATGGCTCGAATAGCGGGCCGTGCGGTCGGCCGGCACCGGGAAGGCCAGCGTGTCGCTCAGCCGCACCCTGAGCGCCCCGGCGGCCTGCTCGAGATGACAGGGGATGAAGTTCATCGCCGGCGAGCCGATGAAGCCCGCCACGAACTTGGTGGCCGGCGAATGGTAGAGGTCGTTGGGCGAGCCGACCTGCTCGATCAGGCCGGCATTCATCACCACCACGCGGTCGGCGAGCGTCATCGCCTCGACCTGGTCGTGGGTGACGTAGACCGTGGTGGTGCGGACCTTCTGATGGACCTTCTTGATCTCGGTGCGCATCTGCACGCGCAGCTTGGCGTCGAGGTTGCTGAGCGGCTCGTCGAACAGGAAGACCTTGGGATCGCGCACGATGGCGCGCCCCATGGCGACGCGCTGGCGCTGGCCGCCCGAGAGCTGCTTGGGCTTGCGGTCCAGAAGCTCGGTGATATCGAGGATCTGGGCCGCCTGCTTGACCCGCCGGTCGATCTCGTCCTTGGGCGTGCGCTTCAGCTTCAGCCCGAACGACATGTTCTCGTAGACGTTCATGTGCGGGTAGAGCGCGTAGTTCTGGAACACCATGGCGATGTCGCGATCCTTGGGCGGCACGTCGTTGACCACGTCGCCGCCGATCGCGATGTCGCCGCCGGTGATCTCCTCGAGACCGGCGATCATGCGCAAGGTCGTGCTCTTGCCGCAGCCCGAGGGCCCGACCAGCACGATGAATTCCTTGTCGGTGATGTCGAGGTCGATACCGCGGACAGCCAGGACTTCGTCATATTTCTTGATGACTTTACGCAACGTGACTTGAGCCATTGTCTTTTACCTTTTGGGTCTTACCCTTTGGTCGCACCGGCCGTCAGACCCGCGATGTAGTAGTCCATAAGGAAGGCGTAGATGATGAGCGGCGGAGCAGCGCCAAGCAGCGCGCCGGTCATGATCTGGCCCCAGTTGAATACGTCACCCTTGATCAAGGTGGTGACGATGCCGACCGGCAGCACCAGCTCGCTGGTCGAGGTGGTGAAAGCGAGCGGATAGAGGAACTGCGCCCACGCCACCGTGAAGGTGAAGATGGTGGCGGCGATGATGCCGGGCAGCGCCACCGGGATGAAGATCTTGGTCAGCGTCTGCAGCCAGGTCGCGCCGTCGATCAGCGCCGCCTCGTCCAGTTCCTTGGGGATCGAGGCGAAGTAGCCGATCATGATCCAGGTGGCGAACGGCACCGTGAGCGTCGGGTACAGGATCATCAACGTCCACCAGTGGTTCATCAGCTGGATGTCGAAGGTGTCGTTGACCCACGCGAACATCTTGAACAGCGGGATGAACAGCAGCGTGTCGGGGACCAGGTAGGTCAGGAACACGCCGGTCGCCAGCGCGGCCGATCCCCAGAACCTCATGCGCGCCAGCGCAAAGGCTGCGATGACGCTGATCACCATGGTGATGATGACGACGAAAATCGACACGATCGCCGAGTTGCGGAAGAAGACGAGGAACTGGTTCTGCGTCAGAAGCTCGATGTAGTTGGCGAGCGTCGGCGAGTAGACCCACCACGGATTGGTCGCTGCCGAGATCTCCGCGCTGGTCTTCAGCGAGGTGATCAGCATGTAGAGCGGCGGCATCAGGAAGAAGCAGGCGAACAGCACGAGGAAGAAATACGACCAGCGCAGCGCCCAGCGCCGGTCGCGGCTGATGCTGCCGTATCTGCCGTGGGCCGGCGTGGCGGCGGCGGTCGTGGCAATCGCGGCGTCGGCCATCAGACTTCACTCCCCCGCTTGGTGATGTCGCGCAGGATGAAGGTCGCGGCGATCGCCAGGATCGGCACCATGAACAGCGAGACGGTGGCGCCCAGCGGAATATCGCCGCTTTCGATGCCGACCCGGAACGCCCAGGTGGCGAACACGTGGGTCGTGTTGAGCGGATCGCCCTTGGTCAAGACGCGCACGATGTCGAAGTTGGCGAAGGTGACGATCAGCGAGAACAGCACGGTGATGGCGATGATGTTGCGCATCATCGGCAGGCTCACGTACCAGATGCGCTGCCACCACGTCGCGCCGTCGATCGACGCCGCCTCGTAGAGCTGCTCGGGCACCGACTTCAGCGATGCCAGGTACATGATCATGAAGAACGGCGCACCGAACCAGACATTCACCAGGATGACCGAGAAGCGCGCCCAGCCGGTCTCGCCGAGCCACGCGATCTTGTCCAGGCCGACATGCTCGAGCAGCCAGTTGAAGGCCGAGTAGGACGGATCGAACAGCCACAGCCAGGCGAGCGTGCTCATGGCCGGCGGAATGACCCACGGCACGAGCAGCATGCCGCGCCACTTGCGCTGGCCCTTGGCCGGGATGTTGTGCACGAAGTGGGCGACCACGAAGCCGATGATCGCCTTGAAGACCACCGCCGTGATGGCAAACAGGCACGACTGGTAGACGACCATCCAGAAGGTGTCGCGCCCGAACAGGAAGGTGAAATTGCCGAACCCGACGAATTTGTTCATGCCCTTGTTGAGCATCGCGAGGTAGACGGCATAGCCCGCCGGATAGGCCACGAGCACGAGGATCAGGAGGATCAGCGGCAGCGTCATCAGGAAGGCGATGGTCGATTTGCGCTGCATCAGCTTGTGCAGGCTGCTGCGGCCATCCGCACTGATGGTGATCGATCCTCTGGCGGCGATGTCTGCCATGGCTAGCTCCGGACGTTTCGGGTCGTTCAGGCGTCCGGCGGGGCGCCACCCGAAGGAGGCGCCCCGCCAATACTAGGGCGCCTAGTTACGCATGAAGCCCTCGATCTCCTTCGACGCCCAGTCGAGCGTCTTGTCCATGGCCTCGCCCTTGTAGTAGCGGACGGCCATCTGGGTCGCGATGCCCTGGTTGTAGATCTGCTCGGCGATCTTGTGCGGCGCGGGGGCCGCGGCGACCGAGAGCGTCTGGTGATTGTACGGGTTCGGGTAGTGGAAGAGCGTGCCCTTCGGCGGTCCTTCCTCGGCCCACGTCTTGAAGGTCGTGAGCTTCTCGAAGGACGGCAGGTCGTAGCCGCCGCTCGCCGCCACCATCTTCTCGGCCGACGAGGCCTGCGAGAGGTGCATCAGCAGGCTCTTGGCCGCCGACTGGTTCTTGCTGAAGCTCCAGATGCCCCAGAAGAACGGCAGGAACGGCGCGAAGCGGCCCTTGGGTCCGACCGGGAAGCCGTGCGTCCAGCACTGCTCCGCGACCTTGGGCGCATCACGCTTGGCGACTGCCCAGGCGCTGGGCGGGTTCATGATCATCGCGCCCTGGCCCGACACCAGCCACTTGTTGTTCGAGGCGTCGTCCCACGACGGCACGTCGCTCGGCATGAAGCCCTGCAGCTTCTTGTAGAACTCGAGCGCCTGACGGACCTGATCGTTCTTGACCACGATCTCGCCCTTGGCGTCGACGAGGATGGCGCCGTAGGCATGGAAGATCGCGCCGATCGTGTCGACGAAGTCCGAGGTCGTGCCGAGGCCGATGCCGAACGGGTGGCCGCCCTTGTTGCAGGCTTCGGCTGCCTTCAGGAAGGCGTCGAGGGTCCAGTCGTCGGCCTTGGGCGGCGCGCCGGCCGGATACATCGCCTGGATGTCGATTCCGGCATATTCCTTCAGGTAGTCGATGCGCGAGCATGGCCCCTTGATCTGGCTGCCGACGGTGGCCGGCACGGCGAGCCACTTGCCGTCGACCTTGCCGAGATACTCGACCGTCGCATTGACGGCGCCGTTCTCCTTGATCAGCGGTTCCATGAGGTCGTTGACCGGCACCAGCTGGTCGGCATAGCGCGCCGGCAGGAAGGTGTTCTGGGCGAGAATATCGTGACCCGACTTCGCCTGCGCTTCCGCCGCCGTGGTCAGCAGCAGCTTGTTGCCTTGCGAGGTGATGAAATCGATCTGGACGTCGACCTTTTCCTTTTCGGCCCATTCCTTGACCAACGTCTCGGTCGCTCCGTTGGCATTGGGGACCCAATGATCCCAGAAACCGATAGACAGTTTACCCGCGGCGTACGCACTACGAACAAACGGAGCGGCGATGAGCGCCGTCGACGCTGCTACGGTCCCGGCGACAAAACGACGGCGACCTACTCTCTTGGATACCATTCAATTTCCTCCTGTCCCATTTCGATGACTCTCAAGGGAGTCTTGATTCGGATGCTATGCACAAGCTGCGGATCAAGCAATGCATTTTCGAATAAGTCGGCCTTTCGGACGCGATTTGACAGCTTTCGGGGAGACCCGGATGCTCCGGCCGCCAGCAAAAGCCGAAGGGAGCGTTCGTGCGGGAAAACTGTGTGAAATCGATCTGGACGAAGAGCGCCAGCCGCGGCGGCCGCGGCACGTACTGAGATGCAGCACATTCCTGCCGCAAATCCCTGGCTCGCTGCCGTCGAGCCCTCTCCCATCGGCGAGACCAAGCGCTGGGTGCTGGGCCGGACCTTTCCTGCCGACCGGCCGCTGGTCGACCTCAGCCAGGCCGTGCCGGGTTATCCGCCGGCGCTCGAATTGCGTCGGCATCTGGGCGAGCTGCTGCTCGATCCGGCGGTGCACGGCTACACGCCGATCCTGGGCCTGCCGGCGCTGCGCGAGAGCTACGCCGCCCACCTTTCCGACTTCTACGGCGCGCCGATCACGCCGGGCGAGGTCGGCATCACGTCGGGCTGCAACCAGGCCTTCTGCCTGGCGCTGATGAGTCTCGCCAAGGCCGGCGACCAGGTGATCCTGCCTCGCCCCCACTACTTCAATCACGACATGTGGATGCGCATGCAGGGCATCGAGCCGGTGTCGCTCGATTTCCGCCCGGGCTCCGGCGCCATTCCGGCCGCCGAGGACGCCGCCAGGCTGATCGGCCCGAAGACACGCGCCATCGTGCTCATCTCGCCCAACAATCCGACCGGCGCGGTCTATCCGCGCGAGACCATCCACGCCTTCTACGAACTCGCCCGCCAGCGCGGCATCGCGCTGATCCTCGACGAGACCTACAAGGATTTCCTGCCCGAGGGCGAGCGGCCGCACGCTCTGTTCGGCGATCCCGACTGGCGCGGCACGCTGGTGCATCTCTACAGCTTCTCCAAGGTCTTCGCGCTCACCGGCTATCGGGTGGGCGGCATCACCGCGGGCACAGGCCTGATGGCCGAAATCGAGAAGGCGATGGACTGCGTGTCGATCTGCCCGCCGCGGCTCGGCCAGGAAGCGGCGCTCTACGGGCTCAAGAACCTGCTGCCCTGGGCGCGGCGCAACACCGAGGGCCTGAAGGCGCGCGCCGACCTTCTGGGCGGCGGCCTGCAGCGCTCCAACCGCTGGCGGCTGGTCAGCATCGGCGCCTACTTCGCCTATGTGGAGCATCCCTTCGCCGGCCAGCGCTCGACCGAGGTCTCCAAGCGGCTGGCCGACGAGGAGAACCTGCTGACCATCCCGGGCGACATGTTCGGTGCGGGCCAGGAGCGCTTCGTGCGCCTGGCCTTCGCCAATGTGGCCGACGACAAGATCCCCATCGTGCTGGAGCGGCTGGAACGTTTCGGCGCCTGAAGTGAAAGGTCCCTCGCTGCGCTCGGGATGACAGGATGCGTTGATCCCGAGGGACCTTTGATGCAACCCGGAAAGGTGAACCATGCCGCATGCGACGACGCCCGATGGCGTGAAGCTCTATTACGAGGAAGCGGGCAGCGGCACGCCGATCCTGTTCGTCCATGAATACAGCGGCGACTGGCGAAGCTGGGAGCCGCAGATGCGCTTCTTCTCGCGCCGGCATCGCTGCATCACCTACTCGTTCCGCGGCTATCCCGGCTCCGACGTGCCGGAGGACGGCGCGATGTACGGCCAGCGGCACGCGGTCGACGACGCCAGGCACATGCTCGACCATCTGAAGATCGCCAAGGCGCATGTCGTCGGCCTGTCGCAGGGTGCCTTCGCCACGGCGCATTTCGGGCGGCTCTACGCCGACCGCGCGCTGTCGCTGACGCTGGCCGGAGTCGGTTCCGGCGCCGGACGCGCGGGGCACGAGGAGTTCAAGAAGAGCGCCCAGACGACGGCGAAGAAGATCCGCGCCGACGGCATGAAGAAATACGCCGAGAGCCTGATCGGCAATCCGACGCGTTCGCGCTTCAAGCAGAAGGACCCGCGCGGCTTCGCCGAGTTCGTCAAGAACCTCTCCGAGCACCCCGACCTCGGCGCCGCCCACACCATGGAGAACTATCAGGGCAAGCGGCCGTCGCTCTACGATTTCGAGGACGAGTGGAAGAAACTCGACGTGCCGACACTGATCATCTGCGGCGACGAGGACGAGCCCTGCCTTCAGCCCAGCCTCTATCTGAAACAGGTGATGGCGAACGCCGGGCTGGCGATGTTCGCCAAGACCGGCCACACGGTGAATATCGAGGAGCCGGACGCCTTCAATCGCGAGGTCTGGAACTTCATCGCCCTGGCCGAAGCCGGCAAATGGACGCCGGGCCATCCCGCGGCGAAGACCGCTAGCCTGGTCTGACCGTCACGGCGTGATTGAGCGGGCCGTGGCCGCGGCCGAAGCCGGGCGCGGTCTCGATGGCGCGCCTCACGTAGCTGCGCGCCCGCGCCACGGCATCCAGGCAGGCTCATCTTCTGGGCGAGACCGGCGGCGATCGCCGAGGCGAGCGTGCAGCCCGTGCCGTGGGTGCTGCGGCTCGCGATGCGCGCGGTCCTCGAAGCGGTCGAACCGGCCGTCGTGAAACAGCAGGTCGACGATGCGCTCACCCTCGAGATGACCACCCTTCATCAAGACCGCCCGGGCCCCAAGTGCGGCGAGCCGCTCGGCGGCGCGGCGCATGTCGGCCTCGACCCTCACCGGAAAGCCCGCCAGGACCTCGGCCTCGGGCAGGTTCGGCGTGAGCAGGGCGGCCATCGGCAGCAGCGTGTCGCGTAGGGCGGATTCGGCCTCGTTCAGCAACAGGCGGTGGCCCCCTTTGGCGATCATCACCGGATCGACGACCAACGGGACGCCGGGCGCATGCTTCTTCAGCGCGGAAACCACCGTGCCGATCACCTCGGCACTGTGCAGCATGCCGGTCTTGAGTGCGTCGGCGCCGATGTCGCCCAGCACGACCTCGATCTGCTGGGCGATGAAAGCCGGCTCGACCGCCACCACGCCGTGCACGCCCTCGGTGTTCTGGGCGGTGAGCGCGGTGATCGCGGTGGCGGCAAAGGCGCCCATGGCCGTAACCGCCTTGATGTCGGCCTGAATGCCCGCTCCGCCGCCGGAGTCGGAGCCGGCGACGATCAGGACGCGGCCCTTCATCGCGACCTCGTCACGCCGCGGGTCGCGGCAGAGCCTCGATGATCTGCTCGACGACCGTGCGTACCAGGTCCGAATCGTCGCCTTCGGCCATGACGCGGATCAACGGTTCGGTGCCCGACTTGCGCACCAGAATACGCCCGCCCGAGCCCAGTTTCGCCTCGGCGGCGGCGATCGCCCGCGCCACGGCCGGCCCCGCCAAGACTTCCTTGGCATCGCCGCGAATACGGACGTTCTTCAAGAGCTGCGGCACCGGCTCGAAGGCGCGAAAGGTTTCGCTCGCCGGCCGACCGCCTTTGATCATCGCCCCGAGCGCCTGCAGCGCCGCCATCAGCCCGTCGCCGGTCGTGGCATGGTCGGTCATGATGATGTGGCCGGACTGCTCGCCGCCAAGATTGTAGCCGTCGGCCCGCATGCGCTCGAGCACATAGCGATCGCCCACCTTTGACCGCACCAGCCTGAGCTTGTGCGCGTCGAGATAGCGTTCGAGCCCGAGGTTGGACATCACAGTGGCGACGATGCCGCCACCGGACAGGCGGCCATCGCTCTGCCATTGCTCGGCGATGGTCGCCATGAGCTGATCGCCATCGATCAGCTGGCCCTGCTCGCACACCAGAAGAACGCGATCGGCATCGCCGTCCAGCGCGATGCCGATATGGGCGTTGTGCAGGACGACGTGCTCCTGCAACAGCGCAGGATGCGTCGAGCCGCAATTGCCGTTGATGTTGAAGCCGTCGGGCGACACGGCGAGGGGGATCACCTCGGCGCCGAGTTCCCACAGCACGGTCGGCGCCACCTTGTAGGCAGCGCCATTGGCGCAATCGACCACGATCTTGAGCCCGCTGAGATCGAGGCCGCGCGCGGCCGATGCCTTCACCGCCTCGATGTAACGACCGTCCGCGTCGTCGAGGCGCTTGGCCCGGCCGATTGCGGCAGGTGCTGCCAGGCGAATGCTGGGCAATGCCGTCACCAGGCTTTGGATCTCCATCTCGACCGCATCGGACAATTTGAAACCATCAGGGCCGAACAGCTTGATGCCGTTGTCCTCGTAGGGATTGTGCGAGGCCGAGATCATGACGCCGACATCGGCGCGCATGGAGCGGGTCAGGAAGCCCACGGCCGGCGTCGGCAACGGCCCGAGCAGCAGCACGTCGACGCCGACCGACAGGAAGCCCGCGGTCAGCGCCTGCTCGATCATGTAGCCGGACAGCCGCGTGTCCTTGCCGATCACGACACGATGGCGATGGCCGCCGCGATTGAAGACCTGGCCCGCCGCCATGCCGATGCGCATGGCGATCTCTGCGGTCATCGGTTCTGAGTTGGCGCGGCCGCGCACACCGTCGGTGCCGAAGAGGGAGCGGGACATGATCGCCAAACCTATCGCATTGCCGACGAGACGGCGAGGGCCTGGCGGACGGCGGCGACGTCGTGAATGCGGACGATGGCGGCACCCCGGCGCGCCGCCTCGACCGCCAGCCACACCGAAGCCGGGTCGCGCCGGCGTGCCTCGGTGACGCCCGTCAGCTTGCCGATGAAGCCCTTGCGCGAGGAGCCCACCAGGACGGGATAGCCGGCGTCCGCCAGCCGCGCCGTGCCGGCGATCAGGGCAACGTTCTCCGCCACGCTCTTGCCGAAGCCGATGCCCGGATCGAACGCGATGCGCTCGCGGGCGATGCCCGCAGCCTCCGCTGCGTGGGCGCGCTCGAGCAGGAAGCGCCTGACATCCTCGACCACGTCGCCATAGGCCGGCCCTTCATAGCCGTCGATCGATCGGCCGCGCCGATGCATCAGCACCACCGGCACGCCGCGCTCGGCAACCAGAGGCATCAGCTCCGGATCGTCGCGCAACGCCGATACGTCGTTGACGATGCGGGCGCCGGCATCGAGGCAGGCGCGCGCCACCGAGGCGCGGCGTGTGTCGATCGACACCAGCACGCCGCGGCCCGCCAGGCCTTCGACCACCGGCAGGATGCGGCGCAATTCCTCGTCGGCCGCCGTCGGCTGCGACCCCGGACGCGTCAACTCGCCGCCGACATCGACGATGTCGGCGCCTTCCGAAACAAAACGCAGGCCATCTTCGATGGCCCGCGCCGGGTCGAGGCGTTCACCGCCGTCGGAAAAGGAATCGGGTGTGACGTTGGCGATCGCCATCACCCTCGTGCGGCCGAGGGCGCGATCGAGCGAAAGGCCGGCGAAACTGCGAGTGTGGTCGTCGCTGTTCATCGGAAACATTCCGCCCGGCCGTCGGCCGAACGGAATGCCTGAGCCGTCAAACGCCCGGCTGCGGCTCGGGATTGGCGCCGCCCGGCGCCTGGCCGGTGCTGCTCGTCGGCACGGAAGCGCGGCGGCGGCGATCGGGGCCGGAACCGGCGCCGCCGGTATCGTCGCGCACGATCTTCTCGCCGCGCAGGACGGTGCCGATCTCGTCGTTGCTGAGCGTCTCGTACTCGAGCAGCGCCTTGGCGATCATGTGCAGGTCTTCCAGATGATCCGTCAGGATCTGGCGGGCCTTGCCTTCAGCTTCCTCGATCAGGCGGCGGACTTCCTGGTCGATGAGCTGCGCGGTGGCTTCCGAGACGTTCTGGGTCTGGGTCACGGCATGGCCCAGGAAGACTTCCTGCTCGTTCGCCTGGTAGCGCACGCGGCCCAGCTTCTCCGACATGCCGAAGGCGGTGATCATGCCGCGCGCGGTTTGGGTGGCGACCTGGATGTCGCTCGCCGCGCCGGTCGTGACGTTCTCCGGTCCGAAGATGATCTCCTCGGCGGTGCGGCCGCCGAACATGATGGCCAGGCGCAATTCGAGGAACTGCTTGGTGTGGCTCAAATGGTCCCGTTCGGGCAGCTGCATGGTGACGCCGAGCGCCCGGCCGCGCGGGATGATCGTCACCTTGTGCAGCGGATCGCTCTTGGGCACATGCATGGCGACCAGCGCATGGCCCGCCTCATGGTAAGCCGTGAGCTTCTTCTCCTCGTCGGTCATCGCCATCGACCGCCGCTCGGTGCCCATCAGCACCTTGTCCTTGGCGTATTCGAAGTCGGCCATGGTCACCAGGCGCTTGCCGACGCGGGCAGCACGCAACGCAGCCTCGTTCACCAGGTTGGCGAGGTCGGCGCCGGAGAAGCCCGGCGTGCCGCGCGCCAGCACGCGCGGGTCGACGTCGGGCGCCAGCGGCACCTTGCGCATGTGGACTTTCAGGATCTTCTCGCGGCCGCCGACGTCGGGGTTTGGCACGACGACCTGGCGGTCGAAGCGGCCCGGACGCAGCAATGCCGGGTCGAGCACGTCGGGGCGGTTGGTCGCGGCGATCAGGATGACGCCTTCGTTGGACTCGAAGCCGTCCATCTCGACCAGCAGCTGGTTCAGCGTCTGCTCGCGCTCGTCGTTGCCGCCGCCCAGGCCGGCGCCGCGATGGCGGCCGACCGCGTCGATTTCGTCGATGAAGACGATGCAGGGCGCGTTCTTCTTGGCCTGTTCGAACATGTCGCGCACGCGGCTGGCGCCGACGCCCACGAACATCTCGACGAAGTCGGAGCCCGAGATGGTGAAGAACGGCACGTTGGCCTCGCCGGCGATGGCGCGCGCCAGCAGCGTCTTACCCGTGCCGGGGGGGCCGACCAGCAGACAGCCCTTGGGGATCTTGCCGCCCAGGCGCTGGAATTTCTGCGGGTCCTTCAGGAAGTCGACAATCTCCTCGAGCTCGGCCTTGGCCTCGTCGATGCCGGCGACGTCCTCGAAGGTGACGCGGCCGTGCTTCTCGGTCAGCAGGCGGGCGCGCGACTTGCCGAAGCCCATGGCGCGGCCGGTGCCGCTTTGCATCTGGCGCAGGAAGAAGATGTAGACGCCGACAAGAACGAGAACCGGCAGCCAGCTCACGAAGATGCTGCCGAGGTTGACGCCCTCCTCCGCCGGCCCGGCATCGACGCGGTCGACGTTCTTGATCAGCATCGGCATCAGCTGTTCGTCGACCGGCGCGCTCGGAACGTAGGTGGCGAATTTCTGCACGCCATTGCGCGGCTCGCGGAAGGTGCCGGTGATGGTGTTGCCCTGGATCCGGACGTCCTGAACCTGGCGCTGCTCGACGGCATGCACGAAGTCGGAATAGGACACCGTATTGCCCGCCGTGCGGGTCGTACCGCCCTGGAACACGCTGTAGAGCAGCGCCAGCAGCAGCACGATGACAATCCACAAGGCGGCGTTACGGTTGAACGGGTTCACGGGCTTTTTCCGTTGGGGTGGGAGTTCATTCTAAATGGGAAGCGGCGGGGGCGCCGCAAGCGAAAAATGCAGCTGGAATGAGGGGCTGGCCCAAGTTCCTGCCATGTTCGGGCCGGACAATCCAGCGCAGTCGGCGGCTGTCTGCTACCTGACGCAGCATCAACCTGCAGCCGGAAATCGTGAAATCCTGGCCCTTTCCGGACTTTCCGCGATCCAGGGGGCCGCGATCCAGGGGGCTGCGATCCGAGACGGAAAGCCGCCCGACTGCCCGCTCCAGGCGCTCCCGGCGCGGCGGATGGTCCAGCCCGCCCACGGCCTGGATCACGCGACTGAGCAGCCGCGCCTGCAGGTCGCGACCCAGGCGGGCAAATCCGGTCCGATCGATGGCCGCCCCGCCCTCCCGGTCGAACTCCAGCATGTCCACAGCGGTACGCGCCAACGTGCCGTCACGGACCGCCCGTTCGACGCCACCGCCTGCCGGACCGTCGAGCGGGCCCGCAGGCGCGAGGCAGCCGCTCGCCCGCAGCCGCGCCCGTTCGAAACGCGGATCGACATTCGAGGGATCGTCGAGCCATTGCACGCCGCGCGCGAGAAGCGTGGCGGTGAGCCTGGCCCGCGATACGCCGAGCAACGGACGCAACAGGCGCACTTCCGGCTGCTCGACCAGGGCTGCCATGCCGGCAAGGCCATCGGGACCGCTCTGGCGGGCTGCCCGCATGGTCACGGTCTCGGCCTGATCGTCAGCGTGATGGGCGAGCAGCAGGTGCAGGATGCCGCGCCGGCGGCATTCATCGCGCAACAGCCGGTAACGAGCTCCCCGCGCCGCCTCCTGCAGGCCGGCCCGCGGCTTTGCGCCGGACCAGCCGAGGATCGCACTTTCGATGCCGTGGCGCGCCAGCGTGTCCTTGGTCGCGGACGCTTCCCCCGCCGATTCGGCGCGCAGGCCGTGGTCGACGATGAGCCCGACCACGCGGCCGCCACGTTCTGCCGCCCAGTCGTGCGACAGCAACGTCAGTGCCAGTGAATCGCGGCCGCCGGACACAGCGACGGCCAGCAGGGGCGAAGTCTCGAACGGCGCAAACGGCGCCATCAGGCGTGCAAAGGCGCCGGCGCCGACGGGCTGTGTTTGCCCCGGGATCACCCGCAGCCGTTCTTCTGGCGCTCCTGCTCGACCCGGCGTTTCTGCAGGTCGGTGGCGCGCGGATAGTCCTGGTTGAACTTGGCGAACACCGCGCAGGCATCGGGCTTGCGGCCGAGCACCGCCAGGGTGACGCCGAGCTTCAGCAGATTGTCGGGGCCCTTGGGGCTCGCCCTGTAGGCCTTGTAGCCCTCGGCGAAGGCGGTCATGGCGTTCTGATAGTCGCGCCGCGCGTAATAGGTCTCGCCCAGCCAGTACTGGGCGTTGCCCGCCAGCGTGTGCTTGGGGTTGCTCTGCAGGAACGCCTTGAAGCCGCGCTCCGCGCCGGCGTAGTCGCCGTCCTGCAGCTTCTTGAAGGCGTCGTTGTAGAGTTGATCCGCGCCGGCGCCGGCGGCAGCCGGTGGTGCCGCGGCGGACGGCGGCGGCGGGGCTGCGGCTTGCGTGTTGGGCCGGGGCGGCGGAGCACCAGGACGGCCGCCACCCTTCTCCATCTGTTCCAGCCGATACTCGTAGTCGGCCTGCATCTTCTCCATCTGCTGCTGGAGCTGCTGGTTGCGATACTGGAGCTGCTCGAGCTGGCCGGTCAGCATCGTGATCGACTGCTGCAACTGGTTGAGCCGATCCTCGATATAGACCGGATCCATGCGCTGCGCCGCCGCTGCGGTCGGCACGGCCAGGGCAATCGCGAGCAGCAAATGGGGGAAACGGGAGCGGAACGTCTTCATGCCGGCGACAGTTTCAGTTCAAACGCGGCCATTTTCAGGCATGGCCACCCGGCCTCCAAACGAAAACGCCGGTCGCGGGCGACCGGCGTCGTCGAAAATCTCGGCACAGCCCGCGGCTGGCGCTGCTACTCCAGCACAGTGACGGCGCGGCGGTTGCGTGCCCAGGCCGCCTCGTCGGAGCCGACCGGATCGGGACGTTCCTTGCCGTAGCTGATCGTCTTGACGCGCGCCGCCGGGATGCCCTGGGCGATCAGGTACTGGCGGGCGGCATTGGCGCGGCGTTCGCCGAGCGCCAGGTTGTACTCGCGCGTGCCGCGCTCGTCGCAATGGCCTTCGACGGTGATCGGATAGTTGGTGTACTTCTTCAACCACTCGGCCTGGCGGTTCAGGGTCTGGCGGCCATCCTCGCGGATGTTGGACATGTCGGTGTCGAAGAACACCCGATCGCCGACGTTCTGGCGGAAATCGGCGACCGAGCCGGGCGTGACGGTCGTGGTCGCGGGGGCGGCGGCCTGCTGCTCGGTGTTGCTGCAAGCAGCCATGAAGATCATCACTGCAACGGCCGCGAAGGCCTTGATCATGCGCATTTTTTTAGCTCCCAGACAGGTTGAGCGATCATATCCTTCGCTACTGCGGAATCAAGGGTGACCAGGCCGGGTCCGACGCATCGGTCGGCGTCGGCACCGGGCGTTCGAAGCGGCCCGTGATGTCGATCTGGTTCAAGGTGACGGATCCGGCGCGGCCACCCGAATTGGCCTGCTGGCGGAAGAACATCAGCACGCGTCCGTTGGGTGCCCAGGTCGGGCCTTCGACGAGGAAGCCGCTGGCCAGCATGCGCTCGCCACTGCCGTCGGTCCGCATCACGCCGATGCCGAAGCCGCCGCCGCTGATCTTGGTGAAGGCGATGAAGTCGCCGCGCGGCGACCATACCGGCGTGGCGTAGCGGCCTTCGCCGAAACTGATGCGCCGTTCGCCGCCGCCGCCGGCCGGCATCACGTAGAGCTGCTGGCTGCCGCCGCGGTCGGAGTTGAATACGATCTGGGAGCCGTCGTTGGAGTAGCACGGCGAGGTATCGATGGCCGGCGTGTTGGTGAGCCGGCGCAGCGCGCGGCCGCGCACGTCCATTTCGTAGATGTCGCTCTGGCCGTCGGCCGAGATGCTCATCACCACCTTGGTGCCGTCGGGCGAGAAGCGCGGCGCGAAGCTCATGCCGGGAAAGTTGCCGAGAAGCTCGCGCCGGCCGCTATCGACATTCTGCAGGTAGACGCGCGGCGGGCTGCGGTCCTCGGCGTACGCCATGTAGACGATTTCCTGCAGGGTCGGCGAGAAGCGCGGCGTCAGCGCCAGCGTGCGCCCGTCGGTGATGTAGCGGTTGTTGGCGCCGTCCTGGTCCATGATGGCGATGCGCTTGACCCGGGCGCTGAGCGGGCCGGTCTCGGAGACGTAGGCGACGCGGGTGTCGAAGTAGCCTTCCTCGCCGGTCACCCGCTTGTAGATCGCGTCGGCGATGATGTGGGCGAGCCGCCGCCAGTTGGCGGGCTGGCTGTTGAAGGAGAGCCCGGTCGCCTGCTGGCCGACCACGACATCCCACAGGCGGAAGTCGACCTTGATGTTGCCGCCCGCCTGCTGGATCTGCCCGACCACCAGACCGGCCGCACCGATGCCGCGCCAGTCGGCGAAGCGCGGGGCTGCGTTGGCGTCGACGTCGCGCTGGATGAAGGAGCTGGGCGAGATCGAGCGGAACAGGCCGGAGTTCTGCAGATCGTTGCGGATCACGCCGGCGATGTCGGCGCCCACGCGATCGCCGGAAAAATCGACGATCGCGATCGGCACCGGCTCGAAGGACGGCTTGGTCATGTCGATGGTGAGCTGCGCGTGCGCCGGCGCCGCGGATCCCGCAGCGAGTGCAACGCCGCCCAGGATCGTCGACCGTCGGGAAAATTTCATGGCGAACCTCGTGTTCATGGAGGGGATTTCTATAGCGTGACGACCGTTAGTAGTCGCGTGGGTCGAAGTTGAAGGTGATGGTGCGCCACGAGTTGAATTTTTCGGCTGACAACGGCCAGGGCTGGCAGCGCGGATTCATGACGGCGCGATGCGCTGCATCGGCGGCGGCGCGAAAGGTCGGATCGTTGCCGTAGCGCCCCGTATCCTTGATCTCCGCCTTCACCGGAGTGCCGTCCTGGTTCATCTGGACCACCAGCGTGACGATGAGGGCCTGGTCCCTCGCGCCGCCCAAAGTATTCCAGCACGGCCGGATCTTGTTGCGCACGCCCTCGATCTCGCTTGCCGTCACGACGGCGGCGAGGTTGGGCGCGGAGGGCGCCTGGCGCGTCACCTGCTGCACCGGCTTGGGCTGCTGTTCGGGAGTCTGGTGCTTCTGCGGCGACTCCTTGTTCTTCAGAATATCGTCGATCATCGAATCAACGGTCTTCGGCGGCGCCGGTTTCGGCGGCGCGGGCTTGGGCGGCTCGGGCTTCTTGACCTCGGGCGCGGGCTTGGGCGGCTCGGGCGGCTTCTCGATCTTGGGCGGCTCGGGCTCCTTGGGCTTCAGGGCGATGAGATCGTCGGCCGGCTTGGCGACTTCCGGCTTGGGCTTTTCCACCGGCGGCGGCGGCGTCGGCTTGGCCTCGGCGAGATCGGGCTTGGGCTTCTCGGGCGCGGGCGGCGGATCGGCGGTCTTGGGCGGCGGCGCCTTGGTCGCCTCCTTGGCGATCGGCACCTCCTTGGGCTGCGGCGGCGGATTGCCGACCGTGGGCGCCGCGGCCTTCGCCGCGATCGCCTCGAACTCGACCATCACCGGCTCGGGGTCCATCAGCGGCGGGCTGTTGAAGAAATCGAAGTTGAGCAACACCGCCGCCAGCACAAAGACGTGGAACGTCACCGACAGGATGGCCGGTGTGCGCATCTCGCTGCTTTCGGGGGAGCGCTCGGCCATCGATCGCTTCGCCTCGGGTTTCTACCGGCGCGGTGCCGGCTGTGGCTGTCCGCCTGGCGCGGGAACTGGTGTCACGGTGCCGCCGCCGCCCCTGCCGAGCTGCTGCGCCTGCTCGCCGAGAAGACCGAGCTGGCGGAAGCCGCTGTCGATCACCACGCCCATGACCTCCATCATCTTGCCGTAGTCGACGGACTTGTCGCCGCGCATGAACACGCGCTGGTCGGGCTTCTCCTCGTGCACCGCCTTGAGCTTGGTGGCGAGCTCGGCAACGCCGTACGGCGTCTCGCCGAGGAAGACCTCGCCCTTGGAGTTCACCGACACGACCAGCGGCTCGTCCTTGCCGCCGACCTGCGAGGCGCTGGTCTTCGGCAGATCGACCGGCACGCCGACCTGCAACAAGGGCGCCGTCACCATGAAGATGATCAGCAACACCAGCATGACGTCGACCAGCGGCGTGACGTTGATGTCGGCGATCGGCGTATAGCGCCGTCGCCTGAACCTTCCGCCGGAGCTGCCGGAGCCGGCAGCGGGGATGATGCCTGCCATCAGACCTCCTCCTCGAGCTGGCGCGACAGGATGGTGATGAACTCACCGGCGAAGGCCTCGAGCTGCTGGGCGTAGCGCGCGACCTGGCCGGACAGGATGTTGTAGGCGCCGGCCGCCGGGATGGCGGCGACCAGGCCGATCGCGGTGGCGAACAGCGCCTCGGAGATGCCGGGCGCGACCACGGCCAGCGAGGTGTTCTTCGACTGTGCGATATGACCGAAGGCGTTCATGATGCCCCACACCGTTCCGAACAGTCCGACGAAGGTGGCGTTGGCGCCGACCGTGGCCAGGAAGCCCAGCCGCTTCTCGATCGCCTCCATCTCGCGCGCGATGGTGACGCTCATCACCTGCTCGATGCGCTGGCGAAGGGCGGCTCGCGCCGTGGCGCTCTGCGCCAGGCCCTTCGACACCGACCGGCGCCATTCGCGCATGGCGGCCGAGAAGATGCTCGACATCGGATCATCCGGCTTGGCGCCCACCCGATCGTAGAGATCTTCCAGCGAGACGCCCGACCAGAACGTGTCCTCGAACGATTGCGCACTCTTCTTCAGCGAGCGAAGCCGCAGCATCTTCTCGAAGATGATCGCCCACGACCAGAACGACGCCAGCAGGAGGGCGATCATCACGGCCTTGACGACCCAGTCGGCCTGCATGAACAGGCCGTACACCGACATGTCGATCGGTGGGGTGCTGCCGCCGAGGGGGGTTCCGGCGACCTGCGCGAAAGCGTCCATTATTAGAATCTCCGTTGGTTCAAAGGTTTATACCCGAATATGGCGTGAGCGGGGCGAGCCGCCCGACGAGACCTGAGCCAAAGCTGTGCGCAGATGCTGCGGCAATCGGACCGGCCGCCCGCCGGCGCCCATGCAGGCGACGATGAGCTCGGCGCGGACCAGGACCTCTTCTCCACGACGGGCCTGTTGGTTCATGTCGAGCGAGGCACCGCGCAGCTCGCCGCAGCTCGTGAAGACCTCGATCGTCTCGTCGAGCCGGGCGGGCTTCAGGTAGTCGATGGTGCAGCGGCGGACGACCCAGTGGACGCCACGCTCGTCGCGCAACGCGCTGTGCTCCTGGCCGAGCAGGCGCAGCAATTCGGTGCGGCCACGCTCGAGGAAGCGCAGCCAGGTGGCGTAATAGACGATGCCGGCCGCGTCGGTATCTTCGTAATAAATCCGTAGCGGCAAGACGTGAACGCCATCGGCAAAATGGCCGGATGTCGGCCCGCTCGATATGGGCGCGCTCACGCCTCCTCCGCCGGGTCGCCGCTCGCCAGCAGGTCGAGTTGCCGCTTCTGGTCCTTGGGCATCGCCACGCCGAGATGGCGGTAGCCGCCCTCCGACAGCAGGCGGCCGCGCGGCGTGCGCATCAGCAGGCCGAGCTGCATCAGGTAGGGCTCGATCACGTCCTCGATGACGTCGCGCTGCTCGGAGAGCGCCGCGGCCAGCGTGTCGACGCCGACCGGGCCGCCGCCGTAGTTCTCGGCGATGCAGGCGAGGTAGCTGCGGTCCATGGCGTCGAGCCCACGTCCGTCGACCTCGAGCCGCGTCAGCGCGGCGTCGGCGACGCCTGCGTCCACCACGGCCTGGCCGCCGACCGCCGCGAAGTCGCGGACGCGGCGCAGCAGGCGGTTGGCGACACGGGGCGTGCCGCGCGAGCGCCGGGCGATCTCGGCGCCGCCGTCCTTGGCCATCTGCATCTTCAGGACGCGCGCAGCGCGGTGCACGATCGTCTCAAGCTCGGCCGGCTCGTAGAATACGAGGCGGAGCGGAATGCCGAAGCGCTCGCGCAGCGGCCGCGTCATGAGGCCCGAACGCGTCGTGGCGCCGACCAGGGTGAACGGCGGCAACTCGATGCGCACCGAGCGTGCGGCCGGCCCCTCGCCGATCATGAGGTCGAGTTGGAAATCTTCCATCGCCGGATAGAGGACCTCTTCGATCGCCGGCGCGAGGCGATGGATTTCGTCGATGAACAGCACGTCGTGCGGCTGTAAATTGGTGAGCTGGGCGGCAAGGTCGCCCGCCTTCTGGATGACCGGCCCCGAGGTCGCCCGGAAGCCCACGCCCATTTCGCGCGCCACGATCTGCGCCAGGGTCGTCTTGCCGAGGCCGGGCGGGCCGTGGAACAGCACGTGATCAAGCGCCTCGCCGCGCGACTTGGCGGCCTTGATGAAGATCTTCAGGTTCTCGCGGACCTGCTTCTGGCCGATGAAGTCGTCGATCGTCTGCGGGCGCAGCGCCAGTTCGGCGGCATCTTCCTCGGCGCGCTTGGAGGTCACCAGACGTGGCGGTGGGCGGGCGCATCGTTCATCGCGCCAGTTCCTGCAGGCCGGCCGTGATCACGGCTTCGAGCCTGGCGTCAGCCCCCAGCCGCTGTGTCACGCG
Organism: uncultured Alphaproteobacteria bacterium; assembly: GCA_963755585.1. Taxonomy (GTDB): domain Bacteria; phylum Pseudomonadota; class Alphaproteobacteria; order Reyranellales; family Reyranellaceae; genus Reyranella. The sequence goes on from CAVWKN010000020.1 coordinate 319,576, forward strand.
CGCCACCGCGCCGAACGCCTCGACGCGCTTGTAGCCCAGGTTGATCAGGGCCGAGACCGCGTCCTCGTTGATCGAGCCCGCGGGCATCGCCGGTGCTTCCCCGAGCTTGGCCATCGGCGCCACGCCGAACGCCGCAGCCTTGTCCTTGAGCTCGGTGGCGAGCCGCGCCGCGAGCTTCGGCCCGACGCCGGCCGGCCGGCTCAGCGTGGCGCGATCCTGGGCGGCGATGGCGCGGGCGATCTCGTCGGGCGACAGGGTCGAGAGGATCGACAGCGCCACCCGGGCGCCCACGCCCTGCACCGTCGTCAGGATGCGGAACCAGTCGCGCTCGGCGGTCTCCAGGAAGCCGTAGAGCGCGATCGCGTCCTCGCGCACGATGGTCTCGACCAGCACGGTCACCGCGTCGCCCGCCGCGAGGTCGCGCAAGGTGCGGGCCGAGGCCGAAACCAGATAGCCGACGCCGCCGACATCGATGACCGCGCTGTCGGCGTCGACCGTAGTCCACGACGCCTTTCAGCTTGGCGATCAAAGCGCTGCCTCCACCCGCTTGGCGGTCGCGCGATGATGGGCGTGGCAGATCGCGACAGCCAGCGCATCGGCGGCATCGGCGGTCGCCTCGACGCCGGGCAGCAGACGGCCGACCATCATGGCGATCTGGCGCTTGTCGGCATGGCCCGCGCCGGTCACCGATTTCTTCACGAGGTTGGCGGCATACTCGAACACCGGCAGGCCGGCCCGCGCCGGCGCCAGCACGACGACGCCGCGCGCCTGGCCGAGCTTCAAGGTCGAGCCCGGATTGATGTTCACGAAGGTCTCCTCGACCGCCGCCTCGACAGGCTGCTGCGCCTCGACGATGGCGGCGACGCCGTCGAACAGTTCGCACAGCCGCTCGGCCAAGGTGCCCGCGGCCGGTACCCTGACGACGCCGTGCGCGACATGGCGCAGCCGGTTGCCGTCGACTTCGATCACGCCCCAGCCGGTCAACCGCAGACCGGGATCGAGGCCGATCAGTCTCATCGCGCGCTTCAGGCCGCGAACTTCGCCAGAGCGTCGTCCGACACCTCGAAATTGGCGTAGACGTTCTGGACGTCGTCGTTGTCTTCGAGGGCCGCGATGAGGTCGAGCAGCGACTGCACGGTCGCCCCCTCGACGGGCGTCGTGGTCTTGGGCCGCCACATCAGCTTGGCCGCCAGAGGCTGGCCGAGCGACTTCTCGAGCGCCTCGCGCACGGCGTTGAAATTCTCCTGGGCGCAGTAGATCTCGTGCACGCCGTCCGGCCCCTCGCCGCTCAGGACATCGTCGGCGCCGGCATCGATCGCCTTGTCCAGCACCTCGTCGGCCGTGCCGACGCCGAGCGGAAAGCGGAACTCGCCCAGCCGGTCGAACATGAAGGACACGCTGTTGGTCTCGCCGAGATTGCCGCCGTATTTGCTGAAGCTCGAGCGAACCTCACCGGCCGTGCGGTTGCGGTTGTTGGTCAGCGCCTCGACGATCAGCGCCACGCCGGCCGGGCCGTAGCCCTCGTAGCGGACCTCGTCGTAGTTGGCGTCGGCGTCCGAACCCGAGCCGCGCTTGATGGCGCGATCGATGGTGTCGCGCGTCATATTGTTTTCGCGCGCCGCGATCATCGCCGCCCGCAGGCGCGGATTGGCGTTGGGATCGGCCGCGCCGAGCCGCGCCGCGGTGGTGATTTCGCGGATCAGCTTGGTGAAGATCTTGGCCCGCTGGGCGTCCTGACGCCCTTTGCGGTGCATGATGTTCTTGAATTGGGAATGGCCCGCCATCGCCCGACAACCAGATTGAGTGACTTGATGGGCCGGCTATACCACTTCTCGTGGGTTTTGGGAGTGTTAGTGACCGTGCAACGCACCGTCGGCACAAAAAAAGGCGGGGGCCGAAGCCCCCGCTAAAAAACGTCGGAACCTAGATTCCGACGCCCCCTCTAACCTTGAAGACAGTCCGCCGATCCGGCGAAAAATCGTTTAACATCAAAAGGATGCCGATTTTTCCCCAGGTCGTCAACGAGGGTCTTCAAGATACCTCTAATAGGTATACATCGAGCCTGTGGGATACAAGATGCTGCAATCTAGGCCGTGGCCGGCAGCCGGCCGCCCAGCCGCAGCGGGCGCACCGACCGCGCCAGGCCGGTCCGGTCGTCGGTTTCTACCACCGCCGCGCATAAAGTCCCCTCGCCTTCGGCCGGCGCCAGGCGTTCGCCGGGCATCTTCTTGAGGAAGCGCTGCACGGCGATCTCTTTCTTCATGCCGATCACCGAATCGTAGTCGCCGCACATGCCGACATCGGTCTGATAGGCGGTGCCGCCGGGCAGCACCCACGAATCGGCCGTCGGAATATGACTGTGCGTGCCCAGCACAGCGGAGACGCGGCCGTCGCAATAATGACCCATCGACTGCTTCTCGCTGGTCGCCTCGCCGTGCACGTCGATCAGGATGAAGTGCGCCGAACCGCCCAGCCCGTACTTGCCGAGCTCGGCATCGATGGCGCGAAACGGATCGTCGAGCGCGTCCATGAACAGCCGGCACATGACGTTGATCACCACGATCTTCTGACCGCGCGCGGTCTGGAACAGGTTGGCGCCCCAGCCCGGCGTGCCGGGCGGGAAGTTGATCGGCCGCAGGAGCCGCTTGTCCTGCGCGATATAGGGGATGATCTCGCGCTGGTCCCAGACGTGGTTGCCGGTGGTGATGCAGTCGACGCCGGCCTCGTGCAGCTCGGCGCAGATCTTGGCGGTGATGCCGAAGCCCGCCGCCGCGTTCTCGCCGTTCACCACCACGAAATCGAGGCCGAGCTCGCGGCGCAGCCGCGGCACTTCCTTGATCACTACATCGCGGCCGGCCCGGCCGACGATATCGCCGCAAAAAAGGACTTTCATGCGCTAGACAAAGGCGCAAGCACGCCGGTCGGTCAACATCCAATCGAGCGGCTGATCGTCCGGCCCGTGCGGCACTTCGGGCACGAGCTGAGGATCGAAGCCGACGCCGACCGCCGTCACCTTGCGCCGGGCGCGCAGGCCAATGAGCGTGCGATCGTAGAAGCCGCCGCCGTAGCCCAGCCGCCAGCCGTCCTCGTCGCAGGCCAGCAGCGGCACCAGCAGCGCATCGGGCTCGACGGTCTCGCGCCGTGCCGGGGGCTGCAGCGTGCCGAACACGCCGGCTTCGAGCGGATCGCCCGGGCGCCAGGCGCGAAACAGCAATGGCTTGCCGCGCCCCTGCACGACCGGCAGCGCCATCTGGCAGCCACGGTTGAACAGCTCGATCATGAGCGGCCGGATGTCGATCTCTTCCTTGATCGGCCAGAAGCCCGACACGACCGCCGGCGTCTCGAAGGGCATCTCCCGCCGCAAGGTGGCGAGCAGGCCGTCGGCGGCGGCACGACGCTCGTCCGCATCCAGCGCGCCGCGCCAGGCGAGCATGGCGCTGCGCAGCGTGCGCTTGTCGTCGATCAGGGCCACGCGAGAAAGGAAGAAGCAAGGTGGGGCGGCTCCACGATGGGCCGTGGTTCGTGAAACCTCCAAGGCCTGCGTAAGCAGGTGGGCACCGTGTAGCCAAGACCACGGTCAAGGCCAGGAACAGTTCCCAGGAGATCTTATTGGCCCCGGGGTTTTAGCAAAACCACGAGCCGCGCAGAATTCCGCCCCACTGCCAATCTAGGCATTCGGAGCCCACGCCGCAATGCGGCATCGAACGGGCTGTCAGGCCGCGCCGCTCACCTTCTTGCTCATCTTGTCGACCCGCGAGGTGATCAGGTCCTCGAGCGCCGTGGCCAGCGTCTCGGCGCTGTCGGTGGCACTTGCGCGTGCGCTCTCCGCCGCCTTGGCCATGCCGCGCGCTTCCCGGCTCTCGTCGGCCAGGATCAGCGAGGCGAAGACCATCAGCTTGATTTCGGGAGCACCGGGGAGCTGCTTGCGCAACTCGCCGACCTTTTCGTCGACATAGCCGGCGAGTTCCTGGACTCGCTCCTCCTCGCCATCGCCGCACGTAAGCTCATAGGTGCGATTGGCGATCTGAATCGATACCAGCGGCATTTTCCGCTACTCCTTTTATTGCGCCTTATCGGCGTTTGAGGGGAATAGCAGTGTGACACGTCACGCCGGTCGAGGCACCTCTCAACCTTCGCGGCAACGGTGGACTTTTTATGTCTGGTCGGCCGCCAGCAGCGAGCGAATGTATTCCATCGCCCGCTCCAGCCGACCTTCGACCTCTGTCGCCACTTTCTTCAGTTCGTCGTGCTGGCGTTCGAGCTTGCTGAGCCGCTTGGACAGTTCTTCGGCCCGGGCCAATTCGCCACGCAGGCGCTCTTCCACCATCGATTCCAGCCGGCTGAGCGCATCGTCGACGCGGTCCTTCACACTGGCGGCTTTGGACATCGCTCCCCCGGCGGCCGATGGCAGTTCGTCTTGCGGCTGCATCTGCTCCATCCCAGAAGGATAAGTGTTGCACCCGTGAGTGGTCAACATGTTGGCCCTGTGGAGCGTCGTCGCACGCTAGATGTTGGAAGCGGCGCCGGTTTTGCGCATTGACGCGCCAAATTGCGCTCGGCATGTTGCGCGCCGCCCTCTCAAAACCGTACGGCGCCTGCATAAAATGACCGAACAAATCGCCGCCCGCCGTGACATGGCAAACGCCATCAGGGCCCTCGCCATGGACGCCGTGCAGCAGGCGGACTCCGGTCATCCCGGCATGCCGATGGGCATGGCCGACGTCGCCACGGTCCTGTTCACCAAGTTCCTGAAGTTCGATGCCTCGGAGCCCAACTGGCCCGACCGCGACCGCTTCATCCTGTCGGCCGGCCACGGCTCGATGCTGCTCTATTCGCTGCTGCATCTCACCGGCTACGCCGACATGACGCTCGACGAGCTGAAGCATTTTCGCCAGCTCGGCAGCCGCACCGCCGGGCATCCGGAACACGGCCACGCCAGCGGCATCGAGACCACGACCGGGCCGCTCGGCCAGGGCCTCGGCAACTCGGTGGGCTTCGCCCTGGCCGAACGCCTGCTCGCCGAACGCTTCGGCCGCGATATCGTCGACCACTACACCTACGTGATCTGCGGCGACGGCTGCCTGATGGAAGGTGTCGGCCAGGAAGCGATCACGCTCGCCGGCCATCTCGGGCTCGGCCGCCTGATCCTGCTGTTCGACGACAACGGCATCTCGATCGACGGCCCGACCTCGCTCTGCACCTCGGAGGACCACAAGAAGCGCTTCGCCGCCGCCGGCTGGCACGTGCAGGCCGTCGATGGTCTCGACCCCGACGCCGTGACGCGCGCCATCCGCAAGGCGCGCAACGTCACCGACAAGCCGTCGCTGATCGCCTGCAAGACGGTGATCGGCTACGGCGCACCGACCAAGGCCGGGACCGCCGCCACGCACGGCTCGCCGCTCGGCAAGGACGAGGTTTTAGGCGCCCGCCAGAAGCTCGGCTGGAACCATCCCCCGTTCGACATTCCCGAGCCGATCTTTTCGGCTTGGCGCAAGATCGGGGCGCGCGGAAAGTCGGCCCGGCGCAAATGGACCAAGCGCCACGCCGCCATGGCCGACGCCGACCGCGCCGAGTTCGACCGTCGCCTGAAGGGCGACCTTCCGCCGGCCGTCGGCGAGGCGATCGCGGCGTTCAAGGCCAAGGTCGCGGCCGAGAAGCCCAGCTGGGCGACGCGCAAGTCGAGCCAGGAGGCGCTCGAGGTCATCAACCCGGTGCTGCCCGACACGGTCGGCGGCTCGGCCGACCTCACGGGCTCGAACAACACCAAGACCGCGACCTTGAAGGAGATGACGCGCGCCAACCCGGCCGGCCGCTATATCCATTACGGCATCCGCGAGCACGCCATGGCCGCGGCCATGAACGGCCTGGCGCTGCATGGCGGTGTGATCCCCTATGGCGGCACCTTCCTGGTGTTCACCGACTATTGCCGGCCTTCGATCCGTCTCGCGGCGCTGATGGGCCTCAGGGTCATCTATGTGATGACCCACGATTCGATCGGGTTGGGCGAAGACGGCCCGACCCACCAGCCGGTCGAGCACCTGGCGGCGTTGCGCGCCATTCCCGGCCTGCAGGTGATGCGGCCGGCCGACGTCGTCGAGACGGCGGAGTGCTGGCAGATCGCGCTCGAGTCGAAGGACAAGCCCAGCGTCATCGCGCTCACGCGCCAGAACCTGCCGACCTTGCGCGACGCCGGCGACGGCAATCCGTGCAGCCGCGGGGCCTACCTGCTGGCCGGCGATGCCTCGGCCAGCGTCCGCCTGATCGCCTCCGGTTCGGAAGTCCATCTCGCCGTCGCGGCGCGCGATCTTCTGGCCAAGGACGGCATTTCGGCCGCGGTCGTGTCGATGCCGTCCTGGGAGCTGTTCGCAGTGCAGGACGATGCCTATCGCCGGCAGGTCCTGGGCGACGACGGCACGGTCAGGGTCGCCTGCGAGGCGGCCGGCGGCTTCGGCTGGGAACGCTGGCTCGGAACGCGCGGCACCTTTGTCGGCATGAAGGGCTTTGGCGCTTCCGCCAAGGCCGCCGACCTATATAAACATTTCGGAATTACGGCCGAGGCGATTGCCGACGCGGCGCGGCGGCTCGGCACCAACGGAGGGTGACATGGCAGTTCGGGTGGCAATCAACGGCTTCGGGCGCATCGGCCGCAACGTCATGCGCGCCATCATGGAATCGGGCCGCAAGGACATCGAGGTCGTGTCGATCAACGATCTCGGTCCGGTCGAGACCAATGCCCACCTGTTCCGCTTCGACTCCGTGCATGGCCGCTTCAACGGCGAGGTCAAGGTCGACGGCGACACGATCGATGTCGGCCGCGGCAAGATGAAGGTCACGGCCGAGCGCGATCCCGGCAAGCTGCCGCACAAGGCGATGGGCGTCGACATTGCCCTGGAGTGCACGGGCTTCTTCACCTCGAAGAAGGCGGCGACGGCCCATATCGAAGCCGGCGCCAAGCGCGTGCTGGTCTCGGCACCGGCCGACAATGCCGACCTCACGGTGGTCTACGGCGTCAACCACGACAAGCTCACCAGGGACCACGTGGTGGTCTCCAACGCCTCGTGCACGACCAACTGCCTGGCCCCGGTCGCCAAGGTGCTGAACGACGCGGTCGGCATCGAGCATGGCTTCATGACCACGATCCACGCCTATACCGGCGACCAGCCGACGCTCGACACCATGCACAAGGATCTCTACCGCGGCCGCGCCGCGGCGCTGTCGATGATCCCGACCTCGACGGGCGCCGCCAAGGCGGTCGGCCTGGTGCTGCCCGAGCTCAACGGCAAGCTCGACGGCGTCGCCATCCGCGTGCCGACGCCCAACGTCTCGATGATCGACTTCAAGTTCGTCGCCAAGCGCAAGACCGACAAGGACGAGATCAACAAGGCGGTGAAGCTCGCCGCCGCCAACCAGCTCAAGGGCATTTTAGGCTGGACCGACGCGCCCAACGTCTCGATCGACTTCAACCACGACCCGCACTCCTCGACCTTCCATATGGACCAGACCAAGGTCATGGACGGCACGCTGGTCCGGGTCATGAGCTGGTACGACAACGAATGGGGCTTCTCCAACCGCATGGCCGACACGGCCGTGGCGATGGGCAAGCTGGGTTAAGCCGCTGCCGGGCCTGCGTCAGCAATTGATGGAGGCCCGCGCCAACGTGCGCCGTCAGATCTACCGGCTTCAGTCAAGCATGCGCCCTTCGCGCTTGACGATCCAAAGGCGACGACAGCCAACAACGATCTGATCGTCAAACTCACGGAACGTTCTCCGCGAGATCGACGACAGTCTGGCGGGATTGCGGGTCAGACGATCCCTGAGCGAGACACCCGCGCTGATCGCAACCTTGACAGCCTTGGCACGAGCCTTGCCTCCTTGCGGACGGAGGAGGCAGGCGGCGTGCAGTCGACCCCAGAAAAAACGGCATCCGCGGCGGCCACCCGACCGGCGGCGCGCGCGCTCGACGTCGAAGACCTGACCGTGCGCTACGGCCAGGCGCTGGCCGTCGACGGCGTCACGCTGGCCATCGAGCCGGGCGAGGTCGTGGCTCTCCTCGGACCGTCGGGTTGCGGCAAGACCACCCTGCTGCGCGTCATCGCGGGCTTCGTCCGTCAGGCCGCCGGCCGCGTGCGGGTCGACGGCGCGCCGGTCGATCACCTGCCGGCCAACCAGCGCAACATCGGCATCGTCTTCCAGAACTACGCCCTCTTCCCGCACATGACCGTGGTCGAGAACGTGGCCTATGGCCTGCGCGCGCGCGGCATGCGCGGGCCCGACATCCAGGCCCGCGTCGCGCGCTTCCTCGACATCGTCCAGCTCGGCGGCTTCCGCGAGCGCCTGCCGCGCCAGCTCTCGGGCGGCCAGCAGCAGAGGGTGGCGCTCGCCCGTGCGCTCGCCGTCGAACCCTCGATCCTGCTGCTCGACGAGCCGTTCGCCGCGCTCGATCGCAACCTCCGGCTCGACATGCAGATCGAGGTCAAGCGCCTGCAGCGCCAGCTCGGCCTCACCACCATCCTGGTGACCCACGACCAGGACGAGGCGATGAGCGTCGCCGACCGCATCGCCGTGATGAACAGAGGCAAGGTCGAGCAGTTCGATACGCCGGTGACGATCTACGACCGGCCGCAGACGCTTTTCGTCAACGGCTTCATCGGCACGACCAACCTCTTGAGCGGGAAAGTCGCCGAATTGAACGGCGGCACCGCCACGATCGCGCTCGACGCCGGCGCAACGGTCCGCCTGCCGGCGCCGTCCGGCTTCGGCGCCGGTGCGCCGGTGCTGCTCTCGGTGCGGCCGGAGCAATTGACCCTCTCGGCCATTCCCGGCCCTGAATATTGGCCGATCGAGCCCGGCCTCAGCCTGCCGCTCGGCGCGCAGCTCGTGCACGAGGCCCGTACCGCAGACGGCGCGGCGCTCAAGATCGTCGAGCCGCGGCGCGGCCTCCTGAACGGCGCCCGCCGCTATTGCGGCCTCGCCGCCGACGCCAGGCCCTCGCTTTTCCCGCGTCCCACCCAGTCAACCAACGGAGTGATCTCATGACCAGGCACCCTTTCAGCCGCAGACATCTGCTTGCCGGCGCCTCCGCCCTGGGCGGCGCCGCCTTCCTGCCTCACGCCGCTTTCGCCAAGGGCGGCCTGGTCGCCACCACCTATCCTGGCAGCTGGGAGGACGCCTATCGCGCCGTGGTCACGCCGGCGCTGAAGAAGAAGGACGACATCGATCTCGAACTGGCGCCGCTGTTCGCCATGGACCAGATCGGCAAGGTCAAGGCGTCGCGCGGCGCACCGCCGTTCGACGTCTTCGTGCTCGATCCCGGCCCGCGCATCGTCGCCATCGACGGTGGCCTGTTCGACAAGTTCGACGGCAGCAAGCTTTCCAACCTCTCCAAGATCCCGACCGGCTTCACCGACGAATATGGCGTGTGCGTCAGCGCCCAGGTGGTGGGCATCGCCTACAATCCGAAGAAGGTGCCGGCGCCCAAGGGCTGGAAGGACCTGCTGGTCGAGCCGTGGGTGTCGCGTCTCGGCCTCACCGGCTTCCAGACGACGTTCGGCACGTCCTCGCTGATCGAACTCTCCAAGCAGTTCGGCGGCTCGCTGACCGACGTCGAGCCGGCCCTGGTCGAACTCAAGAAGGTGCTGCCCAAGGTCGCCGCCGTCGGCCTGCCGGCCGCCATGCCGGGCCTGTTCCAGCAAGGCCAGTGCGACGTGATGTATACAAACACCCAGACGGTCGCGACGCTCAAGGGCAAGGGCATCGACATCGAGTTCGTGAAACCCGAGAGCGGCTCGATCGCCTTCTACACCACGATGCATATCGCCAAGGGCACGTCCGAGGTGGCGAACGCCTACAAGTACCTCGACCTGGTGGTGAGCAAGGAGATTCAGGAGGCGCTTACCAAGCCGCCCTACAACTTCGTTCCGGTCAACAAGGATGTCGCGCTGCCGGCCGACCTGCCGATGAAGAGCCTCGACGAGATGACCAAGTACGTCGAGCATGACTGGTCCAAGATCAATCCGCTGCGCGCCGCCTGGATCGAGAAGTTCAACAAGGAAATGGCGAAGTGACGATAGCGTTGGCCGCCGTCCCGGAAACGGGCGGCGGCCTTCGTCGTTATCTGGCGCCCGGCGAGTGGCAGCTCGCGCTGCCGCTGGCGCTGGCCTTCGCCGCGCTGTTCCTGGCGCCGCTGCTACTGCTGGTCGCCACCAGCTTCTTCAACGACGACAAGATCACCCAGCCGGGCTTCGGCAGCTGGATCAAGTTCTTCGGCGATCCCTTCAGCTACAAGGTGATCGCCGACACGCTGCTGCTGGGCGTCAAGACGGTATGTGCCACCGTCGTGGTCGGCTACCCGCTGGCGCTGGTCTATCTCGACCTGCCGGCGCGCCTGCAGAGGGTGTTGCTCTTCATCATCGTGATGCCGCTGCTGCTGTCGGTCGTGGTCCGCACCTTCGCCTGGATCGTCGTGCTGGGCCGCGAGGGCATGGTGAACCAGGTGCTGCTGTCGCTGGGCGTCATCTCCGAGCCGCTGCGCCTCCTGCAGACCGAGCTCGGCCTCGTGATCTCGCTGACCCAGATCGAGATGCCGCTGATGCTGCTGCCGCTGATCAGCGTGATGTCGCGACTCGACCCCAACCTGCGTGACGCATCGGCCGCCCTTGGCGCTTCGCGCTGGCGGACGCTGTTCACCGTCATCGTGCCGCTCAGCATGCCGGGCCTGGTCGCCGGCTGCCTGCTGGTGTTCGCCAGCTCGACCACGGCCTTCATCTCGCAAACCGTGATCGGCGGCGTTCGCCTCATCTATCTGCCGCTGTTGATCTGGCAGCAGTCACTGGTCGTCTACAACTGGCCGCTCGCCGCGGTGATCTCGCTGTCGCTGGTGGTCTCCGTGCTGTCGGTGATCGCCGCCCTGTCCTGGATGGGCCGCCGCTCGGGCGGCCATCTCCATGGTTGAAGGAACATGACCAGGCGACGCAGCTTCGGCGACATCTCCTACGGCCTCGTCATCGGCGGGCTGGCGACGCTTGCCGTGCTCATCATCGTGACCCCGGTCGTCGTCGTGCTGATGACGTCGTTCACCGAGGGCCGCTCGCTCAAGTTCCCGCCCACCGGCTTTTCCTTCGCCTGGTACGAGCAGTTGTTCGACGCCAGCCAGTCGCGCCAGATCCACAAGGCGGCATGGAACTCGCTGGAGGTGGCGTGCTTCTCCACCCTGTTCGGCGTCGTGCTGGCGACGCTGGCCTCGCTCGGCCTGGCGCGCGACCGCCGCAAGCTGGCGCGTGTCGCCGATAATTTCTTCATGTCGCCGCTGGTCCTGCCGGGCATCACCTTCGGCCTGGCGGCCCTGGTGTACTTCTCGACCCTGGGCTTCCGGCCCTCGCTCGACCTGATGATCGCCGGCCACCTGATGGTGACCATGCCCTTCATCCTGCGGACGACGACGGCCAGCCTGTCCCAGCTCGACCCCGCCCTGCTCGATTCCTCGCGCAGCCTGGGCGCCTCGTGGTTCTACACGCTGCGCCGGGTCACCCTGCCGTTGATCGCGCCGGGCATCGCCGCCGGCGCCTTCCTCGCCTTCATGGCGTCGATCGACAATGTGCCGGTCTCGCTGTTTCTCTCCAACGCCCGCACCGACACGCTGCCGATCCGCATGTGGGGCATGATGGAAGCGACTCTCGATGTGCGGGTGGCGGCGGTGTCGGGTGTCTTGATCACCGCGGCATTCGTCTTGATGCTGATCATGGAATGGACGGTGGGATTGACCCGCCGCATGCGCGACTGAGGAAAATGCCGACCATGCAGATCGAGCCGCAGCCTTTGACCAAGCAAGCCTTCGCGCCCTTCGGCGACGTGATCGACATCCCGACCGAGGCAGGCCGGAAGTATTACGAGGACGCCCTCGGCAACCTGCGCGCCGAGGCAAGGCCCAGCCTCTCGCTCAGCCTGAAGGCCGAAACGCCCGACCGTCCGCTGCGCGCCGAGCTGCTCGAGCGCCACGAATTCTCCTCGCAGAGCTTCGTGCCGATCGATGTCGCGCGCTGGCTGATCGTGGTGGCGCCGCACGCCGTCAAAGGCGGGCCCGACACCTCGGCGGTGCGCGCCTTCATCGCCACCGGCCAGCAGGGCGTCACCTACAAGCCCAACACCTGGCATCACGGCCTGACCGTGCTCGACAAGCCCGGCCGTTTCGCCGTCTTCATGTGGCGCACCGGGATCAAGGACGACGAGGAATTCGTGCCGGTCGAGCCGTTCACCGTCCTCATTCCTTGATCGGGAGACGTTTACGATCCCTTCAGCTGTCGCCATGCTTCAACGCGGTGAACAGCTGGTTTTCCAATTCGGCGCCGATTTCAAATCCGCGTTGACTGGCGTAGCCAGAATGGTCGCCGATGACTTGCGCGCCGAATGAAGCAGCGAAGCTCGACGCATCGGTTTCCTTCTCAAAGACCACAAGAATGAGATAGCGCGCCCGGTCCTGGTCGAAATCGCGCTTGAACGAACATTGGCCTGAAGGCCGATTTGCGACGACGGCGACAAGGGCGCACGCACGTTTGGAAGGCCTGCGTCATCCAAATACAACGAAAATGTAGCAGTTGTGATCATTTGGTGAGTCGTTCCAAACGTCGAAAAAAGTTCGTCACAGCTTAACAGCGCTCTGTGACGAAGGGCCTGCGAGCCGAGCATGATCCGGCGTTTGGCGATCATGTACATCAGTGAGCGCTGACATGACCCCATTACTCGTTCGTTCGACGATGATGCTTGCTGTCGTGCTGACGGCAGGCTCTGCCCTCCCCGCCTTCGCTCAAAGCCCCGCGACCTCGAAGGCGCGTTGCAGCCAGCTCATGACGTTTTTCGACTGGTACGGCGCAAGTCGCAGCGAGAACTCCGATGGCGCCCGCAACCACGTGCGCATCGCCGCGGGGCTCGATTGCCAGAGCGGCCGCACGGCCGAGGGCGTCGCGGCCATGGAGGATCTGCTGCGTCGCAAGAAGTTCGATGTGGCCGCGCCGACCGGGATTGCCGCAAGCCCGATGGAGCGCGCGCCGGAAACCGCGGCGGCGACACTGATGCGCTGACGGACCGCGAGGGTCCGTCTCCAAAGGCCTCTTACCCGGCACTATCCGCGCCAGGGTCTCACCGGCTAACATCGTCCACCATGACGGGTGGGGCGGTGCTGGTGCGCGACTGGCGACAGATGGAAACGGCGCTGAAGGCGGCGCGCGACGCCGGCCAGGCGCCGACGCTGGTCACACCCGACAACGCCGCCGCGACCTACGGCGCGGGCTATCTCGCCGCGCTGCAGGAGCGCGCGCGCAGCGAATTTCCCGACGTCGCCTTCACCCTGATCGTCGATTGCGGCGATGCGCCCGGCTATGCGCTGGCCTGCCTGCGCGCCGGCGTCCGCACGATCTCGATGGCCGAACCGAATGAGAAGATCGCCGACATCGCCCGGCAAATGGGCGCCCAACTGGTAAGGAGACCGACATGAGCTGGCAGCCGACTCGCGACCTCGTGGGCTATGGCGCCCAATCCGCCCGATCCCAAATGGCCCGGGGGCGCGCGCATCGCCGTCAACTTCGTCGTGAACTACGAGGAGGGGTCGGAGCCGTCCGTGCAGGATGGCGAAGGCTACACCGAGAACGGCCTCACCGAATCCTCGACCTCGTCGCAGGGACTCGAGGGCCGCGACCTCGCGGCCGAAGGCATGTTCGAGTTCGGCAGCCGGGTCGGCTTCTGGCGCATCATGCGCGCCTTCCAGGAGCGCAGCCTGCCGCTCACCGTGTTCGGCTGCGCGCTGGCGCTGGAGCGCAACCCGCTCGCTGCCGAGGCCATCAAGAAGTCGGGCTTCGACGTCTGCTGCCACGGCTGGCGCTGGGTGCGCCATTTCCAGCTTTCCGAGGCGGAGGAGCGCGAGCACATCGCCAAGGCGGTGACGTCGCTGAAGCAGACCGTCGGCGCGGCGCCGGCCGGCTGGTACTGCCGCTACGGACCCAGCGTGAATACCCGGCGCCTGTTGCTGGAGCATGGCGGCTTCACCTACGACAGCGACTATTACGGCGAGGAGCTGCCGTTCTGGCAGACGGTCGAGGGCAAGCCGCACCTGATCGTGCCCTATTCCCTCACCAACAACGACGGCAAGTATGCCGCCGGCATGACCACCGCCGACCAGTGGTTCACGCTCTGCCGCGACGCCTTCGACGTGCTCTACAAGGAGGGCGCCACGGCGCCCAAGATGATGTCGGTCGGCCTGCATCAGCGTCTGATCGGCCATCCGGGCCGCACAGCGGGATTGTGGCGCCTGCTCGACTACATCCAGCAGCAGAAGGGCGTCTGGATCACCCGCCGGCTGGACATCGCAAATCACTGGAAAACCACGCATCCCTATCCCGGCAAGGGCTTGAACGAATAGGCCGCGCCCGCTATCACCGGCGCCGCTTTTGGGCATGGATGAACCTCTTGGGGGAAGGCGATGAAGATCACGCAGAAGGTCAAGAAGATCCTCGACAACTACGAGAGCGACTGCCCCGGCACCAAGGCCAATCTCGCCCGCATCCTGATGCACGGCCGCCTGGGCGGCTCGGGCAAGATGGTGATCCTGCCTGTCGACCAGGGCTTCGAGCACGGCCCCGACCGCTCCTTCGCGCCCAATCCGGACGCCTACGATCCGCACTATCACTACCAGCTCGCCATCGACGCCGGGCTGAACGCCTATGCGGCGCCGCTGGGCCCGCTCGAGGCCGGCGCCGACACCTTCGCCGGCGCCATCCCGACCATCCTCAAGCTCAACTCGGCCAATTCGCTGTCGACCAACAAGGACCAGGCCGTCACCGCCTCGGTGAACGACGCGCTTCGTCTCGGCTGCTCGGCGATCGGCTTCACGATCTATCCGGGCTCCGAAGACCAGTACGAGATGATGGAGGAGATCCGTGACCTGGCCGAGGAGGCCAAGTCGGTCGGCCTCGCCGTCGTCATGTGGTCCTATCCGCGCGGCGGCAAGCTCGACAAGGCCGGTGAGACGGCAATGGATGTCTGCGCCTACGCCGCCCACATGGCGGCGCTGCTCGGCGCCCACATCATCAAGGTCAAGCCGCCCAGCAACGTGCTGTGGCAGCCCGAGGCCAAGGCCGCCTACGAGAAGGCCAACATCGACATCTCGACGCTCGCCGCGCGCATCAAGCATGTCATGCAGGCCACCTTCAACGGTCGCCGTATCGTCGTGTTCTCCGGCGGCGAGGCCAAGGACCTCGAAGGCCTGTTCGCCGAGGTCCGCGGCCTGCGCGACGGCGGCGCCAACGGCTCGATCATCGGCCGCAACACCTTCCAGCGCCCGCGCGACCAGGCGCTCGACATGCTCGACAAGATCGTCGGCATCTATCAGGGCAAGATGTGAGACGACAAGCCCACTAGAGGCGGCGCCGCCTGGGCGCGGAAGCCAAGGAGAGGCAGACCATGTCGGGAATGTCGGAATTGGCCAAGGCGCTGGGCGACGTTCTCGCGGCGATGGACACGCACCATCGGGGCGCTTCCGCCGATCTTCGACAGATTGTCGAGGACGCCAAATCGGAGGCGGAAAAGCCCCAGCCCAACCTTCTGCGCCTGAAGGCATTTCTCGAAACCAGCAAAGCCGACATCCAGACGTTCGCGGCGTTGGGTCCCGCGTGGGACGCAGCGCAGCGCATTGGTCAGAGGTTGGGCCTGCTATAGCCGATGGGCGATAGCGGCCGGATTTGCCGTCGATCCTGCCGGTTCAGATCTCAGACGCCGCCGTGAATGACATTGGCCAGGATCTGCACGACGTTGCCCTCGTTGACCGTCACGCTCAGGTTCAGGCTCCGCTTGTAGACGAGCGGCGTCGGAAATCCGATCGTGACCGTCTTGATGGCAGGGCTCTGCAGCAGCACCAGGCCGTATGGATTCTGCTGCGTCAGCCCCTGGTTGATGGCGCCCGCATAGGACAGGTTCGCGACATTGCGGCCGTCGATATCGAGAACCACGAAGGTGAGATCGTTCGTCCCGCCCTGCTTGGAGATCTCCGCGCCGAGAAAGACGCCGGGCCCTTTGAGAGTGACGAGAGAGTACGTGCCGTTGGGCGCGGGTGCCTTCAGCCCTTCGGTGCGTTCAGGATCGCATACCCCCGCCGCGCATTTGGCGGCGGCCGGAACAGTCACCCTCGCCACCGAACGTTTCGTCGTCGCCATAGTGCCCTCCTGTGTTGGGCCCGCAGCGCAACTCGCGGGATATACAACAATGATATACAACCTATGAGGGTCTTTGGTCAATCAGATTTTCACGCAGGATGAATCGCGCCGGCGCCCAGCCCGCGGCGCCGAGTCGGATACATGCTCGGGCAGTTCCCCGTGTAGACTGGCCGCGGACAAGCCTGCACGTTGCAAACAGATAACATCGGAAATTCAATGACTCAGGACCGTCGACGGCCGTCTGCGGGCGAGTCCGGCACCACACGGCAAGAAGCCGGCGCCCCGGCCGCCCAGAGCTGCCGGCTTTACCTCATCTCGCCCGAACGCATCGAGCATCCGGCGATTTTCGCGGATGATCTCAGGGCGGCGCTGGATGGCGGCGATGTCGCGGCCTTCCAGCTGCGACTGAAAGACGTCGACGATACCGCGATCATCGCGCGCCGCCGACACCCTGCGGCCGATCTGCCAGCAGCGCGGCGTGGCCTTCATCATGAACGACCGGCCCGACCTCGCTGTGAAGCTCGACTGCGACGGCGTGCATGTCGGGCAGGACGATACGCCCTATGCCGAGGCACGCAGAATCGTCGGACCGGAGCGTCAGATCGGGGTGACCTGCAAGGCCTCGCGCGACCTTGCCATGACGGCCGGCGAGGCCGGCGCCGACTACGTGGCCTTCGGCGCGTTCTTCCAGTCCACCACCAAGACCGTCACGACGCCCGCTTCGCTCGAGATCATCGAATGGTGGAGCGAGCTGTTCGAGATCCCGTGCGTGGCGATCGGCGGCATCACGGTCGAGAACTGCAAGCCGGTGATCGCCGCCGGTGCCGATTTTTTAGCCGTCGCCGGCGGCGTGTGGAACTACAAGGACGGCCCCGAGGCTGCCGTGCGCGCCTTCAATGATATTTTCTCAGCGCACCGGTAGCCACAGCACGTCCTCGATGTGGCGGGCGCCCGTCGCCAGCATCACCAGGCGGTCGAAGCCCAGGGCCACGCCGGCGCAGTCGGGCAGGCCATGGTCCAGGGCGGCGAGGAAGTCCGCGTCGACCGGCCAGCGCACGCCGTAAAGTCGTTCCTTCTCGTCCATGTCGGCCTGAAGCCGCGCGCGCTGGATAGCGGGATCGGTGAGTTCACCGAAGGCGTTGGCGAGCTCCACCCCGCAGACATAGAGCTCGAAGCGCTCGGCCACCCGCGCGTCGCCGGGCTTGGCACGCGCGAGGGCCGCCATCGAGATCGGGTATTCGCACAGGATCGTCGGCCGTCCCATGCCCAGCCGGGGCTCGATCTTGTCGAACATGATGCGGAAGAAGACGTCGTCCCAGCTGTCGCCGGCATGCATCGCCACACCCGAGGCGCGGGCGAGCTTCTCGGCGCTGCCGACGGTCGCGAACAGGTCGACGCCGGCGTAGCGCTGGAACGCCTCGGCCACGGTCAGCCGCTCGGCCTCGGCCCGAGGGTCGCAGACATGCTCGCCCCAGCGCAGCTCCTTCGCGCCGGTGAGCGCGAGCAGCGCCGCGCAATCCTTCATGATCGCCTCGTAGCCCACGCCGGCGCGATACCATTCGAGCATGGTGAACTCGGGATGATGCAGGGCCGAGCCCTCGGCATTGCGGAAGACGCGCGCGAACTGGAACAGCCTGGGCACGCCGCCGGCCAGAAGCTTCTTCATCGCGAACTCGGGCGAGCTGTGCAGCCAGCGCTCGCGCTCCTCGCCGTCGGGCAACTCCCATTCCGTCGCGAAGCCCGCGAGATGCACTTCGGCGCCGGGCGCCGCCTGCAGGATCGGCGTCTCGACCTCGACGAAGCCCTCGGCCGCGAACCACTGCCGCATCGCCGCCTGCAGGCGGGCGCGCGCCTGCAGATTGGGCAGTCGCTTGGCAAGTTTGTCCGGCCGCCACTCGTTCATGCCCGACCATCGCACGCAAAACCGCGGCCGTGTAGGGTGGCGCCATGACGCCGAAGCAAATCGACAAGTTCTGCAGCACGCTGCCGGCCGCGACGCGGACCGTGCAATGGGAAGGCGTGGTCGTCTTCAAGGTCGGCGGCAAGATGTTCTGCCTGATCGCGCCGCCCGATCATTCGGTGGGCCGCATCTGCTTCAAGTGCCCGCCGGAGCACTACGAAGCGCTGTCGCGTTCGCCGGGCTTCCGTCCCGCACCCTACCTGGCACGCGCCAAGTGGGTGGCGCTCGACGATCCGCGGATCCTGACGCCGGCCGAGACCAGGGCCTACGTCAAACGCGCCCACGCGGTCATCGCCGCTGCGCTGCCCAGGAAGAAACAGGCCGCCCTCGGTCTCTGAGGGCCTGTTGCGGCCATTGGCGGGCTTTGATAGAAGGCGCCGCCGGCCTCGTCCCGCCCCTGCGGGCGGGGCCGAATTCCATTCATCCGATCCAGTGGCAGATTCCGGTAATCCCATGAAAGTTCCCGTCAATTCCATCCGCGCCGGCAACGTCATCGAATACAACGGCAAGCTCTGGGTGGCCTCCAAGGTGCAGCACATCAGCCCGGGCAAGGGTGGCGCGTTCGTCGCCATCGAGGCCAAGGCGCTGCGCGAGGGCAACAAGCTGCAGGAGCGCTTCCGCTCCGGCGAGACCATCGAGCATGTCCATATCGATGAACGCGAGTGCACCTACCTGTTCAAGGACGACAACGGGTTCACTTTCATGGACAAGGAGAACTACGAGCAGCTTACGGTCGGCGCCGACGTTCTCGATCCCGACCAGTCACGCTGGCTGCAGGACGGCATGGAAGTGGCCGTGTCGCTTTATGAAGGCACGCCCGTGGGCGTCGAGCTGCCCAAGAGCGTCGTCCTCGCCGTCACCGAGGCCGATGCCGTAGTGAAAGGCCAGACCGCCTCGTCGTCCTACAAGCCCGCCATCGTCGAAGGCGGCGTGCGCGTGATGGTGCCGCCGCATATCGGCGTCGGCACGCGGCTGGTGATCAACACCGAAGATGGCAGCTACATGGAACGTGCGAAGGATTGATCGCCCGTGGCCGTCCCCACCGATCGTCGCCCCAATGATCGCACGAGTGAGCGCCCGGTAGCCCGCGTCGGACGTGCACCCATGGCGCCGGGCCGCGAGCGCTCGGGACCGCCGGAGCGCCGTTCGCTGGCGGTACGCTCGGCCACCATCACCGTGATGATCCGTGCCGCCTTCGCCGCCGCCAAGAACCTGAAGCGCGATTTCGGCGAGGTCGAGCAACTGCAGGTCTCCGAGAAGGGCCCCGGCGACTTCGTCAGCCATGCCGACATCAAGGCCGAGCGCACGCTGCGCGCCGAGCTCGGCCCGCACGCGGCCGGAGTACGGTTTCCTCGGCGAGGAAGGCGGCGAGACCAAGGGCGACGGTCGCAACCGCTGGATCGTCGACCCGCTCGACGGCACGACAAACTTCCTGCACGGCGTGCCCCACTTCGCCATCTCGATCGGCCTGGAGCGCGAGGGCGAGATCATCGCCGGCGTCATCTATCAGCCGATCTCGGACGAGCTGTTCTGGGCCGAGAAAGGCAATGGCGCCTTCGTCGACACGGCAAACGCCCGTTCGCGCCGCCTGCGCGTGTCGGGCCGCAAAGAGCCTGCGCGGGCCTTGGTCGCCACCGGCATCCCGCATATCGGCAAGGGCGACCACACCGCCTATTTCGCCAAGCTCTCGGCAGTCACCGAGCGCACGGCGGGCATCCGCCGCTGGGGCGCGGCCTCGCTCGACCTCGCCTTCGTGGCCGCCGGCCGCTACGACGCGTTCTTCGAGTTCGGACTCCAGCCGTGGGACGTCGCAGCGGGCCTCCTGCTGGTGCGCGAGGCCGGCGGTGTGATCGGCGACATCTCGGGCAAGCCCTATGAATTGGGCGGCCCGTCCCTTCTCGCCAGCAATTTCGGACTGCGCGATTCGATGGTCGAGATCCTGTCCAACGCCTGACGGCGCCCTCAGGGCGCCGGTTGAGCGGGGGTCGGCCATTGGCTATTGTCGAGCGGCAAATCCCGTGGAAAGGCAATTGGTTATCCCAACGTCTTCGGCCGCCGTGCGCAGCCTCGCCCTTGCCGTGTTCGGCATGGGTGCGCTGCCGGCATTGGCGCCGGCATTCGCACAGGGACCGAACGTCACCGCCCTCAGCAGCCGCCCCGAGCCCGCCGGACCGGCCGCCGTCCTCCCCTCGCCGCCGCCCGGGCCGATCGAGAGCCGTATGCTGGCGATCCCGCTGCGGGAGATCGCCTCGGCGCCTGCGCCCGCCCTTTCGCCGGCGTCGTTCGGCGGGGCGCTGCCTGTGATCATCGTCACGGATCGAAGAAAGTCGAAGGGAAGATCCCCCGCGGCGCCCTCGGGAACGGGGTCGGAAACCGGCCTCGTGATCACGATAAACCCCGCACCCTTCGGCCTGCCGACGCCGCCGCCCGACGAAGAATCCGCTCCGCCGAGCAAGCCGGCGTTGGCTGCCCTCGCCCCGGATCTCGGTCCGACGACCCCGCCGCCCACCAAGGCCCCGCTCGCCGCCTCCGTCCCGTTCGCCGGGCCCTCGCCAAACCTCACCGACACGACCCGGGCGCTGCTCGACCGCGTCGGCGAGGATCTCGCCGCCAAGAAGCCACGGCTGGTCGAGGTGCGCGCCTTCGCGACCGGCGACGACATCACAAGCCGTCAGATCTCGCTCGCCCGCGCGCTGGTCGTTCGTGCCTACCTGATCGACCGTGGCGTGAAATCGTCGCGCATCGATATCGGCGCCTTCCTGGGCGACGACGAGCGCGTCGACATCCTGGTGCCCAACAAGTGACCGAATCTCGACGCAACCGGCGACGGCTGGGCGGATGAGCAATCCGCTCCCCTATCTCGTGCGCATGCTGCTGTTCCTGGCGGCCGTGGTGGTGCTTGCCTACCTGCTGCATCACGACCTGCTGCGCGTGTTCATGAACACGCCGATCCTGAACAGCGTGATCGTGGCCGTGCTGGTGATCGGCATCTTCTTCGTCATGCGCCAGGTGATCTCGCTGTGGCCCGAGGTGCGCTGGCTGCGCCGCTTCCAGCACCGCGAGGAAGGTGCGCCGCCGCTCGAGACGCACTCGATCAACCTGCTGGTGCCGCTCGCCGCCATGGTGGGCGATCGGCAGGACCATTTCCGCCTGTCACCCACGGTCACGCGCGCGGTGCTCGACGGCATCGCCACCCGCCTCGACGAGCGTCGCGAGCTCACGCGCTATCTGATCGGCCTGCTGATCTTCCTCGGCCTGCTCGGCACCTTCTGGGGCCTGCTGGAGACCATCGGCGCCGTGGCCGACGCCATCTCGGGCCTGCAGGTGGCGGGCGGCGACGCCATCCAGATGTTCGCCAAGCTCAAGGAAAGCATCGAAGGACCGCTCAAGGGCATGGCGACGGCGTTCGGCGCCTCGCTGTTCGGCCTTTCGGGCTCGCTGGTGCTGGGTTTCCTCGAGCTGCAGGCGAGCCAGGCCCAGGGCCGCTTCCACATCGAGCTCGAGGAATGGCTGGCCGGCGCCACGCGGCTCTCGAGCGGGGTCCAGGTCGAGGGCGAACAGGGCGTGTCGGCCTATGTCGAGGCCCTGCTCGAGCGCACCGCTGACGGCCTCGACGAAATGACGCGCACGCTGCGCCGCGCCGAGGAGGGCCGCGAAGCCACGGTGT
Source organism: uncultured Alphaproteobacteria bacterium (assembly GCA_963755585.1). GTDB lineage: Bacteria > Pseudomonadota > Alphaproteobacteria > Reyranellales > Reyranellaceae > Reyranella. The sequence continues at coordinate 341,399 of CAVWKN010000020.1, forward strand.
CCGCCAGCGCCACCCTGGTCGAGCGCCTGGCCTCCCTTGCCGAGGCGATGCGCGGCCAGCAGACCCTGCTGGCCCGCATGGCCGAACAGTCGATCGAGCTGCGCGGCGCGATCAATCGCGTGGCCGAACGCTCGCCGGACGCCGATCGCGAAGCGCTGTTGACGCACCAGCGCGCCATCGAGTTCCACCTCGCCCGTCTCGTCGAGGAAAACGTGCGCAGCCGGACCGCGCTCGCCGACGAGCTGCGCGGCGAATTCAGGCTGCTCGCCCGTACCATCGCCTCGACGCGCGGCGTCGGCAGCCCGGCCGGCGAAGGCTAGCCGCCGTGGCGGCGATTTCCCATCGACGCGGCGGCTCGCCCGACTACACCTGGCCGGGCTATGTCGACGCGCTCACCACGCTTTTGATGGTGATGATCTTCCTGCTGTCGCTGCTCAGCGTCGCGCAGTTCACGCTGTCCAGCGCGCTCAGCACCCGTGACAGCGCCATCGAACAGCTTGGCCGCCAGATCGGCGACCTCGCCAGCCAGCTGTCGATCGAGAAGAAGGCGACCCAGAGCCTGCAGAAGGACCTCGAGCAGCTCACCCTGCAGCTTCGCCAGGAGCGCAGCGAGCGCGACCGGCTCAACGCCGACCTCGCCACGCAACGCCAGTCAGCCGATGCGCTCAAGATCGAGCGCGACCAGCTCACCGAGCGCCTGACCTCGATGATCGCCGAGCGCGACAAGCTCTCGACGGCACTGCAGGGCGCGGCCAAGGAATCGGAAGCCAAGGCAGCCGACCTGCAGAAGGAGATCGAACGTCAAAGGGTCGAGCTCACGCGCCTCGCCGCCTCGCTCGCCGCCGCGAACAACGAGAAGGGCAAGCTGTTCGGCGACCTCACCGAGCAGGAAAAGCTCACGGCCGAGCAGAAGGCGGCCGTCGTGCGGCTCACCGCCGAGCTGGCCGGGCTCAAGGACGAGCTGGCGCGGCTCAACGCCGCGCTCGACGCAGCGGATGCAAAGGCCAAGGAGCAGCAGGTCCAGATCGTCGACCTCGGCCAGAAGCTCAACCGGGCGCTCGCCAGCAAGGTCGAGGAGCTGGCGCGCTATCGTTCGGAGTTCTTCGGCAAGCTGCGCGAGGCCCTGGCCGGCCAGCGCGACGTCCAGATCGTCGGCGACCGCTTCGTCTTCCAGTCCGAGGTGCTGTTCCCCTCCGGCTCGGCGCAATTGCAGCCCGGCGGCGAGAAGCAGCTCGCCAGCGTCGCCCAGCGGCTGATGGAGATCGGCTCGCGCATTCCCAAGGACATCAACTGGGTCCTGCAGGTCGACGGCCACACCGACGACAAGCCGATCAACAACGTGATCTATCCGTCGAACTGGGAACTGTCCGCCGCGCGCGCGATCGCGGTCGTCAAGTTCCTGCACAGCGAGGGCATTCCCAACGACCGCCTGGTCGCCGCGGGCTATGGCGAATTCCAGCCGCTGTCGAGCATGGACACCGCCCGCAACCGGCGCATCGAGCTCAAGCTGACCAGCCGATAAACTCTGTTTCGCTTGTATCGCGCGGTGTTGACAGCGCCGGCCAATATTGTGGCGAATGCTTCCCGACTCTTTCGGGAACGTAGGCATCATGTCCAGCCTTCAACCGCGCCTGTGCAGCGCTGCCGCCGAGTCCTTACAGAAGCCCGAGTCGCTTCAGTTCGGCTGCCATTTCCGCCGGCATGTCGGCAGTGTCGCCCTTCGAAAGGTCAGGCGGGACACGCTCCTCTTCGAAGTAGCGCCAGCCCTGGAAGGCCTTGCAGGTGCGCGGTGCGGTCGGCACCAAGGGACGCTTGACCTTGATTCGACAGAATTTCTTGCCGTTGTCCTCGTCGAAATCCTCCTCGAAGCCGATCAGTTCCTGGCGGCAGCGGATAACGCCGCGCACCACCCAGTAGAGCGAGCCGCCGGCCAGCAGTTCCTCCGCCCGTCGCGGCGTGTTCCGGGTGTAGACCCAGTGCGGGGATCGGGGACTCTGGCGGCGCTGCTTGCGCCGCGCCGCCTGGACCGTCTTCATGTGGGCAAGGTCGTCGACGCCGACCGCCAGCTTGATCAAATGCAACGCCATCGTTCGCGCTTAGTACGCACAGCGTCGCCACTCAAGCGGCGCCTATCCACAGCACGTCGAATGGCGTGGTAAGCGCGCAACAGCGTGGAAGATTCGCAACTCATCCGTCAGACACCACAGTGTTTACACAATCTCAAGTATAGTGTTCGTCGCTTTGTGCGGGGGTATTCATGAATAGGTCGACGTTGGCTGCCCTGATCGTGGCTCTCATGCTGGGATCGGGTATCACGGGCTACCTCATCGGCAAGCCCGGCGACTCCGTCGATCAGATACCGCCGGCCCCGCGAACGGCCGTCGCAGCACCGCCGGCGGCCGCACCGCCGGCTCCTCCGTCCGCGACTCCGGCTCCTTCCACAGCGCCCGCGGCGGCGCCGACGCCGGCGCGATCCATGGCGCCCACCCCCGCCGCCCAGCCGGCCGCCGCCCCCAACGAGCCCTTCGCCTACCGCCGTGTCGCCATCGACAGCAGCCGGCCCGAGGCCGAGGCCTGCCTCGCCTTCAACAAGCCGCTGGCGACGGGCGACGTCAAATATGCCGACTATGTACGCATCTCACCGGAGGTGAAGTCGGCGCTGCGCGTGGTCGACGACCGCCTGTGCATCGGCGGCCTGACCTACGGCCAGGATTACACGGTGACGATGCTGGCCGGCTTCCCGGGCAGCAACGGCGCCAAGCTCAACGACGAAAAGAAGGTCGACGTGGCGCTGGGCGCCCGCCCGGCCGTCGTCACCCTGCCGGGCAAGGGCTTCATCCTGCCGCGCGGCACGACGGCGGGCCTGCCGATCACCACCATCAATGTCTCCAAGGTCGGCATCGAGGTCTACCGGGTGAACGAGCGGGCGATCGACCGTTTCGCCAACGATCGTTACGACGCGAGCTTCCCGGGCTCCGAGCCGATCACCGAGTCGTGGTCGCTGCGCGGCTGGCTGAACGGCACCAACGGCGTCCGCCAGTGGCGCGGCACGATGGAAGTGCGCAGCCCGCCCAACCAGCCGGTGGTCACCGCCTTCCCGATCCGCGAGACGATCAAGGACTGGAAACCCGGCGCCTATTTCGTCGTGGTGTGGAACGCGGCCAAGCCGCCGTCGCGCAGCTTCGACGATGACGACGACGATTCGTCGGGCGGCTCGGCGTCCGGCATGTGGGTGATGGACACCGACATCGCCCTCACCAGCTTCACCGGGCAGGACGGGCTCAATGTCTTTGCCCGCTCCCTGCAAAGCGCCCAGCCGCTGGCCGGACTGGAAGTCGTGCTGCTGACGCGCGGCAACGAGCCGGTCGCCAAGGCGATCACCGCCGCCGACGGCCGTGTCAATTTCGCCGCCGGGCTCCTGAAGGGCCGAGGTGCCGCAGAAGCCTACGCCGTGATGGCGTCCGATTCCGCCAAGCAGGAATTCGCGCGCCTCGAGCTCAGCAAGGCGGCGTTCGACTTTTCCGATCGCGGCATCTCCGGCCGCGACCAGCCCGGCCCGGTCGACGCTTTCCTCTATACCGAGCGCGGCGTCTATCGCCCCGGCGAGACCGTGCAGCTCATGACCATGCTGCGCGACAACGGCGCCGTGGCGCTCGCCAACATGCCGGTGACCTTGATCGTCAAGCGGCCGGACGGCACCGAGTTCACGCGCTTCACCCATGCCCTGCAGGCCTCGGGCGCGGTCTACCAGGCGATCGACCTGCCGAAATCCTCGCGTCGCGGCCGCTGGTCGGTGAGCGCGCACATCGACCCCAAGGCGGCGCCCGTCGGCCGCGTGGAGTTCTCGGTCGAGGACTTCGTGCCGGAGAAGCTCAAGGTCGATTTGACGCCCGACCAGCCGATCCTGCGCCCGGGCCAGGTCAACAGCTTCGCGATATCGGCGGACTTCCTCTATGGCGCGCCGGCGTCGGGCCTCACGGTCGAGGCCGACATGCGCGTCACGATCGACGACCAGCCGTTCGCCGATTTCGGCAAATACTCGTTCGGGTCGGAAAACGAACGCAAGAAGTTCGAGCCGCCCTTCATCACGCTCACCGCGCCCGATACCGACCAGGCCGGCAAGACGCGCCTCGAATGGGGCGGCGACAAGGTCAAGGACACGACGCTGCCGCTGCGCGCGCAGATCCAGGCCCGCGTGTTCGAACCCGGCGGCGGACGCGCCACGCGCGCCGACAAGACGGTGCCGATGCGCACGCGCAACGTCTATCTCGGCATCCGCCCGACCTTCGAGGGCCGCTATGCCAGCGAAGGCGCCGTGACGGAGTTCGACGTCGTGGCCGTCGACGCCACCGGCAAGCAGGTCGCCCGCCCGGCAGTGGAATACCGCATCCAGCGCCTCGACTATGCCTACCAATGGTACCAGGTCGACGGAAAATGGCGCTGGCAGTCGACGCAGAACGAACGGCTGCTGACCACCGACACGCTGGCCCTCAAGGCCGATCAACCGACGCGCCTGTCGCGCCAGCTCGACTGGGGTGAATACAAGCTGACGGTCGTCGACAACGAGAACAACACGCTGAGCAGCCTGTCGTTCTACGTCGGCTGGTACGGCGGCAGCGGCGTCGAAGAGGCGCCCGATACGCTGCGCGTCGCCAGCGACAAGCAGAACTATTCGCCGGGCGAGAGCGCACGGCTGCGCATCGAGCCGCCGTTCGCCGGCGAGGCGCTGGTCGCCATCGCCACCGACCGCATCGTCGCCACCTACCCCGTGCAGGTTCCCGCCGGCGGCACGACCTTCGAGGTTCCGATCAAGGCCGAATGGGGCGCCGGCGCCTACGCGCTGGTTACGGCGTGGCGGCCACTCTCGGCGCCGGCCGACCGCACGCCGACCCGCGCCATCGGCGCGGCATGGCTGGGCATCGACCCCGCGCTGCGCACGCTCGGCATACAGATCGGCTCGCCCGAGAAGGTAACGCCGCGCCAGCGCATCGAGGTGCCCATCAAGGTCGCCAACCTGCAGAACGAGGAGGCGTTCGTCACCCTCGCCGCCGTCGATGAAGGCATCCTGCAGCTCACGCGCTACAAGCTGCCCAATCCCGCCGACTATTACTTCGGCAAGCGCAAGCTCGGCGTCGCCATGCGCGACGATTACGGCCGCCTGCTCGAGGCCAATGTCGACGATCTCGGCCGCATCCGCACCGGCGGCGATTCGGGCGACATCGGCGGTCTCGACGTCGTGCCGACCCGCACAGTCGCCTTGTTCAGCGGGCCGGTGAAGCTCGACGACAAGGGCGAGGCAAAGATCGCGCTCGACATCCCCGACTTCCTTGGCCAGCTCCGGGTCATGGTCGTGGCCTACGCCAAGACACGCGTCGGCTCGGCCGAGCAGCGCATGTTCGTGCGTGACGCGGTGACCGCGGACGTGGTGCTGCCGCGTTTCCTGGCGCCCAACGACCGCGGCCGCGTGGCGTTGTCGCTGCACAATGTCGACGGCCAGGCCGGCGACTATCGCATCGCCCTGGAGGCCACGGGCGCCGTCGCGCTCGACCGGCCGGTCGCCGAGACGCGCAAGCTGGCGGCAAACCAGCGCGAACTGCTGACCTGGGACCTCAAGGCGGGCGATGCCGGCTTCGGCAAGGTCGCCGTCTCGGTCGAGGGGCCGGGCAACTTTGCGGTGCGTCGCGAATGGGACATCCAGGTCCGTTCGGCCCAGACGCCGAGCGCGGTGGACACGGTCTCGCAACTCGATCCGAAGCGCGAGCTTCTGGTCGACCGCAACCTGACGGCATCCTTCGCGCCCGGCACCTCGGTCGTGAGCGTGGCGCTGTCGCGCATCCCGGGCATCGACGTGCCCGGCCTGCTGCGTGCCCTCGACAAGTATCCCTATGGCTGCATCGAGCAGACGACCAGCCGCGCCCTGCCGCTGCTCTACTACAACGACGTGGCGATGCTGGGCTATGGACCGTCCGATCCGCGAATTCCGGATCGCGTGCAGGACGCGGTCTATCGCGTCGTCGACATGCAGCTTCCCGACGGCTCGTTCGGCATGTGGGGACCCTATGCGCCGGCGGCGGAATGGCTGCAGAGCTACGCGCTCGACTTCCTGTTGCGCGCCCGTGACCAGTCGATGGCGGTGCCTGCCGCCTCGCTGCAGCGCGGGCTGACCTGGCTCAACCGCAACGTCGAGAAGATGTCGGCCAACGCCCAGGCCTATGGCTGGTACGTGCTGGCCAAGGGCGGCCTCGCCGATCCGGGAAGGATCCGCTACTTCCAGGATACGAAGGCCTCCGACATCAGGGGCGGCCTTGCCTGGGCGCAGCTCGCCGCGGCGCTCAACCACGTGGCCGAGCCCGGCCGCGCGCGGCTCGCCTTCGCGCTGGCCCGCCAGAATATCGACCAGCGTGACCCCGGCGAATATTACGGCTCGCCGCTGCGCAACAGGCCGCCATCCTGGCGCTGGCGACCGAGGCCGGCGGCCGTGAGGGGCTCGCCGAAGTCGTGAGTGCGGTTCGCGATCGGCTGGTCGCCAAGATCAACCAGACGACCACCCAGGAGCAGGCCTGGCTGTTGCTGGCGGCGCGCGCGATGAGCGCCGGCGGCGAGCTCGCCTACTCGGTCGACGGCCAGCAGCGCAAGGCCGCCGCCGAACCGGTCGTCCTCAATCCCGACCAGGCCGCGGTCGCGCGCGGCATGCGCGTCACCAACGACGGCGAGCGCCCGGTATGGCTGCAGGTGACGGCGCGCGGCGTGCCGATCGATCCGCATGCCCGCAGCCTCGGAGGGTTTGAGCGTCCGGCGCCAGTTCCTGACGCTCACCGGCGAGCCGGCCAATCTCGGCCGGCTGCGCCAGAACGAGCGCGTGATCGTGTCGATCGACGGACGGAATCTCGAAGGCGGCTACCACGAGGTGGCGCTGCTCGACCTGCTGCCGGCCGGCTTCGAGATCGAAACGGTGCTGACCGACGACACGGTGAAGTCGTTCCCGTTCCTGGCGAAGCTCTCCGACACGCGCATCGACCGAGGCGCGCGACGACCGCTTCTTCGCCTCGTTCAATCTCGGCCGGCGGACCTATCGCAGCTGGTGGGACGATCCGACGACAACTACACCAACTCCTTCCACGTCGCCTACATCGTGCGCGCCGTGACGCCGGGCAGCTTCGTGCTGCCGGCGGTGAATGTCTCCGACATGTACGCGCCGCGCGATTCTATGCCCGCAGCGGCATGGGCAGGATCGCGATCGCGCCAAGGTAGGAGGACCGCACTGCGATGAACTTCCGGCGCGTCCTCGCCGTCGCCGCCCTCGCCGCCACCAGCCTGGCGGCGGGTGCCCTGGCGCTCGATCGGATCTTCCCGCCCGACCTCTCGCGCTACCACGAGCGGTCGAGCGAGACCGTCGACGCCAACGGCCGGCTGCTGCGCGCCTTCACGACAGCCGACGGCAAATGGCGGCTCAAGACCACGGTCGACGACGTCGATCCGGTCTATCTCGCCCTGCTCAAGGCCTACGAGGACCGACGCTTCGACGACCATTGGGGCATCGACCCGCTGGCCGCGGCGCGCGCTGCCGGCCAATGGATCTCGCGCGGCCGCATCGTGTCGGGCGCCTCGACCATTTCCATGCAGGCCGCCCGCCTGCTCGAACCGCGACCGCGCGGGCTTCTCACCAAGGCGATCCAGTCGGCGCGCGCGCTGCAGCTCGAATGGCGCTACTCCAAGCGCGAGGTGCTGGCGATCTATCTGACCCTGGCGCCGATGGGCGGCAACCTCGAGGGCGTGCGTGCCGCCTCCTTCGCCTATTTCGGCAAGGAACCCCGGCAGCTCTCCGCCGCCGAGGCCGCCCTGCTGGTCGCCATTCCGCAATCGCCCGAGCGCCGCCGGCCGGAGCGCGCCGGCAAGTCCGCGCAGGCGGCCCGCGATCGGGTGCTGATGCGCGGCCTGGAGCACGGCATCGTCGACCGGGTGCTGTTCGACAAGGCGACCAGCCGGCCGGTGCCCGACCGACGGCTCGCCATGCCCATGCACGCGCCGCACCTGGCGGCGTGGCTCGCCGGCCAGTCGCCCGGCGCGATCGTTCCCACGACGCTGCGCTTCGAATTGCAGAGCGCGCTCAACCAGCTCGTCGTCGAGGAGCGCGGCCAGTTCGCCGACCGGGCGCAGATCGCCCTGGTCGCGATCGACAATCGCACCGGCGGCGTCGTGGCGTGGCTGGGCGGCTCGGACTTCTTCGGCCGCGCCGGCCAGGTCGATCTGGTGCGCTCGCACCGCTCACCGGGCTCGGCGCTGAAACCCCTGATCTATGCCATGGCCTTCGACGATCGCGTGCTGCATCCGGAGTCGATCGTCGAGGATGTGCCGGTGCGCTTCCGCGACTGGCTGCCGCGCAACTTCGATCGCGAGCACGTGGGCGCCGTCACCGTGCGCCGCGCGCTCCAGCAATCGCTGAACGTGCCGGCCGTGCTGGCGCTCGAGAAAGTGGGCCCGCAGCGCTTCATCTCGACCCTGCGCAATGCCGGCGTCGCGCCCGGCCTGCCGCCGGGCGAGGCCGCGCGCCACCTTGGGCGTTGCGCTGGGCAGCGCCACGGTCTCGCCGCTGGAGATGGCCGGGCTCTACGCCGGGCTCGCCAATGGCGGCAAGTTTGCGCCGCCTACCGTGCGCCGCGATCGGCCGAAGCCGGAGCCGGTGCAGCTGATCGGCCCGACCGCCGCCTGGTACGTCGCCGACGTGCTGGCCGGCGCGCCCCTGCCCGAGGGCTTCGCGTCGCTGCCGGTCGCGCTGCGCGACCGGCGCATCGCCTTCAAGACCGGCACCTCGGCCGGCTTCCGCGATGCCTGGGCCGCGGGCTACAGCGCCAACTGGACGGTCGTCGTGTGGGTCGGCCATGCCGACGGCACGCCGCGTCCTGGCCAGCTCGGCCGCCTGTCGGCGCTGCCGGTCGTGTTCAAGGCTTTCAGCCGCCTGCCCGCCGAGGACAATCGCGCGCCGCCGCCGCCTGCCGACGTGCTGCATGTCGCCTCGTATCAGGAGCTGCCGCTCCGCATGCGCACCCTCGGGCCGGTCGCCGACGCCCATGGCGCGCCGCGCATCGCCTATCCGCCGGCCGATGCCAGGATCGAGCTTGCCGCGCGCGAGGCCGTGCCGCTGTCCGCCCTGGGTGGCGAAGGCCGGCTGCGCTGGCTGGTCGACGGCCGCCCGCTCGACGGCACCAACTGGGTGCCCGACGGCCCCGGCACCGTCCGCGTCGCGGTGGTCGACGAGGCCGGCCATTCGAGCGCGGTCACGGTGCGCATCGTCGAGCGGCGCTAAAGCGCCAAAGCGAACACCACGGACACGACCAGCAGCACGGCGAACGTCACATTGATCGCGCGATTGGTGCGCGGCTCGCGGAAGAAGCGCGTGAGCGCCGCGCCGGCCATCAGCCAGGCCACGTTGACCGCGGCGATGATGAACACCAGCACGCCCATCTTGATCGCGATGTCGAGCGCCAGCCGCTCCTGCACCAGCACGAAGCCCGAGAACAAGGCCGCCATGGCGGCGTAGCCCTTGGGATTGACCAGCGACAGCAGCAGCCCGCCGGCGAAGGTGGGCGCGCGTCGCTGCGCGGTGTCCGCAGCCAACGGCGGTGCGGTGGCGATGCGCCAGGCAAGATAGAGGAAATAGGCCGCTGCCAGCACGGTCACGATCGGCGTCGCGCCCGGCACGGCCAGCAACAGCCCGACGACGCCGCTCGCGACGATCGCCATCACCGCCGCCATGCCGACCACGATGCCCGTGAGGTAGGCGATCCCCCGGCGCGCGCCGAAAGCGGCGCCGGTTGCCGTCAGACTCAAGGTCGCCGGACCGGGACTGCCGGCCAGCGCGACCGCAGCGAGGAGAAAACCGGGCAGTCCGTCCATCGCGCCGTTATGGCGGCATGGATGACGCCCGTCTTGAACGTTCGTGCGCTCAGGCTGCTGCCTTGGCCTTCAGTGCCTGCGCCACCTTCGACGCCGGCTCCCGGCCCAGCGCCACGCAAATCGCTCGACCCGCTTCGGCGATGGCGTCGAGGTCGACGCCGTGCGCGATGCCGAGGCCGTTCATCAGGTAGATCACGTCCTCGGTGCCGACATTGCCCGAGGCGCCCTTGGCATAGGGACAGCCGCCCAGCCCGGCGACGGCGGTATCGAACACGGCGATGCCGCGCTCCATCACCGCCATGATGTTGGCCAGCGACTGGCCGTAGGTGTCGTGGAAATGCGCCGCCAGCTTTTCACGCGGCACCTTCGCCGCAACAGCGTCGATCATGGCGACGCACTCGGCCGGCGTGCCGACGCCGATCGTGTCGCCGAGCGAGACCTCGTAGCAGCCCATCCGGAACAGCCGCTCGGAGACTTCCGCGACCTTGGCCGGCGCCACCTTGCCGTCATAGGGACAGGCGATCACGGTCGAGACGTAGCCGCGGACCTTCATGCCGTGCTTTTGCGCGGCTTCCATCACCGGAGCGAAACGCTCGAAGCTCTCGTCGATCGAACAGTTGGTGTTCTTGCGGCAGAACGCCTCCGAGGCCGCGGTGAACACCGCGATCTCCTCGCATTTCGCCTCGACGGCGCCGTTCATGCCCTGCTTGTTGGGCACCAGCACGGGATAGCCGACGCCCGGCTTGCGTTTGATCCGGGCCATCACCTCGTCGGTGTTGGCCATCTGCGGCACCCATTTGGGCGACACGAAGCTGCCGGCCTCGACGGCGGAATGGCCGGCCGCCGAGAGCGCGTCGATCAGCGTCACCTTTGCCTCGACCGGCACAGGCTTGGCCTCGTTCTGCAGGCCGTCGCGCGGCCCCACCTCGACCAGCCGGACTCGCTTGGGAAAATTCATCCTTGCCTCCCTGGGCGCGCCCCATCCTACGCGATTTGGCGCAGGGCGAGGTACATCCCGAGCAGCAACAAGCCGGCAAAGAACACCGTGCGGAACGCGGCCGCGCTGATGCGCCGGCGAACGGCTTGACCCAGCAACATTCCGCCAAGCGCCGGCACGAGCGCCAGCAGCGACATCCAGGCCGATGCCGCCTGGAACGCATCGTCGCGCAACAGCCCGCCGGCGAGCGCCAGGGTCGCCACCGTGAAGGAAAGCCCGAGCGCCTGGATGAACTCGTCCTTTTCCAGTCCGATCGCCTGGAGATAGGGAACGGCCGGGAGCACGAACACGCCGGTGGCGCCCGTAACCAGCCCCGTCGCCGCGCCGATGACCGGCGAAAGCCAGGGTTCGTGGCGCGGACGGACAGTGAACTTCGCACCGACAAGGCCCACGACGGCATAGGCGACCAGGGCAACCCCCAGCGCCACGGTGGCCCTGCCGGCCGCGCCGCTCGCCAGGATGTCGACGCTGGCCAGCGTTCCCGCGATCACGCCCGCCATCATGCTCCACAGGCGCACGACCAAGGCGCCGAACCGCGGACCGGCAAGGAGCTGCCAGACGTTGGTCACGAGCGACGGGACGATCAAAAGGGCGGCCGCCTGTCCCGGCGGAACGGCCAGCGACAGGAGGCCCATGGCGATGGTGGGCAACCCCATGCCGATCACGCCCTTGACCAACCCGGCGAGCAGGAAGATCGCGGCGACGAAAAGCCATCCCGTCAGATCCATGCTGCGAAGCTGGCCGTGGCTCGGCGGACTCACAATGCGGAAGGCGCGAGGCCTGCCTCAGGCTTGGCCGAAGGCTCACGAGCCCCTATGAAGGGCCATGCGCTTCGATCTCGTCGACCTTCGACTGGTGCTGCACATCACCGAAGCGGCAAGCATCACCCATGGCGCGGCGCGGTCGGGCATGGCGCTCGCATCGGCCAGCGAGCGCATCCGCGCGATGGAAGAGGCCCTCGGCGTGCCGCTGTTCGACCGCAAACGACGCGGTGTCAGCCCGACGGCGGCCGGCACCGCCCTCGTCCACCACGCGCGGCTCGTCACGCAGCAAATCGAACGCATGCGCGGCGAGCTGAACCAGCACGCCAGGGGCCTGCGCGGGCGCATCCGACTGCTCTCCAACACCGCCGCGACCCTGGAGTTTCTTCCCTCCGTGATCGGGCCGTTCCTGTCGGCGCATCCGAATATCGACCTCGACCTCGAGGAGCGATCGAGCCCGGAGATCGTGCGCGCGGTCGCGGGCGGCCGTGCCGACATCGGCATCGTCGCCGACGCCGTCGATGCCGCGGCGGAGCTCGAAACCTTTCCCTTCGCCGAAGACCGGCTCGTCGTCGTGACGCCGCGGCGACACGCCCTCGGCAAGCGCCGTCAGATCGCCTTTCGCGACACGCTCCAGCACGACTTCGTCGGCCTCGCCGCCGGCAGCGCCTTGCAGGACCATCTCAACGGCCATGCGGCAAGGGCCGGGCATCGGCTGAAGCTGCGCGTGCGGCTCCCCGCCTTCGACGCGATCTGCCGGGTTGTCGAAAGCGGCATTGGCATCGCCATCGTCTCGAGGAGCGCGGCGCTGCGGTGCCGCAAGACGATGGCCCTCCACGTCATCCCGCTCACCGATCCCTGGGCGCGCCGCCACCTGCGGATCTGCGTGCGCGACCCGAGCGCCCTGCCCGCGCATGCCCAGTCGCTCGTCGAGCATTTGCGCGTGCGGCGTCCTACACCAAAGTCGGCTTGAGCTTGCCGGCGCGGCCCAGGATGAACGCCACCAGGGCCAGCGCCAGGACCGTGAAGGCGATCAGCAGGGTGGCGACGGCGGTGATGGTCGGATTCACCTCGAGGATCAGCTCGTTGAACATCTTCTTCGGCACGGTCTCGTAGCGGCCGGCGATGAACGACGTCACGATCACCTCGTCGAAGCTGCCGATGAAGGCGAAGATCCAGGCGGCGAAGACGCTGGGCGCCAGGTTGGGCAGCACGACCTTGCGCACCGTATGCCACCATGAGGCGCCGAGACTCCAGGCCACCTGCTCGATGCGCGGATCGAACGCGCGGATCGCCACGCCCATCACCATCATGACCAGCGGGACGTTGAGGACGGTGTGCGCGACGACCAGGCCTATGAACGAGCCCAGCAGGCCGACCCTGGCGAGCCCGAGATAGAGCGCGATCGCGGCGATGATGGTGGGCACGATCAGCGGCGCCATGAAGTTGCCTTCCGCCCAGTCGCGTCCGGCGAAGCTGCCGCGCCGCAGGCCGTAGGCGGCCAGGCTGCCGAGCACGAGGGCAGCGATCGACGACAGGACCGCCACGGCCGTCGACGTCCACATGGCCTCCATCCAGCGCGGATCGCCAAAGAACGCCTGGTACCAGCGCAACGAGAAGCTCGGCGGTGGAAAGGTGAGCGCCCGCGCCGACGAAAACGACATCGGGATGACGATCAGCAGCGGCACCGTCAGGAAGACGAGGCCGAAGATGCCCGTGGCCGCAAGCGCGCGGCGGCTCCAGGTCGAGCTCATGCCGACGCCTTGCGGTCGAGCCGGCGATAGGCGGCGAAGATCAGCAGCGCCACGATCAGCAGGATGGTCGAGATCGCCGATGCCTGCTCCCAGCGCGGGATCTGGTTGATCAGCGTGTCGAGCAGGTTGGAGATCATCGGCACCCGGCCGCCGCCCAGGATGGCCGGCGTGACATAGAAGCCGAGGCAGAGGATGAAGACCAGCAAGGTGCCGGCCGCCAGCGCCGGCAGGGTCAGCGGGAAATAGACTTTCCAGAAGATCGTGCGCGGCGGCGCACCCAACGACGCGGCCGCCTGCAGCAGGCGATCGTCGATGCGGATCATGGCGGCGAAGAGCGGCAGCACCAGGAACGGCAGCAGCACGTTGGCCATGCCGATGGTGACGCCGAGCTCGTTGTACAGGAACTGCACCGGCTGATCGGTGAGCCCGCTCCATTGCAGCGCGCGATTGACCAGCCCGCCATTGCCCAGCACGACGATCCAGGCGTAGGTGCGCACCAGGATGCTGATCCAGAACGGCAGCACGACCAGGGCGATGGCGATCAGCCGGGCGCGATTCTGCAGGCCGCGCATCCAGTGCGCCAGCGGATAGCCGATGATCACGTTGGCGATGGTGGCGATCAGGGCGATGCGCATCGTGTTGCCCAGCACGCGCAGATAGACCGGCGCCTCGAACAGGCCCTGGTAGTGCTCGAGCGTGAAGCCTCGCCCTTTTTCCCAAAAGGCGAGGCCCAGCATGTAGGCGATGGGCGCGTTGAAGGCGACGACCATCAGCACCAGAAGCGGTGCGATGAAAGCGAAGCCTTGTCCGCGCATCGGCCTAGAGGCTCAGCTTGAAAGCCTCCCACTTCTTGTTCACGGCCTCGCCGTTCTCCGCCCACCATTCGGCGTTCTCGAAGTACTGGATCGCCTTGTTCTGCTTGCTGGTCGGGAACTGCCAGAGCTTGTCCTTGGGCAGCAGCGAATCGAGGTCCGGGCTGGGACCGGTATAGGAAATCACACCGGCTGCCTTGGCCTGGTTCTCCGGCAGCGACATCTCATGCATCAGCTTGTAGGCCGCCGCCTTGTCCTCGGGCTTGGAGCCCTTGACGATGCCGAAGAAGGAGAGATCGGCCTTGCCGCCGGCGAAGTTGAGCCCGAACGCCGGATCGCCGACGACGCGGCCCGACCAGCAGATCGAGTACTGCACCTCGTTGTCCTTCATGAGCTGCGGCGGCTGGGCACCCGCCTTCCACCACACCGCGACATCCTTCTTGATCTCGTCGAGCTTCTTGAAGGCGGTGTCGACGTCGAGCGGAAACAGCTTGTCGATCGGCACGCCGGCCGCCTGCACGGCAAACGGCAGGCAGTAGTGCGGATAGTCGGGCAGGCAACGCTTGCCCGGGAATGCCTTGGTGTCGAAGAACTCGGTGAAGTTCTTGGGCTCCTTGGCGCCGGCGCGCCACGCCATGATGGTCGAAAAATACTGGTAGCCGAAGCCGTACTCGGCCTTGGCCTCGGGAAACATCGCCGCCGGATTGACCGCGGTCCAGTCGATCGGCTCGATCAGGCCGAGCTTCTTGGCCTGGAGCACGACACCCGAGCCCAGCTCGAACATCGTGGCACTGGTCTGGCCGCTCTCGACCAGCGCGCGCAGCTTGCCGAGCGAGCTCGGGCTTTCGCGCACGACGTTGATGCCGGACTTGGCCTTGAGCGGATCGATGTAGCCCACCTGGATCGAATCGCCGGACAGCCCGCCCGATTCGATCATGCGGATTTCCTTCGACTGCGCCCGTGCAGCCCCGGTCAGGATGCTGAAGGCGGGCAGGCTCGCCGCCGCCGCTCCCACGAATGTACGTCTCTTCATCTAAAGATCCCTCCTGTCTAAACCGGCCATAGGTCGGCCGCCTCCCACGACACTGCAACGCGCTCGCCGGTGGCGAAGGCGCGCCCCACGAACGGAACCGCGGCGACCATCGGCGCGCCGGCGGCGCCATTCTCCAGGGCCAGATGGTAGCGCACCATCTGGCCGAGATAGATCGCCTCGACGACGCGCGCCGCGGTGCCGCCCGAGCCCACGTCGCCGATGCGCACACGCTCCGGCCGCACCAGTCCGGTGCGGCCATCCGCGAGCTCGACGAAATTGGCGATGCCCAAGAACTCCGCCACGAAGCGGTTGGCCGGCTTGAGATAGGCCTCGGCCGGCGCCGCCACCTGCTGGGTACGGCCCTTGTCC
Source organism: uncultured Alphaproteobacteria bacterium (assembly GCA_963755585.1). Lineage (GTDB taxonomy): Bacteria > Pseudomonadota > Alphaproteobacteria > Reyranellales > Reyranellaceae > Reyranella. Next base: position 357,019 of record CAVWKN010000020.1, read on the forward strand.
AGCACCATGATGCGATCGGACAGCGAGAGCGCCTCCTCCTGGTCGTGCGTGACCAGGAGCGTGGTGACGCCCAGCGTGCGCTGAAGCTGCTTCAGCTCGACCTGCAGCTCCTCGCGCAGCTTGCGATCGAGCGCGCCCAACGGCTCGTCGAGCAGCAGGATGTCGGGCTTGAAGACGATGGCGCGGGCCAGCGCCACCCGCTGCTGCTGACCGCCCGAGAGCTGCGACGGGCGACGATCCTGCAGGCCGTCGAGCCGCACCAGCCGGAGCGCATCGAGCGCCTGGCTGCGCGCCGCCGCGCCGTTGATCTTGCGCACGCCGAGCGGAAAAAGGACGTTCTCGAGGACCGTCATGTGCGGGAACAGCGCGTAGGACTGGAACACCAGCCCGATATTGCGCTGCTGCGCCGGTGCGTCGGTGACGTCGCGGCCACCGATGAAGATGCGGCCGGCCGTCGGCCGGTTGAGGCCGGCGATCAGCGACAGCAGCGTCGTCTTGCCCGAGCCGCTCGGCCCCAGGATGGTGACGAACTCGCCCTGCGCGACGCTGAGATCGACATTGTCGGCCGCCGCCACGGCGCCGTAGCGCTTGCTCACGCCCTCGAGGCGGATGTCGCTCATGCAAGCGTCGCCATGGCGCGATCGGCAGCCACCAGCGTGTCGTCGATGATGGCGTCGTCGTGCGCGGTCGACAGAAACCACGCCGCGCGCTGGTTGACCCGGATACCCTGCTCCTGCAGCGCCGTGTGAAAGGCAAGCGCCATGTCGCGATCGCACGCCGCCGACTCGCGGTAATTCCGGGGCGGCGCTGCCTTGGTGAAAAACGTCTGGAAGATCGTGGGAAAGCCCTGCACCAGCACCGGCAGCTTGTGCTTCTTCCCGAGCGCCGCGAGACCCTGCATCAACCGCGTGCCGCGCTGCTCCAGGGCGCGATAGGCTGCACCGTCATCGCGCTCCAGCTCGTCGAGCGCCGCCAGCGCCGCCGCCATGCTCTGGACATTGCCGTTATAGGTGCCGCCATGCATCACGCCCTTGTCGAGCAAGGTGTCCATGACGTCGCGACGGCCCGAGACCATCGCCAGCGGAAAGCCCGCCGCGACCGCCTTGGCGTAGATGGCAAGATCGGCCGTGACGCCCAGCCGGTGCTGGGCGCCGCGCAGCCCGACCCGGAAACCGGTGATGACCTCGTCGCAGATGAACAGCGCCCCCTGCGCGCGACAGAGATCGCGCACGCCCGCGAGATAGCCGTCGCCGGGCGGGATCGCGCCGCCATTCACCATCACCGGCTCCATGATGACGGCAGCGATCTCGCCGGGATGACGCTCGAAAGCGGCGGTGAGCGCCTCGAGATCGTTCCAGCCCGCGACCACGACATCGTCGAGCACGCTGGGCGGCATGCCGGGCGAGCCGGCGACCGGCACCGGCGCGTCGGCCGGCCCCGCCTCGTTGAGCGGCGGGCGAGCGCTTATATAGGTCTGATCGCTCCAGCCGTGATAATGGCCCTCGAACTTCAAAATCTTGGTGCGGCCGGTGAAGGCGCGGGCGAGCCGCATGGCCATCAGCACGGCCTCGGTGCCGGAGGTGGCAAAGCGTACGACCTCGGCGCCCGGCAGCAGGCGGCTCAGCCGTTCGGCAAGCTCGGTCTCGCGCGGATGCTGGCCGGCATAGACCTGGCCCTCCGCCAGCGAGCGTCCGACCGCCTCGATCACCGGCCTGGGCGCATGGCCCAGGATGGCCGGCCCGTTGCCCAGCACGTAGTCGATATGGACGTTACCGTCGACGTCGTAGAGCCGGGCGCCTTCGCCGCGCTCGAAGAACAGCGGCACCGGCGTGCTGGCGTAGCGCACGTTGCTGCTGACGCCGCCCGCCAGGTGGGTCTTCGTCCGTTCATAAAGTGCGATCGACTTGGCGTAGCTGCGCATGGCCCCCATCCAGCAAGAACAGTGCCCATGCCGAGGCCTTTTGTCGGCTGCGCATCTGTGATCACAAATAACTGTAAAGCGCACGCATACCTGCCGCAACGAATTTTGTGATCACAAATCCCCTGTGATCGGCTAGGCTTCCTGGATAATGGCGCCTGACAGCTCCGAAGACACCTCGCTCCGCCGGCAGGTCTACGATTCGCTACGCGAGGCGCTCACCGCGGGCCGCTTCGTGCCGGGGCAGAAGCTCGACGTTCCGCTTCGTCGCCAGCGCCCTCGGTGTCAGCCTCACCCCGGTTCGCGAGGCGCTGCGCCGGCTGGTCGCCGAAGGCGCCTTCGAGATGCAGCCCAACCGATCGGTCCGCGTCCCGCTGATGACGCGGGCGAAGATCCTCGAGTTGCGCGACATCCGGATGGCGGTCGAGGGACTGGCCGCCGAAAAAGCCGCCATGCGGGCGAGCAAGCCGGAAATCGGACGACTGCGCCAGATCGCGCTCGAAATCGCCACCGCCCGCGCCGGCGGCGACAGCGTGACCGACCGCCTGAAAGTCCGCGAGTTCCATTTCGCGCTCTATGGCATGGCCGACCAGCCGACTTTGCTGCGCGTGATCGAGGGGCTGTGGCTGCAGACCGGCCCCTACATGAACCTGCTCTATCCCGAGTACATAAGCCTGCCGCGCGGGCCGGAGACACGGGCACGCATCATCCGGGCGCTGCAGTCGCACGATGCGGCCATCGCGCGTCGCGAAATTGAGAACGATATCCGGCAGGCCCTTTCCTATGTCGCCGATCTGGCGGATGAGTCGGGAAACATCGCCCCCGCTTCACCCGCACCTGCCAGGCGGCGGCGCAGTGGCACGAAGGCGCCGGTAGCGCTAGAACTCCACTAAGCTCAGGTTACGGAGAACGTCATGGCTCAACAGCTCAGCAATCAACGCATCGCCTGGTTCAACGGCAACTTCATGCCGGAAGGCCAGGTCATGATCCCGTTCCGCGACCGCAGCTGGAAGTACGGCGATGGCGCCTTCGACATGACGCGCACCTTCGAGGGCAAGCCTTTCCGTCTCAAGGAACATATCGACCGCTTCTACCGCTCGCTGCGCTACCTGCAGATCGATCCCGGCATCGGGCCGAAGGAGATGGTGGCGCACAGCGAGGAAGTGGTGGCGCGAAACGAGCACCTGCGCCCGGCGGTCGGCGACTGGTGGGTCGGCCAGCGGGTCAGCCGCGGCGTCGACGCGGTGGGCGACGAGGGCTGGGACCATACCGGCCCCAATGTCGTGATCGAGGTGCTGCCGCTGCCGCTCGCCAAGCGCGCGCCGCTGTACCGCGACGGCGCCCAGGTCATCACCACGACGGTGCGCCGCACCGCGCCGTCGATGCTGAGCCCGCGTGCCAAGACCCACAACTACCTCAACATGATCATGGCCGAGAAGCCGGTGAAGGCGCTGGCGCCCGACGCCTGGGCGATCCTGCTCGACGAGAACGGCAACCTCGCCGAGGGGCTCGGCAGCAACATCTTCATCGTGCGCGAGGGCGAGCTCTTCACGCCGTCCGAACGCTATGTGCTGCCGGGCGTCAGCCGGCAGATGACCATCGACATGGCCAAGCAGCTCGGCATCGCCTGCACGGCGGGCGACATCGACCTGTTCGACGCGGCCAACGCCGAGGAGATGTTCCTGACCTCCACGAGCCTCTGCATCCTGCCGGTGAAGAGCTTCAACGGCGGCCCGGTCGCCGACGGCAAGACGCCGGGCCCGATCACGAAAAAGTTGATCGACGCCTACGCCAAGAGCGTCGGCTGCGACTTCGTCGGGCAGTACCTGAAGTTCCTGCAGTAAGGGGCTTACTTCCGCCGCTATTGGGGATAGACTTGAAGCGTGGCAGATCGCGGCTCTTCGTGGCCGGCGAACTGGACTGGACGTCAATGCCACGACTGGCTGCCACGGCTTAGGCACGATGAGGCCGCGCCCTTCGTTCGGGAGGAGACAGCCATGGCCACGCAACCTCATGTCAGAAACCCCATCGAATGGGGATGGGAAACCATCAAGGAGACGGGACACGCCCTCGGAACGGCGGCCAACTCGATGGATGGCGCCTGGGACGCGCACGACCTGGCGCCGCCGGTTGTCCGCAAGATCGGCGTCGCCGACCTCCGGCACGCCCTGGCTGAGGGCGCCCGGGATTTCGAGGCCTGCCGGACGGACGTCATCTTCCTCTGCCTGATCTATCCCATCGCCGGCATCATCATCTCGCGGCTGGCCTTCAACTACGGCCTGCTGCCGCTCATCTTCCCGCTGATCGCCGGCTTCGCTCTGATCGCGCCGCTGTTCGGCGTCGGCCTCTACGAGATGAGCCGGCGGCGCGAGCGGGGAATCGAAATCGGCTGGGCCGACGCCTTCGCGGTGCTGCGCTCGCCCGCCATCGGCTCGGTCCTGGTGCTGGGCCTGCTGCTGCTGGCGTTGTTCGCGTTGTGGCTGTTCGCCGCCAGCTTCATCTACACGGTGACGCTGGGACCGGACCTGCCCGTCTCAGCCGCCAACTTCGCCCGCGATGTGCTCACGACGCCCCAAGGCTGGACGATGATCGCTGTCGGCATGGGCGTCGGCTTCCTGTTCGCGCTGGTGGTGCTCGTGATCAGCGTGGTGTCGTTCCCGCTGCTGCTCGACCGCAACGTCGGCGTCTATTCCGCCGTGGCGACCTCGCTGAAAGCCGTGCGCGAGAATCCCGGTCCGATGGCCGTCTGGGGCCTGATCATCGCCGCAGGGCCTGGTCATCGGGACGATCCCCCTGCTGGTCGGCCTCGCCATCGTCCTGCCGATCCTCGGGCATGCGACGTGGCACCTCTACCGCAAGGTGGTGGGTTACTGACGCCCTCCCTACTCCGCACATGACTTTCGTCCCCTCCCCCGCCATACGGGGGAGGTGCCTCGTCTTGCGAGGGCGGAGGGGGAGACGTGTTTTCCTGGACGATAAGACAGCCGGCTGACGGCATCGTCGTTGCGCCGGACGAGCGGCTGCCGTGGCCGCAGACGATCGCGCTCGGCATCCAGCACGTCGTGGCGATGTTCGGCGCGACCGTGCTGGGCCCGCTGCTGATGGGCTTCGATCCCAACGTCGCGGTGCTGATGAGCGGCGTCGGCACGTTGATCTTCTTCGTCGCCGTCGGCGGCAAGGTGCCGAGCTACGTCGGCTCGTCCTTCTCCTTCATCTCGGTGGTGATCGCCGCAACGGGTTATGCCGGCCACGGCCTCAACGCCAACATCGACATGGCGCTGGGCGGCATCATCGTGTGCGGCGCCGTCTACGCCGTGATCGGCCTCGTGGTGACCGCGACCGGCGCGGGCTGGGTCGAGCGGCTGATGCCGCCGGTCGTCACCGGCTCGGTGGTGGCCGTGATCGGGCTCAACCTCGCCTCGCTGCCCATCAAGACCATGGCGCCGACGGCCTTCGACGCCTGGCTGCAGGCCGTGACCTTCGTCACCATCGCGTTGGCGGCCGTGTTCGCGTCAGGTCTTGCCCGCCGGCTGCTGATCCTGGTCGGGTTGATCGTCTCCAGCCTGATCTACGCCGTGCTGACCAACGGACTGGGCTGGGGCAAGCCGATCGACTTCGCGCTGGTCGAAAACGCCGCCTGGTTCGGCGCTCCGCATTTCACCGCGCCGGTGTTCGACGCTCGGGCGATCGCGCTGATCGTGCCGGTGGCACTGATCCTGGTCGCCGAGAATCTCGGACACCTCAAGGCCGTCGGCTCCATGACCGGCCGGGACATGGGCCCCTACATCGGACGCGCCTTCCTGGGCGATGGCCTGGCCACCATGGTGTCGGCCGGCGTCGGCGGGTCTGGCGTCACGACCTACGCCGAGAATATCGGCGTGATGGCGGCCACCCGCATCTACTCGACGGCGCTGTTCGTCGTCGCCGCCCTGTTCGCCATCCTGCTGGGCTTCTCGCCCAAGTTCGGCGCGCTGATCCACACCATCCCGCTGCCGGCCATGGGCGGCGTGAGCATCGTGATCTTCGGCCTGATCGCCATCGCCGGGGCGCGTATCTGGGTCGACAACAAGGTCGACTTCACCGACAGCCGCAACATGATGGTGGCCGCCATCACCCTGGTGCTGGGCACCGGCGACTTCACACTGACGTTCGGCAGCTTCGCCATCGGCGGCATCGGCACGGCGACGTTCGGCGCCCTCATCCTGAACGCGGTGCTGGGGGCAGGACGGCGTCGTCCTACTTGACGGCGAAGGAGACCGCGGCCCTGTCGTAATCGCCCGAGCCCATTCGGCCTTCGGCAAAGATCTCGTGCCGGGCAATCCAGTCGAACGATTGCTCGAACACCTCTTTCGAGTAGGTCTCGAAGACGATGCGCTCGCCGGGACCCCAGCGCCGTGTGTCCATCATGGCGTGATAGCGCTCGGGGAATTCGTTCTTGTAGTAGTGCGTGTAGAGTTCCGGGCGCAGGTCGATGTCGCGCTGCGCCCTCTTCAGGGCGCCGAAATAGCGGCGGACGTCTTCGGGATCCGGCGAGCCGTTGATCATGGCGGCGATCATGAAGGTGGTGTCGATCACCTTGCGGAAGCCGAGTTGCTCGACGAGGTAATAGGGACCGCTGAACAGCGCCGCCGCCTGGCTCTTGCCCTCGATCAGGAGCTCGAGGCGGCGAAACAGCATGCCGTCCTCGAAGGTGAGGTTGATCTCGCCGGGCTGCAGGTACTGCTCCAGCGCCTGGATCGTCGAATAGTGGCTGCCGGACTGGAAGCCGACCGATATCGGCACCCCGGCAAGATCGGCCGGCGTGCGTATGGCTGAGTCGGCGGGAACGAAAATCCCCGAAGGCGTGACCGAGTAGGCGTCGGCATAGAGCCTGGCGTGGCCGTTCGAGGCCGCCACGTTGACTGTCCAGTGGCAGGCGCAGCTCACTTGGGCTTCGCGGCCCTGTTCGATGCTCTGGAAGGCGCCCTTGGCGCCCTTGTTGTGGTGCTGGCCGCCGCTCGATCGGATCAGCTCGCGGAACTCGTAATCGAGACCCTCGGCGCGGAAGTAGCCCTTCTCTTCGGCCACCCACTCCTGCAGGCGAAAGTGCGGCTCGACGATGAACTTGCCCATGCGGCATCCTCCGGCGACGCGGAGGCCGCTTTTATCAGCCTGCCTCGAATTCCACCAGCTCGGCGCCTTCCGCCACCTGCTCACCGACGGCGTAGCGCACGCTCTTGACCGTGCCGTCGGCGGGAGCGGCGAGCGTGTGCTCCATCTTCATGGCCTCGAGCACCAGCAATGGCTGGCCTTTGCTCACCTTGTCGCCGGCCTTGACCCTGAGATCGATGATCTTGCCGGGCAACGGGGCGCGTACAGCGGCGTCATCCGAGGCCGTCGATTCGTACTGCGTGACGTCGAGCGGATCGACCAGCCGCAATCGTCGGCTCGTGCCGTCGGCGAACAGCGTGTAGTCGACGCCGTCAGCCGTTTGCCGGCGCACCACGGTGGCCACGAACGTATCGCCGCCGAGGCGGATGGCGAGCCTGCCGTCGTCGGCGCGCCGCACATGGGCATCGAGAGAACCGCCGGGCAGGTCGAGCTGCACGCCGCCGCTCCTCGGGCGCCGCGCGGTCACCACGACCTCGCGCTCGCCGTCCTTCCAGCGGACCTCGTCGTGACCCTCGTCGAGCAGCCGAAACGCGCCCTGCCCGTTCCACGGCGACCATGGATCGCCGGAAGCGCTGCCGGCGGCAAGGGCCGCCTCCTGCCATTCGACGAGGCGCGCCAGGGTGGCGACGGCGAACGCGCGGTCGTCGGCCGGCCTCGCCTTGGCGAAAAGCTCGTCACGATGGCGCTCGATGAAGCCGGTGTCGATCTCGCCGCCGACGAAAGCCGGATGCGAGCACAGCGCCTTCAGGAGCGCGGCATTGGTGGTGACGCCCACCACCTCGGTCTCGCCCATCAGCCCCGCCATGCGACGCATCGCCGACGTACGGTCGCGATCATGCACGATCACCTTGGCGATCATCGGATCGTAGAACGGGGTCACCGTATCGCCCTGGCGCACGCCGGTGTCCACGCGCACGTGCGGTCCCTCCTGCGGCAGCCTGAGATGCATGAGGGTCCCGGTCGAGGGCAGGAAGTTGCGCGCCGGGTCCTCGGCGTAGAGCCGGACCTCGACGGCATGGCCGTCGATGCGAAGCTGGTCCTGGGCGAGCGGCATTTCTCCGCCGGCGGCCACGACGAGCTGCCACTCGACCAGATCCTGGCCGGTGATCGCCTCGGTGACCGGATGTTCGACCTGCAGGCGGGTGTTCATCTCCATGAAGAAGAAGGTTCCCGCCTGGTCGGCAATGAACTCGACCGTGCCCGCGCCCTGGTAACCGATCGCCCGGGCGGCGGCGACGGCGGCCTCGCCCATCGCTTTGCGCCGCGCCGGATCCATGTCGGGCGCCGGCGCCTCTTCGATCACCTTCTGATGGCGGCGCTGGATCGAGCAGTCCCGTTCGAAGAGGTAGAGGCAATTGCCGTGGGAATCGGCGAAGACCTGGATCTCGATGTGGCGCGGCCGCGTCAGGTACTTCTCGACCAGCACGTGGTCATCGGCGAAGGAAGCCTTGGCCTCGCGCTTGGCGCCGGCCAGCGCATCGGCGAACTTCTCGGGCGACTCGACCACCCGCATGCCCTTGCCGCCGCCGCCGGCCGAGGCCTTGATCAGCACGGGAAAGCCGATGCGCACCGCTTCCCTGGCCAGCAACTCGGGCGACTGGTCGTCACCGTGATAGCCCGGCACCAGCGGCACCTTGGCCTTTTCCATGATCTTCTTGGCTTCGCTCTTGGAGCCCATGGCGCGGATGGCGGCGGGCGGCGGGCCGATGAAGACCAGCCCGGCCTCGGCACAGGCTTCGGCGAAGCCGGCATTCTCCGACAGGAACCCGTAGCCCGGATGAATTGCCTGTGCACCCGTATGTCTGGCCGCCGCGATGATCTTGTCGGCAACCAGGTAACTCTCGCGCGCCGGCGAGCCGCCGATATGGACGGCCTCATCGGCCAGCGCGACATGCCGCGCCAGGCGGTCGGCATCCGAATAGACCGCGACGGTCTTGATGCCGAGCCGCCGTGCCGTCTTGATGACCCGGCAGGCGATCTCGCCGCGATTGGCGATCAGGATCTTGGTGAACATCAGGGCGCCCACCTGGGCTTGCGCTTGTCGAGGAAGGCGCTCATGCCCTCGAGCGCCTCGTCGGTGACGCACTGGTTGGCGACATGCTCGCCCACGATGTCGGCGACATCGGTATCGTGCGGCAGGGCATCGATCTCGGTGATCAGCTTCTTGACCGTGGTCTGCACCGAGGGCGCGCCGAGCTTCAGCTCGCCAGCCAGCGCCGCCACGGCGGGATCGAGCGCGTCGGCCTCCACGACCTGATCGACCAGGCCGATCCTGAGCGCCGTCGCGGAATCGAATATGCCGCCATGCATCATAAGCTGGCGCGCCATCCGCGGCCCCACCGCCTCGAGCAGCACCGGGATGGCGACGCCCGCCAGCAGGCCATTGCGCACCGAGGTCAACCCGAACCGCGCCGGGGATGCGGCGACGGCAAAGTCGCAGGCCAGCATCAGGCCGACGCCGCCGCCGACCGTGTCGCCATGGACGCGGGCGATCGAGGGCTTGGGGAAGTCGTAGATGGCCTGCACCGCGCCCATCATGGCGTCGGCGCCGACCCGGCGGGTGATGGCGTCGAGGTTGGGCCAGGTCAGCACCCAGTTGAAGTCGCCGCCGGCCGAGAAGCTCTTGCCGGCGCCGCCCAGCACCATCACGCGAACCTCGGGGTCGGCAGCGAACGAGCCGACCGCCTCGACGATGGCGCGCGCGTCGTCGGCGTCGAAAGCGTTCATCGATTTCGGGCGGTTGAGGGTCAGGGTCGCCACGCCATCCTCGACGTGCGTCAGTACGGTGTCTGTCATGATCCGATCACATCCGGAAGACGCCGAACTTCGTCGGACCGATCGGCTGGTTCATCGACGCCGACAAAGCGAGCGCCAGCGCCATGCGGGTGTCGACCGGATCGAGGATGCCGTCGTCCCACAGCCGCGCCGTGGCGTAATAGGGATGGCCTTCGCGCTCGTACTGCTCGCGGATCGGCTGCTTGAAGGCGTCTTCCTCTTCCTTCGACCACGCGCCGCCCCTCGCCTCGATATTGTCGCGCCGCACGGTGGCCAGAACGCTCGCCGCCTGCTCGCCGCCCATCACCGAGATGCGCGCGCTGGGCCACATCCACAGGAAGCGCGGGCCGTAGGCGCGGCCGCACATGCCGTAGTTGCCCGCGCCGTAGCTGCCGCCGACGATCACGGTGAATTTCGGCACGCCGACGGTCGAGACGGCGGTCACCATCTTGGCGCCGTCGCGCGCGATGCCGCCGGCCTCGTATTTGCGGCCGACCATGAAGCCCGTGATGTTCTGCAGGAAGAGCAGCGGAATGCCGCGCTGGCCGCACAGCTCGATGAAATGCGAGGCCTTGAGCGCCGATTCGTTGAACAGGATGCCGTTGTTGGCGACGATGCCGATCGGGTAGCCCCAGATGCGGGCGAAGCCGGTGACGATGGTCGTTCCGTAGAGGTGCTTGAACTCGTCGAGCTCGCTGCCATCGACCAGCCGGGCGATGACCTCGCGCATGTCGTAGGGCGTGCGGCTGTCGGGCGGAACGATGCCGTAGAGCTCCTCGGCGGCGTATTTCGGCTCGCGCGGCTCGAGCAGCGAGGCCGACGGCGACTTCTTCCAGTTGAGGTTGGCCACGATGCGCCGCGCGATGCCCAGCGCATGGCTGTCGTTGTGGGCATAGTGGTCGGCGACCCCCGAGGTGCGGGCATGGACATCGGCGCCGCCCAGATCCTCGGCACTGACGATCTCGCCGATGGCGGCCTTCACCAGCGGCGGGCCGGCGAGGAAGATCGTGCCCTGCTTGCGCACGATCACGGTCTCGTCGCTCATCGCCGGCACATAGGCGCCGCCTGCCGTGCACGAGCCCATCACCACGGCGATCTGCGGGATGCCCTGCGCCGACATGTTGGCCTGGTTGTAGAAGATGCGGCCGAAATGGTTCTTGTCCGGGAACACCTCGGGCCATTGCGGCAGGTTGGCGCCGCCGGAATCGACGAGATAGAGGCACGGCAGGCGGTTCTCCATCGCCACTTCCTGGGCGCGGAGATGCTTCTTCACCGTCATCGGATAGTAGGTGCCGCCCTTCACCGTGGCGTCGTTGCAGACGATCACGCATTCCACGCCGCTCACCCGGCCGACGCCGGTGATCACGCCCGAGCCCGGCGCCTCGTTGTCGTACATGTCGAGCGCGGCCAGCGGCGACAGCTCGAGGAACGGCGAGCCGGGATCGAGCAACGCCCGCACCCTTTCCCGGGGCAGCAGCTTGCCGCGCGCGACGTGGCGCTTGCGCGGCTCCTCGCCGCCGCCCAGCCGCACCAGCTCGGTGCGGCGGCGCAGGTCATCGACCAGGCCGCGCATGGCCTGGGCGTTGCGCTTGAAGATGTCGGAACGGGTGTCGACTTGCGAGGAGAGGATCGTCATGTCCGGGTCAAACTGCCCGGACCGGCGTCTGGGTGCAAGAGCGGCTAAGGCAGCCGCGAAAGCGCGCGCCAGGAGACGTTTTTGCCGATGAAGGCGCGTTGGTTGGCCAGTGCCGCGGCAAAATCCGGATCGTGGTCGGCCTGCTCCTTGATCACGATGTCGGCCTGGGTGCGAAACGCCTTCATGATCTCGGGCGACCATTGCCTGATGACCACGCCCGACGCCTGGAGCTTGTCGAGCGCCAGCCCTTGTACATGGGGCGAGCGGCTCAGCATCCAGGCGATGTTGGCCCGGCAGGCCGTTTCGATCTGCGCGCGCATGGTCGCCGGCAAGGCGTCCCATTTGTCCCGCCGCATCAGGAAATCGAGCACCGCGGAAGGTTGCTGCCAGCCTGGCATGTAATAAGGCAGGCCGAGCTTGTCGAAGTCGAGCGCGGCATCGATGGCGGGCGTCGACATCTCGCCGCCATCCACCTTGCCCTGCTGGAGCTGACGGAAGAATTCGCCGGGCGGAAGCGGCACCAGGGTGGCGCCCAGCCGCGACACGATCTCGCCGGAGTAACGCCCGAAGCGAAGACGCTGTCCCTTGAAGTCCGCGACGGTGTTGAGGTCGCTGCGAAACCAGCCGCCGCCCTTGGCGCCCTGGATGCCGCAAGGAACGCCGGCAACGCCGAGCTTGTCATAGGCCTCGCGGTGGATGCGGCTGCCGTCGCCTTCCAGCATCCACGAGGTCATATCTTCGGGTCCGGGCCCGAACGGCACCGTGGCGAACACGCCGAACACCGGAGCCTTGGCCGCCGAGTAGCCCGACCAGGTGAAGGCGGCTTCCAGGTCGCCAGCGATCACGGCATCGAGCATGTCGGCGGTGGGCGCCACGCGGCCCGGCTCGAGGATCTTGATGGCCAGCGCGCCGCCGGACATGTGTTTCACGGTGCGCGTGAAGATCCGAACGCCCTCCCCCGAACCCGGCAAAGCAGGGTTGAAGGCAGTCTGCATGGTGATGAGGCGACCGGGCCCCGGCCCCAGATCGGCCGGCTTGTCGGCGGGTTTGTCCTTGTCCCCGGCGGCAGCAAAACCTGTCGCCGACAGCACTGCTGCGACGATGGCGACGACGATTAGCTTACGGCGCACGACCGACCATCCGTCGCCCGAGTTCCCCCTGTCCCCAGACCCGCGTTTTGCGGTCTTCTTCACACCGGCTGATTTTTGCACGAGGCCGGCGCAGGAACAAGCGAAAGGCGGGCGTTATCTATAAAGCCGCCAAGCCCCGGCCGATCAGGATGCGCTGAACATCGCTGGTGCCCTCGTAGATCTGACAGACGCGAACGTCGCGCCAGATTTTCTCCACCAGGTAGTCCGAAACGTAGCCGTAACCGCCGTGGATCTGAATTGCGGCCGAGCAAACTTCCTCGGCCATTTCGGAAGCATATAGCTTGGCCATTGCGGCTTCTGTGAGACAAGGCCGGCTGGCGTCGCGCAACGTTGCCGCATGCAGGACCATCTGCCGCGCCACCGCGACCTTGGTCGCCATGTCGGCCAGGCGGAACTGGATGGCCTGGTGGTTGACGATCCTGGTGCCGAAGGCCTCGCGGTCGTTGGCGTAGGCGTGGGCGGCGTCGAAGGCGGCGCGCGCCATGCCCACGGCCTGGGCGGCGATGCCGATCCGGCCGGCTTCGAGGTTGGCCAACGCGATGCGATAGCCCTCGCCCTCGGCGCCGAGCAGGGCGTCGGCGCCGACCTGGCAGTCCTCGAAGGCGATCTGGCAGGTGTCGGACGATTTCTGCCCCAATTTCTTCTCGATCGACGCCACGCGATAGCCAGCCGTCCTGGTCGGCACGATGAAGCAGGAGATGCCACGCTTGGCGGCGGCCGGGTCGGTGACGGCGAAGACCAGCGCCACGTCGGCGGTGCGGCCCGAGGTGATGAACTGCTTCACGCCGTTCAGCACCCAGCCGTTGCCGCGCCGCTCGGCGCGGGTCCTGAGGTTCGAGGCGTCGGACCCGGCCTGCGGCTCGGTGAGGCAGAAAGCACCCAGCACTTCGCCGCGCGCCAGCGGCTTCAGCCAGCGCTCCTTCTGCTCGGGCGAACCGTAGGCCAGCAAGGCGGCGCAGTCGGGCGAATTGTTGACGCTCATGACGGTCGAAAGGCCGCCATCGGCCGCGGCGATCTCCTCCAGTGCCGCGACGTAGGACACCATGTCGGCGCCGCTGCCGCCCCATTCGGCGGGCACACACATGCCCATGAAACCAAGCCGGCCCATCTCGGCGAGCAACGGCCGCGGGATCTCGCCCGCCGCCTCCCAGGCGCGCACGTGCGGCGCCACCTTCTGCTGCGCAAACGCCCGCGCGGTGTCACGGATCAAGGTCTGTTCTTCATTCAGCAACATCGGCCGAGACTATCGTTGTTTCATCGATCGGACACATCCATCATATCAAGTAGTAGTAGGGAGTAGCCGGCATGGAAACGGAGATTGACGCAAAGACCTTCTGGAAATCGCTGGGAGCCCGGGCGATCGGAGCCGCGATCGTGACCGCCAAGGGCGCCACGGGGCCGGCCGGATTCCTTGCGCTGTCGGCCACGCATCTCACCGCGAGCCCGCCCACCATGATGGTGTCGATCGGCCTCACCACCTCCGCCCTCGCCGCGATCAAGGACGGCAATCACTTTGCGATCAACTACGTGCCGAAGGGCCGCGACGATCTCGTCAAGGAATTCGGCGGCGGCGGCACGCTCAAGGGCGCCGACCGGTTCCGCCCCGGCGAATGGACCGAACTATCGACCGGCGCGCCCACGCTGGTGGATGCCGTGGGCGTCATCGATTGCCGACTCGAGGAAATGATCGAGCGCCACGCGACGATGATCGCGCTGGGGCGGGTGGTGGCCTACACGGCCGGCACCAAGGAGCCGCTCATCAGCTTCCGCGGCGGCTATCTCTAGGGCCAGTCAACCGAGAAATCGGCGGAACTGCTGGAGCACGAACTCGGGCCGCTCGCGCACCGAAGCATGGCCGGCCATCGGGACTTCGACGATGCCGCTGCTGCCGGGGATGTTGTCGTTCATCCACCGCGCCGCATCCTTGAAGGGCTGCCCCTCGTTGGCGCCGAGCAGGACCAGCGTCGGCATCTTCATGCGTTTTGCCTGCTCGCGGGCGTCGAGCATCGCCAGCCATTCGCAGCCCAGTGCGTAGCCCTCGCCACTGCAGGCCGCCCACTTTTCCTTCACGTGACGGACGTTGGGCCCGTTCTCGTCGAGCGATGCCTGCGTGAAGAACACCTTCTCCAGCATCGGAATGAGGCTTGCGACGCCATTCTTCCGGGCGAGCGCGGCGCGCACCGGCCAGTTCGCCCGCATCTCGTCGTTATAGTGAGGCGTGCAGTCGCACAGGATGACGCGATCCACCATCTCCGGATAGGTGCCGGCGAAATGCTGGGCCAACGACCCGCCCATGGAGATGCCGGCCAGGTGTGCCCTCGCGAGGCCCTCGCGCTTCATCAGCGCCTTGAGCTGATCACCGAGGCCGGCCTCGTCGTATTGCCCCTTGGGCAGCGCCGTGTCGTGATGGCCGGGAAAGCTGTAGGCGATCAACTCGAACTGATCGGCGAGCGGCTCCAGCACGTCCCAGAAACGCCAGTCCATCCCGAGGCAGTGCAGCAGCACCAATGGCTTGCCCCTGCCGCGACGATGCACGGTGACGTCGGCGGGATCGAGCGGTTTGGGATGCCAGTCCATCGAAGTGTCCTCTCAGGCTATTCGGACAAGCAGTTGCCCGCTCATTGCTTGGCCGGCCCCATCGGATAGCGCAACTCGCCGGTCCGATACTCGGCGGGATGGAGGACCACCTCGGCGGAGGGATTGGCAAATTGATCCATGCCCTGCCCCTTCAGTCCGCGGAACTGCACCCACAGCAGGCGCGGACGATCCCATTCGCCGTCAGGTCCGAACTTGATGTCGCCGACGATGGTCTTGAACGTCGTGCTGTGCATGAACCGGGCGAGCTTGTCCTGATCGAGGCCACCCGAACCGGTCACCGCCTGATCGAGGATCTGCATCGTGGCGTAGGTGAAGGGCGGCACATAGTATCCTTGCGGATCGATGCCCTTGTCCTTGGCGAGCGGCTCGTAGCGCTTGAGAAGCGGTGCGACGTCGGGGAACTTGCCGGCGACGGCCGGGCAATAGAGCTCGTAGCTCACCACGTCGTTCAGCATCTCGCCGAGATCGCCTTTGAGGGTGGCGGCCTGGGTGCCCACCATCCCTCCGCCGAACAGCTTGGGCCGGAAGTTGATCTCACGCGCTGCCTTCACGATACCCGCGGTGTCGACCGGGTAGCTGCCGACATAGAGAATGTCGGGATTGGCGCTGGCGATACCGCGCATCACCGGGCCGAATTCGACGTTCTGTGGCGGATAGGTGCGATCGTAGACGATCTTGAGGCCATGCTTCTGGGCCTGTTCGCGGGCCCCATCGAGGGCGCTCTTGGCGAACTCCGCGTCGGCGCCGACCAGCGCCACCGTCACCGGCTTGGGGGTCATGCCCATGGCCACCTCGAAGAAGCCTTCGCTGATCGAGGCCTGGCCATGAGGACCATAGGGCATGGTCTGGAAGTAGCGCGGATACTTGAACTTGTCGTTCACCGCCAGCGCCAGCATGGTGAGCACCACCTTGTCATGCTGCATGGCGATCGGCATCGCCGGCACCGTCAGGTTCGTGCCGTTGGTCACGATGAGGTCGACTTTGTCGACCTCGAGCAGCTTGGTGTAAATCGGCGGCACGCTGGCCGGGTTCGATTGATCGTCGTAGGTGACGAGTTGCACGGGACGGCCCAGGATGCCGCCCTTGGCATTCACGTCGGCCGCCCAGATCTCCATCGTCAGGAGCGCCTGCTTGCCGATGGCGGCCAGCCCGCCGGTTTGCGGCATGGAAAAGCCGATCTTGATCGGATCTGCCGCCCAAGCGGGCCTCTGCCACGGGGCCGCGACACCACTCAACGCCCCGACGACGACGCCACGACGGCCAATTGAACTCCCTGTCATTGGCTTCCTCCCTGGAAGAGAACCTGCTTTGGGTGTCTCGTTCCTTGCAGGATGCGCCAAGGTGGGTGTCCGTGGCATGCGGAAAATGCCGCCGCCCTGCTTTATCGCCGCAGGACACCGGGCGGAGATGGCCCCAGCGTCATCGCCGCCCGGTCATCAGTCGCGCGCGCTGGCGCTGCCAGTCGCGATCCTTGATCGCCTGGCGCTTGTCGTGGGCCTGCTTGCCGGTCACCAGGGCGATCTCGATCTTGGCGCGGCCCTTGGGATTGAAATAGACCTGCAGCGGCACGACGGTGCGGCCCTCGCGCTGGATGGCGCCGACCAGCTTGTTGATCTGCTTGCGGTGCAGCAGCAGCTTGCGCGGCCGGCGCGGCTCGTGATTGAAGCGGTTGCCCGAGGCATATTCGGGGATGTTGGCATTGACCAGCCAGGCCTCGCCGCCTTCCTCGGTGACATAGGACTCGGCGATCGTGCTGCGGCCGCCGCGCAGCGACTTGACCTCGGTGCCGGTCAGCGCCAGCCCGGCCTCGAAGGTCTCCTCGATGAAGTAGTTGTGCCGCGCCTTGCGGTTCTGGGCCACCACCTTGCGGTCCAGGTCCGGTTTCTTCGCCAATGAAGTCGGTCCCTAGTTCAGCAGGCCCGCATGCACCATGGCGTCGCGCACCTGCTTCTTGGTGGCGTCGGTGCATTCGACCAGCGGCAGGCGGAGCTTGGCGCTCGCCTGACCCAGGAGCTCTGCGCCGTACTTGACCG
The DNA here is from genome assembly GCA_963755585.1 of uncultured Alphaproteobacteria bacterium. GTDB lineage: Bacteria > Pseudomonadota > Alphaproteobacteria > Reyranellales > Reyranellaceae > Reyranella. Next base: position 374,281 of record CAVWKN010000020.1, read on the forward strand.
GCGCCGGGCTGGTCTCGACGAACAGCGCCTTGTGCAGCGGCATCAAGCGGTCCTGGATCTCGAACACCTTGTCGAGGTCGCGCTTCTTCCAGGCGTCGTGCATGTCGCCGCACAGCCGGGGCGCGATGTTGGCCGTCACCGAGATGCAGCCGTCGCCGCCTTGCGCCAGGAAGCCCACGGCGCTCGCATCCTCGCCCGAGAGCTGCAGGAAGCCCTTCTTGGCCTTGAGCTTGGTGAGGGTCGGCCGCGCCATGTCGTAGCTCGCGTCCTTGATGCCGATGATGTTGCGCACCTGGGAAAGCCGCACGACGGTATCGACCTGCATGTCGCCGCCCGTCCGCGGCGGCACGTTGTAGAGCAGGATGGGGATGTCGACCGCCTCGGCCACCGCCTTGAAATGCTGGAACAGGCCTTCCTGGGTCGGCTTGTTGTAGTAGGGCACCACCAGCATGGCGGCGTCGGCGCCGGCCTTCTTGGCGTGCCGGGTGAGGTCGATCGCCTCCTCGGTCGAGTTCGAGCCGGTGCCGGCAATCACCGGCACGCCGGTGCCCTTGGCGGCGCTGATGCAGATATCGATCACCCGCTTGTGCTCATCGTAGGAGAGCGTCGGCGATTCGCCGGTGGTGCCGCACGGAACCAGCCCGTCCGTGCCCTCCTTGATCTGCCAGGCCACGAACTTCTCGAAGCCTTTCTCGTCGACCGATCCGTTCTTGAACGGGGTAATCAGCGCAACGAGCGACCCGGTGAACATGGCTTCCTCCGACTTCTTATGGGGAACAATCAGTCTAGGCCCCACCCCCATCCCCCGCAAGGTGAGCAACTTGCCATTGTGATGCCGCAAGGACCTGCCTACAATTCCTAGCGTGAAGTCCGTGCATTCCCCCCTCATCTTGCTCGCCGGCCTGCTGGCGAGCGAGCCCCTGCTCGCCCAGCAGGGCGGCGTCACCATTCTGCGCGGCCAGAGCGGCGATCAGCCGGTGCAGAGCACGCCCGACACCGGCGTGCGGCGGGTGCCGATCGAGCGCGGGCCGGCCGCGCCCCGCCCGGCGACGCCGACACCGCCGGTCGCACCGCAGGCTGGATCGGGCAGCCCTGCCCTGCCGATCGGCAATGACGGCGCATCGGGCGGCGTCCTGCCGGCGCCGCCGCAGAGCGACATGGCGCAGGCCATCGCCTCGTCCAAGCCGCTCGGCGACGCCGAGGCCGCTTCCTTTGCCGCGGCGCTCAAGGCCATCGACGAGGGCCGCTACGCCGACGCGCGGCCGATGGTGGCCAATTTCCGCAATCTGCTGCTGGCGCGCTACGTCGACTGGAACATCCTGCGGGTGGCGCCCAAGACCGACGCCGACTTCGCGTCGACCTGGCGCTTCCTGCGCGACAATCCCGACTGGCCGGAGCCCGAGGTGCTGCGCCGGCAGGCCGAGGACCGCATCGGACCGGCCACGCCGCCGGGCGAGGTCGTGCGCTACTTCACGGCCTTTCCGCCGCTCACCAGCACCGGCCACATGCGCCGCCTCGAGGCCGCCCAGGCGGCAAGCCCCGGCGACGTCCAGAAGTTCGCAAGCGACAGCTGGCAGAACGCGACGTTCCGCAACACCGACGAGAACGACTTCCTGAACCGCTATGGCCAGCTTCTCACGCCGCAGGACCAGATCGCCCGCTTCGACCGCATCCTGCGTGACGGCCGCGCGCAGGTCGCACGCGACCTGCTGCCCAAGCTGCCGCCGGATTACCAGCCGCTGGCCAATGCGCGGCTGGCGATGGCCACGCGCGCGGCCGATGCGCCGACGGTGCTGCGCGGCGTCTCGGCGGCGCGACTGGACGAGCCGGCGATAAAGCTGGAGCGCGCGCAATGGATGCGCCGCACCGGCAGCCTCGACGACGCCAAGGCCCTGCTGACCGGACCGGTCGCCAACCAGAACGATGCCTGGTGGAACGAACGCCAGCAGCTCGCGCGCGACCTGCTGGCAACCGGCCGTGCTGCCGATGCCTATGCCGTCACGGTGCCGCACGGCCTCACCAGGGGCGTGGCCTTCGCCGAGGCCGAGTTCCTCGCCGGCTGGATCGCGCTCCGCCATCTCAAGCGCACGGCCGAAGCACAAAAGCACTTCCAGACGCTCTATGACGGCGTGGCGACCGACGGCTCCAAGAGCCGCGCCGCCTACTGGCTGGGCCGCGCCCACGAGACCGCCGGCCGCGCCAAGGATGCCAACGAGTGGTACGGCCGCGCCGCGGCCTTCGGCCAGACCTTCTACGGCCAGCTTGCCGCGCGCAAACTGCCGGGCACCGCAGCCCGCCTGCCGAGCGATCCCGTCGCCTCGCCCGCCGACCAGCAGGCCATGGGCGGCCGCGAGCTCGTGACCATGGCGCGCTATCTCGGCCAGGCCGGCGACTACGAGCGCTCCCGGCCCTTCCTTCTGCGGCTCGCCCGCATGGTCACCGCGCCCGGCGAGACGGCGCTGCTGGCGCAGCTTGCCGTCGAGCTGAAGCGCCCCGATGTGGCGCTGACCGTGGCGCGCCGGGCGACCCAGAACGGCGTCGTCCTGTTCGACACCGCCTTTCCGGTCGTCGATCTCGGCGCCACGGGATCGATCGAGCGGGCGCTGGCGCTCGCGGTGACGCGGCAGGAGAGCTCGTTCAACGCGGCCGCCGTCTCGCCCTCCGGCGCGCTTGGCCTGATGCAGCTCATGCCCGGCACGGCGCGCGACGTCGCCGGCCGGCTGGGCGTGCCTTTTATCCAGGACAAGCTGACGCGCGATCCCACCTACAACGTGCAGCTCGGCAGCCAGTACCTGGCGGAGATGGTGCAGCGCTTCGGCGGCTCCTACGAGCTGGCGCTGGCCGCCTACAATGCCGGACCCGGCCGGGTGGCGCGCTGGCTGGAATCCGTGGGCGATCCGCGCGCCGGCAAGATCGACATGGTCGACTGGATCGAGATGATCCCGTTCCGCGAGACCCGCAATTACGTGCAGAGCATCATGGAAGGCGTCGCCGTCTATCGCGACCGCCTGAACGGGCCTTTCCGCACGGTGCCGCCGGCACAGGGACGATCCTAGGCCGCTTTCGGGCCGACGCGATCAACGCCGCGCTTGCAGCGTCATGATCGCAGCGGCCAGCTCATCGACCGTGCGGATCTCGGCCACGACATTGATCGGGATGGCGATGTCGAAGCGATCCTCGAGCTCCACGACGATGTCCATGACCGCCAGTGAATCGATCGACAGGTCGTCGTAGATCACGGTCTGGCCGGTGATCGGCTTTTCGTCCACCCGGTAGGGTGCGAGTTGATGGCGAATCTCATGCATCACGTCGTCCTGAAGCGTTAGCGCGCTCGAGGACGTCGATTGTGCCCCGGGTGTCGGGGGCTATGTTGCGTGCACTCTGCAAGGCACTCTCCGCTGAATGCGAATGAAGGGGAGCACATCAGGCAACAGCGGAGAGTCGATGGGAAATAACAATTCATTGCCCGATGTTACGATTTGTTGCCGGATGTTTCAGACGGAGCCCGACCCTCAGGACGTGATCCGCTTCAACGCCTGGTCCGGCAACGGTCCCTTGTTGACCGCCGCGATGGCCGCCTCGAGATGGTCGAGCGTCGAATAGCCGACCAGCATGGTCGACACGGCCGGATGCGAGATCACGAAGCGCTCGGCGAGTTCGGTCAGGTCTTTGGCCACGCCTTCGCGCACCAGCGGCGCCAGCTCGTTCGCCCGTGCGACGTCGCCCGCGAAGTTCGCCGCCGAACCGATCGGATCGACGACCTGCATGGCCAGCGGATGACGTTGATCGGTCCCGGAGAGCGCACCGCCGGCCAGGGCGCGGATGATGATCGTGCCCATGTCGGCGGCTTTCACATGATCGAACAGCCGGCCATGATCCTGCCCGGGCGCACCCGTGGGGAGCGGCCCGCCGGCGCTGGGATTGAGGGCGTTGTAGACGACCTGGATCGTGTCGAAGAGCTTCGAATCGATCGCGCGATGCAGCGCCGCCGTCTCGCCGACGCCGCTGAAGCCGATGAAGCGCGTCTTGCCGGCCTTCTTGAGTTTCTCCAGCGCCGGCGCCACCTCGTTCAGCGCGATCTCGATGGAGAGCTTGTCGCCGCCGTCTTTCGCCACCAGCGGATTGTGCAACTGGAACAGGTCGACATGGTCACGGCCCATGCGCTTCAGGCTGTCGTCCATCCCTTTTTCGATCGCCTTGCCGACATCGGCGCGGTGTTCGGCACCGAGCCGTACCTTGGTGCCGACGATGACGTCGGCCTTAAGGGCTTTCAGCACGCGGCCGAGATTGCGCTCGGACTCACCGTTGCCATAGAGCGCCGCGGTGTCGAAGTAGTTGATGCCGGCCTCGATGGCGCGCGCCGCAGCGCGCTCCTGGTCGGCCGGCGCGCCCTTGGTGAACAGGCCGCCGACCGCGCCGGCGCCGTAACCCAGGACCGAGACTTCGAGACCGGTCCGTCCAAGCCTGCGCTTCTGCATATTTCCTCCCGTTTATTCATCATGAACCTTCGACGCGGACGTTGCCGGCTTCGTTGTCGACCACGACGTGATTGTCATAATAGGTCACCGTCGGCTTGGCACCGAACGCGGCTTCCATGCGCTTTTCCCATTCCGGCGTGTACCAGGCACGGGCTGCCGCCTCCGATTCCCAGAGATAGACCCCGCCGCCGCCGGCGTCGCCGTTAAGGTAATATTTCCGCACGAGCCCCTTGGCGCCCAGCGCCGTGTAGGTCGGCGCCGATTTGCGCGCCGCCTCGACGGCGGCGTCGCGCGGCCGCTTGGACATGGGAATTTGAACGATGGCGACGAACATGCTTGTTAGCCTACGGTCATCGACCCCCAGGAGCAATTCATGACCGGCACCCTCGCCGATACCGAGATATGCGTGTTCGACGCCTACGGCACGTTGTTCGACTTCAATTCCGCGGTGGCGCATCATCGCGCCGCGATCGGGCCAAAGGCCGATGCGCTCTCCGAAATGTGGCGCTCCAAGCAGATCCAGTACACCTGGCTGCGCAACGGCATGGGCGCCTATGCCAAGTTCTGGCAGGTCACCGGCGAGGCGCTCGATCATTGCCTGGCGGCTCACGGGATCACCGATCCCGCCGTGCGCGACAGGCTGCTGAACGCCTACCTGGCGCTCGACCCCTTCGCCGAAGTCCCGGCGATGCTCGACGCGCTGAAGCGCGCCGGCATGCGCCTCGCCATCCTGTCCAACGGCAATCCCGAAATGCTCGACCCGATGGTGAAGGCGTCCGGCCTGGCGGCTGAGTTCGAGGCCGTGCTGAGCGTCGATGCCGTAAAAGTCTTCAAGCCCGATGCCAGGACCTATCGCCTGGTCGAGGCGCGCTGCGGCGTGAAGCCGGACAAGGTCTGCTTCCTGTCGTCCAATTGCTGGGACGCGCACGGCGCGGCGCATTTCGGCTTCTCGACGATCTGGGTGAACCGCGCCGGCGCGCCCGACGACAATCTGCCCGGCGCATTTGCCGGCCAGATCCGCGATCTCTCCCATCTCCCTGCCCTGCTCGGTGTTTCCTGATGTCTTCGCCTGCGACCTTTGCCAGCCCGACCTTCGCCGATGTCCAAGCCGCCGCCCGCCGCCTCGACGGCATCACGTTGCGCACGCCCTTGCTCGAGAATGCGAGGGTCAACGACAAGCTCGGCGGCCGCCTGTTCATCAAGGCCGAGTGCCTGCAGCGCACCGGTTCGTTCAAGCTGCGCGGCGCCTACAATTTCCTGGCCTCGATGAGCGAGGCCGACCGCAAGAAGGGCGTTGTCGGCTGGTCGTCGGGCAATCACGCACAGGGGCTCGCCGAGGCGGCGCGCCTGATGGGCATGAAGGCCACCATCGTCATGCCGGCCGACGCGCCTGCGCTCAAGGTCGCCAACACGCGCGCCTCGGGCGCGGAGGTCGTGCTCTATGACCGGGTCAAGGACAGTCGCGAGGAGATCGGACTCGGCATCGCCCGGAAGACCGGCGCCACGGTCGTGCCGCCCTACGATCATCCGTGGATCCTGACCGGCCAGGGCACGGCCGGGCTGGAGATCGTCGAGCAGGCCAAGCCGAGCGGGCGTCACGCTCGACGCCGTCGCCGCGCCCTGCTCGGGCGGCGGGCTGTCGACCGGCATCGCGCTCGCCGTGAAAGGCCTGAGCCCGACGACCAGCGTCCATGCCGGCGAGCCCGCGGGCTTCGACGACCTGGCGCGCTCGCTCGCCTCCGGGACCAAGCAGAAGAACGACAAGCTCTCGGGCTCGATCTGCGACGCCCTGCTGGCGCCGACGCCGGGCGACGTCACCTTCCCGCTCGCCCTGAAACTCCTGGGACCGGGACTCGTCGTCAGCGACGACGAAGTGCTCGATGCCATGGAGACGGCCTTCCGCGAGTTCAAGCTGGTGGTCGAGCCGGGCGGTGCGGTGGCGCTGGCCGCGGCACTGACCGGCAAGCTGCCGGTGAAGGGCCGCGCCGTGGCCGTGGTCTGCTCGGGCGGCAATGTCGATCACGCGACATTCATTCGCGCCCTGTCGCGACGTCGACATGAGCCTGTCGCGGCGCGCCCGCCGGAGCTGGCGGATCTTCTTTTGGTTCAGCCTGACGAGCGCGGCGGTCAGCGCCTATTTCGGCTACTCGGTCAGGCCGCCGGATACCTCCCCGATGGTGGCGGCAGTTCGTCGGCGTCGTGACGTCGCTGATCATTGCGACGCCGATCGCGCTCTTTGAGCTCAAGAGTGAGCGAATTGCTTTCCTGCGTCGACTGAGGCGTCTGCCGCTGGACGTCTACTTCGGCATCAAGGTGGTCTTCTATCTCGTGGTGATCATTGGCGGCCTGCTTCTGAGCCGCGTCATTACCTCGCCGATCACGCAGGGGCCCCTCGGTATCGACGCGACTTTCCGCTCCTCGATCGTCTTCTCGGTGATCATGTCGGTGGTCGGCCAACGTGATCATTGAAATGGGCAGGTTGCTGGGATTCGGCACGCTCAGGAGCCTGTTGACCGGCCGCTACGTGCAGCCCAAGCGCGAAGCAGCGCGCTTTCCTGCTGATCGACATGAAGGATTCGACGGGCCTGGCCGAGCGGCTCGGCGCGATCCGCTTTCATGAGCTGTTGAACGACTTCTTTCGCGACATCGCCGACGCCGCTCTGGAGTGCGATGCGGAAATCCACAAATACGTGGGTGACGAGGCGATCCTGACATGGCCGAGCGCGCGCGCGCTCGGCGACAGCGATTGCCTCGCCTGCCCCTTCGTTGCGCGCGACTTCATGGAAGCGAACCGGCGGAGCTATCTCGACCGCTTCGGCGTCGTGCCCGAGTTCCGCGCGGCCTTGCATTGCGGCGAGATCGTCGCCGGCGAAATCGGCGACGTGCGCCACGAGATCGCCTATGTCGGCGACACGCTGAACGTGGCGGCGCGGCTGCTCGAAGCGGCCAAGACGACGGGCCGCGACGTGCTGGTCTCGGCCGATTTGCTGGAACGGACGAGCCTGCCGCCCGGCATCGTCGCCGAGTCGCTGCCGACCCTTACGGTGCGCGGCCGAGTGGCGCCGCTTGGGATTGCGGCGCTGCAACGGGTCGGCGCCGGTTCCTGATCGCGTCGAGCACGCTGCCCAGGATGCCCTTGGGCAGGAAGATGATGAACAGCACCAGCAGGATGCCATAGATGAGATTGTCCCAGCCGACGGCCTTGGTGCCGAAGCCGATGCGCAGGATCTCGGCCATCAGGATGGTGACGATCGCGCCGACCGTCGGCCCCAGCGCCACGTAGATGCCGCCGACCACGGCGGCAAACACCATCTGCAGCGACACAGCGATGCCGCTCACCGTATCCGGTGAGATGAACATCTGGTACTGGCAGTAGAGCGCTCCGGCGAAGGCCGTCATGAAGGCACTGAGCACCGTGATCTTGAGCTTCTCGAGCGTGACGTTGACGCCGGCCGCCGCCGCGGCGTCCTCGTCTTCCCAGATCGCCTCCAGGGCATAGCGGCTCATGCTGCGGTCGATCCAGCGCCAGATCAGCAAGCCGACCAGCCAGACGCCGAGCGCGATCATGTACCACGTCGTCTTGTCGTCGAACTGCAAGGCCACGAGGTGGCTGCCCGTGGTCCGTTCCGGCGTGTAGCCGAGCGAGCCGCCGGTCCAGTCGCGGGTCGCGGTGATGACCTGCAGCACGATGCCGGAGAGCGCCAGGGTCACCAGCACGAAATAGTGCCCGGTGATGCGAAAGCGAAAGCAGGGATAACCCACGACCAGGGCGAGCGCGCCGGCCGCCAGCATGGCGAGGGGAATGCCGATCCACGGCGACACGCCGAGATGGTTCCACAGCAGTGCCGTCACATAGGCGCCCACCCCCATGAAGCCGCCGTGGCCCAGCGATACCAGCCCGAAGCGTCCCATCATCGACCACGAGGTGTAGGCAAACGACCACACCAGGATGAGGACCATGATGTGCAGGTGATAGGGATCGCGATGGACGAACGGCAGCGCGATCAGGGCGGCGATCGCGATCGCCCAGGCGGTGCGCGCGTTCAGACCTGCAGTCATTGGCGCCTCGCGAACAATCCGGCAGGCCGGATGAACATCATGACGATGAAGAAGCCGAAGGCCAGCACGTAGCCCCATTCGAGGTCGGAGAACAGCCCGCCGAGCGAGATGATCTGGGCAAAGACGAAGGCCGCGATGAAGCCGCCCACGAAGTTGCCGAGGCCACCCAGCACGCAGATCAGGAAGGTGATCGGCCCGATCGACAGGCCGATGAACGGGTGCACGTCGTATTGCAGCACCAGCAGGCACGACGCCAGGCCGGCGAGCGCCCCGCCCAGCGCCGACGTGATCATGTAGATGCGCCGGGTGTCGACGCCCATCAGCACCATGATCTGGCGGTCCTGCGCAATGGCACGGATCGCCGTGCCGGTGTAGGTGTGCCGCATGAAGAGATAGACCGCGATCATGCCGACGCTGGCGGCCAGGAAGGCCAGCAAACGCGCGTAGCTGAAATGCATCTCGCCGAAAGCCAGCACCGGCAGCCGAATGCCGATGTTGTGGAATTCGATGCCGAAGGCGACGGTGGCGAAGCTCTGCAGAAAAAAGAGGACGCCGCCGGTGGCGAGAAGCTGGTTGATCGGCGGTGCGGAGAGCAGCGGTTCGATCACCAGCAGATGCAGCAGCGCACCCATGCCCGCCACCAGCAGGATGCACATCGGCGCCGCCGCCCAGTAGGGCACATGGTAGAACGTCACCAGATAGTACATGCCGTACATGCCGATCATCACCAGCTCGGCGTAGCAGATCCAGGTGACGTCGATGACGCCGAAGATCAGGTTCAGCCCGAGCGCCAGCAGCGCCAGGACGCCGCCCAGCAGGACGCCGTTGATCATCGCCTCGAGCAGGTAGATGTCGAAGATCTCGAGGAACGAGTCCATTGGCTACCTTTCGTCCTCATCGCCCCCAAGGGGAAGATTTGAGTCGCGTCCTGATTTACACACCGAGATAGGCCTGCTTGATCGTGTCGCTCGACAGCATCTCCTCGGCGCTGCCCGAGGCGCGGATGGTGCCGGCCTCCAGGAGGTAGGCCCGATTGACGACGTGCAGCACCTGCTGAACATTCTGCTCGACGATCAGCACCGTGAGCCCGCCGGCGCGGATGCGCTTCACCAGCTCGAACACCTGCTGCACGACGACCGGCGCCAGCCCGGCCGACGGCTCGTCGAGCAGCAGAAGCTTGGGATGGGACATCAAGGCGCGGCCGATGGCGCACATCTGCTGCTCGCCGCCCGACATGGTGCCCGCCACCTGGGTGCGGCGCTCCTTGAGACGCGGGAAGAGATCGAAGACGAACTCCAGGCGGTCGGCATAGCGGGCGCGCGCCTCCGGCATGAAGGCGCCCATCTTGAGATTGTCTTCGACGGTGAGCCGCGGAAAGAGGCGGCGGTTCTCCGGCACATGGGCGATGCCGAGGCCGACGATGCGGTGCGGCGGAGTCGCCAGCACGTCGGTGCCCTCCATGGCGATCGAGCCGCCCTTCGGCCGGATCAGACCGGAGATCACCCGCATCAGCGTGGTCTTGCCCGCCCCGTTGGGGCCGATGACGCCCACCGCCTCGCCCGCCTTGACGTCGAGACTGACGCCGAACAGCGCCTGGAAGCTGCCGTAGCCCGCGTCGACCGACTTCAGCTCGAGCACGCGCGGCCTCCGTTCACAGCCGTGCCGCCGCGGCCTGGGTCGCGTGCGCGTCGGTACCGAGATAGACCTCGATGACGCGCGGGTCGCTCGACACCTGGCTCGGCAGCCCCTCGGAGATCTTCTCGCCGTGATCGAGCACCATGACGCGGTCGACCACGCGCATCAGCACGCCCATGATGTGCTCGACCCAGATGATGGTGATGCCGAGCTCGTCGCGGATCTTGCGCAGCATGTCGGCGGCCTGGTCCATCTCGGTGTCATCGAGCCCGCCCAGGCTCTCGTCGGCGAGCAGCAGCTTGGGCCCGGTCGCCAGGGCCTTGGCGAGCTCGAGCTTCTTCAGGCCGGCGGCGCCCAGCCCGTCGACGACCATCTTTCGGTCGGTCGGCAGGCCGACCATGGCGAGCGCGCGTTCGGCCAATTCGTCGGCCTTTTTCCGGCTGTGCCGGCCCTGTCCGTAGTAGCCCGCCAGCGCCACGTTCTCGAAAATCGAGAGGCGGCGAAAGGGCCGCGGAATCTGGAACGTGCGGCCGATGCCGCGGTTGATGATCCGGTGCGGCGCGAGGCCCGCCAGCTCGGCGCCCTCGAACCTGATCGAGCCGGCCGAGGGGGGCAGCGTGCCCGACAGCATGTTGAAGATCGTGCTCTTGCCCGAGCCATTCGGGCCGATCAGGCCGAGTATCTCGCCCTGATCGACCTTGAACGACACGCTGTTGACGGCCGTGAAGCCGCCAAAGCGCTTGACCAGACCTTCGACGACGAGCACGGCCCGCCCGTACGCTTGCGCCGGCTCGCCTACTTGTAGCTGTAGGTCATTCCGGCCGGCAGCGGCAGCACCGGTTCGCGCTGCTGCTGGCTCTTCGGCCATACGACGACCGGCTTGTCGTCGATGTACTGGATGATGACGGGGAAGGCGCGCGTGTTCTGGCCGGCCAGCGAGGATTCGGGCCCTCGAACTTCACGCCGAAGCCCAGCATCGTGCCGCCCTCCGGCAGGTCGGTGTCGAGTGCGGCCTTGCGCAGCGCCTCCGAATCGATGCCGCCATACTTCTTGATGGCGCGCGGCAGGACCTCGGTCATGAACAGGTAGGTGTTGGACGCAGCCATGCCGACATGGGCCGAGCGGATGGCGACGCCCGGGCGGATCTTGTCGAACTCCTCGCCCACGAACTTGATCATCGGCGGCAGCTTGGGATCGAGCGACTTGGGATTCGTCAGCCAGATCGAGATCGGATCGATGTTGAACAGGTAGTTGGCGTCGGCGCCCAGGCTCTCCTTCAGCTTCTCGTAGACGCCGTAGCCCGCGCCCTGGCCGACGATCGCGCCGAACTTCAGCCCCTGCTCGCGCGCCTGGCGCAGCAGCAGCGTGATGTCGGGATTGTAGCCGGTATGCAAGAGCACATCCGGCTTGGCGCGCTTGAGCTTGGTGACCAGCGCCGACAGATCGGGGGCGGTGACCGAGTAGCCCTCGTTCAACACGATCTGGAAGCCATGCTTCTTCGAGCCGAGTTCGTCGCCCTTGGCGACGTCGACGCCATAGGCGCCGTCCTCGTGGACGATCGCCACACGCAGATCCTTCGGATCCTTGCCGAACTTCTCCTTGGCGTAGTTGGCGATGAAGTCGGTCGCCTCCCGGCCGTAGAGCGAGCCGCTGGTCTGCGGGCGGAAGACATATTGGAGGTGCCGGTCTTCCAGGACCTTCGTCGCTATGCAGGTCGTGATCCACATGAACTTCTTGAGCTGCTCGACCCTGGCTGCGGTCGGCACGCACTCCGCCGACGCGTAGAAGCCCAGCACCATGTCGACCTTTTCCTGCTCGATCAGGCGCACCGCCTCGTTGATGGCGACGTCGGGCTTGCTCTGGGCGTCGGCATAGACCGGCTCGATCTTGTAGCCTTCGACGCCGCCCTGCTTGATGAAGTAATCCATCATGATCTTGGCGCCGATGTACTGCAGTTCCGAGCCGCCGCCCGCGAACGGGCCGGTCAGGTCGTAGACGACGCCGATCTTGATCTTCTTTTCCTGGGCCTGGGCGACAGCCGCCAGACCCAATGCTGCAACGGCAGCCAACACCCCGCCCGCAAAACGGGCGATCTTGCTCTTGGACATCAAGTCCTCCCTGGAGAACCGTTAAGCGCTTATGCGTCTTATTGCCGGCATCACAGGGGGCGGGCCGGCCGATGTCAAGCGCTGCGGGCTTTCAGGGCCGGCCTTCACCCCGAGTGAGAATGTCGAACATGAGGCCCGAGGGCTGGTCGAACATGGCGAACAGCGCTGCGAGCTGGGAAGGGTCGCCCTCGATCCTGAGCGCGCCCGACGCCAGCGCGTCCGGCACCTTGAGCTTGCCCAGCACGATGGCATCGAGCGTGCCGCGCGTCGTCGTGATCGAGGCGGCCGCCGCATCCGACCACTCGCCCAGGCGATGGGTCAGGGTGCAATTGCTGAGGGTGAGCGCCAATCTCTCCTTACGATCGGTGAAATGCCAGTTGATCACCATCGACCGTCCGGCGGCCTTCGCCGGATCGAGGCGGATCGCCATCATGTCGAAGAACACGTCGTTGGTGAGACCGGCCAGGGTGTCGGCGCCCATGGCGATGCGCGCCGGCAGCTGGAACACGCCGTGGCGCAGCTCCTGGGCGCCGTACAGGAAGGCGTTGCGCCAGGTCGCCGACTCGGCCTGGTAGCCCATCTGCTCCAGCGCATCGGCGCAGAGCGCGCGCGCCTCGATGTTGGCCGGCTCGGCGTAGACGACCTCCTTCATCACCTGGGCGACCCAGCGGTATTCGCCCTTGGCGAAGTCGGCCTTGGCCCGGGCCATCACCGCGGCGGCGCCGCCCATGTATTCGACGAGCTTGGCTGCCGCGGGTCCGGGCGGCAGGGCGTGGAGATTGCAGGGGTTGCCGTCGTACCAGCTGAGATAACGCTGGTAGACCGCCTTCACGTTGTGGCTGACCGACCCGTAGTAGCCGCGCGCCGACCAGCGCTCGGCCAGGCCCGGCGGCAGGTCGATCGCCTCGGCGATCTCGGCCGGCCGCCAGCCCCTGTTCATGTAGCGCAGGGTCTGGTCGTGGATGTGCTTGTAGAGATCACGCTGCGCTTCGAGATGGTCGAGCACGGCTTCCCTGCCCCAGGTCGGCCAATGGTGCTGGCCGATCAGGATCTCGGTGTCGGCGCCGTAGAGCGCGATGGCGTCGCCGATGTACTTCGCCCAGATGCGCGGGTCGCGCGCCACGGCGCCGCGCAGCGGGATGAAGTTGTGCAGCAGCGGACAGGCGTTCTCCGCCATGTTGAGCACGCGGAGCTCGGGATAGAACATGTGCATCTCGGCCGGCGCCTCGGTCTCGGGCGCGAGCTGGAAGATGATCTTCACGCCGTCGATCGTATGCTCCTCGACCGGCTGCACGATGCTTCTGGTCGGCGCGATCAGGCCGGGCGTGCCGCGCGCGATGCCCTTGCCCAGTCCGGCATCGACCTGGCCGCGCGGCCCGCGCGGCAGCATGGTGCCGAACTGGAACTGCGCGCGCCGCGCCATCGGCATGCCGGCCAGCACGTTCTCGCCCGACACCGCCTCCATGAATCCGGCCGGCGCGATGACCGGCACCTTGCCGGCCAGAACGTCGGCTTCGTCGACCACGCCGCGCACGCCGCCATAGTGATCGACGTGGCTGTGGGTGTAGATGACGGCCACGACCGGCTTCTTCGGACGGTGCGCGAAATAGTGCGCGAGGGCGGCCCGCGAAACCTCGGCGGTGGTGAGCGGATCGATCAGGATCACGCCGCTGTCGCCTTCGATCACCGTCATGTTGGAGATGTCGAAGCCGCGCAGCTGGTAGAGACGCTCGGTGACCTTGAACAGGCCGTTGGCGAGATTGAGGCGGGCCATGCGCCACAGGCTGGGATTGACCGTCGCCGGCGCGAGCGCGCCGTCGATGAAGGCATATTCGCCGAGGTTCCACAGCACGGTGCCCTTGTCGGTGCGCACCATGCCCTCGGGCACCGGCGCGATCAGGCCGCGCTTGGCCGCCTCGAAGTCGGCGACCTCGCCGAACGGCAGCCTGGCCAACATCGCCGCATTGGCCGCCCGGGTCGCGGGCTCGGCATCGCGCGCGACGTCGAGATGCGACGCCGGAACCGGAACGGCTGACTCTGCCGCCATTTTGCTTCCCCTTCTCTCTCCCGCCGCGCACTCTGCGGGCGAGCCATGGCCCGACGCAAGCTCTCCCTCCCGATGATCCGGCGCGTGGCGCGCGCGTTGCCCGACGTCGAGGAAGGCACGTCCTACCGCACGCCCGCCTGGCGCCATCGCGGCAAGCTGCTGGCGCGCCTGCACCAGGACGGCTGCTCGATCGTGCTCAAGGTCGGCGACCAGACGCGCGATCACCTGCTGCAGGCCGACCCGCAGACTTTCTTCGTCACCGACCACTACCTCGGCTACCCGATGGTGCTGGCGCGGCTCGACCGGTTGAGCGCCGCGGACCTGAAGAAGCTTCTGGTCCGCGCCATGGACAAAAAGCGGCAGTAGCGCGCGCCGTGCGCCCTAGCCTTCGACCTTGATGTTGTTGTCCTTGACCACCTTGGTCCAGCGCTCGGTCTCGAACTTCAGTTTCTCGAGATAGGCCTCGGGCGTCGAGCCGGTGGTGAAGAAGCCGAGCTCGGCGAACTTCTTCTTCACCTCGGGATCCTTGACCGTCTCGAGGCAGAGCGCGTTCAGGCGATCGACCACCGGCCGCGGGATGCCGGCCGGCCCGGCCACGCCGTAGAACACCGCACTCACCATGTCCGGCATGCCGATCTCGACCACCGTCGGCACGTCCGGGCACATCGGCGAGCGCTCGGCAGAGGCGACGACGATGCCGGTCAGGCGTCCGCCCGTGACGTGCGTGCCGGTCGGCAGGACGACGTCGCAGACCATCGGCACGTGGCCGCCCATGACATCGCGAATGGCGTCGGCCGAGCCCTTGTAGCCCACGACCTCCATGTTGAGCTTGTTGCGCGCCTTGAACAGCTCGGCCCACAGATGGGGCTGATTGCCGATGCCCGAGGTCGCGAAGCGCACGCGCTCGGGCTGCTTGTTCACCCATTCGGCGAACTCGGCGTAGTTCTTCGCCGGCAGGTCCTTGTTGATGGCGATCATGTCGGGAATGTCGGCGATGGTGGAGATCGGCTGGAAGTCCTTCAGCGGATCGAAGGGCTGCTTCAGCCCGAGCGCCGCATTGGTGGCGAGCGTCGTCGTGCCGAGCAGCAGCGTGTGGCCGTCGGGCTTGGACTTGGCGACCACTTCCATGCCGATGATGGTGTTGCCGCCGCCGCGATTCTCGACGATGACCTGCTGGCCCAGCAGCGCGCCGAACTTCTCGGCGACGACGCGGCCCGCGGTGTCGGTGGCGCCGCCCGGAATGTAGGGCACCACGATCTTGACCTGCTGGCTGGGCCACGCCTGGGCGCGCACGGCGGAGGCGCCGACGATGGTCCAGCCGGCGGTTGCCGCCAGCACAGTGCGTCTCTTGAGCATGATCCCACCCCAACTTGATTGCCGGCAGGATCGCAAACGACCGACCGCCGCACAACGCGCGGCGGGCCGCGCGTTTTACTCTGCGGGCTTCAGCGCCGCCTTGCCCATCTCGTGCTCGCCGGGAAGCATCGAGATGGCGAGGAACGAGCAGAACGCCACGACCGCCAGGGCCATCAGCAAGGTCGGGAAGCCCGCCGCCTTCACGCTCGGGCCCAGCAGCGCCACGACGAAGGAGCTGACGCCGAAGCCGATCGCCAGGCGGGCGCCGGTGACGCGGCTGCGCATGCGGTCGTCGATGTACTTCACGACCATGGCGTCGGTGAACGGGATGGCGCCGAACACCAGCAGCATGAAGCCGATCGCCGTGACGAACAGCGCCCAGTCCTGCACCTGGGAGGCGATCAGGAAGAGCGGCACCTGCAGCAGCAGGATCGGCACGTAGACGGTCTTGAGCGGGAAGCGGTCGATCAGCTTGCCGACCACGAGCTGGGCCAGCGAGGCCAGCGAGAAGATCACGAACAGCATGGCCGCCAGCTCGGCCGGATCCTGCACCACGCCCTTCACCCGCTCGCGCAGCAGCTCGCCGTTGCCGTTGGTGGTGAAGCTGAAGATGATGCTGCCGCTCACCGCGGTGAAGGTCATGATGGCGAACACGCGCGCCATCACGCCGGGCGGCAGGTCGTTCATCTTCTGCTTGCGCTTGGCCGGCGCCTCTTCCTCGCGCGGCACCAGCAGGACGAAGGCCACGGCGGAGATCAGGCAGATCACGCCGGGCAGGACGAAGGCCATCTGCCAGCCGAAGCGCTGGGCGATATAGACCGAGACGCCCGCCGCGATGGCGATGCCCATGTTTCCCGCGAGTCCGTTGAGGCCGATGGTGAAGCCGAAATTCTTGGCCTTCTGCACCAGCATCGGGATGCCGACCGGATGGTAGATCGAGGCGAAGGCGCCCATCAGGGTGAGCGCGGCGCCGATCTGCCACTTGTTGGTGCAGAGCGCGATCACCATCGCCGAGACGCCCATGCCGGCGAAGAAGATCACCATCATGATCCAGCGGCCCCAATGATCGCCCAGCCGGCCGCTCACGATCGAGCCGGCGCCGAACATGAACAGCGCGCCGTAGTTGAACGGCGTGAGCTCGGTCCATTCGACGCCCCACACGCCGGCGATGACGCCCCAGCTGTAGGCGAACACCACCAGGATCCAGTGATCCATGGCGTGGCCGATGTTGAGCAGGATGGAGGTCGGGCTGGCGTGGCTCATGGCTGGGCTCATCGAATAATCGGGCGCCATAGAACCTACTTATTGTTTTTTGTCTGTCTTGCGCTAAACTGACAATCTATGTCGCAAAACGGCCAAAAGTCGACGAACCCGGCGGACTACCAGCATGTACCCCGCGCGGTAGCGGCCATGCCCAAGGACTTTGCCACGGGATTTCGTCATCGAGCCGCACAGCCACGAGCGTGCCCAGCTGATCTACGCGCCCGCCGGCACGATGCGCGTGATCACCAGCCAGGCCATGTGGGTCGTGCCGCCGCAGCGTGCGCTCTGGATGCCGGCGGGAACCGTGCACGGCATCGAGATGCTCGACCAGGTCACCATGCGCACGCTCTATCTGCGCGACGATGCGGCCGCCGCGATGCCGCTTGCTTGCCGGGTGCTGCAGATCTCGCCGCTCTTGCGCGAACTGATCGTGCGGGCAACGGAACTGCCGCTGCAGTACGACGAAGACGGCCCGGCGGGCCACCTGGTCGCCCTTCTCCTGGACGAGCTGCACGGCTCGCAGGTCCTGAAACTTCACCTGCCGATGCCGCACTCCAAGCGCCTCACGGTGCTCTGCCGAGCCCTGCTCGACGAGCCGGGCGACCGGCGCACCTTGGGCGAATGGGCACACACTGTGCATGCCAGTGAGCGCACCATGGCCCGACTTTTCCAGAGCGAGACAGGCCTCAGCTTCGCCGCCTGGCGCCAGCAGGCGCGCGTGCTCGAGGCCATGGGCCGGCTGGGCAGCGGCGCGTCCGTGACCCAGGTGGCGCTCGATCTCGGCTACGACAGCGTCAGCGCCTTCAGCGCCATGTTCCGCCGCGCTGCCGGAACTTCGCCCAGCGCTTATCGACAGCGCGCGCCCAACTCCTGACAAAGCCCTTTCATCAGTGGGGATTTATTGTGGCGAAGCAACCGGTTAAGCCACAGAAACCTTGACGTAACGCCTCCAAATATCCCCAATGCGCGACCCATATGCGGTATTCTAAACCGTCATTTACCCGGCCGCTGCCAACCATCGGCAAATGGGCGCCTGGAGTTTTCGTTGAAGCCGACCGATATCAAGAATCCGGATTACTTCCACAAGGTCGTCGACTGCCAGTGGGCCTGCCCCGCCCACACCCCGGTCCCCGAGTACATCCGGCTGATCGCCCACGGGCGATACTCCGACGCCTACATGATCAACTGGAAGTCCAACGTCTTCCCGGGAATCCTCGGCCGCACCTGCGACCGTCCCTGCGAGCCGGCCTGCCGACGCAGCCGGGTCGAGGACGAGACCCTGGTGAACGGCAAGAAGGAGCCGGTCGCGATCTGCCGCCTCAAGCGCGTCGCCGCCGACTTCAAGGACGACGACGGCATCAAGGCCAGCATGCCCAAGGCGCCGGAGAAGAACGGCAAGCGCATCGCCTGCATCGGCGGCGGCCCCGCCTCGCTCACCGTGGCGCGCGATCTCGCCGTGCTGGGCTATGAGATCGTGATCTACGACCAGGATCCCAAGCTGGGCGGCTTCATCCGCACCCAGATCCCGCACTTCCGTCTCCCGGAATCGGTGATCGACGAGGAAGTGGGCTACATCACCGACATCGGCAACATCGAGTTCCGTCACAAGAAGATCGACTCGATGAAGGCGGTGCTGGCCGAAGGCTTCGACGCCGTCTTCGTCGGCTCAGGCGCGCCGCGCGGCCGCGATCTCGACGTGCCGGGCCGCAAGGAAGCCGCAGCCAACATCCATATCGGCCTCGACTGGCTGTCGTCGGTCTCGTTCGGCCACATCAGCAAGGTCGGCAAGCGGGTGATCGTGCTGGGCGGCGGCAACACCGCGATGGATTGCTGCCGCACCGCCCGCCGCCTGGGCGGCGAGGACGTGAAGGTGATCGTGCGTTCCGGCTTCGAGGAGATGAAGGCGTCTCCCTGGGAGAAGGAAGACGCGATGGGCGAGGACATCCCCATCCTGAACATGCTCGTGCCGAAGGAAGTCACGCACGACAACGGCCGGATCACCGGCGTGCTGTTCGAGAAGGTCAAGGCCGAGTACGACGCCAAGGGCCGCCGTTCGCTGGTCCCGTCGGGCGAGCCCGACCAGCATCACGAATGCGACGACGTGCTGGTGGCGATCGGCCAGGAGAATGCCTTCCCGTGGATCGAGGCGGACGCCGGCATCGAGTTCGACAAATGGGGCCTGCCCAAGCTCAACGAGCAGACCTTCCAGAGCACCGAACCCCGCGTGTTCTTCGGCGGCGACGCCGCGTTCGGCCCCAAGAACATCATCTGGGCGGCCGCGCACGGCCATGACGCCGCGATCTCCATCCACAAGATGTTCTGCGGCGAGGACCTCGACGATCGGCCGGCGCCCGGCGTCAACATCGTCAGCCAGAAGATGGGCATCCACGAGTGGAGCTACGACAACGCGCCCACCATCGACCACCGCCTGAAGGTCCCGCACCGCGCCAAGCAGGAAGCGCTGAAGGACATCATGACCGAGGTCGAGCTGGGCTTCGACGTCAAGCTCGCCTTCAAGGAGGCGCAGCGCTGCCTGAACTGCGACGTGCAGACGGTGTTCACCGGCCAGCTGTGCATCGAGTGCGACGCCTGCGTCGACATCTGCCCGATGGACTGCATCACCTTCACCGAGAACGGCGAGGAAAAGGACCTGCGCACCCGCCTGATGGCGCCGGCGCTCAACCCGACGCAGGACATCTATATCGGCAACGACCTCAAGACCGGCCGCATCATGGCCAAGGACGAGGACGTCTGCCTGCATTGCGGGCTGTGCGCCGAGCGCTGCCCGACCGGCGCGTGGGACATGCGCAAGTACTACATGGAAATGACCCAAGCGGAGCAGGTATGCCGCAAGCACTAGCCGCCGTTAACGATTTCGTCGTCAAGTTCGCGAACGTCAACGGTTCCGGATCGGCCTCCGCCAACGAACTGTTCGCGCGCGCCATCCTGCGCATGGGCGTGCCCATCAGCCCGCGCAACATCTTCCCCTCGAACATCCAGGGGCTGCCGACCTGGTACGAGGTGCGGGTCACCGAGAAGGGCTATCTCGGCCGGCGCGGCGGCGTCGACATGATGGTCGCCATGAACCCGCAGACCTGGGCCGAGGACGTCAAGGAACTCGAGCCCGGCGGCTACCTGTTCTACGACAGCACCAAGCCGATGCCGTCGTCGATGTTCCGCGAAGACATCAACATCGTGGGCGTGCCGCTCACCGCCATCACCAACGCCACCTACACCGACGCCCGCCAGCGCCAGCTGTTCAAGAACATCATCTATGTCGGCGCCCTCTCG
The DNA here is from genome assembly GCA_963755585.1 of uncultured Alphaproteobacteria bacterium. Lineage (GTDB taxonomy): Bacteria > Pseudomonadota > Alphaproteobacteria > Reyranellales > Reyranellaceae > Reyranella. Next base: position 394,518 of record CAVWKN010000020.1, read on the forward strand.
GTGCTGCTCGACATCGATCCCGAGGAGATCAAGCGGCTGTTCGGCGAGCAGTTCAAGGGCAAGGAGAAGCTCCTCGATTCCAACGTCAAGGCGCTCAATCTCGGCCGCGACTGGGTCAAGCAGCACGGCGATCCCGATGCGGTGAAGCTGAAGGTGCGCCGATCCGACAATGTCGGCGACCGCATCTTCGTCGAAGGCAACAACGCCGCCGCCCTGGGCGCGGTCTATGGCGGCGCCACGGTATGCGCCTGGTATCCCATCACGCCGTCCTCGTCGCTCGCCGAAGCCTTCCAGGCCCATTGCAAGAAGCTCCGCCACGACAAGGAGACCGGCAAGGCCAAGTACGCCATCGTCCAGGCCGAGGACGAGCTCGCCTCGATCGGCATCGTGATCGGCGCCGGCTGGAACGGCTCGCGCGCCTTCACCAGCACGTCGGGCCCCGGCATCTCGCTGATGACCGAGTTCATCGGCTTGGCCGCCTTCGCCGAGGTGCCGGCGGTGATCGTGAACGTGCAGCGCGGCGGCCCGTCGACCGGCATGCCGACGCGCACGCAGCAGTCCGACCTCCTGAGCTGCGCCTACGCCTCCAACGGCGACACCAAGCACGTGCTGCTGTTCCCCGAGGATCCCAAGGAGTGCTTCGACTTCACGGCCGAGGCGCTCGACCTCGCCGACCGGCTGCAGACGCCGGTGTTCGTCATGACCGACCTCGACATCGGCATGAACCATCGCCTCTGCCAGCCCTTCAAGTGGGACGAGTCACGCGCCTACGATCGCGGCAAGGTGATGACGGCGGAAGAGCTCGACGCCGGCAAGAATTTCGGCCGCTACCTCGATGTCGACGGCGACGGCATCCCGTTCCGCACCTATCCCGGCACGCATCCGTCCCGCGGCTCGTACTTCACCCGCGGCACGACCAAGGACGAATACGCGCGCTACTCCGAGGAAGGCGCGGTCTATGTCCGCAACATGGAGCGGCTGCAGAAGAAGTTCGCCACCGCCGCCCGGATCACGCCGCAGCCGCTGCGCTACTCGGCGCCCAAGCCGACGCGCTACGGCGTGATCTATTTCGGCTCGACCAGCCCGGCCATGGCCGAGGCGCTCGACCATCTCGAGGCCGACGGCCATCACGTCAATGCGCTGCGCGTTCGCGCCTTCCCGTTCGCCCAGGCGGTCGAGGATTTCATCCACGAGCATGACAAGGTCTTCGTGGTCGAGCAGAACCGCGACGGACAGCTCCGCACCATGCTGATGAGCGATTTCACGCTCGACGCGCGCAAGCTCGTCCCCGTCCTGCACTATGACGGCACGCCGATAACGGCGCGCTTCATCGCCGCCGACATCGCCAAGAAGCTCGGCCAGTTCAAAGTGGTTTCCTTCGAGAAAGCCGCATCATGACCTACATCGCCAAGCCCAAGCTGCACCATCCCTCGCTGGTCAAGAACAAGGCCGGCTACACGCGGCGCGACTACGAAGGCGCGGTCTCGACCCTGTGCGCCGGCTGCGGCCACGATTCGATCAGCGCCGCCATCATCCAGGCCTGCTACGAGCTCGACATCCTGCCGCACCAGGTCGCCAAGCTCTCCGGCATCGGCTGCTCGTCCAAGGCGCCGACCTATTTCGTGGGGGCTAGCCACGGCTTCAACACCGTGCACGGCCGCATGCCCTCGGTGATGACCGGCGCCAACCTCGCCAACCGCGACCTGATCTACATGGGCGTGTCGGGCGACGGCGATTCGGCCTCGATCGGGCTCGGCCAGTTCGCCCACATCATGCGCCGCGGCGTGAACATGACCTACATCGTCATGAACAACGGCGTGTACGGCCTGACCAAGGGTCAGTTCTCGGCCACCGCCGACAAGGGCTCGATCAGCAAGAAGGGCGTGGCCAATTCCGACGAATCGATCGACCTCGTCTCGCTCGCCATCCTGATGGGCGCCACCTTCGTCGGCCGCTCCTTCTCGGGCGACAAGCACCAGCTCGTGCCGCTGATCAAGGCGGCGATGGATCACAAGGGCGCGGCCTTCCTCGACGTCGTCAGCCCCTGCGTGGCCTTCAACAACCATTCGGGCTCGACCAAGAGCTACGACTATGTGCGCGAGCACAACGAGGCGCTGAACCGCATCGACTTCATCGAGGGCCGCGAGGAGATCACCACCCAGTACGATCCCGGCACGCTGACGACGGTGCAGCAGCACGACGGCTCGATCCTGCGCCTGCGCAAGCTGGGCGAGGAGTACGACCCCGCCGACAAGATCGCCGCCATGAAGCGCGTCCAGGAGGGCCTGGCCTCGGGCGAGGTCGTGACCGGTCTCCTGTACGTCGATCCGACGCCCAAGGACCTGCACCACCATCTCAATACGGTCGAGGCGCCGCTCAACACGCTCGATACGCCCGATCTCTGCCCCGGCCCGTCAGCGCTCGACCGCATCAACGCCAGCCTGCGCTGATCCTCTTTCTTCTCAGCCTCCTGGCCGGCTCCGCGTCGAGCCGCTAGAGCGGCGTGGATCGATCGCCCTTCAGCATCACCGGCACGAATTGCTGGAAGCTCCAGGGCGAAGCGCTGTCGGATCGCTCGAAGCAAAAGACGACGTTGAAGCAGTCTCCCGGCCATTTGTCGGGAATGCCTTTTGGCTTCGGGCTGAGCGCGTTCGCGATGTCTGCGATGTCTTCATGCTGCCAGCAGACCAGCGTGACGCCGTCGATCCGTGAGATCGCCGCCGCCAGATCGGCTTCCTGGCCCTTGGCAAAATGCAGGTCGACATCGATGCCGAGCTTCACCGCAAGCTGATTTATCGTCTCGAGCGGGCGCCGGCTCTTGCTGCCGCCATTGCCGGCGGCGATTTCGGCCTTGCTGGCCGGGGCGGAGGCGAATATCGCCGTCGGCTTCGGCAGCACACGCGACTGGCCGAGCGATGGAGCGAACAGCTCGGTCCATATCCCTGCCCGTTGCCAGCCGCGCGGCGTCAGCGACCTCTTGTCGGGCAGGCCGGTGGCGTCGACCCCCTCGTCCCCTCCAAGTTCCGGCTTGTCGGCATGGCGTATGATCAGGATTGTGTGGTGAGCCATTTCCGCCTCCGCGACAGGACGTCAGCGGCTCACTAGCTTCTCTTTTCCTGCTCGTTCGGCGCGTGGAGCAGGTCCTTCTTGAATTTCCCGATGGTGGTGTGGTCGTGGCGCATAGCTCACCACCCGATAGACTCCCCGGGCGATGTTTCCCCCGCCGACGTTGCAGATGATCACGGGGCCATTGTCGCTCTTGAAGTTGGGCGCCCGATCGCCCAGCCAATCGTTGTTCTCGATCGTTGTCTCGATCCGACAGTCGGCGGGAATCTTGATGCCCATGGCGGAGAGAAATTTTCGCGGCGTCCCCAGATACGCCAAGAATTCCTGCGGCGTGCACTCCCAGAAGTGCACATGAAACGGCTCGTCTCTTATGATTTCCGAGCGCGCAGACAGGTCCACGATCTTTGTCGGCATGGCCAGCCTCCTGAAGTTTGGTGAAACAACCTCGCGTCAGTCATATGGACAGAAATATACGTTGCCCGTCCCGGTTGCATAGCACGGATTGTCTGCACGCGCACGTTCCGTTTGGCGCAAACTTCAGGCCGGGGACACCGCGGGTCCCTCGATCAGCTGCCCCTCCGTGCCCGGTGCGCGTTTGAGCTCGACCTGCCT